>NZ_LN913002.1 GCF_001487165.1 Blautia massiliensis (ex Durand et al. 2017)
GATACCGTCTGGATTGTGTGGGTAAATGGCTATGATGAACGAAATGGAATACAGAACAATCGGTTCGGCACTTGCCGGGGGCTATCGTGCAGCGGTCTATTGCAGACTGTCAAAGGACGATGACCTGCAAGGCGAAAGTGCCAGTATCGCAAACCAGCGTGATATGCTGGAAAAATACTGCGAAAAGCAGGGATGGGAGGTTGTGGCAGTCTATCAGGACGATGGCTTCACAGGTCTTAATATGGAGCGTCCTGATTTACAGAGAATGTTGAGAGCCATTGAGCGCAGGCAAATCAACCTTGTCATCACGAAAGACCTCAGCCGACTGGGGCGGAACTATCTGCAAACCGGGCATTTGATTGAGGACTTTTTCCCAAGAAACGGTGTCCGCTATATCGCCATGAATGACGGTATCGACACCCTGCGGGATAACAACGATATTGCCCCGTTCAAGAATATCCTGAACGAGATGTACAGCAAGGATATTTCCAAGAAAGTCCATTCCTCTTATCTTCTGAAAGCGCAGAAAGGACAGTTTACCGGGTGTCTTGCCCCGTTTGGGTATCGGAAAGACCCGGAGGACAAAAACCATCTGCTCATTGACGAGGAAACCGCCCCGATTGTGCGGCTGATTTTCGGATATGCCCTAAACGGTCATGGTCCGAACTATATCCGCAGACGGCTGGAGGAAGAAAAAATCCCCTGCCCCACATGGTGGAACCGGGAACGGGGGCTTCGCAATACCCGCACCAAATGGGAAAAGAAAGACCCGGAAAACGGGCGGTATATGTGGGACTTCTCCGTTATCAAAGACCTTTTGATGAATCCCGTCTACACCGGGGCGATTGCTTCCCAGAAAAAAGACTACCG
>NZ_LN913004.1 GCF_001487165.1 Blautia massiliensis (ex Durand et al. 2017)
TCGTAAGCGTCCAATAAGAGGGTGTATCGAAATTTCTGGCTGTTGCATGTAAACTATTGATTAGAGTTTTGGGAGTTGACTCTAAAAACTCTAAATCTAATCTAAGGAGCAGGCTTATGAATCTTTCTTCTTTGACTCCAGACAAACAGGTGAAACTTCAATACTGGCTGGATGTAATACGGCAATGCAGGGCCTCAGGACTGACAAATCAGATCTGGTGTGAACAACACGATATCTCTTTGAAAAGTTATTATTACTGGCTTTCCAAAATTCGAAAGCTTGCCCTGGAAGAAGTGCCCCGTAAGAAAAACGGCATCCACATGTGTACAGACCAACAGTCAACTGCTTTAACGGAATCCCCGGCTGAGTTTGCGGAGCTTTCACTTCCGGACAGAAACATTTCCCGTTCCACTCCTGCAGCCATACTTCATATCGGATCCATAACAGTGGAACTTTATGAAGGCACATCTGCCCAGATGCTGGAAAACATTCTGAAAGCCGTGCAGTCATGTTAGGAGATCTTTCCCATGTGGAGAAAATCTATATCCGATGCGGCTACACCGATATGAGGAAGCAGCTCAATGGCTTGCTGGATATCATCCAGTACAACTTCAAACTGGATCCTTACAGCAATTCCTTATTCCTGTTCTGTGGAAAGAGGGCTGACCGGATCAAAGCAGTCCATTACGAGGAAGACGGTTTCTGCCTTTTATACAAACGGTACGAAAACGGACGTCTCCAATGGCCGCGGACCGGCGAAGAAGCAAAACAGATTTCTGATCAGCAGCTGCGCTGGCTTCTGGAAGGTTTGAACCCGGAGCAGCCAAAGGCGGTTCAGAAATGGCTCCCGCATAAGTCTGAAAATACTGAAAATCCTTAGAAATGCTGGGAAATCTGACGATTCTATGTTATAATAATCCTATCGAAACGAAAGGGTTTTCAGGTTATGTCAGCTACGGAACAGGAGTATAAAAATCATATCAAAGAACTGGAACAGCAGGTCCGGCTCCTGAAAGAGCAGGTTGATTTCCTGACCCGTAAACTTTATGGAACAAAATCCGAGAAGACATCTACTCTCGAAATCGAGGGGCAGATGTCTCTTTTTAATGAAATCGAAACCTGTGCGGATCCTGATGCACACGAACTGGAGCTTGTTGAGATAGAGAAGCACCTACGTAAAAGGAAGTACACCGGTCAGCGGGAAGAACTGGTAAAAAATCTCCCTCACAGCAAAGTACTCCATACCATAGATGAAAGGGAACAGATATGCGATAACTGCGGGAGTACGATGGTGAAAGTAGGGGAAGAATTCGTCCGCACAGAAGTACAGTTTATCCCTGCAAAACTCAAGGTGATTGACCATTACCGGGAAACGTATGAATGCAGGTCATGCCGGAAAAACGGAACTCTTTATATGGAGAAGGCTCCGGTGCCATATCCTCCCGTCCTGCATTCTCTGGCATCTGCATCTACCATCACCTGGCTCATCCACCAGAAGTTTGAATTAAGCATCCCGCTGTACAGACAGGAAAAAGAATGGGAGGCTTTGGGATTACGTTTAAGCAGAGCGACTATGTCAAACTGGCTTCTGGTTGTCTATCGGGACTGGCTTATACACATCGTCCACCGTCTGAAGCTGGAACTTCTGAAACAGAGATACCTTCATATCGATGAAACACATGTACAGGTGCTGAAAGAACCGGGACGGAAAAATACGTCCGATTCCTATATGTGGGTTTACTGCAGCATCAGAGATGCCGTAAATCCCATCCGCTACTTCGAGTACCAGCCGGGACGAAGCGGGAAATATCCGGAAGCGTTTCTGAGGGAATATGAAGGTTATATCCATACAGACGCTTACTCCGGATACAATGCAGTTTCAGGAGTAAAAAGATGTCTTTGCTATACGCATCTGCGCCGGGCTTTCGTGGATGCGCTCCCAAAAGACATCCATAATTCGGAAGCATCAAAAGCAGCGGAAGCAATCCTCCGTCTGAATCAACTCTTTAACATAGAGTCAGAGTTGGAGGCGCTCCCTCCTGATCAGAAGAAAAAAGAACGTCTTATCCGCGAGAAACCGCTTCTCGAGGCTTTTTGGTCATGGGCAGAAAAAAGTGCCATCGGAGAGCTGCCGAAATCCAAACTTTCAAAAGCTTTTCATTACGCCTTAAATAACCGCGAAGGTTTTTGGAATTATCTGGAAGACGGGAATTGTTCCATCAGTAATTCGCTTGCGGAAAACTGTATCCGTCCCTTTGTGATCGGCAGAAAGAACTGGCTGTTCTCCGGCAGTCCGAAAGGGGCGGAAGCCAGTGCAGGAATCTATACACTGGTAGAGACAGCGAAAGCGAATGGGCTTGCCCCGATGAAATATATAAAATATATCCTGTCCGACATGCCGGGGAGTGCTTTTCTTGAACATCCTGAATATCTGGATGATTATTTGCCTTGGAATCCTCTTGTAAAAGAATTCTGTCGATAACCGTTGACCTTTTAGTATAAAAGGCTGACGGTTATTTTTCTATACACTGTTTTATTTGACGCTTAC
>NZ_LN913005.1 GCF_001487165.1 Blautia massiliensis (ex Durand et al. 2017)
TCAGACATCTCCGGATCACGGGATATTTGCTCCTCCCCGAAGCTTTTCGCAGCTTATCACGTCTTTCATCGGCTCTTAGTGCCAAGGCATCCGCCCTGTGCCCTTATTGCTTGACCTTTCGCTTCATCACCCTAGCGTAGGTGATGCGGTCTCTTGATTCTCGTGTTACTACAGTAAGTGCTTTCTTCTCACGAAGTTTACACTCACGTTCGTAACGTATGTGTTTGATTACTCTGTTCATAACAGATAAATCGATGTCTTCCTATCTTTGCGTTTGCATTAATTTCTTAATACTTTGCGTTTAAGGATATTTGATTAAGTTAATCAAATCTCATGTATGCAGTTTTCAAGGTACAATGCTGACTGATGTTTTATCAGCCATCTGAAAGGAAAATAGCTTTTTCTCTCAGATCACTGGTAAAACCAGCATCTATCTCATCAGGTTTCCCTGTCCTTCTTTTTTTGATCTGGCGCCCACCTGCTCTCCCACACCGTCTCCAGTGCAGTACCATCGGCCGATTGGGTCTTAACCGTCGTGTTCGGGATGGGAACGGGTGTGTCCCCCAACCGCATCGGCACCAGAAATCTTTCAGCTTGATAGCTAAACAGTAAAACACATTTCTTTTCTCTACTTTTTCCTTAGAAAGGAGGTGATCCAGCCGCACCTTCCGATACGGCTACCTTGTTACGACTTCACCCCAGTCATCGGTCCCGCCTTCGGCAGCTCCTTCCTTGCGGTTAGGTCACTGACTTCGGGCGTTACTGACTCCCATGGTGTGACGGGCGGTGTGTACAAGACCCGGGAACGTATTCACCGCGGCATTCTGATCCGCGATTACTAGCGATTCCAGCTTCGTGTAGTCGGGTTGCAGACTACAGTCCGAACTGGGACGTTATTTTTGGGATTTGCCCACCCTCGCAGGTTCGCTTCCCTTTGTTTACGCCATTGTAGCACGTGTGTAGCCCAAATCATAAGGGGCATGATGATTTGACGTCATCCCCGCCTTCCTCCAGGTTATCCCTGGCAGTCTCCACAGAGTGCCCATCTTATATGCTGGCTACTGAGGATAGGGGTTGCGCTCGTTGCGGGACTTAACCCAACATCTCACGACACGAGCTGACGACAACCATGCACCACCTGTCACTTCTGCCCCGAAGGGAAGGAACGGTTAAGTTCCGGTCAGAAGGATGTCAAGACTTGGTAAGGTTCTTCGCGTTGCTTCGAATTAAACCACATGCTCCACCGCTTGTGCGGGTCCCCGTCAATTCCTTTGAGTTTCATTCTTGCGAACGTACTCCCCAGGTGGAATGCTTAATGCGTTTGCGGCGGCACCGAAGAGCTTTGCTCCCCGACACCTAGCATTCATCGTTTACCGCGTGGACTACCAGGGTATCTAATCCTGTTTGCTCCCCACGCTTTCGAGCCTCAACGTCAGTTACCGTCCAGTAAGCCGCCTTCNATTTTGTTGACGACTTGAATACTTTATCATATCTTCTGTCTTTTGTCAACTATGAATTTCATTTTTCTGAAATTCTTTTTAATTGTTTGTTTTTTGAAAACAATTATTTGCGACAGCTCAGTTATAATACCACTGGGAGTTATGCTTGTCAACCATAAATTTCAATTTTTTTAGATTTTCCTGGAAATTTATTTTTATAGGACAATTTTTTATTCTTATTTTTAATTTTTAGGATTATCTTTATTGTTGTTTATTGTGTTGTTTTTTTTATGATAAGTCTCTTCGCTGGATGGCGCTACGCCGGTCGCATTTTCAATGCGGTAAGTGCGAGGGAAGGCGATCTCAGAGTTCCGCAGCCCGAACGCCCTCCCTCGCGCTCCCACCCCGTTGGGCACGGAAAGAGTTCTGCGTTGTTGTGTGTGCTGCGTTGTTGACTTTTGTCTGTATGCTGCGGTACTCAGAATGGAACGTTGTGCCGATCTGGTTTCTGTATTCTTCGGTACTTATGGTGGTACGCTGTGCCGATCTGCGATCTGGTTCTGTGATTCTTCGGTACTTATAGTGGTACGCTGTGCCGATCTGGTCCCTGTATTCTTCGATATTTATGGTGATACGCTAGGCCGATCTGATCCCTGTATTCTTCGATATTTATGGTGATACACTGGGCCGATCTAGTTCCTGTATTCTTCGATATTTATGGTGATACGCTGTGCCGATCCTGTTTCTGTATTCTTCGATACTTATAGGAATATTCTGTACCAGTCTGACATTTCAGGACAGGACGCCCAGTCCGCTTTCATCCCCCGCATGTTTTTTTCCTGTCGGCTGGAAACGTCAGCCAGAGGAAGGTGGCATCGGGCCGGGCTGCTGCGGAGGAGGGGTGATTACTACTTGGGCTGCGGGAGACGGCGTTATTGCGGCAGGGTCTGCTGTCTGAGCCGCAGGCGAGTTCTGGCCCTGCCGCAATGCTTTTAGCCGTCTCCCGGAGCCCTAGTAGTATCCCCCGACGGAGTCCCTGCCCGGAGCGATGCCACTTTCCTCTGGCGTCCCTCAACCACATCCACCTCTCAAAACCCCAAAAACATCCCCGCCTGCATCCACCCCCGGACCGATGCCACCTTCCTCTGGCGTCCCTCTCCATCCACCCCACAAAACCGCAAAAACACCCCCGCCTGCATCCACTCCCCGGACCGATGCCACCTTTCTCTGGCGTCCCTCTCCATCCCAACAAAAAAACGGCACCCGGCAGTTCCAACACTGCCAGACACTGGAACCAAAACACCCGTCAAACAGACCTATACAATATATAATCAACATTCGCTATCTGCTCAACTAATTACCACCAGAAAGTTCCCTCAGCAACTCAAGATCGCTGGCCTGCACTTTAATATTCGTAGTCAGCTTCTCACCCTCAGGGCTAATATACGTCACCTCAAGAATGCTCCCCTCACGAATCCCACGCCGGGAAACCGCACTACAAAATGCCGGAAACTTCGGATGATTCTGTTTAAATGTATTCCATGCATTCATAACCTTCATCATATTTCCAATATTACCAATACCCATAACCAACACCAGCCTTTCCTTTACTATCATCTATGTTTTTTATCTATTAACCCAAACACAGCCGCCGTACAAACCATACAGCGGCTGACCACATGATCCTATTCAAAATAACCTGCCAGAAACTCATAACCCTCTGATAAAAGAAATCGCATCCCGGATCCCAGCCACATAAACCAATTTAATTCCTTTAATACTCTCTGTAGCCGTCCGGTTCACCTCAGGAAGTATCACCGTCTCAAACCCAAGCTTTTTCGCTTCCTGCACACGCTGTCCGGCCATACTCACTGCACGAACCTCGCCACTCAGACCAATTTCACCAAACGCCATCACAGAACCCGGGATCACGATCTCCTTCGCACTGGAAATAATAGCAAGACAAATACCCAGATCGATCGCCGGCTCTGTCATCTTCATGCCACCCGCAATATTCACATAAGCATCCGAAGCAGCAAGATGAACTCCCGCCTTCTTCTCCAGAACCGCCATCAAAAGATTCACGCGATTAAAATCCGTACCAACTGCTGTTCTTCTCGGAATTCCAAAATTACTCTGACACACCAGAGCCTGGATCTCCACCAAAATCGGTCTCGTCCCCTCCATAGAACATGCAACAACAGATCCCGAAGCATTCTCCGGTCTTCCATTCAAAAGGAACTCGGAAGGATTCTTCACTTCTTCAAGTCCGGAATTCTGCATCTCAAAAACACCAATTTCATTGGTAGAACCAAAACGATTTTTCACCGCACGCAGGATCCGGTAAGAAGCATGCCTGTCTCCCTCAAAGTAAAGCACAGTATCTACCATATGTTCCAGTACACGAGGACCTGCCACATTTCCCTCCTTGGTCACATGACCCACGATAAAAATGGACACTCCCATACCCTTAGCGATCTGCATCAATACATTGGTAGATTCCCTCACCTGAGAAACACTTCCCGGTGCAGACGAAATATCTTCATGAAACATCGTCTGGATAGAATCCACAACAGCTACATCTGGTTTCGTCCGCTCAATGATCTCCCGGATATTTTCAAGATTCGTCTCACAGAGCAGTTTCAGTTTATCATTAAACGTTCCAAGCCGATCTGCCCGGAGCTTGATCTGTCTGAGAGACTCCTCACCAGAAATATACAAAACAGAAATCCCCTGTGAAGATAAATTTCTGCACACCTGCAACAACAATGTAGACTTGCCAATACCAGGATCTCCACCTACCAAAACAAGGGAGCCGGGGACGATTCCGCCTCCCAGCACCCTGTCAAGTTCACCGATTCCGCAGCTCTGACGTTCATCTGAAGAAAGACTGATATCTTTCAGAACTACAGGCTCCGTTTTCTTTTGTGTAGTTTTAATACTCCCTGAGGAAGATTTTTTGGAAGAAACCGTTTCCTCCACAAAAGTATTCCATGCCTTGCATGCCGGGCACTGCCCCATCCACTTGGCTGATTCATACCCGCATTCCTGACAGAAATAAACCGTTTTTTTATTTTTTAGCATTTTACAATTTTAACTTCTGCTTTGGTGTTCGCATCCAGTTCAACACTGAAAGAAAGCTTGCCGCCCAGGTTTGTGGTCATTGTACCTGTACTTACATCATCAATAAATACCTGATACTCTGTCTCAGCTTCCAGTTCAACAGTAATCTGAGAATCCTCAAAGCCCTGAACCTCAAAGCTCATTGCTGTTCCATCCTGCTGAAGATGGAACACACTGGTTCCCGGAACAGACTCATATACGAACATTCCATTACGCTCAAGTTTGGTGATCTCCTTATATGTTTTTACTTTATACATATCTCCCTGATACTGATAATCCGACAATTTGGATTTCTGATTTAATTCATAATCTCCAAAACTGATAGTCCCATTATCTTCTGTGCGGATCAATTCCTGTACCACTGCCATGATCTTATGTCCTCCTGAAATCTTTCGTTGTATAGTTTTAATTTTGTTAATTATAACTTATTTCTGTTTTTTTGGCTATAGAAAGTAATAAAATTCTTACGCTTTCTCCGCATCTTTTACTTCAAAGTAGATTTTCTTGTCTTTGACCTTCACCTGTACGGTATCACCGGCTTTGATCCGACCTTCAAGGATTTCTGTTGCCATCTCATCCTCAATCTTTGTCTGAATCGCACGACGCAGCGGTCTTGCACCGTATTTACTGTCAAAGCCCGCATCTGCGATAAGATCTTTAGCTGCTCCGGTAACTTTCAGTATGATATCCAGCTGTTCCTGACAGCGTTTTTCCAGGTTTTTCAAAAGAATAGTAACGATCTTCCTGATATTTTCTTTATTCAGAGAATGGAATACCATGATCTCATCGATCCGGTTCAGAAATTCCGGTTTAAACATCCGCCGCACTTCTTCCATCACTCCGGACTTCATACGTTCATAATCACGCTTTTCCGTATCTCCGGACATAAATCCAAGATGTTTCGGTTCCATGATCATCTGCGCACCTGCGTTGGAAGTCATGATAATGATCGTCTGCTTAAAATCCACTTTTCTGCCTTGAGCATCTGTAATATGACCATCATCAAGTACCTGCAGAAGAATATTAAACACATCCGGATGAGCCTTTTCAATCTCGTCAAAAAGAATGACACTGTATGGATTTCTACGCACTTTTTCGCTGAGCTGTCCACCTTCTTCATAGCCTACATATCCGGGCGGCGATCCGATCATTTTAGAAACACTATGTTTTTCCATATATTCGGACATATCTACACGGATCATTGCCTGATCACTTCCAAATACAGCTTCCGCCAGCGCTTTGGAAAGCTCCGTTTTTCCCACTCCGGTAGGTCCCAGGAATAAGAAAGAACCTATAGGCCTTGCGGGATCCTTTAATCCTACTCTTCCCCTTTTTACCGCACGGGCAACTGCAGAAACTGCCTCATCCTGTCCGATCACACGCTTTTTCAGAACCTTTTCCAAATTTGCAAGCCTACGGGATTCCCCCTCTGTCAGACGCTGTACAGGTATTTTTGTCCAGTCAGACACAATACCGGCAACTGCCTCTTCCTCAACTGTAAGTGGATTTTTCCGATTTTTCCGCTCCGCCTTTCTTCGGATCTTTTCCAATTCTGCTTCCGCCTCATTCTGCTTTGCCTGTGCTGCTTTTGCACCTTCAAGATCTGCATTTATGACTGCCTGTTCTTTTTGTTTCAGAATATCGTGGATCTCTCTTTCCAGTGCTTCTGCTTTCGGAGACGGACGATATCCCGCCAGTTGTACTTTCGACGCTGCCTCATCAATAATGTCAATGGCTTTATCCGGAAGAAACCGGTCATTGATATAACGAACGGACATTTTTACAGCCGCCTCAAGGGCCTCATCCAGAATCTCTACACCATGATGTTTTTCATAATATGGGCGCAACCCCTTCAGGATTTCAACAGCCTCCTCTTCTGTAGGCTCTTCCACGATGATAGGCTGAAAACGCCGTTCAAGCGCTGCATCCTTTTCAATGTATTTCCGATATTCTTCCAGTGTCGTTGCTCCGATCAGCTGGATCTCTCCACGGGAAAGAGACGGTTTCAGGATATTGGAAGCATCCAGTGCACCTTCCGCTCCACCTGCTCCGATGATCGTATGGATCTCATCAATAAAGAGCAATATTCCCTGCTGTTCGCTTACCTCATCGATCACATTTCGGATACGTTCTTCAAACTCACCGCGATATTTACTTCCTGCGACCATTCCGGAAAGATCCAGAACTACAACCCGCTTATCCTTCACAGTATCCGGTACCATTCCTGTGACGATCCGCTGTGCAAGTCCCTCTACGATAGCCGTTTTTCCTACTCCCGGCTCTCCAGTCAGGCAGGGATTGTTCTTTGTTCTTCTGCTCAGGATCTGGATCAGTCTGGCAATCTCTTTATCCCTTCCCACTACAGGATCCAGCTTACCTTCTTCTGCCATGGCCGTCAGATCTCGGCTATACTGATCCAGAGTTGGTGTTACACTGCTGTTTCTTCCCTTTGAAGCTTTTACAGCCTGGAATTCTTCCGCAATGGCATCGCTGTCCATTCCCATAGCTGTCAGCACTGCCGCATAAAGCTTCTGGATATTGGCACCCATTGTGTACAGCAGTCTGGTACCCACACAGTCTGTTTCTTTCAACATTGCCAGCAGAATATGTTCTGTCCCAACTTCCTCAAAACGCATGGATTCTGCTTCTGCATATGCACCCTCAAGAACTCTTCTGGTTCTCGGACTGAATCCCGGTTTCTGTGAAACAGCCGTATTTCCCGGCGGTGCGATCAGTTTATCGATCAGAGCCATCGCTTTATCAGCCTGGATCCCAAACTCCTCCAGAACTCTTCCTGCTGTGCCCTCCTTTTCTTCTACAAGCCCGACCAGCAGATGCTCCGTGCCGATATAACTATGTCCGCAGGAGCTGGCTGCCTCTTTTGCCAGAGCAAGAACATTCTCTGCCTGTTTTGTATATCGTTCCTGCATGATGTCTCCTCCTATCTGTCTGTGTCATACTCGTCAAAAATCTCGTCCACCAGCTGATGGACTTCTTCTCTTGTTACATTTTTACAGCATCCCCATGCCATTGCTACTGTCAGATTCTGTTTCATTTCTTCCAGTGCTCTGACCTTATCTGCATCTATGGAGATCACCGCTCCCTTTCGCCTGTCAATAGTCACAAAGCCTTCCTGACGAAGCAGCGCATATGCCTTATTCACAGTATGCATATTGATTCCTGCAATGCTTGCAAGCTGCCGTACAGAAGGCAGAGTATCCCCTTCATGAAGCCTTGATGTAGCGATCCCCATTATGATCTGATTGGTGATCTGCATATAGATTGCCTCATCACTGTTAAAATCGATTTCTATCACCATAGGGTAATCTCTCCTCTACAACAGCAAAAGGCTGCACAGTTTCATCCTGGCAGCCTGCTGTGATTTTTGTTTTTATTTACTGATCCCTGCAATCTTCTCTATCTGTTCTTTGTTAAGAACCAGATTAAATCCCATTGGATTTACCACATAAGCGTTTGCCTGCGGAATCATCAGGCTCGGAAGTTTGTCTATAGTCACTTTCGCAACACGGAGATTCTTGCCTCTTCCAAATTTCTCAAATTCCATAACATCTGTAAACACAGGCTGCATGATCTTATCCTCTTTATTTTTCAGATACGGAATATGGAGCTTTCCATCTTCTTCCTGCTCTGCATTGATCGCGATCAGGAATTCTGCCTTACGCAGGTTTGCTATCAGCTCTTCTTCCAACTCACGGATATTCTTATGCTCTTCCTGTTTTACCGGGCGACGCAATTCCTGCATAAAATAGATTCCGGAAAGTTCAAGAGACGGGTTCAGAAGCGGTCTCTTTGACGGCTCGATCTTACTCATATCTCTCTGGTTTGCGATCTTTCCGATCTCAATCTCGATCTTCTCTTCTCCGTCGATCCAGATCACACTGTTCACTCCGATCGCGTACAGCGTACCATACAGTCTTGGATAGTCTTTTTTCTCATATTTCATGCCCATAAGAAGGATCTTATCCTCAAGGAGCTGTTTACCATATTCTTTGATCTCTTCTTCTGTGGCAAAAATCCTTGCCTGGTCATTAAATGTTTCTTCATCACAGGTCACATATGGAAGTCTGGTTGCCTGTGAATATGCAACAAATACTTCCTCCCTGTTTCTGAGCTCATGGATTGCTTCTTCTACACTGATTCCCATTTTTCTGTCCTCTCTGCCTCATCACTTGGATGCGACACCTCATCAAGGAAAATGGTTGGTTCCTGTTGTGCCCTGTCAGCATCCAGCTTTTCATGTTCGTAACTACTCACTGTGTTTCATAGTTGTTACTATTGTACAATGAAATCCCTGTTTTCGTCAAGCTGTGCCTGTGAAAAATGACCAACTTAAGCCTCGTCGATAGCTTTTCCGATATCGTGACGCATATACTTATTTGCAAAGCTGATCCACTCTGTAGCAGCATATGCATTCTTTCTGGCTTCTTTTAATGTCTCTCCTTTGGCAGTGATGCCAAGAACACGCCCACCGTTTGTAACGATCTCTCCATCTTTAAATTTGGTTCCCGCATGGAAACAGTAGTATCCGTCTTTGTCCTTAAAATTCTCAAATCCATGGATCGGGATACCTTTTTCGTATTTTACCGGATATCCATCACTTGCAAGAACAACACAAACTGCTGCATTGTCCTCAAATTTCAGATCGATCTGATCAAGTTTGCCGTCTACACAGGCTTCCATTACTTCAATGATATCATTCTCCATACGCGGAAGAACAACCTGTGCCTCCGGATCCCCAAATCTTGCATTATATTCCAGAACCTTCGGGCCATCTGCAGTAAGCATCAGTCCGAAGAAAATGATTCCCTTAAACGGACGTCCCTCTGCTGCCATGGCATCTACTGTTTTCTGATAAACATATTTCTTACAGAATTCATCTACTTCCGGAGTATAGAACGGACTTGGAGAAAATGTTCCCATTCCGCCTGTATTCAGTCCCTGATCCCCATCCTTCGCACGCTTGTGATCCTGTGCGGATGTCATGGTACGGATCGTCTTTCCATCTACAAAAGAAAGTACGGAAACCTCACGGCCAGTCATAAATTCTTCAATTACCATGGTATTTCCGGCATTTCCGAATTTTTTGTCTTCCATGATCTCTTTTACGCCAGCTTCTGCCTCTGCAAGATCCTGGCAGATCAGAACACCTTTTCCAAGAGCAAGGCCATCTGCCTTCAAAACGATCGGGAATTTTGCCTCGGTCCTTAAATATTCCAGAGCTTTTTCCGGATCATCAAAATTCTCATAAGCAGCTGTAGGAATGTCGTATTTTTTCATAAGATCCTTGGAAAAAGCCTTGGAGCCTTCCAGAATAGCAGCATTTTTGCGCGGTCCGAACACACGCAGTCCCTCTGCCTCAAATACATCTACGATTCCGCCCACAAGAGGATCATCCATTCCCACGATAGTAAGATCGATCTCTTTTTCTTTGGCAAAGGCTGCCAGTTTTTCAAACTCCATTGCTCCGATATCTGCACATTCCGCATACTCTGCGATTCCTGCATTTCCAGGTGCACAGTAGATCTTGTCAACTTTCGAGCTTTTTGCAACACTCCATGCAATTGCATGTTCTCTTCCGCCGCTTCCTACGATTAATACTTTCATCTGTTTACTCCTTTGTTTCATCTGTCTGCTGATTACTTTAAAGAAACAATTCCATCTGTCACTGTGATCTTGTCATTGGCGATAAGATTGATTGCTTCCGGAAGGATCTTCCACTCCGCTTTTTCCATTACACGTCTCTGAAGCTCCTTGGATGTATCTCCGTCTTTTACCTTTACTGCCTTCTGAAGAATGATCGGACCTGTATCCGTTCCGGCATCTACGAAATGAACCGTAGCGCCTGTTACTTTCACTCCTCTTGCGAGAACTGCATCATGAACCTTAAGTCCATAAAAACCTTTTCCGCAGAAAGACGGGATCAGAGATGGATGGATATTGATGATCTTGTTGGGATACGCTTCCACCATCATCGGAGGGATCGCAACCAGATATCCTGCAAGAACAATCAGGTCTACCTCTTTTTCCTGAAGCTTCGCCAGTAATGCTTTATGGAAAGCTTCTCGGTCCGGATAGTCTTTCGGTGCGATGCATACCGCCTCTATATCATGCTTTCTGGCTCTTTCCAGAGCATAAGCGGAGGCATTATTACTGATCACGATATCCACTTTTGCATTTGTGATCTCTCCTGCATCAATAGCATCCAGGATCGCCTGAAGATTCGTTCCCCCACCGGAAACAAGAACACCGATCTTTAACATAAGGTCACTCCCTTTTCTCCCTCTTCAATGGATCCTACCACATATGGCTTATCGCCGGTTTTACGGATAGCTTCCATTGTTTTGTCAACATCTGCAGGATCTACTGCCAGGATCATTCCAAGACCCATATTATATGTATTATACATCATATGCTCATCAATATTTCCTTTTTCAGCAAGGAGCTTGAAGATCGGAAGTACCGGATAGCTGTCTTTTTTGACAACAGCTCTGGTTCCCTCTTTCAGCATACGTGGGATATTCTCATAGAATCCACCCCCTGTGATATGGCTGCATGCATGGATCTTCACGCCAGACTCTCGGATGCTCTTCAGCGCTTTTACATAGATTCTGGTCGGTGCAATCAGTGCCTCTCCCAGAGTTGTTCCAAGCTCTTCATAATAAGTATCCAGAGACTCTTTTGTCATGTCAAATACTTTACGTACAAGAGAAAATCCATTACTGTGAACTCCTGTGGAAGCCATACCGATCAGGACATCTCCTGGTTTCAGGGCCTCTCCTGTAAGAAGATCTTTTTTGTCAACGACTCCTACTGCAAATCCGGCAAGGTCGTACTCATCTTCCGGCATAAGTCCAGGATGCTCTGCTGTCTCACCACCGATCAGAGCTGCCTCAGACTGTACACAGCCCTCTGCAACACCTTTTACGATCTCTGCGATCTTTTCCGGATAATTTTTGCCGCAGGCAATGTAGTCCAGGAAAAACAATGGCTCGCCGCCTGCACATGCAATATCATTTACACACATGGCTACAGCATCGATTCCGATGGTATCATGCTTGTCCATAACCATGGCTACCTTAACCTTGGTTCCACATCCGTCTGTTCCGGAAACCAGAGTAGGCTCTTCCATATCTTTGAATTTCTCCATGGAAAATGCACCTGAGAATCCACCGATTCCTCCAAGTACCTCCGGTCTCATTGTCTTGGCAATGTGCTTTTTCATCAGCTCTACTGATTTGTATCCTGCCTCAATATCTACGCCTGAAGTCTTGTAATCCATAATGTCCTCCTTATGACAACACCTTTTTATTTTTATGGTAAAAGATTTATTTAGTAATTTTTGTATCCAACTTCCTGAAGCCTTGCGTCTTTCTTCTCAACCTGCTCCTTCAGATCCTGACTGTAGGCTTTCAGTCTGGAAAGAAGCTCTGCGTCGGAAGTTGCAAGGATCTTGGCAGCAAGAAGTCCCGCATTGGCGCCACCATTGATCGCTACTGTAGCAACCGGGATACCGCTTGGCATCTGTACGATTGAGTAAAGGGAATCTCTTCCTCCCAGAGAGGTTGTATGCATCGGAATACCGATCACCGGCATCGGAAAGATTGCCGCACACATTCCCGGAAGATGAGCTGCCATTCCTGCGCCTGCGATGATAACTTTGAAGCCTTTTTCTTCTGCTGTCTTTGCATACTCGAAAAATACATCCGGTTCTCTGTGTGCGGAAATGATCTTCATTTCATAATCAATCCCCAGTTTCTCCAGGATATCTGCTGCTTTGCTCATAACCGGCATATCTGAATCACTACCCATTACAATTCCTACTTTTGCCATTGTGTTCTCCTTTCATGGTACACTAACTGAATATTAGCCTGTGTCCTTTGACTATTGTTATGGTTATTCTACGTATATTCTCACTTTCTGTCAATACGATCAGAAAAACTGTAAATTTACTAATTAACTTATATTATTATTTAATGGAAGATTCTCAAAAGGACGGTTCAATTCCTCTGTTCCGGGAAGAACAAACCTTCCGTTTTCGATAATGGAGATCATTTCTCCCTCATCATCGATCACCCGGATACTTCCAAGCTCATCATAAGGTATCGTAATATCTGTATGACAGCCATAATAAGCAAGGCTTACGTCATCCTTTCGCATCTCGGAAATCTCATTATCCCTGGCGATGATTTCTTTTCCATCCGGATTATATACCGGTGTATCCTCTGCCCAGCTGTAACAGGTATCGCCCACAGCAAAATGCGGTCCCATTTTTTCTGCGATCAGGATCGGAAGCTTATCCGCAATTCCGTATTTCAGCGCCGCCACATAAGCTGTGGTATTTGTACCGATGGCAAACTCTCCCATGGGGATCTTCGGATGGTGGTGGAGGATATTATCTTCAATATATTTCCGGTTCTCTTCTTCGGTTTTAAAATTCGAGCAGGTGTAATCAATAACCTGGCCGCAGTCAAATACCAGCTTCAGATCCCGGAACTGAAGACCGTTCAGATATACTTTTTTCACATGAAGGATTCCGCCTGTGCCTGCCAGCTGCGGAGATGTAAAGACTTCGCCCACCGGAATGTTCACATCTGCCACACAGTTCTCAAAATTCGTCTGTTTCTCCGGATCTGTCAGCTCATGAAGATGGATCAGAAGATCCGTCTCATTGTCTCCACGTCCTTTGACTTCCACCCACTCACAGGTATCCAGGGTATTGATGATCGTCTGCTGGATTTCCTGATAGAGATGGTAATCCAATGTATTGATCTTTACGATCTCACGGAAAATTTCCTCATAATTTCCACCAATCTCAGGAACCGGATATGCAATGATCGTAAAACTTCTCTCATCACCTTTGATGTATCGGTTTACGATCTGTCCGGATTCATTGTCAAGTTCTGTCTGAAGCTTCTGCTGTGTCTCGCTTAATGCATAAGCTTCCGGTTTACTTATCGGAGAGAAAGGATTTTCTCCAAATGTATCAATGCAGGCCGGACCGCCATGTACTTCTGCCAGTTCTCTGTACTTCTCATAGGAGGTCTGCATAGCACGAAGTTTTCGCTGAACAAAATCCCCATCCAGGAACAATGCACTGTCCTGACGATGATCGTAATCGTACTGCGGATTGGCAACGCCGCCTGTATAGCCTACTCTCACGGCGCCTCTCTTATTTACCACATGCGTTGCATGGCGATAGATTACCGGCTTCAAACCCATTTTTTCAAACTGGAGGATCGCTGCTTTTACCATCCGTTCAAAACCAAGACTATATCGGATATTTACTGTTTTCTTTTTTGTGATATCCTTCCGTCCGGTGATAAATCCGATCCGATAGCCTTCTGTATAGGTAGAAGCCATCTTATCGATCTCTTCCTGAGAAAGGGAGTTCAGAAACTCTGCAACTCCTGTTTCATTCTCTGAAACAAACTCGCCATAGCGATACAGATATCTCAAATCCGAAAGATCCGAATTCATGATGATATCTGCTGCAAAGTCAAGCTCCGGATCTACACCTTCCCGTATCCTCTGCTCCATCATATCCTGGCAGTAATCATTTACATAGGAACGGAGAATCCCCTCCACTGTTGCCGCCTCCGGAAGTTCTTCCTCACAAAATGCAGAATATACTTCCAGAAACAGTTCCATGGATACAGTCATATCCCACAGCCTTTTCTCATGAGCATAAGCTACAGTTCCTGCGATCTCTGCATACAGAAAACTGAAGGCTTTTCCATATTCTCCCATCTGCTGTACTGCATACGCCGGATTTCCATAGCTGCTTTCATAATTTTCCGGGAGGATATCCTGATAAAAGCAATGATTTCTCTCTTTCAACGCCTCCATCGTAAGCTCTGCTGCGCTCTCATCCATCACATCTGCTGCCATGGAAAGAAACTTTGCCCTGTTTCTGAAAAAATCTCCAAACGGTTTTTTTACGGTTTCTTCTGTTATGATCTCACGGATCCGTTCCTTCGCAAGTCCATAACGTTCTTTCATGCATTCTTCCAAGACTTCATCTCCCATCTTTTTCATCATCGATCACATGCCCCAGGGCAATGTGTTTGTCAACGAGTTCTTTCATATATTCCCAGATCACTTCAGAACCCTCTCCTGTTTTCCGGTTTCTCTTATAAATCTGACTTTTCTTCACCTGATGCTCTTCCCAGCTTTTTCCGTTGGAAGCATCATTTAGAAACAATGGCTGACAATTATCTAGCACATGGGCAAATTTCGCCTCCGGGGTTTCGTAAGCCTCAAACTCCTCCCATAATGCTTTTAACCACTGTCCCTGATCTTCCGGCAATAGTCCATAGATCCGTTCTGCTGCCTGCTTCTCCCTGTATTCCTTGGTTGTCGCTCCTTTTTCATCATATGCATAGGTATCACCTGCATCAATCTCTACCAGATCATGCGCCAGTACCATAGGAATCACCTTCAAAAGATCCACTTCCTCATTGGAATATTCCTTTAAAAGCACTGCCATCAACGCCAGATGCCAGGAATGCTCCGCATCATTCTCTTTCCGCTTTCCGTCTGCAAGATATGTCTGACGAAAAATATTCTTGACTTTATCTATTTCCATAATAAAGTCCAGCTGTTTTTTTAAGCGTTCTTTTTTATCCATCTGTTATACCCCCGATAAAAAAAGTCCCAGCCAGATAACCAGGATCACTCCATTCAAAATAGACCCGACCATGCTCGTCCTGTGTTTCCGGTTTTCTTCCGAAAAGCTGGAAAGCCCCAGTGTAAAGCCATATGCAGAAAGTAGCATGGCAAAAAGCCCGGTTCCGCCGATCAGGCCCCCGAGCTTTCCATCAAAAAAGAGTGCAAGCACAACTGCCGCGATAAACAGCACGAGGGAAGCCGCCGCAAGTCCTACAGACCATTTTCCCTTGGAAGCTTCTCTTTTTTTTGCAAATGCATATCTATATCTTCTTGCCATTAATTTTTCTCCTAATTCTGTCGCAGACTGCATAAATCCCATATCCAAGCGCTGCGCCCAGAGTATTCAATATCATATCATCCACATCAAAGCAGCCAACTTTTGTAAGCAGCTGGATCACTTCTATCGTCAGACTGATAAAAAAGCCGGATAATATGATAAAAAAGCCATTTCGCATTTTTCCGGTTATTACCGGAAGAATAAATCCGTATGGCACAAATCCCAGCACATTTCCAAAAACATTTGTGAAAAGCGCAAATGTACCCACTATTTTTCGATAAGTCCAGAAACGCCTGATCTCCACAAACGGAACAAGATTGTAACGGTATTCTCTTTCTGCATCCGCCACTCTTCCGTATCCTTCGGAAAAGAACAGAAGATACACAAGAACAAGAACATACAATACAAAAAAAGCTGTCCCGAGTTTTTTTACTCTGCGTTTTGTCCCTTTTTCCAATATTCTCCCCTGCTTAAATAGTCCGAAAAGCCACACGGAACAACGTGCGGCTTTTCAGATCATATTAGATTAATATCTCTGATTTTCTTCTGAGCAGTCTCGCACCGTTCACGATCATCAGAATTCCTGTGACAAGTCCCGTCACCAGAACGACAATACCGAGTGCAAGGCTTCCCGCCCCGCTGCTCGCCATAGTTTTATAAATTTTTTCATTCATAAGGCTGCGTCCTCCCAGTAAAAGCGGACCTTCGGAATCCGCCGCTCTTTTATGACCTTTTATAACAATATTATTCTGCGCCGTACTGGTCATAATATGCATCAATGGCAGCTTTCAGCTTATCATCGATCACAACACGGCCTTTGTATTCTTTGTTGTAGAGATGCTCAACAACCTCCGCCATAGTTACAATAGCTGTAGTCTGAAGGCCGTAGGTTTCCTCGATCTCTTTGAGCGCACTCTTTGTTCCCTGGCCACGTTCCATACGGTCAACAGAAACCACAAGACCTATCGGATTTACATCTCCCTGCGCTTTGATGATCGGAAGTGTTTCTTTAATGGATGTTCCTGCAGTCGTAACATCCTCAATGATCACTACCTTATCCCCATCCTGGATCGGGCTGCCAAGAAGAATTCCTTTATCTCCGTGGTCTTTCACTTCCTTACGGTTGGAACAGTAACGGATATCCTTTCCGTACATTTCACTGATCTCCATAGTTGCTGCTACAGAAAGCGGGATTCCTTTGTATGCCGGTCCAAACAGCACATCAAAATCCAGTCCGAATTTGCTTTCTATCGCTTTTGCATAATACTGTCCCAGCTTGCGAAGCTGCGCACCGGTACGGTAAAATCCTGTATTTACAAAAAATGGTGTCTTTCTTCCTGATTTCGTAGTAAAATCTCCAAATTTCAGGACATTACAGTCAATCATAAATTCAATAAATTCCTGCTTATACTGTTCCATTTATCTAATCCTCCATGTTTTTCATATATACGACAAACCCAGGATCCACACTCTGCTGCAATCCCAGTGTAAAATCCCTTTATTCATCCTGTTAATTCTAACATATGAACAACAGAATTGCAAATACGGCAATCCTCCGTTATTTCACTACTCCGATCAGCTCATTGATGTCTTCCACTTTCTGTTTTTCAAGAAATGCCTGAATACCATCTGCAATCTCCACAGTAGCATAAGGGTTAAAAAAGTTTGCAGTTCCCACAGACACTGCAGTAGCACCTGCCATAATAAATTCCAGGGCATCCTCAGCAGTTGCGATTCCTCCCATACCGATGATAGGAAGGGATACTGCATTTGCCACCTGATATACCATACGGACAGCTACCGGTTTTACTGCAGGACCGGACATTCCACCGGTTTTATTTGCCAGTGCAAATGTACGTCTGTTGATATCGATCTTCATTCCTGTCAGGGTATTGATAAGAGAAAGAACATCTGCGCCGCCAGCTTCTGCTGCTTTCGCCATCTCGGTAATATCGGTTACATTTGGGCTCAGCTTCATGATCACCGGCTGTTTTGCATATTTCTTTACTTCTTTTGTGATCTCTTCAAGAGCTTTCGGATTCTGACCGAAGGCAATTCCGCCTTCCTTGACATTCGGACAGGAAACATTGATCTCCAGCATATCCACAGGCTCATTTCCAAGGCGTTCTACAACCTCACAGTAATCCTTTGCAGATTTTCCACAGACATTGACGATGATCTTTGTATCATATTTTTTAAGGAACGGAATATCTCTTTCACAGAAAACATCAATCCCCGGATTCTGAAGACCAATGGCATTGAGCATTCCGGATGCTGTCTCTGTCACTCTCGGTGTAGGATTTCCCGGCCACGGTACATTTGCCACACCTTTTGTCACAACTGCGCCAAGTCTGTTCAGATCCACAAATTCACTGTATTCCGCTCCGGAACCAAATGTTCCGGACGCTGTCATCACCGGATTCTTAAGTTCTACGCCGGCAAGATTTACATTCATTCTGCTCATAGCTCTACCTCCGTGCTCAGGAATACAGGTCCGTCTTTACATACTCTCTTGTTATGGACATGAGAATGAGAATCCACATCTTTGGATTTGCACACACAGGCAAGACACGCGCCTACGCCACAGGCCATACGCTCTTCCATGGAGATCCAGCACGGAATTCCTTTTTCAAGGGCATATGCCTTGATGGCACGGAGCATCGGGGCAGGTCCGCAGGCAAAGATCGCATCTGCCTCAAGATCGTTCTCACGGATGGCATCCATAACATTTCCCTTTGTTCCTGCAGAGCCGTCTTCTGTTGCCACATAGACATCTCCATAAGCTTCAAATTCCTTATTTAAAAACAGCTCATCTCTGTATCCGAGAACCATGATCTTTTCTGCGTCCAGCTGTTTAGCAGTTTCCAGCATTGGCGGGATTCCGATTCCTCCACCCATGAGAAACACTTTTTTGCCTTTTACTGCATCCAGCGGAAAACCATTTCCCAGAGGTCCCATAGTCTCAATGGGGACCCCTGCATGAAGTCTGGAAAATTCCTCCGTACCGGTTCCTTTTCCTGTAACGCGATATACCAGTCTCAGTTTTCCTTCTGCTTTATCGATCTCACAGAGACTGATGGGTCTTGGCAGAAGCTTACCGCCATTGCGGCTGTAAAGTGATACAAACTGTCCCGGCACTGCATTTTTTCCAATCTCACCTGCATCCAGCCACATACTGTAAATATCTGTACCAATACATTCCTGGCTGAGTATCTTACAGGGCTTTTTTGTTTTTTTACTTTCTGATGTACTCATAAAATGCCTCCTGCATTATCTGTTCTCCAGCGCACCGCTGATATCCGCGATCATATCTTTTACTGCCGCTCTGGAAGCATCTGCGTAATTTTCAGCGCCAAACTCTTTATATTTCTCCTGCTTATATGCAGCGATGATTCCTCTGGAAGAGTTTACGATAGCACCAAGTCCGTCCTCATTAAAGAAATGGACAAGATCTGCGCCCTTTCCACCCTGAGCACCATATCCGGGAACAAGGATAAATGTCTTCGGCATGATCTTTCTTAATACCTTTCCCATTTCCGGATAGGTCGCACCTACAACAGCACCAACATAACTATATCCATCACCCATAAGCTCATCGCCCCATTGTGCAACCTTCTCACCTACCAGCTCATAGAGCGGGCGACCGTCGATGACACGATCCTGGAACTCACCACTTGATGGATTGGAAGTTTTGACCAGAACAAAGATACCCTTTTTCTCTTCCTTACATACATCCATAAAGGGTTTCACACCATCAGAACCAAGGTATGGATTGACCGTTGCAAAATCCTCATCAAAACCTGCATATTTTTTTGAGCCTACCTGAACCTGTCCCAGGTGACCAACTGCATATGCTGCAGATGTGGAACCGATATCACCTCTTTTGATATCACCAATCACAACCAGATCTTTGGCTTTACAATACTCAACCGTTTTCTTGTATGCGATCAGTCCCGGGATACCAAACTGCTCATACATGGCGATCTGTGGTTTCACTGCCGGGATCAGATCACAGGTCGCATCCACGATCCCTTTGTTATACTGCCAGATTGCTTCTGCAGCGCCCTCCAGAGTCTCTCCAAACTCTGCAAAAGCCTTCTTCTGGATATGCTCCGGAATATAATTCAGCATAGGATCCAGTCCTACAACGATTGGTGCATTTGTTTTGCGGATATTGCTGATCAGTTTGTTAATCATGATTCTTTCTCCTCCTGGTTTTTAAATACAATTTTTCCGTCACAGATGGTATAAAGCACTTTTCCCTTTACTTTCCAGCCATCAAACGGTGTGTTATGTCCTTTGGAAACAAATTTATTTTTATCGATAGCATACTCCTGCTCCGTATCCACGATGATCACATCTGCCGGATGGCCTTTCTGGAGAGTTCCTCTGTCAAGCCCGAGGATTTTCGCCGGGTTCAGGCACATCTTCTCAACCATCTGTTTCAGTGTGATCACATCTTTTTCCACCAGCTCTGTATAGGTGAGCGGAAGGCTTGTTTCCAGACCTACGATCCCAAATGGTGCATTCTTCATAGAACCTGTTTTTTCCTGTGCACTGTGCGGTGCATGGTCCGTGCTGATCACCTCGATGGTACCGTCCTTCAGGCCCTGTTTCAGTGCTTCCACATCCTTCGGTGTACGGAGCGGCGGATTCATCTTGTAATTCGGGTCATCTGTTTTAATATCATCGGATGAAAGGATAAAATGGTGCGGGCATACTTCAGCTGTGATATTGTCGTATCCTTTCTCTTTTACGATCTTCATCATCTGGGCATCCCCATAAGTGGAACAGTGGCAGAGATGAAGATGGACTCCTGTCTCCAGCGCCAGAATGATATCTCTGGCTGTAATGGTATCTTCCACTGCATTGCAGATTCCGGGAAGCCCCAGTCTTTTGGCGTTCTCATCCTCATTCATGCATCCATCTCCACGCAGATCGATATCTTCACAATGGTCAAAAAACGGCACGCCACATTCTGCTGCGATCCTCATTGCTTCTTTACAAAGTGCTGTATTCATCACAGATTTTCCATCCTCGGATACTGCCGGGATCCCTGCTTTCACCATTCCGGCAATATCTGCAAGTTCAGTACCTTTTTCTCCCATAGTGGCTGCACCTGCCTGAAGTACATGAATACCGGAAACCTGCGCCGCCTTGTTATGTACATAGTTTACCCGGTCCGGATTATCAATAGTGGGAGTTGTATTTGGCATAGCAACTACAGTTGTCACACCACCACGTGCTGCCGCAGCAGCACCACTCTTGATATCTTCCTTATGTGTCTGGCCCGGATCACGAAAATGGACATGAAGGTCGATAATTCCCGGCATGACCAGCTTTCCTTTCGCATCGATCACACGGTCGCCGTCTTTCTTTTTCAGCTTCTGGCCTATTTCCGCAATGATTCCGTCTTCCAGATAAATATCGCCTGTTTTATCCGTATCTGTAGCCGCATCCACGATCCGGCCTCCTCGAATCAGAATCCCCATTTCTGTTCTCCTCTCATCCTGTATTTTCAAAGCAGATCCTTCAATCCGCTTGTATTCTCCTATATCATACACGAAATCTCTCTATTTATAAAGATTTTTTTTACAAAGCAATTTCGCCTCTTTTTACACCCCGGAATTGTTGGAATTTTCTCCTTGACATTTCAAAACACGGGTTATATAATCAGAGCATGGCAAAATATTTAATGTAAAATCACTAGTTTTTAGAGATTATATTTACATGAATATAGTCTGTAAAATCTGGTGATTTTTTATTATCATCAGAAGGCTATTTTAATTTTTTTTATTTTTATGGAGGTAACACAAAATGAACAAGGGAACTGTAAAATGGTTCAACGCAGAAAAAGGTTATGGTTTTATCACAGGTGAGGACGGACAGGATGTATTCGTACACTTCTCCGCTATCAACGGTGAAGGCTTCAAATCTCTTGAAGAAGGACAGGCTGTATCCTACGACTTAACAGAGGGCGCTCGCGGAATGCAGGCTGCTAACGTTACAAAGTTATAATTCTATAACCATAAAAAACGTATAAGTCAAAACGGGGCTGCTTTATGGCAGACCCGTTTTTTATTGCATTGTATTTATCCTGTATATAAAAATCCCCGGGATGCTTCAACACATCCCGGGAACCCATCATTTCATATGTGTTTTCTATTCCGCACTGTCTGAAGATAATCCGGAAATATAATCTGTCAATGCAGAAGTATCCATCACAGTATCCACCTTCACACTGGCTTCCTTCGCCTGGATCTTGGCATATGCGGAATATCCGATCCAGCCTACAAGCAGAACCGCGATGAGGATCCATGCCGCCATCTCAAGTACAAATTCTGCGCGTTCCTTCTTCAGGGCACTGTTTCGCGAGTATTTGTTGTTTTTATATTTGTCAACTTTCTTCTGGCTCATTGTCTTTCTCCTTTGCCGCTTCAGTACTTCGTTCATTATAGCACACTTGTTTTCAAAAGAAAAGCGGCAACTCCCTGAAGAAATGTGATAATTTTCTGAACTGGAGATTTTCTCTGATCAGACTGCTACGATAACGCCACCATCGTTGGCATACATACTGCTGACACCGGCAGTATCCATAACTACGATCTTTGCTGGGTGCAGTTTCTCACGGATAGCCTCCTCCAGCATCTTCGCTCTTTCCGGACAGTTGCAATGAGTGATGGCAACTGTCTTTTCCGGGATGTTGATCCCCTTCTCTCCAATGTGATCCACCATTTTTACGATTGCTTTATTCATGCCTCTGGCCTGATCCAGCTGACAGATCGTTCCTTCCGGAGTAGCTCCCATAACCGGCTTGATCTTCAGTGCACTGGCCACCAGAGCTTTCACTCTGCCCAAACGTCCGTTCTTGCGCAGAGTTTCCAGATTCTCCAACACAAAAAATGTGTTCATCTCTTCAATATATTTCTCTACTTCACTTACTACTTCTTCAAAAGAAAGTCCCTTTTCTTCACACTCCACGATCTTCATGGCAATCAGACTCTGACCACCGGATGCAGATTTGGAATTAAATACATGAACCTTTTTCTCCGGCTGCTCTTCCAGGAACAGGTTTTTTCCAAGAATCGCACTGTTATAGGAACCACTCAATTCTGCCGATAGCGTCACCGCATAAATGTGTTCCGCATCACACTCATATGCCTTCATATAGCGTTCCGGAGAAGGGCATGCAGACTTGGGGCATTCCGGGCAGGCCGCAACCTTCTTTAAAAAATCTTTCTGATTGAAATTCTCATCATCTATAATATTCTCACCGCCCACCGTCAGCGTCAGTGGTATGGATTCAATCCTGCCGTCATTTTTCCATTCATCTAAAAGCTCCCCACAGCTATCTATCGCAATCTTATAGCTCAATTATATCGTCCTCTTTTCCATTATATGTAGTATTCAATACCATATCTATCGTATCACATAAACAGATATTTGAAAAGAGTTTTTTAAAAAGTCTGTCCTTTTTTCTTTATCTGAGATATAATGTCTACACGCGATCACATAAAAGAAAGGAAGTGCGGCATGCTTGCATTAAAGATCACAGATATCCGGGATTTCACAAACAAACTTTTTATAGGAGAAGTATTTGACAAATTCTGTCTGTCCGAAGCGACTGTGACTACTTTTAATACTTTTACCATTGATGGCAGGCTTCAGAAAGATTTTTTTGATACAGACAGCATGAACAGACTCACAGAGCACGGCCGGACACATTCTCTCTGGAAGGACATCAGACCTTTCTGCTGGTCTGTGATCCGCGGTAAGCGTACGCCCTTAAGCTTCAGGATCGTGCTGCATTTAAGTCGGAGTGGAGTTGAAGCCGCAATGAGAAATACAGATTTCGGAATTTCCTCCGAACAGATAGACGGACTATTCTTAAATCTTCAATTTAAAAATAACAGCCTTCTTTGTACTACCGGAACCTCTCTTAAAACATTCTCTATGGATAAACGCCCAGAGCAGCTCTGGGATGATATGATCCTGAGCTTTCTGTCCAGGAATCAGATTCTTTTTGAAAGGCTATAGTCAATTCTCTTCTTCTATTTCCCTCAGGTAATACGCAAGCATATCAATAAATTCACTGTTGGTAGGCTTGTATTCCAGAGGATATCCTGCAATCTCATCCAGCAGTTTTTTATTTCCTTCCCAACACACATTTACCATTGTTCTGATATCATGCTCAATATTGGTAGGTGTTGATCTGTACTTCCGCGCCAGGCATGGATAAATGTCCTTTGTGATCCGCAATGGTTTATACTGATACCCCATGGAAATCTTTACCGCTTCCGCAACGAAAAAATATCCTTTGTATTTCGAATTTGCACCAAGTCTTCTGATCAATCCATACACCTTTTTCATACATTTGTTCCTCCATTTCATTTTTTTCTCTTTTTAAAAGCACTCCCTTATGTATAATACGACAGTTATCTATATTTTTCGCTTTCTTCTGAAAATTTATTTTATACATATTAGATACTAATTTAAATTTTTAGTCATATTTTACAGGTTATTTTTATTTAATATCTATTATTTTATTTAAAATTCCTATAATTGTGTTAAAGATACACATATTGTTATAAAAAAAGCAAAGGCTTTGCCCCATTACGGGCAAAGCCTTTCGATCATTTTATATGTCGTTTTATTTTGTAAGGACCATAAGGATATCGTTGCTTCTCTTTACAAATTTTGTCATTTCTTCAGGAGAAAGCTGTTTATGGCTCATCATTGCAAGATCATAAAGCTGTTCACAGATCACCGGAACATACTCTGATCCCTGATTTTCTGCTATAAATCTTACAAGAGGATGATTTGCGTTCAGTACAAGTACTTCCTGACCACCGAACATATTCGGATCCATTCCGTACATATTGTACATTTTCATCATATCCTGCATACGGCGACTCTCCTCAGGAAGAGTGATCATCGCTGCAGTTCCCTCATTTTTCAGCTTCTCTACTTTTACTTCAAGTTTATCCTTGCCAAGATTCTTACGGAACACCTCAGTAAGTGTCTTGACTGTTGCTTCATCCGCTTTTCCGTCTTCACGAAGCTCTTCTGTCAGATCTGCATCAATTCTCTTGAACTGGATCGTCTGATCCTGCTGTTCAAGATGGGAAATAAACTGTGAATCGATCACATGCTTCAGCAGTACAGCATCTTTACCCGCTTCACGGAACATATTAATGTACTGGCTCTGCTGTACCTCATCGGTCACATAATAGATCACCGTTTTTTCCGGTTCCTCATTCTGGGATCCTTCAGAAGCTTTCTCCTCTGTCTTCTCCTCTTCAGCTGCTTTTGTTTCTTCTTTTTTATTTTCCTCAATGCAGTCTTTCAGGGTAAGATATTTGCCATCCAGATTCTTAAAGAGGATATAATCGTTCATCTTCTCACCAAATTTCGCATCCTTGATGCATCCAAATTTGATAAACGGGCTGATATCATCCCAGTACTTCTCATAAGACTCTCTGTCTGTCTTGCACATTCCGGTGAGCTTATCTGCTACTTTCTTGGTGATGTATTCAGAAATCTTTTTCACAAAACCATCATTCTGCAGTGCAGAACGGGAAACATTCAGTGGAAGATCCGGACAGTCGATCACGCCTTTCAGAAGAAGAAGGAATTCCGGGATCACCTCTTTGATGTTATCTGCAATAAATACCTGATTATTATAAAGCTTGATGGTTCCCTCAATGGAATCATACTCTGTCCTGATCTTCGGGAAATACAGGATACCCTTCAGGTTGAACGGATAGTCCATGTTCAGATGGATCCAGAACAGCGGTTCCTTGTAATCCATAAATACCTTACGGTAAAATTCTTTATACTCTTCATCCGTGCACTCATTTGGGTGTTTCATCCAGAGCGGCTGTGTATCGCTTAAGGATACCGGCCGTTTATTGATCTTTACTTTATCTTTGGCAGGAGAAACTTCCACAACTTCTTTCTCGCCTTTATCATTCTCCTTTTCCTCTGTCTTGGCATCCTCATGGATATGCTCAACTACCACATCATCTTCACGGAGATCTGCCTCATCGATCGTTTCATACTCCTGTTCAGCATTTGCTTTGGAAAGATAGATATTTACCGGCATGAAAGAACAGTATTTCTCGATAACCTCTCTCATACGATATTCATTGGCAAACTCCAGGCTTTCCTCATTGAGGAAAAGAGTGATCTCTGTTCCCGGTTCTGTTTTGTTTCCGTCTGCCATCTCATACTCCGTACCACCGTCACAGGTCCAATGTACCGGTGTGGAACCCTCCTTGTAAGAGAGAGTATCAATATGAACTTCATCTGCAACCATAAATGCAGAATAAAATCCAAGTCCGAAATGACCGATCATCTGATCATCCGTTGTTTTATCCTTATATTTCTCAAGAAACTCTGTGGCACCGGAAAAAGCGATCTGTGTGATATATTCCTCTACTTCATCTGCTGTCATACCAATACCGTTATCGATAAACTTCAAAGTTTTCTGATCCGGATCAACGATAACATTTACAGCCGGTTTGTAACCTTCCGGGAATGTATAATCTCCCATAACTTCCAGCTTTCTCAGTTTGGTGATCGCATCGCATCCGTTGGAGATCATCTCTCTTACAAAAATATCATGGTCGGAATATAACCATTTCTTGATAATCGGAAAAATATTTTCACTGTTGATTGATAAACTTCCATGTTTTGCTGACATATATGTCACTCTCCTTTTGTTTTTATTTTTATTTCTGATGTTCCGACAGAGCCGGAAACCTGTTGTTTTTTTCAATAAATATATACTAATACGACTTTTTACAAAAGTCAAGAAAAATTTAGCACTCATCATTATAGAGTGCTAGTAACAGCATATAAAACGGATCTCTATGTGCAAAAAAATCCCTCCGTACATTTTTTGTACGGAGGGTGCTGTAAAACTATCTTCTACATTCTGTTCTTATTTTTTCTTTCTACGATATACAAGGATTCCTCCAATACATACCACAGCCACGATCAAAATGATCACAAATGTCATGATCGGTGTACTGTCTCCCGTCTGCACTGCAGATTTCTGATTTGTCTGTGTCACTGCCGGACTCGGAGTCGCAGTAAGAACTGCTGCCTGTGATACCGTAAAAGTAACCGTACTTTCTGACTGTGTACCGGTATCCTTCCAGCTGGAGCCGTCGTATTTCTGCTGTCCAAAGGTAACTTTCAGAGTATATTTTCCCGGCTTGCTGACACGGAATGTTGCAGTATAAGGCTCTCCATCCCAGGTACGGGTCTCTGTGATCTTCCAGCTCTTCGGCTGATATCTGGTATCTCCCTTACGCGGGTTTGTATTATCCATTCCTGCACCAGCTGCTGTAAAGGTGATCTTTGTATTGGTATCATACTTGCCATTGGAATCAATGCCTGTGATCTTATTGTCCGATGCAGCGGCTTCCGTGCCCTGATATCCATTTACTGTAATACTTACTGCGATCACTGTACTGATCTTGTTGGGATTCTTAACCCCCTCCGGAAGAATGACGGTACCTTTTACATTAAATATCTGACGTTCTGCAGAAGACGGATCATAAGAAGATCCCTTAACATCCCATTTAACAGATGCCTTCTGCTCTCCCTTTGTTGTAGTGATCTTTACTGTTCCCGGAAGCTTCAGGGCTTTCTGGGTTTTCTGGGTTCCATTGGGTAGATCTTTGATATCGGATGGCTTTTTGATGCCTGTAAGGTTATTCGCCTTCTTACCGTTATCTGTTTTTTTCTTTGTAACGCTGAAATGGACATTTACATAAGCTTCCACATTTGCATCATTGGCGATCACAATGTCTTCCAGATATTCCCCCTGTGAAAGTCCGCTGACCGGCTGTACGCTAAAGGTTGCATTATCTCCTGCTTCCAGCTCTGTGGCGGAAAGTGTACCAATTGTATATGCATTTGATGAAGGCTGTTTCAGAACGATCTTTGTATTTCCGGTGTTGGTAACTGTAACTTTCTTCGCATCAGGAAGTTCCTTATAGCCTTCCTCTTTGGTTCCAAACTCCAGACTATCTGTTACCGAAAGACCGGGATTGGGTTCCGGTTCCGGTTCCGGCTCCGAAACTGTAAATTCCAGCCGGACTTCAGCCAGTGTGTTTCCGGTATTCTGATCTGTCACAGAAATCGTATCGCTGTGATCTCCGACCTGAAGACCGGTCTTGGGCTGTACGGTAAAGGTTGCCGCCTTATCTCCGGGATTGAGCACTTCCGCAGAAGGCTCTCCCACCTCATAATCCTCCGGAGCAGAAAGCTGGATCCGGATAGCCTCTGTACCTGTATTCTCTACGGTTACAGGCTGTGCATCCGGCGCAGTCTCATAGCCCTGTTCCAGTGTTCCAAACTTCAGAGGACCTTCCGGTTTCACTGTTGCAGTAACTGTTTTTGGTGTTTCTGTCTTTACCATAACCGAAGCCGTCACTGTAGCAGATGCTTCCGTGCTTTCATCAGAAGCAAATACAAGCTCTTCCACGTATGGATCATCTTTTGCAGAGAGTCCAAGCTTAGGCTGTACGGTAAAGGTCTGCTCTCCTCCCTGCGCCAACTGGATATTTCCGCTACTCTCCACTTCACTGACCGGCGCAATATCAAAAAACTCCGACTCAGGCTGTACTAACGTCACAGCTTCTGTACCTTCGTTTTTGATCGTGACTGTACTTGTTGTTTCTACCTTTTCATAACCGGCAGTCAGATCATCAAAAGGCAGTTCTGTCGGATCCGCAGTTAGCTTGTATATTTTTTCCGCTGCAGGGTCCGATGTTTCCCCGGGATCTGTCTGCTCATTATTTTCATGATCTTCGGCTTTTTTATTTTCCGGTTCTTTTACTGTAAAGTCCGCTTCAAAGAAGACATCGGCACCTTCTTCTGTCTGATACGTGATCAGATCTTTGTATTCTCCAGCCTTCAGACCTTCTCGTGGTTTTACCCACACAGCAACACTTTCACCACTCTTTAATGGCGCATCGTTAATATCCGCAGCCATGAAATTCTCCGGGGCAATCTCTTTAAAATTGAGATCTCCGGTTCCGTTATTTGTGATAGTAACCATCTGTGCTTCCGGAATTTCCGTATATCCCTCTTCCACGGAACCAAAATCCAGAATTCCACTTCCATCTTCCGTGTATGCAGATGCCGAATATGTCGGTTCCTCATTTTTTTCGGAAGCGTCTGCTGCTGTACCTGCGGAATCCGGTGTCTCTGTCTGACTATCTCCAGATGTATCTGCCTCATCGGTATTCTGAGGCCCTGACTGTTCTCCGTTTACTTCTATAACAGAGTTTTCAGCAGGCTCCTGGGTATCTGCAGGTTCCTGTGCATCTGTATTTTCCTGTACATCTGTATTCTCCTGCACATCCGCAGACTCCGTTTCTTCTGCCGGCTCTATGGTTTCCTCAGGCTGAGCACTATCAGGCTCCTCTGACGTTCCAGCTTCTGTATCCGGCGTGTTCTCTGAAGACTCCGAATCTGCCGAAGCTTCACTTTCCTCCGCATCCGGATCTTCTCCTACTGCTTTGGCTTCTTCCTTTTTCTTTTCTGCCAGTGCTTTGGCTTCCTCCTCTGTTTCGGAAACCTCCTGGGTCGTCACCGTAAGCTCACCACTGACTCCCGTCTCTTCTTTTCCGGTGATCTTCAGAACGATCGGAAGACCCAGATCTTTTTCATCGATTTTATAAGTCTTATCAGTTCCTACCTCTGTAAGAAGGTCTCCGTCCTTTAATGACCAGGAAAAACTCACATTATCATCTGTGATCCCCTCCGGCTTGACCTTTGAGTAATCTGCACTTAAGGTAGACCCGATCGCAAGTGTTCCTTTGACCTTCAGCTTTCCATCAAGAGTTCCCGATGGAGCTGCAGTGGCAAATACCATCGATGGAAGCAGCGTTACCATCATAAGCACAGCCATGACGACTGCCAGCACTCTGCTTTTTTTCATATCCCATCCTCCTTTACATCATTTTATTTTCCCCACATTTACCCTTTCTACGCAGGGCTTTCTTTTTGCTGATGCAAGTTTATCATATTTAATTTTCAGAGGTGTAATCCCTGCTTTCCGTCAGCCTTCTACGATCATATATTTTCCGTCCGGGAGTTTGAATACTTCACTTTCTTCTTCCAGCTCCTTCAGGGAAATCCCCTCCACATCTGCGCCCATTCCATCCAGATATTTTTTAACATCCTTCAGGGAATCCAGCACAACTGCCATGCAATCCTCTAGAAATTCCTCTGCCTCCTCAAAATCCTCTGCTACCGGCTCATCAAAAAGCTGACCCTGTTTTTCCAGAAATGTCTGGACATATTCTTTCTTGTACATATTAAAGTACCTCCTTTATATCTCCGCCCGCCGCGATCAGTCTGCGAAGTACTGGTTCCACCTTCTCTGTCTCGTAGAAAGCCGCCGCCTTTACCCCTGGCTTCGCATGCTTCATGGCAAAGCTGTATTTTACAGATTTCATCATTTCAATATCATTGTATTCATCCCCGAACGCTATGCATTCATCCGGTCCGATTCCCAAAAGTTCCTGGTATTTACGGATCCCTTTTGCTTTGTTCGTGGTAAATGGAACAAAATCCACCCACGCAAATCCGGATGTCACAACAGTACATCTGTCTTTGAACCGTTCTCTCCAGTACCGGATGGATTCCTCCGTCATTCCTTCTCTCTCATAAACTGCAACCTTCATACAAGGCTCTGTGATCTCATCAAAACTCTTTATGATCTTACACTGATTTTTTACTTCTTCGATCATCAGATGGCGATAATGTTCTGTCTTGGGCATGATATAATAAAAATCCTTTGTAGAACAGGAAAATTCCGCTCCGGGCTTTTCCCATATTGCCTGAATGATCTCTCTGACCAGTTCTTTGTCAAAGCTGTCGCAGTACAGAAGCTTCTCATTCTGGACAGCAAGCCCGCCATTTTCACTGATAAATGCCATCTCGTCCTTTACCGGCGCAAAAAGATTCCTCATATTGGCATACTGTCTGCCACTGGCTGCCACAAAGAGGATTCCCATTTTTTTCAGTTCCTTTACCAGCGGAAAAATCTCTTCCGGCAGCGTCTGTCTTCCACCGATAAGCAGCGTTCCATCCAGATCACTGGCAACCATCTTAATCATGCTGCTTCTCCTCATAGATAGTAAACAGATCACCAGGTACAGCTGCTACAATATCTGCACCGTTATTTTCAAGCTCTTCTCTGTCACGGAATCCCCATAGTGCACCAACGGTATACATTCCGGCAGCACTTCCTGTCTGCATATCTGTCTTTGTATCTCCGATATACATACATTCTTCCGGCTTTACGCCGAAATCTTCTGCAATCTTTAGCGGACCATCCGGCGCCGGCTTTCTGCGGATCCCTTCCTGCTGTCCCATCACCTCATCAAACAGATCGCCATAGATCGCCTTTACCACTTTCTGCGCCGCAACATGAGGCTTATTGGAGCATACAGCCATCTTAAGGCCTGTATGTTTCAGCTTCTGAAGGGTTTCCGGCATATCTTTATATGGCACAACTTTATACAACGGATCTTCATCAAATTTCCTGCGATAAAGTTCCCTGACTTCTTCGTAGTGTACCAGCTCCGGATCTCCTGCATCGATCAGGCATCTTCTGATCAGCATATCTGCACCTTCACCGCTGTAATAACGAAAATTATCTGCCGGCTGTGGTTTCAGGGAAAACTTTTCCATGATCTCATTCGCCACATATGCCATAGATTCCAGTGTATCCGCAATTGTTCCATCCAGATCAAATATACAAGCTTTTATCATTTTGTCTTTCATCCTCTCAGGTTCATTCCCAGTTTTTTTGTCTCATAGATCAGTCTTGCCACAGGCAGTCCCACCACGTTGTTATAATCACCACGGATTCCCTTCACATAGGCTCCCCAGGCGCCCTGGATCCCATAGCTTCCGGCTTTGTCCATTGGGTCTTTGCTGTTTACATATTCCTTTATTTCTTCCTCTGTCACCGGATAAAAGCTCACATCTGTGCACTCATGGAAGGTATGAGCTTTCCATCTCCCTTTTTCTCTTATCAACAAAGTTACACCGGTATATACCTGATGTGTATTCCCCTGCAGCATAGCGAGCATCTCTATTGCAGCTGTCTCATCTGCCGGTTTACCTAAAATCTTACCCTCATAAGATACAACGGTATCTGCACCGATCACAACCACATCTCTCAGATCTCGGTTCTCCTCTTCCTCCAGCGCGTATGCCGTAAACATAGCTTTCTGACGAGAAAGTTCCTCCACCACTTTCGCAGGCTCTGCACTGGTGATCCGTTCTTCCCCGCTGGCAGGCTTCACTTCAAAGGCGACTCCTACCTGGCTTAAAAGTTCCCGCCTCCTGGGAGATGCGGAAGCAAGCACGATTTTCTTCATGTGTAATTCCTCTCTTTCCTGTGTTATCAGTATAACCGTTTCTGTAAATGGGCGCAACCGAAATCGTTGCAGGAGCATTTTGTACTTATCCATTTATTCCTGATGACGATAAAACAAAACAAGCAGTACACCCTGATACCTGTTCACGGTGTACTGCTGTCATATGTTTCGTATTCTTTTTGACAGTTTTTATGCTTTCGGTAATTTGAAAGAGCTCTTCAGAGATACAATGCGGTTAAATACCGGTGCTCCCTCCCTGGAGTCATGGATATCTGCGCAGAAGAAACCGTTACGTACAAACTGATAGCTGTCATAACCTTTTGCTTTCAGAAGCTCCGGCTCTACATAAGCACTTGTTACTGTAAGAGAATTCGGATTTACATTAAGAGAACCATCTTCTTTATTGTAAACACCTTTTTCTTCATCTACGATATTCTCGTAAAGTCTTACCTCAACTTTACCTGCATTGGATGCTTCCACCCAGTGGATCGTTCCTTTTACCTTACGTCCGTCCGGTGCATTTCCGCCCTTGGTCTCCGGGTCATAGGTACAGTGGACTACACGGATCGTTCCGTCGTCATCTGCCTCATAACCTGTGCAGGTTACAAAATATGCATTCATAAGACGAACTTCATTTCCAATATAGAGACGTTTGTATTTCTTAGGAGGCTCTGCCATAAAATCATCACGTTCAATATAAAGTTCTCCACTGAACGGAATCTTTCTGGTTCCAAGCTCCTCATTCTCCATATTATTCGGAGCTTCAAGATACTCAACCTGTCCTTCCGGATAGTTATCGATCACGAGCTTGATCGGATCAAGGATCGCCATCATACGCGGACGTTTCAGCTTCAGGTCCTCACGGATGCAGTACTCGAGCATTGCATAATCTACAGAACTGTTCGCCTTTGAAACGCCACAGAGTTCTACAAATTTACGGATAGACTCCGGTGTAAATCCACGGCGGCGAAGTGCGGCGATGGATACTAGTCTCGGATCATCCCATCCATCTACGATGCCGTCCTCAACAAGCTTCTTGATATAACGTTTACCTGTAACAACGTTGGTCAGGTACAGCTTTGCAAACTCGATCTGCTTCGGTGGGTGCGGATATTCCAGTTCCTTTACCACCCAGTCATAAAGCGGTCTGTGGTCCTCAAACTCCAGAGTACAGATAGAATGTGTCACACCCTCAATGGCATCCTCGATCGGATGAGCGAAGTCGTACATCGGATAGATGCACCATTTATCTCCTGTATTGTGATGTGTCATGCGGGCTACACGGTAAATGACCGGGTCACGCATGTTCATATTCGGTGATGCCATATCGATCTTGGCGCGGAGAACCTTCTCGCCATCTCCGTATTTGCCCTCACGCATCTCTTCAAAAAGCTGAAGATTCTCTTCTACAGTACGGTTTCTGTACGGGCTCTCTTTACCTGGCTCTGTAAGAGTTCCTCGGTACTCACGAATCTGGTCTGCAGTCAGGTCGCAGACAAAGGCCTTGCCTTTCTTAATAAGCTTCACTGCTGCCTCATACATCTGATCAAAATAATCAGATGCAAAGAAAAGTCTGTCTTCCCAGTCTGCACCAAGCCATTTCACGTCAGCCTTGATGGACTCTACAAATTCGGATTTCTCCTTTGTAGGGTTGGTATCATCAAAACGGAGATTGAATTTTCCGTTGTATTTCTGAGCCAGTCCATAATTTAAAAGAATGGATTTCGCATGTCCGATATGAAGATAGCCGTTAGGTTCCGGTGGGAAACGTGTATGCACGGTGTCATAAACGCCTTCTTCAAGATCTTTGTCTATAATATTTTCAATAAAGTTTTTGGAAACTGTTTCGTTCTCCATTGCTTTCCCTCCTAAATATCATCCTGATGTTTTATCTTATCATAAATCCGGAGTTTTTGAAACCCGCAAAACCTGTATCTAAACAAAAAATTGTCTGTTTTTAGACACAAAAAAAGCTGCTGACGGGAATCGAACCCGTGACCTCCGCCTTACCAAGGCGACGCTCTACCGACTGAGCCACAGCAGCTTGTTTCGCGACGTTTGTGCCGCTCACAGTTGTTTATATTATCAGATGATTGTCATATTGTCAATACATTATTTTTATTTTTTTAAAAATTCATATTTTCATGATTATAGCACAAAAAATCCTGTGTGCTGTCGCTCACAGACACAGCACGCAGGATTCTCTTTTTACTCTTCTGTCTTTGTCTCTTCTGCTTCTGTCTCTTCTTCCGCTTCGGCCTCCGATTCATCATCTGCAGGTGTTTCCTCTTCTGCTTCTGTTGGTGCCTCTTCAGCATCCTCTGCCTCTTTGGAAACTTCTACAGTCTCAGATGCAGTCTTGTCCCAGTCCTGGAAGACTTCTTTCTCTTCTTTTTCTTCCTTCTTCTCGTCATCCTTGAAATCATCAAGATCTTCGAAATCATCCTCAAAGTCTTCTTCGCATACGGATCGTCTGGATACAAGTGCTGCGATAGCTCCTGCTGCGGCAGCGGTAAGCGCTCCTACTGCAACAAGTCCCCAATATTTATTGATCTTCGCCATAATTTGGTCTCCTTTCTTATTCTGCTCCTTATGAATATTATTTTAATACTTTTATATTCAAAAGGAAAGAAGTATTTACTCTTCTCAAAAATAGCTTTTAATTTTCCCACGGATCCTCTGCAGTGCATTATCAATGGATTTCGGTGTTTTTCCAAGGATCTGGGCAATATCCATATATCCATTTCCATCCAGATACAACTGCAGTACCCTGTTTTCCAGAGGGCTCAGGCTCTTTTTCATTTCATTTTCGAGAGCCGCCACATTTTCCCGGTCGATCAGGATCGATTCCGGATTATCATGCTCCACACAGGAATCTCTGAAGTTTTCCTCCGCCTCTCCGTCGCTTAAAGACACATAAGTGTTCAGTGGCTGATGTTTCTGGCGGTTTGAACTTTTAATTGCAGTATATATCTGTCTGTCAATACATATATTTGCAAAAGACTGAAAAGACGACTCCCTGTCTGGCTGGTAATCACGGACTGCCTTAAACAGTCCGATCATCCCCTCCTGTATCAGATCATCTGTGTCCCCACCTATCAGAAACATGGCACGAGCCTTTTTTCTGACCAGACCTTTATACTTTTCCATCAGATAATCTGCAATTGCAGATTCCCCTGCACGAAGTCTTTCGATAAGAGCTTCATCCGTCATCTCATTATATCGGCACATTTTTTCTCCGAACAGCTATGGCTGTATTTGATGTATTTATTTTGACAGTCTCTGTCTCACGATCTCAAAAGCAAGCACCCCTGCTGCTACAGAAGCGTTGAGGGAATCGATATCCCCCTTCATCGGGATCGCGGTAGTAAAATCACATTTCTCTTTTACAAGGCGGCTTACACCATTTCCCTCATTTCCGATCACAAGGCCAATAGGTCCTGTCAGATTCTGACGGTACATCACCTCTCCGTCCATATCTGCACATACGAACCAGATGCCTTTTTCTTTCAGTTCATCAATAGTCTGTCCCAGATTAGCAACCTTGGCAACCGGTGTATAATTCAGTGCGCCTGCCGACGTCTTGGCAACCGTAGCAGTCAGTCCTACTGCTCTGTGTTTGGGAATGATCACACCATGAGCACCTGCGAGATTTGCGGTACGGATGATAGCTCCCAGATTATGAGGATCTTCAATATTATCAAGAAGAATGATAAACGGAGGCTCTCCCTTATCTTCTGCTTTTTTCAGGATATCTTCCACTGTAGAATAATCATAAGCCGCAACCTGTGCGATCACACCCTGATGTGCACCTGTCTCGCTCATGGAATCCAATCGTTCCTTTGGAACAAATTTTACAATGGTATCATGTTTTCTGGCTTCTCTTGCGATGGTGCGGACCGGTCCGTCCTGACAGCCATCCAGAATAAACAGTTTATCAACACATTTACCGGAACGAAATGCCTCAAGGACCGCATTTCTTCCTTCTATCATTTCAGTCAATTTAAATTTCCTCCTTCTCAAGTCCTGCATGGACCAGTTCCAGTATCCTTGAAAAATCCTCTTTCAGGTAAAGATATCCCATCAGCGCCTCAAACCCTGTGGCACGCCGGTAATCCGCCATGGTGGCATGTTTGGCCATGGTAGCGGAATGCGCATTCCTTCCTCTTCGATATACACTTTTTTCTTCTTCTGTCAAAAGTGGTTCGAGGATCTCCATCATACCCGACTGCGCAGATGCTTTTACAAGGCTGCTAGCTTTTTTGTGGAGACGATTTACCGGACAATTCGCTTTTTTCACAAGAATAGTACGGATCACCAGCTCATAAACACCATCCCCGATATAGGCCAGCGTCAGCGGCGAATAAGTCCGAAGGTCTGCGTCTTTCAGATCAAACAGCTCTTTCAGTTTCTTTAAGCTCTCTGCCATTTCACACCTTCTCTTGTATCTTTAAGGATGATACCTTTTTTCAGGAGCTCATCTCGGATCTCATCTGCTCTCTTGAAATCCTTTGCCTTTCTTGCAGCCTGGCGTTCCTGGATCAGATCCTCGATCTCTTTGTCAAGAATCTCTTCTTTTTTCTCGATTTTCAGTCCCAGCACATCACTGAGCTTAAAAAGTTCCTCATAAAGACCACCGGCAAACTCCCTTGAGCTGTTCTCGTCTACGTTTGTGTTGGCAAATTTTACAAGCTCAAAAATTGCCGCAAGTGCATCTGCAGTATTAAAATCATCATCCATGGCAGCTTCAAATTTGGTAACAAAACCTTCTGCCTCTTTGAGAAGCGCAAGCTCTTCCTCTGTAATATTCTCTGCCGCCCCATTGTCTTTACGGTCGCTGAGCTTGCCTGCCGCCTCAAGGATACGCTCCAGAGAGTTCTTTGCTGCCTCCATCAGATCTGCGCTGAAGTTCAGCGGACTTCTGTAATGTGCGTTCAGCATAAAGAAACGGAGAACCTGAAGATCATACTGTTCACCGATCTGACGAACGGTACGGAAATTTCCGAGAGATTTGGACATCTTGCGGTTGTCGATGTTCAGGAAACCATTATGCATCCAGTATCTTGCAAAAATCTTACCATTGCAGCACTCACTCTGTGCGATCTCATTCTCATGATGCGGGAAGATCAGATCCTCACCGCCTGCATGGATATCAATCTCTTCTCCGAGATATTTCTTGGACATAACAGAACACTCAATATGCCAGCCAGGACGTCCGTCGCACCACGGTGACGGCCAGGACGGCTCGCCCTCTTTCTTTGGTTTCCAAAGCACGAAGTCTAACGGATCTTCCTTCTGATCCTCACCGGATACCTTAAGAGAACGGAATCCTGACTGGAGATCATCCAGATTCTTATGAGAAAGCTTGCCATACTCTTTGAATTTCTTTACACGGAAATAAACGGTCCCGTCAGCTGCCGGATATGCATATCCTTTATCAATAAGAGTCTGGATCATGTCGATCATGCCCTGGATCTCCTGTGTAGCCTGGGGTGCAGTTGTAGCAGGTTTTACATTCATATCTGCCATATCCTTCTTGCACTCTTTGATATAACGGGTAGAGATTTCCTCTGCGGAAACGCCCTCTTCAATTGCCTTCTTGATGATCTTGTCATCTACATCGGTAAAGTTGGATACATAATTTACTTCATATCCTTTATATTCCATATACCTGCGCACTGTATCAAAAATGATCATAGGGCGGGCATTTCCGATATGGATCAGATTGTATACCGTAGGTCCGCAGACATACATTTTTACTTTTCCTTCTTCCAGAGGTACAAATTCCTCTTTTCTGCGTGTCAGTGTGTTAAAAATCTTCATGTTACTCTTCCTCCAATTTCCCGATTCTGTACAGGGAGCAGATCGCCTGTGAGGAGATTCCCTCTCCCTGTCCTGTAAATCCAAGGCCTTCCTCTGTGGTCGCCTTGATATTCAGCTGTGATATTTTAATCCCAAGTGCTTCTGCGATATTTTCTCTCATCGTCGGAATATGTGGTGCCATCTTCGGTTTCTGAGCGATGATGGTGGCATCGATATTTCCGATCGCATAGTCATTCTCCTTCAGTAATCCGGCAACATGCACCAGAAGTTTCACACTGGAGATTCCCTTATATGCAGGGTCTGTATCCGGAAAATGCTTTCCGATATCTCCAAGAGCCGCAGCTCCCAGAAGTGCATCCATGATCGCATGGATCAGAACATCTGCATCCGAATGGCCCAAAAGACCTTTTTCCCAAGGAATATCAACACCACCAAGGATCAGTTTCCTGCCCTCTGTCAGTTTATGTACATCATATCCCATTCCTACTCTCATCAAACCGTTCATCACTGCCTTTCCTAAAATTTATGTCAAGTCAAAAGAACCTTTTATGAGCTGTTCCTGCTCAGTATGTGAGCATCTTCCGAAGTCTCAGAAGGCTCAACCTTCTTCTTGTATATGGTGCAAGTCTGAGACTCTCCTCGATCGCTTTTCCCGGCAGTCCGATATCCCGGACTCTGCTCACGCAGCCGACGATACTCATCATCTCCTGCATATCTGTAACTGCAGGAAGAAGATCTATGATCTTAAGGATTTCCGGAAGTGCACCGGAAAGTGTTTCTGTGCTTACATCGTCCAGAAGTTCCGGAGTGTTTTCTTTTTCAAGTGCTCCAAGAATCCCTTTTCTGCCGAAGGTCTCCTGCAGGAGTTCTCTGTCTCCGTCTGTAAAGGCATGCACTCTGCAGGCTCCTCTTCGGATAGCATCTGCAAGCTTTTTATATTCCAGAAGGACCAACATGGTTGCTGCAGAAACCTTCTCCCCGTGAAGAGCATCCAGGTGGCCATTGACCACTTCCATATCCCAGAGGTGGACCATATGGTGCTCCGCCCCGGATGCCGGTCTGGAGTTTCCTGTCATCTGCATGGCCAGTCCGGAAAGGATCAGCGCATACATCAGCTTCTCACATGCATCTTTCTCTCCTGCTGCAATTTCTTTCAGATTATCCTTAACAGTCCGGATCGCTTTTGTTTCCAGGTCTGCCACCGCTGTACAATAGTATTCATCCATAAGAATACTTGCTATCTTCCAGTCTGCCAGCGCAATGTATTTTCCCAGAATATCTGACACCCCGGCTGCTGTAAGCCTTGCAGGCGCCTTAGCAAAAATATCCGTATCCGCAAAAACAAAAAGTGGCGCAGATGCCTGAAATACTTTTTTTACACCATTCCAGGTCATGTCTGCTACTGTGGAAGTAAATCCGTCTGAACTGGCTGCGGTGGGCACAGAGACAAAAGGGATCCGGTACTGATGGGCGACAAAACGGCTGAGATCATGGATCGTCCCCGCTCCAACTGCAAGAACAAGATCGATGTCCTCTTCCATATAATTCTCCACGATCTCCACGGCACGCTCATCTGCCTCAAGACCTTCAGCATCCAGGATCAGTACCTGACACCGGTCATAGATATCCTCCATCAGTTCCTCTGTAGCTTTGTAACTGTTCGTGTCACAGATCAGAAGCGGGGAAATACATTCTTTCAGATCACCGTCTGACATTTCCTTTTCCAATTTCCCGATAGCTCCTGATTCAATTACAATTTCTCTAACGTCTATGTGGTGCTCCCTCCCGCAGCTGCAAGGTCGGGCAAAATCGTCCGCATCGACTCGCATGTACTTATGTCCTCCTGACTTCTTTTAATGATTCACAGCGTATTTCTCTGTCCGCTGAATGATACAATATTACAGTTTGGTATTATACAGGATTTTTTTTTATTACGCAATGATAGAGTTCAACTTGTTTCATCATATAGCAAAAATCCTTTATTTTCAAGGATTTCCGGTGTTTCTACGCCAAACAATGTTTCGCCTGGTTGCGTCTATTTTCTTTTGTTTGTCACAAAAATTGTCATAATAAAAAGCCACTCACAATAAAGGGAAGTGGCTCTGATTATTACATTACATTTTCAAGCTTTTTCAATTCATTCTGTACTCTTGCTCTTCTGCATCCTTCCCCTCCGCTTATTTCCATTCAGCGTCTGCTTCACTTAAAGTCTTTAATTGCCCAAAAAACTCTTTTGCAGCATCCAGACCTACAACCCCACTGTCTGTCAAACAGATATTCGCAATCCGCTTCGCTACTTGCTCATAACCGAATAACATCATAAAAAAAACACCGTCTCACAGACAGTGCACCTCATTTCATGCAACTGGCTGCCATTTTACAGGCCCTGTAGCTTTGCGTCCCAGACTTTCATCTGGTTTGCCGATCATCCTTATTAAGCTTTTATACGTATCCTAAAAAACTGGTTTTATTATACTACAGCGTTCTACTTTACACAAGAAAAAACATTACCGTTTTAACGCCTGAAAACACAAAAAAGAGATTGCTCCAAAACAGAGAAAAATACTTTATCACCACGAAAAAAAATCCCCGCTGTCTGACTGAAATCAGACAACAGGGATTTTTTATCAGATCATCCGATCGCTGCGATCACTTCTACCTCGCAGAGAACGTTCTTTGGCAGTGTCTTGACTGCAACACAGGAACGTGCAGGTTTATTTACGAAATATTTGGCATATACTTCATTAAATGCCGCAAAATCGTTCATATCTGCAAGGAAGCATACTGTCTTGATCGCATTCTCATAGCTGGAACCGGCAGCTTCCAGAACTGCTCCGAGATTCTTCATAACACGGTCAGCCTGCTCCTCGATGGTTGTGCCAACTACCTCTCCAGTTGCCGGATCCACCGGGATCTGACCGGATGTGTAAAGTGTATCTCCATGGATGATAGCCTGGGAGTATGGTCCGATTGCTGCAGGTGCTTTGTCTGTATGTACTGTCTTCATAATAGAATTCCCCTTTCATGAACATTTCGGATACTTCTCTGGCGGAAATATCCATCAGGATCTTACTCAGCTGTTTTTTATTCTAACTCACAGATCACCCCTGGTCAAGGTCCATATTCAGATAATTATAAACAATACCGGAAATATCCCGGATATGCGAAACTGCGTCCCCAGGTTTACAGTCTTCTGACATCACACAGAGGATATATGTAATCTTTTCTCCATATATAATGGCGATATCATGCTGGTCCGTATCCGTTTCTCCAGTCTTATTTGCAATTTCCACGGACACAGATATCCCGCTGGGGATCTTAGTAGTAACCTGCTGGTTCAGAAGCAGGTTCAGCATAGCCTCCGAAGCTTCTTTCGATACACATTCTCCTTTATAGATCCGGGAAAGAAGCTCTGTGCAGTCTTTTACAGAAGTGGTGTTCCTGCCACCGAGGCCGACATCCTTTGAAGAGGACGGGCTTAAGATGTGCTGTACGGAAGTATCTGCAAATTTCTGTTCCGCAAGAAATCCATTTACAGCCTGTGCTCCGTCCTTAAAAACACCCGATGCTGTCTGCAGACGTACCAGCTCATTAAAGGATTCATTGTCACTGACTGTGATCATATTCCAGAGAAGGTCATTGACCTTTGTGGATACGGACGGATCTGTAACATCTTTTTTCATTTTTGCCGCTTCGTTCTGAAGGACTGCATCCATGTTGGCATAGGTCTGGGCCATGACAAACACTTTGATCAGACTGGCTGAGTACAGTGACTGACTGTTCTGTTCAAACTCCTGATCACTGGTTAGATCCTTTACATAAACGCTCCATGTACCCTCATAGGTTCCAAGAAGATCCGCAAGCCGTTTCTCAAGGCCATCCATTCCCAGATCTTTCGTCTCGACTTTTCCGGATTTATCCACGGAAAATCCCTCCGGAGTCTCTCCCTCTTCCTGGAGCAGAACGCCGTTTTCTCCGCCAAAATAATAATATCCGTCAAACATCTGTCCTGCAGCATTCATTTCCAGATAATGGATACCTGGATCTGTAACCATTTTTCCATATTCATCAAAATAATACAGCCCGTTGTATGTTGTTTTGTCCACCACCAGCTCATCCATATAACGTACCTGTGGAGAAGCGCTGAGTTTTCCCAGATTGTTTACCATATAACAGCCGTCAAAAGAAACTTCCTCACCGCTACCGTCTTTTGCCGGAGCCTTCAGATCGGTGATCTGGACCATATGCGAGTTTCCCGCTGTAAATTTACCGCTTTCGTCGTGATAATAATATCCATCAAAAACCGTTCCGTCGATCTCAAAATGATCAAAATAATACACTGCCGGAGTATTTTCTTTGGTTCCATCTTCATTCAGGCAGTAAAAGCCATTGCTTTTCAGAATATATTTCCCGCTTTCACCGGGAATTGGAAGTATCTGGGACTCCTCCGTAACAGAACCAAGGCTTCCCTGTGCCGTCTGCTGCACTGTTGTCGCAAAAACCGGCTGTGCGAGCATCACTGTGCTCAGACAAAATGCCAATGCTTTATATATTTTTTTTCGTCTCATATACTTCTTTCACTTTTCTTATGATCCTATTTTACAGTTTCTTGTCCTGATCCGGCATCCACACATTCCTCCAGTGATTTTCCAGATAAAGACTCTATAAGTATATCGGATTTCTCCGTTCTGTCAAGTAAACCTCTTCCAGAACGTCTCCACTGCACCTTCTACCGTATCCAGCCTGCAGCCTGTACGGTCCTGCCATTCCCTGGGAAAGATTTCCTGGTAATCCCGATCCCAGAAGCGGTCATCCAAAAGCAATATCACGCCTTTGTCCTCTTTTGTGCGGATCACGCGCCCGGCGGCCTGAAGCACCTTGTTCATACCCGGGTAGCGATATGCATAATCAAAACCACAGTGATTCTTTTTATCGTAATACTCTTTCAAGATCTCACGCTGACTGCCGATCTGGGGAAGTCCGGTTCCTACGATCACTGCCCCGATCAGACTTTCTCCTGTCAGATCAACACCCTCAGAAAAAATTCCTCCAAGGACACAGAACCCTACCAGGGTACCTTCCCGTTCCTGAAATTCCTCCAAAAATCCTTCCCGTTCCTGTTCTGTCATATCCGGCGTCTGACACACGCAGCGCACCCAGTCTACGGAAAATTCTTCCTCATAAACTTGCAGTACGTCTTCCATAAGACGATACGACGGAAAAAACACCATATAATTTCCCTGCCTCTGCCAGACACATCTGGCAATATATCCGGCGATCTTCCGGTATTCTGCACGATTTCTCCGGGTATACCGGCTGCTTACGTCGCTGCCGATAAGAATCCTGCGGTTTTCTTTTGGGAAAGGAGACTGCACATAAATCCCATAGGCATCACGGTCTGTTGTCAAAAGCTCCCGGTAATAGAGCATGGGAAACATTGTAGCTGAAAAGAAAATAGCACTTTTCCCTTTTTTCAGGTATTCTCCCAGATTTTCTGCCGGGTTCACACAGAACAGCCTCAGACGAAATCCTTCTTCTGCGTTGTTTTCGGTATATACTACATAATTTTCATCTACCAGCTCTGAAACATTTAAAAAATCACGCACTATAAAATAAAATTCCAGTATTTCCCTGCGTAGTTCTTCTTCCAGTTCTTTTTCCTCCAGTATTTCTTCCAGTTCACCTGATATTGTAAGAAATGTGATCGGCAGTACTCCGGGATTGGGAAGCACCTGATACCCTTTTCCTGTTTCCGCAAGATTCTCTTCCAGTTCCATCATCTGGCGATTTGCTTTATCCAGTGTTCTGGCCAGTTTTGAAAATCTCTTTCTTATCTTCTTTCGAAGTGCTACCAGACTCTGACGGGAAATACCGGCACTGTACATCTCTCTGCCACGTTCTACCAGATTATGTGCCTCATCGATCAGAAAAATATAATCCCCGGAAATATTTTCCCCGAAAAAACGTTTCAGATGAACATTGGGATCAAACACGTAATTATAATCACAGATGATCCCGTCTACCCAGATTGAAAGATCCAGACACATTTCAAAAGGGCACACCTGCCATTTTTCTGCATGAGCACGGATCACTTCTCGGGAATATACCTCTTCAGTGGTCCAGAGCTCATAAACCGCATCATTTACCCGGTCAAAATGCCCCTTTGCATAAGGACATTTCTCCGGTGTACATTCCGGAGTATCCTGAAAACACAGCTTTTCCTTTGCCGTGATCGCCGTTACCTTGAATTTCAGACCTTTTTCCCGCAGGATGTGAAATGCCTCCTGCGCCACAGTTCCTGTGATGGTTTTTGCGGTAAGATAAAAAAGTGTTTCACCTTTTCCCTCACCGATGGCGCGCACGGACGGAAAAATGGCAGACATGGTTTTTCCCACACCGGTAGGCGCCTGAACAAATAAGGTCTTCCCGCTGGAAACCGTATGGTACACACCACTAACAATATCCCGCTGCCCTTCTCTGTATGGAAACGGAAACTGCAGATCCTTCATGGATGCATTTCTCTCTTTTTTCCAGTTAAGAGAATATGCGATCCATTTGTGATAGGCATCCAGAAGCTTCTGATACCAGCCTTTAAGCTCCTCTATGGAAAAATCCTCACGAAATCTCCTGGTTTCTTCCGTCTCAAGATGAGCGTATGTCATCTGAATGTGGATTTCAGAAATCCCTTCTTTTTCTCCCCAGATCATTCCGTAACACATGGCCTGGGCACGGTGGACAGGTATTGGCATGTCCATTGCCTGGACATTTCCGTAAGTCCCCTTGATCTCATCAATATAAACGGCTCCGTCCTCTGTAAAGATCCCATCTGCACGGCCCTCGACCTGAATGACCACATCGTCGTATTCACTTTCTTTTTTCAGAGAAACCTCTGCCTGATAATCGCCCTTCATACTCCGCTGTATCTTGCGGTGAAGCCTTCCGCCTTTTAACATGGCTTCCTTATCTCCGGATGTCCCACTGCTGTTATCCAGATCTCCGCTCCTCAGTATAAATTCCACAAGATTTCTGACAGAAATCCGCACTCTTGGTTTTTCCATATTTTCACTCCCGGCAGCTGCCGGAATTCCAGTCCGGCAGCTATTCTTTTTCCATGCTATACCAGGATTATACCATAAAATATGATCCGAAAGCTTCCCATAATAAAAAGGACGCATGTTCTGCTTTTCTTCTCATGAACTGCGCCCTTTTATCACCGTTTTTCTTTATTCATATTTCTCAACCTGCTGCATACTTGGAAAGAACACGATTAAAATCCTCATCTTCTCCGTAACACTTTACTGTCAGAGTCTTTGTCAGATCCAGACTCAAAAGTCCGAGGATCGACTTTGCATCAATGATAATACGGTTATAAAATACATCAATATCAAAATTACATCTGCTGGCTGCACTGACAAACTCCTGTGCACTTTTTTCATCCAGTTTGATCTGTTTCTCCATAGCTGACCGCCTGCCTTTCTGATTTTTTCATATTTCAGTTTTACACAAAAGTTAAGTTTTTGTCAATACTGTTTATTTCATATCAAACTTTTTTCGACACAATGTACAATATTTTTTGTTTTTCGACCATTTTTTCTTATATTATGCGGGTTTATTCCAATGATGGGGTGTTGCCAAGTGTTGCCACAAACGCTGCATTTTTTTGACTCAATGCTTTTTCACGTGAATTTCTACGTTTATAATAAATTGCCTGTGTAGTTAAAATACTGCTATGTCCCAGGTCTGCACTAATTTCGCTAATCGGAACCCCATAGTCTTTAAGTGCAGTAGCATAAGTACGTCTACCCGTATGAGATGCCTTATACGGTATATGTATCGCATTACAGAATGTTTCTATTCTTGCATCAATAGCCCTGTGTTTTAGACGAGCCCCCTTTCGTGATACTATAACATGTTCGCTATATAATCCCAAATGGTCATTACGGCGTTTCATTTCTTTAAACCAAAAAACAGCCTCATCCGTCAGGTCTATACTTCTCCTACTAGCAACATTTTTCCCATGATTGATTTGTGTAACATAATTTCCTGTATCTACATCTCTATAATTGACATAATTTTTATTAATAGTAAACGTTTTCTTTTCAAAATCAATATCAGACCAATCTGCTGCCAGTAATTCACCTATTCTACATCCAGTTGTAGCAGATAACATAATAACGGCAGAAAATCTATATTTCTTATGTTCATTCCATTCTTCTAGTGATTTTTTCCGGATAATGCATAATTCCTCGTCAGTCCAGGCTTCCTTTTTGTATTCATTAACAGCACACAAATTAGCATTGATTTTTACATAACTCATATAATTTGTATTCATATATTCCCGCATAATAGCATAATGCATCACCTGAGATACTAAAGTTTTTATGTTTTTTACCGTTCTATATGCAAGTTTTTTATGATACAACGTTTTAATATAGTCGTCACAGTCAAATTTTTTTATCTTTCTTAATGTCAGATTAGAGAACTCGGTATCTTTAAGATGATTACGATAGATGGAATCATACCTATCCAGTGTTGTTTCATTTATCTCACCTTTCTTTTTTCTAAGCCATTCTTCACACACATCTTGCAGAGTCATATTTTTATCATATGTCCCTACCACCGATTTTTCTATGTAATCATAAAAATTTTTTAGGCACTCCGCCTGTGTACTGCCACTGACTTGTGGCCTTTTAGGTCCACCTGGAATAACATATTTTCCCGGAATATTACATACATATCCTTTTCTATTTTTTCTCTGTGTAAGTTTTGGTGCTTTTATGCCATATTTATTCATGAGAGCCTCCTTAATTGTTTCTATCTGGGCTCTCTCTACGTCCTCGTTATTAATTATAGCAGAATCTAATAACTTTTTCATCATTTCAACAGTAAGTTCCATAAAAGTTGCCTCCGTTCTATTGTTTGAAGACAACATGCTGAAAAAATGGTATGGCCTTAGTTTTTTGCGAGTCTTTTTTCAAAATATCTATGAACACATCTTTTAATGTAAATAAAAAAGAACCGGTATAACCCGGCTCTCTATTTAATACGGTACAGAGAGCCCGTTTCCAGGCCCTCTGTGCCAACTTTTTATGATGCCTTGCCCTTTCTCAGTGCTTCCCTGAGTTCCTTTTCTGCCTCGTATGCCTGCTTGGATAGGATTTGAGAACCGATGGCATGAACAGAAACGGAGGCTGCGGCTGGACAGTTGCAGCCGGGCATCGGGAAGGCTGTACGGAAGAACGATTGGCTGGAAACGGCGGCCCTGGGATGGCGTCCTGTGGCAGTGTGGACCAGCGGCAGGGAAGAAGTACAGTGATTGTAGCGGGCAGGTCATGACAGGTTGCCGCATCGGTAGCGGCGATATATGAGGGCAGGATGCGGCAAGAATGGCTGCGATATGTTAAAGACATCGGGAAATGATTGACGAAGCGTGCCAGCAAGGACTCCTGGACCGGCCTGTGATGGCGGCTGTAAATGAAAAGAGCCTGGTGCGGCCTGATGATGATGGATGCGGACAGGACCTATGGAATAGATTAGATTTATAGATGTGCCGGATACGATTGCCAGATATGATGGTTCTTGTGGCCGGTGGGCTGGAACGGGATAACGCCCGGGGAGTTTCTTATATATAAGAAGGTTTACGGCGTCAGGCGGGACTGTATGCCTTGTACTCATCAACGTTTAAGCATAATTTGCATTCCAAGGTTCATCCACCACTTCTTTTTTTGCTTTTTCTTTTTTATGCTTTATTTTATCTTTTTGTCTTCTTTTTTCGCTCTTTATCTATTTTTATTTCTCTTCTTTCTTCTTTTCCGTTTCAATAAAAAAACTTTGTTTCAGGGTAATACCCTGAAACAAGGTTTCTAGTGGTTTTATTGATTTTTTTGGTTTTCTCTTTTTGTTTTCTTTTTTCTTTTTCCCTGCTCTGCGTCATCTCTTCACGGGTTTCCGGTTACGTTTCGGCAGCGCAAAATATCAAAAGAAATCGCAAAAAAAGTGCCAAAAAGACTTACATAAAAATATGTGGTGTCCTTTCGCACCCTCTTTTGACACTTTTTTCGTAATTTCATTTGTCAAAACCGGGACGGCTTTATCCATAAGATATCAAGATAATCCGGCTGCAACAGACTATCTTTTTTATTCTTTTTCGGACAATCTTTCCGCGCCCCTCCTTTTTTTTCTGTTCACTTTTTAAATCTCTTTTTCTTTTTTTCACAGACCTTTGATGCCTGGTTTTTGGCTTAGTTAAGCCTTTTTTAAGGTTTCTCTTCTCTTTTTTCCATTAAAAAAACCCTGTTCCAGGATTTCTCCTGAGACAAGGTTTTTGGTGGTTCTTTTGGGTTTATTTTTCTTCTTTTGGGCTGGAAGCGGATGAAGATTGAATAAACGGGAGGCACTGGTTTTTGACAAGGAATGTTACGAAAAAAATGTCAAAAGGCAGTGCGAAAAAATATAGAAGAAAAACCTTGTGCCTGTATTATACTATATTGTTTTCTTCTTTTCAACGGGATTGTTTTAATCCAGCATCTTAAATCCCTTCCAGTATCTGAACCATGCTTTTGCTACAATGCTGCTCCTTGCCACATAGGGATTGTCCCAATACCTGGAATCCAGCGATTCATTCCGGTTATCTCCAAGCATAAAATAACTATCTTCCGGGACATGAAATTCCATCTCTGGCTCCTCTTCCATTTCTTCACGTATAAAGGAATCATCTAATGCTGTATGTGAACCATTGATATAAACTTTTCCATCCTTTATAAGCACAGTCTCCCCTGGCAATCCAATGACCCGTTTGATATACACTTCGTCAGGCTCATCCGGGGCATAAAACATGATGATATCGTACCGTTCCGGATTGTTTCCAAACTGGTATGCAATACGGTTCCCAATCAGTCTGTCACCTGTCATCAAAGTGTTTTCCATGGAATCTGATGGGATATAAGCATTTATCAGGATTTTCGTATACAGGAAAATCATTGCAGCAACTGTTATAACAATGATGGCCAGATATCTCAGGCATACATGACTCAATGGCTCATCTGTATTTTTTTCTTCCATATTATATCTTCTTTCTTATATCCAAATCTCGCGATTGCGGCTCCTCAAGACATAGAAACAGCCGCCCCAGTCTGGTAAATGAAGCGGCAATCTCTATCCAACTTTATATTTAATCAGCCATCTATCGACCGTGTTCCCTTTTCACCGCCATAGTAACATGTCATAGCAGAAATGTCAATCAACCCGATTATACATCCAGGAGGTCTGTTTCCAGGCCTCCTGTTCCAAATTCCTTATGATGTTATGATGCTATCTTTCCATCCTTCCTCAGTGCTTCCCTGAGTTCCTTTTCTGCCTCGTATGCCTGCTTGTAATGATTCCGTGCATACAGGTCTTCAAAAGTCCGGATATTGCTTTCCAGCATATGTTCCACCCACAGCCACTCTTCCAGGGTAAGGGATATCACATTCCGGATTTCCCCTTCGCTCCTTTGCTTTTACATTCAAAAGGCCTTTTTCCGTCCTCGTGACCGGTGCATAGTAGTTCCGGATATCAATTTCTACCGTTTTCTCAGAGGCTCCGTCCCAGCGGATAGAGATTTCATACACAAAGTATTTATCGCCGTGTTTCCGCCGGATAAGGGGCCTCATGCCGGAACTGTAGACCGTCTCTGCCTGGAATCCAGCCTTGGATTCCTCCGCATCCAACTGTCCTGCTTCGTATAGTCTTAAGGCATCCTCGATTGCTGTTATCTGTGCCGCGTTTCTTGGATACCTGCCTAAATTGCTCTCAAGCCAGTTCTTCTGGTTGATTAACAGCCTTTTATTAGTCTGTTCATCCTCCAGGAGCAGTGCTGCCGGAGTCTTTCCTTTTAATGTCCCTGCATTAATCGTAGTCGTGTATGCCGGGCTCTTTGACGGCTCAGATTTCTGTTTCTGTACCGATAACATATCCCGGAGGCTCAGGTTCCGGATTTTCTGGAAGATGGCCGGAAGTTCTTTTACCGGCACATTGGCTGTGGCCGGTCTCTTTTCTTTGCTGATAAGGACAAATTTAAAACGGCTGAACGTATCGTGATGGAAGGTCAGCGGCTCGCTGCCGTCCTTGCATTCTGGTATGGTCAACTCATTCAGCACAAAAAATGTCTGGTTCTTCTGGATACAAACGCATTCTTTTGGATTCTTCATCATAATATAATCTCCTTTTTACGTATAAATTTTGGTATGTAACATTTTTATCCGGGCAGGCCGTCTGTGCAGCCTGCCCGTGTCTTTACCGGTCTATAACTCTTATCGGACCGGGATAGTCGTGAGCACCCGTTTCCAATTCAGCCCAAAGTGGCAGATACCCCATACATAGACCTCCAGCCTGGCGTTGTAATAGACCAGTTCCTCGGATTCATCCAGCAGTATCCTTGCCCCTTCCTCTGGCACCTGGTAATACTCACACGGCTCTATGACCTCACATCTCGCCGTCAGCAGTTCTATGTCTTTCTCCCACCTGGAAGTGTCCTGGTTATCTTCGGCCTCGGCAATCATCGCCTCCAGTTCCCGGACTCTCTCCAAGGCCATTTCCGAACCATAGGCCTCACCCTCGCTGTCCCTGAAATACAGTTCATCGCCATTTACCAACTCCCAGGTCCCCTCATCTTCGGCATTGATGTCGTAGTACTCTGCGTCAACTGCTTCTGCCGCAGCAAAATAGTCTACGAAGCCTGCCTTTATCGCCGCAGGGCTGAGTTCCGCTCCGTGCCAGGTAGTATGTTTCTGTTTCATATGTAAAATCTCCTTTCGTCCTGATTCCTTACCGGTTGTATCATCTATATGTCAAAAGAATCATCCCGTCTGTTTTTTTGCGGGTCCATCTTTTCACCGGAAGCAGGCTGCCGGTCCAGCCCGCCCAAGTCTCCAGATATCCGGGATTCATTCCGTATCCGGGCCATTCCACATCTTTTCTTTGTTCAGATACTGGATATCGTTTCTTTTCAATTCTTCGCCGACATTCCAGCCCAACTGACAGATTCTCACGCTCTCTTCCGGGTATTCCAGCAGTGCTTTTCCCCATACCCTCATGAACTCTGTATTGGCCTCCCTGACGGCAGCCAGTTCTTGTGTGCATTCCTTATCAATCCGTTTCTTGCTTTCCTCCATGACCTCTTCCTCTGACAACATGTTCATCATTTTGCCCTGCTGTACCAGTTCCTGCATCCTGTCCAGCATCATGGACATCTGCGTGTCTTCTACAATCTCCTGAGCCTTCTTTGCAAACACCTGGTATCTGTCCCTTACCACATCATAGGCCTTCTGGATTTCCTTTCTGCATTTCAGGTTTGTAATGTCGCTATAAACTTCTCTTAATGGTCTCATATCGGTATCTTCCTTTCTGCTATAAAATCGTTTCTTATAAAAGCACTTCTTACTCTTCAAAGGTTCCGAAAAGTTCCTCATATTTTTCAACAGTAAGGTTCTCTTCCGCCCATTCCCTTGCTTCTTCCTCTGACAGTGGGATAATCTGCTCCCCGCCGATGCAGCCGCCGCTTTCCAGACGTTCCGCATATCTGGATGCCGGGCCTCCTTCGCCATACAGGAAGAACTCTCCTGTTTTCTTCCTATAGAATTCCTCTTCAAAATAACGGTAGTCATTTTTGTAACAACTGCTCTGGTTACTGCCAATATATCTGGCTGTGTCTGTGTCATATAATCTTCCATGTAAAATCTTTCTCATGGTCCTATCCTCCTTGTTTTTTCTTTACATATATAGCCTGCTGGAAAATTGATGCAGTCGTGCGGATTATCGTTGATTTTTCTTAGCCCTTGTTGTGCCACGGCACATTTCCGGCATCCGCATGACGGAATGTTCTTATGTCTTCATGGATTTCACCTCCCGGTTTTCTCTTTTCCCTTCCGTTATCCTTTATATGTTGAGGAAATCCGGAGGCGTATTTTTTTGCGGATTATTTTTCGGCTGGTGGAAATGGCATCTGGGAGGGCCGGAACGCGGGAGGAGTTGCAGGCTGGATAGGGTTTGAGAACAAGGTGCAACAGTAGAAACGGAGGCTGCGGCTGGACAGTTGCATCCGGGCATCGGGAAGGCTGTACGGAAGAACGATTGGCTGGGAACGGCGGCCCCGGGATGCCCTGGGATAATGCCTGCGGAGATGTTGACCGGCGACAGGGAAGAAATACAGAGATTGTAGCGGGCAGGTCATGACAGGTTGCCGCAGCGGTGGCGGCGATATATGAGGGCAGGATGCGGCAAAGATGGCAGTGATATGTTAAAGGCATCGGGAAATAATTGACGAAGCGTGCCAGCAAGGACTCCTGAACCGGCCTGTGATGGCGGCTGTGGATGAAAAGAGCCTGGTGCAACCTGATGATAAGGGCTGCGGACAGGATTATGGATAGATATGATTTTATAGATGTGCCGGATACGATTGCCAGATATGATGTTTCTTATGGCTGGAATATATATGATAACGCCCGGGAAGTTGCTTATATATAAGAAGGTTTACGGCGAATGGCAGGGCTGTATGCCTTGTACTCATCAACACCTGCGGGAGCATTTCGCCTTACCCGGACGGCCTGTTCCCATAGACAATTCCACTGGCAGACTTGGAGTTACTGGCGGCCTGCGCCGTTGTCAGGTTATCCCTACCGGATGGCTGTGGTTCTCTGGCACGAAAACCAATTCTGCGGCTGTGATACAGTACCGGTTCCCCGATAACTTATCGGCTGCGAAAGTGTTTTTTCGTATAAGGCCTCATATCCTACCGATAGCAATACACTACCGATTAATCAATGCCCCATTTGCCCTAGTACTGCCCCAGTACTACCTGGGCACTAATCATTGTATAAACTCCTTCATTTATGCAAAATACAGTATATCTCATATGTATATACACTATATATAGTATATTTATTTATATTATATAGAAAATGCCCTAGTGCCCTAGTGAATGAAGTAATATATATATATATGAGAAATTTAAAAATAAAAAAAGATTTACTTAAATTTTATTTTTCTCTTCTATATATACTATATTTTTACTCGGGCAGGGCGGGGCACTAGGGCACTGGCCACAAAACAGGCCATTTTTTGCAAAAAATGCTCATTTTTTATTGTTGAAATACTTAACCCTTGCTCTCATTGTCCTTGTACTGCCCAGTTATCGCCCGTTCTGCCCCTACTGCCTCATCTCTGAACATAAGCAAAGCCCGGGCACTATAACCGGGCTTTGCTTTCATTACTTAAATTCTATTTCTTCAATCTGTAGTTGTCTTTGCGTATTGATTTCGTCTGCCACCTTCAAAAATGGGTTTTGAGGGGCGTTCTCTTCTACTCCAGGCTGTGATAAATCATCCTCATCTGCACAATCGCTATCTATCAGTCTGATATTTACGAGTCTAGGTCTAGTACTGTATATCTTAGAAGGTGTCTTCCTGGTATTTGCGCCCTTATCTGCTCTGATTAAATCATTTTCTCTCAGAAAATCAAAAAACAGTCTCCTGTCAACGCCGCCATCTGCCAGCCATCTATCTAAAACCTCCGGTCTGACACATAACCATCTCTGTTGGTTTTCCATTCTATACAGGCCCCAATACTCTCCAACCCATTTGGCTGGGTCTAACGGGTCCGCGATTCTCTCTGTCAAATTTTCGTCCAATCCCTCAAATCGGTCAGGATTGCCAATCATCAGGTCCTCAAGTTTGTTATAAAATCTTTTTGCTGGTTTGATGGTCTCCTCATCCTCAGTAAAAGAAATCAACTCGTCAATCGTAAACATAATATCGTCTTTAAATAATCTTGTTGCAGCAAGATAATCCGCAAGCATCAGTATCGCCAGTCCCTCAGCCTGTGTCTCTGAATGTCCAATCTCTCGCATACGTGCAACAATCTGCGAAAAAAATTTCTTTTTCATAGCCTGCAACTCATCCAGTTCCATTCCCTGTAGGATTTCCACAAAATCACGTCCGGCAAATCCGTAATTCGTAGCAAAAAACTCTTTCCAATATCCTATTTTTTCTTCCCAAACTTTCGGAAACTGGCTCCCAGATTTCACTGCATAAACTCTTGTGTATGAGCCTCCATTGACCCCGCCTCTGTTTCCATATGAGGTCAGGATAGCCTCAGAATTTACTAGGGATGACAAGCACCAGGACATCTGCGCCCGGTTGCCCATATTCTTTGTTCCTCTCAGTGCTCCGGCTCCATTTGACGCCTGCATAATGAATTTTGGAATCATATTCGGGTCTGCGTTATTGGCATCCTCTACAACCAATGGGATGTTCTTATGTGCATTCATACGAATCTCCATACCGGTCGGTGTTGACTGAGGCGTTAGTGCTATAACGTAGCCCTCTCTAAAATCTCCAAAAATCGTGGCATTGATTGAATCACAAATGGTCTTCCCTGTGTGCGTGTCTCCGTAAATGTTTCCGATAAAACCGTTAACTACATCTGGCAGCATGCCCAGTATAGGGGATGCTAACAGTACTATCGTTGCAAAATTAAACATCTTTACCCTAGTCTGCCTCATCTCCTTGAACTCCCTATACCAGGCCTCTCTGTCGCCCTGTGACTGTGATATAGCCTGTGTCAGTCCTGGGAATTCATCCTCTTTTTCAAATACAAACTCATTATTTGTATATGGCAGGAATTCTTTTTTGTCGCTCGTCCATCCGAATGATGATGCCATTTTATGTATTGGGAGAGCACCCCTCATCGCAGATTCCTCGAGCATAGCGGTTGCATAATCCGTAAACGCCATTGCCCGGCGGCTGTTGATACTGTATCCTTTTTTGGCCAGCGTCATTGCCTCTCGTGAGTCCATCAATGTTGACTGCTCCACAATCTTGTGTCTCCAATCTCCCTGCACACTTTTAAACCTTATACCGCATTTCTCAGCACCGATTGCTCCAGCATCATACGGTTCATATAGACAATCAATCAAAAACGGAAATCTCCCCGCCTCTACCCGTCTTACTGTTTTTCCGCTCTCCTCTAGCATATAAATTCCATCATCGTTGGCAACCCATCCAGGACCAATATAAATATTTTTACAGCCTTCAGGCAGTTCTGTAAATTTTGTCATATTCCCTGTTTCCAGGATTTTTTCTCTTTCTTTTTGTGCTAATTTTTTCCTCTCCTGCTCCGCCATTTCATCATCGTGTTTCTGCCTCTCTTTTATTTCTCTTTTTGCGGCCATACAATTTTTCTTGAAATACCGAACCAGGGCCATTCCGCCTAATTCCTTTGCAAGCATCTCTAACCGATACTGCACTTCATTCCGCCTAATCTCTCCACAGTTTACACTAAATAATATTCTGTACATATCCGAATCGCTGAACTGCTCCGCTCTTGTCACACATCCGATTTCTCCCTTTTTGAAGCAATCGCAATACAGTTCTGTATAATCCTGTAATCCGGGATTCTCCGGTATTTCTTTTTTATTTATTGCAGATGGTCCTGCCTGCGGAACGGCTGCGTTTTGCCCTCCTTTTATCATATTTATGATTAACGCCTGCATTTCCGGCGGCAACTGGTTCAGCATTGCTGCTACATCTATGTTTAAATTCTCACTCATAATCTTCTCCTCCTGTTCTTTCATGAGATAAAATCAATATGCGTAAAAATCATGTTGATAGTTTGTGGTTTCGTGATTTATTTTTATAATACGCTTCGTACTACGTTGTGTCAACATATTTGCAAAAATCCATTTATTCTTCATGTTTTCTTTATTTTTACACGTACTACATTGCGCAACTATTATTTATATTGATTTACGCACTACCATATGCTACAATGTACTCACCAAATAAAAAAGTACTGTGAAAGGAACAAAAACTTATGGAAAACACCCATTCATGGACTTGTGATAATGAAATCGGGACCACTCTTCCCCAGTATGCGAACAGCCAGGGAATCACATATGAAGCGGTCAGACGCCAGGTTATTAAATATCAGGATACTGAACTCCGGGGCCATATCCAGATAAGGAACAAGACTAAATACCTGGACGACTTCGCTGTAGAATTTCTGAACGAGCACCGGAGACCTCAGGCACAGATTGATAGCGATGCCAACAACATTGCGGAACAACTCAAAGATATGCTCATTTATATTAAGGAGAATAAATCTAATCCCCAAAAAGCCCACCAATTTCAGCCTTTCAAGGATTATATTTCCAATACTCCCGAGGATGCCTTCGCACAGGAAAACCATGCAGCCACCACACCTTCATCAAAGGAAACATCACCCCAAGCAAACACCAAGCCCTTAGACGAATCCATATGGATGCCATTGCACAAGGCGTCCCCTGACCGTCAACTGATTGCTCTACAGACCGAAAATGAACTTCTCAAGAAACAACTTTCAGATTTACAGAACGCATACAACAAACTTCTGGTAGAGACCAGCAATTTGACCGCAAAAATTTATTATGCTGAGAAACACGCAGACAATGCAGAGAAGAACTCCAAGCGGTGGTATAACCTTGCGCTTGAATGTATCAAGACCTTTAACCAACAGCAAGCCCAGGATTTCAATGCTACAAAGTCGGAGGCTCCTGACGATGCTCCTGAGGATTGATTGGATAAGATAGAAACACCATACTGATATTTGAGGGACCACCATTGCTGCATTTCCGGAACCACCATCGCTGCATTTCCAGAACCACCATCACCGAACTTCCGAAAGCACCATCACCGTGTTTCCGGGACCACCATCTTTACCAGGATTTCAAGATTATAACAGCCGGAACGACTGCCGATACCCCTAAAAAAGAATGATTTTCTACAGATTTATTAAGAGGAAGGGCGCATATACTCACCATTATTATGGTGTACTATCCACCACCTCCGGCTGTGTCTATCCCTGCCGCCTTCCAGCCGTCACCCCAGAACCGTTTTCAAAGCCAAGAGCAGGATGATTCTATTGTAAAAAGTTCTTGTGATATTTCACGATATGTGTGATACAGATGATTCCCGATTTCCCATTTATCGGTATATTGATTTTCAGATTTGCATATGATATAATGCCAGTAGGCAAAAGGTAATTATTAAACGCTTATAGCAAAGAACGAAGCCCCCGGCTGTACTTGCACTACAACCGAGGGCTTCTTCTTGTTTTTTAGGATGGTCAAGTATCCATCAGGCTATTGTTGTCCTAGTCGTTCCTATCTAGCCATTTGCAGATGAGATGGCAAGTCACACCTGCCGCGACGGTAACGATAAAGGTAATTATTATTTCGCTTATAGTTCTCACCTCCTCCCGTTGCCGGGTCTCGGTTGGACAACAGAACGATTATATCATACCTCAGAACAAAACGGAACCTTTCAAAATACATATTGCTACCCAAATCTGTCCATCTCTTTTTTCTTCTCCCATCCCTCCACACCAAAACCCGCAAATTTTTTTATCCCCATCATCTTTTCTTCATATTAATATTACCCAAATCCAAAGGAGGCAATATTATATGAAAAAAACAGATAAAAAACAATCCAAATCTAGGCAGGAAGCCCTGAATGAACTGACTGCGGGCCTGGAGCAGTCCATCAAAGATTTTATGGATGGGGACAAGTACAGGGCTTTTCTTTCCAAGATGTTGCACCTCCACAATTACTCGTTGAATAACCAGATTTTGATTGCCAGACAAAGACCGGATGCCACGCTGTGTGCAAGTTATACCTGCTGGAAGTCTCTGAACCGTCAGGTCAAAAAGGGAGAATCCGGAATCCAAATCATCTGCCCCTCATCAATCAAATCCCAATCCTTAAAAGACGTAAGAGATGAAAACGGCAGACCGGTTACTCTTCCCGATGGAAGTGTCAAGCAGGAAGTTGTTGAAAGAATCATTCCGTTCTTTAAGGTTGGATATACCTTTGACATCAAGCAGACGGAAGGTGAACCCCTGCCGGAACTCTGCCACAACCTGGAAGGCAGCCTGAGCGACAAGCAAAAGCAGATAAAAGATATACTCCTAGATATCTGCCCGGTTCCAGTCCGCTTCCAAGCAATATCCGGGGATGCAAATGGATATTATGACCTCATCCAAAAAGAAATCGTCATAGACAGCAGCCTTTCCGAAGCACAGTCTCTCAAGACCCTGATTCATGAAATGGCCCATGAAAAACTCCATTCGGCAGACCTTCCGGATAAACACACCGCAGAGGTGCAGGCAGAATCCATTGCTTTTGTTGTCTGTCAGTATCTCGGCCTGGACACTTCGGAATATTCTTTCGGCTATATTTCCAGTTGGAGTTCCGGCAAAGACGTAAAGGAACTGAAAGCCAGCCTGGAGACCATACGCAGTACTTCAAACGAGATGATTGACGCAGTAGAACAGAAACTTACAAAAGCAGAAAAACCGGTCCAGGCTATAGCCGAAGCCGCAGAGACCGTACAGAAAAGGAGGTGCAGATAAATGGATACGATTGAACAGCAACTTGCAGAAATAGAACAGTTAAAAGCAAAACAGGCCCTTCATCGCCAGCAGTTAGCAGAGAACCGCCAGCGTGCTCTTGAGAAAAAGAACTACACAAAACGCCTGGTTGATATCGGAAAGATGGTGCTGGAATTTTTGCCGGATGCTTCGACTATGAATGAAGCGGAAATCAGGGAAGTTTTAAAAAAGATTTTAAGCAAGTAGTAGGTCTTGTGGGCGTTCGCTTGGAAGCCGCCGGGGTGGTGGACTGAAAGACTGCCGGGGCAATCAGTGTGATGACCAGCAGAACGGCAAGCCTGGCCGCCGTTTTCCCTGTCCGTTGATAATGACATTTTAGAATTACAATTTGCTGTTGTAAAGGAAAGCAGCGTTAAAAAAAGAACAAAAAAAACATAAAAAAGATTTCAAAAAAGCGCTCCCAACCTTTCCGGTTGAGAGCGCTTAAATTGTATCGTTTAATTTGAAGAATCGGAAGAATCCGACCAGTTGGCCTTTAATGTTTTACTCTCAGGCATGTGGAGGTCATTGTTTTTAATGTAATCCAAATCCATTAAGCCACCTTCAAAATATGGATTTTCATAACATTCCGTCCATCCTATAAACTTGCAGCCTTCCTTTTCCGGAATGTCAATAGTTGACAGTTTGATATCTGCTCTGGCCGGAACACTCATCTCAAACTTCTCTACACCGCCCTTGCTCGGGAACGTGCCTCCATTTGCATATACTGTTAAAGTATACTTCTGGCTTGGGTTCTTCGCGAAAATCTGTACCCAGAAGTTCTTGTAAACGCCAACACCAATATGGGTCGCTTCCCTGTCAAGCATTGAAACAAGATGACCACGGCTGTTCTCCCATAAATAGACTGCACGCTCAGGCGTATCGCCAGTCGCAATATTTTCTCCAAGGATATTGCCGGCTCCTGCTTCATAATAAGCTGTACTAAAATCGCTTCCATCTGGTCTTCCATGGCTGAACTTTGTATAAATCTCTTTCGCCCTGACTGCTGCACCGGCATCAAGAGCGGCATCTTCAACAACAGCTGCTGAACCATGCTTAACCCTGACCTGATTTGTCAGCTTAACTACCTCTTTGATTTTTTTGTTAATCTCAGACGGGCTGTCCGGGTCTGGGGTTGGTGTCGCGGTAGGCTTTGGCTTCTGTGTGGGTTTCGGAGTAGCCGTTGGCTTTGGTGTTGCCGTAGGCTTCGGTTTCTGCGTCGGCTTCGGCGTTGCTGTCGGCCCAACTGTCGGGGCTGTGGTTGGCGTTACAACCGGTCTCTCTGGAATGACAACCTGCAGTCCTGCTTTGTTGTAACTGCCGTAAGTCTTAAACGTCTTGTTATAACCCCTTACCATATAGTAGTAAGTTCTTCCGGCTTCAACCGGGTACTTGCGGCTGGACTTGTGAACGTATTTCAGGGTCTTTGAACTGACGTTCGCAATCCTGGTCCACTTTGTGGTGTCAGCGGAGCGGTAGTAAACCAGATAGTTCGTAGCATTGGAAGCCTTGCTCCAGGTCACGGTTGTCTGGTTGTAGCCGTTTGGCTTCGCGCTGGCCCTTACGGTAGACGGCACGGCCGGGATAGTAACGGTCTTGCCTTTCTTGTCATAAGAACTCCATTTCTTACCGTATTTATTATATGCCCTGACTGTATAGGTATATTTTTTACCACCCTTGAGTGGATACTTCTTTGAAGATTTATGCGTGTACCTCAGGTTTTTGCTGCTGATAGTTGCCAGCCTCGTCCATTTCTTGGCACCGGCCTGTTTATAATACACCCGGTATGATGTGGCATTGCTGGCACGTTTCCAGGTGACTGTCACGGAGTTTTTAGCAGCCGCAGCCTTCGTTACAGATACTGCCGAAGGTGTCTTTCCAGATGCAGCGAATACCGGCATAGCCATCACCAATACCAGCAGGACTGCCAGGAAACAACTAATTATCCTCTTTCTTTTCATCCTGTTTTCCTCCTTGTCTGTTGCGTATGTATACCTCTATTTTACTCCTGCCCTCACCCTTTTGTAAATCAACCAGCCACATTTTCCGCATAAAAAATGAGAGGCATTCCAGCCTCTCATATACCTTTCTTCCCTTCTATCAGCCTTCCGTCCCCGGTCCTCACATCCACCCGGAAAAATCCCGGCCTCAGTTCCAGATATCTCCGGACGGCTTCTGTCAGTCTTTCTTCTTTTCCCATATTTTCCTCCTTAAATCGTCCATTTGTGATGCTTTACCTTGTCTACGGTTTCCGATACTTTTTGGACATCTTCCCTGGCAACGGACAGTTTCCTGCCGTCATAACGGAAGACTTCGTAAGAGAGCAGGTCCTCCGGCTCTACTGTGGACAGGTTCACTTTCTTCACCATCTCCTTCATCCTCCCGATGTCCATATCTTCACTTTCCCTTACGACCATGACCTCATGGATGGAACTGGGGAGGATGTAATAAGGCTCGCCCAATTCTTCAGACACCTTCTGTAAAGCCTCCTGGCACAGCATCACACCAGCACCGTTTATTTTTTCTTTGTTCGTCAGGACATAGAGTGGTGATTCCTGGGCGAGCATCTCTTCCATCACTTCCCTCTGTATCTCTGTCACTTCCCCCGCTTCTATCTGTCTTTCCAGTTCCTCCCGCAGGATATCGGCAGTATTCCGCAACTGGAACTCCTGCGCTGCCGTATTTTTATATGCCTCGGCCAAAACCTCACTCTGGCTCATCCGGAATAACGGCAGGCTGTCTTTCGTCACACAGAAGGAATATAGCAACGTTCCCTCCTCGGCTACCTTGCAGCGCACCACTGCCGCCATATCCTCCACAGAATCGTATACCGCATTTTCCAGGAGTGCCCTGTTTGCATCCGCATTCACCAACTGGATGAACAGTCCTTTCCGGAAGTCCTCCGCGGATGGCAGGTCCGTGATTTCCGGCAGGGCTGTCCTCTTTTCCTCTACCAGGCCCGCTGCGTATCTCCCGATATCCGCCATACTCTCCCCGGATGCCAGCATCCCTGCATAATCGTCCGGATATATGACCAGGGCATGTTTATCCCCTTCATGCCTGCAACGTAATCCATCCCTGGGGCCGTTTACTTTCGGGACTATGATGGGCTTTACTTCCCACTGCTCCCCCAGGCTCTTCTCTATTGCTTTTTGCAGTCTGATTTTGTCTTCTTTTTCCATTTCTCCTTTCCTCCTTCATACTGGCGGTGGATAGACTCCCTCAGGGTCTCATATCCTTTTTCTGCCAGCCGTATTAATTTTTCTCTACAATCCTCCGGCCGTTCCGGAAGGATTGGTACTGGTCTTTTTGTTGCTTTTATTTCTTCTTTCCCTTCTATCCCCATAGCCTCCCGATTATACCGCTGCACCTTCTCAGACATCGGCCCCAGGACGGCATCGTTGAAGTATGAGCACTTCCTGGCTTTGCAATACCCGTAATCTGCGGATATGATAATGACCTCATCCTGCTTCACCAGCCTGGACAAATCCGAAGGCTCCAGGACTGGCTTGTCCTGGTATGAGATACTGACACTACGGCTCTTCCCGGAACCGCTCCAGGTCGTCTGCCTTTCCTTGTAAATGCCAGCCATCCCGCAGATGGTCTTGGCTGTGGAAGGACTCCGTACATCCAAACAGACCAGATATGCACTATTGGCAATCATCGACTGGACATCGGCTTTCGTATAAGCATTCTCCAGGGCTTCAAAACTCTGGGTTATCAAAATCAGGGTGATGTTCCGGCTTCTTCCAGTGAGCAGTATTCCTGAATGTAAACATGGCACGGGGCCTCGGGCACAAATCCGGGCCATCTCATCAATCACGACCATGACCGGCCGGCTCCCTTCCGGCCTCTTTATAAGGCTCCCAAACACCTGGGCGATAATAAGGTTTACCAAATTGTAGTACACTTCCAGTTTTTCCTCCGGGATGGCCAGGAAGACTGCCCTTCCTTTCTCAAGCATCTGCGGGTTTGCCTGCCGGGTATTGGTCTCCATTCCATATCGGATATCTTCATCGATAAAGATTTTTAAAGACTCCTGCTCCTGCTGGACGATTCCCGACATCGTATCCTCCGCAAGGTTCCGGAACGAAGAAAGAAATTTCGTCTCTGTAGCCCTCGGTGCTGCCCCGTCCAGTAATTCCCCCACCAGTTCCTTGGCATCCCGGGACAGTATCTCATTCACCAGTTCTGACAGGTTATGTATCTTTTTCTGCTTATACAGGCCAACCAGTTCTCCGACCAAAAGCGAGCGGCCCGACTGTTTCCAGAACTGGTCTGTATCCTTGGCCGATATGGGTATCAGGCTGTTTGCGATTTCTTCCATAGTCTCCCGGATATCCTGGTCCGTGACCCGTCCTCCTTTGTGGTTCAGGAGATACAACGCATCCCATCCCCATTTCCCCCGGTCCTGGAAATCAATGATGACCACATCTTCCGCATCCATCCTTCGGGATTTCCGCCAGAGTTCTCCTTTGATGTCAACATAAAATCCACCAACATTCTGGCTGGCCAGCAATGACGGAATGACCAGGGCAGAGGACTTGCCACTGCCAGACCCACCAATCACGAATACATGGCCATCCTTATAATGTGCTGCATCCATCGGCTTGCACAGATATTTCTGCTCTTTTTTGAAATATCCTTCCTCTGTTCTTCCAAACACCACGCCCTGTGGCTGGTCAAAAAGGAAATCTTCCGCAATCCTTGGGTACATCGCCTTTTGCTTTAACGGGCTTGAAAATTCATTAGGCTTTTCGTGGAATACATCCTCAATACTGAAATCCTTCTTTCCGGCCGCAGCCTGCCTCTGGTTCTCTGACCATACATAGACAGACGGCAGGAATGATAAGACAAACAGGATGAGGTACGACACATCCCCGCCCAAAACTTTCTGAAAGAACAGGATTAACCCCGCCATCGCAAAAGGCTGGAGCCAGATTCCGCTGAAAAAGATACGGTTTATCCATTTCCATATATCCTTTTTTATCCCGGGACGGGGATTTTGTATCTCCGTCCTCAGATATTTCCAAAACCGGTACAGCCAGTCTTTCATGGTTCCAGGACCTTCCTGGCAATCGGTTTTTCTGAAATCTCTTCAAAGCCATTCTTCTTTAAAAAATGCTTCTTCTGTTTCCCGGTATGGATGTAAACAGATGGATACCCCCTCTTCCTGGCGAAATCCTCTATCACACCCAGCAGATACTCCCTTGCCTTGTTATCACCTGCATCCAGGGAATGGATGAACAAGGCTTTTTCTCCTTCCATCACCGGAAAATTGACTACTGCCGTGGCTGCCGGCTCCGGTCTCCCGTCAGCCTCCAGATTAAGAAATATGTAATCATCCTGAATCTCACTACCGGCCGGGGCTGACCCCTTATAGGTGAGCAGGACCCGCAGTTTCTGGTCTGTGGCCCCTGCAAGTTGCTTTCCTCTCATGTTCTCAACTCCTTATGTTTTATTTTCGTTGATAAGGTTTCTTCCTTACCAGCACTTACAGTATGCAGAAAAAAAGAGAAGATAAAAAACGGAATGAAAAAAATTTTATCCTGCCCCGGATTCTCCATATTGAAAAATAAAAAACGAGGTGATTTTATCTATGGCAATCTTTCAATTCCATATGCAGGTAATCAAACGGAATGACGGAAAAAGTGTTGTGGCCGCAGCCGCCTACCGTTCTGCCAGTAAAATAGAAAATCAGTACACCGGAATCATGGAGGACTACACCAAGAAGAAATGGGTGACACACAGCGAAATCGTGCTACCGGAACATGCGCCGAAAGAGTTTCAGGACCGGGGATATCTGTGGAACTCTGTAGAAGAGACAGAAAAAGACCGGAGGGCCAGACTCGCCAAAGAGGTCATGATTGCCCTTCCAAATGAACTGACACCGGAGGAAAACCTCCAACTGGTGCAGGGATTTGTCCAGGATGCTTTTGTTTCTCAGGGCATGGTCGCCGATTTCAGCATCCACAATCCGCCTGTCACCAATGAGCAGCATATCCCTGTTGACCGGAACGGCCAGCCAACGAAGGATGAAAAAGACATGATTTTCCAGAACCCTCATGCACACATCCTTTTGACCATGCGGCCCCTGGATAAAAATGGGAACTGGCAGCCAAAGACACAGAAAGAATATCTCTGCAAACGCCAGGGAGAGACCGCAGCCTTTACCGCCGAGGAATTTATCCAGGCCAAGGCGGATGGCTGGGAAAAACAGTACCCGTACTTCAAAGGCCGGGAAAAAGTCTGGCTGACACCCTCTGAGGCCTACCTGGAAAACCTGGTGAGGGCATCCAGCAATCCCCGCTCCACTCCCTACGGACGGGAGAATCCGAAGATGAAGTACTGGAACTCCACGGATGCCATCTTTTCCTGGCGGAAATCCTGGGAAGAACATGTAAACCAGGCCCTGGAACGTGCAGGCATACCAGAAAGGGTGGACTGCCGCTCTTATCAAGCACAGGGTCTGGATGATATCGCCGGCATCCATCTTGGCCCTCATGGGGCAAAACAGACCGATTCCCAGCAGTATCAGATTAACGAAGATATCAAAAAACTAAATAAAAAGAATCAGGAAATCCGCCAGACTCTGGGCGAACTGGAAGCAGAGATAAAACAAAAGAATGACCAACTCTACGAATCCATTGCAGAGCGCATGGGCTGGCTGCGGGGTGAAATCCTCTCTGCCCGGTATGACCTGGAGGACTTCCAGACACAACGGGAATATATCCAGAAAACAGCGCAGTCTCTCCAGGAATCAGTCATCCGTGTAAAAGCAGCCCGGGAGAATGTCCAGGAACGAGACCGGCAGGCTCGAAAAAACATCTCCACACTCAGGAAAGAATGGGACGGGAAGTTTCCAGCCTGGAGCAGCCGTCCTGATGAGATAGAAGCCGCAATCCAGGCAGAGGAAGAAGGCATCCGCTTCCGTCAGGAACGGCTGGGAAGGATTCTGAACGAAGAAGGCTTTTCCGATATCCAGGACTACGAAACCAAAGCCAGGATGCTGGCACAGATGGAATCCGACTTGCAGACACTGGACCAGAAGATTTCCGCCTGCGAGGAACAGATACAGGAGCATACCCGCCGGTATGAAAAACTATGCAGCCAGATACCGGATGACGTCTCACACCTGGCCGACTTCCGGGAACGTAGAAAAAGATGGTCTGACATTTACGGACAGCGGACTTCTGACCATATCCGTAAACGGACCGGCAAAGTAAAAACCGAGACATTTGACCGAATCTTATATAAAACCGATTATGCCCTGAACCATACCCTCTACCTGGCTGGCCGGGCAGGATATCTGCTGGAGCGGATGGACCAATCCGCGCAGAGGACGGTAAGTGAGAATCAGGGGCGTAATTATTAATCTATGGCAATTTGATTCCACCAAAAAGGGAGAACAGCCCACACAACTGCTCTCCCTTCTTATTACACCCCGAAATCCGGGAACTTATTTTCCATAGACTTTATCATATGCTTCACATAATAAATCTTCCAGTTTCCCTCTCCGGCAATCCACGGTTTCCCAAAACTCCATCGGCTGATTTTCAAGATAATCGGAAATGTCTGTGTAAATCTCCTGTGCTCTTTTGTCTCTTGGGTCATCTTCACTTTCAGAATATGCAAACAGTTTCTGCGCTTTTTCCAAAAGTTCTTTTGAAGAATCACTTTCTTTTGCATCCTCCTTCCAGATGTCCAGAAGGATATAACGCTGCGCATACAGGCTGAACATATTAAATAAAATATCCTTCTTTTTCCGTACCGCATCTCCTTCCAGGGATGTCTCGCCCTTCTTCATCTCTTTTGCATTCATGATAGTAAATTCTAAAGGTCGTGATGGAGATACTAAATAACTCCCTGGTTCACAGGATTTATAATATTTCGGTATAAATTCTTCAATTTCAACATAAGCATATCCCTGGCGTCGGTTACTCTCATTGATAACAAGATACTGTACTAACTCATCATCATCGTTAAAATCAGTTCTACTATGATACTCAAATGGCAATTTATCTACTGCAAGGATTACATCCGCAAATGATTTCCCTTCTGCATATAATGTACAGTTATCCTTGTCCAGTTCTCCTGCTGACAGGTCATCAAACAGCCCTTTCACTTCATCCCCTATATGTTTTACTGCGGCTTTCAGTTCTTCCATATCAAAATTTCCATCCTTGCAGGCCTGTACAAAATGCTGCCAGCGGGCATCTTTGGGAACGTGATGTCCAACTCTTTCCAACATTTCCTTTTCATCCATTCCTTTATTCTCACAATCATCTGTTACATAACTCATGAATCTATAAAGAAATGCTCTGCGGACAATCCTGCTGATTTCCTCTCCTACCCTTATATCTCCTGCATCCTCTGGGGCAGTAAAACAATCACAGATTTTCACGATGTTATTATTTAATTCAACATAATTCTCGTACATAAATGTACCTCCTCTATCAATAAGTCCCTTCCGGGAAAACAGTTTTTATGGTTTCACTCGCGAGTTCTTTTTGCTTACAAATCTATTATGTCACAAAGAAATCCACAATTCAAATTTTTGCGGAAAAGGTTACGCTCCGAAAAATAACCCGCAAAAATTTATATACTTTTTATATTTATAGACATATTCAAAGTGCATTTTCCGCATATTTGTTTCTCCTCTCTTTTGGATTTCAACAATAATATGCTTGATTTTCTTTGCAGTGTAAAAAATAAAAATTATTTTTTTATAACGAACAAAAAAACAGAGATTTCCTGATATCTTTATTTCTTTACACTTATTTCTGTAGTAAAATGAAACCAGACTTATCAATGGCTACAGAAGGAGGAAAAAGTATGTTAAGACACATCCAGACAAAGTTTTCTGCCTTATCCCGCCTGCTGGTCCTGGCTCTTGCTGTCATGCTGCTCATTCCAGCAGTACCGGCACAGGCAGCATCCAGGACACCCGGCAAGGTCACACTCTCCAGTGTTACGACATCCGGCAGCAACAAGGTTACTATCAAGTGGAAAAAGGCAAGCAACGCAACACAGTATCGTATTTACTGGAAAGAAGCCGGGGCGAAATCCTGGAAGACACTTGCCAATGTTAGTGCAAGCAAGACCAGTTATACGCATACATCAAACAAGAAAGCAACGCTCAAGGGTGGCAAAAAGTACACTTACACGGTTAGAGCGTACAATAAGTATGGAAAGAAATGGAGTTCTTACGATAAGAAGGGTAAGACTGTAACTATTCCAGCCATACCATCTACCGTAAAGGCCAGCGCGAAGCCAAACGGTTACAGCCAGACAACCGTGACCTGGAGCAAGGCCTCCAATGCTACGAACTATCTGGTGTATTACCGCTCTGCTGACACCACAAAGTGGACCAGGATTGCAAACGTCAGTTCAAAGACCCTGAAATACGTTCACAAGTCCAGCCGCAAGTACCCGGTTGAAGCCGGAAGAACTTACTACTATATGGTAAGGGGCTATAATAAGACGTTTAAGACTTACGGCAGTTATAACAAAGCAGGAATGCAGGTTGTCATTCCAGAGAGACCGGTTGCAACGCCAACCGCAGCCCCGACAGTTGAGCCGACAGCAACGCCGAAGCCGACAGAAACCCCGCTCAATACAGAGAAATTCATTAAGGAAGTCATACGATTGACGAACATTGAGAGACAAAAAGCCGGGGAAAATTCGGTGCAGGAGAATGCAGCGCTTGATAAAGGAGCGGCGGTAAGGGCGAAGGAGTGCGCAATAAAATATGGACATCATCGTCCAAATGGAGAGATATGCAGTACCGCTTATTATGAGTCAGGAGCAGGAAATATTCTGGGCGAAAATATTGCTGTCGGCTTTTTAACCCCAAAAGGCGTTGTCGATGGATGGGTAAACAGCCAGGGCCATTACGTCACAATGATTGATTCAAGAGCCACACACATGGGTGCCGGCTGTTACAAAAAAGACGGAGTCATCTACTGGGTGCAGATTTTTGCCAAAAACCCTGACCAGAAATTTACGTTGACCGTTGACGCAAATGGCGGGATATTCCCCGATAAGGGCGGAGTTGAAAAATATACGATGCAGGTTCCGGCGGGGATGACGTTGTACACTGATGACATATCAAAACCACAAAAAAGTGATAACAAACTTAATAAGTGGACTACTGTTTATGATGATGGATTTGAAATATCAGAAAGCGCATATAAAAACGTAAAACTCCATATGACGGAAAACCAAACCCTTCGAGCCGATTGGACTGAATCTAATTAATTTATCGCAATGTCACACAAACGCACCACCTTACGGCGGTGCGTTATTTCTTTTTTTGCAAACCATATATATCTGTTGTAAAATATATATAAGTAAAAAAATATACAAGGAGGGAAAATATTTATGATAGAGAAACCAAACAAAACTCGGCTGCGGAACGGCCTGATTGCCGTCCTGCTGGCCATCACACTGATTGCCCCGGCAGTCTTTCAGGGTCCGGCCCAGGCGGCTTCCAAGCGAACGCCCACAAGACCGGTGATTACAAAAGTGACTGCTACCAAAAACTCTGCAACGGTTACCTGGAAGAAGTCCAAGTATGCCACTTCTTACCGGATTTATTACAAACAGGCCGGTGCGAAGAAGTGGACCACGCTGGCAACTATCAGCAGTAAAAATCTGAAGTACACCCACAAATCTTCCAGAAAGCATCCGCTCAAGGGTGGTAAAAAATTTACTTACACAGTCCGGGCATACAATAAGTATGGAAAGAAATGGAGTTCTTATAACAAGAAAGGTAAGACCGTCACTATTCCGGCTGTGCCGTCTACCGTAAAAGCCAACGCGAAGCCAAACGGCTACAGCCAGACAACCATAACCTGGAGCAAGGCCTCCAATGCGACAAACTACCTGGTTTACTACCGCTCTTCTGACACCACCAAGTGGACCAGGATTGCGAACGTCAGCGCAAAGACACTGAAATACGTCCACAAGTCCAGTGACAGATATCCGCTGGAAGCCGGAAGGACTTACTACTATATGGTAAGGGGATACAATAAGACATATAAGACTTACGGCAGTTATAACAAAGCAGGAATGCAAGTTGTCATCCCGGAGAGACCGGCTGTAACGCCAACCGCGGCCCCGACAGTTGCGCCGACAGCAACACCGAAGCCGACACAGAAACCGAAGCCGACGGCTACTCCAAAACCTACTGCTACTCCTGACCCAGAAAGCCCGGAACAGGTAAAAAAAGATATAAAAGAAGTTATCCGGTTAACAAATAAAGTAAGAAAGAAATATGAGAAGAATGCAGTCAAAGAAAGCGCGGCTTTGGATGCCGGAGCCGCTGTAAGAGCAAAAGAAATTTACACAAAATTTAGTCATCAAAGACCAGATGGAACAAATAATGCCACAGCTTACCATGCGGCTGGCGCAGGTAATATTTTAGGTGAAAATATTACAACTGGAAGCAGTCCTGAAAGAGCAGTCGAATTATGGGAAGAAAGCAAAGGCCATCTAGTTACACTGATAGACAAACGCGCTACTCATATAGGAGTTGGCTATTATAAAGGGTTTTGGGTGCAAGTATTTGCTGAAAATCCAGACCAGAAATTTACCCTTACAATTGATGCCAATGGGGGATATTTTCCGGATAAAAACAATGTTGAAAAATATACAATACGGGTCCCAGCGGGAATGATACTTGAAGATAAAAATATCAAAAAGCCAATTCGAGATGGTTATACATTTTCAAGTTGGGCTGTAATTTACGATGACGGCTACGAAATACCTTCTATTAGTGAGGGAAAGAATCATATGAATGAAAACAAATTATTGAAAGCCAATTGGACAGACAATAATTCATCTGATTAATGATATAAATATACAGAAACACACCACTATTCTTGGTGGTGTGTATTTTTTTTGCAAACCATATATATCTGTTGTAAAATATATATAAGCAAAAAAATACACAAGGAGGGAAAAATATTTATGATAGAGAAACCAAACAAAACTCGGCTGCGGAACGGCCTGATTGCCGTCCTGCTGGCCATCACACTGATTGCCCCGGCAGTCTTTCAGGGTCCGGCCCAGGCGGCTTCCAAGCGAACGCCCACAAGACCGGTGATTACAAAAGTGACTGCTACCAAAAACTCTGCAACGGTTACCTGGAAGAAGTCCAAGTATGCCACTTCTTACCGGATTTATTACAAACAGGCCGGTGCGAAGAAGTGGACCACGCTGGCAACTATCAGCAGTAAAAATCTGAAGTACACCCACAAATCTTCCAGAAAGCATCCGCTCAAGGGTGGTAAAAAATTTACTTACACAGTCCGGGCATACAATAAGTATGGAAAGAAATGGAGTTCTTACGACAAGAAAGGTAAGACCGTAACTATTCCGGCCGTGCCGTCTGTCGTAAAGGCTAACGCGAAGCCAAATGGATACAGCCAGACAACCGTAATCTGGAGTAAGGCCTCCAATGCTACGAACTACCTGGTTTACTACCGCTCCGCTGACACCACAAAGTGGACCAGGATTGCAAACGTCAGTGCAAAAACGCTGAAATATGTTCACAAGTCCAACGACAGATACCCGGTTGAAGCCGGAAGGACCTACTACTATATGGTAAGAGGTTATAACAAGACATATAAGACTTACGGCAGTTATAACAAAGCAGGAATGCAAGTTGTTATCCCAGAGAGACCGGTTATAACGCCAACCGCAACCCCGACAGCAACGCCGCGGCCAACGCAGAAACCAAAGCCGACCGCCACACCAAAGCCAACAGAGACACCGCTCAATACAGAGAAATTCATTAAGGAAGTCATACGATTGACGAACATTGAGAGACAAAAAGCCGGGGAAAATTCGGTGCAGGAGAATGCAGCGCTTGATAAAGGAGCAGCGGTAAGGGCGAAGGAGTGCGCAATAAAATATGGACATCATCGTCCAAATGGAGAGATATGCAGTACCGCTTATTATGAGTCAGGAGCAGGAAATATTCTGGGCGAAAATATTGCTGTCGGCTTTTTAACCCCAAAAGGCGTTGTCGATGGATGGGTAAACAGCCAGGGCCATTACGTCACAATGATTGATTCAAGAGCCACACACATGGGTGCCGGCTGTTACAAAAAAGACGGAGTCATCTACTGGGTGCAGATTTTTGCCAAAAACCCTGACCAGAAATTTACGTTGACCGTTGACGCAAATGGCGGGATATTCCCCGATAAGGGCGGAGTTGAAAAATATACGATGCAGATTCCGGCGGGGATGACGCTATCAATTGATAATATCTCAAAGCCAGAGAATAACGGCAGCAGATTCGATAAATGGACAGTGTTAGATGAAACCGATGAACTTGAATTTGATGTCGAATCAGTTATACATATGTTTAATAAGTTAACTCTAAAAGCCAATTGGGCAAAAAATTTATCTTCTAATTAATTTATCGCAATGTCACGCAAACGCACCACCTTACGGCGGTGCGTTGTTCTCTTTTTTTGCAAACCATATATATATGTTGTAAAATATATATAAGAAAAAAAATACAAGGAGGGAGAAATATTTATGATAAAAAATGCAATACAGAAACTGAATAAAAGCCGGCTGCGGAATGGCCTGCTTGCTGTACTGCTGGCCATCACACTGATTGTCCCGGCAGTCTTTCAGGGTCCGGCCCAGGCGGCTTCCAAGCGAACGCCCACAAGACCGGTGATTACAAAAGTGACCGCAACCAAGAATTCCGCAACGGTCACCTGGAAGAAGTCCAAGTATGCCACTTCTTACCGGATTTATTATAAACAGGCCGGTGCGAAGAAGTGGACCACGCTGGCAACTATTAGCAGCAAAAAACTGAAGTACACTCACAAATCTTCTAAGAAGTACCCACTCAAGGGTGGTAAAAAATATACCTATACCGTCAGGGCATACAACAAGTACGGCAGGAAATGGAGTTCTTACGACAAGAAAGGTAAGACCGTCACTATTCCGACCGTACCGTCTATTGTAAAAACCCGCGTGAAAGCGAACAACTATAAGCAGACTACTGTTACTTGGACAAAATCCATCAATGCTACGAACTACCTGGTTTATTACCGCTCCGCTGACACCACAAAGTGGACCAGGATTGCGAACGTCAGTTCAAAGACCCTGAAATACGTTCACAAGTCCAGCCGCAAGTACCCGGTTGAAGCCGGAAGAACTTACTACTATATGGTAAGAGGTTATAACAAGACGTTTAAGACTTACGGCAGTTATAACAAAGCAGGAATGCAGGTTGTCATTCCAGAGAGACCGGTTGCAACGCCAACCGCAGCCCCGACAGTTGAGCCGACAGCAACGCCGAAGCCGACAGAAACCCCGCTTAATACAGAGAAATTCATCAAGGAAGTTATACGATTAACGAACATCGAGAGAAAGAAAGCCGGGAAAAGTTCGGTGCAGGAGAATGCAGCACTTGATAAAGGAGCGGCAGTAAGGGCGAAGGAATGTGCACTTGTTAAATATAGCCACACCAGGCCAGATGGAACGAATGCAAACACTGCTTATCATGAAGCCGGTGCTGGAAATATTCGTGGGGAAAATATCGCTGTAGGGTTTAGAACTCCAAAAGAATTTGTCAATGGCGTCGTAAATAGCCCTGGACATTATGTTACTATGGCAGACAGCGGTGCTACTCACATTGGAGTAGGCTGCTACAAAAAAGACGGAGTCATTTACTGGGTGCAGATTTTCGCCAAAGACCCGGACCAGAAGTTTACGTTGACCGTTGACGCAAACGGTGGTACATTCCCTGATAAAGGTGGAGTTGAGAAATATACGATGCAGATTCCGGCGGGGATGAAATTTTCTTTGACGAATATTACAAAGCCAGAGAAACTAAACGCAAAATTCCAAAAGTGGACTGCGGTTGACAGCACTGACATACCATATGGGGTTGAAGATTACATAATAATGTATGAAACTCAAACCTTGAAAGCCAATTGGACAGACAATAATTCATCTGATTAATGATATAAATATACAGAAACACGCCACTATTCTTGGTGGTGTGTATTTTTTTGCAAACCATATATATCTGTTGTAAAATATATATAAGCAAAAAAATATACAAGGAGGGAAAATATTTATGATAGAGAAACCAAACAAAACTCGGCTACGGAACGGACTGATTGCCGTCCTGCTGGCCATCACACTGATTGCCCCGGCAGTCTTTCAGTCCACCACCCCGGCGGCCTCCAAGCGAACGCCCGCAAGACCGGCGATTACAAAAGTGACTGCTACCAAAAACTCTGCAACTGTCACATGGAAGAAGTCCAAGTATGCCACTTCTTACCGTATTTATTATAAACAGGCTGGCGCGAAGAAGTGGACCACGCTGGCAACAGTCAGCAGTAAAAATCTGAAGTATACGCATAAATCTTCCAGAAAGTACCTGCTCAAGGGTGGCAAAAAGTATACCTACACAGTACGAGCGTACAATAAATATGGAAAGAAATGGAGTTCTTACGACAAGAAAGGTAAGACCGTAACTATTCCGGCCGTGCCGTCTACCGTAAAGGCTAGCGCGAAGCCAAACGGATACAGCCAGACAACCGTAATCTGGAGTAAGGCCTCCAATGCTACGAACTACCTGGTTTACTACCGCTCCGCTGACACCACAAAGTGGACCAGGATTGCGAACGTCAGCGCAAAGACACTGAAATACGTCCACAAGTCCAGCGGCAAGTACCCGGTTGAAGCCGGAAGAACTTACTACTATATGGTAAGGGGCTATAATAAGACGTTTAAGACTTACGGCAGTTATAACAAAGCAGGAATGCAGGTTGTCATTCCAGAGAGACCGGTTGCAACGCCAACCGCAGCCCCGACAGTTGAGCCGACAGCAACACCGAAGCCGACAGAAACCCCGCTCAATACAGAGAAATTCATTAAGGAAGTCATACGATTGACGAACATTGAGAGACAAAAAGCCGGGGAAAATTCGGTGCAGGAGAATGCAGCGCTTGATAAAGGAGCGGCGGTAAGGGCGAAGGAATGTGCAATAAAATATGGACATCATCGCCCAAATGGAGAGATATGCAGTACCGCTTATTATGAGTCAGGAGCAGGAAATATTCTGGGCGAAAATATTGCTGTCGGCTTTTTAACCCCAAAAGGCGTTGTCGATGGATGGGTAAACAGCCAGGGCCATTACGTCACAATGATTGATTCAAGAGCCACACACATGGGTGCCGGCTGTTACAAAAAAGACGGAGTCATCTACTGGGTGCAGATTTTTGCCAAAAACCCTGACCAGAAATTTACGTTGACCGTTGACGCAAATGGCGGGATATTCCCCGATAAGGGCGGAGTTGAAAAATATACGATGCAGGTTCCGGCGGGGATGACGCTATCAATTGATAATATCTCAAAACCAGAAAATGATGGCAGCAGATTCGATAAGTGGACAACTGTTTACGATGATGGCTATGAAACGAAACAAACAACGGAAATTCATATGTCAGAAACAAAAACTCTAAAAGCCAATTGGATAGAAAATCCATCTTAACTAGTTTATATCGCACAAACGCACCACCTCGCGGTGGTGCGTTGTTCTCTTTTTTGCAAACCATATATATCTGTTGTAAAATATATATAAGCAAAAAAATACAAGGAGGGAGAATCTTTGTGAAAAAAAATGTGATAGAGGGACCAAACAAGACCCGGCTGCTCAATGGTCTGCTTGCCGTCCTGCTGGCCATCACACTGATTGCCCCGGCAGTCTTTCAGTCCACCACCCCGGCGGCTTCCAAGCGAACGCCCGCAAGACCGGCGATTACGAAAGTGACCGCTACCAAGAATTCCGCAACGGTCACATGGAACTTCCAACTTTTCTATATCACCTCTTTTATCTTCCCCACCTCTTCTTTTTCCGCATGTCTTTCCACAGATTGAAAGACAGCACCAATTACTGCTGACTATTGGCACTGTCTCTTTTTGACATTTCTTACATGCAACAGGGGGTGTTGCCAAACTGTTGCCAGTCGAATTTTGAGGACGCAGAGAGCCTTATTTCAAGCGATTTTGGGGTTTCGACACAATGTACAATATCTTTGTCTTTCCTTTGGAAATCCTGTTGAATTTGATTGTATTATTTTTAGATAAATCTTGGATTTTTTCCAAAAAAATCCGCCGCAGGACGGTATGTTACACGTACTGCGGCGGTTTTAAATAAATCGGATATTCGGAATCCGTTTCCGGATTTATATAAATCGGATATTCGGAATCCGCTTCGCTACTTCCTCATAAACAAAATCCGTTTCCGGATTTTGTTTATATCCGTGTCAGAACAAAAATATCGTAGATTGCTCTGACTGCTTTTTCGAAATCACGATTCTCTACACCGATGATGATATTCAGCTCACTGGAACCCTGGTCGATCATTTTTACGTTTACATTTGCATGGGCAAGAGCAGAGAAGATCCTTCCTGCAGTGCCTCTCTGGGATTTCATTCCACGACCAACAACTGCGATCAGTGCAAGGTCAGATTCCATCTCCACAAAATCAGGCTGCACCAGACGGTGGATACCTGCGATAACCTGCTGCTCTTTCTCCTCAAATTCGTCCTGATGAACATATACAGTCATAGTATCGATTCCGGATGGTACATGCTCAAAGCTGATCCCCTGATCTTCAAATACCTGAAGTACCTTGCGTCCGAACCCGATCTCACTGTTCATCATAGATTTCTCGATATTAATAGAGCAGAAGCCTTTCTTTCCGGCGATACCGGTAATAGTAAATTTCGGCTTCTTACAGGTGCTCTCTACGATCAGAGTACCTTTATCCTCCGGGCTGTTTGTGTTACGGATATTGATCGGAATTCCCTCTTTACGAACCGGGAAAATGGCATCCTCATGAAGAACAGTAGCTCCCATGTAGGAAAGCTCACGAAGCTCTCTGTATGTGATCGCCTCGATAGGCTCCGGATTGTGAACGATACGCGGATCTGTTACAAGAAAACCGGAAACGTCCGTCCAGTTCTCATAAATATCTGCATGGATAGCCTTTGCAACCAGAGATCCGGTCACATCAGAACCACCTCTGGAAAATGTCTTTACTGTGCCATCTGCACATGCGCCGTAAAATCCCGGAATAACCGCATGCTGGGATTTGCTGAGTTTTTTGGAAAGGAGTTTATTGGTCTCCTCCGCTTCCAGATTACCAGCTTTATCAAAACGGATCACAGAAGCTGCATCCACAAAATCATATCCAAGATATGCAGCCATGATCTTACCATTGAGGAACTCTCCTCTGGATGCCGCATACTGGATTCCTGCCTGTGCACGGAAATCCTCATCGATCTTCTTGAACTCCTCCTCAAGAGAAAGGCTCAGTCCGAGTCCCTTGATGATCTCATAATATCGCGCCTTGATTGCATTGATCTTCTCAGTGATATCCTCCCCTTTGGATGCTGCGTCATAACATCCATAAAGCATATCCGTCACTTTGATATCCTCGTCAAATCTCTTTCCCGGAGCTGACGGAACTACATAACGGCGGCTCTCATCACTGCGGATGATATCGCCCACTTTCTGGAACTGCTCCGCATTTGCAAGAGAACTTCCACCGAATTTTACAACTTTTTTCATGATAACACCTCTCACCTGTAATTTCGACTTCCAGCGCCGCCTTTTCACCATTCACTGCAACGCTTTACCACAGAAACCTACGGCTATTTTATTGAATAATTTGTAATTTTGCAAGCCTTTCCGTGACATTTCTGCAAAAAAAGTCAAATTATACAAGAGAAAAGTATCTCCTGACCTGTTTCTTATGCACAGTACTGCTTCAGAATGTTCTCGAGAGCTGCAGCGCTGCTTGTGTGACAGCGGCATACCGGAATGGATTTTTTCTTTGCTTCTTCTACTGCGCAGTTTACCATTTTGTGGGAAACGGTACTGGTGAACAGGATCATCAGATCCGGCACCCCGATCTTTTTCTTCATGGCTCCTTTTTCCTTGGCAAAAACTTTCGCCTTGCATCCGAAGCCTTTGCAGATATCCTCATACTGACATACCATTCTTTCATTTCCGCCTACAATTACAACGCTCATAATTCACTCTCCTTTGATCTCTGAACTTTTATATGACTGTTTCAAGGTTATTTTAAACTAACTTCACTTTTAAAATATTGAGTTAGCACTTGCTAACTCTTTTATTATAATACCATCTCACAAAAAGTTTGTCAAAGGTAATTTTAAATTCTGTCTGATTTTTTATATCCTGTGATCTCACATACTGTAAGTATGCCGTTTTTTACCTGAAAATGAACATCCATTCCTGCAAAAGGCATTCCGTATATCCTCTCCGGATCTTTCTGGTAGGCAGGCCTCGGATCCTCTCTGAGCACGCCTTCCAACGCAGTAAGCTTATCCTCCGGAATCCTTGCCTTCCATTCTTCCGGGATCTCTACCTGCAGAAAATGCTGCTCCACCTTCGTCGCAAAGCCGCCTAGCGCTTCCGGATGGCAGTCTGCCGCAGGCAGATATGGCTTAATATCATAGATAGGGGTTCCATCCATCAGGTCCGCACCGGATACGATCAGTACAGGAGCTTCTTTGCTTTCCAGATCGATCTTTTCAAGCTTCACACAGGATAAGCCTACAGGATTGGGACGGAAGGGCGATCTGGTGGCAAATACGCCCATCCTTTCATTTCCGCCCAGGCGTGGCGGACGTACTGTAGGGGACCAGCTCTCACGGATTGACTGTGAAAACTCCCACAGCAGCCAGATATGCGAAAAATCTTCCAGTCCCTTTACTGCTTCACGTACCCGGTATTCCGGTTCAAAAACAATACAGGCTGTCAGTTCTTCCACTCGACCGCTCTGACGCGGGATTCCGAATTTTGTCGGAAAATCACTTCTGATCCTTGCGATTATCTTCATATCCCTATTCTCCCTTTCACTTGCCAGATATACACCTCATGCGCCTGTTACATAATTCTGCTTTCAATGACTGTCATGTCATTTCCGTCAGATCCTCTTGTAGGCAACACAGTTTTTTTGCCGCTTGGCCTGATAGAGAAGCCTGTCCGCTTCCATCACTCCATCTCTGACCTTACAGCTTCCATATACACCTCCCACGCTCATGGAAAGCCGGATTTCTTTGTATTCCGGCACATCTGCCATTGCGATCTCTTCCCGGATATCTTCCATCTTCTGCTGAAATACCTGTTCCGGGATTTCTTCAAACATCAGAAGAAATTCGTCTCCTCCATAACGCAGTACCACGTCATCTGCCCGCACATGCTCAAAAATCATTCTGACAATGGTACAAAGCGCCGCATCTCCAGCTACATGGCCATAGCTGTCATTGATCTGTTTAAAATTGTCCACGTCGATCATAGCTATAGCCCCCATCTTATCCAGGGATTTCAGCTGTTCCTCAAAATATCTCCGGTTTCTGGCACCAGTCAGCGGATCTTCATATAATTCCCGGTTGAATCTGCTGATCTTATCGATCAGAGATCCGCTTCCATAAGCTCCCAGAAAGATCTTATCCGTCATTTTAAAGACCATTTCCATGACAAGAGGTGTCCCGTCTATAACCACATATTTGGCGATCACCTGGTAAATGTCATCATTGACGAACTCAAATTTCGTCATTTTGTTTTTACGGGCAAAAACTTTGGCAGAAATACAGTTCTCACATCTTCTGCCTTTATTCCACACTGCAAAGCATTTATGTTCTGCTTCATAAGAGCAATCGTCTGCGCCAATATTTACCGGAGCTGTACGGCCGACATCCACCAGTCTTACAATGTCAAAAACCGTCTTCAGCATTTCTATTTCCATATTTACTTCCCGGGCAGTCATAAATACACCCTTATCTTTATCCATAGTATTTTCCTGCGTTTCTGAAATATTATATACATTCATGATAACACATTGCGCATCAATTCACAATTGTATTTCATCGTCGTTTATGCTATTGTATAGTGTATAAGAAGTAATATTTTTATCAGGAGGTTTCATATGGCACAGAGACGTACAAAGATAGAAGTACTCAATGAGAAAATTTCCAAAGTAGATTCCAAGATTGCTGCCTGCACCGAAAAGATAGCAGCGCTGGAGGATGAAAAAACTGCACTGGCAGCTCAGCTGGATGAGATCCGCAAAGCTGAAAAAAAGGCAAAGGAAGCTGCCGAACTGAAACGTCTGCTCAAGCTGATGCACAAAAAAGACATTTCCGTAGAAGATCTGGAAGCCATGATCTCCAGGGAAGCATGAAACAGATCCTCAACAAACAAAAAACCGGTTTACGAAGAATTTTTTCTTCCAAACCGGTTTTTTTGTGATCTTTCTATGATATGATCTGTATATTTCTGCAATCTTTATATTCTTTGGAACAGCTTTCCGTCAGGATCACCGCTCCGTCAAATGAAAAGAACGTCACCGCACTGATCTGTCCGAATTTGGAGCTGTCAGACACTACGTACTTTTCCAGACACTGCTCCATGGCTGTTCGCTTTACCAGTGCCTCATTGGATTCCGGCGTGGTAAAGCCTTCTCTCTGAGTCATCCCGTTGGTCCCAAAAAAGCCCTTTGTAAAATGATAATTCTTCAACATCTGCATGGCCTGACTTCCGATCACAGCTTCCGTAGATCCCTTCAGTTCTCCGCCGATCAGCAGCACACGGACTCCCATCTGAGCCAGAGCCCTGGCATGGGAAACACCATTGGTGACAAAAGTCGCCCCGGAGCCTTCCAGATGCTCCAGCATATATCCGGTAGTCGTTCCCGCATCCAGATACACAAAATCTTCCGGACGGATCAGAGCTGCCGCATAGGCTGCGATCTTCTTTTTTTCTTCAACATTCAGTTCAACTTTCTGGGCTACGGTAGGCTCATAGGCATTGACAGTATGTTCCAGTGCCACCGCACCGCCAAAAACCCTGGTCAGCTTCCCCGCCTTGTAAAGCGCCGTGATGTCTCTGCGGACCGTAGATTCCGATGCATCCAGGATATCTTTCAGTTCTGTTACCGTAACACTGTTTTTTTCTCTGAGAAGGCCGAGTATGATCTCGTATCTCTGCTCCGTCAGCATTCCTTTTCCTCCTTCAAAAAAGACATCCCGATCGACCGGACCGGGATGCCTTCTGTTCACTCATTCTGAGATTACAGGTTCTCCTGCATGAATTTGCTTACTGCCTCGTATGCTGCATCCTCATCTGCACCATCGAATGTAAAGGTAACCTCATGTCCCTTCTTTACGCCAAGTCCCATAAGTGCAAGAAGCTTTCTGCACTCTACAGTCTTGCCGTCCTTCTCGATAGTGATCTTGGACTCGAAACCTTTTACAAGCTTCACAAGCTCTCCGGCCGGACGTGCATGGATTCCTTCGTTATCTGTTACTACATACTTGAATTCTTTCATTTCTTTATCCTCCAGTTTTTTATTTTAATTTTAAAAAATTTAAGCAACTTTTTTCTTCAGTACCCCGAGAAGTACAGCTGAGATCAGAGTTCCCACAACCAGTGCGACCAGATACATCATTGCATTACCTACAACCGGGAATACGAAGATTCCGCCATGTGGTGCCATCAGTGTACAGTTGAAGAACATGGAAATCGCTCCAGCTGCTGCGGAACCGACGATACAGGACGGAAGTACATGGACCGGGTCAGATGCCGCAAAAGGAATCGCACCTTCTGTGATAAATGCAAGTCCCATAATAAAGTTGGTCGGTCCTGCCTCACGCTCTTCTTTTGTAAATTTGTCTTTAAACAGCAGGGATGCGAGTGCGATGGCACACGGAGGAGTCATACCTCCCACCATAACTGCTGCCATAATGTCATAGTTGCCTGCCGCAATAGCTGCTGTACCAAATACATATGCTGCTTTGTTGAACGGGCCGCCCATATCAATGGCCATCATACCACCAAGAACCAACCCTAAAATTACTTTACTTGAATTTCCCATGCCTGTCAAGGCATTATTTAATCCTGTATTGATACCGCCCATGATCGGCTCTACAACGAAGGTCATACAGAGTCCCATAAGAAGGACACCAACAACCGGATAGATCAGTACAGGCGCTATTGGTCCGCTTTGCTGATTCCATCCGAAACCTGACATTCGATGACTTTCTTTCCATCGAAACGATCCATGGGAACCTTGGCATCTGCAGCTACAATGATGCAGTCTGCCTCCCGGATCTCCTGATCCGTAAGTACATTTTTGCTCCACCGGAGCCTCGTGTCTCTATTTTAATAAAACAGTCTTTCGCCTTCGATGCTTTTTCCAGTCCCTCTGCTGCCATGTAGGTGTGGGCAATACCTGTGGGCGATCAGGAAAAGAAGGGTAACCGGCTCATTTACCGCATCATCTTTACCCCTCTGTTACCTGTTCATATACTGCCTGAACCTCTTCCCTTGTGGCAAGATTTTCAGAAAATGCACTTGCGCTTCCTGCGGAAATCCCCATATGGAATGCATATTCGTGATCCTGTTTTTCCATCCAGCCTGCCATAAAGCCTGCTACCATGGAATCTCCGGCTCCTACGCCGTTTACCAGTGTTCCTTTCGGCGCCGGTTTCTCAAACACCTGACCGTTCTCCGCTACCAGGACAGCTCCCTCACCGGCCATTGAGATCAGCACGTTTCTGGCTCCTTTTTCCTGGAGCTTCTTTCCGTAAGGGATCACATCCCGACGGTTCTTAAGCTCTACGCCGAAGATTTCTCCAAGCTCATGGTTATTGGGCTTCACCAGGAACGGATGATACTTCAGGACATTTACAAGAAGATCTCTCGTTGCATCCACAACGATCATCACGCCTTTTCCGTCCAGTCTCGCCATGATCTTCTCATACATATCATCCGGCATAGATGAGGGAATACTTCCTGCCAGAAAAAGCACATCTCCCTCTTTCAGTGTGTCAAGCTTCTTCATCAGCTCCTGAACCTTTTCAGCGCTGATCTCCGGTCCCATTCCGTTGATCTCAGTTCCATCAATAGATTTCAGCTTCAGGTTGATCCTTGAAACGCCTTCCGGGATCCTGATAAAATCAGATCTCACTCCCATCTCCTCAAGCTTTCTTACAATCTCATCTCCGACGAATCCTGCCATGAAACCAAGTGCTGTATTCTCGATTCCAAGATTCATCAGCACGGTGGAAACGTTGATTCCCTTTCCGCCCGGAAGCATCAGCTCAGAGCTTGTCCGGTTGGTAAGTCCGAGTTTAAAATCCTCCACGGAAACGATATAGTCCAGAGACGGATTAAAAGTAACTGTGCAGATCATTTTTTCTCCTCCCATATCTTTTATCCTGCGGTTTTTGACCGCTTTTTGTTGTTTTTCATTTATTGAACTCAGTATACTTCCAAATTCATTCAAAGTCAATCAAATTACTCCACAAAATTCATGAACGTTTTTGGTTGAGTTTGCACAAAAAACGTGCATCAACCTTAGCTTTCCCTGGTTAATGCACGTTTATCCCTGACTGTATTGGTCACTTTCATTCAAATTCCGTTATAAATCTATGTACCATTCCAAATTCCTGTTTATATTACCTCCATCCTCAGGTACATTTCCCGGAAAGCCGGATCTTCACATTCCATCACCTTTTCTGAATGTGATAGTTTCGCAATAACATTTATCTGGTTTGTTTCTTATTCGCAGTATCTCTGACCATCTTCCGATATCTTCTCATCAGCTCCCTTGTCACTTTGTCTTCCTCAAACCGGATTCCTCCGATCTGACGCACCGGCATGATTCCCATCAGGGAATTTGTGACAAAACATTCCTGATACCCTTTAAGATCCGGAACATAGATATAGGTTTCTTCCACCGCTTCCGTGTCACAGAGATATTCACGGAGGATTCCCGGAAGAAGTCCGCAGCTGACTTTTGGTGTATAGATCACGCCTTTTCGCACAAAGAATACATTACTTACTGTCCCTTCCGATATCTGTTTCTTTGTATTCAGAAACAACCGTTCATCCATTCCTGCTGCTGTAGCATTACGTTTTTCCAGAATACAATCTCCGTAATTCATGGTTTTGTGATATACAAGAGGTGATGTTTCATTTCGTTTTACCTTGCTGACATCCATGGTAAAGCCTTTTTCATAATTCTCCGGCGTATAATGATTGGCACGAAGAGAATACACTGCATTTTCCTTTGTAAGCATAAGCTTCAGCGCACAGTGTTCCAGTCCGTCAAATTCTTTCTGCACCTCCGGGCTTTTTTTTTGTTCTTCCAGATATTCTTCGATTCTCCCGGCTGTGATCCCACGTACTGCCGGATCACCCAGCTTCAGGAAATCTGCCGCCCGTTCCAGTCTTTTCAGATGCTTTTCCAGAAGTATGGGGGTTCCCTTTTCTATTCCTATGGTCTCAAATGCTCCCAGACCGAACTGAAAGCATTCGTCTAAGATTATGTTGTTCATCCTCTGACCTCCTTATGAAGTGTCCCTGTCAGATTCTCTGATCTGTCCACAGAGCCTTTCACTTTTACCGTTCTGTATGTTTCTCTACTGCAGTGCATCCAGGATTGCTTTCGCCTTCTGTAGAGTCTCCTCATACTCAAATTCCAGATCTGACTCTGCTGTGATCCCGCCGCCAACGCCAAGGTGATATTTTCCGTTTTTATGAAGAGCTGTACGGATCACGATGTTGAAATCGCAGCTTCCGTCCAGTGTCAGATAGCCGATAGAGCCTGTATAAAGATTTCGCTTGCCGTGTTCCAGCTCGTCAATAATCTCCATGGCACGGTATTTCGGCGCACCGGTAATAGAACCGCCGGGGAATGCAGCCTCCAGAAGATCCATAACATTTTTTCCGTCTTCCAGTTTTCCTTCAATATCCGATACCAGATGAAAAACCGTAGCGTATGCTTCCACTGTAAAAAGCTCGGTTACCTTCACGCTTCCCGGTGTACACACCCGGTTCAGATCATTTCGCTCCAGGTCTACGATCATAAGAAGTTCACTCTTATCTTTTCCGGAATCCTGAAGCTCCCGACGGAGCATTTCATCTTCCTCAGATGTTACGCCACGTTTTCTTGTTCCCTTTATAGGACGGGTATTTACATGACGGTCTTTCATCTTCAGAAAACGTTCCGGAGATGCACAGACGATCTGATAATCTCCGAAATCCAGATATCCGCCGAAAGGAGACGGATTATTTTTCCGAAGATCATAAAAAACATCCAGAGGTGGTTTTTCGCTTTCAATGGTCAGCTGCTGCGTCATATTGGCAATATAGATATCACCCTCTATAATATAGCGGATCATCCGGTCTACTGCCTGCTTGTATTCTTCTTTTTCAAAATTGGGATGAACCTGGATCCTGAATTTCTCACGGTGAGAATTTTCCATGACCATCCTGTTTCCGGATTCCTTTTTTTCCCCTGTTTCCGATCCTTCCTGTTTCCCCGCCTCTGTAAATTCCCGGATTGCTTTTTCCATCGCTCCGATTTCTGCTGCAGCGTCTGCACTGATTCCGTTTGACACAAGATAGGTTCTTTTTTCCTGACAGTCTTCTATGATAAAACAGTTATAAAACGTCAGAACTGCCCCCGGAACAGTCACAAGATCCTTTTCTCCGGATGGTACTCCCATCTGTTTTCTTCCGTAATCATAGGAAAAATATCCTACTGCACCGGATACGATGGGAAGTCCGCTGTTATTTTTGTCTTCATGGGTATTTAAATATTCCCGCATATAGTCTTCAAAGGTTGTTTCTGTTTCCGGCCTTCCGTTGATAGTAAAGTTCTCTCCGTCCTTTACCAGCTTCAGATACGGACATCTTCCGATCACGGAATAATGTCCCAGCTCATTGACAAGGGAGGAATCCAGAAACGCTGCTCCGGGTTCTCTCTCGTAGATCCGAAAAATGTCCACTGCCGGGATATATGGGGTCAGTTCTTTTATTCTTCGCTGATTTTTGTACATATTTTTACTCCTCCTTCTGAAAATTCTCCGCGATCCTGCAAAAATTCTCAAGAAGCTCATGTCCATATTCCGTAAGAACGGCTTCCGGATGGAATTGCACACCATAGATAGGCAATGCTTTATGGGAAATTCCCATAACAGCACCATCATCAGAAAGCGCATCCACCTGATACTCCTCCGGAATGCTGTCTTCCCGCACGATCAGGGAATGGTATCTTGTCACCTTGTATTTCTCAGGCAGGCCTGCAAACACTCCTGTTCCGTGGTTGTGGATCTCTGTTACTTTTCCGTGCATGGGACACACTCCCTTTTCCACTACTGCTCCCGCACAGTGGCCAATCACCTGATGGCCCAGACAGACACCAAGAACAGGAATCCTTCCCTGAAATCTTTTTACGGTATCTACGCAGAGCTTCGCATCCCAGGGACGCTTCGGTCCCGGAGAAAGGATGATTCCTTCCGGGTTCAGCTCTTCCAGCTCCTCCAGGGTGATCTCGTCGCAGCGTCTGACCAGGATCTCTCTTCCAAGCTCCTGAAAATATGCCTTGAGATTATAAACAAATGAATCGAAATTATCGATCATCACATACATGCTTTTTTCCTCCATATCAAGCAGATATTTAAGACTCTCTTTATCGTCTGCTCACAAAAAAAGGGATAACGACGGCATGCCAAAAAGACATGCACAGTCGTTATCCCCTTGCGGTCCGTAATCTGTACGTTCTAATATAAATTGTACTACTGATTATTTCTGCTTCTTGGTTTCCTCATAATGATGGATGTCTGCCAGTACAGCGTTTACATCAAGTCCGTGTACCATACATGCCTCCTCAAGAGACTCACCAATAGAAGACGGACAGCCGATGCAGTGCATTCCTTCCTGCATAAGAATGTATGCGATCTTCTCATCGTATGCAAGCATCTCGCCCATTGTTGTTTCCTTTGTGATTTCCATGATCTATATTCTCCCTTCTGGATCTGTAATCTTACCCGGAATCCCGGTTTCCTGGTTTTTTCCGCAGTTATAATATCATTATAACTGTATCTTCCATAATTGCAAGCCTAAATTTATTCTTTTCATTTTCTGTATTATACCCACTCAGGCAGTAGTTTCCTTTTTTCCCCTGCTCCACTTTTTCATCACATAAATATAATACGGGATCAGAGGGATCAGCGCTGCGATCCATGCGGCAGGATCTGCCAGACATACACCTGCAAAACTTGTTTTTCCTGCAACAAACATAACGATCGCACTTCTTGCCGCCAGTTCAAACACACCGCCCAGCATGGGAACCAAGCCATATCCCAGTCCCTGAAGTCCGTTTCTGTAGAGAAAGATACTTCCAAGGAACGGATATGCCCAGAATACCGTATGAAAATAAGTAACAGAAACATTAATAACATCCGTCTGGGATTTGTCAATAAATAACCAGGTCATGTACTTTCCGAAAAAGAACATAATGATCATAGTGATCAAACTCCAGATCAGGATCATGATCTGGGTATATTTCATTCCTGCTTTTACACGGTCCATCTTTCCGGCGCCCCGGTTCTGTCCTACATAGGTTGCCATCGTCGCACCAAAAGCTACAAATACAGTTGCAATAATATTCTGTATTTTTCCCGCAGCGGAAAATCCTGCCATATATACAGAACCGTAAATATTTACCGCACCCTGCACAATAATGGTTCCGATCGCTGTGATGGAAAACTGAAGTCCCATGGGAATACCAAGGGCCAGCAGATAACGGAAGCTGGTAAAAGAAACTTCAAAGTTTTCTTTCTTCAGATGCAGGATCGGGAACTTTTTGATAATATAGATCAGGCAGCAGACTGCGGAAATTGCCTGCGCGATAACTGTAGCATAGGCACAGCCTTCCACTCCCATCCCGATTTTTACAATAAACAGAATATCCAGGAACACATTGATCACTGCCGAAATGATCAGAAAATACAGCGGAGATTTTGAATCTCCAAGTGCACGGAGAAACGCTGCCAGTGAATTATATGCCGCTGTTACGATCAGGCCTGCATAAATAATTCCCATATATCCCTTCACAGATCCCATCAGATCCTCCGGTGAATTCATCAGCCGCAGAATCGGTTCATTCAAAGCCTCAAAGCCAATGGTCATCACAATGGCAAAGGCTGCTGCCAGATAAATGGACATAGCTACGTAATGACGCATCTTATCATATTGCTTCGCCCCGAACCACTGGGATACCAGAATGGCAAAGCCACTGCTCAGTCCGTTAAGCCATCCGGTAACAAAAAACATCAGTGAACCGGTGCTTCCGATTGCAGCCAGCGCATCTACTCCCAGGAACTGACCCGCAACAATGGAATCCGCAATGTTATAAAACTGCTGAAAAATATTTCCGAGACACATGGGAATCATAAAGCGGATGATCAGGCTCACCGGATTTCCCACGGTCATATCATTGGTCTTGTCCTTTGTCAATTTCATCCAACTCCTTTTCTACAAATATAACTATCTTTTATTTTTTAAAAACAATCAATTTACTGATCACATAATTCAATACGATCACAACCACCTGAGCAACAAGTTTCACTGCCATGCTGTTAAATCCAAGCCAGGTGATAAATACCGCAAGGATTGCTTCCTCCACAATCAGCGTAAAGAGCCGGCCTCCGAAAAACGAAGCCATCTGCTTTAAAAATCCGGCGGCGGAATCCACCTGCCCGTCGAATACCCATGTCCTGTTTGTAAAATATTGGAACAGTACGCAGACCACCCAGCAGATCACATTGGCGATCAGCGCATTCATGCCCAGGCCCTTATCCAGCCATGCATACAACGCAATGTTCAGAAAAAATGTGAGCCCTCCAAAGAACAGATACATCAGAACTTCCTTATGTTTCTTATAAAAAGGTTCCAATATATTCAGCACCGGAAGATGCATCAGTTTATCAAAAATGTCCTTCTTTTCCTCCACATCCATATCCTTTCTCCTATTCAGTTTAAGCCGTAGCTTTATCATATGTAAACTTATATAACATAGCAAAAAATATCCTGGATGTCAACGCATTCCAGGATATTTCTATAGTTTGTTTCTTTAATGTTTTTATCTATATTCTGTCATCAGTTTGTAAAGACCTTTTACAAAAATTTCGGTCATTTTCTGCAGACTCTCAATGCTTAAAAATTCATTTGCTTCATGAGCCAGTTCTTCCTCATACGGAAACAGCGGCCCAAATGCCACAGCATTAGGAAGTGCCCTTGCATAGGTAGCTCCGCCAATAGCCATTGGCTCTGTATCCATATCCCCTGTCACTTCCTGATAGGCCTCCATCAGACACCGGATCAGTGCTGAGTCCTTTTTATGGTATACCGGAGCCAGATAATCTACTTCATTATAAAAGAAGCCATATTTTTTCAGCTGTCTCTCCAGCAGCTCCCGAATATCATTATACTCCACAGATGCAGGATAACGAATATTACACTGCAGAAAAATCCTTCCATTTTCATCCATATTCACAGTTCCCACATTAAACGTCAGTGCCCCTGCGGAATCCTCCATGGCACAGCCCAGACGCTCTCCGTCATAATCCATTCCTATGGCCTGATGAAAACATTTCATATAAGAAGCATGAGAAAGTTTTTCGCCAAATTGTCCCAGCGTTTCCAGAAGACAGGAAACTGCATTAAACCCTTTTTCCGGACTCATACAATGTGTACTGATCCCTCTGACTGACAATTTCAAAAATCCATCTGTGATCTTTGCTGTAACCTGTTCCGGAAGCGCAATGCTTTTTACTGCCGCCTTCGGATCTTCACATTTCAGAAGACAGGACGCCTCGTCCGGAACAATATTTCTGCTACGTCCACCTTTTAATTCCACAATTTGTATCTCTGCTCTTTCATCCACAGATTCCACAGAAGAAAGATCAAAGTCAAGAAGTCCTTTTTCGCAGTATAAAAGTGGAAAATTAGCATCCGGTACGATAGATACCTGTGGAAGTATTTCTGCATGATCCAGATAATAACGAATACATTGCCAGCTCTCTTCCTCATCGGTTCCCACAATCATGCGAAGACAGGTATCTTTTGGAATCAACTGATTATCTGCAAGATATTTCATAGCAAAAAGTGAAGACACCAGAGGGCCTTTATCATCTGAAGTTCCTCTTCCATAAAGCTTTCCATCTTTTTCCACAGGATCAAACGGATCTGTGTTCCATCCCTCTCCTGCACTGACCACATCTGTATGGCAGAGGATTCCGATCATCCTGTTTCCCTCTCCGGCAGTGATCTCTCCGGCATAACCATCATAATTTTTTACCTGAAATCCCATTTGCTGTCCCATTCTAAGGACGTACTCCAGAGATTTTTGGATATTTTTTCCAAAAGGTGCTCCTTTAGATGGTGCATCCTCAAAAATCCCGGGAATAGCTACCAGTTCTTTTAGACATCTGACCATTTCCGCTGTATTTTTTTCTACATATTCTCTAGCCATTTATTTATCACCTTTTTTTACCAGTCTCCACACCAGATACAGGATTCCGGAAACCAGCATTCCATTGATAAAAGAAATTCCCACAGTCAAAAACGTAGCTGCAAAACCAAGAGCCCAGGTCACGATTCCAGCCACTGACCATCCTTCACGTAATGTAAAGTTCTCTGCTTTTCCTTTCCCAAGGCTCCAGTATTCCACAATAAACAGAGCAATGATCGGCATAAACGCATTTCCAAGAAGTGTAAGAAATCCCTCAAAATTTCCGGCTACACCAACAGCTGCCAGAACTGTTCCCACAGCTCCAAGTATAACCGTTGCCATAGAACGGCCGCTTTCTTTCAGATTGAATACCATAACTGCATTTAAGCCTGCACTGTAGGCATTGGTAGTATTCGTTGTCCAGGTTGCCAGGATCAGTACGACCATTCCAAGGAACGGAAGGCCAATATTAGAAAATACAAGTGAAATGTCATACTGCTGGGCAATTCTCGTCATTACCGCTCCGAGAATAAGCATAGCCATTCCTGCCGGCATCACACCGATAGCAGAAGAAAGGACTGTATCTTTTCTTGTTCTCTGATATCTGGTAAAATCAGGTGCATTCAAGGCGCCGGTGGCCATAAAACTGATAGTAAGTACAACTCCATCTGCAAAGCTCATGGCCGGATCTTCGATAGTCATACTTAAATTTCCGGTTCCGAAACGCTGGATTGCTACCACACACCCGATCACAGTTACGATCACAAGTGCAGGAATGGCAATCTTATTCAGTTTATCCAGAGCATTGATTCCATATACAGCTGTAACCAGCATGATTATTCCCCACACAACCGTTGATACCGGAATCGGGATTTTTACTCCTGTGCTTGCTTCGATCAGATTGGAAAATGCAGAGCCACAGACACCGTTCTGCACTGCAAACCAACCGATCATGGAGATCATAAATAATGCAGAGATCAGCTTTGATGATCCCTGTTTTCCAAAAACGCCAGATGCAACAACACATGTCGGTACACCAAGATCACTTCCCATGATTCCACAAAATATCATCAACGCCACGATCACTGCATATCCGATTACCCCTGACCAGATGGCCTGAGACATCGGCATAGACTCTGCCAGGATTCCTCCCAGCATCAGACTGGGCACACAGATCATAATTCCCGCCTGGATCATGGCAACATCTGCCCAGCTTTTTCTCTCTTCCATCGGAACCTGTTCCAATGTGACAGATTCCACATTTCCTGTTTTCTTTTCCTGTTCCACTCTCATACCTCTTTATTCTTTTTTATCTCCAGCATAGATTCGATCCGCACAGCCAGAGAAATGATCTCATGAAAAAGCAACGGCTGTTCTTCCACATCAAGATAATTTCTCAGACGGTTAATACGATAACGGATCGTATTCTCGTGCTGTTTCAGTTTTTTGGCAGTTTTTTTAAAATCTCCATTGCACTGTACATACGCCCTTGTTGTAAGAAGCATGTCCTCCATGCCTTCTTCCGTTGTTTTCGCCGCAATCTCTCGACAAAATTCGTCATAAAATTCCTGCATTTCCCGACTTCCCCTGATAGGCAAAAGAAGCTGCTGCGGAGACAATGGATCATAGACCTGCTGCCTCCGGTCCGATGCCTGTGCCATGTCCAGGGCGTCTCCTGCTTCAAGAAGTGTTCGTTCTACTCTGTATCTGGCATAAGGTCTGCCAATTCCAAGTCTGCGGTTATGATAGCTTCTCAAAAGCTGTTCACACACTACATTTTTATGCTGTTCCAGTTCCTTCCTGGAATCTGCACTCAAAATACAGATATCATAGTTATCCGCCGGAATAAATATATCAAAAGATGAACAGACTTCTCCTGTTTTTTTTCTTTGTGTGATCTTCCGCCGTTCATCCCGGATATAAACAGCCTGTACGTACTCCCTGATCCCCGGATTAATGCTAAAAAGGATCTTCATTCGCTCCTGGGGCAGAGTCCTCGATGCTAGGATCTTATCCAGTTTCAGCTGATTAAGCACATTTGTCTGTTCTTCCAGGATACATTGATTAATAACTCCAAGGACCTCTGCATAAGAAATATCTTCCCTCATACAGATCACAGGAAACTGCTTCTCTTCACAGAAAGCAAGCATTTCTTTCGAAAAAAGCTCTGCTCTCTCCTCCATCATCACACAGAGCCCACTGCAGTTTCCTTTTACAAGAAGCGCCAGAACCTGCATCAGTTCTTCTGATTTCGGCTGAAACTGCAAAAGAGATGTGATAAAAAAATCTCCAGGTGCCAGAATATCTTTCTCCAGCACATCCTCTTTAAATGGCGCATCAAAAACAGATGCCCGCTTTACGATCCGGCCAAGTCCGGCCCGTCCTGACAAAATTTTTACATTCTCAAACAAAGGTGCATTTAAAACCTGCAATAAAGATATGTTCATATTATTTATTCTCTGAATGCAGCCAGCTCTTTCAGATATGGATCTGTTATTCTCCCTTCATCCATGATCTGTACACCATCAAGCCATACAGAAGAATTCAGGCAAATGCCATCACAGTGGGATTTTGCATCCTGTCCGTGCGGCGGAGCGTCAAATGGGCTGACATAACCAATTCCCCACTCTGTGGATCCCCATACACGCTCATCCTCCACAATATTGCCGGTAAGAACCGCTCCTGGATTAAACCCATACGCAATATGTGCAAGCTTGAACATTCCCTCATCTTCAAAGCTTTTCAAATGCTCTTCAAAAATGGCTGCATCACGGCCTCCTTCAATTTTTACGATTTTACTGTTTTCAATTGTAAGACGGATCGGCGCATCCGGTGTGGTTCCAAAAGGTGGGGTTACAGATCCGTCAAAAACGATCACGCCATTGATGCTTCCAAATCGCGGCACAACATTGATCTGTCCTGTAAGCATATGGATTCCTGGTACTGTTGCGTTTCCGCAGTCACATGCTGTATAATGGCCAGGATCGATTTCAAATGATATATCACATCCAGCCGGAGTTGTGACACGCATGTTCTTTGCATTTTTTGTTTTTTCAGTGATCGCAAGCATAAATTTTTTGAGCTGCTCTGTCTCCACATTGCCGATGGTACGGATCATGAGGTCAGGGTTAAAATCTACCAGACACATGTAACGCATTTTTTTGTTCTCTGCTTCTGCACGCTCAAATGGTGTGGAATAAAGAAGCCACTGATGATTAAATTCGATCCATACATCTGCACAGAGAAGTGCTGCACTTAACGCATCGACCGGAAGATCCGGATCTGCTGCTTTTCCTACTCCCCCTGGTGTGGGAACTGAAATTACCATTGCATGTGCTCCTGCATTTTTTGCACTGTTTTTTACTGCTTCTACAACCGATGCATCCGAATCATCATCTGCTGTGATGATCACAGTTTCTTCAGGCTTCACGCCAAAAATTTCTTTTACCAGCTTATCTGCTGCTGTTTCAAGTGTGATATCCATGTTTTTTCCTTTCCAATTCGTGGTGTCCCGAAAAATATTTATCTGATCTTTAACTTTTCCAGGTCACTGTAATTGTTTAACATGATAGCACAGTGATTTTTTAATTTGTATGGAATTATTCCAAAATACAGAACAGAAATTTGTAATTTTTTCAAAAAATAAGCCATGGCTTATTTTTTGCCATGGCTTATGGAGATCATCATTTATGCTTTTATCGCCCAGCGCATCTTCGTTGATCTGGCACGTCCATTCTGAGCGCATTCCTGAGCAGACGGTCGGATCACATCTTTGGAATAATCAGAATAAATTCCTTCTTTGTATCCCTGTTTCAGTGCTTTCTTTACCAGTTTGTCTTCTCCGGAATGGAAGGTAAGGATTGCCACACGTCCGCCTGGTTTCAAAGCTCCGGGGAGTTTTTCCATAAAATCATAGAGAACCTCGAATTCCCGGTTTACATCGATACGCAACGCCTGGAAAACCCTCTGGCATGTTTTTTTGACCGTGTCTTTTTTCTCTTTTTCCGGAAGAAAATCCAGAGTCTTCTCGATCACTTCCCGAAGTTTCGTGGTGGTATCTATGCGGTTGCCCTTACGGATCTCATCGGTAATGGCTCTGGCGATTTCCTCACAGTACGGCTCATCGGAATTCTCATCCAGCATTCCGGCAAGTTCTTCTCTGGAAATGGTATCCAGACGCTCCGCCGCACTGATCCCGGACTCCTGGTTCAGTCTTAGATCCAGAGGTCCGTCCACTTTAAAAGAAAAACCTCTCTTTGGATTGTCGATCTGCATGGAAGATACCCCAAGATCCGCCAGGATAAAATCAAAGCCCCCGACTTCTTTCGCGATCTCATCAATGGTGCAGAAATTCTGGAGCTTAATTGTCAGGATATCTTCCCCGAACCCCTGCTCTGCCAGACGTTTCCGGGTCTTGGCGGATTCTTCCGGGTCCACATCCGTGGCATACATATGGCCCTGGCCTTTCAGACATTCCAGCATGGCCTTCGTATGTCCGCCATAACCTAGTGTCGCATCAAATCCGATCTGCCCCGGTTTGATCTCCAGAAAATCAATGATCTCCTTCACCATAATGGAAATGTGCATTCCCGCCGGTGTATTCCCCTTGCTAATCACATGTTCAATAGTATCTTTATATTTCTCAGGCTGAAGCTCTTTATATTTCTCTTCGAATTTCTTCGGATATTTTCCTTTATATCGTACCCGCCTCTTATGCGGTGTCTGTGATTCCTGGTTCATAAAATTCTCCTTATCCTCTGGCATGATCTGCCCTGTTTCTTTCATGATACCATGAATCCTTTTTTTCGTAAACTGCCGGAATCACCCTAGCAGAAAACTTTCAGTTATGCAGCCGAAAATTTCTCTGTATAATACTTCTCCAGATACTCATAAAAATGGTCTCTGTCTATATGATATTCCTCCGGAACGTCAAAGAGGAGTTTTTCCAGCATCTCATCCATAATCCCTCTGGCTTCTTCCTGGCTCATCCCTGCTTTCAGATGTTTTCCCAGATACATGTTGGAAATATAATCATAGATCGGATAATATTTTTCCGGGTTCTCTGCCGTCTTTTCATCGTAGTAATCATGATATTGCTCATCCATCAGCGTCAGGATCGTCGTTGCATAGTTGTCATCCTGATTATATTCATCCAGCTGTTTTGCGTAATATCCAAGACTGTGATTCACATAATCATCCAGAGAATAATTGTCCATACATTCGATCATTATTTTATGGGCATTGCTCTGCATCTGATAGGCAATATCGTTTTCCTCATAATCAAAAAGGCTGACCGCAAACAGGGAATTGATTGCCTCCGCATTGGGAACATCATAATAATTCAGTCCGGCAAATTGAATGTATACTTTGTTTCCGTCTTCATCTGTATAATGGCTGTCCCGCAGACAATGGCTCAGTTCATGGAAGATCACCTGATAATCCCAGGTTCCTTCTTCGTATTCTTTATCTTTCAGCACATAAATCTTATTCTCTGATTTCACGTAACATCCGCAGGAATAAACATCCCAGCTGACTTTTAACAGTTCATCCTCTGTACATTCCACAACTTCCAGGCTCTGAAGATTCTGATAAAAAGGACGAAGTTCCACATCCGGATATTTTTCAAACACACATTTGCAATATTCTTCCATAAGTGGTTTGAATTTATCCGGGATTTTCGGATTCTGCCTGATCACCTCCTCAAAATCCTGAAGGCTTTTTTTCTCAAAGGAAATGGCCTTTTCAATATAATCCATGTCGTAAATATACAACCGGTGAGTCATATCTCTGTGATCCAAATACGTATCCAGCTCAAACGCTTTCTTCTCTTCTTCCTCTGAAACTTCTTCGTTCTCCGCAGCTGGCTCATCTTCAGAATCTATCCCCGCAGAATCTGCCCCGGAATTGGCGGATGCATGAAAATCTTTTTCAAATTCTTTTACTGCCTGTCTGGTTCTGATCACGGAAGGCACGATAACTATTCCTGCCAGGATACACAGAATCATTCCTGTGATAATAAAAATTTTCTTTTTCATGGTTCTTTCCCCTGTATAAAAAAAGCTCCTGACAATTTGTATTTCTACAGACTGCCAGAAGCTTTCTATGCTTGATCAGGCTGAAGTTTCAGCCTTGAAGCAATATGAAGTTCTGCTTAGGCGTTCTTCTTAGCGATTGCTGCCTGTGCTGCTGCAAGACGAGCGATCGGTACACGGAACGGTGAGCAGGATACATAGTCAAGTCCGATCTCGTTGCAGAACTCTACGGAAGACGGATCTCCGCCGTGCTCACCGCAGATACCTACGTGAAGTTTCGGGTTAACCGGTTTTCCAAGCTGGATTGCCATCTTCATGAGTTTACCAACGCCAACCTGGTCAAGCTTAGCAAATGGATCGTTCTCGAAGATCTTAGCATCATAGTATGCGTTAAGGAACTTACCAGCATCATCACGGGAGAATCCGTATGTCATCTGTGTAAGGTCGTTTGTACCGAAGCAGAAGAAGTCAGCCTCTTTAGCGATATCATCAGCTGTAAGAGCTGCTCTCGGGATCTCGATCATAGTACCAACCTCGTACTCAAGGTCAGAACCAGCTGCTTTGATCTCAGCGTCTGCTGTCTCTACAACGAATTTCTTAACATATTTAAGCTCTTTGATGTCACCAACAAGCGGAATCATGATCTCCGGTTTGATGTTCCAATCCGGATGATTCTTCTTAACATTGATAGCTGCACGGATAACAGCGCTTGTCTGCATCTTAGCGATCTCCGGATAAGTAACAGCAAGACGGCATCCACGATGTCCCATCATCGGGTTGAACTCGTGAAGGGAAGCGATGATTGTCTTGATCTGCTCTACAGTCTTGCCCTGAGCATCAGCCAGTTTCTTGATGTCCTCTTCCTCTGTAGGAACGAACTCATGAAGTGGCGGATCAAGGAAACGAATTGTTACAGGATTTCCTTCAAGTGCCTCATAGAGTTTCTCGAAGTCTCCCTGCTGCTCCGGAAGGATCTTAGCAAGTGCTGCTTCTCTCTCCTCTACTGTCTCAGAGCAGATCATCTCACGGAATGCATCGATTCTGTTACCCTCAAAGAACATATGCTCTGTACGGCAAAGACCAATTCCCTCTGCACCAAGCTCACGAGCTTTCTTAGCATCAGCAGGAGTATCAGCGTTTGTACGAACTTTCATTGTTCTGTACTTGTCAGCCCATCCCATGATACGTCCGAACTCACCAGCGATCTTAGCATCTACAGTCGGGATAAGTCCGTCATAGATGTTACCTGTTGTACCATCAATGGAGATTGCATCTCCTTCATGGAACTCTTTACCAGCAAGTGTGAATTTCTTGTTCTCCTCATCCATAGCGATATCGCCGCATCCGGATACACAGCAGGATCCCATACCACGAGCAACTACAGCTGCGTGAGATGTCATACCACCACGAACTGTCAGGATACCCTGAGCAGCTTTCATACCTGTGATATCCTCTGGGGATGTCTCAAGACGAACAAGAACAACTTTCTCTCCTCTTGCAGCCCACTCAACAGCGTCCTCTGCAGAGAATACGATCTTACCGCAAGCAGCTCCTGGAGAAGCACCAAGACCTTTACCCATCGGTGTAGCAGCTTTAAGAGCAGCTGCATCGAACTGCGGATGAAGAAGTGTATCAAGGTTACGAGGATCGATCATTGCAACAGCCTCTTCCTCAGTTCTCATTCCCTCATCAACGAGGTCACAAGCGATCTTAAGAGCAGCCTGTGCAGTTCTCTTACCATTACGTGTCTGAAGCATATACAGTTTACCATGCTCTACAGTAAACTCCATATCCTGCATGTCTCTGTAATGTTTCTCAAGAGTCTCGCAAACCTGTTTGAACTGTACGAATGCTTCCGGGAACTTCTGCTCCATCTCGGAGATGTGCATAGGTGTACGAACACCAGCAACTACATCCTCGCCCTGTGCATTGGTAAGGAACTCACCGAACAGACCGTTAGCACCTGTAGCAGGGTCACGTGTGAAGGCAACACCTGTACCACAGTCATCACCCATGTTACCGAATGCCATCATCTGTACGTTAACAGCTGTACCCCAGGAATATGGGATATCATTGTCACGACGATATACGTTCGCACGTGGGTTGTCCCAGGAACGGAATACAGCTTTGATCGCACCAACCAGCTGCTCCTTCGGATCAGTTGGGAAATCAGAACCGATTTTAGATTTATACTCAGCTTTGAACTGGTCAGCAAGCTCATGCAGGTCAGCAGCTGTAAGCTCAACGTCCTGCTTAACACCTCTCTTAGCTTTCATCTCATCGATGAGCTCCTCGAAGTATTTCTTACCAACTTCCATAACTACGTCAGAGTACATCTGGATGAATCTTCTGTAGCAGTCCCAAGCCCAACGCTCATTGCCGGATTTCTCAGCAAGAGTGTTAACAACTTCTTCATTTAAACCAAGGTTGAGGATTGTGTCCATCATACCTGGCATAGATGCTCTCGCACCAGAACGAACGGATACAAGCAGAGGATTTTCTTTGTCACCGAATTTCTTACCGGTAACTCCTTCCATCTTGGTAATTGCTTCCATGATCTGAGCCATGATCTCATCGTTGATGGATCTGCCATCCTCGTAGTACTGTGTGCAGGCCTCTGTTGTGATTGTGAAGCCCTGCGGTACAGGAAGACCGAGGTTTGTCATCTCAGCAAGGTTGGCACCTTTGCCGCCCAGAAGATTTCTCATAGTAGCATTACCTTCTGTAAACATGTAAACCCATTTTGCCATTTTACATTTTCCTCCTAATTATTGTTCTTTAAAACATAAAAAATGTATGTTTTCTACGCACATAATTATTTTATAGATTTATCCTTCATTAGTCAAGGTTATTCTTCCAAAAAACAGTAATTTCTCTTGTAAAATATGACAGATTTTCCAGTTATATTTTTCACAGATTGTATTTTTCTCGTTATCATCTGAAAAATGTGCTAAAATAGAAAAAAACATGCAGCAATTCCGAGGTAATATTACCCGAATGCTGTCATACAGGAGGTTTATCATGACACGAACGATTGAAAACAGCTTTCTTAAGATTTCCGTTTCCGATCACGGTGCTGAACTCACCGGCATCTATGACAAGACTAATGACAGGGAGATCCTCTGGCAGGCAGATCCGGCTTACTGGAAACGCCATGCGCCTGTACTTTTTCCCAACGTGGGACGTAACTACAAAGATATCTGGCGTCTGAACGGAAAGGAATATCCTTCCAGCCAGCACGGCTTTGCAAGAGACAGCGATTTTATCTGCACGGATATCACCGATACTTCCCTTTCCTTTGTCCTTAAGTCCTCTGAAGAAACCCTGAATATTTATCCGTTTGCTTTCGCTCTGAAGATCACCTACACTCTGAAGAAGCACGACCTGGAAGTATGCTGGGAAGTAGTTAATAATGATTCTGAAACTATGTATTTTACCATCGGCGGCCATCCGGCATTCCGTGTTCCGGTACGTGAAGGCGAATCCCAGAGTGATTACCGTCTTGCTTTTGAAGGCCTGGACACTCTTACCTATCTCCTTATCGATACGTCTGTAGGAACAGTCCTTGCTGACGAGCCACATACACTTTCCCTTGAAAACGGAACCTGTTCCATTGCTCCTCACATGTTTGATAAAGACGCTCTTGTTTTTGATAACGGCCAGATCCAAAAGGCCGGTATCCTCTTCCCGGACGGAACTCCATATCTGACACTTACCAGTGAGGGCTTCCCGAATTTCGGTATCTGGTCCGTACCCGGTGCTCCCTTCGTATGCCTGGAGCCGTGGATGGGACGCTGTGATGACTGTGGTTTTGAAAAACCTCTTTCCGAAAAAGCAAATATCAATGTGCTGAAACCGGATGAGGAATTTATCAAGAGCTATCAGATCACCGTACACTGAGCTATGATAAAAAAAGATCCGCCATACATCGGCTTTTTCAGCTGTCTGTATGACGGATCCTTTTATTTATCTTACTGTCTCAATACGCTCTTATTCTCTCACAAAATGATACTGATAAGCTCTGTACTCCCCAAACTCTGCAGGAAGCGGCATTCCACCATGCATCAGAGCAGCTCCGGAATAGATCCTGCCGGTAGTCTGTTCCTTATAAAGTGCACTCTCATCAAGGCCGCGAAGCTGCACATAATTCACAGTCATATTTCCATGGATCTCCTCCATGACAACATTGAGCAGAACTTCTTCCTGAGAATTTCCAACGATCTCCCATGCACAGACCTCACTCTTAAACGGATCTGTCAGGCGATAGTACCGTCCGTTCTGGATCAGTGGCGCATATTTACGGAATTCCCCGATCTGGCTGCGGACCTCATCTTTTTCTTCCTCAGTCAGCTTCAGAAGATCCAGCTCGTAGCCGAAGGTTCCGGACATAGCAACCACACCTCTGGTATGTAACGGGGTGATCCTTCCTGTCTGATGGTTCGGCACTGCAGATACATGTGCTCCCATGGCCGATACCGGATATCCGAAGGAAGTGCCATACTGGATCCGAAGCCTGTCAATAGCATCGGAGTTGTCGCTGCACCAGATCTGCGGTGTGTAATACAGCATACCTGCGTCAAATCTTCCGCCGCCGCCGCTGCAGCCCTCGATCAGAAGATCCGGATAACGGTTCACCATACGATCCAGAAAATCGTACAATCCCAGGACATAATCATACATTACACGTCCCTGATCCTTGGTCATTACGGAAAATACATCCATCAGGCTTCGATTCATGTCCCATTTAACGTACTCAATATTGGCATTATCCAATACCGCACTGATCTGTCCAAAGATTCCGTCTACAACTTCTTTTCTGGAAAAATCAAGTACCAGCTGATTTCTGGATCTCACTGGTTTTCTTCCTGGAATCGTAAGTGCCCAGTCCGGATGCTCACGGTAAAGATCACTGTCCTCAGAGATCATCTCCGGCTCGATCCAGATACCGAATTTCACTCCGAGGTCATTGACTCTTTTTACCAGTCCGCCGAGAGTCTCTCCAAGCTTCTTCTCATTGACATACCAGTCCCCAAGACCACTGTTGTCATCGTCACGTTTTCCAAACCAGCCGTCATCCAGAACCAGCATATCGATACCAAGGCTCCTTGCCTCTTTTGCCAGATTATATAAAGTCTCCCCTGTAAAATCAAAATATGCTGCCTCCCAGCTGTTTACCAGCACCGGACGGACCTCTGTCTTATATTTACCACGGCAGATATGATGACGGATGCAGCTGTGCAGATTCTGGGAAAGACAGTTCATTCCCTGATCTGTGTAGCTTAAGATCACCTCAGGTGCATAGAAGGTCTCCCCGGCTTCCAGCGGATACCGGAAGCACTCCTCCTGTACACCAAGGAGCATTCTTGTCTGATTGTACTGATCTTTAAGAACCTCACCCTGGAAATTTCCGCTGTATACAAAGGACATAGCATAGCAGCCTCCATGATCCTCTGTTGTGTCCTTCTCTGCCAGGATCATCATCGGATTATACTGATGGCTGGATGTGCCACGGACACTGCCGATCATCTGACTTCCATGAGCCACCGGTACTCTCTGCAGATTCCGCTCCATGGCATGTCTTCCGTAAAAAGTAAGCAGGTCATAATCTCCGTAAAGAAAATCCAGTTCTGCGGACATCACCTTGTTCACATAGATCTTCTCACTGCTCTGATTGCGGATATAGACGCTTCTTGTAATGATATCCAGTTCCGGAAGTACACCGTAAAGAAGCATGGCCTCCACGCCGGTAGCCGGATCCTCCAGTACGATCTCCAGAGTCTGTGCCTCATCATTATCTGCATAAACCGCCGGAAGCCCCGGAAGGCTGTATTTACCGTCACGGATAGTATAATTCTTGTAACGCATATCACAGCTCATGCTTCCGTCACCGTTTTCCAGCATCAGTGATGCACTGCGGAAATCTCCGTTTCCGTAGCAGGAAAGCTCCTGTGGAAGAGAGTCCATGGAATAGGTTCTGTCTGTTCCCGCATCATAGGGATTTCCGGAAAATCCTCTGTCATAGTAGGTCAGAAGATAATCCATGCAGCCTTCTGCCTTTTTACCATAATAGAGATGAAGAAGAAATCCGTACTGATCCACCTGCATCTGATATGTAGTTTCTTTTGTCTGTAGGGTAAACGTTCTGTCTTTCTCGCAGTAGATGATTCCCATATGTGAATCCTCCTTTTTCTTGTGTTTTTATTTTACGGCACCGTTTACAACACCATTTAAAATGTGCTTCTGGCAGATCAGATAAAACAGAAGGATCGGAAGCAGTGCCAGCAGATAAGAGGCAAACGCAAGGTTATAGTTTGTTCCGAACTGAGTCTGGAAATTCAGCTGTGCCAGAGGCAATGTGGTTCCACCCGTAGATCCGGACATGATAACCAATGGAGTCATAACATCATTCCAGGTTCCAAGTGCTGTCAGAACTGCCACTGTGGCATGCATCGGCTTCATGATCGGAAAGATGATCTTCCAATATGTTTTCCAGGTACTGGCTCCATCCACACAGGCAGCCTCCTCAAGGGCCATTGGAATGTTTGTCAGATATCCGGAATAAAGAAGCACGTTCATAGGCATATAAAATACCGTGTAAAGAATGATCACACCGACTTTGTTATCAAGGCCCATCTCAGCAGTCTGCTTTACAAGCGGCATCATCAGGATAGCAAACGGAACAAACATACCGCTCACTACATAGAGATAGATAAATTTATAAAATTTACTTCTCTTGTTTCTGGCTATAGCATAACCTAAAAGTGAATGAATTACAATAGCAAGAACCACTGTGATCACAGTGATCAATACACTGTTTCCAAGAGAATGCCAGAAGTCTGTTACCTCCATAGCTTCCCTGAAATTGGCAAGACTGAATTTCTCTGGCAGAGACAGGATCCCGGCTACACTGTTGGTCATCTCTGTCGGCTGCTTGAATGCGATCACAATTGTCATATAAAGCGGAAATACCACTGTGATAAGGCCAAGGATCAGAAGGATCGTTACCGGCCAGTTCGCTTTTTCTCTTACTTTCGTTTTCATTACAGCTGCTCCTCCTTTTTCCCTGTGATAGTCAACTGCACTGCAGAAATGATCACGATCACAATAAAGAATATAACCGCATTAGCGCTCTGGAATCCAAACTGACCGCCACTCATACCATTGTTATAGATCAGATAGGAAATGGATTCTGTACTCTGTGCAGGACCACCCTTTGTCAAAGCCATGATCTGATCAAATACCATCAGGAAGTTTTTCACACAGAGAACCATGTTGATACTGAAAAACGGAACGATCAGCGGGAATGTCAGATAACGGAACTTACTGAATCCGGTAGCACCGTCAATAGCTCCTGCCTCGTATACATCCTCCGGCACTGTCTGGAGGCCCGAAATATAGATAATGGTATTCATTGCGATGGACTGCCATGCACAAACGATCACGATGGCAACCCATGCCAGGCTCGTACTGGAAAGCATGCTGGAAGACAATGTTTTATTTCCGATCATCTTTCCGAATGCAGGCAGGATATATGTAAAGAAATAATTGAAAATATATCCTACGACCAGTGCGCCAAGTACATTAGGAATAAAATAAGCTCCACGCAGTGCACTCTTGAAACGGATCTTGCTGTTCAGTCCAAGTGCCAGGATCAGGCTGAGTACATTCGTTACAATAGTTGCCACGATGGCCAGCTTAAAGGTAAACAGATAGGAACCGCCAACACGGCTGTCTGTAAAAAGATCCTTATAGTTTCGAAGTCCTACCCAGTCATAGCTTCCATAGCCTTTAAAGTTCGTAAAGCTGTAGATCACACCCTTGATCAGAGGCAGTGTGTTAAAGCAGAAAAATAATGCCACGATCGGAATGGTGATCAGAAGAAAGGTCAGCTTTCTTCCACTCATAGATTTTTTTCCCATGATCAGTTCTCTCCTTCCCCGTTCTTCTCCTCATAGTCCTGTACTTTACGGATAATGTCACGGTTATATCTTGTCCAGTCTGTATCAAATTTTTTCAGGAATGCATCTTTATCCTTTTTCATCAGGAAGGTCTGGATCTGTGCATCCACAGCCATCTCTGTAGGATAATAATGATCCTGGTAGTCGGCCATCCTTCCCTCTTCTATGTATTCCTTCATACCATCCAGCGTAGAGGGAAGTGTGAAATCACCCTCTTTACAGGGAACTGCCTTCTGGTCATCCAGATATGTCTGTATATTCTCATCCTCAAGAAGGAAATCCAGCACTTCATATGCAGCTTCCTTATTCTCACAGTCATCCATCACACAGAACTGAAGGTCAACTCCGGAATTCAGTTTGTTTTCTGACGGATCATTGCTTGCCGGTGTTACAAAAGAATCAATATCCATATCCGGATTTACACTCTGGATTTGCGGGATCGCATAGCTTCCGATGGGATACATGGCAGCCTCCCCTTTTGCAAAAGCGGTGCAGGCTCCATTGTAATCATAGGCAAAGGGATCATCCGGTCCATACTGGATAAGCTCCAGCATACGGTCTGCTACTTCCTTATACTCTTTTGCAAAAGTAGTGTTTCCCTGGTTTACCTGGCGGCATACATCGGCTGGTGCAAGATCTACCGCAATAGAATTCCACGGTGCAAGACAGGTCCAGGTATCTTTAAATCCGAAATAAAGCGGCTGGATACCTGCATCCTGAATTTCCTGGCAAAGGCTCATAAATTCATCCCATGTAGTCGGGATCTGCCAGCCATGCTCCTTGAAAAGCTCACGATTGTAAAGGATTCCGGCGGCATTGGCCACGTAAGGAACCGCATAGACTCCGTCTTCCGGAACGAATTCCAGCGCTTTATCAATTTCTTTATATGCATCTTTGATCGAATCCAGTCCCTGATAATCGGAAATATCCATCAGCATATCAGAATCAATAAAATTGGAAAAGTTAACATCGCCTCCGATTCCAATGATATCCGGATTATCCTCACGGATAAATCTTGTCTTCAATACAGTCATAGCATCGTTTGGTGATTCGATGGTAAGATGGATATCATCATGAGTGGCATTGAATTTTTCTTCCAGTTTTTCAAATGCCTTAACCGCTTCCGGTTTATACTGCACAAGTTCGATCTCTGTCTTTCCGCTGTCCTTTTTACCTGTGCCGCATCCGCTCAATGTAACGGAAGCTGCCATGGTAAAGGCAAGTCCCATACAGAGGATCCATTTACTTCTGTTGCGCATCTTGTAATGCTCCTTCCTTTTCCTTTTATTTGATAAGTCGGATATCACCCATTTAACTGATATGGCTATCCGGGTTCTCCAATACTTATTCTCTGGTTTCTTTTTTCTGAAAGCTATTTTAACATAGCTTTATGCTTGCATAAATAGCAGTGTTTTTCTTGTTTTATACCAAAATGCAATTTTTCTCTGTCTTCATTAAAGTCATCTAGCATTTTGATATATTTTACGCCTATATCACTACTTTTATCTAAAATTAGTATATTCCGAATTTATCGAAAATCAACAGGTTTCTCGAGAAACTTAATTTTCTCACAAAGTTTTATCGATTATCCTTCTCTTTTTAGTATATTTTACAGGCTGTTTTTGTAATTGCATTTTTATACATATGTTGAAGTTCCCTGCTGTTTTAATATATAATGTTACTGAAACCAGACAAAATCATACGCCTAAAGGATAAAAATATGAATGACCTTCTCTTCTCCGTTTTTCCAAATGAAAACTTTGTTGATATCGGACTATACCAATACGGCTGGGAGCACTGCGCTCCGGCACATTCATTCGGCCCGGCCGCACGAAACCATTATATTTTTCATTATGTGATCTCCGGTACCGGAACTCTGATGGCAGACAATTCCGCAGGAGAGACCATCACCTATCAGGTAAAAAGCGGCCAGGGTTTCATGCTTTTTCCCGGTCAGATCAACACCTACATTGCAGATACCGACTTTCCATGGGAGTACACCTGGGTGGAATTTGACGGGCTCCGGGCAAAAGAGATCGTGGAAACTGCAGGTTTAAGTCCGGACCATCCGGTCTATCACAGCCACTCTGCAGATCTCCGCCAGAAAATGATGGAGGAAATGCTTTATATCAGCCATAATTCCCAGGAATCACCCTTTCATCTTATCGGACATACCTGGCTTTTTCTGGATTACTTTATGCGCTCTACTGAAACTGTCCGCATGAAACAGGATGGAAGTATCCGTGATTTTTATATCAAGGAGGCGCTCTCTTTTATTGAACAGAATTTCCAAAATGATATTTCCATTGAGGATATCGCAGCCTGCTGCGGCCTGAACCGAAGCTACTTCGGTAAGATCTTCCACGACACCATCGGACGTTCTCCCCAGGAATTCCTGATCAGCTATCGCATGACCAAAGCTGCAGAACTTCTTAAGATCACAGCCCTGTCTATCGCAGATATCGGAAATGCAGTCGGATATCCCAATCAGCTGCATTTTTCCCGGGCTTTCAAAAATGTATACGGAATGTCGCCAAGAAACTGGCGGATGAAAAACAGACTTATTGAAAAAAAGCCTCCGGCCAGAAAATAGCCGGAGGTTTTTTATTAAAAAATGTATTTACTTAAAATGTAAATTTATCAGCAAAGTATGCATCAAGCTCATCGATCTTCACACGTACCTGCTCCATAGTGTCACGGTCACGGACTGTAACTGCACCGTCATTCTCAGACTCGAAGTCATAAGTGATACAGAACGGAGTACCGATCTCATCCTGTCTGCGGTAACGTTTACCGATATTTCCACGGTCATCGTACTCACAGTTGTACTTCTTGGAAAGCTGCTGGTAGATCTTCTCAGCACCCTCGTTAAGCTTCTTGGAAAGCGGAAGCACACCGATCTTAACCGGTGCAAGTACCGGATGGAAATGAAGGACTGTACGGACATCGTTCTTCTCTGCATCCAGAACTTCCTCATCGTAAGCGCTGCAGAGGAAAGCAAGTACCATACGGTCTGCTCCAAGTGATGGCTCGATAACGTATGGGATATATTTCTGTTTCTTCTCATCATCAAAGTATGTGAGATCCTGGCCGGATACATTCTGATGCTGTGTCAGGTCATAATCTGTTCTGTCAGCGATTCCCCAGAGCTCGCCCCATCCGAATGGGAAAAGGAATTCCACATCTGTGGTAGCCTTGCTGTAGAAGCTCAGCTCTTCCTTATCATGATCACGGTAACGAACCTCATCATCCTTAAGTCCGAGAGCACTCAGCCAGTCAAGGCAGAACTTCTTCCAGTATGCAAACCACTCAAGATCTGTATCCGGCTCGCAGAAGAACTCAAGCTCCATCTGCTCGAACTCACGGGTACGGAATGTGAAGTTACCCGGTGTGATCTCGTTACGGAAGGATTTACCGATCTGGCCGATACCAAACGGAATCTTTTTACGGGATGTTCTCTGTACGTTCTTGAAGTTTACGAAAATACCCTGTGCAGTCTCCGGTCTTAAATATACAGTATTCTTGGCATCTTCGGTAACACCCTGGAATGTCTTGAACATCAGGTTGAACTGACGGATATCTGTGAAGTTGTGTTTACCACAGCTCGGACATCCTACCTCGTGTTCTTTGATGAAGTCCATCATCTTCTCCTGGGACCATGCATCTACGCTTCCCTCAATGGCAATGTCATGCTCTGCACAAAAGTCCTCAATGAGTTTATCTGCACGGAAACGCTCGTGGCACTCTTTACAGTCCATAAGAGGATCAGAAAATCCGCCAAGATGTCCGGAAGCGATCCATGTCTGCGGGTTCATAAGGATCGCACAGTCAACACCTACATTGTACGGAGACTCCTGAATGAATTTCTGCCACCATGCACGTTTTACGTTATTTTTAAGCTCTACACCGAGATTTCCATAATCCCATGTGTTTGCCAGGCCGCCGTAGATCTCGGAACCCGGGTAAACAAATCCTCTGGCTTTTGCAAGAGCTACGATCTTTTCCATTGTCTTTTCCATGATTTCTCTCCTCTTGACTTGCAGCTGTTCCGCCAAATGCGTCCGGAAAGCTCCGGAAAAAGCTGCTTTTTTACATTTTTGGTCTTATTATACTAGTATCCTCATGATTTTTCAAGGATATTTCCATTTGCATTGCATCCTGTCCTGCTTTTGAAAAATAAATCGTTACGGTTATTCCGCAGCCGGCAGTGATCTATCTCATCAATTCCAGGATCTCCAGACTTTTAAACCGCTTGTCTGTATTCAGCTCCGTATACCGGTAAATGTGGCGTTCCAGTTCCCGCAGCACATCATCCCGTACTGTAAACGTATACAGCTTTGCCAGGGGGGACACGGCTATGTAGCGCATGGCATACAGGGCAGCCGCTGAGATCCGTTTCCTGTCCATGGCCATCCTACTGCAGTCCGCACACAGGATCCCATGCTCGTCCTGGGAGAAAAAAAGTTCTCCGGTTTCTTCCTCCGTAAGCTCTCTCCCGCAGCCCGCACACTGGAACAGCTGCGGCATCACGCCCTGGATTACCATAGTCCGCAGTTCATAGATACAGCGCACCAGCCGGTCTTCTATATGAGGATTCAAAATGGCTTTGATGGTCACATAGAGAAGATTCATCATCTCCTTCTCATCCGTTCCCTCTTTGCCAAAATAATCTGCCAGCTCCAGAAAATAATATCCATAGTAAACCCCCGGCTGCCGGGTGGCCAGCTCCACAAAATGATGCTGCACGCTGACCTGGTTCAGATTATAGCTCGTCCTTCCCTCATAAAGAGTAAAGCTTCCGAATACAAACGGGTTAGCTGCTGCCATGAACGGACTGTTCTGCCGTCTCGCTCCCTTGGCAAAAGCGGAGATCTTCCCCCTCTCTCTTGTGAGAAGGACGATCCGCTTGTCATAATCCCCTACCGGCATAGCAGAAAGTACCACTCCCTGTACGGTAATCAGATCACTCATTTTCAGATTTCTTTCTTATCATATCCAAAGTTCTTGATCAGGAAATCACTGTCTCTCCAGTTCTTAGTCACCTTGACCCAGAGCTTTAGGTTTACCTTTGCTTCCAGCATACGCTCCAGCTCATAGCGGGCATTGCTTCCGATCTTTTTCAACATGGCACCCTGTTTTCCGATGATGATGCCTTTGTGGGAATTACGCTCGCAGATGATGGTCGCATCAATATCTATGATGTTGCTTCTTCCCGGACGTTTCTTCATCCGGTCGATGGCAACGGCGATTCCGTGAGGGATCTCCTCATCCAGTGCATGCAGAGCCTTCTCACGGATGATCTCTGCGGCGATCTGGCGCTGAGGCTGGTCGGTAACTGTATCCTCATCATAGAACATCGGTCCGTACGGAAGATATTTGAAAATACTTGGAATGATATCCTGTGTGTTTTTTCCGCGGAGGGCAGAGCAAGGAATGATCTCTGCAAAATCGCAGATCTTACGGTAGGTATCGATCGCAGGAAGAAGCTCTTCTTTTTTTACCGTATCGATCTTGTTGATGATGAGAATCACTGGAACTCCAACCTTCTGCAGCTGCTCGGCAATGTGGCGCTCTCCCGCACCTACGAATGTGGACGGCTCCACCAGCCACATAATGGCATCTACTTCCTTCAGGGTTCTCTCCGCAACCTGTACCATGTATTCTCCAAGCTTGTTTTTTGCCTTGTGGATACCCGGTGTGTCCAAAAATACGATCTGTCCCTCATCACAGGTATACACAGTCTGTATCTTGTTTCTGGTTGTCTGTGGCTTGTTTGATGTGATGGCGATCTTCTGTCCGATAAGATGGTTCATCAGCGTGGATTTTCCAACATTCGGTCTTCCGATGATCGCAACAAAGCCTGATCTAAAATTATTATCCATTCTTTATCCTCTCATAATCCTTTCACAGCCTGCTATCCCATTTAACGGACAGCAGGCTTTGTTTCTCATCAGCCGATCAGTGGCTTCACTTCCATGAATACATCTTCCGCCTTCTCTATTGCAGTCTCACTTCCTACTACGCAGATCTGATCATCGGAAAGTACTGCTTCTACAAGAGCTGCCAGTTTCTGGATATCCTCCTTCTGCGCTCCGAGGATCTGATTTCTTTCCTTCTGGAGCATATCCTCTGTAACATTGGAGAAATATGCGGTTTTTGAGATACTTCCCTGCATCTGCGGAGTTCTCGGCACATCCTTGTTGCTGATCGTTCCGATAATATATTTTGTCATCTCACGCTCGTCTGCCTCAAAGGCACGGATATAATCCGGCACTCCTTGGTATACTTCCAGGGTTCTCTTTAGATGGGGATCACGGTAGGATACCAGGAAGCTCTCTCCGTTTCTCTTAAAGCCGCTCATGCAGCCATACGCTCCACCCTTTACACGAAGGTTGATCCAGAGATAATCGTAGCTTAAGATCACTTTCAGGATCTCCAGTGCACCGGTATACTCCAGGCCTTTTTTGCGGAAGTTTCCGTTCTGTGCCACATACTGGACCTGGCCGGAGGTCTTGAAGGCTTCGTTTTTCTTTATGCAGGGGGCCTGCTTCACAGACTCCGGCTTCTGTCCGTTAAACAAAACTTTTTTGATCCCGGCAGCCTGTGCTTTTACTACATCCAGAGATTCTCTCTCTCCGGTATAGCTTACACAGAAATTCTCCGGACGAAGTACCTCTTCCATCACCTTACGGAGATTTTTCACGATCTCATCCTTGCAGCTGTCAAAATCCTTCTCCAGTTTTTCGATAAACTGATAATATCCGATTCCTGCCATCTCATCCTGGAATGCCGCCATCGGAGATGCGTAGGAAGCACCACGGAGAACGGCGGTGGAATGGCCTGCACTTGCAAGGCTGGCCTGGGCTCTGGATCTCACTCTGGCAATGATCTCGTAGAGACGTTTGGTGTCATCCAGCTTCGAAGTTGTAAGAACCTCCCGGATCATGGAAAACATGAAATCCATCTCCGGATATAACGCTTTTCCTCTTACGGCAAACATGGCACGGAATGCATCGGTATCCTGGGCATCATCAAAAACCTCTATCCCATAGGCAATACCGCCGGTTCTCGCATTCACTTCATTAAACAACTCGCCATATGTGTAATTCTCTGTATCCACTGCACCAAGCACAGATTTCAGAAGTCCCAGATAATGGACTGTGTCAACATCAAAGTCATGGATCTCAAAAAGAAGATCTGCATAACCGATACCATTGGTGCACACATCATGATACAGAAACAGGCTGTCCTCCACATGGTGCTCCTCGTTTGTCAGTCCTGTGATCTCTTTTTTGATATCTTCTCTGGAAAGCATCGGGATACAGGTCAGTGTTTCCGGATCTTCCTCGGATTCCTGATAAGCTTCCAGGGCTTTTGTATTCTCTACCATCCGGGTAAGCTCTTCATCAGAAAGGCTCTTTCTGTAATTCTCCAGTTTTTCTTCCAGTTCTTTGTCTCTCTTAGCAGCAAGGCCTTTCTCCGGTACCAGGGAAAGGATCGCGCCATGGGTATTATCCAGAAGATATTTACGGATCAGATCCTCAAAATATCCCTCTTCCAGAGCTTTTTTGAGGAACTCAAATCCCTCAAGAAGCTGTACTTCACAGAACGGCTTTGTATCGTCATAAAGCCAGCTGCTTAAAATATCCAGGCCATACATCAGTCCCTTCGGATAGGAAGAGAAATCTGCCTCACGGAAACGGAATTCGTAGTAGTTGATTCCGGCTGTTACTGCCTTCTTGTCGATACCTTCCTCCATGATCTTTGTGAGGGTGTCACGGATCACTTTGACAAATTCCTCTTTCTGGCTTAAGTTGGCTCCCTTTGCCACGATGGAGAAATAGGTCTGTTTGATTCCATCCTCAAAGGAGCCATAGATATCCTTGCCAATCTTTGCATCCAGAAGTGCCTGTTTCAACGGTGCACCCGGTGCGCTTAAAAGTGCGTAATCCAGGACTTCGAAAGCAAGACTTAAGTTGATATCTGCTGCTTCACCCACAACCATATTGTAGGAAAGATAAGTGTTATCCTCTTCTCCTTCGTCCTCTGACACCGGATAATTTTTCTGGATATCTTTTACCTGGGCAAAAGTTTCCTGATCCCGGATCTGGGAATCAATGGCAAGGGAATCAAAGGCAGACAGATAATGGCTGTCAATAAACTCCAGTTTCTCCTCCATATCCATGTTTCCATAGAGATAGATAAAGCTGTTGGACGGATGATAGTACTGTCTGTGGAAATCCAGGAATTCCTCGTAACTGAGATCCGGGATATTTACAGGATCTCCGCCGGACTCACAGCCATAGGTGGTATCCGGGAACAGGGAATTCATGATCTCACGCTCCAGAACATCATCCGGTGAGGAAAAAGCACCCTTCATTTCATTGTAAACGACACCGTTGTATTTCAGCGGGCCTTCTTTTTTCTCCAGATGGTAGTTCCAGCCTTCCTGACGGAAGATCTCTTCTTTTTTGTAAATATTCGGATAGAATACCGCATCCAGATATACATGCATCAGATTCTGGAAATCCCGGTCATTACAGCTTGCTATCGGGTAGCAGGTCTTATCCGGATAGGTCATGGCATTAAGGAAGGTATTAAGAGAACCTTTTACCAGCTCCACAAAAGGATCCTTAAGCGGAAATTCCCTGGAGCCGCACAGTACGCTGTGTTCCAATATATGAGCAACACCTGTGCTGTTTTTCGGCGGTGTACGGAATGCAATGTTAAAAACCTTATTCTCATCACTATTCTCGATGAGCATCACTCTGGCTCCTGTTTTTTTGTGTCTCAGAAGCCATCCTTTTGAATGAATATCCTGAAGCTCCTCTTCCTTCAGGACTTCATATGCTTTCAGATGATTGGGATTCATAAAATAGTAACCTCCTGAATGTTTCTCTTCACACCCGACATGGATCTTCGTTCAAAAAATCTCAGAATATTTTATCGGATGCATGGCAACAAAAGGCTGCCTGAGTAGTCAGACAGCCTGAAACGGAAGCTCTCCGGCCTCCTAAATGTTTCCTTCGTTGGGATAATACTGCCTGTAGATCTCTCTGGCAGCTCTTGTGATGATTCCAAGCTCAGCTTCCATTCCAAGATTAGCCGGAAGCTCCACAGCTGTTTCCCTGATGTCTCTCTGGACCTTGGCCTTCGCACTGTCCTCCTTGATGTGGATCAGGCCGAAAATCGTTGTGTTATAGGATTTATCTGTCTGACAGAGATCCATGTAGACCAGAACCAGATGACAGCATTCCCGGTAAAGAAGCTCCTCATAAAGGCCGCCCCTTTCCTGGAGCTCCTGAAATTTCAGCTTCTTAAGATACTTGCCTATCTCTTTCTTCGCACTTCTTGTACCAAAGAATCTGGAAGCGGAATTCCGGTTAAACTCCATGGTCATCCAGAGACCGAGATAACCGTCTGCCCTGGTATCACCAGTCTCAGCTTTATCGCTGTAACGGATCTCCCAGAGTTCCTTGCGGATCCTGTTTTCTTCCGGTTCTTCTCCTGCTGCAATGGACTGCTCCAGAAGCTTCAGGCGCTCCATGGGATCTTTCTCTCTATAGTATTTCGCAATTGTTGGTGTATCCATTCATTCTTCCTCCTGATATCTGAATATTATATCAGACAACCTGCCAAAAATACACCCCTATCTGTGATTTCGAAGCTTTTTCCCAGGGCTTTTCACTTTTTTTCCGCGGTTATCACATAGATATACATTGCGGATATACCACAGGGTCTTATCCTCTCCGTATTTATCCAGGATCCGGAGAAGTCCCTCCAGCTCTTTCTTTGTCTGTGGGTGGATAAACCACAGCTTCTCCTTGCTTTTCAGAAAATACTGCAATGGTTCATGATAGGTATATTCCTCTCCCAGATAGTTTCTGGATGCACTGATCCGGTCCATGACCATTTCCGCCACATATTTTCTGGGCATTCTGGCTCCCATGATCACATGCTCACCGTCAAGGGAATAGTCTACCCAATGTTCAAAATGGTGTCTGTTTCTTCCCTTATGGTGCAGCCAGGACATGGATACGCCGGTTGCCTCACGTTCTGCGTTGTTGGGACTTCTTGTCCCCTGATAATATTTACAGCCTACCAGAAATTCCGTCGGGGAATATTTGGACAGGTCATGAAGCAACCCCTGCTTATATAACCCGATACGAAAACAATATTTCATCACCAGAAGCTTATGCCTCGTGATGGTCCTGAAGTGCAGCCACGGGTGCCATGATCGCATCTTTCTCCGCCTCCTGTCTGCCCAGCAATACCACAATGGCGCGGGGGCCTATTTCGATTGATTTTTTATATTCTTCTTCCTCCTCCAGACAGAATCCTGTTCCGTGAAGAGAGGTATCTGCGATTTTTTTCCAGCACATGCCTTCCGGGAGATTGGGCAGAGCAAGGCTCCGGTTTTCCCAGTGGAAATTATAGCCGATGTAAATAAAATCATCCTCTGCAGCCTCCAGATCCTCTTTTTCCCTTGCATAGGCTCCGTAGTACATCATACCAAGAAGCCTGCTGGTATTCTCATAGCTCAGATACCAGGCACGTTCCCCGTGAAGAGACACATCCGGGAACCCCTTGGTCAGATAATCTACCCCTTTCAGTTCCACCGGCATATGAAGAACGGGATGGGCCTTACGAAAAGCAATGGCATCCTTTACAAATTTCCTCAGTCCCTGGTTTCTGGAAAGGCCCTTCCAGTCTGTCCAGCCGGTAGCATTATCCTGACAGTAGGCATTATTGTTTCCGCTCTGGGAATTGCCGAATTCATCACCGTGATAGATCATGGGAACACCCTGACTCAGCAGCATCATCAGAAAGGCATTTTTGATCTGGCGTTCCCTCATCTGACGGACGGAAACCTTACGGGTAGGGCCTTCCACACCACAGTTCCAGGAATAATTATAGCTGCTTCCGTCCTGATTGCCCTCGCCATTGGCCTCGTTATGTTTATAATTGTAGCTCACCAGGTCATTCATGGTAAATCCGTCCTGGCAGACCATGTAATTGATCACTCCATGATTCTCGCTGTTATGACGGATATGCCACGCTGCAGCCTCCACCATACCTTCATCGCTTTTCAGGAAACGGCGCATATCCTGGAGAAAATTCATATTGCTCTCCGCTCCGCAGCGTCTGACCGGAAGCTTTCCTCTGTAAAAATGATCAAAATCAAAGCCCTGGAAGATCAGTTTTGCTCCGGAAAGGATCCCATCCCGAAGAAGCATCTCCCGGTTAAAGCCCTCTCCCAGCACATGAAATCCATCTACATGGTAAAAATCTCTCCAGAACTGCAAAGCTCGAAGAGCCATCAGGCTGTCTGTTTCCTCTGGAAAATAGAATTCCATGATACAGGCAATGCCGTTCTTGTGCAGCTCCCGGATCATATACCGAAATTCCTGCTCCGGTTCTCTGGTGCTGCAGTAAGCACTCTTCGGGCTGAAATAGAAGCCGGATGCATAGCCCCAGTAATTCACTACATTTTCCTTTCGACGGGTCTTGATGTGTTCACTGCCTTCCTTCGGTTTATTGATCGGAACCTCACAGAATTCATAGGCAGGCATCAGTTCAATGGCATTGATCCCAAGTTCTTTCCAGTAAGGGATCATCTCTGTCAGGCCAAGAAAAGTCCCCTTATGGGAAACCATCTTTCTGGCAAGCTTCGTATAACCACGGACATGAAGCTTGTACAGGATCATATTTTCATATTCTACTGCCGGTGCAGTTTCATTTTCCCAGCCGGAAACATTCTCATTAAGGAAGCGACAGCGGACCTCCTTTTCCGGATCGTAAGGTACTCCGAAATGCTCTCTCCCGTGAAGTCCGTATGCATACGGATCCTGCACGATCTCACCGTCTATTTTATAATTATATTCAAACTCCTTCAGAGAAGCACTGCACAGCTTCAGTGCCCACACACGTCCTGTATGGAAATCCTTTGGAAAAACGATCTCCACCGGTGCGGCAGCTCCTCTTTTTTTATATAAAAGCAGGGACACTTCGGAATCCTCCGATGCCTCCACTGCAAAATTATAACCGCCCTCCATTTTGTTGGCGCCAAGTATCAGCGGCTGACCTTTTTCCACTCGACCTAATCTGCGGCTTGCCAAGGCAACTCCTCCTTTTCTCTTTTTATTATTCAAATCCATAGAAATCCTTTTCGCCGGATCCGTCACAGATCAATATCCAGCTCAACCGGGCAATGATCGGATCCCATGATCTCTCCGTGGATCTTCGCATCCTGAAGCTTTTCTTTCAGGGAAGGGGAAACAAGGAAATAGTCGATACGCCAGCCGGCGTTCTTCTCTCGTGCACGGAAACGGTAGGACCACCAGGAGTAAACGCCCTCTTTATCCGGATAAAAATAGCGGAATGTATCAATAAAGCCACTCTCAAGGGCTCTGGTAAAGCAGGCTCTCTCTTCATCAGTAAAGCCTGCATTTTTGCGGTTGGTCTTCGGGTTCTTGAGATCGATCTCCTGATGTGCCACATTAAGGTCGCCACAGCAGATCACCGGTTTCTTCTCCTGCAGTTTCAGGAGATAAGCCAGGAAATCCTCTTCCCATTTCATACGATATTCCAGACGGCGGAGCTCACTCTGGGAGTTGGGAGTATATACAGTCACAAAATAATACTCATCGAATTCCAGCGTGATGACACGTCCTTCTTTATCATGCTCCTCTATCCCGATCCCGTAAGCCGCAGACAATGGCTCCCTCTTCGTAAAAATGGCTGTACCTGAATAGCCTCTGCGGTTTGCGTAGTTCCAGTACTGATGATATCCGGGAAGTTCCAGCTTTACCTGTCCCTGCTGGCATTTCGTCTCCTGCAGACAGAAAATATCCGCATCCAGCTCATGAAAGCGTTCCTCAAAGCCCTTGGTGATACAGGCCCGGATCCCATTTACATTCCAGGAAATAAATTTCATATTTTTATATTTTCTCCTCATTTTTTCGTCATATTTTTATTATATCTCACATTGTCGGATTAAGCAAAAAATATTTTGAAAGTTTTCTCAGGCTCTCAAATATTTTGTTGCTGTTCTACGTCATATCTGTTAAAATGTTCTCTATATCATGCAGAGCTGCCCCCTTATTTACAGGCAGCAGCAGAACGGAGGATTTTTTTATGAGTGATGAATTTAACAAAAGCGGATGTGCACCAAGCGACTGCGCTTCCTGTACAGCCAACTGCGAAAGCAAGGTAGATGAGGCACATCATACCATTACCCTGACTATGGATGACGATACTGAGGTAGAATGTGCCATCCTTACTATTTTCCCTGTAGAGAACAAAGAATATATCGCACTTCTCCCACTGGATGAGAACGGCCAGAATGAGACCGGTGAGGTTTATCTCTACAGCTTCTCCCGCACAGCAGACGGCGATCCGATGCTGGCAAACATTGAAGATGATGAAGAGTACGACGCTGCCGCAAATGCCTTTAACGCAGTCGTGGAAAAAGCACGTGCAGACGAGGAGGCAGACGCACCTCTCAGCTAAACAGTGCATTTATCGGAAAGCAGTAACTACACAAAACAAGCCCGGAAAATCGGATGTATGTGGTCTTCACACCTCCGCCTTCCGGGCTTTTGTTTTATTTTGTGGTACTTCCGAAGCCACCGTTTCTTACTGCATCTGCATCGTCATCCACAGTGATTCCGTATTCCACAAAGATCCCCTGCATAAAACCGGTTCCTGCCGGGATCTGGATCGTTTTATCTTCTCTTGTATCGTTAGTCAGCTTGGCAAAGATATGACCTTCGTTGTCGGAAAAGAAATAATCGCTGTCAATGATTCCCACTGTGTTATTCAACTGCAGCCGGAATTTAAATCCCAGTCCGCTTCTCGGATAACATTTCAGAACCCAGCCCTCTTCCATCTCTACACGGATACCAGTCGGTATCTTTACGATCTCACCTGGCTTCATGGTCACATCCACAGGTGCATAAAAATCATATCCTGCACTTCCGGTCGTAGCTCTCTTCGGAAGCTTCAGACTGTCGTAGATATTCCGGATCTCCTCTTCTGAATACTGTTCAAAGGTATCCTTCCAGTCCTTTGCAAACTGTTCAAAACTTACCTTGTGAAATTTCGCAATTCTTTTCATTTTTCGTTCCACTCCCAATAGGTAATTTCAAAAAACCTCTGATCACTCCGTGTACAGAACCACACGGTTCTCACGAAGTGACGCCTGTACATCGATCACCCTCTGATTTGAGGAGCCTTTCCATTTCAGACGAACCTCTTTCTTGTCCACCTGAAATTCCCCGTCCACGCATACATCCAGATAATGGATGATCTCGTACTGCTGGATTTCTTCCCAGAGAGAACCCGTATACAGCCAGATCGTCTTATCCGGATACTTCTCTCTGATCTCTCTTGCAAGAGCTGTTACCTCAGCGATATTGGAAGGATGCAGAGGATCGCCTCCTGAAAAGGTGATCCCGCTGATATAATCCTTGTCCAGCTCTGCAAATATCTCAGCTCGCTCGCTGTCCGTAAAGGGCAGACCTCCATTCGGATCCCAGGTAATGGGATTCTGGCACTCCCGGCAGCCGTGTGAACAGCCAGCTACCCAGAGCACTACACGAAGTCCGTCTCCGTTTAACATATCGTCCTTGGTAATATTGTGGTATCTCATCATTTATGCTTCTTCCGGTACATCCTTCATGCTGAAGCTGATTCTTCCCATCTTGTCCTTGCCAAGGCAGATAACCTTAACTTTGTCGCCAAGTGTGAGAACATCCTCAACACGGTTGATCCTCTGTTTGGAGATCTTGGAAATGTGTACCATTCCCTCCTTGCCCGGTGCAAACTCAAGGAATGCGCCAAACTCTTTGATGCTGACTACGCGTCCTGTAAAGATCTGTCCTGCCTCAAACTCGGTAGTGATGATCTCGATCATACGTTTTGCTTCATCCATACCCTTCTGGTCTGTTCCGCAAATAGAAACTGCGCCGTCGTCTGTGATGTCGATCTTCACACCTGTACGCTCGATGATCGTGTTGATAGTCTTTCCTCTCTGTCCGACTACATCACCGATCTTCTGCGGGTCGATCTGGATCTGGATGATCTTCGGAGCAAACTCCCCAACAGTTGTACGAGGCTTGTCGATACATTTCTCCATAACTTCTGTCAGGATATATTCTCTTGCCTCTTTTGTTCTGCGGATCGCTTCCTCAACGATCGGTCTTGTAAGACCATGGATCTTAATATCCATCTGGATCGCTGTGATTCCGTCATGTGTTCCGGCTACCTTGAAGTCCATATCTCCGAAGAAGTCCTCAAGGCCCTGGATATCTGTAAGAACGATGTAATCATCGTCTGTTTCACCTGTAACAAGTCCGCAGGAAATACCTGCAACCGGTTTTCTGATCGGTACACCGGCAGCCATCAGTGACATGGTAGATGCACAGATACTTGCCTGGGATGTGGAGCCGTTGGACTCAAATGTCTCAGATACGGTACGGATTGCATATGGGAATTCTTCCTCTGTAGGAAGTACCGGTACCAGTGCTCTCTCAGCAAGTGCTCCGTGACCGATCTCACGACGTCCCGGTCCTCTGGAAGGCTTGGTCTCACCTACAGAGTAGGACGGGAAGTTGTAGTGGTGCATATATCTCTTGGATGTCTCAAACTCATCCAGTCCGTCAAGACGCTGTGCCTCTGTAAGAGGAGCAAGTGTAGTAACGGTACAGATCTGAGTCTGTCCTCTTGTGAACATGGCAGAACCATGAACTCTCGGGATGATATCTGTCTCTGCAGCCAGCGGACGGATCTGTCTGATCTCACGTCCATCCGGACGTTTATGATCTTTGAGGATCATCTTGCGGACAGTCTTCTTCTGGTACTGATATACAGCCTCACCGAGAACGGCAAGCCATTCCTCATTGTCTGCAAAAGCTTCTTTCAGCTTATCAGTGATCTCGCTGATGTTATTCTCACGTGTCTGCTTGTCATCAGAGAATACGGCAACCTCCATCTCTTCCGGAGGAACGATCTTCTTGATCTCATCAAAAAGCTCCTGAGGTACTGCACAGGACTCGTAGGAATGTTTCTCTTTTCCGCACTCTGCTACGATCTGGTCGATGAATTTGATGATCTCCTGGTTCACTTCATGAGCCTTGTAGATAGCCTCGATCATCTTATCTTCCGGGATCTCATTAGCTCCGGCCTCAATCATGATAACCTTCTCTCTTGTAGAAGCAACCGTAAGCTGAAGATCAGAAACTGCCTTCTGTGCAAGTGTCGGGTTGATGATAAACTCGCCGTCGATCATACCAACCTGTGTGGTTGCGCATGGACCGTCAAATGGGATATCAGAAATACAGGTTGCAATGGAAGAACCAAGCATAGCCGGGATCTCCGGATTGCATTCCGGATCAACAGACATAACCATATCTACCAGAGTTACGTCATTTCTGTAATCCTTTGGAAACAGCGGACGCATCGGACGGTCGATAACACGGGATGTAAGGATTGCATGCTCGCTTGCCTTACCCTCTCTCTTGTTGAATCCTCCCGGGATCTTTCCTACTGCATACATCTTCTCCTCATACTCAACACTTAACGGGAAGAAATCGATTCCTTCTCTTGGCTCTTTGGATGCGGTAGCAGTAGCAAGGACTGTAGTATCACCATAGTGCATAAGAGCAGCACCATTGGCCTGTTTCGCTACACGTCCGATATCTACAGTCAGTGTTCTTCCTGCAAGTTCCATGGAATAACTTTTGTACATATTCGTTCTCCTTTTCTTATTATATTAATATCTGACAGGAGCCCGAAACAACTGAAAAGACCACTTCCTTTGAAAAAGATCTCGACCGGAAATGGGCTTTTCAGTAGTCTCGGAAATCACTCCTGCGGTAATTCCGTCTGTGTTTATCACACATGTTAAAATGGGGCGGATGGAATCATCCGCCCCTCCCGTAGCAATTATTTTCTTAAACCTAATTTCTCAATCAGTGCACGGTATCTTTCGATGTCTGTTTTCTTAAGATAAGCAAGAAGGCCACGTCTCTGACCTACCATTTTCAGAAGACCTCTTCTGGAATGATGATCTTTGTGGTGTGTTTTAAGATGCTCTGTGAGCTCCTGGATTCTTGCTGTAAGAACTGCAACCTGAACCTCCGGTGAACCTGTGTCACCCTCTGTTCTTGCATACTCTTTCATGATCGCTGTTTTCTTTTCTTTAGAAATCATTATTGTTTCCTCCTTGAAATTTTAATTAAACGCCGGGTATTAAGAAGTGGTCGGAGTCTCCGGCTTCTGAATACTGGCTTTTTTCACCTCGAACAGTATAGCACACGGTTTCTGACCTGTAAACTGTTTTTTCGAAAAGTTTTTCCCGAAAGTTTTTATTTTTCGAGGCTGCGGAAATAAGCCTTTCCCTTTTCTGCATCCTTCAGGAGCTGCTGCTTCAGTGCTTCTATGGACGAAAAGCGCTTCTCCGGTCTGGAATAATGAAAGAATTCCACTCTGCAGGGCTCTCCGTACAGATCCTCTTCACAGTCAAAAAGATAGGTCTCAACACCCAGGAATTTCTCTCCTATGGTTGGTTTATATCCTACGTTTGTGATCCCGCAAAGGGTTCTGTCCTTAAAATGGGACACTGTATCATAAACGCCATTTGGCGGCATCAGCTTTTCTTTTGCAGGAACGATATTAGTAGTGGGAAGAAGGACCTTATGTCCCATTCCTCTTCCATGTTCGATCACACCGTCCACAAAAAAGGGGATTCCCAGCAGATCATTAACCTTTTCCATATTTCCCTTTTTCAGTTCCTCACGGATAAATGTACTGCTGATCTTTCTGCGGCCTTCCATTTCTTTCGGAACAACATCCACAGTAAAGCCAAGCTTCCTTCCCATAGTCTCCAGAAGCTGTGGTGTTCCCTTGCGTTCATACCCGAACCTGAAATCTTCTCCCACTGCAACATGCTCCGCCTGAAGATCTCCCACCAGGATCTCTTTAACAAAGGTTTCTGCCTTCATATGACGGATCCGGTTATCCAGCGGACATTCGATCAGCACATCCACGCCTGCTTTCTCAAGAAGCTGACATCGTTCCTCTTTTGTAAAGATCATCTGACTGCCGATGCCAAGAGAAAAAAGGACTGTCTGCAGACCTTTTTCTTTCTGTTCCAGGATCTTCTCCACCAGTTTCTGGTGTCCACGGTGTATGCCGTCAAATTTTCCAAGTGTCACCGCACTCTTTGAAAGGCGCGGAAATTCTCCGTCGATCTTCAAGTATTCCATATCTTCTGCTGCTCCTGCAAGTTTTTATAAAATGTCATACAAAAAACATGCGGATGGGTACGTATTTCTGTTTTCTTTCATCCCAGCCGTATATTCCTGTGAAATTTCCGCTGCTTTTATACATCCGGACTTTTTCTTCCCTGCTGCCTCCCTGTACCAGTTCTTCCGGAAGCGGGTTTCCGTTATTGAGAAGTCTGTCTCCCTCCGGTGTACAGGTAAGGACCGGATACATGGAAAGTACATCCTCGATGGAAACAAGCTTTTCCCCGATGGTCCCATCGGCAACCGCCTCCTCCACCTGGGAAAGTGTCATGCTCTCTTCCAGAGTGAAATTTCCGGACCTGGTCCGAAGCAGCTCTTCCATGGCTCCGCCGCAGCCTAATTTTTCTCCGATGTCATTGCAAAGTGTACGGATATAGGTGCCCTTGCTACAGGTAACGCTTATGCGTACCAGCGGAAGCTCCATATCCAGTATCCTTATCTCATAAAAAACCACAGGGCGCGGCTTACGCTCTATGGTTTTTCCTTCTCTGGCCAGTTCGTAAAGCTTCTTTCCGTTTACCTTCAGAGCCGAATACATAGGAGGGATCTGCAGCTGTTCTCCCACAAAGGATCCCACTGCCTCACGGACTTCCTCTTCCGTGACGGTCACAGGTTTCTCAGAAAGAACAGCTCCGGTCATGTCCTGGGTATCTGTGGAAACTCCCAGCCTTAAAACCGCCTCATATGTTTTTTCTTTTTCTGTAAGAAGCTCCACCAGCCGGGTCCCCTTGCCCAGTGCAACAGGAAGTACTCCCTCTGCTGCCGGATCCAGAGTCCCGGTATGGCCGATCTTTTTCATGTGGAGAATCCCACGCAGCTTTGCAACAACATCATGAGAGGTATAACCTTTTTCCTTTCGGATCACAAGTATTCCGTCCATGATCTTATCTTTACTCCTCTGCAAGCTGTTTTTCAATTTCAGCGGTAAGGTTGTTGATCACATCGTACATGGAGCCCTGCATATCACAGCCGGCTGCACGCACATGTCCGCCGCCTCCGAAAAATACGGCAATCTTGCTTACATCCACCTTACCATTGGAACGGAGAGATACTTTAAAGAGTTGCGTCTGCATCTCATAGATAAAGATCGCAACCTCCACACCAGCAGTCAGACGGAGCTGGCTCACGATTCCCTCCAGATCCTTTCCTTCCACACTGTAGAAATCCATCTCCCGTTTTTTCAGATATCCGACCACACACTTACCGCCCTGAAGGAGAATACTCTCTGCCAGGACACGTCCCATGACCTGATTCTGAAGATATGTTTTCTGGTAAAAGGACTCATCGATGATCCTGCTGAAATCAAATCCTGTTTTCATCAGTTCTCCGGCGATCCTCATGGTTTCCGGTGTTGTGGAAGAATACTGGAACACGCCGGTATCATGTGCCATTCCGGTATAAATAGGAACCGCAATGGAACGATCGATCTTGTCTGAATCCAGAAGTCCGTAAAGAACTTCGCTGGCAGAGCTGATCTCGCCTCTTACATGATTGACATCCGCAAATCCGTTATTGCTCACATGATGATCAATGCAGGCTGTCTTTTTTGCTGCATCGAAATATTTCCGAGCAACAGCGAGCCTGTCCAGTGCGCTGACATCACAGGTGATAAAAAGATCATACACCTTATCTTCTTCTGCTTCTGTCTTAACCTCATCCATTCTGTCAATGTAATCAAATACAGGTTTCCGGTCTTCCAGATAAACATCTGCTTCTATATCAGGAAAATATTTCCGGATATAGAGATACAGAGCCATACAGGAACCAATGCAGTCCCCATCCGGACGGATGTGACCGCCAATGCCAACGGTTTTTACATTTTCCAGTATTTCTGAAATGTTTTTCATTTTTTCCACCTATTCCTCTGTTTCCATCCCACTCATTACGTCATTGATCTTCTTTGACATATTTACACCATATTCAATAGACTCATCCAGAACAAAACGGATCTCCGGTGTATTGCGGAGATTCAGTCTTCTGGCCAGTTCTCTCCGAACATAGCCCTCTGCATTCTTTAAGCCCCGGAGGGTGGAATCCTTGGCCTGTTTCTCGCCCAGCACACTGATGTAAGCTTTGCAGGTCTTAAGATCCGGTGCCACCTCAACAGCTGTCACAGAAGTCATCGGATGAATTCTGGGGTCCTTGATCTCGCTGTGTATGATGGTGCTGAGTTCTTTTTGAACTGCACCATTCACACGTGTATTTTTAATGCTGTTTTTTCTCATTACGAATCACTCCTATCTTGGTACCTCTACCATGATATATGCTTCGACTTTATCTTCTTCTTTGACATCATTAAAGTCATTAAATACAAGACCGCACTCATATCCGGCACGAACTTCCTTGACATCATCCTTAAATCTCTTCAGAGATGCAAGCTCACCCTCGAAGATCTGGTCCTCACCTCGTGTGATACGAACCTTACAGTTACGCTGGAATGTACCATCCAGCACATAGCTTCCTGCGATGGTTCCGACACCGGAGGCCTTGAACAGCTGACGAACCTCTGCGTGACCGATAACCTTCTCCTCGAATACAGGATCCAGCATACCCTTCATAGCTGCCTCTACATCCTCGATCGCCTGATAAATGACTTTATAAAGTCGAAGGTCAACGCCCTCCTGCTCAGCAAGCTGTTTTGCTGTAGTATCCGGACGTACATTAAAGCCGATGATGATCGCATTGGATGTTGCAGCAAGGCTGACATCAGACTCATTGATGGCACCTACACCACCATGGATCACCTTAACGATAACTTCCTCGTTGGAAAGCTTGGTAAGACTCTGTTTTACAGCCTCAACAGATCCCTGTACATCGGCCTTGACGATGATCGGAAGCTCCTTAAGATCGCTGGCCTGGATCTGGTCAAACAGGTTATCCAGAGAAAGCTTGCCTTTGGTCTCCTCGAGAAGACGGCTCTTGTTCTCTGTAACGAATGCGCCTGCAAAGTTCTTGGCTTCTTTATCGCTCTCAAAGGACATCAAGATCTCACCTGCATTAGGAACATCACCAAGTCCGAGGATCTCAACCGGAGTAGACGGACCTGCCTCTTTTACACGACGTCCCTTATCATCCATCATTGCACGTACCTTACCATTGCATGCACCTGCGGCAATAAAGTCTCCCACATGAAGAGTACCCTTCTGAACAAGGATGGTAGCAACCGGTCCTTTACCTTTATCAAGCTGAGCCTCAATAACAAGACCTCTTGCCTCACGGTTCGGATTGGCTTTGAGCTCGGAAACCTCAGCAGTAAGAAGAATCATCTCAAGAAGATTCTCAATTCCTTCTCCTGTATGTGCGGATACCGGAACAAAGATGGTGCTTCCGCCCCAGTCCTCAGGAATCAGTTCATACTCGGAAAGCTCCTGTTTTACACGCTCTACATTTGCACTTGGTTTATCGATCTTATTGATGGCAACGATGATCTCAACACCGGCTGCCTTTGCATGGCTGATCGCCTCTACTGTCTGCGGCATTACACCATCGTCTGCGGCAACGACCAGAACTGCGATATCTGTAGCGTTGGCACCACGCATACGCATAGCTGTGAACGCCTCATGTCCCGGTGTATCCAGGAATGTGATCTTCTGACCTTTGATATTTACCACGTAAGCACCGATGTGCTGTGTGATTCCGCCGGCCTCGCCTCTGGTTACGTTTGTATTACGGATGGCATCCAGAAGAGATGTTTTACCATGGTCAACGTGACCCATAACACAGACTACCGGAGGTCTCGGAACCATATCATCCTCATCCTCTTCGTCCTCTTTGAGGAGCTCTGCGATCACATCCACCTTTTCTTCCTTCTCAGCAATGATATCAAAGCCAAGTGCGATCTCCTCTGCCTTTTCAAAGTCGATCTCCTGGTTTACGGTTACCATGACACCTTCCATGAAAAGCTTCTTAACGATCACTGACGGCTGCATCTTCATTGCGTCCGCAAGCTCACGGATAGTAAGCTTCTCCGGAATGGTGATCTCCTTGATCTCCGGTTTCTTCTCTTCCTGCTTCGGCTGTGGATTCGGTTTCTGAAGTGCTTTCGGGATTCTGGAATTCGGTCTGCGTCCGCCCTGATTTGGTCTGCGTCCGCCCTGGGTACCTTTCTCGAATTCTTTCTTCTTGTTCTTATTCTCTCTGTCACGCTCACGCTTGCTGTCCTTGGATGTCTTGGTCAGCTCCGGAGTGAATACAGCATCTGAAGAGCCACCGCTTCTTCTCTGTCCCGGACGCTGTCCGCCGCCCTGGCCACCACGGTTTGCTCCGCTGAAACGGTTGTCTCCGCCTCTTCCGCCTTCGGAACGTCCGCCCTGGCCTCCCTGGCCACGGTTTGCTCCACCGCCGAAACGGTTTCCTCCGTCTCTTCTTCCTTCAAAGCTTCCGCCCTGACCTCCCTGGCCACGGTTTGCTCCACCGCCGAAACGGCTTCCGCCTCTTCCGTCATTCTGACGTGGGCCTCTGTTTCCCTCGCCCTGTCTTGCCGGACGTCCCTCACCATTCTGGGAACGGTTTCCGCCAAAACGATTTCCGCCGTCTCTTCTTCCCTCGAAGGTTCTTCCGTCACGATTTCCGTCTCTTCTTCCTTCCGGACGGTTGCCCTGCGGTCTTCCGCCCTGAGTACGATTCTGGCCACTCTGACCGTTTCTCTGCTCACCGGACTCACCGTTTCGTGTGTTTGCTCCTGCGCTTCTCTGACCGCCGTTCTGTGGACGTGCCGGTCCCTTTCTCTCGCCTGCTGCCGGTTTTCTTCTTCCTTTACCGCCATCGCTGGCATTCTGTGCATGAAATACACGGATGATATTTTTTTTCTTTTTCGGTGCTTCAGATTTGTTACCCTCTGTATTCACCGTTGTTGTCTTTTCTTCTGTTTTTGGAGTATCCAATTGTCTATATTGCTCCTTTCCCGATCTGTTGAATTTATCTTTTATCATTTCTATCGTCAAACCTCCTTACAGACGCCTGTATCATGCAGGTTATCTGCCGGATTCTTTTTCCAGCGCCTTCATGATCGCCTTTGCAAAATTTTCGTCCTGCACGGCAAGGCTGGCACGGAATTCTTTGCCCATTGCTCTGCCCAGGCTCTCTTTGTCTGAAAGGAAATATAACGGAACTTCATAATAGGTACACATATTCCGAAATTTCTTTTTTGTGTTTTCGGAGGCATCATCTGCCACCAGTGCCAGGAAACCTTTTCCTGTTTTTACGGATTTCTCTGTGGAAAATTCTCCGCTCACTGTTTTTCCTGCTTTTGTCGCAAGTCCGATGAGTGATAAAACCTTATTGTTTTTCAATTGATCCAAACTCCTTTTTGAGGTTCTGATACACTTCATCCGGAACTGCCATTTTCAAGGAACGCTCCAGGCCATGGTTTTTGATAGCCTTTTCCAGGCATTCCTCTGAGAAACAAAGGTATGCGCCGCGTCCGTTTTTCTTACCTGTAGCGTCCAGGATGATCTCATTCTCTGATGTCCTGAGAACTCGTATCATTTCCTTTTTGCTTTTCATTTCCCTGCAGCCGGTACACTGACGCATGGGAATCTTGGTTCTCGTTTTCATTATTCTTCGGCATCTCCATCTGCTGTTTCTTCAGCTTCTGTTTCTGTCTCTTCTGTATCTTCCTCTGCTTCTTCAAGCTCTTCGGAAACAGCCTCTTCTGTCATTTCTTCCTCTGCTTCCTCGTGTTCCTCATCGTAATCATCGTAGAAGTCACCGGACTCTCTTGCCTGTGTCTCGCTCTTGATGTCGATCTTGAAGCCTGTAAGTCTTGCAGCAAGACGTGCGTTCTGTCCTTCCTTACCGATAGCAAGGGAAAGCTGGTAATCCGGAACTACGACCAGTGCGGTCTTCTCATCCGGGTCAGCCATAACTGCGATAACCTTTGCAGGGCTTAATGCATTCTCGATAAGGATCGCCGGGTTCTCATCCCAGTTGATGATATCGATCTTCTCACCGTGAAGCTCGTTAACAACTGCACCTACACGTGCACCGTTCATACCAACGCATGCTCCCACAGCATCTACATCCGGATCGTTGCTCCATACAGCGATCTTGGTACGGGAGCCTGCCTCACGGGCAATGCTCTTGATCTCAACGGTACCGTCTCTTACCTCTGCAACCTCGGACTCGAAAAGTCTCTTTACAAGACCGGGATGTGTTCTGGAAACCAGGATACGCGGTCCCTTCGGTGTATCCTTAACTTCAAGAATGTAAACTTTTACTCTCTCAGTTGGCTGGAAGGTCTCACCCTTTACCTGTTCGTTCTCTGTAAGTACTGCGTCTGCCTTACCAAGGTTGATGCTGACATTTTTGCCCATTACTCTCTGAACAATACCGGTTACCACTTCTTTTTCGATTCCATAGTACTGATCGTAAAGAACTTTACGCTCTTCCTCACGGATTTTCTGAAGAATGACATTCTTTGCATTCTGGGTTGCGATACGTCCGAATTCCTTGGACTGGATCTCAACCTTCATAACATCACCGATCTCTGCGTTCGTGTTTGTTTTCTGTGCATCCACCAGAGAAATCTCCAGCGCCGGATCCTCCACATGCTCTACAACAGTTCTGTCAGCGTAAACACTGAAGTCACAGGTCTCCGGATCGATCATAACGTGAACGTTATCTGCCTTTCCGAAATGGTTCTTACATGCCTGGATCAGTGACTGCTCAATTGCCTCCAGCAGTGTATCCTTACTGATGTTTTTCTCTTTTTCGAGAACGTCCAGCGCATCTCTTAAATCTCTGCTCATTTTTCTTTTTTCCTCCTGAATTTTACAGATTCGATTCTCTTTTAGAATTCGATTGCGAGACGAATCAGGGCAATATCTTTTTTATCAAAGGTACGTTCTGTGCCGTCTTCATCGATTGTCACACTGTTACTATCATATGCATTTAAAATACCGCAGAATTCTTTCTGTTTCTCGATGGGCCGGTAGGTACGGATCTCCACCAGCTTGCCAAGGCTTCTCTTAAAGTCTTTTTCTTTTTTAAGAGGCCGGTCAAGTCCCGGAGAACTGATCTCCATAATGTAGCTGTCCTCGATGAAATCCTGCTCATCCAGTATATCGCTGAATGCACGGCTTACGTCCTCGCAGTCATTGACTGTGATTCCGCCCGGCTTGTCGATATAGCCTCTGAGATACCAGGTTCCGGCTTCCTTGACATACTCCACGTCTACCAGCTCAAAGCCCCTGGACTCCACGATTGGTGTAAGGATCGCCTCTGTCTTCTGTTCATATTCTTCCCGTCTGCTCATGCTTCCCACCTGCCTTTCCTATTTCTGCCTATTTCTGAACAAATTCCTTCTCAGCAAATAGGAGCGGGCTCTCGCCCACTCCTATGCCAACAAGTTCTTAGTTTCGTTCATTGTAACACCAATGTCTGTTAAATGCAAGTATTAATTGCGATTTCCGGTTTTTGTCCCCGCATAGGGAATGTCCCATGTACCACACCGTTTGATTTCCTCTTTGTTATTTCAATTCACGTTCCCACGTGGGGAACGACCCTTTCAATCTCCACGAATCTCTTTGCGTTGATATTTCAATCCACGTTCCCTCGTGGGGAACGACATCATCAACCAGGCTATCACTATCTTCTACACTCATTTCAATCCACGTTCCTGTGTGGGGAACGACGGCATATTACCAGAATGCAGCTAACTACTTTGCATTTCAATCCACGTTCCCGCGTAGGGAACGACGGCTGGAGCTACAGTGATCGCATATGTGATCGGGATTTCAATCCACATTCCTGCGTAGGGAACGACACGAAATGCGAAAAAAAATTAAGGTCATATCCAGATTTCAATCCACTTTCCCTCGTGGGGAACGACGATAGCAAGCATCCCAGACATTGCTTCTTTTCCATTTCAATCCACGTTCCCTCGTGGGGAACGACTTCCGGATCCGCACGAGATCACCGCAAAGACAGAATTTCAATCCACTTTCCCTCGTGGGGAACGACGGTGTTAGCCCTATTACAAATACCATTTACTATGATCTCAATCCACGTTCCCTCGTGGGGAACGACACATGTACCACAACTTTTCTGCTGACCTGTGATAATTTCAATCCACGTTCCCTCGTGGGGAACGACGGTGGCAGTATACTGTAACTCGTGGAGTAAGCGATTTCAATCCACGTTCCCTCGTGGGGAACGACTATACACCGACATGCAGAAGTTGATTATGTTCAATTTCAATCCACGTTCCCTCGTGGGGAACGACCCGGGATCACGATGACATTCACCAGAGCATTGCCATTTCAATCCACGTTCCCTCGTGGGGAACGACGGTAAAGATAGTGGCCAGGAAAAAGGCGGATATATTTCAATCCACGTTCCCTCGTGGGGAACGACCATGGAGAAACCTCTAAGTTATCCCAATCAGCAGATTTCAATCCACGTTCCCTCGTGGGGAACGACGAGGTCCTTATTTGATCTTCCTTTCCCCTTGCCGATTTCAATCCACGTTCCCTCGTGGGGAACGACCACGGGCAGTATGGATAGATCTCTCTGTCTTTTCTATTTCAATCCACGTTCCCTCGTGGGGAACGACGGCCAGGTGGATTCCTGGCAGCAGTTCTCTGATATTTCAATCCACGTTCCCTCGTGGGGAACGACTGGAAGCACCGCAAATCCGGCATCTGTAACAGAATTTCAATCCACGTTCCCTCGTGGGGAACGACAATGGAACCGTAGGAGTTACCGTAAATATTTCCATTTCAATCCACGTTCCCTCGTGGGGAACGACTGGGATGACCTGGACGGCCCGCGGCCGACAGTTATTTCAATCCACGTTCCCTCGTGGGGAACGACGATGGCGATCTTATACTTGAGCGAATCATTCTGATTTCAATCCACGTTCCCTCGTGGGGAACGACAGCATAGCGGACAGGTTCTTCAATCGCCTTGGAATTTCAATCCACGTTCCCTCGTGGGGAACGACGGCGTTCAAAGATCAGACTACGGTTTTATTTGAATTTCAATCCACGTTCCCTCGTGGGGAACGACAATTCAACCTGAGCCACGGCGAGTACATATTCCTTATTTCAATCCACGTTCCCTCGTGGGGAACGACAGATGTTGAGCTTCCGGATTTTGAGGCCATCACAATTTCAATCCACGTTCCCTCGTGGGGAACGACGTTCCGGCCACGATTCCCATCGCGGATCCGTTGATTTCAATCCACGTTCCCTCGTGGGGAACGACCATGTCTTTTTTTGTTTATCTTCTGATAATACTCAATTTCAATCCACGTTCCCTCGTGGGGAACGACAGCGGACCTCCGGTCATCTTCATCTCATCCAGGAATTTCAATCCACGTTCCCTCGTGGGGAACGACGATCGTTCCGATTCATCCGTCCATATATGAGTTTGCATTTCAATCCACGTTCCCTCGTGGGGAACGACCGCCATTCGCGGCCTATTTTTACCAAGGGGTAAGATTTCAATCCACGTTCCCTCGTGGGGAACGACTAAATATGTCAAGGCTCTCACCGTTCGGTTTGATATTTCAATCCACGTTCCCTCGTGGGGAACGACCAAGAGTGTACTCTCCAACGTACTCAGCGCCTTTATTTCAATCCACGTTCCCTCGTGGGGAACGACGATCGTTCCGATTCATCCGTCCATATATGAGTTTGCATTTCAATCCACGTTCCCTCGTGGGGAACGACGGATGTCTTCCGCGTATACGTCATACCAGCGATTATTTCAATCCACGTTCCCTCGTGGGGAACGACGAGGATTGCCGGGAAGGATGCCTCTGGATTGTAATTTCAATCCACGTTCCCTCGTGGGGAACGACAGCGGGCCTCCGGTCATCTTCATCTCATCCAGGAATTTCAATCCACGTTCCCTCGTGGGGAACGACGATTGCCGGAGCGACACCGCTCACAGAGGTAACCATTTCAATCCACGTTCCCTCGTGGGGAACGACCCAATATCCTCAACAAAACGCCTTGTTTTATTAATTTCAATCCACGTTCCCTCGTGGGGAACGACAGCAAGCTCAATCTGATACATTAATTCAGTCAATATTTCAATCCACGTTCCCTCGTGGGGAACGACTGATCTTGCCGATCACTTCGTCGCGGTCATGGTTATTTCAATCCACGTTCCCTCGTGGGGAACGACTTCCCCATGCTATCTGTTCATAAACGGATCCTCATTTCAATCCACGTTCCCTCGTGGGGAACGACCAGGAGGATTGTGTCCTGGCTTCGATCATCGATATTTCAATCCACGTTCCCTCGTGGGGAACGACGCTCAGGTCATCCCCGGATGGGAACTTCAAATTCTATTTCAATCCACGTTCCCTCGTGGGGAACGACATTGTTGCCCCAGCCATTGTTTCCCCATCCGAAATTTCAATCCACGTTCCCTCGTGGGGAACGACGGCCAACTACAGCCGTATCCCGGACAGCTTAAAAATTTCAATCCACGTTCCCTCGTGGGGAACGACATAACGCACATAGACGTATAATAAAGACAGTTAAAATTTCAATCCACGTTCCCTCGTGGGGAACGACTTTTCAGGAAAGGCTGATACTGTGCAAATATTGTCATTTCAATCCACGTTCCCTCGTGGGGAACGACAACATGATATTCAAAAAACAAGCCGAAGAGGATTATTTCAATCCACGTTCCCTCGTGGGGAACGACATCATTCCGGTTCAAAGTCCGATCATAAGCCGGAATTTCAATCCACGTTCCCTCGTGGGGAACGACGAAGCTGGAAAAGGAATTCATCATCGGTCATCTATTTCAATCCACGTTCCCTCGTGGGGAACGACAGCAAGCAAGGGATATTTCAAATATCTCTGGTTCATTTCAATCCACGTTCCCTCGTGGGGAACGACGGCAAATTTTCACAAATATTCTTTGTTTTTTTATGCAATAAATATAATTTTTCTACTTTTTATTATCCCTTCTCTCTTTTCTTTAGTGTTATTCATGTTACTTTTCTGATTTTTGTAGTGCGAATCCTGCCGGCATTTTATGTGTACTTCTGATTCGCACCTACATAATTAAAGGTTGATCTACTGGAATTCCACGTTCTATACCTACATGTTCTATTTTAGTCTGATAATTATTTCCGAGGTAATAAAAACGTAAGCTATCTTTATTTTTGTCAATAATATCAGACAATATCCCCTTCAAAGCAACACTTTGAGCGCTATCCAAAATACACTCAAATACAGAATTTTGCACCCTTCTTCCATAATTTGTACATTGCTTCGCCACTTTACGCAAACGAGTTCTTCCTGCAGTTGTCTCTGTATTTACATCATAAGTAATCACTACCAACACTTTGTCACCTCATTTCCACAAAAACACTGGATAACTGTCCAAATCTCCTCTTAAATATCTTGCCAACAACATTGCCTGTACATAAGGAACCATTCCCCATTCCACCTTTTCTTTCAAGAACGGATGTGTGATGGTTTCCTTCTTTTTCTTCTGCCATTCTACCAACAGCTTTTTTCGCAGCTCATCATCCATCAGAACAGCTCCATTTTCTTTTTTGGTAAAATTCTTTCCATTTACAATCTTTTTGTTAACAAGCGATAATACAAAACGATCTGCCAATACAGCTCTTAATTCCTCTATCATATCCAAAGCCAGTGATACTCTACCTGGTCTTTCGGTATGAAGATATCCCACATAAGGATCCAGCCCCACACACTCCAGGGAAGAAGCAATCGTATTTGTCAACAACGTATATACAAAAGACAACATTGCATTCATATTATCTAACGGTGGTCTTTTATTTCTTCCTTGAAATGAAAAATCCTTTTTCTGTTGCAAAATCATTTCATCAAAAACTCCAAAATACACGCTGGCCGCTTCCCCTTCAAAACCTCTTAATTGTGCTTTTGATTCACATGTTTGAATTAATCCCAACGTATGTTTCAGCTTTTCTGATGCTATTTTTATTTTGTCCGCATCTACCTGCATACTATGATCTCTAACACAGCGTTCCAACACCCATCTTGCATTATACACCTTTCCAAGTATACAGTTTTTTGCAATTTCCAGGCTGATTGCTGAATCCAAACTGCTTGCATACTGCTGTTCTCGCAAAAGCACATTTCCTCTTGTCTTTCCGGTTATCCTCGCAAGAAATTTTCCCTGGGGCGTCATAAAACAAAGAGAGATATTTTTTTCTGCACAAGATCCCATCAATGCCGGACTGACGCCCCTGTATCCAAAGGAAACTATCCCTTCCAGATTATGTAATGGAAGTCTTCCTTTTTCTTTATCCTCTTCAAAAACAACTATATTTTCTCCATCTAAACCCAAATAGCTGTTTTCAGAAGTTACATACAACGTATTCAAAAGTTTTTTCATGTCTCTTCCTCCTTCAGCATCTGGTCTATATAATGTTTCACAGAAACTTGTTTGTTTAATTTGGGCAGACAAAGTTCCTTTAATGAACAGGAATTACACATTTTACCTGTTTTTACCTTCGGAGTATAACCTCTATTGTAATACTGATGCATCTCTTCAAATATATCTTTGACTGCATTTCTCAGATCCTCTGTAATTTCCACAACTTCTCTTCGTCTTGTTTCTCCATAAAAAAGAGCTGCTTCAGGTATTGTTGCAGAAAACATTTCTTCGAGACATAAAACCTGTGCCACAAGCTGCAATCTATCGGCATCTGTTGATTTTTCTTTTCCTTTTTTGTATTCTACCGGATAAACAGAATACATTCCCCGATGTCCATGAAGCCGTATTCCATCTTCACATTTATGAAATTCTACAAGATCACACTCTCCACTCACTCCCATAATTCTTGAAGAAACCGGCAAAGCTCTTACCAAAATAGTATCTTTTCTTTTTTCCGTCAAATATGGATCATGTACCTTCTGGTGCATCAGTTTTCCAACAGCTGTATGAACATTTTCTGCCCACTGCTGCTCAACATGGATCAATGCCCACTGTCTTCTGCAAAATTTAAAATGCTGTATACCTGATATCATCAAATAATCATCTTCTGTATACTCCATCAAATCATCCTTTTTACTTCAACAGATTCCGGTATTTTATCATTATGAATTTCAACTGTATAATCCTGATATCTTCTCGGATATTCTACATTTTCTTTTCGTGTTACTTCAACTGCATCAAACAATTTATATGCCGGACAATCTCCCAATTCTTTACTGTGCTTAAACACGATCAGTTCACGTACTGACATTTTTCCACGGGCTGCTGAATGGTCATTTTCAAACATATTTATGATCGCATCCCACAGAAGTTCCAGATCTTCTTCTGTAAATCCTGTTGTTTTTCGTGCAAGATTTGCAGATATAAAGCCCTCTGCGCGATACAATGCATATGGCACAATACTCTTTCTTCCCATTTCGGTACTTTTATTTTCGGCATCTTTTTCTGTTGTGATTGCCACACGGGTAATGGTAACTTCCTGACTGATCACTGGGTCGATACTTCTGGCAAATCCAAGCTGAACTGGGCCACGCACCTGTCCGCAGTTTAAAGAAGCTTTTACAAAAGTAGTCATTACTGCCCCAAAAGTTCTGATATCATAATAATTTTCACACATGTAATCCCGCAATTTTGAATCCACACCCGGATCACTTTTTTTCAGTTTTTTTAATGCTTCCGTTACTTTCTTATCATCTGTTTCTTTGATTCCAACATTTTCACATGCCGTTCGGTCACTTCGATTCAACGGAACATCTTCTTTAATATAAATTTTGTAACCCTGTGCATCCTCTTTTACTGTTTCCACATAATTTCTTATTTTTCTTTTCAGGCAGACATCCGTAACAAGCCCTAAGCCGCTTTCCGGATCTATTCTTGGCATATTTCCTGCATCCGGATCTCCATTTGGATTACCATTTTCCACATCAAATAAAACTACAAACTCATATCTGTTTTTAATAACTTCGCTCATCTATTTTCCCTCCCGTTTTCCCAAATACTTTCCTGTTTCTGGTGGTAATACCCCAAAATAAATTTTCCTTGTTCCTCCAATGGCAAACGTTTTGGATAAGCTTCTAGCTTACTCACCAATTCGCCCAAAAGATCTTCATATTTTCTTTTCAAATACCCTTTATCTCTTTCTATTTTTTTTATATGACTATTCTTTAATTTAAACAATACTGGAAATACTGATGCCGGTGTTGCACATGCTGAATTAAAATACCGATCTCGAATTGTTGATTTTATTCCAGGATTTGCCTCTGTCTGAATCGACTCCAACACAGAAAATAATCTTCCCAATACATATGCTACATCATTAGATTCTTCATTTAATCCCATACAGATCTCTCCTTCCGTATTTTTATAATTTTTTATCAGAAATGCCTTAACAATAGAAACTCTTCCCCATGTTACACATCCCTGCTCAGCCCGTATTCTTATTAATGTATCTGTATACAAACTTGCCGGATACCTGGAATTTTGTAAAATAGCTGAAAACGCCATAGCGGCCATATTGGAGATTGTTTTTTTATCCCGTGAATTCATATTCACTGTTTCTTTTAACATATCTTCAATTCCAAGATATTCCCGCTCTTCCCATTTAGGTTTTATCATCTGCATTCGTTCATAATGACATGCCAGATTTTTCGTAATATTTCCAAATGAACTCTGATAAAAAAATCTTACAGATAACCTGGCAGCATTTGGTGCCAGACATAAAATATAAAACTTCTGAGATGGATTTAATTCAATGTCATCAATTATGATCTGTTCATCTTTTCTGAGTTTTTCAAAAAATCCATGTACCTCACTTTGATTATCTTTTACCGGATTTAACAATGCTAAAAGCGCATCCTGATATTCCGTCTTTGCCTCCTCTGCCCAATATACAATAATAGAATCTCCCAGCGGAAACGTATATTTCTTTTGTGCCAGCAAATAATTCAACGCACTTGTGTAAGCAAACTCTGCATATTTTCCGACCGGTGCATTATAGCTCTGTTCTTTTCCATAAGATTCAAATGATGGTGCATTAAAAGAAACCAAAGCTGCACCACTGGACTGTGCTCCCGGCACCCCTTTTATATTCCTGTGAATTCTTGAAATTTCAGTTTTTTCTCCTGTTACCAGACAAATTCCACTTATATCTGTTTCCGACTGTTTACTTTCTACATTCCATATTTGCTCTATTTCCTTGTCATCCTGGGCATATTTTTTATCCATACAGAATATAAGATTTCCACCATCCGTGATCTCCTCCCAGTTTTCTAAAACAGCAGCATTTTCTTTTGCTTTTTCCGGATTCCATTTATAAAAAAAAGCACATATAGCCTGTGCCATTTCTCCGGAAGTATTTTTCAACAACTTCAGATGCTTCTCCTTTGCCGCTTCAAAGCATTCTGTAATTCTTTTTCCTGTACCACTCTTATCAATTCCAAGCATATATTTCGAATTATCACATAAAAAATTCGCCGCAACTCCGGATGATCGCGTGAGCATTGCCGGAACTTTCATTGTTTGTGAAATCCAAATCTGTTTCTTCCCTGCCTGTCTCTCCTCCTTCAGCCATAAGATATTCTTTATATCCCCGTCTGTAGACAAATTGATTCCATAAGAAACTTTTGCCTGACACCACCCCTGTTTGGGTAATTTTTCTTGTCTTTCCAAATCTTCATAATATTTCACCAATGCCTGCAGTATCATCGAACCACCTCGCAGTTTCGCACATCTATTACTCCCTGTTTCATGATTGCTCTAAAAAACATGGGGCTAAGATTCTCTTCATCCGAATAATCAATATCATATAGCATAAATCCAAAATCTTTTTCCTCTACATCGTCATATGCAGTATGAATTTCCTCTTCATTACACAACTCAAAATTTGCAGGAAATTCCCGACACCCAAAATAAGGCATACTGTAACATGCGCCTCTTTTCAATCTCCTCATAATAATATCCTTGAATTTCCCTGGATTATCCGTTTCATTTGCTTTCTCCGTCATTTCAAAATGAGCTTCAATAACATACTCTACATCACTTAACAACAAAGACGCTCTCTGTACAATTTCCTCTTTACTGCTTAAATATAGGGGTTTCATTCCTCCATTATAGGCTTCAAGCACTTTACTTGCAGATACCTTACTCTTCACTTCATTTCTTCTTACACTGGTAAATTTAACCGGTTTCTTCACATAAATCTTATCTATACACCATTTCATGCCCGGATGCCAGTAAATTGCTTCCAAAATTCCTCTGGCAGCCGACGGTGTTATTACATCATAAGAACACCGTTCTACTTTCATCTCTGGTCTTGAAAATAATGCATAATCCCCCCACACTCTGACCTTTACTCCCATTCCCATAGGCACTTTCCCTCTTTTCTCATATTATTTCACCAGCTTTATAACATGCTGCTATATAATCTCGTGATTGATAATAAAAATCTGTATTATAGTCCGAAATATGTGCATCAATCCAGGAATGATAAATTTCCCATATTCCCTTTTCAAGTTCTGTATCATCGTATATGTCTTCTATTAATCTCTCATATACTTCTCCAATATCCCAGTAATCCGGAATTGCATACCTGCATATTGATACATTGTCAAATTCGCCCTCCGGAATATCACATTGCTCTGTAAATTCTGCCGCAACTTTTTCTATTGGCTCACAGTGAAAGACATCCGCATAGTTATATATTCGCTTTATATTTTCCATTCCAAGATAATCCGTAACTTTCCACCGACGTTGTTTTTGAGTTCGTCCTATGTACTCGATCAAACTACAGGTAAAAAACAAAGCATTATTATTTTTTCTCGCCATAAACAACCTCACTTCCTACAAATTTCAATGTATCCAGTGCTGAAATTGTATGAAAACTGATTTGATGCGTTGGATACTTGAATTTTACCAATTCCCAGAAAGCAGCTCTTGAAATCTTTCCATCCAGATAATTTTGCAGATAATTGTAGATTGTATCATCTGCCATTGGTCCTTCCACAATATCATACTGATGTGCCTGTCCCTTTCGACAGGAAATAATAAAATCCAGCCATTCTTCCGTCATTTTATCGAATTTAAGAATATTTAATCTCTGATTTTCTGTATACTCATACTTGTTAATATATCCTTTTTTACCATATCTTATAGCCCATCGTTCTGCCTGCTTTTCAATATTTGTACAATAAAAACCAAAATAAAAATCTTTGTTAAATCTGGCTTTTCTGATTTCCGGATATTCCACTACCTCTTTGCTCCCATGATATAGAATCATATGCAGCTCCTTTTTTCTGTAAATTCTTTTTATTTTTAATAATTTTCTTTTATTTTTTCTCGTCATCTTAAATATACTACACTCATCCAAAATATACAATACTTGCCCCTAAATTATTTACATTTAAATTTATTGAATTCTTTTTATTTATATATTATATTTATAGTATGTCAGAAAACATTTTAATGCCTATGAAGGCAGGCGACTTGCTTGATTCGATTAAAATGGTTCCTGTGGATTGAAATAATAATTTTAAATGTAACCGTGTAGAATTAGAACAGGGAGATTAAGGTTTTTCCACCTTAATCTCCCTGCTCTAATCTACATATTTTCACAACCAAACTGCCATGCCACAGTCAACCTCAAGATTCAGTCCTGTCTCCTCTGAATATTGTTCTAAATCTGTCAGTTCATAGAAATCCTTTATATCTTCCGAAACCAGCTTCAGCATCCCCGCATCATTATATTTCTCAAATTCCTGTTTATACAAATTCACACAATATTGTACAGCCCGTCTCATTCCGGATTTTGTAAAACCTTTATTTTTCAGATCCTGTATCACTTCCTGAGCATCTTCTTCCTGATTTACAAAAACGGTTACCGTGTTTTCATCTATCAGTTTAAACTCTCTTTCCACTGTAGCAAAATGATGCCATCCCCCATTAAACTCTTCGCAGATTTTCTTTTTATCCAAACTTTCACCTCGCATATGATAAAGCATTTCAAAGTATCTTGTTACAGTCTGCATATCTTCAATTTTACATTCATTCGCAAGCAGCGCTTTCGAAACATCCATCTGCTGTCTCTGCCCTGGAACTTTTTCAGCATCATCAAACTGAAAAATCACCACTTTGCTTTCTTCTATCGTCCGTTTTCCCTCACGATTACACCTTCCTGCCGCCTGAATGATAGAATCTATTCCTGAAAGCTGTCTGTATACTGTATAAAAATCAAGATCTACTCCTGCCTCTACCAGACTTGTTGAAATTACAATGCACTTTTTCCCTTCTCTCAATCGTTCTTTTATCTGCTTTAACATACGCTTTCTATGTTTTGGATACATGCTCGTAGATAAATGATAAACGCCATCTTCTCTCATAGCATTATAAATTTTTTGAGCTTTCTTTTTTGTATTCACAATGCATAATGCCTGTGTTTCTCTTAACAGACATTCTTCCACGTCTTCTTCTGACAATTTTCCATCGTTTTCAAAGTGAACTCTTTTAAAAAACTCAAACTGTTCCTCTGTCCTTGGACAAAGCTCAGTAATCTGCTTTATATTGCAAAAAAAAGCATCCAATGCCGGTTGTGTAGCTGTACATAATACTGCACTCACCTTATAATTTATCACCAGTTCTTCAATTGCTGTCAGACAGGGTTTCAAATAGTCATTTGGCAACATCTGTGCTTCATCAAATATGATCACACTATTTGCCATATTATGTAATTTTCTGCATTTTGAAGATTTATTTGAAAACAAGGATTCAAAAAATTGTACATTCGTTGTAACTACTACTGGTTTATCCCAGTTTTCAGAAGCAAGCTGCATAGGTTTCAGTTCTTCTGCTTCCTCATAATCTATGTTGCAATGATTTTCCAGAACATTTTCATCTCCTAATATCCTTCGAAAAACTGCTGCATTTTGTTCGATAATACTGGTATAAGGTATCACATAAATAATACGTTTCATGTGATGCTTAACTGCATGCCTTAATGCAAATGCAAGCGATGCAACCGTTTTACCTCCACCAGTCGGAACCGTCAGCCGAAAAAGGCCTTTTTCTCTCTCTCCGTTTTCCAGGCAAGCTTTTAAAATCTCTGTTCTTCTGCCATTTACACTTTCTGTTTCTGTATTTTTCAGCCACTCTGTTATATATTTTTCCAATTTATCCAGAAGCACCTGTATCTCTTGCCCCTGCTGTCGTCCCGATCTTTCTTCTGTCATAAATTCTTCTGTATCAAGAAAATCGGCATCGACAAGACAAGAATACATCATTCTCGTAAACATACTTAAAGAAAAATTTAAATCCTTCGTTTTCTCTACATTAACTGGTGATGTTTTTAACTCTGGAATCTTCACTTCTTTTTTGTATGCATAAAAATCTTCTATTTTCTTCTTTCTTCTTCCAAGTGTAGTAGATGAATTTCCTGTATCTGTGCTGACGCCATAATCGGATAAGCCAGCATGATGTCCCGCAATACACATCTCCAAAAACGGATACATCCCACCCAATTCCATGCAAACTCTTGCTCCTGCTGTTGCATGATCCACTTTTATTTCTTCTCCACGAATCCGACGTTGAAATTTATCGCTATATTTTCCGATATCATGCAGCATTCCACAGCAATATCCCCAATCTCCTTTTTCAAAAACTTCTGCAAAATCTTTTGCTTTTTCTGCCGTTCCCTGCAAATGCTCTAATATACTTTGTTCACGTTCACCATCACAATGTGCAATATAATTCATCTTCTTCTCTTCCATTTACAACACCGTACCCTCACTACAAGTTATATATTATACTGCTTTAGTTCATCTATATCAATGTATCCAAAGCGCCATCTCTTATGATAATCTCCCATTCTCCATCTCATACACCACATTCATAGTGGAGACTCTGTGGGATACCAGGACTACAGTGCGGCGGGTGGTGTCTTCTTTCAGGGACTTGAGGATGGTGGCTTCGTAGAGCTGACCTTTGTCTACGTATTTCAGGGAGGAGAGCCTTCCCCTCATATCTGCCCGTCAAACCGGGAATGAGCGTGCATCTCACGAATGGTCAGTTCCAGCCAGATCACCGTAGGCTGTGAGATGGATGGCGGGGTGGTGATCAGATTCTCGGCTTCACACCTTTGGTGTCTCGCTTGGCGAGTTTGACTTTGTTAAGTACATATGTTTTGTCGTGGTAGGTAATGGCATACTCCTGCCTGCTTTCCAAAAGATAGGCGTGGTGAATGCGGTCTTCGCCGGTAAGCTTCATGCCGCGGACACCCATAGCGTTTTTCTTAATGACGGAGATCTCGGTTTTCATGATACGGAGAAAGTAACCCTTTTCAGACTGGAACACAACCTGATCCATCTCATCGGCTGCTCCTACGAATACAAGGCGGTCATCCTCTGCAAGCTTGGTGGAAACAATGGTACGCTTGGAAGCACGGAACTCTTCTCCTTTTACCAGCTTGCACATGCCATTCTCTGTAACAAAGAGCACTGTGGAGGCTGCTACCTGACTCAGCGGTGCCACATAAAGGATCTGCTCGGAAGTACTGTCATAATTACCCAGATTATCTGCCGGAACACCTTTATCACGGAAACGTACCAGCGGGATATCCTCTGCCTTCACTGTGTGGAGCTTGCCGGTATCTGTAAAGATACAGATCTTGTCCGTATTCATGCAGGTAAAGACATAGCGGCTCTCTGCATGAGCGGCATCCTTATTACGCTCGTAGGCATTCTTGTCAATGAGACGCATATATCCGAAACGATCCATCAGGAAGCAGACTTCGGTCTCTTCCATCTTCTTCTCCTCATAAACAGCTTCCTCTGCGTTTTCAATGGAAGTCTTACGCTTACTGCCGTATTCCTTCTTGATCTGATCCAGTTCACCCATGATCACTGCTGCCATGGAGTCATAATTATTCAGGATATCCTCATAAGCAGCAATGTTCTTCATGGTTTCCTCATGCTCCTTCATCAGAGCATCGATCTCCAGACCGATCAGCTTGTAAAGACGCATGTCCAGGATAGCTGCGGCCTGTTTTTCTGTGAATTTCAAGGATTTTGCCGCTTTTTCGGATGTCTTGGTCTTGAATTTAATCCCTTCTGTGATACCGTCGGTCAGACATTTCTTTACCTGGTCACGGCTCTTGCTGCCACGGAGGATCTCGATGATCAGATCAATGACATCGCAGGCTTTGATAAGGCCTTCCTGGATCTCCCGTTTCTCCTGTTCCTTGGCAAGAAGGGTTGTATATTTTCTGGAATTTACTTCAAATACAAAGTCCACATGGTGAGCAATGATCTGCTTCAGTCCCAGTGTTTCCGGTCTTCCGTCTGCAACTGCCAGCATGTTGACACCGAAGGTATCCTCCAGTCGGGTCTTCTTATAGAGCATGTTGGTAAGGTTCTCCACGTCTGCATCGCGCTTCAGTTCCAGAACGATACGGATCCCCTCTTTGGAGGACTGGTTGGAAATATCCACGATATCTGTGGTCTTCTTGGTCTCTACCAGGGTTGCGATATCATTAAGGAATTTTCCGATGTTTGCACCAATCATGGTGTAAGGAATCTCTGTGATCACCAGCTGCTGGCGACCGCCCTTCAGCTTCTCTATTTCCACCCGTCCACGGATACGGAGCTTACCTGTTCCAGATTCATAGATCTTTACAAGGTCGTCCTTATTTACTACGATACCACCTGTCGGAAAATCCGGGCCCTTGAGATAACGCATCAGCCCACGGGTGCTGATATCATTATTCTTCATGTATGCCTTCACAGCATCCACCACTTCGCCCAAGTTATGCGGCGGGATGCTGGTAGCCATACCAACGGCGATTCCATCTGCTCCGTTTACAAGGAGGTTTGGAATACGCACCGGAAGTACTACCGGCTCCTTCTCTGTTTCATCAAAGTTCGGCATAAAGTCCACAACGTTCTTATCCAGATCTTCCAGAAAAACCTCCTGGGTCAGCTTCTCCAGACGGGCCTCTGTGTATCGCATGGCTGCGGCTCCGTCTCCCTCGATGGAACCAAAGTTTCCATGTCCGTCCACCAGTGTACGGCCCTTCTTAAATTCCTGCGCCATGACTACAAGCGCATCATAAATGGAGCTGTCACCGTGGGGATGATATTTACCCATGGTATCTCCTACGATACGGGCACATTTACGGTACGGGCGGTCGTAGCGGATGCCAAGCTCATACATATCGTAAAGGGTACGGCGCTGTACCGGCTTCAGTCCGTCACGTACATCCGGCAGTGCTCTGGAAATGATAACGCTCATGGCGTAATCGATATATGATTTCTGCATGATCTCCGCATAATCGGTGCGGATGATATTGTCCTGTTTCGTATTCATAGTTTATTCTCCCAATCAAATATCCAGCTCTGCATCTGTTGCATGCTCATAGATAAAGGCCTTACGTGGCGGAACATCGCTTCCCATCAGGATCTCTGTCACATCGGAGGCCATGCGGGCATCTTCGATCTCCACACGCTTCATCATTCTTGTCTCAGGGTTCAGGGTAGTCTCCCAGAGCTGCTGGGCGTCCATCTCACCGAGACCTTTGTATCTCTGGAGTGTGAAGCTTCCCGGTTTATGGCTCTTACGGTATTTCTCAAGAGCCTTGTCATCGTAGAGATATTCCTCCTGCCCCTTCTTCGGCATTACCTTATAAAGAGGTGGCATGGCAATATACACATGTCCCTCATAGATAAGCTCCGGCATAAAACGGTAAAACAAAGTCAGAAGCAGAGTAGAGATATGAGCACCATCCACATCCGCATCGGCCATGATCACGATCTTGTCATAACGAAGCTTTGTGATATCAAAATCATTTCCGTAGCCTTCGGAAAAGCCGCAGCCAAAGGCATTGATCATAGTCTTGATCTCTGCGTTGGCCAGCACCTTGTCGATGGTAGCCTTCTCTACGTTGAGGATCTTACCGCGGATCGGAAGGATCGCCTGATAGTTACGGTCTCTGGCTGTCTTGGCCGAACCGCCGGCGGAATCTCCCTCTACGATAAAGATCTCACACAGTGACGGATCCTTCTTCTCACAGTTGGCCAGCTTGCCGTTGGAATCAAAAGAATATTTCTGTTTGGTAAGAAGGTTTGTCTTGGCACGCTCCTCGGTCTTACGGATCTTGGCCGCCTTTTCCGCACAGGAAAGGACGATCTTCAGTGTTTCCAGATTTCGGTCAAAAAACAGTACCAGCTGTTCTCCTGCTACCTTGCCGGTGGCTCTGGATGCGTCCTGGTTGTCCAGCTTGGTCTTGGTCTGTCCCTCAAAGCGGGGTGCCGGATGCTTGATGGAGACTACAGCAGTCATTCCGTTTCGGATATCTGCACCTGTAAAGTTGGGGTCTTTATCCTTCAGTACACCGATCTCACGTGCGTAGGTGTTCATTACCGTTGTGAAGGTAGTCTTAAATCCGGTCAGATGAGTTCCTCCCTCTGCATTGTAGATATTATTGCAGAATCCTAGAACGTTCTCACGGAACTCATTGGTAAACTGAAAAGCAACCTCCACCTGGATCCCGTCTGCCTCTCCTTTAAAATAAACCGGATCATGGAGAGGCTGTGCATTCTTGTTAAGGTCACGGATAAAGCCTACGATTCCCTCCGGCTCATGATACTCAATATCCTCGGGAGCGTCCCCTCTTCGATCCTCAAAATGGATGGTAAGCTCCGGATTCAGATAGGCAGTCTCATGGAGACGGCTCTTTACATCCGCTGCTCCGAATCTTGTTTTCTCAAAAATCTCCGAATCCGGAAGGAAATTCACACAGGTTCCGGTACCTCTGGTCTTCCCTAATTTGGGGAGCAATCCTGCTTCCAGTTCAATGGTAGGGATTCCTCTCTCATAGTGGTCATGATGTATATAGCCATCACGGCTGATCTTAATATCCAGATACGTAGATAATGCGTTCACTACGGAAGAACCTACACCATGAAGTCCGCCGCTTGTCTTATATGCGGAATTGTCAAACTTACCACCTGCATGAAGGGTTGTAAAAACAAGACGCTCCGCAGATATTCCCTTGGCATGCATATCCACCGGGATTCCTCGTCCATTATCCTCTACTGTACAGGAACCGTCCTTCTCAAGAACTACATGGATACGGCTGCAGTACCCTGCAAGGTGCTCATCCACCGCATTGTCTACGATCTCATATATCAGATGGTTCAGTCCCTTTCTGGATACGCTTCCGATGTACATACCGGGGCGCTTTCGCACGGCCTCGAGGCCCTCCAGGACAGAGATACTGCCCGCATCATAAGTGTCTTTTTTTGCCATTCCACTGATTCCTTTCTTTTTATACTCGAACGTTTGTTTGTATTATACTCAAAATATATGTACTTGTAAAGTCCACATGATCATCTTTTCTCTGCAATTTTTCCAAAAGATACGCGTGGCAGTTCAAGGAACCGATCTTCCGAAAAATCGCTTTCTTCAGCCGCCACAGCCTATCTATTCTATCAAAAGTATCTGTAAACTTCAAGCAATTTGTGTCTGCCAGAATACAATAGGCGGAAAACCCTGCTTTTTATAAAAGCATGTTTTCCGCCTGTTTCTGATCATTTCAGGAAATTTTTTCCAGAAGCTTCTCCTCGCACAGGGGCCTGGAAAAATAATATCCCTGTATCATATCCACACCCCATTTTTCCAGAAGCTTTACCTCCTTTTCGGTCTCAGCGCCTTCTGCGATCACCTTATATCCCATATGCTGCAGGATCATGACAATGCTGCGATAAAAGGTAGCCGTCTGAGGATCGCTGCTGACCCCGGACAAAAGAGAACGGTCCATTTTTACTGCTGAAAACGGAATTCGAAGAACTGCGTTCAGATTTGCATAACCGGAACCAAAATCATCTAGGCACATGTGGATTCCCACTTCTGCAAAATCATCAATGGCTGTGCAGAAGCTTTCGCTGTATTCGGTTGCCACGTTTTCCGTGATCTCAAACTGAAAATATCCCGGATCTAATCCATACCCCTGTATGATCCCGATAAGCACATGGCTGTATCCGGGTTTCATCAATTCGGAAGGAGAAAGATTGAATTTCACATTCCGGATCTTCTTCATGATATATTCATGTTCTTTTATAAAACGGCAGACCTTGTGAAGCTGAAGACATCCCACTGCCGAGATCATTCCCTGTTTTTCCGCGATCCCGATAAACACATCCGGCGGGATCATTCCCAGAGCAGGATGTTTCAGCCGGCTCAGTGCCTCCAGAGTAATAAAATCCTGGTTTTTTATAGAATATACCGGCTGATAATATACTTCAAACAGATCCTCTTTCACAGCCTTCTGAAGAAAATGCTCCACTTCCTGTTCATAGCGGAAGCCCTCCAGGATCTTGCTGTCCGACTGAATCAGGACCGTATCCTGACGGTTCTGTATCAGAGAGATCATATATTCAATATAAGAAAGAATACTATCCTCTTTTTCCAGTTTTTCCGCATTCATGATCCCGCAGATCGCAGCATGGAACGACACCTTTTCGTTTTCGATAAAAAACGGCTTTTTCAGAAATTCTTCTATGCCATCTCTGGCTTTTTCATAATCTGTCAGCGAGTCCAGCACTGCCAGAAAGCAATTGCCTGTGATACGAAAGATCTGCACTGAATCCGTGATCTCCCGAAATCCCTTCGCCGCCCGGATCAGCAGCTGATCTCCCACTCTGGTACCGTAGATCCGGTTGATCTGCTTCATATTGCGGGCATCCACAGCAAGCAGATGAAAGCTTTCTTTTCGATAGAGCTTTTCTCCGATCCATTTGTCAAAATACTGTTTGTCAAATAAACCTGTCATACTGTCCGTATATTCACCTGGATTGTTCATAGTAAGATAGATCAGCCAAAGTCCTACAGAAAGTCCGAAGCCGGTAAGCAGTATTCTTTCCGCGGCAATCTGGAGAAACAGGCAGGCTGCTTCGATAAACCAAAATCTCCATATGGTGCGCCGTATTTCTTTTTCTGCTGTTTTTCCATAAAGTAACATAAATGCAACGATCACCAGCATAAAAAAGAATACATATCCATAGAGCAGAAAATGAAAACTTCCCCGGATAAATCTACCTTCCTGGTCAAAATAAAAAAGCCATCCCGTCCGTAAGTTTGCTGTAACTGCCAGCAGCATTGCAGCCGGCAGGACCACCCAGCCGGTTTTCAGCCATTTATACTTCTCCTTCTGTCTTCCGGTGATGATCCGAATGTAGCAGAAAAGCCCATAGGTAAGTATGACATCACAGAAATAATAGAGCGTCAGGACCAGCGCTGACATTCTGCAGACTTCGCTGCTGCCGCCTCCCGCGATCACCGCACTCAGCATATCCAGCAGCACGTAAACGCCGCTGAAAGCCAGAAAACATACAAAATTCCTGTTTTCCGCATTGTTCAGTCTTTTATGAGAAAAATAATGTATCGCGATCATCGTCACCAGAACAAGGGATGTGATCTGAAAACAGTTAATATACTCCATTTTTCAAATCCTCCTTCTTTTTGTTCTCATAAAGCTTCCTGTCTGCCTCATATTTCCATTCTCCTATGGATTTCAGAGAACCATCCTTATTCCGCAGATGGCTGTATCCCAGAGATAACGAAAAACGATGTCTGCATCCTCTCCCAATATTCCGGAGCTCTTCTTTCAGGCGTTCCGGCCAGAATTCGTCCGGTACTTCCGGCTCATAGACCAGAACCGCAAATTCATCCCCGCCGATGCGGTAGCAGGTTCCTTTTTCCCGGAAAACGTTCTCCACACATCTGGCCGAGATCACCACCATCTCGTCTCCTGCAGCCCGTCCGTATTCTTCGTTGATCACGCGAAGCTGATCGATATCGATATACATAAGAAGGATATCCCGGTATCTGCCCATATCTGCGGAAATACTTTCCAGTTTTTTCTCAAAATTGGCTCTCGTCTCAAGTCCTGTCATCCCATCCTCTCTGGACAGTCGTTCGTAAGCCTGGGATTCCAGACGGTAACGGACATTGTCTGCCATCATCATGACTGCGTCTGCAATGACCAGCACAAGAAACACAAGATTTCCCAATTCAAAAATGGATCCATAGTAGGAAATCTCGAACAGCCAGTACAGGATCAGCGCTATGATACCACTTGTTCCCACGATGATATATGCAATGAGAAGCAGATGTATCTCACGCTGTTTATGCTTCCGGTACTCCCGGATCAGAAGTACCGCTGATATCAGGACCCACACAAACAGCAGGATATGTGTTACAAACAGCATATCCTTAAATTCAAAGACTCCCAGGATCACCAGAACTCCCTGTAAAACAGCATTCAGATAAAATGTAAAGATTCCAAGATCCAGGAGCCTGTATTTTTTCATGTTTCCGATATTCTGCAAAAAACGCAACATCGGAACTGCTAGCAGCATGAACATATAAAAAGAAATGAGACATAATACTTCGGGGCATCTGCTGTAGCTTTGTGCCAGTGATGAGTCCGTCACCAGCCAGATACTGCACATCATAAGGAACAGTGCCACATCCCGGAACCGTCTGTCCGGCATCTGCCTTATTCTCATATAGATGCAGATGCACAGGGCGATCATACTTAATACGATCATGATCGTTGCCGCCCCTAAAGGAATGGCTGCTTTTCTGATCTGATACCAGGCTATTGCACTTCCGGTTCCTATGCATACCGGCTCTATAACATATTTTCCTCTCTGAGGCGCAGAATAGCTGAACGTCAGGACTTTTCCCTCTGTGTCATTACCCAGAGCGGCGATGCACTGCACCTTGGAACGCATCTGCACATTTTTGGAAAACATGGCCTCCTTATATTCATACAGGATCTTTCCATTCAGGCGTATCACCAGATCGTACTGGGCTCCTGTAGAAACCACGGTCATTCCTCTGCTTTCCGCTCCCAGACTTTCATTGTACAGGATCAGCTTTTCACCTGTTTTTGCCGGAATTTCCGCAGGCAGGGTGATCTCCTGTTTTTTTCCGTCTTTTATGTAGTACCATCCTTTGTTAAGAAGCTGTACACTGTCCTGCTTCTGGATCAGCCCCCCTGTGTGGATCGCCGCAAAGATCGCGCCAAAAACCAGCAGTACCACAACAAAAAGAAAGGATTCTCCCTTCCATATCAAACTTTTCTTTTTTCTGTAATCCATACTCTTCCTCTTTATATTTTTTTATTCCATTTCGTTTTGTATCTATCATATCATCAATAGATTTTTCCGTCAAAAAAATCATCAAAAAACAGGGTGAAAAATTTTTTCAAAAAAAGAAAAAAAGTGCTTGCATTTTGTAAAAAAGTATTATATACTAACGAAGTCGGTTGCGGGAAACAACAGAAATCAAGAGCAAACGACACAAATGAATATGGCCAGTTGGTCAAGGGGTTAAGACGCCGCCCTCTCACGGCGGAAACACGGGTTCGATTCCCGTACTGGCTATCAACTGAAAGCAGTTAGGATTTTTATTCTGACTGCTTTTTTGTGATTGTTATACTTCACTTTTTCCTGTTATCGTTATCAAACGTTGCTCTGAACATTGCATATAAAAATTTCGTTCTTCCTGTTTATCTGTTTTCTGTATTTTCACATATATTATTTTGCATTTCTTTCTCTTCTGTTTTATAATTTCCCCTGAAAATACTTAAGATAAGGGGTGACTTCTCATGCATCACAAACGTTCTTTTCGCAGAAAGCTGCAGACATTTTTTCTTTCTCTGCTGCTTGTTCTGCTAACAGTCGCAGGAGTTCCCTCTGCTGCTTACACAGCCGAGGCTGCTTCTGCTGACACAACAATGGCTGTACACTTTCTGGATGTAGGGCAGGGGCTTTCGATCCTGGTCCAGTCACAGGGGCAGAATCTCCTGTATGACGGCGGTGACCGAGGACATTCCAGTTTCGTGGTTTCCTATCTACAGAAACAGAATATTTCCATCATTGACTATATGATCTCCTCCCATTATGACGAGGACCATGTGGCTGGTCTTGTAGGATGCTTGGACAGCTTTTCCGTAAAAAATGTGATCGGTGCAGATTATGTACAGAATACAAAGATCTATCAATCTTTTGAAAACAGTGTTGCCGCTCAGGGATTAACTGTGCAGCATCCGAAGCCCGGAACGGATTTTACTTTCGGAGGCGGGAAATTTACGGTTCTTTCTCCTCAATCGATCAGCAGCAACGATAACGACAATTCTGTTGCGATCCGGCTGGAAAACGGAAATAACCATTTTCTTTTTACTGGGGATGCAGAATCTGCCGGGGAGGAAGCGATCTGTGATCTGGGACTTGATCTTTCCTGCGATGTGATCGTTCCGGGACATCACGGTTCTGCCACTGCCACCACCTGGGATCTGCTCCAGAAGACTGTTCCGGAATATGCAGTGATCAGCTGCGGCGCCGGTAATTCCTACGGACATCCTCATAAGGATACCATGGATAAGCTTGCGGATATGGGAATACAGGTATTTCGTACTGATAAGCAGGGTACGGTGATCGCAGTCAGCGACGGAAGCAATATCCAGTGGAAACAGAGTCCCTGTAATGATTATTCTGCTGGAGATGAATCGGATACCGGCACACAGCCTTCCTCCACTTATAAGGATTCCGGTGCGTCCGGCTATGGATCTTCTGATTCGGCTGCTGCAGATCCTCAGACCGAAGTGCAGGCCGATCCGGAGCCAGTGGGTGATATGGTCTGGATCTCCGCTACCGGGAGCAAGTACCACCGGATCCCTAACTGCGGAAATATGAATCCGGATAATGCCACAGAGATGACACGCTCCCAGGCTGAAGCTGCAGGGTACAAAGCCTGCAAGAAGTGTTATTAGAAACGTCCGCATGTTGTCAGTTTTTCTGAATATCATGCAGTATTGACATAATATGGATAATCTTTGAGAACATTATTTAAGGACAGCTGTATCATAAATTGATATGACAGGCTGTCCTTTTCTTTTACTATTTTATAATATCCTCCGCCGGTTCAGCCGGTACGAAAACTCTCTTCTTTTCTTTTTTCTCCTTTTTTGCTGCCTTTGCCCGCTCGGTAGCCTCCCTGCAGAATTCCATCTGGGAATTTATCAGCGTTTTGCCACGTTTGTCCTGCTTCTCATACAAACCGGAGGGCTGCAGGATATGTGCTTTTACATTGTCACGGAATTCCAGATCCAGCACATGCATGATCTCTTCCTTGATACGCTCATCTTCCACAGGAAAAACAATCTCCACACGACGGTCAAGGTTACGTGGCATCCAGTCCGCACTTCCCATATAGATTTCATCGGAACCGCCATTGCGGAAATAGAAAATACGGCTGTGCTCCAGGAAATTACCAACGATCGAACGCACGTGGATATTTTCGCTAATACCTGGAATGCCCACCTTCAGGCAACAGATGCCGCGGATCAGAAGATCGATCCTGACACCACAGGAAGAAGCATAATACAGCGCTGCAATGATCTCAGGGTCACACAGAGAATTCATCTTTGCCGCAATGTGAGCCTCTTCTCCCTTTTTCGCATGCTCCGCTTCTCTTTCGATCATTTTTACAAAACGGTCCTTCATCCAAATCGGTGCAACGATCAGGCGATTCCAGCGCTTCGGCTCGGAATATCCGGAAAGCATGTTGAACACAGCAGTTGCATCCTCTCCAAACCGTTCGTCACAGGTAAATATACCACAGTCTGTATAAAGCTTGGCTGTGGAATCGTTATAGTTTCCGGTTGCCAGATGCACATATCTGCGGATCCCGTTTTCTTCTCTTCTCACAACAAGAGTGATCTTACTGTGTGTTTTCAGGCCCACCAGACCATAGATCACATGACAGCCTGCCTTTTCCAGCATTTTTGCCCAGACGATATTATTTTCCTCATCAAAACGCGCTTTCAGCTCTACAAGAACAGAAACCTGCTTGCCGTTTTCTGCGGCTTGAGCAAGTGCCGCAATGATGGGTGAATTGCCGCTGACGCGATACAGGGTCTGCTTGATTGCCAGTACATCCGGGTCCTTTGCCGCCTGACGCACAAAATTTACCACCGGATCAAAGCTCATATACGGATGATGCAGGAACACATCACCCTCCCTGATCACCTGGAAAATATCTTTATCATTCTGAAATGCAGGCACTGCTGCCGGTTTGTATTTCGGTTCCTTGAACTGATCGTATCCGTCAATACCATAAACCTTCATCAGCATGGTCAGATCCAGCGGTCCGTTGATAAAAAAGATATCATCTCCATGAACCTGAAACTCCATTTTCAGAATATCCAGAAGCCGCGGATCCATCTTATCTTCCACTTCCAGGCGGATCACCTCTCCCCACTGGCGCTTTTTCAGCTGTTTCTGGATCTCAACCAGAAGATCCTCTGCCTCATCCTCGTCAATAGGAAGATCCGCATTACGCATGATCCTGTACGGATGGGCACAGATCACATCATAGCTTAAGAACAGCTTGTCGATGTTGCGCTCAATGATCTGTTCCAGAAGTGTTACGGTTGTATGGCCTTTTTTCTCAGATGGAATGATCACTACTCTCGGAAGTACAGAAGGCACCTGTACAGTGGCAAAATCAATCTCTTCTTTTCCTTTTTTGGTATCTTTTTTGGAAAGAAGTGCTCCGATATTCAACGTTTTATTACGGATCAGAGGAAACGGTCTGGAAGAATCCATTGCCATTGGTGTCAGGACCGGATATACATTGTCTTCAAAATACTGATCCACAAATTCTTTCTGCTTCTCGGAAAATGCCTCGTGCTCAAAGATCACATGAAGTCCGGCTTTTTCAAGCGCAGGGACCAGAGACCGGTTTAATGTACTGTACTGTACGTGAACAAGATCATGTGTCTGCCGGCTGATGGCTTTCAGCTGTTCCTTGGCTGTCATTCCTGCAATATCTGTTTTTTTGTACCCTGCATGAACCTGATCCTTCAGGGATGCAACACGGACCATATAAAATTCATCCAGATTGGATGAGGTGATACTCAAAAATTTCAGTCTCTCAAACAGAGGTAGATTTTTGTCTCTGGCTTCACTGAGCACACGATCATCAAATTTGATCCAGCTCAGCTCTCTGTTTACAAAATATTCCGGTTTGTCAAATTCCTTAAATTTCATACAAAAACCTCCTCCGTTATCTTCTTCCCTTCCGTCTCATTACAAGCCGGATTCCAAACACCTCTTCAAAAAATTCTTTTTTATCTTTCAGAAGCCCCAGCTCCAGAGAAACATCCCTTGCGGAATCCACCACCAGGTAAAGAATCCTGTCTTTTAAGGTTACATTAAGCGCTTTTACCTTCTGGTAATGGCTTCTGTCCATAGCATTGGCCAGGCGGAGAATCGCGGTCAGCTTCGCAGTCAGGAGATAATTTTCCCTGCTCATGGATGTTTCACGGTTGATTTCTTCGTAGCAGCCGAATTCTCTGGTATTGTACCTTACCGCACTTGCGATCACCTGCCGCTCCTCTGTGGAAAGACCTATGATTTCCGTAGCCATGATGATCCGGTAAGAGCATTCTGCCACCTCACTCATACTGATATATTTTCCGCAGTCATGAAGAAGAACTGCAATCTGCAAAAGAAGCCGTTCACGTTTTCCCATGCCGTGGATCTTCCTTGTACTGTCAAAAATATCCAGTGCCACATCGGTAGTTCCTGCAATGTGGTTCTTTCCGCTGGAATACCTTTTGGCAATGTTCCTGGATGCCACCAGGATATCATTTTCAAAATTATGTACACTTTTCAGATATTTGTTTTTTTCCGCATGGTCATAGGCAATCCCGTCCAGAAGAGAAACACCCGGGATCCAGAGTGCTTCTGCCTGAAAGATTTCTATAAAGTTTCGGATGATAACCATGTTCGGCACGATCAGAGACGCATATTCCGGTTCCAACTCCATGGATTCGGCAAGGTCATGATCGGACATGTTTACAATGGTCTCGTATTTCTTCAGGAATTCCTCCTTTGTGATGATATTCTCTCCGGATCTGTCCTGAAAGATCGTATCTGTGAGAAAATCTCCCATCAGGATCAGATTGGAGATTTCCTTGTCCTTAAGATAAAGACGTTGAAAGCTTATCAGATCATTTCGGATAAATTCCTCTATCAGCCGGTCATAATGTGGAGTTGTTTTCTCCAGTTCTTTCAGACGTTCGCGGATACGAAGACTTCCCATACGGATACTCTGGGTCAGCACCAGAGCATCTTTATCAAAGAGAGAGATCTGCAGATTTCCTCCTCCGATATCCAGGATCGCCGTACCCTTCTGAATAGCCTTTTTGAAGCCGGATTCAATGGCAGCAATGGATTTATATCCCAGAAAATGCTGTTCCGCATTACTCAGGATCTCTACCCGGATACCAGTTCTCTGATAGATCTGCTCCAGGATGATCACCGGATTTTCCAGCTCACGGAGAGAGCTTGTTGCACACGCACGCCAGCTTTCTACCCCAAATTCAGCCATCATGCGTTTAAAATCATTAAGGGTCTCGCAGAGCTCATCCACAGTCTCCATCTCTAGCCGTCCTGCAGCATAAGTTCCACGGCCCAGCTCCAGCTGGTAACGGACATCATTGATCTCCCGGAAGCCGATCCGCTTTGACATTTCAAAGATCTTCATACTGACTTCATAGGAGCCTATATCAATTGCTGCAAAGGTTGTCACCGCCATAGTTTTTCATCCTTTCCCCCAATACACAGGTAAACTATTTCTTTTTTTCTTCCTCTGTTCCCACAATGTAATCAATAAACTGCTGCGCTGCACGTCCGGTCAGTCCGCCGTGAGAGATCTCCCACTGGTTGGCTTTCAGAAGAAGCTCCTCCTCCGGCATGGTAACTCCATAACGGACTGCCAGTGTGCGGACGATCTCCTGGAACTGTTTTTTGTCCGGTTTGCCAAAGTAGATACGGACACCAAAGCGATATACCAGGGAAAGCTTCTCCTGCACGGTATCGGAGGAATGCAGATCATTGTCATCTGCGATCTCCAGCTTGTCTGTGGCACGCTCACGGACAAGATTACGCCGGTTACTTGTGGCATAGATCAGGACATTGTCCGGTTTTTTCTCAAGACCGCCCTCGATCACTGCTTTCAGGTATTTATATTCAATCTCAAATTCTTCAAAGGAAAGATCATCCATATAAATGATAAAACGATAGTTACGGTTTTTGATCTGGGCGATGACTTCATTAAGATCCTGGAACTGATGCTTATAGGCCTCAATGATACGAAGTCCCTGATCATAATACTGGTTCAGGATTCCCTTGATACTGGAAGATTTACCGGTTCCCGCATCACCAAAGAGCAGACAGTTGTTCGCCTTTCTCCCCTGTACAAATGCCTCTGTATTATCAATGAGCTTTTTCTTGGCGATCTCATATCCTACCAGATCATCGATCTTCACATGTGCGATCCTTGTGATAGGCTGGATCTCCACCTTTCCCTCCTCATCGTGGCCGATACGGAATGCCTTATGGAGACCAAGCTTGCCAACACCGAAATCTTTATAGAAGGATACCATATCATCCATAAATTCTTCGGTTGTGGTGGCTGCTGCCAGGGTTTTGCTCATCTGACAGATACGGTCACGGATCCTGGTATTAAAGAGCTTGCTGTTCTCATCCGGTGTCTGGTAATCACAGATCACCCTACAGCATACAGTTCCGAACACTTTATCAAAGACCGTGATGTCAAAATCATACAATTCCTTGAAAATCTGGAAATCATTTTTTGCCAGGTCGTTAATACTGCCCTTGATCGCTCCTCGTATCTCGCTTGCCATACTGAAAGCGTTCTCATGATTTACCAAAAGGAAGGTAAGATATGTATGCCAGATATTTCCGGAAAAACCGTACATTCCTGCCAGCTCCACCAGCCCGTTGACACTTTTGAAAAACTGGTCTTCTCTTGCCTTGAGTGCTTCTTCATCTGCTTCATAAAGATTGATAAGTTCTGTCATATCGTCCAGTATCTCACCATTTGAAAATCCACGGTAAAGGATACATTCCTGAATTCTTGCCAACATAATAATTTAGCTCCTCTGTCTCTTAATAATTTCCAAGAACACGGAGAACATTCGCCTCCGCCTCGATTCCTCTTAACGCATTCTCCACAGCGCTTTCGCCAAGTTTCCCTGTGAAATCCACGAAAAAACGGTATTCCCAGGATTTTCCCGGAATCGGACGGGATTCAATTTTGGTCATGTTCAGTCCGTTGTAGATAATATGTGAAAGCATGTTGTAAAGAGTTCCGCTTTCATGAGGCAGCTCAAAACAGATGCTGATCTTCCCGGCCTTTTCCTCGTATTCCGGTTTCCTGCTTACAATAATAAAACGTGTAGAGTTTGCTTTTTCTCTGCAGATATTTTCTGCAAGGACCTTCAGACCAAATACCTCACCAGCCTCACGGCTTGCGATAGCTGCCACGCCTTTGTCCCCCACCTCACTGACCTTTTTGGCCGCGCCTGCGGTGTTTTCCACTTCCTTCTTTTTCCAGGAAGGGTTTTCCTCCAGAAATGCCTTGCACTGGGCAAGCCCCTGAGGATGAGAGCAGACTTCCCTGATATCCCCTATCTGTGCATCCGGCATGCCCAGAAGCACATGATCCACACGGATGATCTGCTCGCCTACGATATACAGCTTGTACTCCATAAGAAGGTCATAGATATCAGCCACGATACCTGCAGTAGAATTCTCAATAGGAAGTACCGCATAATCGGCCTTGCCATGGGTTACATCCTCCATAGCTGTCCTCCATGTTTTTACATGGTAGCTTTCGATATTTTTCCCAAAGTACTGCCGCATAGCCGCATAGCTGTAGGCTCCCTCTACACCCTGAAACACAACCGTTGCGTTTTCAAGGGGAACATGCTTCACAGTTGTGAAATTGCGCTCTCCGTAAATCCCATGCTCTGTCAACAGCTGGTACTGTCTCTTACGGCTGATGGCCATGATCTGACGGAAAAGCTCCTGCACGCCGAGGCTGTTAAAGTCCCCGTGGGCCTTGTTTTTCAGCGTATGGATCTTCTGGCTCTCACGTGCCGGATCCAGTACCTGCTTACCAGTTTTTATTTTATATTCAGCGACTTCCTCACTCACCTTCATTCGTTTTTCAAAGAGACGTACGATCTCACTGTCGATCTCATCGATCTCGTCTCTGTATCTTTCCAAATCTGTCATTGGTTTCCTCCGTTATGTTTCCTGATAATTTCTGTAAGATCCCCCAGGAACGCCAGGGAACCAAAAGCAATGATCACATCCTCTTTTCCTGCCAGCTGATAGGCCTCTGCCACTGCGGCTTCGATGTTGTCAAAGGGCCTTACATCAGAATGAAATTCCCGCACCGCATCTGCCAGCTCCTGCGGGGTCAGAGCCCTGGGGTTATCCGGTGCCGCAATCGTCAGGATGGTATCTGCGTATTTTTCTGTTTTCCGGATGACCTTGCGGTAATCCTTGTCACGGAACATTCCCATGATGTAGATGATCCTTTTTCCCTTAAAATACCGTTCAATGGATGCAGCCAGCATGTCTGCCGCTGCAGGGTTATGAGCTCCATCAACCACAAAATCCGGTTCTGTCCCGAGAAGTGCAAATCTTCCCGGCCAGGTGGTACGTTTCAATCCATCCTGTCTCTGGACCAGTGTTGTGGGATATCCCTGTTCATTCAGGATTTCCAGTGCTCGGAGCGCTGCCACCGCATTTTCCTTCTGATAGGCACCTGCCAGGGATATTGTATATTTTTCTCCTTTATAAAGAAAGGTCTGGCCAGTTATGGATGCTTCCAGTACCTCTGCGCTGTCCTGGTCTGCTGCCTCGTATGGCACATTCTGTTCTGCGCATATTCTTCGTATAACCGCCTCTGCCTCCGGCTGCTGCTTTACAGTTACCATATGACTGTTCGGTTTAATGATGCCGGCCTTTTTTTCTGCTATCTCGCCCAGGGTATTTCCAAGAAATGCCGTATGATCCATACTGATGGATACCAGAATGGAAAGAACTGTAGTACTTATAATGTTGGTGGCATCCAGATCACCGCCCATACCAACTTCCATTAATACCAGATCGCATTTCTCATCCCGAAAATAAAGAAATGCGGCTGCAGTTTCAATTTCAAATACTGACGGATGCGGTTTTCCCTCTTTTACGATCTCATCGATCACCTCCGCGATCCTTGTCACATATGCTGCAAATTTCTCTCTGCTGACAGGTTCTCCGTTAACCTCCATCCTCTCTCTGTAGGAATAGACCGCCGGGGAAATATATCTTCCGACCCGGTAACCTGCACCTGATAAAGCGGAATACAGATATGCGATCACAGAACCCTTTCCGTTAGTTCCCGCTACATGAACATACTTCAGTTCATCCTGGGGATCTCCAAGCCGCCTCATCAGTTCTCTCATATTTTCCAGTCCCAGAACAATTCCCTTTTTCAGTTCCGCAGCTCTGATGTAGGCACGACTTTCTTCATAATTCATCGTCTGTTTTCTCCTTCCGCATGTGTTGATGATCCATTACTGCTTTTTCACTTTGCAGTAATAATTTTGTTCATTATAACCCACGTGTATATTTTTTTCAAGGCAGGGAAGGCTATTAAAGACGCTTTTCCACGTTAAATATATTTAAAGTCCAGGCGGATATTCACAGCCCCGCAGGGGACTTTCTTAATTCAGTTAAACTGACATTTTTCCGGAAAGCGCAGGATTTCTGCTGATGAGAAGGAGCTTTAAAATGCAAAAGAAGGATTTTTTTCTGTGCGGTTTTACAGGCTGGTGTCTGGAGATCTTATGGACAGGACTGCACTCTCTTGTCACCGGACATTTTACTATGATGGGCAAAACCTCTCTTCTGATGTTCCCTATTTACGGACTTGCAGCACTGATCCGTCCGGCTTACTACAAGCTTGCCCGCTTTCCGGTTATGGTACGGGGGATCATTTACAGCTGCGGGATTTTTTTCGTGGAATTTTTAAGCGGATCTTTTTTTCAGAAGCTTCACATCTGTCCCTGGGATTATTCTCATGTTCCGCTTCAGTATAAAGGAGTGATCCGACTGGACTATGCTCCTCTGTGGTTTTTTACCGGTCTCTTTTTCGAATGGCTTCTTCGACAAAATCCTCGGAAAGTCTCTTGAAAATCTCACAGTTATATTATATGATAACTGGAAGGAATCTTATTTCCAGTAAATAATTGGAGGTACAACATGAGACATTTAATGAGTCCATTGGATTTCTCGGTTGAAGAGCTTGATAAGCTTCTGAATCTCGCCGACGACATCGGGAAAAATCCAAAAAAGTATGCGCATACCTGTGATGATAAAAGGCTTGCGACATTGTTTTACGAACCAAGTACACGTACACGTTTAAGTTTCGAAGCAGCCATGATGAATCTTGGAGGAAAGGTTCTCGGTTTTTCTTCTGCTGATTCCAGCTCCGCATCCAAAGGCGAAAGCGTTGCCGATACTATTCGCGTTGTTTCCTGTTATGCAGATATCTGTGCTATGCGTCATCCGAAAGAGGGTGCTCCGCTTGTAGCTTCTATGTCATCCAATATTCCGGTGATCAATGCCGGTGATGGCGGCCACCAGCATCCTACCCAGACATTAACCGATCTTTTAACTATCCGCTCCCTGAAGGGCAGACTTGACAATATTACCATCGGCCTCTGTGGTGACCTGAAATTCGGCCGTACCGTTCACTCTCTGATCGAGGCTCTGGTCCGTTATGAAAATGTGAAATTTGTTCTGATTTCTCCGGAGGAGCTTCGTATTCCAAGCTATATCCGTGAGGATGTTCTGAAACGCAACAATGTCGAGTTTGTCGAGGAGGAACGTCTGGAGGATGCACTTCCGGATCTGGATATCCTGTACATGACCCGTGTTCAGAAGGAACGTTTCTTCAACGAAGAGGATTATGTCCGCATGAAAGATTTCTATGTTCTGGACAAACAGAAAATGGAGCTTGCACCGAAGGATATGTATGTCCTCCACCCACTCCCACGTGTTAACGAGATTTCTGTTGAAGTGGATTCTGATCCACGTGCCGCTTATTTCAAACAGGTCCAGTATGGTGTGTATGTCCGTATGGCCCTGATTCTTACATTACTGGAGGTGGAACTGCCATGTTAAACGTAGGTGCTCTTCGTGAGGGTTATGTTCTGGATCATATCAAAGCCGGCAAGGCAATGACGATCTATCATGACCTGAAGCTGGATAAGCTGGACTGTACGGTTGCTATCATCAAAAATGCCCGCAGCCAGAAAATGGGAAAAAAGGATATCATCAAGGTTGAATGCCCCATCGAGGATCTGGATCTGGATATCCTTGGTTTTATCGATCATAATATTACCGTAAATATCATCAAGGACGAAAAGATCGTTGCAAAGAAAGAGCTGAAGCTGCCGAAGCAGGTTGTGAACGTGATCAAATGCAAGAATCCTCGCTGCATTACTTCCATCGAGCAGGGACTGGATCAGATTTTTGTTCTTGCAGATGAAGAGAATGAGGTTTACCGGTGTAAGTATTGCGAGGAGAAATATAGAGGTAAACGGAATAAATAGAGTTCATATGAGCATGATTAACAAACGGACGCGTCCGGTCCCCGCTTCGATATTTGGCTGTTTCGGAGCCTAGTAATACTAAGCCTGCGAAAGACTGCTAAAAACATTTTCCAAAATCATGAACTCGCTCCTGACGTCGCTCAGACAGCATGATTTTGAAAAATAACGCAGTCTCCCGCAGACCAAGTATTACTACGGCTCCTGCAAAGGCCTGAATATCGACGCGGGGACCGGGCGCTGTGTTTTCATAGATTTTGAAATGGTGGGTTTCTGCTCATTGCTCCTCTGTTTTTTTATTGTTGACTTTTTGTGTTAGATATTTTATTCTTTTAGAAACAGATTTGCATTTCCGGAAAGGATTGTCTGTATTACATTTTTTAGTTTTTCTATTTCTATTCTTATTATAATCTACCGATTCTGGTATTTTTTCATTTTATCAAGTTTACATACACATAGCTGTTGCGCAAAGGAAAATGTATTGTCTGTTTTTATTTTTTCTGTTATATTGTAATCAGACAATTTCTTTCTGATTTCCTTTTGCAGGAAGGATTTTTTATGACACAGAAAGAAATGATTACAAATGATAAAATCGGTTCTGCAACTGTATTTCAGCATGAAGATACGGTTCTAAAGACTGCCGCTCAATTCTTTGCCGAGGAGCTGATTCCTTATCTTGGCATTGATGGAAAGGTTGTATCTTCTGCTCCTACAGAGTCCATTGTTCTTAATCTTAAGAAATTCTATGAAGATATCAATCTCATCATGGAAGATGGTACGTGGAAACACTTTGAATTTCAGAGTAAGAATGAAGGGATTCCCGGTTTGAAGCGTTTTCGATCCTATGAAGCTGTGACCAGTTATCAGTATGGCGTTTCTATCACCACATACGTTCTTTATTCGGGAAATATCCGAAATCCGGTCACTTCATTTACTGAAGGAATAAATACTTATCGTATTATTCCGATCATAATGAAGAATCACAATGCAGATAGGCTGATTGAAACGCTGAAAGAGAAATTTTCCTCTGAAGACATTCTTACAAAGGCTGATCTCGTTCCGTTAACACTTATCCCTCTGATGGATGGTCAACTTTCTCAAAAGGAACGATTCATTCAGGCATTCTCTCTGACCGAAAATACAAAAGATATTCCATCGGAAGATCTGCAAAAAATTGAGGCAATGCTCTACACTATGGCAGATAAGTTTCTTGAAAATGATGATTTTGAACATGTAAAGGAGTGTATTCGTATGACACGTTTGGGTCAGATGCTGTTTAATGATGGTTTTAATGATGGTTTCAACAATGGTTCCCAGAAAAAGCAGCTTGAAATTGCCCGAAATCTGATAGGAAAACTCAGTGATACTTCTATCGCTGAAACTACCGGTTTGTCTTTGGATGTGATTTTGGAGCTGAAAAAAGAAAAAACTATGAAACTATAAAAAGCTGTCATTCTTTATCAAAAAAGCAACTGGTATTTCACAGATCAGATCTGCAAAATACAGTTGCTTTTATTATGTGCTTATTATCATACACAGTCAGACCGATAAGCCGGGTTATGTCGTTGGGTGATCATCTATCTAGGCCTTCCGTTGCCAGAAGGCTCCAGCGACCTACCTGAAAGCACGACGGGCCGCCGTATGGCTTTCTTCTCGGTCTTGCTTCGAATGGAGTTTACATGTGCCCGCTCTGTTACCACAGCGGCGGTAGTCTCTTACACTGCCTTTCCACCCTTACCCCGCAAAACGGGGCGGTTTATTTCTGTTGCACTGGTCTGGGAGTTACCTCCACCGGACGTTATCCGGCATCCTGCCCTGTGAAGCCCGGACTTTCCTCGTCTGGACCCTTTCGTCTGTCCAGCCGCGATCACCTGGCCTGGCTGCGCACCTGCTATTTTAACACAGGTGTATAGACTTGTAAAGTTGGAATTTTCTTGGTCTCCTATGTCTTTTACATGGAAATCCATCCAAATGCATTTGCCACAGAACTGAAAAGAATGATTGCCGCAAAGATTGGACAAAGATACTGGATCATAAAATTAAAGATTCTTTTTCTGCGGAAAGTACCACCTTCCTGCAGTACTTCTTCTTCAATCTTCTTTGTACCAACTACTCTGGATATCAGAAGACAGGTAGCAATCGCTGCAATCGGCATCATGACAGAGTTCGTCAGGAAATCAAAGAAATCAAGGAACTGCATTCCAATGATCTTAACACACGCCAGAGGACCATAGCCAAGAGAAGAAAGACTTCCGAGAACAACCATGATAATTCCGACAAATACTGTCGCCTTCTTGCGCCCCCATTTCAGTTCATCCTGAAAAGTAGATACTGCACTCTCAGTCAGTGCAATAGAACTGGTCAGAGCTGCACAGAGAACCAGTATAAAAAACAGGATTCCAACCAGAGTTCCAAATCCCATGCTTGCGAATACCTTCGGAATCGTAATAAACATCAATGCCGGTCCCGCCTGTAACGTATCCGGATCTCCACCGGAAAATGCAAACACTGCCGGAATGATCATCAGACCTGCCATCATTGCGATCGCTGTGTCAAAAATTTCTACATTTTGTGTAGAACCTTCAATAGATACATCTTTTTTCATATAAGAACCAAAAGTTACCAGAATACCCATCGCGATTGACAGAGAATAAAACATCTGTCCCATTGCCGCAACCACTGTCATCCAGGAGAAGTTTTTGATATTTGGTATCAGAAAATATTTCACACCTTCCAGTGCTCCTGGCCTTGTTACCGAATAAATGACAATGACCACAGACAAGAATACCAGTATCGGCATCATTAATTTGGAAACTCGTTCCACGCCATTCTGCACACCTGCATAAATGATCACCAACGTAAGCAGTGAAAAAAACAGGAAACAGGTTTCTGTAGAAAATCCATCCGCTATAAAAGCAGAAAAATATCCGTCTTCAGCAAGAGTCTGACTGCCTCCCTTTACATACTCCACCAGGTATTTAATTACCCAGCCACCGATCACGGAATAATACGGCACGATCAGAACCGGTATGATCGCATTGATCCAACCGCCCAAAGACAGCCACTTTGATTTACCAAAAGTTCCAAACGCACCTACCGGACTTTTCTTTGTCATACGTCCCAGAGCTGTCTCTGCCACGATCATAGAATATCCGAAGGTCAATGCCAGAATGATATAGATCAGTAAAAAAATTCCACCGCCGTACTTTGCCGCCAGATAAGGAAATCTCCATATATTCCCAAGCCCTACCGAAGCACCAGCTGCAGACAGTACAAATCCAATCTTCCCGGAAAATGTACTCCTCTCATGTTTATGTTTCTCCATAATTCTTCCTTTCCCGTCACATATTTGTTTTTTGTATTCTTTATGTCTTCTCAATTTCCGCTCATATGATAATACCATGCTTTTATCCCTCAGGCAAACAATATATTAAAAAAATACAGAGCCTATATTTCCCGAATTACTGTTCACTCCATTCTCAGTAACACGCTTCGCGATGCACAGAATTTATGCTAATCACATAAATTCGCGCAGTATGACTCGGGTTTTCTGTGACCTTCGCTCACAAAAAACACCTCGCGGAATATTACCAGTGAGCAGTAACTTTCCTTCTCTGCATCTCACAACCATACTCTCCGCACATTTTATGTTTTTCCTACCAGCTGGATGCACCAGCCTGGGGGAGAGGATATCGGTTTGGGCTGCTGCGGAGGAGGGGTGATAACTACTTGGGCTGCGGGAGTCGGCGTTATTGCGGCAGGGTCAGCTGTCTGAGCCAACGGCGAGTTCTGGCCCTGCCGCAATGCTTTTAGCCGACTCACGGAGTCCTAGTAGTATCCCCCGACGGAGTCCCTGCCCGGACCGATATCCTCTCCCCCAGGCGTCCGTCGTCCGCCATCCGCCATCCGTCATTCTGCTTCCACCACTTTCCCCAGCAGTATCCCCTACGCAACCATCCACTCTGACGTCATCATCCAAACATTCGTTCGTAAATTAATTTCCTACCGGAGCACCAACGTCCACTCCCGCCGATCCACAACCTCACCGATCACCCCAGCCTGCAGACCAGCCGCATCCAGCCGCTTCATGATCTCCGGCACATCCCTCTCCGGAACCGCCGCCAGCAATCCCCCAGAAGTCTGCGGATCAAACACCAGATCCTCCCGCCAGAGCTCTGCCACACTTTTCACTCCGGTTTTCTCAGCAAACTCCCGGTTCCTGTAAGCCCCACCCGGAATCAATCCCATAGAAGCAAACTCCTTCACATCCGGAAGCACCGGCAGCTTCTCCGTATCGATCACAACCGTCCGGTCACTGGCCACAGCCATCTCCGTAGCATGTCCCCCAAGACCAAACCCCGTCACATCCGTACAGGCATGAACCTCAAACTCTTTAAAAACCTCACAGGCATCCCGGTTCAGTTTCTTCATGGAAGCCAAAACCGCCTTACGTGCACCTTCCGTCACCAGCTCCGCCTTGATCGCCGTATTCACGATCCCCGCACCCAGCGCCTTCGTCAGGATCAGCTTATCTCCGGTCTGCGCTCCAAAATTCTTCCAGAACTTCCTCGGATCTACAAAACCCGTCACACTGAGCCCATACTTAGGTGTATCATCCTGGATCGTATGGCCACCGGCAAGAACCGCCCCGGCCTCCATCACCTTATCCGCACCGCCACGCAAGATCTCCCCGAGGATCTCCACATCCATATCCTTCGGAAACGCCACAATATTCAAAGCCGTCTTTGGAGTTCCACCCATAGCATATACATCACTCAATGCATTTGCCGCCGCGATCTGCCCGAAATCATAAGGATCATCTGCCACCGGAGTAAAAAAATCCAGTGTCTGGATCAGCGCCAGATCATCACTCACCCGGTAAACTGCAGCATCATCCGAAGTGTCCGTTCCAACAAGAAGATCCGGATCACAGAACTTTGGCAGCCCACCAAGAACTCCCGCCAGAGTCCCCGGTCCTACCTTAGCTGCACAGCCACAGTTTGGAGCCAGTTTTGTCAGTTGTACTTTTTCTTTCATGATCATTTTCCCTTTCCTTTAAGCCCTGTAAATCCCGTTATCCATCCGCAGCACCACAGAAGACTTTAACTTTTCCGATTCACACTCAAAAGGCTCCACACACCACAGATCCTATGCACAGAGAAATCCTAATCTTCTCATCTTTGCGCCAACCGATATCTGCACTGCATAGAGCCTTATATCTACACATAGCTTTTTTATTCATACAATTAATTTATACATTAAAACAACTACCGCCAATAAACTCCCTCAGAAGCGAATTAAACGGAACACCCTCACTGGGCACCGGCACAAAATAATCCAGGAACTTCAAAAGCCGCTTCGCCTCCTGATACTCCGGTTCACTCTTGTCAATTCCAAAAAGCAGCGGTTCCGCATAAACCTTCAGGCAGGCAAGCTCATACACAAGAGCTGAATTAAACATCACATCTGCTTCCTCCTGGAACGGAAAAATATTCTGCTCCTCGCCTCTCCGTACAGAAGGCCACCTTGCAATGGTATCCTTTGCGGAAGTTCCACGTGTACGTGCATCACGGACAATTCGGCGTATCAGCCTTCCATCCGTTGTGGGGATCCGGTTATGCTCATCAATGTTCAGCTGTGTCAGCGCACTGATATAGATCTTAAACTTACTCTCTTTTGGAAGGGCATAACTCAGCTTGTCATTAAGCCCGTGAATGCCTTCGATGACCAGGATATCATCTTTTCCAAGCTGAAGCTGGTCTCCCCGGTATTCCCTGCATCCGGTCTTGAAATTAAATGTAGGAAGATCCACGTTTTTTCCCGAAAGAAGATTCAGCATATCTTCATTAAACTGCTTCGTGTCAATGGCTTCCAGACACTCATAATTCTTTTCTCCGAATTCATCCAACGGCGTATGTTCACGATCCACAAAATAGTTATCCACAGCAATGGGATGCGGCTTCAGACCATGAGCAGAAAGCTGAATAGATAATCTATGAGAAAAACTGGTCTTTCCGGAAGAAGACGGGCCTGCGATCATTACGAACTTTACATTGCCCCTTCTCCGGATCTCCTCGGCAATCGAAGAAATCTTGGCCTCATGGAGTGCCTCCTGGATCAGCATCAGGCTCTGCACACCTTCTCTTGTGATCCGGTCATTGAGATCTCCTACAGTGGCAACATCCAGCTTATCGCCCCACTCTTCCGATTCCTTCTGCACATGGAAGATCTTATCCTGGGGTTCAAAAGGCTCCAGCACATCCGGGTTTTTCTGCCTCGGAAGGATCAGCACAAAGCCTTCATCATAAAGCTGCAGATCAAAATACTTCACATAGCCGGTATCTGGTGCCATAAATCCGTAAAAATAATCCTCAAAATTTTCCAGGCTGTAAATATTCACTCTGGAAACCCGTCGATAACGGAACAGCTTTTCTTTATCATACATATGATGCCTGTGGAACATGGAAACGGCATCATCCGTGCTGACACTGCGTTTGCAAATCGGAAGCTTCCGTTCTACCAGTTCCCGCATCCGCACTTTTACCCGGTCAAGAAGCTCCTGATCCAGGGTAGCACTGCCTTTCATGGTAAAATAAAGAGCATTTCCCATAGAATAATGGATCACAACATGATCCACATTCTCTTTTCCAGCTACATCAAAAATTGCCTTCAAAAGAATAAAGATCGCACTTCTCCGATAGGTTTTTCGACCGGCACTGTCCTTTGCGGTTATAAATCCCAGTGTACAGTCATGCTGAAGCTTCTTGTGAAGCTCACGGAGCTTTCCGTTCTCAGTCACAAGGATCACCGGATACTCTGTTTTGCCCTCATAATCCCTTATGATCTCAGAATACGGTGTCATTTTGGGGTATTCCCTTGTTTCTCCGTTTATGGTCACTTTAATCATTGTCTGTTCCATAACGATCCCCTCCACAGGCTTATATATTTATACAGCTGCCCGATTTTTCGGACAGCCATGTGTTTCACAATTCATTTTTCCGAAACGGATAATCGTATTCCGTCCCACTACATATTCATGAATACAAGCACTTTTTTGCGATCCGCTTTTACAAAACAGTATATGGATTTTTCACACTGGCGCAGGTTGTCTTAAGCGCAGAGAATGCCTCATTCAGTTCCTTCTCCATAGCTTCCGCAAAAATATACTCCGTACCGTAATGTCCGGCATCTACGATCGCCAGACCATCTGCCATAGTATCGATGGCAGTATGATAATCAATATCTCCGGTCACATATACATCCGCACCGGCGGCCATTACATCACCGATCATACTCTTTCCGCTTCCTGTACAGATTGCCACAGTCTCGATCTTCCGATCCAGATCACCATAAACCCGCACATCCGGAAGATGATTGCATTCTTTTACATATTTTCCAAACTCACCAAGAGTCATAACATGGGGAAGCTTTCCTACTCTTCCGAACCCCTCCGGCTGCTCCCCGGATTCATCGGTAACTGTAAGCACCCTTGTATCCTGAAGCTTCAGATGCTCTGCGCTTAAATCTGCCATTCCGATCACATCATAATTGGTATGCATGGCAAAATACGGGATATCCTCCTTTATCAGACGGAGGATCTTTCTTCCGGTAAAGGTATGGTTGTTGATCTTTTTGATTCCGGAAAAGATCATTGGGTGATGGGTAAGGATCATATCCGCACCAGCAGCCACCGCCTCATCCAACACCGGTTCCGTAAGATCCAGTGCAAGAAATACATGGGAAATCTCTTTCTGGTCATCTCCCACCAGCAGTCCCACATTATCCCAGTCCTCCGCAAATTTTTGCGGATGATGCTCATTCAGCCATTCGATCAGTTCATATGCTTTCATATCGTTTCAGAGCTGTATGGATCAGCTCCATTTCCTCCTTTACTTCTGCCAGACGAGTTTTTGCATAAACAGACTCTGCCCCGGAAAGACCGGCAAGTATTTTCTTACGGATCATTTCCTCCCGTAGAAGATACTCTTTAAGGACCGGGTGACATTTTTTCAGAAGGAGAGGTCCAAACCAGGCCTCTTCCTCTGTGTAAACAGTCTTTTCTCCCGCATTGTTACGTACCGCTTTCATCATAGGATAAAATTTTCCGTCTTCTTTTATCATTTCTTCCCTTACGATCTCCCAGCCGATCTCAGAAAGAAAATGCCGGAAATGAGGAAGGTCCGACTGAGGCTGCAGGATCAGTTCCTGAAACCCCTCCCGGACCTTCGCTCCATCCTTTAATATCCTTTCCATCAGAGGACCACCCATTCCCGCGATCACCAGGGTATCACCTTCTCCCGGCTCAAGCTTCGCAAGCCCGTCGCTCAAACGGGTCTCTATGTAATCTTCAAGGCCATAACGGGTAATATTCTCCCTGGCTCTTGAAAGCGGTCCCGGACGTACATCCATGGCAATGGCTGACGGAACTGTTTTTTCACTGACAAGCCAGATCGACAGATAGCCATGGTCACATCCTACGTCTGCCAGCCGGTTTCCTTTTGTTACCATACCGGCAATGGCACGAAGACGCATGGAAAGCTGTACGGATATATTTTTATCAGTCAAGATAATCCTTCAGCTTGCGGCTGCGGCTGGGATGACGCAGCTTGCGCAGAGCTTTTGCCTCGATCTGACGGATACGCTCTCTTGTGACATTGAACTCTTTACCAACTTCCTCCAGAGTTCTGGCACGTCCGTCGTCCAGTCCGAAACGGAGGCGGAGAACCTTCTGTTCACGGTCAGTAAGCGTACTTAAGACTTCTACCAGTTGCTCCTTCAGAAGTGTAAATGCAGCTGCATCTGCAGGTACCGGAACATTATCATCCTGGATGAAATCGCCAAGATGACTGTCTTCCTCCTCACCGATAGGAGTTTCCAGAGATACCGGCTCCTGGGAGATCTTAAGGATCTCACGTACACGGTCTACCGGCATGTCCATCTCCTCAGCGATTTCTTCCGGCGTAGGTTCACGTCCAAGCTCCTGGAGCAGCTGACGGGAAACACGGATCAGCTTGTTGATGGTCTCAACCATATGCACAGGGATACGGATGGTACGCGCCTGATCTGCAATGGCTCTTGTGATAGCCTGACGGATCCACCAGGTTGCATAGGTACTGAACTTGTAGCCTTTTCTGTAATCAAATTTTTCAACAGCTTTGATAAGGCCAAGATTTCCCTCCTGGATCAGGTCGAGGAACAGCATTCCACGTCCAACATAACGCTTTGCAATGCTGACAACAAGACGGAGATTGGCCTCTGCCAGACGTTTCTTGGCAGCTTCATCCCCCTTTTCCATTCTCTTGGCAAGCTCGATCTCCTCATCTGCACTTAACAGACTGACTTTACCGATCTCTTTCAGGTACATACGGACCGGATCCTCGATGCTGACACCTTCCGGTACAGAGAGGTCGATCTTATCAAGCTCTACCTCTTCTTCATCTTCCATCCCATCCATATCCATATCGTTATCAAGGAGGAGTTCGTCACCGCTGTTTTCTGTGATACGGAGAACGTCCACACCGCTGGCCTCCAGGAAGTCAAAAACCTTCTCCATCTGATCCACTTCCAGTGGAGAGTCCTTGAAAAAGTCACTGATCTCCTGATATTCCAGCACATTCTTTTTCTTTTTTGCAAGTTCAAGAAGCTCTACAAGTTTCTCGCTGAATTTTGCCATATTCATTTCCATAGGTGCTCTATACCTCCATATAGTGTTTATATTTTATCCTTAATTGAAAGAAATATGCAGCTGCTGCCTCTTTCTTCCAAGGTCTTCCAGTTCTTTTTTTGCTTTTATCAGTTCCTGAAGCCCGGCCATGTCTGACGGGTCCCAGGTACGGTTTTTTTCTTTGAGGCTTTCTTCCTTGATCCGCAGCAGCGCATCGGAAAAAGCCCTCTGCTGTTCTCCTTCGTTTTCCAGATGAATGGTGGCGTTAAAAAGAGATGCCACCTCCCGCTGCTCCTCACTGTCTGTAAAGGCGTTGAGAAGCTTTCCCGGATTGGTCTCTCCCTCCTTATGCTGTTCAAACAGCATCTGGGCTACCTCTTTATACAGCGGTACCACAAAATCGGAAGGGGAAATGTATTTTTCCACCTGTTCAAAAATACCCGGATAATTTACAAGCCAGGTCAGCATCAGCTTCTGTGCTTTGTCTGCAGCGGATTCCTTTTTCTTTGTTTCCGGAGTCCCGGACTTTGGCTGGATCCGTTTCTCTGCAGGCGTTCCCTTCAGAGCCAGCGTGTTGACCCTTTTCCGGATATCCTCCGTGCCCACTCCATAGCGGCCGTATTCCTTTACGATGGCTTCTATATAAAGATTCCTCTCCAGTTCATCGGAAAGCTCCAGAAGCATCCCGGCACACCGCTCAAAAAACTGATTCTGTCCCTGGGGTGCATCCATGGCAAATTCCTGTTCCGCAATATGTACACGAAACATAAAGCTGTCCATGGCCCGGTTCAGACGTTCCTCAAAGGCCTCCGCTCCTTCATTCTTGATGAACTCGTCCGGATCCTTCCAGGGCTTCAGGCTTACTACCCTGGACGTGACTCCCGCCTCCCGCAGGATCGGGATCGCACGAAGTGCCGCCCGGATCCCTGCACCGTCACTGTCATAAAGAAGCAGGACTTCCTTGGTGTAACGTTTCACAAGACTTGCATGTCCGGAGGTCAGTGCAGTTCCAAGCGACGCCACTGCATTGGTAAAGCCTGCCTGATGCATGGCGATCACATCCATATATCCCTCACAGAGGATCAGATAATTCTTCCTGGTGGTCCTGGCCACATTCAGCCCGTAAAGATTCCGGCTCTTATCAAAGATCTTCGTCTCCGGCGAATTCAGGTACTTGGGCTTGCCATCTCCCATGACACGACCTCCGAAACCAATGACCCGGTTGTTTACATCCATGATCGGGAAGATCACACGGTTCCAGAACTTATCATACATGCCTCGCCGCTCATCTACATTGAACAGGCCGGATTCCCTGAGAAGTTCATCACTGTAGCCCTTACCCTTAAGATATTTGTACAGATCATCACTGTACTTGTCCGAATATCCAAGACCGAATTTACGGATGGTTTCCTCGGAAAGACCTCTTCCTGTCAGATATCTGTAAGCCGCCTTTCCGCCTTCTCTCCGGAGCTGATAATAAAAGTACTGCGCTGCCAGCTTGTTGATCTCCAGAAGATTTGCTCTCTGTTCTGCTTTTTCTCTGGCTTCTCTGGAATACTCGATCTTCGGAAGCTCTACCCCTGCCCGGTCAGCCAGATGTGACAGTGCCTCACCAAACGAGTAATTCTCATATTCCATGATAAAATTGTATACGTTTCCTCCTGCTCCGCAGCCAAAGCAGTAATACATCTGCTTGGATGGTGTTACGGAAAAGGAAGGGGTTTTCTCATTATGGAAGGGACACAGCCCAAAATAGGAACTCCCCCTCCGTGTCAGTTTCACATACTGGGATATCACGTCTACAATGTCATTTTTCATTCGGACTTCTTCTATGATGTCATCTGAATAACGCATGCTTATCCCTCTTTTCCATTTAATAGACCTCCCAGGCTCTCGGTATATAGATCTCCCTGAATTTCTCCATGGAATACTGATCCGTCATTCCCGAAATATAATCACATACTGCCTGTTCCTTAGGTACTCCCCGGTATTCCACCAGTTCCCTGTATTCCCGGGACATTGCCTCCGGATGGTCAGTATAATATCCGTACAGTTCACTCAGCATCTGGATCACTTTATCCTCTTCCTTCCTGGCAACCGGATTCTCATAGACATTCCGGAACATCAGCGCTCGAAGCTCCATCATCGCCTCAAAAACATCCGGCGACATGGAGATGCTGTCTTTCCCCATACTGTTCTCTATAATATTATGTACGAAAGTATTCAGCCGTTCTCTCGTGGTATAGCCCAGAAAAGTTCTCATTGTGACAGGAATATCATCTTCTGTGATGATCCCTGCCCGCTGGGCATCGTCCATATCATGGTGGATATAGGCGATCTTGTCAGAAAAACGTACCACCTGTCCTTCCAGTGTGAAAGGATTTCCGCTGGTGCGGTGATTCATGATCCCGTTGCGGACTTCCCAGGTAAGGTTCAGTCCGTTTCCGTTCTTCTCCAGTACTTCCACAACCCGGACGCTCTGCTTATAGTGTGCAAAGCCACCCGGATGTACCTGATCCAGTGCTCTCTCTCCTGCATGTCCAAAAGGCGTATGCCCCAGATCATGTCCCAGAGCGATCGCTTCCACCAGATCTTCATTTAAGCGAAGTGCCTTGGCAATAGTCCGGGCGATCTGTGATACCTCCAGTGTATGTGTCAGCCTGGTACGGTAATGATCTCCCTGTGGTGCCAGAAACACCTGTGTCTTATCCTTCATACGGCGAAAAGCCTTACAATGAAGGATCCTGTCTCTGTCTCTCTGATACGTTGTCCGCACATCGCATTCCTCTTCCGGGTGCTCCCGGCCTCTGGTATCTGCGCTGTGAGAAGCATAAGGGCTCAAAAGCTCCCGTTCTCTCTGTTCCATGCTCTCTCTGATGTTCATAAGCATTTCCTCCACAGTCTGATAAACAGCGGCGACAAAATACCCTCTGTTAATTATATTCTACACAAAACCACAAATTCCTCTTTTCTGAAAAAATAATTCAAAAAATATTGGAGTTACGGTCTGATCAGCCCTTAAGATGTCCAAAATTATCCTATTGTATATGAAACGAATACAAATATATCACGCAGATCTTCCCATTTCAGCTTCTCACCAGTGCAGGCATGCAATAATTTACTTTCATATAGCCAAAAACAGAGCTGCAATTCACAGCTCTGTTTTAAAGTCATGCGGAAGATGGGACTTGAACCCACACAAGCGCAATGCTTACAAGATCCTTAGTCTTGCTCGTCTGCCAGTTCCGACACTTCCGCATATCGCATTTCATTGGAAATTTCCAATGCGGAAGATGGGACTTGAACCCACACGAGCGCAATGCTCACAAGATCCTTAGTCTTGCTCGTCTGCCAGTTCCGACACTTCCGCATGACCGCATTTCCTTGGGATTTTTTATTTTCTCCCTCGCGACAAGTGATAGTATAGCAAAGTGGATCTTGTATGTCAACACCTTTTTTCAAAAGTTTTCTATTTTTTCGGTTTTTCTGTTATTTTGTCACGATTATCTTTGGTCCGGCACCCTTTGCACGGAGGAGTTTTTTGTATGCACTTACCCTGGAAGCCGGTACTTTAAATCTGCAATTGGAGCGAATTCCTTTAAATGCATTGGCTCCGGTCTTCGCTGTCGTAAGCTTTGTGCCGAAGATCGTTACATTGGAGAGTTTACTGCAGCCGTAGAAGGCTTTCGCACCTACTGTCATTATATTCGCTCCGATTTTCACTGTTGTCAGCTTCTTCGCTCCGGACATTGCAGAGGTGCCAATGGCTGTTACACGAAAGCTCTTTCCACCAATCTTTACTGTCGTCGGGATCGTAAGGGCCTTTCTTGCTGCCTTGTCCGTAGCTCCGGTAAAGACTACGGTTCCCTTGCCGGATGTGTCTGCACTGGATATCTTATATTTCAGCCTGCTGACTGTATAGACCGCGTTTTTCTGAACCGTGATCCGGAATTTTTTTGTAACAGAACCGTTATATTTTCCTTTTCCTTTGATAGTAACGGATGCAGTTCCGATATTTTTATTATTCTTCCAGGTAAGGGTGTAATCCCTTCCGTTTACAAGCTTCTTACCGCCATAGGTTATGGTGAGTGCCTGGGTCAGTGGCTTTCCGGTAAAGGCCCTGGTCTTAAGTGCGGATATCTTTGTTTTGCTGATATTGGTAACCGCTGCAGTCTGTCCACCAATGGAAACAAATTTCACATCTTTAAAAAATACATGATATAAATTTTCACTTTGATGCATTCTCTTTACATATCGTTCCGCTGCCGAGCCTGTATAACCTTCTACTGTAAAACCACCGGGAATAACTTCCTCTGCACCATTTCCCATGTTATAACGTATTCCTAATGCCAGTTCGCCAATATCTGTAACTGATTTCGGAATACGGATCTTTTTCAGCTTAAGGCAATCATGAAACGCCCAATCTTCGATCTTAGTCAGTCCCTCATGTAAGGTCACACTGGTCAGCCCGGTATTGCAAAATGTGGCAGACTCGATCTGCTTCAGACCGGCAGGTATGTCAATCTTATCCAAGGATGTACAATCTCTGAATGCATCTCCTCCTAATTTATTTAACTGAGACGGAAGCTGGATCTGTGCCAGATTTTCGCAGTTAAAAAATGCACCCTCACCCAGCTCTTTTAATTGAGGCGGAAGCTGTACCTGCTTCAGATTTTTGCAGTTACAAAATGCCCCTCCTCCTATCAGCGTCAGTTTTTCCGGAAGCTGGATATTTCTGAGTCCGGTCTCGAAAAATGCATTCCTTTCTATTTCTGTTACGGAATCCGGTAACGCAATAGAACTCAGCGCACTGCAGCCTTTAAACATATCGACGCTGATCTTTTTCAGTGCTACGTTCTCAAATATTACCGATTCAAGGCTGCTGCAGCCTTTAAAAACATATTCTCCAACTGACAGGATTCCGTTTTTCAGTATTACCTTTTTCAGTCCGGTACATTCTTCAAACATATATCTCGGCACATCCACAGCACCGGATATCACGATATTCTCTATATTGTCAAGACCGTCAAAACAAAATTCCGGAAGCTTCATCCCCGGATCTCCATTGATCTCCAGCTCCTTGATACAGGTTTTCAGATTTCTCATACTGTACTTATCAAAACCGGTGATTCCCTTCCCGATCACCAGCTTGCTTACTCTGGAAAAATCAATACCTGCATTCTTCAAAGCACTTTCCGATACCTCATTTTCTGTCAGCTCCGTGTTATTTCCCGTAATGGTCAGTGTTCCATTCCCGTCCAGTACCCACGTAAATTTTCCATCAGAGTATTCTGCTGACGCCTGCACTGCATCCTTCGTTCCATCATCAAAAGCTATATTTTCTTCTTCTGCCTGTTCGCATTCCTCCAATGCTTCCGCTTCATCCATTGCCGCTTCCGGAGCCTCCGGATCTTCCTCTTCCGCAGTACCCTCTGGTGCTTCTTCACCAGGCTCCGTTACGCCGGTTTCCGCATTCTCCTGTACGTTGTTCCCGGTATCTGGCTTGTCTGTATCTGTGGTTTCCTGTTCCTCTGTAGCAGCTGATCCATCTGCAATCTCTGCTTCCACCTCTGCAGAATCTTCTTGATCTGAGGATGCAGTATCTCCATTTTCTTCTTCCGAAAATGATGCTTCCACATTCTCTGTTTCCATTTCTGCCGCCACTGTCAGCTCCGCCGGAGTCAGTGCCAGACTTGCCGCTACAAGTACGACCATGATCTTTTTTCCTGCACTTTTTCTTCTCATATGACTATGCTCCTTCCGTTTTCTTCTATCATATCATATAAACATGATATATTCTATCCGGATTCCTTTTTTACAGATTTTTTTATAGCAAAGAGTTCTTAATTCACAATAGTTTTGTTATCCATCATTCGTTTGTTCATAATGTCACCATTGTTCTTCTAGTCTCTTCCAAAAATATCTCTCGTATATACTTTCTCGAGCACATCATACAATTCATCATCATATCGATTTGCAAGAATTATGTTGCATCTTTTCTTAAAAGAAATAATGTTTTTGGTTATTGCTAATTTATATGCCAGTTGCTCATCACACATTGGCTCATACACAATTATTGAGTAATTCTCTTTTTCAAGCGCTTCTATTATTTCCCAAATTGCACTTTGCCTATAATTATCCGAATTACATTTCATCGTTAAGCGATATATTCCAATAACTATATCTTTACAATTCCGCATTCCAGCTTTACTAAAATATTTATCATTCAGCACCTGTTTTATTTGATTAATTATGTAATTTTTTCTTAACTTATTGGATTCTATTGTTGCTTGTGTAATACTTTGCGGTATCGCTCCATAGTCAGCTAGAAGTTGCTTAGTATCCTTCGGTAGACAATATCCACCATACCCAAAAGAGGGATTATTATAATATTGACCTATTCTTGGATCAAGACATACCCCTTCAATAATCGATTTTGTATTCAGGCCTTTCTGTTCTGCATAAGTATCAAGTTCATTGAAAAAACTAATTCTCATCGCTAGGTATGTATTTGAAAACAGTTTAATTGCTTCTGCTTCTGCATACGAAACAAACAGCACTTGTATATTTTCTTTTATGGCACCTTTCTTTAGAATTTCTCCTAAGATATCAGCTTTACAAACCAATGATGAATCCTGCATATCCACCCCAACAACAATTCTTGACGGATACAGATTATCATACAATGCTTTTGATTCACGTATAAATTCCGGGCAAAAAAGTATACGAGAATATTTATATTTTTTACGAAGCGCTTCTGTATAACCGATAGGAACAGTAGATTTAATCACAATACATGCCCCTGTCCTTTCTTCTAGAGCATCCTCTACCACGCTTTCTATAATGCTTGTATCAAAAGAGTTTGATAATTGGTCGTAATTTGTTGGAACGGCAATAAAAATATAGTCTGCATTCTTATAGGTGTTTTTTCCAGTCTGAACTGCCGTCAATGATAGGGGAACATTTTGAAAATAGTATTGCAATTCATCGTCTTTAACTGGCGATATTCTATTATTAATTTTTTCAACCTTTTCGAGAAGAATATCAACTGCTGTGATTTCATGTCGTTGTGCCAACATAACAGCAACGGACAATCCAACGTAACCCATTCCCACTACAGTTATTTGGTATTTGCTTTTATTACATAAACTATTACTCATAAATCGAACCTATCACACATATTCGTTTTGCATATACTGTTTGCAATCAACATAAGATATTTTAAGAAACTATGTATATATTTTTCTCACGCTCTGCCTAAATAACTTAAATAATCGCATACAAGTACCCAACAAATGATTACCTAAAATTTAAGTCATCCATGCAGTATATATGCATATTTTCACAAAGCATGGGGTCGTCATAATATTTACAATTTTTACAAGATACAATCTCCGGCTTCAACATTTCTACTGCCTTTCTGTACAAATCCGCAAAACTGCTTTCATATAAACTTCCTAATACTAATTTCTCTCTTCCTTTTTGAATAACACACTCTCCAGTATTCAGCACTTTAAAATACGCTGTTCCATTAATACAAAATGGTGTCCTAGAACAATGATTATTTTTGTAATCATTCTCCAATTTATTTTTTATAATCAATCGATCAGTTTCATCGATTCCAAGTTTCATTTGGCTTTTTCCTCTTCCTTTTAAGTACAATGGAAAAAAATGTATCATTTTAACATCAAGCTTTTTTAGAAAATTTATTAATGAATCAAGTCTGCTTAAATTAGATTTCTGTAGAACAGTCCCTACTGTAACAGGAATATCGTTTTGAGACATCATATTTATATATGAAACAGCCTTATCGAATGTCCCTTTACCACGAAATGCATCATGTTCTTGTTTTCTATCAGAATCTACGCTAACTCTGACTTCAAAAAAATTGGCAGCCTTAATATCAAGAACATTTTTTTCGGATAATGCAGTAGCGTTGGTATATAATGATTTATATTGAAACTTTTTAAAATTTTCTTCACCTAATAGTTCATAGAACCTTGGCCAGATGGTGACTTCCCCGCCAATAAAGCTAATAATTGCCTCTTTGCTTACCTCATAAATATCTTTTAATAGGTTATCAACCATTTCATAAGGCAACATTTTTGTATTTCCCAAACCTGCATTTTCAGAACAATACTTGCAGGTCTGATTACAATCATCTGTCAATACACAAATAACTAGGAGCCGTGTTGCAAATTGATCAATCATGTTTTCCACTCCTTCTCATTTGATACTTCAATCCACGTCTTTTTTTCAGATGCGTTCAAAACTGCTTCGATAATCCTATCAATCTTAGTTGCAAAACTAAAATCAATCTCAACCCCTTCTCCGTTACTAATACCAAATAAGAAGTTTTCCGCATCAATCCCCTTTAAATCTTCATATCCCACATTAAACCATCCATTATTATCAGATATGACTGTTTCATATCCGCAATTCTTGTTTCTAAAAATATGTAGCTCATTCATTCTCTCCAAAGAGTATCGAATTGCTCCCTCTGTGAATTGTACTTCAAATTTCATGTCTTGTTTACTACCTGGTGCTACTCTATTGCAAGAAATATATCCAATCCCTTTGTTTTTATATTCGAAAATAAACTGTGCAATATCATCATTTTCTACATCGCACTCGTTACCATTGTTATCCACCCTTTTTTTATGAATAACACTAGTCATCGCTGAAACACATTTTGTATCACCAAATAAATATTGAGAGACTGCTATGATATTTAATCCCAAATCACAAATCGCCCCTCCTTTAGATATCTTTTTATTCATTCTCCACTCATACGCGGAGTTCGGATTCGCGAGTCTGTCGTTGTCATATGCCCCTCGAAAACATACTAACTCTCCTAACTCTCCATTCTTAACTATTGATTTTATATATTGGATAGCAGGCGTATATACTAAATTGTAACAGCATGATGTTTTTATTCCTTTTTCTTTTGCTAACAAAGATAATGTTGTCGATTCCTTACTGTTCATTCCCAAAGGTTTTTCACAAACAACATATTTACCAGCAAGCAATGCTTCTTTTGCTATGTCGAAATGCATATGATTAGGTACGCAAATACATACTATATCTACGTTATCGTCCGAAACAGCTTTTCTCCAATCAGTTTCAACCTTTTGAAACCTAAAACGTTCTGCCATCTTAGTTGCATTAATTATATTTGAATCACACGCAATCTGCATTTTGGTATTATACAATGCAGAATATACAGCCGCATGTTTCATTCCGACAAATCCAGCTCCTACCATGCAAATTCTTAATTCTTTATTTTTCAAATTAATCCCTCTCCAATTCACATCTTAATCCCGCGAAAAAAAAGCATGTTGCATCGCTAACGGTGCTGAGATCCGTTCATTCTTATTCTCAGCCAGTAACTTTAGCAACAAATCTGAGCACTCATTAGATAACCCATCCGTGTTTTTAACATATATTTTTAAGTTCAAAAGTGCATCTGCAACATTTCTATGATAGCTATTGCTATTTCGTTCATAATCATCCCAGGACGTAGCAATAACACGCCCAAAAAAACTATACCCTCCAAAAGGACAATTGCCAAACAACAGTTCCCACATCATTACCCCTACAGCAAATATTTCTGATTTTTCATCATAAAAATCATCATATAACACTATTTCTGGCGCATGATAACCGCTATAGCGGAAACAAGCTCTAGTATCGTTTTTTATTTTCTGCGTTTCATCAAAGTCTATAATTACCGCAGCATAAGTATCTCGATGAGAATAAATCATGATATTTCCAGGATAAAAATCTCGATGAACATATCCATGTTCATGAAGCACAGCCAAACCTTTTAAAACATCAAAAATAATATGAGCAATCTCATTTTCGCCAAAACGTTTTTCTTTTACAATATAATCTTGCAGAGATACTGAATTTACATATCGTTGAACATATCCAACATACCTACTGGTAGGTGAAACGAATGTCTTTATCGGTATACAAAGATTTTCACAGTTTTTAATCGATGTCAAAAAAGCTGGGCATGTTTTTTTTTCCGTTATTTTAATACACAAATCATCTGAAATTTTATAAATACTACTTGTATAACCTTTACCTATTATTTCGCTTGAATGCAAATTACACCCATATTCATGACATATTTCATCTATGAATAAATCCAGTTCGCTCATGATACCTAAACTCCCCTTTTAATTAAGGGACCTCTCCAACTTATCTATGATATTATCTCTCTCTGCCTGTGAAAGCACCCTACATTTTTCAATATTAGAAATAGAATTAAGCACAATCTCCAATGACTTTTCTGCTATCATCCTAGTTAATCCGCATCTACATTCGTCCTTAATATCTGCCCTGCCAAATCTTGTCAGCTTATCATACACACAGCTTCCTCCACATATACGATATGCTATACAAGAACGACACTCTTTAATATAAAAGGGAGATGTTTTTTTGTACTCTTTTATACACGTCGGAAGCTTGTCTACACTATCAAAAAACTTATCATGCATAGTAATTGGTCCTTCGCAAATCCCAAAACGTGTCCCTTTACATGCGACAATACGTTTTCCACATGCCTTGCATTCGTATGGAATTGCTCTACCAGCTATAAATGCATTCATTTTTTGTTCTACTTGAACAAGATATATTCCCTGATTATGCAATATCTCATAAGCATCCATCATCCTTTGGTGAGCCAAATCAAAAGACGATAGTTTCATAGCATAATTATCTTCATTTCCGTGAGGCAAACAAAATCCAAGACTATTCGGTTTTAACTCAATAGCCCACTCAATTAATTCTTCGAAAACCTCTTCGTTGTGAGGACCAATTACAGTAGTAATACCGGTTTTACATCCAGATTCTTTCAATAACTGATATCCTCTAATCGCCTTTTCATATGTTCCTTCTCCATTTGCATTACATCTCGCAAAATTATGATATCTAGCAGGACCGTCAAGCGATACAATTACTTCAACATTGTTAGATGACAAAAAATCTGCGATTTCTTTAGTGCAAAGCGAACCGTTGATAACCATAGAAAACGAAATGTTATCATCGAAAGATCTCACATAGCTAATTGCATATTTAATTCCATCAAAATTCAATAATGGTTCACCGCCAAAAAACACTATACTCTTCGGAATCTTTGCAACTTTGTAAAAAACATCGATGGCATTTTTGATTTCAGCAATTGACATATTCTCAATCGCTGAAGTCTTTTTCTGTCTACAATATTTGCACCTAAAGTTACAACTTTCCGAAACAGCTAAATACAGCTGCTCATATTCCACCGCTTCTAAATCAATGGTTGTATCCGTCGTTGCTTTAAAAAAGTCTTTATCAATGAGTTCTATTGATTTTGAACAGGCAATTTTCCCGTTCTGATTGTTATAAAACAAAACATAGTCCCCATCTCTTATAACATAAATATATTGTTCATTATAATATATGCGTTCCATATTATTTCTCCAATAGATAATTCCCAAGAATCAAAAAATCCAATCCAGAAGAGTAGAAACTACCAATTGCATCTGTTGGGTTCTCTACAATTGGTTTCCCTCTAAAATTCAAAGATGTATTTATAATCACAGGCAGACCTGTAATTCTTTCAAATTCATCAATCAAAGAATATATAAACTTATTTGATTGCATTGTAACCGTCTGTACCCGTGATGATTTATCAACGTGTGTTACTGCAGGAATGCAACTTGCCCTATCATTTCGTACAGTACAAGTAAACAACATATATTGATTCTTTTCTCCAATGAAAAAATCCTCAAATTTATCTTCTTTGACGATTGGAGCAATAGGTCTAAACATCTCTCGACCCTTAATGTTATTAATTCTTTTTAACATATCACTCGGTGCCGGACTAGCTATTACACTTCGATTTCCAAGAGCACGTGGTCCAGCCTCCATTCTACCTCTGAAAATTCCACCAATCTGACCGTCAGCCATTCTTTTTGCGGCCTCAACAACCATCCCATCGTCATTCAAAAAGGAAGCTTTAAGTTTTGCATCAGAAATCAGTTTTCCTATCATTTCATTCTTATATTCAGTTCCCAAATACATATTGTCAAAAGAAATCTGCATATTTCCTTTGTATTTATTATACGCTAGTGCGGCTGCACCCATAGACGTTCCAGCATCGCTTGAAGCAGGCTGAACAAATATTCTATCGAATATTTTCTCATCCGAAATTTTGCCGTTTGCCACACAGTTTAGCGCAACTCCGCCAGCCATACAAAGATTTGTGATTCCTGTTTTATTTCTATAATATGTAAATAACTTGACTAATATTGTCTCTAAAATAGTTTGAAGTGATTTTGCTATATCTTTATGTCGCTGATTTATTTCTTCTCCTTTTTTTCGAGCCGGTCCTAAATATGCACTTAAATTAAACATTTTCTGTTCATTTATTTTGTATTCACCTTTTTCATTAAAGGTGATAATGTTTTTAAAAGCTTCCAAATAGGTATTATTCCCATAAGAAGCAAGTCCCATCACCTTAAACTCGTCCTGAAATGAATTAAAACCAAGATGCTTTGTGACGACAGTGTACAAAATACCTAATGAATCGGGAATATCAAATGATTTTATCTTTTTTAACCCATTTGGCGATCCAATGTATAACGATGTACAACTTTTTTCGCCACAACAATCCGCTGCGAAAACAAGGCTTTTTTCAAATCCCGAGAAACAGTATGCAGATGCAGCATGAGACATATGGTGATTATAAAACAATAATGGCACCTTTTTTATATCTTCCGGCAACATACGATCAGACATATACTGGAACATTTCATAATCGCTACTTAGAATCCTTTTGGTGTGAAATAAAGAACGAAGTGCATAAAAATCATCGTAATATGACCACCTTTTTGAAAACAATCCCTTTATATGGTCCCATTTATCATACGATAATGCTATTGCATCAACCTCCTTAATATTAATATCCAAATAATCTAAAGCTGAATACATAGCTTTATAGGGAAAGTGAACACTATACGGGCTATATCGTTTACCACCCTTAATGCCACTAAAACGTTCTTCTTCTGCTGAATAAACTAATTTTCCATCTATAATCACAGAAACTGATGAGTGTTCAAAGAAAAAATTAACTCCAAGTATAATCATAATTCCTCCACCATTTTTTTCAATATTACAGATATTTGTTGCAAACCATTTGTTCCAAATGAAGTAAAACTATTTTTCTTATAGGATTCATTCATAAAAGAACGTAACCGCAATTCTAACGAACATCGATAATCATCATTGTAAAATAAAGACTTTATTTGCTCATATATGTATTGAACTGTTTTTTCTTCGGGTTCGTCCTTAAATTGTTCGAGTGCTTTTTCACTCAGAGAATCATACTCCCAGTCAACCACTTTAACTTCTTTACAAATATTCTTAGCAACAGACACATTATAAAACTGGCTTAGATTTTGTGGAGGAAGAATAATTGTTTTAATATTCATTCCATATGTCTCATAAATCGTTGTTAAGCCAGGTGATGTAAAAAACTTTGATGCACCAGACACAAGTTTTAAAAAGTCTAAATGTGAATATGTTTTACAACAGTATTGAGGATAGTTTTTCTTAACCAACTCAACAACATTTCTCCCGCCAGTGATATATATCTTTTCGCTGCCAACCACTTTTATAAGTGCATCCATTACTAAATTAAAATATTCTGTACCATCTCCAAAAGGGGAATGAAGTCCGCCAAAATTAAGTACTATGTAATCCTCTTGCTCTTTGACAGTAAAGTTTGGAATAATCGGTTCAACCCAAATATAATTTTTCACAGAACTTAATGCTGAATTAGGTTTGTAATCCGGATATTTTTGTCCACAATAAGCATATACATTATTAGGAATATAGTCAGCTCCAGTCCACATAAATGGTAAACTATCAATATAAAGAACTTTTACCCCCATGTCTTCAAGAAAAGTTGCCAACTCTGGATCCAATACATTGACTGCATAGTGGATATCATATCTTTCTATGAATGTTTGAATTTCTTTTTTATCTCGCGACCAACATACATCAAAGAAAGGGTTGCTATCATATACTGATAGATTCAACTCATCCCCACAAGCATACCATTCATAATGTTTATTATTTTCAACCACGGAACAGAGTTTCCCACTTGGTCCTAATCCAAAACCAACCGCGCATGCTAATACTCTCATGATTCCTCCCTATATATCAAAAACATCATTCTCAACCACTTCTGGAAAATCAGAGCAATATGCATTTAGTGGTTCACAACCTTTACAGTGCATGTATCCATTCTCATAGTACCAAACTCTTTCCTCCTGTATATCAGCGAAGCCACGACTTCGGTGTGGTACACAATTGCAAGGGAAAATATGATTTGAAAACGGGTCATAGAATGACATGTATTTTACAAGATTGCATTTATTCTGCGGATGAATTGTATATTGACCATGCCAAAAGTCATCTATACTTCCTGCCCATTTTCCGGAATACCCCAATAGTTTCACTTCTGATTGTAATATTGCCATTTGAAATTGCTCGTAATACTGGCGAAACTCATTTAACCCGATTTTATCTTTCCATATATATCCATCCATCTTGATAGGTATAATAGACCACTGTTCTACTCGATTTTGTTTCAACCAATTCGCAAGTAAAGACAACTGTGAAATATTATTATGACTAACAACTGTGTTTACACGCGTATGTAAATCCGGGTAGCAACGATTGATCAGGCTTAAAGAATTTTCAATTTTCCTAAATAGACCATCCGTCCCCCTGATTCTATCGTGCACTCTAGGCAAGGGTCCATCAACGCTTATGATAATTTGATTTAAACCGTTATCGACTAAACTACTAAGCTTATCTTCCAATAATAAACCATTAGTAATAACAGAGGTTTTTATACCTAGTTCATGGCACATTCTGATATATTGAGGCAATTGATCGCACAGAAGCGGTTCACCACCTGTAAAACGAACTAATTCTACAGACTCAAATTGAGACAATACATTTCTAAACTGATCTTCTGATATCTCCATCTTTGGGTTTTTCCAGAAATCACACATAAAACATCGTGCATTGCAATTTTTATTTACTCTTATATATAAAACTTTTGAATTCATTTTAGATTTCACCTTTGCTAGCCCTTACTGTTTCCAAGAAACTATCTATTTCTGGCAATGCATTTTTCTCTTCACCGTTATACCAAATAACATGTCCCGGCGTAATTGTAGTTATATTCTTCACCAAAGCGCTATAACTTTGTTTTTCGTTTAACAATATCACAATGAATTTATTATACGCACTGGCCCACCCCAATTCTACTGCTACTCCCATAGAATCATCTGGCACGGCAATGATTATATCTGAATTTACCAATTCATCCAAATCCATTTTGCATGAATAAACATCTAACGGCTTAGCACCGTACTCCTCTCTTTTAAGTGCCAAAAAAACATTAGGTGCAAATTTCAAACATAATTCGTATAAATCTTCTGTGAATTTTTTATAACTCTCATTAGTAAAACCTGTTCCATCAACATATTTAATAAATGGACAAGCAATAAATATTTTGTTCATATTTTTACAATCCTTCACTTAATGTATCTAAGGTCAATGAAACATTGTGTAACACTTGGTCGTCCAATGACTTGTCGTACCAAATAATAAGAGTATCTGTAATATCTTCAAGCCCAGAAATCAAAGGCGTATATCTTTTGCCTTTATTTAGAATGAGAACTATTTTTTTCTTCATAGCACTAGCCCATCCTAATTCAACTGCAGTTCCTTTAGAATCTTCAGGAATTGCAACGATAATATCAGAAGTTTTCATCTCTTTATAATCCAATTCTGTGCAAGTATCCGTCATTAAGTTTTTGCCATATTGTTCTCGTTTCAGAGCCAAAAATACTTCGTCAGCGTAATGAGTACAAAGATCATACATTTTCTCCATGAAACATCTAAACATTTCATCTGTAAATGTATTGTTTTCTATATACTTTGTAATTGGACATCCTATAAATATTTTTTTCATTTTTACCTCGAATCATTTAACTGTAATATTCTATCCAAAGCGATCTGGGACTGGTAGCCATCGTTAAAAGAAGCAACTACAAAATTATTCTTGCCACGAATAGCCGCTACCCATTCTTTATCTTGTAGCATTATAGAATCATAAAAATCAAAAAAATCTTCTTTATTAATTTCGTTTGATAATGATTTCATTTGTGTCTTGCCGCCTTCTGTAACAGAATATATTTGCATAGTTCTTGAGTCATACTTAATTATTTTCCTGTCGCATTTTATTTGAACAAAGAACCGCACATCTTTAGGATTATCAATTCTTGCTGCTTCTAAGCAAAATGCGATGTTATTGTCAGTGTACCCCTTAACTATTGATTCGTAATCACATGCATTAATGTATTTCATTTGCGTTTTGCAACAATCCACATCAATTTTTCCTCCACTTAAAATGGAGAGTAGATCAATTAAATGAATGCCCAAATCTGAGAGTACACTAGTTTCATCCCTTCGCCAATCATTTCGAAATAACCTTCGAATTGAAAGATGTATTTCTTCAACAGTTGTATTCTTTATCTCATTTTGTAAGCTTTTTGTAATGTCAAAAAACCTATAATTAAATCCAACCGCACAAATCACACTTGTTATTTCGGATAAGCCACACATTTCCTTAGCTTCAGCATAACTCTGTGCCATTGGTTTTTCACAGAGAATGTGCTTGTTATGCTCTAATGCTTTTCTCACAAAATCAAAATGAGTCCAAACTGGTGTGGCAATAATCACAGCATCCACAGAATCAAATAAATCATCTAAGGTCTTTGCAGCTTTACAGTCATATTCATCTGAAAACCTCTTAGCAATTTCATCATTGACATCAAATATGTATTGCCTCATAGAACAATCTATTGATTTTAATGCTTTAGAGTGAACTCCTGCTGCAAATCCAGCCCCGATTATACCAATGTTAAGAATGTTATTGCTGTCTTCCCAATTCATATGCGTCCCTTCCATAAGAAGTTTTTTCAATTTCTTCTCTTGCATCTACTCCAGCTGCCAATACAGCTCCTTCATAATTCCACCTGAGGAACTTGCAAAAATTCTTTACAGTATTCATCAAAGGATCAAAAACAGATTCATCACAATCCCAAGCGCTACTAAGCACAATATATTTCTTAGCGCCTCTAAATCCATCTGTTTTCTCTAGTTGATACATTCTATCTATGGTCATTTTCAGTTGGGCTGTCATGCACATATAATACACAGGTGTTACAAAAACTACTTCATCCGCTGCAAGAAGATGCGGGACTAGTATTTGAAAATCATCTTTCCAACAACATATCCCTTCTTTTCTGCATTTGTTACAACCAATGCAAGGATTCACTTTCATAAAAGCAGAATCAAACCGAAATACCTCATTATCATTTTCTATACAACCACGAATAAACTCATCAGCAAGATAACTTGAAGTGCCTCTGCGTCTGCCACTTCCCGTAATCACCACTACTTTCATGTCTATCAATCCCCCATCAGTTCGATACTGATTCCGTTAGGAAGTCTAAACCAATTATCCTTTTCCTTAATCGAGCTACAATCGCTTCCTATCGCTGTTTTAATGATATCGGTACGATTGTCAGTACCTAACGCTATATGATCAATGCCATCTGTACTAATATCATTGCACGACTCTTTCAGTTGAATTCCTTCCTCAAACCAAAGCTGTCTATTAGGCGCTTCACCTGTAATTCTTTGTATATTCAATCCTAAACGCACAAATAAATCGACATATTTATCAAAATCGTTTACCGCAATTGCCACATGATGAAGTTGAATCATCTCTATCCCTCCCATTTTATTAATTAGCCTATTTTTCCACCGACACTATATGTGCATAAAACTGTCTATCGCTTGTGTATCGTATCATAATTTATCTTGTGAATTTACTTTAAATTGCCTAACAAACTCCTCTGGGTATATTCCAAATAACGAAATCAACTTTGATGTTTCTTCTAAAGACTCAAAGAAAAAAATAAGTGAAAGATAAATATTCCAAGACATATCTTTATTCCCATTTTCTATTTGACAGTACGTCTGCCTAGAGATGCTAAGTATTTTTGCCAAATCATCTTGAGAGATATTTGCTTTCGCTCTTAACACTTTTAGTTCCGAAACCAAAGCAGTGATGCATTCCTTCTTAGTATCATCCGATATAAACCATTGTCCTTTCGTTCCTGTCATAGCTATTCCTTTCATATCCACATTTGTTCCAAGTGTAAAGTACACCAATTATCCCTTATTATATATAACGTCGCCAATATTGTCAATGTGTCGTGAATATATTCATACTATCACCCTAATTTTTATAGACTATATAAATTTTGGTCCGTAAGCGCTTAAGCGATTACTTTGGTCCCATGTTTTGTGCTTTTGGAGATGGAATATATTGACTATGCATAAAAAAATCACCCGGAACTGACCAAAAAAGTCGGCTCCAGGTTTCGCTTTGTGTCCATATTTTCTTTACTCTTCCACTTCCATCTGAAGGCCGGATTTCAGTTCCACCACAATCTTCTCATCGAAAATGGTAATCCTCTCAACCAGCCTTCTAGTGAGGGCTTCGCTGTACTCCGTACTGGCTGCGGGCATTTCTTCCAGGAAGGCAACCATATCGTTCATTCGTGTCTGCGGGTCAGTTCGTTCTGCCGCCTCGGCAAGGATATCCTGACAGTCTCCCCGAAGGTCATCCATCTAAGCCCCAGTTCTTCGACCAATACGTTGTCGTCGGAGTTGTCGAGCATCTGCTGCTGAAGTTCCACGAGCTGTTCATCAATTGCCGCAATCCTTGCTTCAAGGTCATCAAAGACCGTTTCCCTGATGTTCGTTTTCAGAAGAGAAATGACGGCGTTTCTTCTTGCGTAGAAGGGCATAGATGCACTAAACCTTCCTGACCAGGAGGGCTCTTTGCTTTATTCACTTTTTTGTTCTTCATCTCTTATGAAAAGCATAGTACCATCCATTGCATATATATTCATATGCAATTTCTGCTCCTTGTACGTTTCTTTAAAAGTAGCAAGATATAAAGCATACTCAATTTGTCTGCATGCAGTTACTTCATACACTCTATAAAATTCGTTTGTATCAAGCTCATTTTTTAAAGTAGCTATACCGACAATAGCATTTTCGTCCGAGCCCTGCTTTCTAATAAAAATCCTCTCAAATCGAAAGTCAAAACTATATATTTCATTATTAGGTTTGATTATCAGCGGATATACTATTATTTCGGATGGTAAATCCGAAATATCATTTGGAGCGTCAATGAAAAAAGAAATGTACTCCACACATGTTTTTCCTTCGTGCTCTGAATAAACCTGTTTATAATGTATTTCTTGAATTCTTTGTCCATTAGAAATACAGTTAGGAAGCTGATTTAAAATTTCCTTCAACACTTCGTCGACTGTATCATTGACATAATTTCTGATTTCTTCTATTTTGGAAAGAGCATCTTCTGTAGGATAACTTACACCTCCATAGGAAAATGAGTTAATTTCAAATGTATTAGTATTTCCTAATAGAATGCTATTTTTAACCGTAATAAGAATGGTCTCCAGATCCAATCGCATATAAAGGGTAAATAAACGCCCGATTTTCTCGGGTGCCCTTGACATGCAATAGAATCCATGCTACTAAATAAACAACAGGCTGAACAGCAAAGTATGCCATTCAGCCCATCACATTATATTTTTGTATTCTATAAACCTATGATTTTATCATCAATCTGAGAGGTTTACACAGAATAATTTACAAAAAACCTGCATCCGTTTCCAGATGCAGGTTTCCTAAATAAAAAATGCGGAAGATGGGACTTGAACCCACACGAGCGCAATGCTCACAAGATCCTTAGTCTTGCTCGTCTGCCAGTTCCGACACTTCCGCATATCGCATTTCTTTGGAATTCTTTATCTTCTCCCTCGCGACAAGTGATAGTATAGCAAAGTGTTTTTTGTATGTCAACAGTTTTTTCTAAAAAAATCCAAAAATATTTTTTGTTTATACAATTAATACATTTCGTTTAATAACAATCTGAGACAGAGAATCTTTCATCCCAGAATTTATACTCCGACACAGGTTACGCCTCAGTCGTAAAAAGAGCAGCCTCTTCAAAAAGGCCGCCCTTCTGTCTCACTTCTGTTTTTTTCTATATGGATCAGTCAAAAATGATCAGTGCCATGAACACAAGATCTGTGTCGCCTGTGTTGGTAAGACCGTGTCCTTTTCCATCTGGTGTGATGGTGATGTCGCCGGCCTTTACCGGGCGTTTCACGCCGTTATCGTCGTACTCGCCTTCACCGCTTAAGATATAGTAGGTTTCTGTCTCGCCATGATGCTCATGGTATCCCAGAGAACATCCTTTTTCGATGGTAACCTGTGCGTAAAGTCCGCATTTTCCCTTCAGCTCGTCTCCCTCAAGAATGTCTTTGATGATCACATGGCCTTTACCGCCGCACATATTTTCTACTCTTCTGATACCCATGATAAAATCCCCTTTCGTGATTGCGTAAATTGTGAAATTTTATGAACACAGGCTTTCTGCGGCCTGTGCCTTACTTCCTGTACAATTATAAATGATATGATAAATTTTCGCAATCCTTATTATTATTTTCACAAATTAACTTACAGGCAAATTTTTCCCACTGCTTATTGCTTTTCGCAACCCTGCCGGGAGCTTCTATTCGCAATTGAAGCAGGATACTTCTTTGATCCGGTTAAAAAACGAAGCAGCTCTTTTCCAAAGACCTGCTCCGCAATTTATACTCATATTACAGATTTTTAATTCTCTCAATTGCCTCAAGAGTATTCTCATAGCTTCCGAATGCTGTCAGACGGAAATATCCCTCACCATGTGCACCAAAGCCTGAACCTGGTGTTCCTACGATGTGTGCTTTCTCAAGGAGATAATCAAAGAACTCCCAGGAGGTCATCTGATCCGGTGTTTTCAGCCAGATGTATGGGGCATTTTTTCCACCGGACACGGAAAATCCTGCTGCGGAAAGTCCTTCGAGGATCGTCTTTGCATTACGCATATAATAAGCGATCTGCTCCTTCAGCTGTGCTTTTCCCTCCGGAGAGTAAACAGCCTCGCCTGCTCTCTGTACAATGTACGGGGCACCGTTAAACTTGGTTCCGTGACGTCTTGCCCAGAGACTGTGAAGTTCTACGCCATCACGCACCAGTTCCTTCGGAACAACGGCAAAGCCAAGACGAACGCCTGTAAAGCCAGCATTTTTGGAAAAGCTTCGAAGCTCGATGGCACAGGTTCTCGCACCCTCGCACTCATAAATGCTGTGCGGGACATCCTCCTCGGAAATATATGCCTCATATGCTGCATCATAGATGATCACGCAGCCGTTTTTGTTGGCGTAGTCAACCCACTCCTGAAGAGCAGCCTTTGTGATCGCACCACCGGTGGGATTGTTCGGGAAGCAGAGATAGATCAGATCCGGTACCTCATCTGCCGGGATCTCCGGAAGAAATCCGTTCTCCTCTTTGCAGGGCATATAGATCACACCATCAAAGTTCTCACGCTCTTTGTTATAAAGACCTGTACGTCCTGCCATAACGTTGGTATCTACATATACAGGATAAACCGGGTCGCAGACTGCAACCTTGTTATCCAGTCCGAAGATCTCCTGGATGTTTCCGGAATCACTTTTCGCTCCATCGGAAACAAAGATCTCGTCTGCGCTGATGTCGCAGCCTCTGGACTGATAATCATTTTTTGCAATGGCACTTCTTAAGAACTCATATCCGAGATCCGGAGCATATCCGTGGAAGGTTTCTGCGTGTGCCATCTCGTCTACGGATTTATGAAGGGCATCGATGATCGCCGGTGCAAGGGGCTGTGTCACATCACCGATTCCAAGACTGATCACAGAATCCTTAGATTCCGGATTGGCCTCCTTATATGCACTTACCTTCTTTGCGATATTGGAAAACAGATAGCTTCCCGGAAGTTTTAAATAATTCTGATTTACTGTCACCATAGTATTTTATCTCCTTCTCTCAATTTCCTCTGCCAGTGCTTTTCTGACGCTGTCAGGATTTGCCTTGCCTTTCAACTCTCTCATCAGCTGTCCTACGAAAAATCCCATAACCTTGTCCTTGCCGCCCAGAAGCTCTGCCAGCGGTCCGGGGTTGGCATCTACGATCTTTTTCACAGTTTCGGTGAGAAGGCCTGTATCTTCTACGATCTTAAGACCATTCTCTTCTATATATACAACCGGATCAATATCCTCGTCAAATACTTTTTCAAACACTTTCTTGGCATTCTGTGCGCTGACCTCTTTTTTCTCCACCATGGAAAGAAGGTCTGCCAGATGCTTCGGTGTAAAGCTTACCTTTTCCGGATCAAGGCCCTTGTCCTTTGTCAGACGGAGAACCTCCACCATAAACCAGTTCGCCACCTTTTTCGGATTTCCGAGAAGAACCGCTGTCTCCTCAAAAAGTCCTGCCAGATGTCTGGATTCGGTCAGGATCCCTGCATCATAAGCCGGAAGCTCATACTCCTTCTGATACCGCTCTATCTTGGCTTCACGAAGCTCCGGAATGGAAGTACGCAGCTCTTCGATCCTTGCATCGGAAATGTGGATCGGCGGAAGATCCGGGTCCGGGAAGTAACGGTAATCCTTTGCATCCTCCTTGGAACGCATTGCATGGGAAGACTCTTTGTTATCGTCCCATCTTCTTGTCTCCTGTACAACGGCTCTGCCTTCCTCCAGAAGCTCGATCTGACGTTCTCTCTCTCCCTCGATCGCTCTCGCAATGGCCTTGAAGGAGTTCAGGTTCTTCATCTCCGTCCTTGTTCCGAAGGTCTCACTTCCCACCTCACGGACAGAAAGGTTGACATCGGCACGCATGGATCCCTCCTGGAGCTTGCAGTCAGAAACTCCAAGATACTGCATGGTGCAGCGGAGCTTTTCCAGATAAGCGATAACCTCCTCGGAGCTTCTCATATCCGGTTCGGATACGATCTCGATCAGCGGTACCCCGCTTCGGTTATAGTCAACCAGGGAGCAGTCTTCCCACTCATCATGGATCAGCTTACCGGCATCCTCCTCCATATGCATCTCATGGATACGTACGGTCTTTTTGCCTGCGGAAGTCTCGATCTCAACAGCTCCGTCATAGCAGATCGGCAGATACAGCTGAGAGATCTGATAATTCCGGGGGTTATCCGGGTAAAAAAAGTTCTTACGGTCAAACTTACAGTACTGATGGATATGACAGTTTGCCGCAAGACCTGCCTTGATGGCAAACTCTACCACTTTTTTGTTGAGGACCGGAAGAGAGCCCGGCATACCGGTGCAGACCGGGCAGGTATGTGTATTCGGTGCGCCTCCGAATTCTGTGGAGCATCCGCAGAAGATCTTTGTTTTTGTGGCAAGCTCCACATGCACCTCAAGTCCTATGACTGTCTCATACTGTTTCATGCCTTTTCTCCCCCTTCCATTGCTGTTCCGAAATCACCGCGTTTTTTCTCATATGCGTGTGCTGCGCGGAACAGGTTGTTTTCTTTGAAGCAGTCACCGATCATCTGGATACCGATTGGAAGGCCGGCTGCGTCTTTTCCGCATGGAACTGTGATTCCGGGAAGTCCGCACAGGTTTACTGCTACCGTATAAATATCGCCAAGATACATGGCAAGAGGGTCTTTCAGGCTCTCTCCCAGCTTCGGCGCGGTAAACGGAGATGCCGGTGCAAGAAGAACGTCATATTTGGAAAAGGCCTGGTCAAATTCCTTTTTGATAAGGGCTTTTGTGCGAAGTGCTTTCAGATAGTAAGCATCGTAGTAACCGGAGCTTAACACAAAGGAGCCAAGCATGATACGGCGCTTTACTTCCTCGCCGAAGCCTTCGGTCCTTGTCTTCTTGTACATATCATGAAGTCCCTCGTACTCTTTTGCACGGAAGCCATACTTCACGCCGTCAAAGCGCTCCAGGTTGGAGCTGGCCTCTGCACTGGCAATGATGTAGTAAGCAGGGATCATATATTCTGTTGTCTTCATGGAGAAAAATTCTACCACTGCGCCCATCTCAGTAAGGTCCTTCAGCGTATTCATAAAGTCCTCTTTTACCTCCGGGTTCAGTCCCTCTGAGAGATATTCCTTCGGCACGCCGAATTTCATTCCCACGATCTTATCTGTCATAGAAGCGGAGAAATCAAGATCCTCTCTCTTCATGGAGGTGCTGTCCTTGGCATCGTGTCCGGCAATGACCTCAAGAAGTGCCGCACAGTCCGCAACATCCTTTCCTACCGGTCCGATCTGGTCCAGAGAGGATGCATAGGCAACCAGTCCGTAACGAGATACCGTTCCGTAGGTCGGTTTGATTCCGGTAACGCCGCAGTAGGAGCTTGGCTGACGGATGGAACCGCCGGTATCAGAACCCAATGCCAGATAAGTCTCGCCTGCTGCCACTGCCGCACAGGAGCCGCCAGAAGATCCTCCCGGAACACGCTCCAGATCCCACGGGTTTCTGGTGACGCCGTAAGCGGATGTTTCTGTGGTACTTCCCATGGCGAACTCATCCATGTTTGTCTTTCCGATGATCACAAGACCTGCCTGTTCCAGACGGTCAATAACCTCGGCATTGTACTGCGGCACAAAATTCTCAAGGATCTTCGATGCACAGGTAGTTGTTTTTCCCTTGATGCAGATATTATCCTTAATTGCAATAGGTACACCGGCAAGAGGTCCTGTATAGGTTCCATCCTCAATGCCTTTCTGTACCTCTTTTGCTCTTGCATAGGCTTCTTTTTTGTAAGTATCAAGATAAGCGTGGACCTTGTCCTCTTTTGCTTCGATCTGATCAAATACGTATTTCACACCGTCCAGGACGCTTATCTGATGCTGCTTGATCTTTTCCGCAAGCTGTAATGCGGTTAATTTTCCCAAATCCATGTCCTGTCTCCTGTCTTATCCAATTGTTTTCGGAACCTGATACTGGTTTTCTTTCTGCTTCGGTGCATTGGCAAGCATTGCCTCATGATTATCTCCGTTTGTCACAACATCCTCACGGAATACGTTTTCGTCCTCAAAAATATGGGACATGGGCTCTACGGAAGAGGTGTCAAGCTCATCCAGCTTGTCTACATAGTCCAGCATCTTCTGCATGTCCTCTTTTGCTTTTTCCTTTTCATCCTCTGTCAGAGAAAGCTTTGCAAGGATGCAGACATTTTCCATTGTTTCATCATCGATTATCTTTGCCATCTTTTTTCTCCTTATTACGGCTCAAGTCTGTTCATATCACGTGGGAACAGACAGGTCTCACGAACGTTTTCTTCTCCGAGGATCTGCATGGTAAGACGTTCCAGTCCGATTCCAAGTCCTCCGTGAGGCGGCATTCCATGCTTGAAGGTATCCAGGTACTGCTCCATACCCTCTTCATCCATACCACGGGCTGCGATCTTATCCTTCAGCATCTGATAATCATGGATACGCTGTCCGCCTGTAGTTACCTCAAGTCCCTTGAACAGAAGGTCAAAGCTTAATGTAAATTTCTCATCTGACGGATCATCCATTGCGTAGAACGGACGCTTCTTAGACGGATAATGTGTGACAAAAACAAAATCAGCATCATATTCTTCTTTGAAATATCTTCCGATCAGCGCTTCTTCCTCCGGCTCCAGATCATATGGGTTGCGGATCTTACGATTATATTTTTCAGCTACCAGCTCTTTGGCCTTGTCAAAACGTACTGCCGGGATCTTGTCCACCTTCGGAAGCTCCACCTTCAGAATGGAAAGCTCATGAGCGTAGTCTTTCTTAAGAAGCTCTACCGCATACTGGAGAAATCCGGTTTCCATCTCCATGATATCCTCAAATCCGTTGATATAGCCCATCTCAAAATCAAGGCTTGTATATTCGTTCAGATGACGTTTTGTGTTATGCTTCTCTGCACGGAATACAGGGCCGGTCTCAAATACACGGTCAAAAACACCTACCATCATCTGTTTATAAAACTGCGGGCTCTGTGCCAGAACTGCCGGTTTATGGAAATAACTCAGCTTGAACAGGTTTGCACCACCCTCTGCACCTCTGGCTCCGATCTTCGGTGTGTGGATCTCGGTGAACCCCTTCTCATAGAGGTAATCACGAAATGCCCGCACCAGAGCCTCCTGGATCTTGAATTTTGCACGCTCCTGCACATTACGCAGGGCGATAGGACGATAATTCAGCTTTGCCTCCAGGGAAGTGTTCAGCTTCCATTTGTCGATGGCCAGCGGAAGAGGCTCTGCAGGTGAGGAAAGGATCTCCACATGGCTGATGCGGAGTTCTCTTCCGTGAGGCGCTCTTTCTTCCTCATGAAGAGTTCCTGTGAGGCGCACACACATTGCCTCCTTCAGATCATGAATGGAAACATTTGTCTTGTCGTTTTCATATACGGTCTGAAAAAGCCCTTCTTTTTTTCGAAGTATCACAAATGCCACGTCACCCATATTACGGATGCTGTGTATTGCACCTTCCACTGTTGCTTCCTGGTCTTTCATGCTCTCAGAAAGAAGCACATCCCAGGCACATTCTCTAGTCTTACAGATTCCATCCATAAATTCCATTCCCTCATCCTCCAATTCAAAGTAGTTTCACCGAATCAGGAAATCCCCTGCGGAATTTTTCCCGATCCGGTGTGATATCAGTCATTCAGAACAGATCATTCCTGTCCGCTCTGCTGTTTTTTGTTGTTTTTTACACAGAATCATATAAAAGCATCAGAACCATCTGGGCCGTCTCCACCATATTGGTCCCGGAATCCATACTGCATTTCTGGATATAGCGGTATGCGTCATCCTCGCTCAGGTGATTTCTTTCCATTAAAAGCATCTTTGCATTTGAAATATAATTCTGTTCTTTCCATGAACGCTGCTTCGGCTTTTTCTTATCTTTTTTCCAGCGCCTTTCGATCTGGGAAAGCATCATGCTTACCGTATTTACCAGATCTCCGACTTTCAGAGGCATTCCCACGCATAAAATGGATGTTGGCGCCTCACTGATCACTCCCCGGGAGGCCATAAGCAGCATTTCAAAATAATCCGGCATATAGTCCAGAAGATCACGGTAGTACATATCCTGAAGATGATAACCGCAAAGCAGAACGCCGCCATCAAGCTCCGAGATACTGGCAAGGGCATTGGCACCTGAATTGCATACTGCCGCCACCGTGAATCCATATCGGTTAAGGACTGTGCGGATCTTTTTGGCATCTTCTATTTTCGGTAATGCAATCACGATACTCGTGTTCATAAGCCGCCACTCTCTTTCGTCCCATTATGCCTCGTTCATCAGATCCGATACAGATACTCCTCGATCTCCCAGTCGGAAATCTCCTGGGAATAACGCAACCACTCTTTTCTCTTTGCCTGCGCATACTGTTTGCAGAAAGCTTCTCCAAGGATTTCCTTCATCCAGCTGCTGTCCTCAAACAGTGTGATCGCTTCCCGCAGGTTCTCCGGTAAATTCTCGATACCCTGTTCCTTCTGATCCGACTCGGAAAGAGAACGGTTAGAAGCTTTTGTAGGATAGATCTTCTTCTGGATTCCATCCAGGCCCGCTGCCAGGCATACCGCAAAAACAAGGTATGGGTTGGATGCAGCATCCGGGCTTCGAAGCTCGATCCTGGTATCAGCACCATTGACTCTCGAAATCCTTACCAGTGAATTCTGGTTATTTCTCGTCCAGGTCAGCTCTGTAGGCGCATCAAATCCAGGTACAAGACGCTTATAAGAATTTACAAGCGGATTGGTGATCAGAGTCATCTCACGGCTGTGAGCCAGAAGACCTCCGATAAAATAGTATGCCTCTTCACTTAATCTGGACGGATCCTCCGGATCCACGAAAATATTTTTTCCATTTTTAAACAGTGAAAAATGGATATGCATGGCTGAACCGTTTACTTCCCGTCTTGGCTTCGGCATAAATGTCGCATGAAGTCCATGACGTTTGGCTACAGTTCTTACCGCCATCTTAAAGGTTATAACTTCGTCTGCCATCTCACGTGCTTCCCCGTAATGAAGGGCGATCTCATGCTGTGCGGGTGCTGTCTCATGATGAGAGGATTCCACCTCAAATCCCATATCCTCAAGAGTCAGTACCATGTCACGTCTTGCATTTTCACCCAAGTCCACCGGACTTACATCCAGATATCCGGCTTTTTCGTGAGAAACCGTTGTAGGCATTCCGTTGTCATCAATATGAAACAGGAAAAACTCGCATTCCGGGTCAACATAGCAGGTGTATCCTGCCTCTTCTGCTGCCTGCGCTGTTTTTTTCAGAATGTATCTGGAGCTCATCTCATGTTCAGATCCGTCTGCACGGCGCATATCACAGATCAGTCTTGCAACCTTTCCCTGCTGAGGACGCCATGGGAGAATTGAAAAAGTATCGTAATCCGGATACAGGATCAGATCCGGCTCCTTTTCTCCCACAATGCCCGCAATATGAGAGCCATATACAACGCACTGGTTATCCAGGGCTCTTGGAAGCTCTCTTGCTGTGATCGCAATATTTTTCAGAGTTCCAAACATATCTGTAAACTGGAGGCGGATGAACTCTACGTCTTCCTCCTCTGCCATTGCAAGAATCTCTTCTCTGGTATAATTCCCCATAGTATTCTCTCCTTTATTTCCTCATCACACAAAATAATTACCCTAAAAAATAGAAAAAGGGTGCACTTCAGAGAGCTTTCGCTCCTGAAGAACACCCTTGTTCATGGACGTAATTATAGCAATCGGTCAATTCTTTGTCAACTTTTTTTTAAAGGAAATTAGGGGCAAAAAGAACTTTGCCCCTGGTATTTTTAACTTTTTTACTGTAAATATGAATAACTCATCAGAGATTCATCCACTGCCTTCGCAGCCTCACGTCCCTCGTGGATCGCCCATACGACAAGTGACTGTCCACGGTGCATATCGCCTGCTGTGAATACACGGTCTACGCTTGTTGCGTACTGCTCCGGTTTTGTCTCCACGTTGGTTCTTGGTGTCAGTGCTACATGGAAAGCATCGGTTACATATTTCTCGCTTCCGAGGAAACCTGCTGCAATCAGTACCACATCTGCAGGAATCACTTCCTCGCTGCCTTCGATAGGAACCATGTTGAATCTTCCGGTCTTTTCGTCTTTTACGCTTTTCAGTTTGACAATCTTTGCCTTGCAGACATTTCCTTTTTTATCTTTGATAAATTCGGTAACGGTTGTCTGATAGATTCGCGGGTCATGACCAAATACTGCAATAGCCTCTTCCTGGCCGTAATCGGTTTTCAAAACCTTCGGCCACTCCGGCCACGGGTTGGACGGTGTTCTTGTTACCGGAGGCTTTGGCATCATCTCAAGCTGTGTTACGGATTTTGCACCAAGACGGATGGAAGTTCCCACACAGTCATTTCCGGTATCACCACCGCCGATGACCAGAACATGTTTGCCTTTTGCAAGCTCATATGGGAATTTTGCAAAATCGGTATCCAGAAGGCTTTTTGTTACCTGTTTCAGGAAATCCACTGCAA
>NZ_LN913006.1:0-402500 GCF_001487165.1 Blautia massiliensis (ex Durand et al. 2017)
TGAAGTAAACCCCCTTGAAGACGACGAGGTAGATAGGGCAGAGGTGGAAGTGTGGTAACACATGGAGCTGACTGTTACTAATCGGGTGAGGGCTTGACCAAGAAACGCAGGTTAAGAATTGATTCAAAGAGTTTGATTAACGATCAACAAGCATGTATGTAGTTTTTAAGGTACAAACCTTAAATTAAATATTCCTCCTTAGCTCAGTCGGTAGAGCATGCGGCTGTTAACCGCAGTGTCGTTGGTTCGAGTCCAACAGGGGGAGCATGGTGCCATAGCCAAGTGGTAAGGCAAAGGTCTGCAACACCACAAACTAAGGAGTCAAATAATATATCTATTCCTCCTTAGCTCAGTCGGTAGAGCATGAGGCTGTTAACCGCAGTGTCGTTGGTTCGAGTCCAACAGGGGGAGCTACAAACCCAATAATTGTGCAAAATAACTAAATATGGCGCAGTAGCCAAGTGGTAAGGCAATGGTCTGCAACACCAGTATTCACCGGTTCAAATCCGGTCTGCGCCTCTTAAAAAGCCCAGAAAATCAAGGTTTTCGAGGCTTTTTCTTTTTTCAAAATCCTATAATTCTGTCTAAAAAAATAAGGTGGCAAAATTATAGGAAAGAAAAAGTTCACAATTTTTTCTACAAGTCCTTTTTTCCATAATCCAATTCCCTTTTTTAAAAAATTAATTCTAAAATATAAGTTTTCATGCTTTAATATTTATAGATATGTCCGCCAAAAACCGTTAAAAACCTTATAAAATCAAGTAAAATCGTTTCGTAAGGTGGACGATAAGGTGGAAGAATTTTGCTTGTTACAGCCTGTGCCATCATACTGTAGACAACCATTACCTCTGTTAAGCGGAAGATTTATGCAATCATAGCATCAATTAAACTTACCTTACGTTCACTGTCTGTATGAACATAAGTACGCATGATCACCTCATAGTTATCGCCAATGATTTCAGCAGCTTCCTTTATTTCTCCCATATTGTGAGTCTGTCGGATCAGATTTGTTGCAAAAGTGTGCCGTAGTGCATGAAGATTATATTCTGGAATCTCAGCACGCTTACAAATTTTCTTTAGCGTATTGGCTAAATTTTGGATTGTAGGGCTGACACCATTTTGCGTAGATAATATCAAATCTGGAAAAACCCGATTTTTATCGTATAGCTCCATCATACATGATAGTGAAAATTCAGCTTCCTTGTTTAATGGAATAGTCCGTAAACTATTTGGGTATTTTGGAGGAGTCAAAATCATTTTAGTCTTTTTTTTGGAACCGGCCTCTCTGTTTTTAACCCTGCTAAGAGTATGTGTGATTTTAATGCCACGCCGTCCTAAAAAGGGCACGATAGAAGATTGACCTAATGCAAGCAATTCACCACCACGTAAACCTGTGTTTAAAAGGAATACAATGGCAGGACCATATCTATACAAATAGCGTTCATTTTTATTTGGACTGGGTTCCATTGCAATTTCTTTTATGATCTGCTCATGTTCTGGTGGGATGATTGAGATTTCCTTTGTTTCTACAGGAAGAACGGATTCTTCCGGCATTATCACCCGATTTAAAATATCAGAAAAGTTTTTTGGCAGTTCGCCGAGAGAAATTGCTGTTTTAATCATTGCAGACCAAAATAAGTAAATTTTCTTTAATGATGAATAACTCAGGATTTCCTTTTTAGCATTAATCGTTGCTGTAATATCATCAGCAGTCAGATTAGAAAATGTTTTGCTAAAAGCATCCGTATCTTTTAAATGATTTTCGTATGTTTTTTCTAATCGATCCAGGCTGGTTTGTTTGAATTTGCCAGCTTCAACCATGAGACTTTTGCGGAATAAGTATTTGTTCGCATAGTCCTGTACTTTGATGTTTGAAGTAATTGCGTCTTGTATTGCGACTTTTATCTTCCAGTCATCTAATAATGCTTTCGCTTCTCCTTTGGTAGGAGCATTAAACTCCTTGTCCGGTAGCCCTTTTTTTCTATATCGGGCAGTCCAACCTCCTCTCTTATTTGGAAATAGTGATCCATCCCCTTTGGATCTTCTTTTTTGTTGTGTACCTTTCGTTGTTCTCGCCATGAATAGTTCCCTTTCTTTAATGAGATATTCATGCCAAATCAGGTATAAGGTCTATTTTAATATAGCCAAGCCTGATTGACAATAACTTTCTAAAGGGCCTAAAAGAATATTTGCTTTCCTATGTTTTTCTTGAGAAACTCCTGAATAGAAGCTGGTGAAGTAAAATATTGCCGCCCAACTTTTGTAACTGGAAGAATTCCACTGTCAAGAAGTTCCCTGGTTTTTGTTTTTCCAATGCCGAGCATGGATGCTATCTCCTGAACGGAGTATGCTTTAAAGAGATTGTCTGTTTCACTCAATATAATCACCTCTATAAATTAGATTAATGAAAGAGTAGACATATCAGGAAACCGTTTCCTATGCCATGTTTCATGCACGTATGAGGTGTTACTATGTAATCATCAAGCTGCAGGCGTGCATTTATGCGACACTATCTGCAGCACCTATATACATTTCCTGATAAGGTATAAAATTATCAAGGTACAATAGCGTAAGACTTGGTTTTGTCTTAACAATTTCATTAAGTAATTAACTGAGATTTTTTCAGATTGAACAGATTATGTACTTTTTATAAAAAATTTTTCTATAAACTTGAAAAAAGAGAGGTGGGATACGTGATATTTCAATATTTTAATTGAAGTCATATATGTAAAGCAGAGTATTTAAGAACATACAATATATTGTGCATGAAGATTGACATATACTATATCATGTGCTACTATACTGCTATAGTTAATTTTATGCGCACCCATAGGGGGAGTTTTGGATTTGTATAAATCCGAAGACTCAAGGAGAGCAGTAAGGCTGCTTATTCCGCATAAGTTGTTTATGATTGTATAAAGTGTCACTATCTGTCCTTATGGGGCAATAGCGGCACTTTTGTTTTTTCGGTAATATTATCAGGGATATGAGAATGGATAGCGAAGGAATACTTCACTTTTCATTCTTTTTTTATGTCCTAATGAAAGGCAGGATTGCCACAATCAGCTTTGGCTGTTTATGGATAAATAAATTTAAGAAAGGTGGTACACACATGAAAGAAACAAAGATTTATGCAGATGAGTTTTGCACTACATTTGCAAGTACAACGGAGATGCTGGAATTTCTGGCTGAGAGGGCAAAGCAGTCCAAGTGGATTCGTAAGCCTACCAGGATGCTAAAACTGGTTCCATTGGAAAAGGAGGCAGAAACCATTGAAGAAGCCTGTGAAAAAGAACTGGAAGGAATAGTAGAGGATACAGAAAAGAATACCCAGTTGGTATTAAAAGTGAACAAGGATTTTTATCCGGTTCGTGACTGTGCTATCCATACAATTCTGAAAAGAGCCGGCATTAATGGAACAGGATTAAAGAAACTGGAGAAAGCTACTTATGCAAAGGTAGTAAACTACTGTCTTCAGGTAGCGAAAGGAGATGCCTTAATCAAGGTGGCAGATGGAAAAGTATCTGCAGTACATGGCGGTGATGATCATGATTACTGTGTACTGGATATGCAGACAATCTTCAATATGACAAGTGATTATCTGAAAGCACATTTTAAGGGAAGTACGTATCTGGAGGGATCTGGAAGTTTTGACCATTCCATTGTGTCTGCTATGTGGACTTTAGGAGGAAATCAGGAACTTTTGGATACTTATCACCAGGCTTTGGAGGATCATGGAATTGAGGATAAGAGCCTTGCTCCTGCACTGCGCCTGACTACTTCTGATGTAGCAGTAAGTGGTGTGAATCTGTATCCCATGATGCTCTCACAAACCAGTAATCGTGTCATTAACCTGGGTAGTCCTATCAAACTGTCACATGATAGAGGGGCAACCTTACAGGATTTCCGGAATAATCTGGACAAAATTTTTTCCCGTTATCAGGAAGCGGTTAAAGGAATTGTTGGTTTGATGGATATAGATATCCAAAACCCTGTAAACTGTCTGCATCTGATTATGAAGGAACTCAAAATCAATCAGAAAATCCGAAACGAAGTAGTAGAGCTTTTTGTGGGACAATATGGGGAAGAACCATGTACAGCTCATGATCTTTATTTTGCCATGCACGAAGCTGCTTTCTTTGCTGCTTGTGAAGGATTTTCTGCACCACGGATTTTAAAATTGGAAGAAGATATTGCAAAAACACTGGCCTTTGACTGGAAAGGGTTTGATGTATATGGAACGATTAAATTGTAAGGAGGAAATGAGATGAATACAGCATTAAATTATCAGCCGGAAGTTCTTGTAGATACAGCAGATTTGAGCCGGGAAGATTGGTTGAATTACCGGCGTCTTGGTATTGGAGGAAGCGATGCAGCGGCAGTCATGGGCTTATCCCCATTTGCGACAATCAGGGATTTGTATTTCGATAAAATTGGTGTTACGCCAGTAATCGAAGAAGAGGAAGAAAACTGGGTAGCGAAAGAAGTGGGACACCGCCTGGAAGATTTGGTTGCCATGATTTTTGCCAAGAAGACTGGACTTGAAGTTTTCCCTGTACGAAAAATGTTCCGGCATCCGCTATATCCGTTTATGTTAGCGGATGTGGATTACTTTATCCGTTTTCCAGATGGCAGCATTGGGATTTTGGAATGTAAAACCTGTAATTACAATGCAAAAGACAAATGGGCAGATGATGGGATTCCTGAAAACTATGTTTTGCAGGTTCGTCATTATCTTGCAGTCATGAATATGAATAAGGCATATATTGCTTGCCTTTATGGAAACAATGAAAATGAATTTGTTTACCGGTGTCTGGAACGGGATAGAATGGAGGAAGAAGAACTCATTGACCAGGAGAAATACTTCTGGGAAGAATATGTGGAGAAGAAAATAGAACCACCGTATTCCGGAAAGCCAGATCTCATTTTGGCTAGTATCCGGAAATATAATGGTTACGCAGACAAATCAATTCCTGAAATCAGCATATCTAGCTTGGAATCACGCAGTCTTGAAAAATATCTCAAATTATCTGAAGAAAAATCCCAATTGGAAAAAAGAAAAAGGGAGATTGAAGCGGAACAACGTGCATTGAGTGTACCGTTTGTCGAGCTTCTTGGACAAGGGTGTAAGGCAGTGATCGAGGATGGGAGTTTCCGTTACCGGATTACTTATAATCCTACGATACGCACCCAGATTGGGAAAGAAAATATGGAGAAGCTGAAAAATCAGCATCCGGATATCTACGAAGAATACACAAGCACTACAGAAAGCAGGATTTTCCGAATTAAAAAGGAGGTTGCATAATGTTACAAGGAAAAAAGGCATATATCTGTTCTCCGCTGGCTGCCCCGAATCCAGAGGGAGTGCAGCATAATATGGAACTGGCAAAATACTATCTCATGCAGATGAAAAGGCTGTATCATTGCCGTACTTTTGCTTCACATGCTCATCTTCCGTTAATGCTGGATGACCGTATCCCAGAAGAGCGTGAGACTGCAATGCAGATTGGAGCTTTGATGCTGGATTTATGTGAAGTATTAATTATTTGTGGCTCCTGCATTAGCGAAGGAATGAGAAGAGAGATTCAGACAGCATTTGAGAAAGGAAAGGACGTTTATTGGTATGATTCCAAGATGAAACCAGGCGAATTGATGAAAGTAGAGAACTGGAGGAGTATAGACGATGAGGTGCAAATATATACGTAAGATTTTTCAAAATGAGGAAAACGGATATACGGTTGCATTATTTTCCACGCTGGATCATGAGGTTCCTCTTTCTGCCAGAGATAAATTTTGGGCAGACAAAAAAATCATTGCGTTTACTGCAAAAGGATATGACTTGCCTCTTACGGATGAAATCGAAATAGAGATGGAAGGCGAGTGGGAGACAAATTCACATGGAACACAATACAAGGTAGAAACTTTTTTGGAAGTTGTACCTAGAACAAGGGAAGGTATCTTAGGATACCTTTCTTGTGGTTCTTTAAAAGGAATTGGTCCCAAAACGGCAGAACGGATTGTCAATCGTTTTGGTCTGGATACCTTGGAGGTAATGGAAAAGTATCCACAGGAATTATTAAAGATTCAGGGGATATCTCAGAAAAAACTGGACCGTATTGTGGATTCTTTTGGAAAAAACAAAGTATTCCGGGAATTGATGACTTTTTTATCACCGTTTCATGTTACGCCTAAAAAAGCAAATATGATTCTTCAGAAGTTTCGGGATCAATCCGTAGAAATCATTCGGAAGCAGCCTTATATACTCTGCTCAGTCAAAGGGTTTGGTTTTCTCACTGTGGATGCCATTGCAAGGCAGTGCTGTGCTGCAACAAATGATCCTATGCGTATTTCCGGATGCGTCAGCTATGTGCTGCGGGAAGCCATGAAGCAGAACGGACATTTATATCTGGAGCAGGAAATTCTGGTGAAAGATGCATTGAAGGTTCTGAATAAAGAACCGGATCTTCAGCCGGTGACGGAAACAGAGATTTTAAAAGTGCTATATCGTCTGGTCATGCAGGACAGTATCGTGGTAGAAGAGAATAGGGTTTACATTACCAAACAGCATCAGGAAGAAGAGGATACAGCCTCTATGATTGCAAGAAAATTGCACGAGCGAATTCCAGCTCTTACGATTGAAAAGGAACTGGAGGAAGCACAGGAGGATTTAAACATAACATTATCCGAACAGCAGAAAGAAGCAGTGCGTATGGTTTTTGCAAACCCGATCTGCATTATTACTGGAGGACCTGGAACCGGCAAAACAACGGTTTTGAAGGTCATTTTGTATATCTATCAGAAAAAATGCGGGAATGAAGTCAAACTGATGGCACCGACTGGACGTGCTGCAAGGAGAATGGCAGAGAGTACTGGAAATGGAGATGCAACTACTATGCACATGGCACTGGGGCTTTTTGGTGACGGTGATTATGAAGCACTTACGGATAAACTATCCGCAGATTTTATTAATGCGGATGAGGTATCTATGGTAGATATGCACCTTGCCTATGAATTTTTTTACAAGATAAAGGCAGGGGCAAGGGTGCTTTTGGTCGGGGATGTCCACCAGCTTCCTTCTGTAGGAGCAGGAGATGTGTTCCGGCAGCTTATTTTGTGCGGGAAAATACCGGTTACTGTTTTAAATCTGGTATATCGCCAGGGGAAGGACAGCAACATCCCCATAAATGCTCAACTTATCAATGAAGGAAAGACAAACCTGCAATGGGGGGATGATTTCCAGATGGTTGAATGTTCAGGAGCAGATGCGGCGGCACAAATTGTTAAAAATATCTATCTCAAGGAAATTCAGATGTATGGTATGGAGCAAGTACAGATACTTTCTCCATATAAAGTGAGAAGTGCAGCCGGTGTCTTGGAACTGAACCGCAGTCTGCAGGACGAGGTAAATCCTCCTGTATCCGGAAAAAGGGAGCTTCATCTTGGCGGTGAGATGTTTCGGGAAGGTGACAGAATCCTTCAAAACAAGAATACAGAATTTGCCAGTAACGGAGATTTGGGTACATTGGTACAGATTGCTGAAGATGAGGACAATAACCCTCTGGTTCAAATCGTATTTACAGATGGCCGCAGGGTGAAGTATGAGGCAGAGCAGGTGGAAATGATTGAACATGCAAACGCCATAACCATACACAAAAGCCAAGGAAGCGAGTGCCAGGTGGTCATCATTCCGTGGTTAAAAGCTTTTTATCCCATGCTGAAGCGGAACATCTTTTATACGGGAATCACCAGGGCAAAACAGCGTGTTTATATTGTTGGGGAATGGAAAGCCGTTTGTCAGGCAATCCACACAGATGATACGGGAACCAGAAAGACGATGCTGGCAGTAAAAATACAACAGTATTGTGAATGGTATCAGAGACAGGAAAACAGACGGATTCCTGCAACAATTTGCAACCGGGCTGTGTAAAAAAATAGCAAAATAGTTCAATGTTGAGAATTGGCAGGTTATTACTTTATGAAGGGATGTCCTGCCGGTTCCAAAGAAAGGAGCAGGCAATGAGCGAATTATTATATAACAAGTCAAAAGCAGTAGAAGAACTGAATAAAGTGGAAGGATTTTATCCTCTGGAACTTGCCAGAGTTATTTCTAATGAAGGGCAGGAGGAACAACGGTATCTGGATGTGAAATATCGGAAGCTGTGGTTCCGTCTGGTAAATCCCACAGGCAAGATTATCAGCCGGATTGTTCACTTTACCGAAAATATGGCAGTCGTAGAAGCCAGAATTTATCTGGATAAGTGTGATCAGGAAGATAATTATATTGCCAATTCCTTTTCACAGAAGTTTCGTACAGCAGATACACAGTTTGGGGATAAATTTCTTGAAATGGCAGAAACAGCGGCAATTGGGCGAGCTTTGGCAGATGCGGGGTATGGTCTGCAATTTGCTGATGTAGGGGAAGGAAATGATCCAATGCAGGTAGATGCAGGAATTCCTGTAAATCAGGGAACACAGATGCAGACTGCGATGCCAGCACAAACCCCTGCACCAGGAATGCAGCAGACTCCCAATCAGTCAGCAGGAACCATGCCATCATTTCCGCCTCAAGCAACTCCGGGGCAGCAGATGATGGAACAGTTTTATCAAGAAGCACAAGCCAATGGAAATACGATTGGCGGGGGAACGGGTACAGGACAGATGACAAATCCGGTAATGATTCCGGCAACTGGATCTGTACCAGTTATGCAGCAGATGCCTTCTAAGCCGCAATTTCTGGATCCCAATATGCCAGTGGAAGAACTGGTGAAAAGGATGAGTTATGAGCAGGCAATACAAGTAGCCGTAACAGGACAGGGAAAATTTAGTGGAAAAACCATGGGACAGGTTGCAATAGAAAGTCCTTCCAGCTTGCAATGGTTCGCAGAACAGTATCATGGACAGAACCATTTCATACCGGCGGCAGCCAGAGTAATTCTTGCAAAGGCATAGCAAATAGCCGGCTTAACATTCTTTCCACAGCCAATAAAGGCTGTGGAAGAAAGGAGGAACCATAGAGTGTATGATATGTCAGGCTTTAGCTACGATATCACAGATGTCGTGCATTTACTGCAGCTTAGAGTACGGCATAAAAATTCTTCGTCAATGGATGTGAATTGTCCATTTTGTGGAGAAACAAAAGGGAAAATGAATGTTAATCTTCAGAAAAATGTGTTCCGGTGTAATCGGTGTGATGCTTCAGGTGGAATGCTAGAATTATACGGAAGACTGCATGGTGTTTCCAGTGCAGAGGCAAACCGACAGATCCGGGAAGCTCTGGGAAAGGGGGAATACCGGACGGATTATCAGGTAGTTCATAAAGAAGAGCCTGTAGAAATTTTCAATGCCGAGTTAGCGGATGCAGATGTCATTGACCGAACATATCAAGAAATGTTGTCGTTATTGACCTTAAATGATAAACATCAGGAAGATCTTAAAAAAAGAGGGCTGACGAAAGAACAGATCGAGATACAGAGGTATCGTAGTGTACCGTTGTTTGGAATTAAAAATATGGTACAAAAACTGTTGGAATCCGGACAGACGGTAAAAGGTGTGCCAGGATTTTATGAAGATCAAGATGGGAAATGGACAATTAATTTTACTTCTAAAAATTCTGGGATTTTGATACCGATTCGATCCATGGAAGGAAAAATACAAGGATTTCAGATACGGTTGGATCAGGTAATGGAGGGACGGAAGTATATCTGGCTTTCCAGTGTGAAATTCCAAAATGGAGTATCATCAGGGAGTCCGGTACATGTCATAGGAAGTCTGGACGCAGAACAGATTTATTTAACAGAAGGTGCATTAAAAGGTACGATAGCCCACTATTTATCTGGAGATACGTTCATTTGCGTTGCAGGTGTCAATCAGTACAGAAATTTAAAGCCAGTTTTGGAAACACTGAAAAGCAGGCATCTGCAGCACCTATATGAAGCTTATGATATGGATAAAAAAATGAAGGTATATTGTGATGGGGATTCTGAGAAATGTGATGCCTGTCAACGTAAACCAGCCACTTTTTATTGTCCGCATAAGATGCAGAAACGGCAGATTCTACAGAACGCTTGTAGAAAGGTGTATGAAATCTGTAGTGGATTGTCTATTTCCATGAGCCGTATGGTTTGGGACATGGATTCTTATGGTGAATGGAATGGGCAGATCAAAGGAATTGATGATTATTACTATGTATTGAAAAATACGGGGTAAATATGGACCGGGCAAGTTGTCCGGTCTTATGGAAGAGGAGGATTCGATGAAACGAAAGAAAATTTACGGTATATTTATGCTTGTAGCCATTGCTGTTTTTTTATTTGCAGGAGGAAGGATACTGCAAATTTATTTGAATTATCAGGAAAGTCAAAAAGTCTATGAGCAGATGGAAGGGTTTACACAAAAGATAGAGGATCAAAACCTGTCACCAGAAGCGGTTCCAGGGGAAACACCAGAGGAGGTCGCAGAGCAGGGATTCCTACAGGTGGATTTTAACAAGCTGGAAGAAATCAATCCAGATGTCATTGCATGGATTGAGATTCCTGGTTTGGAAATTAGTTATCCGGTAGTCCAGGGGAGGGATAATGACTATTATCTGCATCACCTGATTACGGGAGAAAATCATAAAAGTGGCAGTATTTTTATGGACTTTCACAACCAGGAGGATTTATCAGACAGAAATTCCATTATCTATGGGCATAATATGAAGGATGGGAGCATGTTTGGAACCCTGGATCAGTATCAGTCACAGGCACTTTATCGAAACTATCCCTGTTTTTATATGTATGTGACAGGATATATTTATGAGTATCAGATTTTTTCCTGTTATGCAGCACCGACGGATCATCCAGCATATACTTATGATTTTCCTACTTCTGAGGACTATGAAGTTTTTCTGGAAACACTACAAAGAAGTGCTGAGTATAACACAGGGATGACAGTTACCAAGGAGGATCAGGTAGTGACCTTATCAACTTGTGTAAATACCCGAAAGGATTATCGCTATTTAGTACATGGAAAACTGAAACAGAAAATAAAAATGGAGGAATAACAGATGTTAGATTTTGAATATGCAAAGGCATTGGTAGAGGTTGTGCTGGATACAACTTGCAGCGAAAAAGAAAGAGAAGTACGGCTGGAGTGTTTAACCCAAATATTTGGCAGAGCAAATGCTTATTTAAAGAAAGGCTTCTTACCCGATGTGGTAGAGGCTTTTTTTGTGCGAAAAATGAAAGGTTTGCCACTGGTATCGACAAAGCAGGATATGCAGGATTTTTTGAAAGTCAGTACACCCCATTATTTTGGTGGGAAATTTACAGTTAGTAATATTCCGTATTATTCTGAGGAAGAAGAACTGCTACTTTGGTCAGAAACATCACTTCGTGGTCCATTGATTTCAGCCGGATATGAACGCTATATGGAACTGTTTAAAAAGATTTTGCCTCAAAAGGCAGAACAGATTAATTTTTTATAAAGAGAAATAATTCGAATGAGGACTGGAAATGTATAGTAGGTAAAGATGAATGTTAAAAATCATTGTATAGGAAGAAAGCACCTGTCTGTGGTAAAATGCCGCAGACAGAATTTTTTTGAAAAAAAGTTGCTTTGTACGGAAGTTCTGCGTACAAGAGAAGTATAAAGAAAAAAGGAGAGATGATTTTATGATAAAAAAAGTTCGGATTGCGGTAGACCATGGCAATAGAAATATGAAAACCTGTTCCCAGGTATTTACGACAGGGCTTACCATTCAGGATAAAAAGCCTGCCAGAGGGGAAAAGTTCCTGTTCTATGAGGGAAAGTATTATGTGCTGAGTGAAAATAGGATTCCTTATCAAAGAGATAAAACGCAGGATGATCGGTTTTTTATCCTGACTCTATTTGCAATCGTAAAAGAGCTGGAGGAAAACTCTCAAATTCAGCCAGAGGATGTCATTCAGGTGGATCTTCCGATTGGGCTGCCACCCAAGCATTATGCAGAACTTTGTGAACGGTATGAAGCATATTTTAAAAGACAAGGGAAAATTCATGATATCAATTACTGTGGTAGTACATATCATATCACCATTGGAGAGGTAATGGCATTTCCACAGGACTATGCGGCTATGATGACTATGATTGAAAAGCTGCAGCAGATTCCCAAAGTAGTAGGAATTGATATAGGAGGATTTACTACAGACTATCTTCTGATGCGGAAAGGTAATCCGGATATGGAAGCCTGTGATTCCATGGAAAAAGGCGTGATTACCATGTATAACAAGATTATTTCCGGGATTAACAGTGAATATGATATTTTGTTAGAGGAAAGTGATATTGACAGTATCCTTCAGGGAAACACAGAATTTTATGAAGAGGCTGTAGTCCGTATGACAGAAGGTATGGTGCAGGATTTTGTAAAGGATCTGCTGAACAGCATTCGAGAGAGAGGAATAGATACCAAAGCAGCATATACGGTATTTATTGGAGGTGGGGCAAAGCTATTGAGCCATTTTCTGGAACAATCGGACCGTCTGGGGAAATATACCTTTATTGAGGATATTTCTGCCAATGCCAAAGGATATGACAGATTGTTTCAGATTATGTAGAGGAGTGTGATTAATGTGGAGAAAAAGAATCCTTATAAATTCACACTTGGGTTTGATAAAACGAAACCAACTCATGTACGTGCAGTAGAGATTTTAAACGCCGTAAGGGATAAAGCCGACTTAATTGCATCAGCAGTGGTAACGCATATAGATGGCGGCAGAACAGAAGAAGGGGCTGTATTGAACCAAGAAGCTTTGCAGATTATGATGTTGGAATTGGTAAAGCAAGAAGTGGAAAAAGCAATGCAGAACTATTCTTCAAAACAGGAGAATGTTCAAGTGGAAGAAGAAATAGAGAAACAGAAGGTATCTGAATTTGTCCTTGCACCTGAAGTTGCCAAAAGCGTTAGAGATGCAATGAGTGCATTTAGAAATAGATAGAAAAGAAAAAAGAAGCATCGGATTTTGAGTGCTTCTTTTTTGTTGCACATTTATGCCAATTCACAGGAACCCCACAGATTTCGCACAGGTTTCTCACAGATTTCATCCGTATAATCAAAAGTCAGATATTGTCAGAAAAAGGCTTAATTGAGGGGATCCTTTTCTTTCAATGCAGAAAGAAGCCCACGCAAGGTGCGTAGGGCAATTTGCCGCTCGTCTTCAGAGCAGTTTTGCAGTTCTTTCATAATCTGATAAGTAGTAGTGTCCGGTTCCTTTCGTTCATCCTGAACAGCTGCATCAATTGAAATATTCAGAAATTGAGCGATTGGGATTAAAGTTGCAAGTTCCGGATTGCCATTACAGGTTTCAATATCAGAAATGGTCCGGGTGGACACACCGGCTTGTTCTGCAAGTCTTGATTGTGACAGACCACGCCTTTCTCTTTCACTTCTTACCATATAGCCTAATTTTTTCTTGACGGTATCCATCAGCATCCGCATCACCTCACTTATTGTTTTATTTTATCGTAGATTGATAGTAAGAGAAACGCATTATAGTGCATGAAGATACGCAATATAATGTGAATTGCGGGGCAGGAGAACCTACAAAGGAGGAGCATCTATGCTGCAAGGAAAGACAAGGCACTTGTGTAATGATTCGTCAAAAAAATCTTGCTTTTGCAGGGGTGCCAAAAGGGTTATTTATATGCAGTATATGCGTTAATATATGAAGTCACCGTGCAGGATGATGCATGGGATAAGAAAGATGTCGAGCCAGAAGAAATGTGGTTCGGCGTTTTCTTTTACCAAAATAAAAATATCCTTCATAGATGCAGATCTCCACCTCTGAAGTTTGGAAACTTATTGATTTCAAATTTCGGAGGTAGAAAATGAAAGAAGAACAAAAATATCACGGATCTAAGACAAGAAATTATTTTACTGCGTACTTGTTGGCATCTATAAGAGGAAAAAGACTTCGGTATCTGGAAAAGCAGCAGAAAATATTATTTGCAGAGGAAAATCTGGAAGATAAAGAATTTACAGATACGGATATTTCGCCAGAGGAAAGGCTGGAATTGGAGCAGAAAGAGCGACTGCTCATGGAAGAAGCACAGGGGATTTATCCAGAATGGAATGAGATGACGGACATAAACCTTATGGAAGCCATGTTTTCTTTGCATGAGGAAGAACGAAAGCTTATCTATCAGCATGTATTTGAGGAACGTACATTTAAAGAAATGAGCATCTTGAATCAGATGCCGGAAGAACGGTGTAAAGGTGCATATTATTGGGCTATCCGGAAAATACGCAAGAGAATGGGAGGAAAGAAATCATGAATTTTAAAGAATTGTTATACCGGGCAAGGCAAGGGAATCAAGAGGCCATACTGGAAATATTTGAAATGTACCGACCACTTTTAATTAAAAATGCTTTGGTAGAAGGGATTTTTGATGAAGATCTGTATCAGGAATTAACAGCAGAATTGCTGAAGTGCATACGGTATTTTAGAGATGTAGAATAGTATTATAGTAGTATAGGAAGAGGCGTGACTGGTAAGGTACGCCTCTTCCGTATATCATAGAGAGCTGAACGATAATAAAAGAATGTTGTGATTACCAAGTAGGCAATAAAAAAGGCAATCTATACAAGAAAACTAGACTAGTATCAATGAGGACATTTATTATAAAAAGATAAGGAGGATGTATTCATGGGAAGGGAACAGAATAAAAAGGGTTTAGATGAAATAAACAGAAATCATGATGAGAAACAAAATATAACGGAGAAAGAATGGGCATTATTAGAAAAATATAGAAATCTTTGTGAGGAAAATAAATTAACAATAGATATTTTGATTCAACGATTATTGACACATCAGAAAGGCAGGGAATAGGTTGATTAAAGTAGGATTGTGTGATGACATTACAGACTATAACAAAAAAATGGAGAACTATATAATACGTTATGGTAATGAAAACCATATAAAGGTTAAAATTACTGCATACGGAAGTGGTTCACAATTGTTATTAAACTTTCAAAAGAGAAAGTTTGACATAATTTTTTTGGATGTTTCTATGCCGGAATTAGATGGGTTTGAAACAGCAGAACGAATTAGAAGTATAGATGAAAATGTTGTAATAGTATTTTGTACATCCTTTTACACAATATCAAATGCAGGGAAAGGTTTTGAAGTGGATGCAGAGGATTTCTTATCAAAGCCATTATTATATAAAAAGGTAGAACACCTTTTAAATAAAGTATATAAAAAGAAATTGTTGTGTGCAGAGGAAAAATTATTTTTGAAGTGCCAAGATGGATTGATTACGCTACAGCTTTCAGATATAATCTACATACAGGTAAGGAACAAACTATTGATTCTGCATACGAATAAGGGAGAAATACAAAGTAGCCAAAGGATGAGGGAACTGGAGGAAAGATTAAGCCGAAAATTATTCTTCAGATGTCATAACAGCTACATAGTAAATTTTGATTATGTAGAAGGTTTAAAGAATGATAGTGTACTCGTTAAGGATAAGAATCAACAGTTAAAAGAGATTCCGGTGAGTAAATATAAAAAAGAAGAATTTATGAAAGAATTAGCTATTTATGTAGGAAATAGATAGATTGAATATTTTATGCAAAAAAAAAGTCGATTTAGACATGGAATGTTGATATATAGGAAAAAGCAGAGTATAGTTTGGACATACTTACTGATATTGAAAGGAGAGAAAGGATATGCAGGAAATTAAAACAACAGAGGAATATCAAAAAGAAGTGGAGATAACAGAAGAAGAAATAGAAAGTTATTCCGGCTGTTCAGAAAGAACACAGAGATGTTTAACTGATTGTCCCTGGCCGTTCCCAGGATCTTATATTAATGCAGCAAGCTAAATTAGAGAACCGCATACCTATCTGAAAAATGGATAGGCTGTGCGGTTACTTTTTTGGAGGAAAGAGATGTATACGATTACTTTAGAGGTAAATCAAATTTGTAATTTACGATGCGACTATTGCTATCTTGGAGAGAAAACAAATCAGATAATGCCCGAAGAAATTGCCTGTAAAGGGCTAGAAATAGCTTTTCTAAATGTAGAAAAGCATAAGGATAAAAGATTGTGGGTTGATTTTGTAGGAGGAGAAGCGTTAATTAGTTTTGCACTTTTACAGAAATTGGTCGAATATATTGAAGAGGAGGCTGCGAAACGAACAATTGCGGTTTCTTATTCTATTACCACGAATGGTACAATTATGAATAATGAAGTTTTGGAATGGTTAGTAAATAATAGAGTTCATTTAAAATTGAGCATAGATGGAACAATGGAAACTCATGACAGAAATCGCAAAACAAAACATGGTATAGGAAGTTATAGGAATATAATGCAGAACATAAGTTACTTTAGAGAGTACGAAGAGAGAACAAAACAATATATTCAGGTCGCTCATGTAGTTACTCAGAATAATTACTGGGAAGCTTTTAAGTCTGTTAAACATCTAGTAGAAGATTTACATTTTAGTATCGTAGATTCTTCTATAGATGTTACACATAGGTGGACTGTTGAGCAATTAGATAAATTGGGGCAGGAATGGGAAAATATTTTATGTTATTATATAAAGAAAAAAGAGAACGGACAAGCATTTTTGTGGGCACCAATATTGGATTTAAAAAAATATGGAGAAGAATACGTGAATTCCGGATTCTGTGGAGTGGGGTTAATCCAAATATATGTGAAAACAGATGGTGGGATTTATGGATGTGCAGCTAATTTAGAGTCTAGTGGGTGTTTAGGAGATGTGGAGAAAGGTTTCTCCGTAAGAAAAATAAAAGAATATCGGGAATTAGCAAACCAAAGTAATGCTTGTTTAAAGTGTAATATACATGCCAAATGTCAGAGCTGTAAATGTATTATGAACAATCTATCATACAGTAATCAGATAAATGGATATAATCCAGATATGTGCTATTTTGAAAAGAAAAAAATAACTTTATGGAATAAGTATGATAAAAAAATAGGATAAAATAAACTTGATAAATTAGTAAAAATGCGTTATTTTTATTATGAGACATCATAAATACTTGATATGTTGGTATTTGATTAAAATGATAGTAAAAGTGGTGATGAAAATGAACATAATTAGGAAGAAACGTAAGGAATTAGGAATTTCTCAAAGCGAATTAAGCGAAAAATTGGGAACCAGTCAGCAAACAATCAGTAGGATTGAGAAGGCGGGGATTGAAAACATACCTTGTAATCTTTTGATAAAATTGGCAGATATATTCCATGTTCCTATTGACATTCTTATTTATGAAGAACAGAATAATTTGTTTAGTTCACAGGGAGAAGAATTGTGGGAAATATATAAGCAACTCGATGAGGCAAATAAGACCACTTTGCTAACGCTTGGCAGAAGATTAAGTGAAGCACAAGTAGAAAATATGTTTAAAAGACAAATGGGTGATGAAAGTGATAAAAATAGCGATATGTGATGACGAAAAATGTTTTATAGATACAATAGAAAAAATGTTAAAAGTTTATGAAAAGAAAAATGAGCAGGATTTTATAATAAAAAAATATACTAAGCCATTGCAGTTAATGGAATCTTTAAAAGAAGAATTCCAGATTTTCTTTTTAGATATAGAAATGCCAGCTATGGATGGTATGGAATTAGTGGATATTATAAGAAAGCATGATGAAAAGTCAATTGTTCTTTTTGTGTCTTCGCATAATGAATTCCTGGGAGCTGGTTATAAGTATGACGTGCAAAATTTTATTACGAAGCCGATTACACAAGTCCAAATAAATTGTGAAATGAACCGGGCACTACGAAAACTGAATACATATGAACAGAGATATATTGCAGTAAAAAATGAAAAAGGTTATTTTAAACTATTTCTTTCAGATATCGAATATATTGAAACAATAAATCGGAAAGTACTGTTTCATTTAAGAAGTGGAAAGAAAGAAGCAGGATATTTTAAGATGAAAGATTTGGAAGAACGATTAGAACAGTTCTTCTTTGTTCGTTGCCATAACGGAATTATTGTCAATGTAGATTGCATAGAATCATTACATGATCTCACTGTAACACTTTATTCTGGAAACAAAATATATATTACACGTTCCAGAAAACAGAACCTTATGAAGAAAATGGCGGAACGGGGAGGAGCTGTTTAAGGTGCACGGACAAGTTATATTAAAAAACATATTTTCTGTACTCAATATTTTATTAATATTATATCTCATGCTCGGTGAAAGAAAAAGTAGAAGGTATAATGCTGTAAGGAGTAAGTATTCGTTAATTTTTTGCGTTGTGAGTTTAGTGCTTTTTAGAATGATGGCGAATGGAGCAGAACTACATATTGTATATAATTATGTAAGCATTATCATTATAGTTATGATTATAGGACATTTTCTATTCCAGTATAGTATAAAATATTGTTTATTACTTGGGAGCGTTTTCTTATCAGTTATACTTTTAGGTCAACTGATTAGTTGCATTTTTTTCTATAGATATAGCAGTGATGGAATATTAGCAGATCTGTCTGAAAAATATCAAATCCATATGATTTTGATTGCTGAAATAGTAATTATTATTGGGAATTTAGTAATAAAAAAGATTGTAAATAAAATCCCATTATTACTTTCTGGACTGAACGTTGTTACAATTATTATTCCGTTGTTTATCAATATAGTAGTAATGGCAATATGTGCGGATCAGTTATATAACGACAAAAGGATGATTGTTGACAATGTATGGTCAATAATAACTATTATAGCTGTGTGTATTGTGGTGTTTATGGGGACTGTTTGTAATATTGTTGTTCTTGAAAATTATTTGAATGTTAAAAAGATTGAGAATGAAAAGAACTTGCAGATTAGCGAGATGAGCTTACAATACGATTATTATATGAAACAATCCAATGATATGGAAAACATTAGAAAGATTTCTCATGATATTAAAAATCATTTGGAGGCATTAAGAGGGAATGTGGATTATCAACAGAAGCAAGAATACATAGATGGAATTGAAAGTAAGTTGGACATTTATCAAAGCTATTATAAAACAGGTAATGCATTTCTTGATAACCTATTACATGCAAAAAGACTGGAAGCTCTTGAAAAAAAGATTGAGTTTAAAGTATTTGCAGACTTTACACCATTTAAGCGAGTTAAAAATGAAGATCTATGTGTGATTGTCTCAAATACAATCGACAATGCACTACGAGAATGCCAACTCATGAAAGCGGATAATCCGAAAATAGAATGTTTAGTACAGCTAAAGGCTAGAAAAATAAAAGGATTTCTATCTATTATATGTGAAAACAGTTTGAGAGAAAGCCAGGCAGAAGCTTTACGTGGAAATTTGGTAATGGAAACATCAAAGGAAGATAAAAAAAATCATGGATTTGGAGTGAAGAATATTAAGCGTGTTGTGAGAGAATATGGGGGAGAGGTATCATCTAATGTGGTGGATGATATGTTTTCAGTATCGATTCTTATTCCTATCGAAGTATAGAATAATAAGTGGTATTTACGAAAGTAAGTATCACTTTTTTATATCCAAATACGGTAAAAAAAACGCAATTTAGTCAAATATTGTTTTCTTTTTTATATTAAGATGTAAGATAAAGAAAAAAGAAGGCATGGGTATGCGAAAAAAAATGAAACTATTTATTGCCATGGTATCAGTGGGGGCTTTATTGGGAACGATGCCAGTTATGGCAGCGGAACAGCCAGAACTTCCAACAAAAGTGCAGGATATTGCGAATGGTTCTGATGAACTTTACGGGGAAGGAGTTCCGATTGAGCATGGTACAAATCCAGATGAAAGATTTTCGTCTGGTGGTGTAGATCATACACATCAGTATATTGTTGCAAACACACTTAAAATTCTGAGCAATGATAAGGGAAATAGTGCATTCAATGGTGAGCTTAACTCATCTATTCTTATGGAGGCAACCGACTGGCCGGATAAACTTGGAAATGAAACAGATGCAGGAACTTTTGCAGGACACTTTTATGATCCTGATACTGGAAAAAACTGGCTTGGTCAAAAATCTCCGACAGCTAGGACAAGAGCAGAGTCATATTTTCAGGCAGCAGTCAATGCGTATCGTGCAGGGGATGTACAATTGGCTATGTCAAACTTAGGAAAAGGCACCCATTATGTATCGGACTTAAACGAACCGCATCATGCATCGAACTTGACAGCAGTAAACAGCAATCATTCCGCTTTTGAAAAATATGTTGATAAAAACCGTAAATCTTACACAATAGCAGGAAATTCGTTTGGTTCCTCCGTATATACAACTGCATTAAATACATCAACAGGAGATTTGATGTATTCAGCAGCAAAATATGCGAAAGGGCTTGCGGCGGAGGCTCAAAAGGAAAGTTCCTATGATAGTGCAGGTAGAAAATCTGTACAGCATGCTATACAGACGGTAACTCAATATATGTATAAATTTGGTAAGGAAGTTGGAATTTATAAATAATGTTAAAAAGATCTTGGTATTGAGAAATCAAATGCCAGGATCTTTTTAGAGTAAGCACTGAAATATATAAAATAAGCAAATTATATGGATAAATGCGAAAAGTTGGTTACAATTATTTTTAAAATACAAGCAAAGGAGAAATATTAATGTTTAGTTTTACGCTTTATATAACGACAGATTGTAACTTAAAATGCCAATATTGCTATGAGGACTATCATAACCACTATCAGTTGAATGAAAAAACACTTGTGGATTCTTTGGAGTTTATTATGAATTATGGGGATAGAGGGAAAGTTTTGATTGATTTTTTAGGCGGTGAGCCTTTGCTGAAGAAAAACTTAATTTACCAAGCAGTATCCTATATCAAAAATAATTATCCGGAAAGGGAAGTAAAGTATTATATTACTACCAATTGTTCCCTAATGGATGATCAGTTCATTGCATTTATGAAAGAATATCATTTTACAGTACGCCTCAGCTTTGATGGGAATAAAGAAACCCATGATTTAAACAGAATTGCAAAAGATGGAGTTTCTTGCTATGGCAAAATTTTTGAGAATATCATGAAGGTAAAGGATAGTGGATTGAATTTTTCTGTAAGAATGACAGTCACAGAAAATACCATTCCGTTTATGTTCGAAAATATCCGTTACTTGCATGAGCATAATCTGGATAACATCTGTATGATTATGGATGTATATTTAAAAATATCTGATGAGCTGAAGGTAAAATTTGAAAAGCAGGTGGGACAAATTTTGCAGTACTATTTGAATGAGGCTGCAGCGGGCAGAGTTTTTACCATTGATCAATTTGATGGAAAAATGTTTAATATGCTGTGTGATTTTGGGAACTGCTTTGGCATGTGCGATGCTGGAATTGGAAACTTTAAGGTATTTCCGAATGGTCAGATATACCCATGCGGATTTCTTACAAGTAATGAAAAATATTGTATAGGAAATATCAAGGAAGGTATCGACATAAGAAGGGCAAAATTAATAGCAATATCTAATTTTGATAAAAACGATCCGAAATGTAAGGGATGCACAATCCGAGATTTTTGTCATGGTATGAAATGTGGGTATATGAATTTTGTCAATACAGGGAAGATTAATGTACCATCGGATGCAGAGTGCATCTTTGAACATATCTTTTATAAGGCAATGGTACAAATTCTTGAATATTATTTACAGCAGCCGATTGAAATAGTTAGAGAAAAATTAGGCATGTATATAGACTATATCCAGAAGGAAAATTTAAAATTCAGTGAGTTTGGTGAGAAGATTGCCCAGAGGTTAAGCAATGAAAAGTAAAAAAAAACGCCCATATCTTGGATTTTTAAAAGAGTATGCTTTTAAGAAAAAGCTACTACCTTATTACATTTTAACGATAGCGATAATTGTGTTAACAGCTGGGGTTTCTTTGGTGCGTCCAGAGCTGCAGGGAAAAGTGATAGATGATTTGGGAAATCCGCATGGTACCAGTTTATCTGCATTTATGCTTCTTCTGGCGGTGTTCCTGGGAATGTTACTTCTAAACTACCTTATGAATTATGTACAGCGTTATGTTGTGGCTGTCATATCGGAAGAGATAGCAGCAGATATGCGACAAAAGGTAGAAGATAAATTATCAACAGTAAGCGTAAATTTTTTTGAGAAGATAAAGCTAAGTGACATTTTGCTAAAAGTGGATAAAGATGTTTCAGCAGTGAAACAATGTGGAATCACAAGCATTATTACACTGATTTCTAACATTGTTATCCTGGTAGTGGTTCCTCCGTATATGTTTTCTATCCATAAGGGAATTGCCGTATCTAATATTATCTTACTTGTCATCGTTCCTTTTATCAGCAGAATTCTAGGAAAATTGATACAGGAAACCAGTAGTCAAGTTCTGGAAGGATACAATAGTATCACCAGTGTGCTGACAAATACCTATGATAATTGGTTTATTACAAGACTCTTTCAATGTGGGCAATATGTGCATGATAGGTACTTTGAGAAAAACCAGAAATATAAAAAAGAGACGAATCGCCAGAATTTATTGTACATATTGAATACATCTACGATACTTGTAATTCAGTTTATTGGAACAGTCATAATTTGGGTAGTAGGTGCACAAGAAGTATTTAAAGGGAATATGACCATAGGTACCATTATGGCATTGATGAATTACCAGACAATTATTATGAATCCTATTATTGGAATTGCACAATTTGCTAACGAGTACCATACAGCCGTAGTTTCCTTAAAGGATATCAATGGTCTGCTTCAGTATCCGGATCAGAAACAAGGAGACAGAAAGAAAATAACAACAGTTAACAACATTTCCTTAGAAGCGATGAGTTTTTCTTATCCAGAGTCAAATAAGAAGGTATTTGACCGCCTCAATTTGAATTTTGAAAAAGGCACTCTTTACGGTGTTCATGGGAAAAGTGGACAGGGTAAAAGCACTTTGTTCAAAATTATAACAGGTGTGTATCAGCCGACAGAGGGAAAAGTAGTTGTAAATAACACAGATTTACAGGAATTAGATATTAACAGCTATTGGGAAAATACAGGATATGTTATGCAGCGTACACAGTTCTTCAATGATACAGTAAGACGGAACATGGGATTACTACATACTGTTTCGGAGGAAGAAATGGATATGGTGGCAAAGTGCTTGGATTTGTATGATGAAATGCATACTTTAGAAATGGTATGGGATACCGAGATAAAGATAGATCCATGCAATTTCTCAGAGGGACAAATGCGACGTTTGGATATTATGAGGAATATTTTGAAAAATTCACAAATTCTGATTTTTGACGAAGCGACAGCAAATATTGATGAAAAGCGAAGAGGGCGTTTTTATCAATTATTGCATGAATTATCAAGGGAGAAAATTATTATTTTTTCTACGCATAATCTGGAAGAATTGCGAGAAGCGGATATTATCGTGGATTTGGAAAAGATGCATATAAGGCAGGTGAGTGAAAAGTGAGGATAGGTGTGTTGGATTCCAATGGATCTTTTGATAATCCTTTTTTTCTGGATAAGAAAATTGTAAAAATAGACTGCAAGTGGAATGGTCAGGAATACAGTAAAGATACCTTTGGATTTACCCATGCGGAATATGTCTGTTCTTTTATTTTAAAGGAAAACCCGGAAGCGGAAATTGTTCTGGTACCCATTGTGAGGAAGAACAAAAAGAGTACGGTTCTGGATATGATAGAAGGTATTGAATTACTGATAGAGGAACAGGTAGATATAATTAATATGAGTATGGGAGATGAGTACAAGTATCACAAAGAAATCGAGGAAGTGTGTAGGGCAGCTATAGAAAAGGGGATTTTGATTGTGGCTGCATATTCCAATCAGAAAGCAGAAGCAACCTATCCAGCTTCATTCCCCTTTGTAATGGGAGTAAGATGCCTGGATATGGAAAAACCGGTACAAGTGCTTCAATATGATGAAAAGAAAAATGATGTAATTTTTTCTTGTGGGCTTTTCTTTTTATATCACTTAGGAATACCGGTTCTACATCCAGGAAATAGCCTTGCCTGTGCTGTGGTAACAGGCTATTTGAGTAACTATGAGAAACAGTATCAACAGGCAATTTTACAGTTTACTCTCAACACTTTGAATCACTATTATCCATATCAAACATTGAAGCAGAAACAATGTTATTTTCTAACGAACCGTATAGAAGAACCTTTAGAGCAGCGTTTCATACGGGAAGTTACGAGAACAGAGAGATGTGATACTTTTGAAAGTGGAATGGAAAAATTGAGAAATAAAAAAACAGCAGAGCAGTATCCGGTGCTATTTATTGATCACAACAATTATCAGGAAATATGTGAGTATAAAGAGAGAATCAGGATATATGCCATGGAACATCCGAAGACAGAAATTGTTTTGCGATATCCCTTATTTAATATGGTGGAAAGATTGGATTTCCAGAAGAAAACAAATAGAAATTTGAACCAATTTACAGTTTAGGAGGCAGGAAAATGTATACATTGTCATTAGAGATTATAAATAAGTGCAATTTGAATTGTACTTACTGCTACCTGGGCGAGAAGAAAAATACATACATGAGTTTAGAAACGGCTCAAAAGGTAATCGATATTGCTGTGCATGAAGCAAATAAGCAGCATGATCGGACACTTATGGTTTACTTTATTGGAGGGGAACCTCTTATGGCATTTAATCTGATAAAAGATGCTGTAGATTATACGAAGAAAAAATGCCAGGAAACAAACTTAATATGCAAGTTCAGTACTACGATAAATGGAACGTTAGTTACAGATGAGATAATTGATTTTTTTGTGGAAAATACATTTGAGGTGAAGGTGAGTTTAGATGGTCCTGAGTATGTTCAGAATTTGAACAGGAGAGACTATGCAGGAAATGGAAGTTTTGAAAAAATCATGAAGAATCTTCCGTTATTGAGAAAATATGAGCAGGAAACAGGAAATCAGATTTCGGTAGCCAGTGTTGTGACAAGTAATAACTATCAATATTATGCAGAAAGTTTCCAGTTTTTGCTTGATTTAGGAATTAAAAAATTAGAATCAGGAATTGATTATTATTGCTCCTGGAGTGATGAGCAGATACAGGGATTACGAGAGCAGATAGAGAAAGTATTTGGCTTATATAAAGCATATATACAAAAAAATCAAGAAGTAATCTTCTGGAATCTCTGGGAACAATATCTGAAATCATTCCTGATTCCATGTCCATTTTATGCATGTAAGGCGGGTTTGACAACTTGCTATGTAACAACGGATGGTGGGATTTATACTTGTGCGGAACTTCCAGAATTTAAAATCGGTTCTGTAGAAGTCGGGTTGGATGTTCCGAGGATTCGAGAGATTATTTACCTAGAGGATCAAGAGGATACAATGTGTAAAGAATGTCAATATATTAGACATTGTAAAACAAGAGGCTGTCAGGTGGCAAATTATGAAATTCACCAAAATGTATATCAACCTATAAAAGTGAATTGTGAAATGACGAAGTGGATGTATCATCTGATTCAAACAAACTTAACTGAAAAACAGCTTGAAAAGCTGAAACAAGAATATGAAAGGAGATATTTACGTCATGGAAAGTAAGATGAATGAGTTTATTAAGATAACTGAGGGAGAAAAAGTGGCTTTAATTGATCCGGTAGGAAAAGTCTGCCTGGGGGTAAGTAAAAGATTTGCAGACAATTTAGATAAACCAGAGTTTCAGGAAAAGTTATTCCCTGTATGGAAGCAGCAAACTGAATTTATAAAGGAAATAGAAAATAATCATGAGAAAATCAATACGGTATATTTGATGGTAACCAGGAAATGTAATATGAATTGTGATTTTTGTGCGATCAGTGCAAACGACAAGCTTCGTCCAGAAAAAGAATTTAAGCTGGAGGATATACAGAATAAGGTGATTCCGTTCTTTCAGAAAAATAAACCACATAAAATGATTCTTACAGGTGGAGAGCCACTGATTAAAGATCAAATTGTGGAAATTGCAAAAGCATTAAGAAATGGTTTGACTTGCCCCATAACACTGCAGAGCAATGGTCTTGCAATCACCAAAGAATTAACAGAACAACTCAAAGGATATATAGACGAAATTGATTTCAGTACCATGCACATGTTTGGAACGCCTGAAAAGGAGCAGCAGCTAATTAATCATATCGAGATGTGTCAGCAAGCTGGAATAAAGGTGGTTCTTAGCTTTATTTATGAGAAAACTAATGAAGTGGATTTGTATCGATTGATTGATATAGCTGCTAAATATGACATTAATGTTCTTTTTAATATTGTTTCATCCGTGGGTAGGGCGAAAGAAAACTCTAAAATTTTATCAGATATGGAACATCTTGATATGAACCTGAAGATAGCAAAATATATATTGAAACAGGGATACGAGAATAAAAAAATAGGAGAAGCCTTTTACCAAAGGATTCAGGTAAGAAATTCTTGTGGGGGTTATGGAAAAGTTATGGCAATTTTCCCGGAAGGCGATATTTATATGTGTCAGTGTATGGAAAAGAATCAGGTTCGAATGGGCAATATACTTACAGATAGTTCTGAAAAGATTTTGAAAACTCAAGACTGTTTGCTGAAGGAAGATGAAATAAAGCAGTTATTTTGTGTGGACTATAAAGAAATATGTAAGGAATGCGATTATCGTTATATATGTGGTGGGAAATGTATGGCTTCGGAAGGAGAATATGACCGTAAATGTATTTTTGCAAAAGCAATGTTTAAATATGTGCTATTTTATTACAAACAGCAGGATAAAAATAGAGAAAAACTTGAAAATTATGTTCAATATCTTGAAAAAATAAAGAAATGTATGGGAGAAAGATAGTGAATCCATGTAGGAAGAAAAAAATGCAAAATAGACATAAGTTGTAGTCGTTAAATTAGAAAAGGGATATATTTAAAATTGTTTTACATACGGAAAATTAAGGAGGTAATAGTATGAATGAAAAGTTGGAACTGACAGAGGAAGAAGTTAATGTGTACAGTGATGATTGCGGAAAAATACAGGTAGATTGTTTAAATGATTGTATTGATGGAAGTGCATGGCTAAGTATCGAATCTTAATAGAGATTTACGATGACATGATGATTAAGGAGATACGGTTTAGGTAACAAGTAACTTTAAAGTTAAAAAATACTATAATTTTATGTAGGCAACAAGGAGGAAGTGTACATGAAATTTTCTAAATTTAATCTGATAATCAAAGAAGGGAATAAAAGAGTTTTATTTAATACGCTTTCAGGAGAGTGTTTTAAAATATCTACAGGTGTTGAAGAAATAATTGATAATAATCTACCAGATCAACTTAATAAAGAATTATATGATGATTTTTTGAAAAAAGGAATTATTGTGGATGATCAGGTTGAAGAAAATAGATATTTTAGCTACATTCAAAACCAAACAAGATTCAATAATAGTGTATTATCGGCAACAGTACTGCTAACTTGGGCATGTAATTTAGCTTGTATATATTGCTATGAGGGGGCAGGATGTAGAACAACAAGAATGAATAAAGCAACCGCAGATAGATTTATAGGGTTTATGATAAACCAAGCAAAAGCAAGAAATTCAAAAAGTATGTATATTAATCTGTTTGGAGGAGAGCCATTACTTAATATAGAATGTGGATTTTATATTTTAGATGCATTAAAGAAATTCTGTGCAGAAAAAAATATAGAGTTTGCATCAGGGATAATAACGAATGGAACTTTATTAACAGCAGAGATAGTAAGCCAATTAATAAATTATAATTGTCAGCAGATACAAATAACTCTTGATGGTATGCCTGATACGCATAATGCAAGAAGAAAATATAAGGATGGAAAAGGTTCATTTGAACAGATTATTTCGGCTTTAGAATTGCTAAACAATAAATGTGCCGATATACATACGGTTATAAGAATCAATGTGGATAAGAATAATTTGGATGAAGTGAGTACACTTTTGGAATATCTTGGAATTAATGGAAAAGGTCTAACAAATTGCAATGTTGACTTTGGAATCGTTAGAGGTTCTACGCAAGCATGTTCTGCATATTCAGGGAATTGTTTAAGTGAAAGTATTGTAGGAGAGGTATTGAGTAAATTATGGAGTAAGGCTGAAATGGAAGGGTTTACTTTATATACAAAACCATTTCATAGATGGATTTATTGTGGATTATATGCTGATAGTCAGTTTACTGTCACTCCCAATGGTGAATTATATAAATGTTGGGAACATGCAGGGGATGAGCAACATTTGATGGGGAATATTAATGAGAACGGTAATATTGATAACATAAAATATTCATTTTATGATTGGATGTCTCATAACCCATTAGAGAATGAAGAATGTAAAGAATGTGTATATTTACCAGCTTGTGGTGGTGGATGTGGGGTGGTTAGTTATAACGAAACTAATAGTTACCACTCGAAAGGGTGCTTTAAAGTAAAAGGCGTACTTGAAAAGCAGGTGTTACGGTATTTTAAGGGGAAAATATAAAACTGGGGGTAATATATATGGAAGCTTGCACTAAAGGAACAGTAATTTCAACTAATAGATTATGGTGGTTGAAAATTAATAAAAAACCTATTCGAACACATTTATTAGATGGAGCTGATTTTCCAACGGTTATTACTGTGCAATATAGTGTTTCTGGTGTTAATTATAAAAAAAGAAAATTTATTGGAGTAGGTACTAGTTGCCCAAAAGAGGGGGAAGAACTATCAGTATTCTATCTTATGGATAATCCTAAAAAAGCAAGAATAAAATTGTGATTAGTAATCTGAGGGAGAAGTTATGGCAAGCATTTTTAAAATGTGTGGAAAGTATCTGATAAAAAATAAGTATAGCGTGATTTGTTATGGGGTGCTGTGTCTTACAAGTAGTATGTTTTCTATGATTTCTCCCTATATAAGCGGCAATTTTATTGATTATCTGATAGTAGCGGATAATATCAGTAAAATTTATAGATATTGCTTTGCCTTTTTCGGGCTTTTTGTTTTTAATCAGTTGATAGGGTATATTGTTAATAGAGTGTATATAAAGATGCAAACTCAAATGGGCTATGACTTGAACAGTGATGTGATACGCCACATACAACATTTGCCAGTTTCATTTTTAAAAAAGCAGAATATGGCTTATTTAAACCAAAGAGTCAACAATGATTCTAATCAGGTTATTACATTTTGCATCAATATTGTACAAGGGATATTAATAAATAGTTTAAAACTTTTACTGTCCATTTTTGTATTGGTTCAATTTAGTTGCAATATTACATTGCTATTTATAGCCATAATATGTGCTTATGCATTATCGTATAAGATATTAAAGAAAATCCTTTTTAAAGCACAATTTATTTTGACAGAAGCACAAGCAAATTATTTTTCAAAATTATTCGAGCAATTTGATAATATTCTCTTTGTAAAAATGCAGGCTATATATGAAGCTTTTTTAAGTCGGTTAAAGAAAGAGTTTCAAAATATTTTGAAAGTAAGTCTTCAATATCAAAAGATTTCGTATCTATTTTCAAGTTTAGATTCTTTGATAATGTCTTTAGCTCAAATAGGAATTTTTATAATGGGTGGGGCATTAGTTATTAGGGGTAAACTTAGTGTAGGTCAATTAACAATTATGCTGAGTTACTTTGGTATAATGATGGAAGCTTCGAGATATTTTTTTTCATTAACAAAGACAATACAGGACAATAAAGTGGCATATACAAGATTAAAGCAGATATTAGATTTAGAAAGTGATGAAAACGCTGGGGTAGAGTTAAAGGATATTAGCCAAATAAGATTAAAGAATATAATGTTCTGTTATGATAAGAAATGTATATTCCGTGATATTAGTTTAGAATTTAAAAAAGGGAAAATATATTCCATCATCGGAAAAAATGGAATAGGGAAAAGCACTTTGGTAGATTTGATTATAGGGTTCTATAATAGAGAATATGCAGGTGAGATATGTTATGATGCTTTATCTTTAGATCAAATTGATATTTATAAAACAAGAAAAATGTGTTTTGGAATATGTGAACAGGAACCGGTGTTATTAGCGGATACGGTAAGATATAATGTATCAATGGATAGTGAAGACAGCATAGATTTAAAGCGATTGTTTTATATAGCAAAAAAGATAAATTTGTATTCATTCATAGAAAGTCTGCCAAAGAAATTAGAGACCATTATTGGAGAAAAAAATTCAAATTTGTCTGGAGGAGAAAAACAAAAACTTTCTATATTAAGGGTATTATATAAAAATCCACCGGTAATTATTTTAGATGAGCCGACATCTGCATTAGATGAAGAGAGCATAAGATGTTTACAAGTCTACTTAAATCAAATAAAAAGAGATAAAATAATTATTTTAATATCGCATAATTCAGAATTTATATCTATATCAGACGAAATCGTAGATTTGGATAAATTAGATATGGACGTATAGTATAAGTTATGAAAGTTAAAACGGTATATTAAAGGTTGGCATATGTTATTACATATTGTGACTAATATATTATTTACATAACGAAGAGCATACTTATTCAAGAAAGGAGAAATGCTATGGGTAGCGAATACATAGGAAATGGATATGGTCAGTCTAGAGCTGGCGGATGTGTTGGAGGCGTTGGATGTTTAGCTGATGTAGGGTGTGGTGGAAATGCCTGCGGGGCAGCAGTATGTGGAGCTAATGTTTGTGGAGTAGATGGTTGCGGAGCAGCAGCATGTGGAATTAATGCTTGCCCACTTAATGGATGCGTGGGCGATGCATGTGCAGCAAACCTTACTCCGTTGCCAGGACCGTTTTCAAATAATGATAACTAATAAATAGAAAATAATGATATATTAGTAAAAAAGTATGCGATTCGTACTGAGCCTTGAAAGGGTGCAATTCTACAGCAACCTTTCAAGGCTTAATTTTTTTATCACTGCAAAAAGATTTTAGAAACCTCGATGTTGAAATGAGAGCACGCAGGAAAAACTACAACATTATTTAGAAGAGTCAAAAATCCTATACTGTAATTGAATAATCTAGTATCGAAGTTCATACTGTCCAGTGATCAGGAAAACGATTGGCATTATGCAGGATACAAGAATTTTCAACAATATAGAGTCAGCTTACGCTTCGCAAAGCGGCTTTGGGTTTGACATCTGTTCGATTTCTTCTGAATTGTAATTAAGCCAATCAATGGCGGGTTCCACTGCGGAATACCGGTTTACATATTACCAGAATCATGATTTAAAGCAAGAATATTCAGTAATGATATAGTTTTGAATGTTCTAGTAATAATCTATTTCCACTGAAAAATGAATATTTCGCTTGTTCATAGTGCTTCTGTATTTCTACGTTTGGGATTGAATACGAATGCCAGAACCAAAGATGGATATTGGATTTTTGTATTTTAAGTTTTATAAAATACGGAATTTTATGGAAGAACACAGGGAAAAGAATATTCAAAAATCTGTTAACGATTACTGAATTATAGTAATACCATAGTATACCACTATATATAGTAGTAAAACAACTAATAAGAGTAAAACGAGGCGTATTAAAGTGTAAAATGGATGCATGGAGGTGTATACTTGTGAATCGAATTGCTGAATTAAGGAAAAAATTAGGTTTGACACAGACAAGGCTTGGTGAAGAAATAGGAGTTAGTCAGCAGACAATTAGTAAATATGAAAATGGAGATGAGAATATTCCGGGAGATATGCTACTTGCATTATCTAAATTTTTTAGAGTTCCAATTGATTATATATTGAGAAAAGAGGAAGAACAACAGCAGCGGGAGCAAAATGATAGAAAAGAAATTATGGAATTGTATAGGGATATGGATCAATATAACAGAGACACCTGGATTATTATTGGGAAAAGATTATTGGGCGGTCAATTACATAAGTATAATGAGAACCATATTGTTTAAACGTATAGGGGTATTAATTTGATGAATAGCAGTGAATTGAAGGTTGATTTAAAGAAGCAGTGTACTTATGGCACTGCTTTTTTACTTTTTATTATAAATTGGAAGTGCCAATCAGGCAAAGAAAATGTCAATATAGACAAAAAGTATAGTAATCATGGCAAAGATATTTTATGTTATTGATAAATATGAAATATTGATACAAAGGAGAATTCACTATGGAGAAAAGATTATTTACCTCGGAATCGGTAACAGAAGGGCATCCAGACAAAATGTGTGATGCCATATCAGATGCCATATTAGATGCTCTTATGGAGAAGGATCCGATGAGCAGAGTAGCCTGTGAGACTGCGATTACAACGGGTATGGTATTGGTGATGGGAGAAATCACGACCAATGCATATATAGATATGCAGCAGGTGGTCAGAGAAACAATCAAAGAAATTGGTTATGACAATGGAGATTATGGATTTGATGCACATACCTGTGCCGTCTTAACGGCAATTGATGAGCAGTCAGCAGATATTGCTTTGGGCGTGAATAAGGCATTGGAAGCAAAAGAACACAAAATGTCAGAAGAAGAGCTTGATGCAATTGGTGCTGGGGATCAGGGTATGATGTTTGGTTACGCATGTGACGAAACGAATGAATTTATGCCATATCCAATTTCACTGGCACACAAATTGACTCGGCAGCTTACCAAAATTCGCAAAGATGGTGTATTGCCATATTTAAGACCGGACGGTAAGAGTCAGGTTACTATAGAATATGACGAAGCAGGTATTCCGCACCGGCTTGATGCAGTGGTTCTGTCAACACAGCATGATCCAGATGTGACACAGGAGCAGATCCATGATGATATAAAAAAATATGTATTGGAACCGATTATTCCAACAGAACTGGTAGATGAGAATACAAAATTTTTCATCAATCCAACAGGGCGTTTTGTCATCGGTGGTCCTCACGGAGATAGTGGTGTAACAGGACGCAAGATTATTGTAGATACATACGGTGGTATGGCACGGCATGGCGGCGGAGCTTTTTCTGGAAAAGACTGTACGAAAGTAGATCGTTCTGCATCTTATGCTGCTCGTTATGTTGCGAAGAATATTGTGGCCGCAGGTCTGGCAAAAAAATGTGAAATTCAGTTGTCTTACGCAATTGGGGTAGCACATCCGACCTCTATTATGGTAGACACTTTTGGAACCGGAAAAATTTCAGATGAGAGTCTGGTAGAGATCATAAGAAGAGAATTCGATCTGCGACCAGCAGGAATCATTCAGATGTTGGATCTTCGCCGTCCAATTTATAAACAGACGGCAGCCTATGGACATTTTGGGAGAGACGATATTAACCTTCCATGGGAAAGATTAGATAGGGTAGAAGAACTGAAAAAATATTTGGAATAATTTACTTAGGGGGAAGCGTATGAGAAGATACAAAAAGAGAATCTCAAGAATTGTGGCGGTTGCGATGCTGTTTGTATTTCTGATAGGAAATTCTAATATGGTACATGCTATGGAAAAGACACAAGTTGGGTATGCGAGTAAATATATCACAGTGAAAGGTAATAATATGCATCTTGCTTTGTATGGAAAATTGGATGCAAGTGGTGAAAAATTTGCAGATGAAGGAAAAACCACATTGGTGATGATGCCGGCACTGGGAGTTCCATCACCGCATATCTACTTCAAACCTCTGGCACAATCTTTAGATGAGAGTTTTAACATAGTGATTGTAGAGCCGTTTGGATATGGACTTAGTGATGGTGCATCGACTAACCGAACTGTAGATAATATCAATAGTGAATTGAATGCTGCACTGGACACCATGGGAATTAAGCAGTGTGTATTGCTGGTACATTCGATTTCTGGAGTATATGGACTCAACTTTGTACAGAATTATCCGGAAAAAGTAAAAGGTTTCATTGCTGTTGATAATACGGTATATGATGAAGAACTGGCAGAGGCTATGGAAATGGAAAAGAAATATATGCTGCAGGGAATTGATGAATTTCAGAAAATCAAGAATTCCTTTTCTTCTTTGGAAGAATTCCAGACGGCACTGAAAACAGATCCAGATAAATATGGGGCAGCATTACCACAGGTTTCCGGGTACACTTATACGGAGAGTGATGGGGAGGAATACATTCAGGCATATTCTTTAAGCAGCAACGATACGATTAGAAATGAAGTGAACGGGATGGATCAGTCATTACTCTCTATAAAAAATAAAAAATTCCCATCGGCACTTCCTGTATTAACTATGATTTCTTCAGAGAATGTACAAAATGTTCCGGCATGGGAGACTGCTCATAGAAATCAATTGGATTTAGAATCTGGTAATCACCAGTTATATATTGTAAATGGAGGACATTATATCTGGTATACCAATTTGACTCAGGTTGTGCAGCTTATTAATGAATGGAGAATGGAGAATCATTTTTAAAAGGAATTTGTGTGATGAGATTTCCAAATAAGAGAAAACAGAAGGGAAGTGTAGCTTGGGGAAAGTAACTATTTCAACTGTATTGGGATACAAAGAATATGTGGCGGAAAATATAAAAAGCATTCTGGGAGAGGATGAAGAAAATTCCGATTTTAGGATTTATCCGGATTATCATAAGATTTATAGAGGGCAGACGGAGATCGTCTTAACGAAAGCAGAATATGAATTGTTTATGCTTTTGTCAGGGAGACCAGGTGTGATATTTACTAAAGAAAAAATTTTTGAGATTCTTTATAACGAGGAGTTGCCGGAAAGCATTGATAATATTGTGTACTGTCTGATATCCAGTATGAGAAAGAAAATCGAACCGGAGCTAAAGCGATGCCGCTATATTAAAACAGTGAGAGGTGTAGGATATAAATTTGAAGGAAAAAAGATGGACATCTTTCCAGAATAGTTGATCTGAAGACAGAGGGAATTTTTTAAAACCTCTGTCTTTTTTTGTTGCTTTTTTATGCCATCTTGCGTACAGAAGTAGTGAAAGTCACCTCCCAAAAAGTATGCTTTTTGATGGGAGATGTAATAGGCTATTTTTTTATTTCCAAAAAGTATATAAGAAGGTTTTGAGATATGCCAAAATATTTTAAGACTTTTTGGGAATGTATAAAGGGGGATACGTATGGCATATTATGGGTATCACAGAATCAGTACTAAGGAACAACACTTGGACCGAGGTATTATAGAAATAAAGAGGTTCTGTGAAAATCAGAAAATTAAACTGGAAAGTATTTTTACAGATAAGATAACCGGTAAAAATTTTGACAGACCACGTTATACCGTTCTTGTGGAAGATGTTTTACGGGTAGGGGATACCCTGATTATTACAGAGCTGGACAGACTTGGCAGGAACAAGCAGGAGATTTTAAAGCAGCTACGTTTTTTAGAAGAAAAAGGGGTTCGGGTAATGGTATTGGAACTTCCTACCACGTTGTTTGACCTGTCTCAGATGGAAAATAATCTGGCAAAGATGATGATAGAAACAATCAATAATATGATGATTGAACTCTATGCATCCATGGCACAGGCAGAGATGGAGAAAAAGGAGAAGCGACAAAAGGAAGGTATGGAGGCAAAAAGGCTTCGGGGTGAATGGGATGAAGTAGGAAGACCACGGGCTATAGAACAGGAAAAGTTTAACCAGGAATTTATGAGGGTGGTACAAAAGAAGGTAACACCAACACAACTGCAGCGGGAGTTGGGGTTAACTTCTTCTACCTATTATCGGTATCGGAAAAACTTTTATGAAAATTTTCCGGAATTTCTTCAATCTGTATAGGTATGAGGTAATTACTAAGTAAAAGAAAAATTTAAGGAGGCAGATGTTATGAGTGAACACAGAGAAGGAACATTGTTTTATGATACTGAAACAGGGAGGTATGATATACGTTTTGATTTGGAATCTTTTTATGGAGGACTACATTGCGGGGAATGTTTCGATGTAAAGGTGAAAGATGTTTGGGTTCCGGTCCGAATTGAAATGGGAGATGACTGGTATCTGGTTGGACTGAACGTGTCGAGATTAGATGGACTGAGAGTACGTATGTAAATAGGAGGATAAGCCTGATGAGGGGAAGCGCAATGAGAGAAAGTGTTACGGATGTTCGCATTATACTGGAATGCTTACAGGAAGCATATCAAATGGAAGGAGATATGGTACGGTCCGGGAAAAATATTCATGCGACTATGATATATCCATTTGTCCGTATGCTGCAAGAAAAGTGTAGGGATTTAACAGAGGAACAGATACATAAGACACTTTGGAAAGAATATGAGATTTCAGGGGCAGACAGGATGTTTGTGGAGAGGGCTTCAAAGATTTTAGAGCCATACGAAGGAGAATCTGAAGATGAGAAATAGTACAATGGAATATAAAGTAAATCAAGCCTATGAAGAACTAAAGCGTTTAATACAGTGGAATCCGAATAGTGAAGAAAAATTTTTACAGAAAATGGTATGTTTATTGTTACCTGGACAAAGAAAATGTTGGTCAGAGGCTATCCGTGATTTGAGGCAATCTTTTGAAGCTGAGCAGGGGATGATATTTGTTGAAAAATACAGAGGAAAACTGGAATGGCTGAATAGCATATCTTTGGCAGAACTACAAAGAAAGATAGGAGAAATTTATTTTGTTGATCATTACAAGATGATAGCAGATCAATTCCTATATAAAAAGGATTTTGAAACTTCCTTATTTTTGAGAATTGCAATGGAAACAGGGATAAGAAGTGCAGATATTCCATGTATAGAATGGTCCTGTATGCATGGAAAAACTATTATTTTGGAAGAAACCAAAAGAGGAGATTTGTATAAAAAAGTTAATGGAACGTTTCCTAAGATTTCAACTCAGTCGTTACGGATTATGAAGTTATTGCACAGGAAGCAAGGGAAAATATTCACAAAATCAAACGAGTACTATGTTCGCAAAATTTCTTGTGCTTGGGGAATGCCTGGGTTTCGTATCCATAGTTTTCGGGATTATAGGAGAAAGATAGAAATGGGAATTACAGCAGGAGTACAAGTTCCAAGGATCATTCCATTATAAAGAATAGGCTGGATTGGAAAACGTTATAGGATGCTATATGAGCTGCTGTTGCAGTTCTAGTGAGTTTCAATAAAAATACGCAAATATAGTATTTGCGTATTTTTTATTGAAATTACAAATATATTTGCAAATAGATTGAATTATGAATAAAAACAATAAAACAAACGCAAATATAAACTTTGCGTTTGTTTTATTGAATTTATAGGTGCTATGTGATATACTACGAAAAGAAAGTAGGTGTAGTATGAATAGCAAAACAGCATTAGAAAAAAAATACGAGATAATCAAACAAAATCTTGGGAATCAAACTACCTTTTATACAGATGAAGTAATTCCCCTTTTCCCGGAGTTAAAAAAGTCTACTTTATATTGGAATCTTTCTAAATTAGTAGAGGCGGGTTACATTAAGAGAGTGCGAAACGGTGTATTTTCCTTCAATGATTTGAAAGGCAGACAGGGAATTATTTTATGTGAAACAGCCCAAAAATTGAAAAATTACATGGATGAGCTGGGATTTTATTATTATATATCCGGTTTGGATATTTTGGCAAAATATATGTTACACATACCAGAACAATATCCTGTCATTGCATTTATTGAAAAAGCAGCAAAAGAGGAAATATATAACAATTTATTAGCAGAAGGATTTGAGGTGATAGAACCACAATACACGAAAAAAATGTATGAAGATGCTATGCTTTCAGGTAGCCATAATATGCAGGTGATTTTATACACAACGGAGGATTTTCAGTACAGTAGTGAAGGTCTGGCAAGTATAGAGAAGGCTTTTGTAGATCTTTATTTTGCAATAACGAGAAATGGATATCCACTATCATTGCAAGAATTGGTAAGAATTTATCAGAATCTCAGCAGATTGGGAAATATAGATAAAAAGAAGCTGATAACAGTAGCATCAAGAAGGAATATACAATATGATATTCGCTTTATCGTTGAAAATCGGTTTATTACAGATTCGGCAATAGAGTTTGGAAAAATACTTAGAAGGGAAGAATAAAATTTGGATTACAAAAAGTTATTTCATAAAGAGGAAGCATTTCAGAGAGAAACCTTTCAGAAGAGAATGGAAGAATTTGGGTTTAAAAATATGGCAAGAATGGAACTGTTTTTATGGGATCTTGAATTATTCTTGCATATTCAGAAAATACTAGGAGATAAAATAATATTGAAAGGTGGTGCAGCCACGCAGTTTTATCTGCCAAGGGATGCTCAAAGAACAAGTGTAGACATTGATATGTTATTTTTTGGAACAGAAGAGGAAATAAAGGAAACATTGAGGAAAATCGAAGAATATTTGGGGACAGAAGACGAATTGTTTTACTTTCATAAACATAGCCCTAAGAATCCGAAAACAAATCTTCCATTACATACATATTACATGAAAGTTCCTTCTGTACTATCCAATGCAGAACGTAATATGGATAGAGAGAGTATTCCCTATCAGGAATTAAAAATAGAATTTATTCTCCAGCCAGAAAAATGGGAATATGAAAGAAGAACGGGAGAAAACATATTTGCAGTAAACAGTTCATGGAACTATCAGATCCTTCCATTGAATTATTTATTTGCGGATAAGCTCACCACATTAGGTTGTAATACGATTGGCGTACAAAATGAAAGGCTGGATGAACAGGTGAAGCAGTTCTATGATATTATGATGTTGTCCAGAAACTGTATATCCGAGATGCAATGCTCTGTTGTGAAAGAAAAGTATTTAAAACGGGCAGAACAAGAATGGAATACAAGGAAGATTACACTGGGGAGCACGCTGGAGAGAAGAGATTATGAACCTAAATATATCGTAGAAGATGTTGAGAAACAGCTTTTGCGTTATCAACAAGCCGATAGCGGTGAAGATGCAGAATTGAAAAAGTTTATTAATGATTTTCATTCGTTATATTTAAACAGGAAAGTGCAGTATGATCCCAAAACGGTTGCCTGCGGAGCATCACTGGTTCGCTTGATGTATGAACTGATGATTTCAGGCATGGGTTGGGATAAAGTAAAACAGGCATTAGAGATTGAAAAAAAATTAGGTATGGAGCATTTATCGGGACCAGAAAAAGGACAAAAAATTCGTGAACTCAGAAATCAGTTTATTCAGGAATTTGGTAAAGATTCGGTAATCCCGGCATCAACTTTGAAAGGGAAAGATTTAAAAAGAGTGTTCTGGGCAATTGTAAATATTGATAATTTAAACAAGATTGAGGGAATGATATAAAATGAGATATTATATTGCAGATTTACATTTCTTTCATGAAAATTTGAATACAAAAATGGATAAACGTGGATTTGCAAATGTAAATGCAATGAATGATTATATGCTGAAACAGTGGAATAGTAAAGTGCGTAATAGGGATGAAGTTGTTATCTTAGGGGATTTATCATGGGGGAAATCTGAAGAAACAAACCAGTTGCTTCAGAAATTGAACGGACGTCTATATCTGATACAGGGAAACCATGACCACTATGTCAAGGATCCAAACTTCGACAGTTCACGCTTTGAGTGGATTAAAATGTATGAGGAACTTAGCGATAATAAGAGAAAAGTGATACTTTGTCATTATCCTATTATGTGTTATAACGGACAGTATAAATTGAATGCAGAAGGAAACCCAAAAACCTATATGTTGTATGGACATGTACACGATACGCAGGATCAGAGATTGCTGGAAAGATTTCAAGGAATCACATCTGAAACAACATTTCTGAATACACAGGGGGAAACACAGCATATTCCATGTAATATGATTAACTGTTTTTGTATGTATTCAAATTATCAGCCGCTTACTTTGGATGAATGGATTGCGTGTGACAAGAACAGGAAACAAAAGAGCTGCCAGAATGTAAAGTGATATGAAAAAGAGCCGTCCAAAACTGGTCGGCTCAAAGTATTTATAGTTGTTTATGATTTCTTAGGAATGTCAACAGTTCCTAGTGTTTCAATTAAGGATAGGATTGCATCTGAATTTTGCTGAAATTGCGTTTGAAAATCTTCTGTAATATCATAGTTCAGATACAGAGTTATCAAAGTAGCATTCCATATTGAAATCATGGTCTTTTCTGATATGTGTTCTTCCAGAAATTGTAGATGTTTGCAGAGTGTTGCCTGTGTTCTTGTCCATGTAAAGAAATAGTCATCTTTTAGTGGAATGTTAAAACTACGAAACCATTCTCGGACGGTATGTGTTTCGATTCCGTCTCCGCACTCAGGATTATTAAAGATATATCCAACAGACAGTTCTTCTGGATTTTTCGGAAAACTATCATCCGCAGAAAGGGTAAGATACCGACCAATCGGAAACATGGCACAGACAGTCGGTTTTACATCATGAACCAAACATTTCTGATCCTTTAATAAAGGGCAGCGTTTGACACTTCCTTGTGGTCTCAGGCGGACTATCGGGAAACGGGAGTTACATCCAATATAAGTTTCACAATATTGTTCCAAGGCTTCCGCTGGTGTAATTTGAAATTTTTTTGCTATGTTAAACAGATCTTTCGGGGATAAGAGAATATCCTCCCGGTGGATGCAGCACTTTCCGCATTGGGTACAGTGAAATGTAAATGTATCATCGAGACCGATTTCTTCATATCCTAATTGTTCTTTTAGTTCTTTTATTGAATTCATAATCATTCTCCTTAAAAAAAATATTTTTATGGCGGTTCTATTATTTTGTGTCTGAACACATTGCTTTTTCGTATTCTAGGATTTGTTTCCATGTCAACCATTCTGGTTTCCCATCATCCGGAAATTCATTCCAGAGTTTTTTCATGGCGGCAATTTGTTTGCTTTCATTGTGATAGTACAGATGTCCAGTACAACGGTTTCCGTAATTCAAGTAATACTCACAGTCGCTTTGTAAACGACTAAGCATCATGTACTGAAATTCATAAGGATTTTTCGGTTTATCTGTTAAAATTCTAAATGGTTTCCGGATAGGCATATCCGGTTCTCCATCAAATTCATTTCCGACTGCAGAGTGCAGATGAGGAATTTCAAAGTCACCAAGTTCTACATCTTTCCACAACTTCCCATATTGATCCTGGTATACCGGGCGAGCCCATTCGTCTGTACCAATATAATGAAGAAGACGAGAGGGTTCTTCTGGAATAGAAATCAGTTCATCCGGGGACATAATCACTTCATCCAAAGCAAGATCATCCAGTTTTTTTGGCATATTGTAAAGAGAAGAAAAGCGTTCCTCTAGTTTCCGAATGTCTGCTTCAGACTCAGGAAAATCAAAGCAACAGTGAATATCAGGAGTCAGATTGTCGGTTTCTTTATCTTCGCCGGTATGAATTTCCAAAATAACACCATCCAATCCTGCATAATCGCTGGCATCGGTTGTCCGCACACGTTGTCCAGGTTTGAAGATGACATCTCCCCATTGTAATTCAGTTGTTGTATTGTTCATGTAATTCTTCCTTTCTTGATGGGAATTGGCATTGACAAAAGAGGGAATAGAATAAATCCATACCCCTTTTCCGTAACATCACATCTATGCCAATTCTCATAAATTCATAAATTTTCACTAATTCAGTGCTGTGTTTTTCGTGATCCTTCTAAATAAAAAGAGACCACTCGCAAGTAGTCTCTTCGTAAACATAAATTTAATTAAACTTGTATTGTTCCAATAAATAAATAGGCAGTGTTTCTGTTTTTCCGTCTATCCCTCCTTTGGTTGCCCCTTTTAAATAAAGAAGCTTATCTGCTTTTCCCTGAGCCAGAGCTTTCTGGGCAGTGGAAGCAGTCCCTTTTCCGGCTTTTACTTCTATTAAATATCGGGTGGAAGAAGATAGGCTTTGTGCCAAAAAATCAATTTCTCCGCCTCGGTAAGTAGCAAAAGCTGGGGTTTCAAAGGAAATTTCCGGTGGAAAATCCTGGCGTTTCTTCAGGTTGATATAGACATAATTTTCATTTAATGTGCCTGCAAGTACACGGGAATCGGTACCGGTACGTGTCAGATAATAATTTGCCAGCCCCATATCCATGAAGTAGCAGCGGCTTGCAGACTTAAAATCCAGAATGTCCATTTCTGTTATTTTTGCACAGAATCCAATGATTCCAGAAAAGTACAGCCAGCTAATGGCACGGTTGCAGGTAGCCTTTGAAATATTGCTGGAGTAGTCTTTGGTTACCAGTTTTTGCAATTCTTCACTGATGCTGTCTTCTGAAAATCCTTTCTTTTCACGATTTAAAATACGGCAGATGGAAAAGAAAATATGGGTAAACACTTTGGTATACAAAATATCCGTAAAATAGCGAATGGATTCATTGGTAAAGGTATCAATGATTTTTACGAGTTCGCCTTGAGCTTTTACGATGTTCCGGTTTTCCAGATAGTTTTCGACCACTTTGGGATAGCCACCAATCTGGCAGTACAGCTCATAGGTTTCCTTTAAGCGATTATAGACTTCTGCTTCAGAGGAAACAAGAGATATTTTTTTGTAATCGCCATACAGATTCTGATCATAGGCCATCAAAAACTCCTCAAAAGAAAGCGTATAGATGGTGAGTTTGGTGACATCGCCGCTGGAATAGCGAAACTCCGGATCATAAATTCTTCCAAGATAACTACCTGTAACGATGAAATGGGCTTTAAACTGTCGGGTGAACTCCCGGATGCGGTTATAAATTTCCGATGATTCCTGAATTTCATCAATAATGATGACGGTATCATCGGAATCAATAAAGTCCGGCTCATATAACTGGAAGGCATCATGGAGAGGATGCTCCCGCCGTTTTGTTCTAGGTGTCCAGTCGGTTGCCTGTTTATAACATTCCATAAACTGTTTGCCGCTTAATTCAAACAGGTTAATATAAATTTTGTGTTTGTAGTTTTCGTCAGCGAATTTCTGTATCAGGTAGGTTTTTCCAACCTGACGAGCTCCACCGACTTCCAGGGTACTATGACCTCCTTCATTTTTCCAATCCAGAAGACGGTCATAGACAAAACGCTTCAGATACATAAGCACAAATCCTTTCTTTAAAATCTATCTTTCATTATAGCAAAATATTTGCAGTTCATACAGTGCAAAATTGGATAAATTATGTTTTAACATTCAAATTGAAGCTTTGCACGTATATCCATAAGAATTTTGCCCAGATGATTTTCGCCATGACCATTTACAGAACCCCAAAAGTAATCTCCCCAGTTGTTTCCTTCAACAAGGTGACAATTCCCAGTAGCAAGTAATGCTTTACATAGGGTAGGATTCTGCATGAATTTGCACATACAAATTTCATACATGTACATAAGCTTTACTCTTTCCCAGTCTGAACGGAGCTGCACTTCTCTTCCCAGTTTTTTTGCATCTTTTGGATTCCTTAATTTGGTAAATTGAAGCTGTTCTTTAGGGGAAAGTGTCTTTTGTGCCTGGAAAGCAGCCTCATTATTTGCATACCAGTAGCCCCGGTAATATATCCGGGAAGGATAGAAGTTACTAAGAAAAGCGTATGCTCCATGAAAGTGGTCAATTGTTTGCTGGTAATGATTCGAATAGGTATTAATAAACATGTAATCCCTTCTTTCTTATACAAAAAAGGAACCGCTTATGGCAAGCAGTTCCTTCTTAAACATATTTTTCGTTTGTTATTTGCTTATTTGTGCTTCTTCTTGTTCTTCGTAATAGCGGTCTGCAATATAGCCAGCAGATTCCGCCCAAAGAGTATTTTCTGTATTTTGCAGGGCTTTGTAAGTTTTTGAGTGATAAAATTTGCCCATGGCATCCGGAAAGGAAAGATGGCTCTTTTCCATAATAATATCGACAACATCCCGGATCTGAATATACAGATTCATTGAAATATCTTTCCCGTTAAAAAAATATTTACCTTCCATGTTTTACATATCCTTTCGAGATTCAAATACCAGATGTTCCAGTGCTTCAATTGATAGCATCTCTATATCTGATTGAATACTCATATACGTTATCCCTCCATTTGCTTTCATTATATCAAAAAAGAAGGTGCTTTCCAACGGTAAAATAATTATAAATGTAAAGTTGCAAAAGATGTTTGAAATGGGGCGTCACCCCATTTCACTATCCCCAGACTTCGCCCATGATTTCCACAAGAAAATCATCTAATGGAAAATCGGGAGGAAGTAATTCACCAAACGTTTCTTGAATTTCTTGGATAACTTCCGTATAAGAAGAATACGCCTGTGAAAATAAGTGGGAAGAATTTTTAAGTTCAATGATATAAAATTCTTCTCCTGGATTTAAGTCCAGTTCTTCCTGATCTTTGATCCTCCATACCGTCATAGACTCGGCAGTGCCATAACGACAGCCATCAAGTTTCTCACAAAGATATTCCTGAAAGGTTAAGAGTGATTCTGGATCAGAGAACTCTTTGTATAAATCAGGAAAAACTTCCTCTGTATATCGAAGGATAAGATTAGCAGCCTCTTCTGTAATAAGAAATCCATAGATATGAAAAACGGATGTAATGATACTCATAGATTTCTCCTTACGCAATCATCTCAAGAAACTCATCTTCAGACAATATTTTAATACCGAGAGCCTGAGCTTTTGTTAATTTACTTCCGGCTTTTTCCCCACAAATCAGATAATCTGTCTTTTTTGTGACAGAACTGCCGGCTTTTGCTCCAAGCTCAATGATCTTGGAGTTGATTTCATCCCTTGTAAAATGAGCAAGTTTTCCTGTTGCAACGATAGTACATCCTGTAAATACATTTTCTTTCATCATAGTGTTCATTTCCTTTCTTTCTTCAAATATAAGTTCTTTTTGGAGTTCGTGCCAGAGAATTAGATTGTTTTCATCAGAGAACCAGTCATGGATATTCTGATTCAGAGTATCACCAAAGTCATCTAACTGGGTGAAATCATAGTCACCAGAGGCAGCGTCAAAAAATTCCTGCAGACTGCCGTGGAATACTGTATCCAAAATCCTACTTTTGGTTCGTCCGACCATAGGAATATCCATGGAAACCAGGAATCGGACAAAGGTAGTATTCCGGCTGGAAGTAATGGAATTCCATAATCTTTCAAAGGATTTTTTACCGAAACCTTCCAACTGTAAGATTTCTTCCTGATGTTCATTTAGATGGTAAATATCCGGAAATGTCTGGAGATAACCCAAAGTCAGGAATTTTTCCAAGGTAGTTTCGGAGAGTCCCTCGATGTTCATTGCTTTTTTTCCAACGAAATGTGTAAAGCGTTTTCGGATCTGGCTATCACAGTTGGGATTGTCACAATGCACTGTTTCAATGAGACGCCCATCATTTCCTTTTCTTTGATAGATACGAGTCTGAGAACCACAGCATGGACATGCAGGAGGAACTGCATTTACATAATGACCACGTTCCAGGTTTTCCTCAATATGAGGAATGATCATATTGCGTTTTGATACAGAAATTCTACAACCTGGCACCAATTCTAATTCTTTGATAAAGGTCAGATTGTGCAGGGTTGCTCTGGAAACAAAGCATCCGTCAATTTCCACAGGGTCAAAAATTCCCACTGGTGCAATTTCTCCGAAACGGGTGGGTGTCCATTCTATATTGCGAAGAGTGGTTTCGTAAGTTTCATCTTCAAACTTAAAAGCCAGTCCATCTTTATAATGATGTCCGGTACGCCCGCATTTTTGGGAATAGTCCAGACTGTCGAAAATCATTACGATTCCGTCAATAGGCAGATGCTTTTTGCCTGCCAGATCAGTCAGTTTTTCAATATACTGGTTTACAAGTTCCGAGGTTAAAGGCTGGTTTGCAGCAATATAAGGACAAGGCTGAAAACCATAGTCAAGCAGGCTGGAAATTTTCATAGCTCTGCTGTCTGGAAAGAGAAATGGAGAGTCCAGACCTTCCAGAACATTAAAAGGCATAAAGTGCAGACAGCGCCCTGCACAATTTGCCGGATCAAGACTTCGCACAGAGCCAGAAGCCAGATTTCGCCCATTTTTGTAAGGTTCTCCTTTTCCATCTCGGAGGGTTTCTTTTAAACGCTCAAAGTCATTGGTTGGGATGAAGGATTCTCCAACAATCACCAGCCGGCCTTTATATGGAATTGAGAGAGGGACATCAACGTATGCAGGGATGTTATGGGTGATAAGTTCCCCAATTTCTCCGTCGCCACGCGTGGAAGCCTCTACAAGTGTTCCATTTTCGTAGACCAATTTAGTCGTTAATCCGTCCAACTTCAGCATAAACAGAACTGGCTGCTTACCGGCAAAACTTATCAAGTCCTGTACCTGCTTTGTCTTATCTAAAGAGAGCAAAGGGACCGGATGCTTTACTTTGGGAAGTTCACTGATGGGAGTATAGCCTACGGTTTGTGTCGGTGAATTGGATAAGACAAAGCCTGTCTGCTTTTCTAATTCCACTAATTCATCGAAGATTCGGTCATATTCCGCATCACTGATATTCGGACTGTTCTCATTATAATAAGCGTTACGCTGTAAATTCAGATAGTCCACCAGTTGTTTGATTTTTTCCACGTTTGATAATTCATTAGAGTGGTTCATTTTATTCTTGTCTCCTTTTCTATGGTATAGTTGTAATTCTTATTTGTTCCGGCTTTCATTCCTCCTTTCTTTGCGTTCAGGCATAAAAAAAGAGAATGACATGGATGTTCATTCTTTAATGCGTGCAGTTTCCTGCAAAATAAAAAAAGCCAGAAGTCCCTGCTGGTAGCGTGGTATACTTCTGACACTTTTACAAACCTAAACTGCGTGCGTATATCCTTTCCGGATGACACAAATAATAATTACATAGTAAGTGTAACACTATATATAGTATGTGTCAATATAAAACCACTATATATTGTTTAATCTGAGAAGAAAATTACTATATATAGAGAAAGCATGGATATGGAAAATATTATCTCTTGATTTCAGAACGTATGTTCTATATAATGGGATATAAAGGAGGGGAACGTGAGTTTGGAAAAAGTGAACTTAAATGAAAAACTAAATTCCGGTTTTGGACCAAATGCAAGAGTAAATTCCATATAGGTCGAAGTTACTTTTGCACACATATTTGCCATATTGTCTTTGATAATCATTACTCCGTATAATGTACTTGCAGCTGATTGCCTGCCTGTGCAGATTGGAGATAATTATGAAAAATAAAGGCAATCAGAAACATTTAACATTTGAACAGCGTGTTGATATCGAGAAAGGTCTTACTGAGAATAAAAGCTTCACTGAAATTGGACGGATTATTGGTAAAAATCCATCTACCATATCAAAGGAAGTACGTCTCCACGCACATACAAAAGAACGTCCGGATTCAGGTTACACTCACCCGCCATGTATTCATCGCAAGAACTGTAAGGTGACATGCTTGTGTGATAAGATGTGTGGCATTCATTGTAAGCTTTGCAGAAAACCATCCTTTCGCTGCACTGATATATGTCCCGCATATGAGACAGCTGAATGTGAGAAACTGAATAAACCTCCCTACGTATGTAATGGCTGTGGTAAAAAGACCCATTGTCTTATGCCCAGAAAGTTTTATTCATCCAAATATGCCCATGATGAGTACCGTAGCGTGCTGGTCGATTGCAGAGTCGGCATTAACCAGACTCCGGAAAGCATTCAATCCATGAATGATTTATTGGTTCCATTGATCAAGGAGAAGCATCAGTCCATCGGTCATATTTATGCTACTCATGCAGAAGAATTGGGTTGCTCCAGAAGAACACTTTACTCCTACATCAATGATTGTGTATTCGATGTCCGCAATGGTGACTTAAGACGTTCTGTACGTTATAAGAAACGCAAGAAACCTACACAGACCAGTGCAAAAGATCGTTCTTATCGTCAAGGTCATAACTACGAAAATTTCCAGAATTATATGAAAGATCATCCAGATATAAATGTTGTGGAAATGGACTGCGTGGAAGGAATGAAAGGCGAAAGCTGCGCCCTCTTGACCTTTACATTCCGCAACTGCAATCTTATGCTTATGTTCCTGTTGGAATATCAAGACCAGGAATGCGTGTTAGAGGTCTTTGTATGGCTTGAAACAGTGTTAGGACAGGATGCATTCAAAAAGCTTTTTCCGGTGATCCTCACGGATGGAGGTTCAGAATTCTCAGCTCGTGAAGAGATGGAGAAATTCTGTGACGGAAGTAAAAGCACGACGGTCTTTTACTGTGATCCATACAGCTTTTGGCAAAAAGGTGCCTGCGAAAAGAACCACGAGTATATCCGCTACATCCGTCCGAAAGGGAGTTCATTCGCTGATTTAAATGACGAGAAAGTCAGACTTATGATGAATCACATAAACAACGAAAAAAGAGACAGTCTTAATGGACATAGCCCATATGAACTCTCTCTTTTACTCTTGGACAACAAACTGCACAAAGCATTAGGATTAAAGGCAATCGCACCTGATGATGTTATGCTTAGTCCAAAACTTATAAAATAAAATAGTAAAGCACAGGCAGATTTCACTGCACCAGAATTTAGTCTTGCACATAAGGCATGTGGAATTTAGTCTCGCACACTATTTTCAGATGCCCGGTTAGTATGCATAAAAACATAAATCATGAGTGCTTACAGGTTTATTATAAGACAAAAAAATAGAATTGTTAAGGTGCATTACAGAATTTAATCCCGCATAGTTACTGAGATAATCCACAGCTGGAATTTAGTTTTTCATTTAAGTTTGGAAAAAGTGATTTTTCATATAGATGTAAATTCTGCCTTCTTGTCCTGGGAAGCGGTATATCGGCTGCATCATAGAGCATGGGCAGGACATCCATCCGTCTGAATCTGCAATTGTACTTACAAAGGAGTGTAGGGAAGTGGCTGCAAGGCAGATGCAGTGGGGATTTCCGAGGTTCCAGGGAAAGGGATTGCTTATCAATGCAAGGGTAGAGGCTATACTGGACAAGAAGACCTTTCGGGACAGTGTGCTGCATCGAAGATGTGTGATTCCTGCCCATCACTTTTACGAATGGTGTAAAAACAAAGAAAAATATACTTTTCAAAGTCCAAAGCAGGATGCCACATTATTTATGGCAGGGTGTTATCAAATCTATAATGGTCAAAATCGTTTTGTAATTCTGACTACGCAGGCAAATGCTTCTGTAGCACCGGTGCATGAACGGATGCCATTGCTTTTGGAACGACAAGAACTGGAAGATTGGATTATGGAGGATGCAGCGGTAGAATTTATTCTTGCTAAGAAGCCCATACTGTTGAATCGGACAGCAGAATATGAACAACTGAAATTATTTTCATAAGAAGGGAAACCCATAAAAGTTTCCCTTCTTGACATAAAAAATTCTTGAATTTAGAATCCATTGTTTATTTGTTCTGTTGCTGCAGGCATAGGAGGACTGGATTTTACATAGATTAATAGTTTCCCATGCAGATCCAAATCCTGTTTACTCCATTGCCCATTCTCATAAACCTTTTGGGTAATTGTATTGTAGATAATTGGCGTATCCTCTATACGTTCCATATCAACTACAAGGCAATCCTGAAGGGCAATATATGGATATAGAGCATCCTCAATATATGTCCTTAATTTTAATGCCTGCCTGTGCAGTAGTTCCACATCATACAGTTTTGATAAGGTATAGCCCATTTCTTTGAGTATCCCGGATGTTGTAATGGTTTGTTGGATAACAGAAATCTGCTCTTCCAGAGACACATCTGGATTTATCATAAGCTTTGATAATGTAATTTCTTTTACAAAAGCTGTCGCTGTATCACCAATTTGCTTTTTTAGGGTTTCATAAGGAACCCGATACTGTGTCTGTAAAATTTCAAGTGGAACGTATTCCCGGTTTTTCTTTAAAGTTGAAAGTAATTCACAAAGCTTGCTTCCCAATTCATATATGTTATTCAAGCACACATCACTTCCGATACGGTCTCTGGTGTATGAACCAAATGGTAAATGGTATTTTCTGTTTCGAAAACGATACTGTCATTTGATACTTCCAAAATCGTTAGGATAGGAGATGTCAGAATAGAGAAACCATTGACCCCAGAAATAATAGCACGTTCCCCAACCCGTAGCGGAGAATGAAACCATCCTGAGAGTGTCGTTATTTGTTTATCTTTCACATGGTGCTTTCGATTTGTCATAGTGTTCACACTCCTTTTGTAGCGTCATAGAAAATCTGTTTTTCATGGCTCGTTTTTATGTAACCGAGTAACTCAAACGAAAATATCCTTTCGATACAGGTATATATTCGTCTGGGTGTTCATATAAGGTGGCACGGATACGTTCCTGATAATGCGGATTCTTTTTCGCTTTTGGGTGTTCTTTTAATAAAGCGTACAGGTCTTTTAAAGCCCCTCTTCCTCCAATACTCTCCATTGTCATCCGGATTAGATGATGCCAAGTCAGTGCAAGAATATCTGTATTTTGTACAGAAAACACACCTTCTTGCCGGATGCTGAAGGGGATAATGAAAGAATCCGTTTTTTTCAGCAACAGAGCATATTCTGTCACAATGGGAATGAAAGGCTTTTTGTACGTCCGATTGTCGGAAACACAATTAAACTGGCCCTTTACCAGAAAAGATTCAAAATCACCCATCCGCATTAAATCATGCTGCATACTATAGAACTTACCATGGAGCCGCATGTCGCCTACCAGTATGGCAAGCCTGCCACCTTTCCGAAGTGCCAGGAAAAATTTCCGGATACAGTGATTTAGTTTTTCTAAAAAATCCGAATAGTTTTCACAGCGGGATAGGTCGTCCGGGTGAGGGTTTCCCCAGATATTTCCGGAATACTGGATCATATTATGGTAAGGTGGATGGAAAAAGATGAGATCAGCGGAATCCTCCACTTCATCTTTTAGGGCATTCCAGTTACCTTTTCCATAAGCAGGTGCCGGATTTAGATCATAGAGCAGGGAACGTACCTGATAACGGTCAGCCGCCGCCTTTGAAGTCCCAGAGCCACTCATAGGATCTAAGAGGGTAAAGGTGCTGGTATCTTTTCCGTAATATCGCTTATCGTCCAGGCAATAGCGTAGAAGTGCTGCAATCACTTCGGGAGAGCAGTTACCACGCCACTGGCTGTTACCGCCTTCGCCCCGTTCTGGGTATGCCATGAAAGAAGTCAGTTCCTTTCCCACACGTTTTCGCAATCCTTCCGTTCCAAGCATGTCAGCGACAGTACGCCATTGGGGACCAAATTCAGCTTCTAATAATTGTGCTGCCCGATGCAGCATTAAGTCATTCATTTTATATCACCGTCCTTTCATAATTTTGTTGAATGTAGCGGGAAATCGCCGCCGCAGTCATTTTGGCACAGCCTAAATCCATTTCGCTGAAAGGCTGTTGATTTTTTGTACACAGTAAAAGTCCCAACGTTTCACCCAATTCGTTTTTTTTAGAAATAGGGAAAAAGGCTGATATGGGATATTTTCCTGTCATAGTAGGGTATATGCGTTCCTTTTCAGAGAATAATTTCATCTTTCCCTGTTGCAGAAGCCTTTGAATACTTTCTGTTACAGGCATATTAAGTGCTGTATGATAATTCTTGGAAGCAATGATTTTGGAATGATTACATAACAGGATCCGGCAAGGGACATTACTATGTAAAATATCCAGAAAACTGTCTAACCGGATATCCATAGGGATATGGGAGTCGCATTTACGAAGACAGATGTTGCGTGTGTCAGCTTCCAGCATCAATACATCGCCTGTATGAAGTTGTAGGGCTTTTCTTACTTTGGCAGGAATAATGATCCGCCCTTGTTGGTCAATATTTAGTGTTGTAGCATAATCCATAGAGATCTCCTTTCCTTTATAAAAAGAAGCAGTCTTTTCGGCTGCTTCTTTGTTGAAATTCTTTAAGCGACATACATACCATTCAGATATTGCTCTTGTGGCTGTCCCTGCATATAGGAAGTCATTTCATCTGGCTGTGGCTGTATATTTTGTGCCATTCTTGCTTCCTGTTGCTTTTTAAGCTGTTGTTTGCCGTTTTGAATCAGGAAGGATGCAACATAGGCTTCCCAATTTACGATATAGGAATCAGCACGTTTTAACAGCATATAAAAATCCATATCTGTCAATTGTATAAAAGCACTTTTTTCAGAGATAAAACTTTGAGCCTGCATATAAGTGCCGCCGTTATGATTCTTTTTCTTGATACCTTTTCCGTTATTAATTTGAATTCTCCATGGACTGGTCAGTATTTCCTGCTGGTTGTTATATACGTGGCGGGAAATAAAAAACTGTTGTGCAGTAGAATAGCCATTGCCATCCGGCACACCAAATATTTTACTTTGTGACCATTCAAATTCAGGAAAGCCAGCGGTAACTCTGGACAGCAGAAATTGAATTTGTTCGGGTGCCAGATGAAAACGGGTGATAATATTTTTATCACCGGTACCACTAGAGTAATCCTGTATGGAGATTCCAATAAGGGAGTGAACTTTATGACCATTTTCTTCAAATTCTCCTTTTGCATGAAGCTGTGCATAGCTGTTATAACTTGTGTAGCGGAGGCGGTCATACAGTGCAATTAATTTTTTACTGGTCTGGACTTTGCATATCTGATCTGTAATTGAGTTTTGATAATTTTCACTCATGTATGTTTTCCTTCTTTCTATTTCAAATATTGTTTTACAAGCTGTGTCATATTTTTGGGTAAATCTTCTAATTTGGTAATATCTAAAAAACCATCCTGATAGATTCTGCGGATGTTTTCTTTGTCATCACCAATTGCTGCAGCAAAGATCACAATGCCACGTTTACGATATTCATTCTTGATACCACGAAGATCTGCTTCTGCTTCCGTACCACTGTACCCACAATCTGCGGGCTGTCCGTCAGAGATTATGATGAGGAGTTTTTGTGATTCCGGACGCTTTGCCAGGTGTTCCGCAACATAACGAAGTGCAGCTCCATCCCGGTTGCCATTACGGGCAGACATATCCATCAGCCGGTAACGGTCAGAGGCATCCAGAGAATCAAATTCAGCATAGGAATACAAAGCAACACCCTTGGAATCTGTAGAATGCCCATAAATGGTAATAGGAATTCCCAGGCTCGTACAGAAATCATACAGCACGATTGCAGTTTTCCGGGCATGGGTAATACGATCTCCCCAGCCCATAGAACCACTTTCATCAACCAAAAGTCCCACGGAAAGTTTTTGTTCTTCATCCGGTAGCCTGGTTCTGGTAAAGATACCGCCGTCCTTTCGGTGTAAAGCCCGCATATCCAGCCTTTTACCAAATAACAGGTTTTTTTGTTTCCCGCCTTCTGCCTCTTCTTTTAATAAAGGAAGAATGGAACTTTGCAGCCTTTTGGAGGTCCGCAAAAGAGGGGGAGCAACTGTTTGATAAGATTTGATAAAAAAGTCGGAAACGGGATTGATGCGGTGGATTGTTACATGGATGCCTGCATGGGCATTTCCGTAATGTATTTCATCCGCCGATTTTTGCAAGTCTTCTGTTAATTCCTGTTCATAATCATTTTGGGCTTTTTCCGTAGCAACATCATTTAGGATGCGTGCAAGATCATTCGCTGCATTTTCATAACCGGAACCGGCATACTGTGATGCGTATGTGATTCCTGGATTATTTCCATCTAATATTGCTGTAGTTTTAGCAAGTTCAATTCTGCCCCCTTCTTCTTGCAGTACTTTTTCTGCCTGGTTAATCGCATCTTGCCTGTAATTTGGATCAAGGTTAGATAAGTCACAGGTTATAGGAGTTTTTGATTTTTCTGTAGAACCTGGAATGTTTTTGGGGATTCCTCCGTTTTTACCAGTTGGAAGAGGAGATCCGCTACCTGATTCTTTCCGCAGCAGATCCTCCAGAGCATCGCCAACTTGGGTACTATCCTGCTTTTTTAAAGATTCTCTGGTTTGCTCTACCATAGGCTGAATGTAGTTCCAGCAAAGTACTAAAAGATAGTTGGAAGCAAGGAAGCGTTCTTTCCCCTGTGTGGCAATTAAGGCATCGTCAATATAATCCATGCAGTCTGAGAGTGTGTCCGTGTATTCTCCGGAATAATTCGTGCGGTTATTTATATTACCAGTCCGGCAATAAGACAAAATCAAATTACTCATGATGGAAAACGGCTGATAGCCACAGTCAATTTGTTCCTGTATAGAAGGAATCAATTCAGACATCCGCAGATTATTGATCTGTATTCCCTGCTTAAAAGTTCCGGGATATTCTTCACACATCCGGGCTTCAATGTAGATGTCCTCCAGTATATTATTAAACTGTGCAGCACAGCGGGATAGCGTCAGACACGTTGCGTTATCTTTTTCTTCCATGGCATCTAAGATGTCCTGCAGATTTGCCTTGTATCCAGAAGGAAGATTGTCTGGTGCTTCTGGATAGAAGGAACCATTTTCCATATTGGTCAGATAAAGCTGTAGTGATGCAAAATCAGAGTAACGCAGATGTCCGATTTCATGTCCGGTCAATCCTGTCAGGCTTTGTGAACGTAGAAATCGGGAAGGAAAGCTTTGGGTTATCGAGTTTGCGGCGTTACAGTGAATTTTATAATTATCTGTATAAGCGATGTCTGCATTTTCAGAACTGTCCCATTCCATAAGTACCTGAAGTCCATAGCGAGAACGGCCAGTAGCCGCTTTCGCCAGAGATGTTTGGTATTTTTGGAAAGCCGATGAAAGAAAGAGTTCTTCATCAGTGATTTTTGACTCCGTATCCCGGATCATTCTTTTTAAAGCTTTTTGAGTGTTATTCAATTTCTTCACCTTTCTTTCTTTTTCATATTTTGGGTTAGGAGATCTTCCATTGTACAGCCGTAATACTGGGCTAACCGAAAGACGGCGTAAGCAGATGGAAGCGTATGCCCATTTTCATAGTTCATAATTGTTTTTTCCGGTAGATGCAGAAGTCTTGCTACGGCTTTCTGAGAGAGTTTCGTCTGCTTGGATTTTCTTAAATAAACGAGATTTTCTGCCAGAGTTTTGCGTAGTTCGGCTTCGGTATAAAAGGTGTTCCTCAATAGTGTGTTATGATGCAAGAACTGTATCCAAGCAAGAACCTTCAATTTCGATACGGCTTTCAGAATCGGCAGTGACGGAAGATAAAATGGTATAATGAGCAGCTTCCTGTATATCGCCACATACCATAAAAGACTGAACCCAGGCAATTAATTCCCGGACTCCACAGCAGCCATCTGTTATCAGGTTATCCTGACAATACTGTGCGATGGAACGTACAATCTGTGTCATGGTACGTACTGATTTTTTATCGGAACATCCGGTAATAGCAAGAACACGCTCTACCATGGTCTCTTCATCCGGTTCATCCATATCTATGACCATATTCATCCTTGAAATGACAGACTGGTTCATGGGACGACAGCCGGCATAGTCATGATTAGTTGTGACTACAATGGTAGTATCCGGATGCCGATGGATGACTTCCCCGTTTGGCAGAAATACACTGTTACAACGGTCCAACAGGGAATTAAGCCCTACCAGTACACCAGGATTGGCAATCACCGTAGGCTCCTGTATTTCTACCAGATAGCCGTTTCGGATGGCTTCAACCAGTGGTGTATCCACATAGCGGAACTGTTGGCTGCTGGAGGTAGCAGCTTGTTTCTGCTTCATTTCCTCAGATATATGATGGATCAATTCTTCATAAACTGTATTTTCTGATACCTTTTCATCATAAGTACCCGTTAATTTTTCATAGGCAGTAGCCGGATCGAGGGTAATGTCTTGAAAAGAGGGCAGTTCCCCTACCAAAGAAAGCTGTTTTTCATCTACATCAGGTAAAATCTGTCCAAGAAGGTCAAAAATTTCTGTATTTGCCGAGCAGGTGATGCATCGGTAAGGCAGGTGAAGTCCTGCAGCAATGGCTTTGGCACCTTCGGTCTTTCCTGTTCCAGCAGGCCCACGGAGCATAAAATTCCGCATAGGCTGCTTGCTGTCAGTTGTTAATTTGGCATGTTCGCATATTCTTTGGATTTCTTTTGGGATTACATACCAATCTTCGAGAATAGGAACGGTTGATTCTTCTTGGGGAGTTAATGTCCGAGAATTGGACAGGATGTATTTATCGACAAAATCTTCTTTGGGAATTGAAACGGCGGAAGCAGTATAGTGATGTCCACCTTTTAATACCTGAAAGGCACCCTGGATAATTTCCGTTGGTGCATAAACACCTTTTTGGATATTCAGTGGTGTAAGTCTTTGGAGTACGCCATTTGCAGGAGTGTCAACTTTGATGTTCCCGATAGGAAGGGAATCACCATAACGGATCCTGCGGTACACATTATCACAAAGAACCGCAGCCGTTTCTGCAGCTTTGGGCAGGTCAGGAAAACCGTCATCACGGTGTTGCTTTAATTCCTGATATTTTTCATTGAATTCGTCATCAGAAAGAAACGTAGGCATTAAAGCAAAATAAAGAGCACTTCCGGAATCTTCATCTTTTTTAAACTGATATGGCTCTGGTTTACTGTCCAGATCCAAAGGTTTTTCATACTTTCCGGCTATAAATTTCCCAGTCATACGGTTGTAGACCACTACATGCAGCAACCCGGTACGGCTTGGATATTCTGCGATTGTAAAATTGTTTGCTTGGCTTCCAATGGCTCCGAGTTCTTCCTCTGCTTTTCCAGCAGGTGGATTTTCCAAATCCATATAAGAAAAAACTGCCTGCAAAGTAGCAGAATGGAGAGTAGCCCGTTTTTTAGGCTGATTACAATATTTGGAAGCGATGTCTTTCATCACTGCACTTTTCCCGGAATAGCTGTCAAATGGAGATGGTAGCGTTCTTTCAAAAGTCCAGTTAGGGACAAAGTTTGTATTTGGCATAGTATTTCCTCCTTTATTCTTTTATCCAGGATAATTCTAGTGCCTGGTCCTTTTCTTTTGCGGTCAATTCATCTTTTTGGAAGATGGAAATGAGAATATCCCAATAGTTTCGTGGCGGGAAATAATCAAAACAATCCTTGATTTCCGCTGTATCACCATTTTGGATGTAAATTTGCCCGTTTTCATTAATATAGAGTTTATGGTGTCCTTTCGCATGGAGCTGTCCGATAAGGTTCTCCAGTTTTTTCTTGCCAATTAAGGAATACCAGGATTCCGGATCAGCAAAAGGAACATCGTCCTCATCGGTAACTGTGACAGTCTTTTTGAGGCTGGCAATGGTCAGCATTTGAAGTTCCAGATATCCGTATTGGTTCATACGTGCTTCCGCAAAGTTGTAGTCCTCCGTATGAAAGGTTCTCAGACGTATGGGATTTCCGCAAAGAAGCTGCTTCATGGATGGCTGCTTTTGGAATTCCCATGTTGCATTTGGAAATGCAGCCTGTAGTTTGTCGGTAATCTGATAGCTGATTTGTCTCCAAAGCAATTCTTCTGTTTCGGAAACTGGCTCAGATGATTTCAAAGAAGACCAAGGGCTTGTTTTGCCCTGGTTTTTGAGTAGGTTTAGAGTCAGTTTATGGATTTTGGGAAGAAGTGTGGAAAGAAATAGCAGCAGGATGCCAAGGATTCCGATACTTGCGACTGCATTACGATTTCCATTTCCTGGTATGAATATAGTTGCAATTAACAAAATTATTGTGAGCATACTTAGAACTTTAAGAAATTTCTTTTGTGTATTCACTTCATTTCCTCCATGTTTGTTTCAATAGAAAAAGGAATTGCAGCAGACCAGTAGATACTGGAAAGTCGCAATTCCTTCATTTTAGGGATCTTTGATAATTTACGGGAATGGAAGCTGCTGTGGTGGTGTATTTTCCGGAATATTGGTAAATCCATCACCAGATACATTGCCAGCCGTAAATCCCTGTGGTGCATAAGCCGATCCCCCTGCCGGAGCATAAGACATCTGTTGTGCGGCCTGTGGCATCATATTGTTATTGACTGGCATTGCGCCAGTAGGCACGGTACCGGAAGGATTCATTCCCATTGCCGGGTTTCCATTATAAGTAGCACCGTTTGCTGGTACTGGTGGAACATTCGGATTTCCGACCATTGGATTCCCCGGTACAGGTGTTGCTGCATTGGTATCATTACGATTCGCAGGTAAGAACTGCCAGTCCTTTACCATAATTTGCGGCGTGATAGCTGCTTGACCTGCATTATTGCCTTTCTGGTGAATATACGGATGGAGTTCTAAATCTCCGTAGACCATAAGACACGTTGATTTTTTGACACCGGCTTTTATCAGTCGATCTGCAAGAAACTTGTTGCAGTAACACTGATAGAAGATGGGTTCTTCCTTTCCGTTTTGACCTCTCTGGTTGGTAGCAAGCCCCAGACTGATGTATTCAGTTCCGGAGTTCTTTGCTTGTTGCATAACCGGATCGGCAGTTACCCTTCCTGTTGCAATGATAATAGATGACATAAAAATTCTCCTTTCTGCCCTTTGGGCGATAAAATAGTGATAAATAAAAAAAGTGCCATTATAGCACCGTATAAAACGGCATTATAATGACACGATTTTCCAACTTAAACTGCATGTGTACTGGAGATAGTATCCAGACACCCTATAAAGGGATAACACAAAACTTAAATACAATATCATAGTAACACAAGATATAGCGAAGGTCAATGATAAAATGCCATATATAGTATTTTGCGATTCGAAATAATAATTTTTGTGTCAAAATGCTTGGAAGTGTAGTATTTTATGAGGATAATCCCAAATAGATATAAAATTTTCATAAAACACTACTACCTTTTCAGAGTAGATAAAATGTGGTAGAATGAGGAAAAATTATTAGGAGGATGCATTATGGCAAGACGAAAAAAACTGGAAAACACATCTTTGGAAGAGCAACTGGAGTATGTGGAACAGGAGATTCGTACAAAAGAGTCCGATTTAAAGGAACTGCGTCATAAAGCAAAAGAGATTCAAAAAGAGATAGAAGAGAAGCAGAAAGATGAGCTGTTTAAGGCTTTGGTAGCATCTGGGAAAACCATTGATGAGGTTATGAGATTTATAAAGGCAACAGGAGAAGATAAAATCGAATAAAAAAAATGAAAGATGCCGTTGTGGGGGAGTGAATCTGCAACGGTGTTTTTTATGGTCAGCTGAAATACAAATGATTTTCATAGACCACAATCACCGTTACCTTGGAAAGGAATATGTAGTGGTTCGAAGTTGTGTCTTTGCATTTGTAATTCGTAGATTTAATATATACTGCGTGGAAGTTAAGCCATTGTAGTGTCTAAAACTACGGATAACTCAGATGGTGCTTGGACGTATGTGATAGTTAATGAAGTGTTTGTGCCTGAAAAAATTGTTGAGGGTATACCTAGTTGTTTGAAAGTATGAAAAAAGTGAATAGGGTAAAAAATACCGTTACAGATTAATCTTTGTAATGGTATTTTTTGCGTGAATTTATTCTAACGGTGTAATTTATAACCTATTCCCCATACAGTATCGATATAAGGGGCTTGGTTTCCTATATGCTCTAGTTTTTTTCTTAGTTTGCTTATATGGACATTGAGAGTATTATCATCTGAAATATAATCTTTTCCCCAAATAAGTTGATATAAAGATTCCTTTGTAAAAGTCTGTTTTGGATGTTTGATTAGTAGCTGTAAGAGGTTATATTCGGTAGTAGTCAGAGTAAGCTCTGTGTTATTTACAAGTACTTTGTGATCATCCACATTTATGCGAATATCTTTAAAGGAATATTCCGTTTGGGGACTTTCGCTGCAACGGCGCAAAACACTTTCTATTCGTGCGAGAACTTCTTCATGATAAAAAGGTTTAGTTATATAATCATCTGCACCGGATCGGAGAAGGTTTATACGAATCTCAGGCTGATTTTTGGCAGATATAACAATAACTGGAATAGAATTGTTGTGTTTTTTTAGGTGAAATAGTATTTTTTCACCAGGCAAATCGGGAAGCATCAAATCTAATAACATTAAATCATATTTTTTAGAGGAAAGAGCTTCAATTGCTTCTATCCCATTGTGATATGCTGAAACATTGTAATGGTTTCTTTTTAATAATTCTGTAAAAATAAAGCAAATTTCTTTATCATCTTCTACTAATAATATATCAATCATAATAAACTCCTTTGGTAATAGGTATGGTAAAAATACTAACATGATTTGTAATTTCATACAAGTTACTGTTTTAAATAATTTGAAGGTTTCATAGGCGAGTGGGAAAATATAAAGATAAATTTATAATTTTATGGAAATTTAAGAACTGATTTAAGAGAAATGTTAGAATTAGACATTATCATTATCATTATAGGATTTAAGAAACGAGGGAAGTGATTAGAATGAAAGAACCCGAAAAAATATTGGAAGCAAAAGATATTTGTAAAGCATACGGAAAAAATATGGTACTTAATCAGGTAAATCTTACGATAAAAGCGGGCGAGATATATGGACTGGTTGGAGAAAATGGTGCAGGAAAAAGTAGCCTGATGAAAGTTATTACAGGACTAACAAAGCCGACTTCAGGTGAGATAAGTTTATTTGGTAAAAAAAATCTTGAAGATGAAAGAAATAAGATAGGATGTTTAATTGAAAATCCAGCTTTGTATATGGACATGACAGCACGCCAAAATTTGGAAATCCAGCGTACTCAACGAGGAATTCCAGGAAAAAGTAGTATTGATGAAGTTCTGGAAATAATGGATTTAAAGGACGCTGGAAATAAAAGAGTGAAGGCTTTTTCTTTAGGGATGAAACAGCGATTAGGAATTGCAATTGCATTGCTTGGTCGCCCACAGTTGCTAATTTTAGATGAACCAATAAATGGCTTAGATCCAACCAAAATTAAATATGTGCGAGAAGTCTTAAAGAATATGAATGAAGAAGATGGTACAACGATACTTATATCCAGTCATATTTTGCCAGAGTTACATCAACTTGCAACTGTATATGGATTTATACATCATGGAAAAATGTTACAACAGATTACAGATAAAGAATTAGATGAGAAATGTCGTCGTCATGTTCATATCGAAGTAGACAATGTGGAAAAGGCTAGTTGTATTTTAGATGAGAGGTATCCAGAAAGTCAAATAAAAGTTTATTTAAGAAATGTGATTAAGGTATTTGGTTATAATAAAAATATTTCTGATATAACAAAAGAATTAGTATATGGAGGAGTTGGTGTAGAAAAAATAGGATATGAAGGAGAAGACTTAGAAGAGTATTACACAAATCTATTATCGGAGGTGAAATCGAATGAGACAGCTTAAAGCAGAGTACTATAAAATGAAATATTCGCGAGCCTCGAAGTGGGTTTTAGTATTTATGGCATTTATTTTTTTTATACCGTTCGTTGTGGGAAATGATACATTGTTTATGACTTTTGGTGATTATAGAAATATAGATAGCATTGGTTGGATTTGCTACATAGACGACATGAATAATGTAAAAGCTGCAGAAATCGCAAGATTTGCATTATCAATTAATTTTTTTTCTTGGATTGGATTAATTGTCTATATTACGACAATGGTATCTGCAGAATTTCATCAAGGAACAATAAGAGCTTCTGTCGTATATGGGATAAATCGAACCAAATTATTTTTAAGTAAATTACTGGTGATAAATGTTCACTTTTTTATTCTCTATTATATTGTGGAAACTGCATTAGGCTTAGGATTAGCATGGAAGTATGGTTTTCATTATAAAGGTGAGGAATTTTTGATTTTTATCGGAATGGTTACCTTAAATATGATAGCTATGATTGGAATGGAAGCTGTGGCGGTTTTGATTACGGTTTTAGTAAAGAATACAGGAATTGTGGCAGCTTTATCATGTGTATATTTCTTTGCAGGTGCGATTACTTATCCTATGGTATATGAGGATTTTCAAAATCAATCAGTGCTTCTTAAAGCATTTTGTGTTATGAACCCGACCACTTATATGTATAATATTTGTGGATATCGGATGACAAATGGGATTGTTGTTGGAACTATTATGTATGGTATGGGTGCGTGCCTGGTGGGGATAGTTTTAATGCATTTTGCATTGAAACGTCAAGAACTTTAATTTGTGTTTCAAGTAGCTCTTACTACTTTGAAATAAATAAATATTTTACAGGAGGATATTGCAATGAAGTGGATTAACAAAGCATCAGAGGACAAAAGTACAAGAATCTGCTGGGTTTACAATGATAAAGGTTGTGGATCTAAAAAGGCTACATGTGTAATTCGTTACTAAAGATATTTGTAGTCAGTAAAGGAAAATGTGCTCAGCAATATGCTGGGCACATTTTCATTATTGCAAAGAACACTGTGAAAACAAGAGATTAAGAAAAGAGGATATAATAATGAAATTATCAAGATACAATATAGAGAAAAAAGAAGATAAAAGTTGTTTGATTTACAATACGGTCACATCTGCAATACTGGAATTAGATACTGATTATGAAAAATCATATTATGAAATGAAAGAAGGGAAAAAATGTTCAAAGCCTGATTTAGAGTCAGCATTATTAGAGGGTGGTATGCTAGTTGAAGATGATAAAGATGAATTTGCAGAATTGCTTATAAGAAATAAAATAGAAAGGTTTGCGGATTCAAATCTTACATTAACTATTGCCCCAACTATGGCATGTAATTTTTGTTGTCCCTATTGCTATGAAAAAGGGAGAGAATATATTACTATGTCTGAGACTGTTCAGGATCAATTAACATCGCAGCTCAAAGAAAAATATCAGCATATACATGAATTAACGGTATCTTGGTATGGAGGGGAGCCATTATTGGCAATTGAAACTATTGAAAAATTAACCAAAAAGATAAAGTCTGTTTTGCCACTTGGTTGCAAATATAATGCGGATATGGTCACAAATGGTTATAAATTGACTAGAAGAGTAGCTGAAAAATTAAAAGACATGGACATCCACTATATTCAAGTTACTTTAGATGGTTCAAAACAAGCCCATGATAGTAGAAGGATTCTCCATAATCATCAGCCTACCTTCGAACATATATTGGACAATATAAGAGAATGTGCGGATATTTTGAATATTTCGATAAGAATTAATGTTGACAAGACAAATATAAACGAAGCAACAGAAATATTTGATTGGCTAGAAAGATATGGTTTAAAAGGTAGAGTTGGTTATTATTTAGCACCAGTAGATGATATTAATGGAGTATGTAATAATCATATATGTATGGAACGACCACAGTACGCAAAAGAAGAGATTGCGTTTTATAAAGAAGGGATTAAGAGAGGCTTTATGTACCAAGGTGTTAAGCCGAGCAATTATGGTGTATGTGGAGCAATTAGCTTAAATTCATTTGTGATAGGTCCAGATGGAGCGTTGTATAAATGTTGGAATGATATTGGATATAGTGAACGAAGTATCGGTAATTTGGAAAAAGGAATCAAACTTACAAATAAATTTGTAGAATGGCTTTCCTATGATGTCGTAAAGGATCAAGAATGTAAAGATTGTTCATTTTTTCCAGTATGTTATGGTGGGTGTGCTGCTTATAAAAATAAGATTTGTTCTTCAGTAAAATGGAATGCAGAAGAGATGTTGGAGCTGATGAAAGAAATGGCTCAATGAAATAGCAGGGAGAATTGGAATGATAAAATTTTGCAGTAAATATGTTTTTCAATATAAAATAGAATATGGGATATATTTTTTGTTGGGTATTATACTGTGCGGGTTAAATACATTTATACCGGCTGCTATGGGACAATTTATTAATATGTTTAATGTGGAAACAACATATTCAGCAATGTTAAAATTCATATTTTTATTACTGTTATTGTATGTTGGTAAGGAAATTGTCTGCTATGTCAATAAAATACTTTATATAAGGATACAGACTAATGCAGCATTTTCATTAAATTTCGAAATTGTAAATCATTTAAAAAAAGTTTCGCCACTCGTAATTGGCAGAACTGATTTATCGTACTTATCTCAAAGGATAAACAATGATGCGAATGATGTACTTATTTTTTTCATCAGCTCCTTGACTGAATTGATATTTTCAGTTTTTTCAGCGGGTATAATCTTATTTATGATTTGGAAAATGGATTCGATTGCTTTTATAGTTACAATGTTTTTATTAGCACTTTATTTTTTTATATATATTGGCTTCAAAAAGCGTATTTATAATTGCAGTTATGGAATGAAAGAGGAGAAATCCAATTTCTTCTCCAGACTGCAGGAACAATTAGAAAAAATAGAGTTTATAAAAATACATAGTATGGATTCATTTTTTTTAAATAGGTTAGTAGCATCATATCAAAAATTATATCGATCTATATTTAAACAACAAGCGACTATCCAGGCATTTGCAAATCTTGAAGGGATTGTAGGGGCAATATCTGTATGCATTTTACTTTGGATTGGAGGAAAAAAGATACTTACTGGAGATATGCAAATAGGATATTTCTATATGATTTCAGTATATTTTAATATGATTTTGGAATATGGAAAAGAAATAGTGGCATACGGTCAAGAATACCAAGAGGCTTATGTATCCTTTGAACGTATAAAATCTATTTTAGAAATTAAGGAGCAGTCTAAGGGGTGTATAAGACTTAATGAAATCAAACAAATTAGAATTCAGGATTTGAATTTTGCATATGACCAGAAAGAAACCATAAAAAGTTTTTCTACAAACTTAAAAAAGGGGAAAGTTTATGGATTGAAAGGAGAAAACGGATGTGGGAAAAGTACACTTATTAAAATTTTAATGGGTATGTATGTAGATGAATATCAAGGGAATATAATATGGAACGATACAGAAATGAGAAATTTAGATATGGATTATATAAGAGAACATGTAATCAGTGTAACAGAACAGGAGCCGACTTTAATAGCAGATACAATATATAATAATATTGCTTTATATCGAAAGCTTGATGTAAAATGTATACAGAGAGCCGTTGATTGCTTTGGTGATAGTATTTTGAAAAGAGATAATTGGGATTTGCAAATTAATGAAAAGTCAAGTAATATTTCCGGTGGAGAAAAGCAAAAAATTGCAATTATTCGCCAAGTAGTGCAAGACGGTCAGGTAATGATTTTTGATGAGCCTACCTCAGCTATGGATGAGAGTGGAAAAAAACAATTTTTACAGTTGATCGATCAAATTAAAAATCATAAAATAATTATTATTGTTTCACATGATAATGCAATCTTGAATACATGTGATGAGATTCTAATATTATAAGGAGATATGAAGTTTGCTAGTTGTCTTTTTAATAACAGGAGTGTTTATATTATTAGGCATATTATACATTTTTCATCTGAAGAGGGAAATTAGAAGAATTATAGAATGGATAGAACATAATGAGCATATCTACTCGGTCAATGTATTGGATAAAGATATTGAGAACCTTGCACTTAGTATCAACAAGCGAATTAAAGAAGATGAACGAAAAGAACATCAGCTAAAAAAACAGGATAAAAATTTTAAAAAGATGGTAGCAAATTTATCACACGATTTACGTACTCCATTAACTGTTATTATTGGTTACTTGCAGTTAATTAGATTAGAAAAAAATGTGAATGAACCTGTTAATAGCTATATAGAACATATTGAAAAAAAGGCGGATTATTTAAAAAAATTAGTAGACGATTTATATTTATTGTTTTGGAGTGAAGCAATAGAGAGCGAAGTTGATATGAAATCAGTCAATATTACAGAGGTAGTCACTTCTTTGTTAAAGGAATATATTCAAAATTCAAAACGTGCCTCAGAACAATTAGATATTAGACTGCCACATGGAAACATTTGGATACTTGCTCAAGAGAAAATATTAATTAGAATTTTATGTAATTTAATAGATAATGCTTTAAAGTATAGTACTGGTGATATAATGTTTTACATGTGGGGAGAATCCGAGTATTGTCATATACAAATAAGCAATCCTTCTGATTATATTAGTGATGAAGAATTAAAATCTATATTTGATTTGTTTTACACAAAAGATGAAGCAAGGATAAAAAGCAGTGGTATCGGATTGTATGCTACTAGAAAGCTAGTAATACAAATAAGTGGTGATATTCAAGTGAATTATGAAGCGGGAATTTTCACTGTCAGTATAAAGTTGCCCTTAATATGAAAAAATTGGTCACAGTAGAAAAATAAAAGATATTGTTACTGCATTTTGAAACCCTGAAAGTGAAAGCACTGTCCATTTTTTGAAGAGTCTTCTGGAATACAATAGATTATTATTCCCTGCGATTGCTGTTATGCTGTCATCCTTGAGACAGAATACGTGGTAGTTCGGAGTGGTTTTTGTCATTTCACTGGGACGGCAGAAGGAAAACTTATAAAGCATAATAGAAGTGGGTATGTGAAAGTGGCATATCCACTTCTATTGTATTTAGAGAAGAAATCTAAGAGTTCTTCGGGGAAACATCTTCATTTAGGGATAATTCCTCATACGCAAGTAAATCCGGAGTAACCTTTTCTTCACCCGAAAGGTTTGCTACGTTCCGGAAATATAGGCGATAATAATGTCCAGATAAAAGGCGGATATTTTTATCGAATGTAAAGTGATATTCTTTCTGGTCAGTGGACCGGAAAATAATTTTCTGTTTCTTGGTAAGTGGGCTGACTTCACGTTTTGTACAGGTTCCAGTTAATTCGGTATAGTCATGCATCTTGATGGTATGTAGCAGACTCACAATTCGTATGGCAGTTCCAACACCGATGCAAAGACTCATGAGGAGAAATATCTGGTCGTGCGTTACAAATCCGTAAATACATCCAAATAAGACACAGAAAAAGCCGATTGCCCCATGGACAATCAGCTTATTAAGAAATGGTTTTGGCATAATTTGCTCCTTCCTATAATTTTTCAAATGCAATCTGTTTATTGAGGTACAAATTACTGATGGCTTCCAGTATAGGATAACCGGCATGGGTGAATTGGATATCCTGTGCCAGGGTACGGAATGTTGCATCCGAGGTTTCATAAAGCTGCGTCAAAAGTTGCGCTGTATTTTGTGGATGGATGCCCTGTTCTACACAGGTTACAAGCTCTGCCGTAGAAATCTGTACTTTTTTTGCTATTTGGAGTACCGTGTCCTCTATAGCAGTCCGTGCCGGCTTTTTTAGATAATGGAGCAGTTCTTTTGTGTGCAGTTTTTTCTTCATGCAGAGATAGATGCAGGTAAAGAGCCGTACTGAAAAACTGTCCTGCAATGGGCTGATATAAAGTTCTCCTAAGAGGCGGTACAGGGCATCCACACCAGTTAAACCATCCCCTTTTACAATTAGTCCCCGAAGTTGCAGGCGATTCAGGTAAGGTTCAATGGGGATATTTTCCGAACGGTGATGTTTTTTCAAACGTTCCGAAAAGGCAGACTGCAATTCATGGATCTGTCGGATTTGAAATGCGAGGCTGCTCCACAGAAAGAATTCTTCTTCTGTCAGTCCGTATTCCTGCTGGTTATTGATAACTGTCGGTGTTTTATGTTCCTTTATGGAATCCTGGAATCGTAGGATTCCGACTGCAGTATAAAGTGTCAGCATAATCGTTCTCCCTTCAAGATAAAAGAGTATATAGGCGTTTGCGAAACGCCAAAAGCCGCATAAATACGGCATTTTTTTGTTGTTAAAATAAAATATCTCCTCAAGGTTTATGGTAAAATAGAATTGCCTAGAAACTAATTAACCAATCCACCTAAAGGAGATATACCTACATGATAACATATAAACAGCTCACTTTGGCAGAAATTTTTGAAGATTGTCAAAATAAATTCGACAACGACAAATATCAGTTCCTTTCGCTTCTTGATGAAGCCATTAACCTTGATGAAATTGTTCCTGTTTCTTTTATTTCTCATTTTTACGCCAGTACCGGAAGACCTCGCAAACATCAGCTTTATCCAATGCTTAAGGCACTTCTTATACAGCGTATTTTCTCAATCCCGACGGACACACTCCTGATCGTATTTTTGAAATTTTCCCAGGAACTGCGTGATTTCTGCGGTTTTGATGTTGTTCCGGATGGTTCCAAATTTACACGTTTCAAACAGGATTTTTTATCGGACTTACAATCTATGTTCGATCATCTTGTTGATCTGACCGAACCGATCTGCCAAAGTCTTGATCCTGCCCTTGCTTCCATGACAATCTTTGATACCTCTGGCATTGAAGCATGGGTTACAGAAAATAACCCAAAATATGCCAATCGTATTATCAAGCAGCTAAAGGCTTTCAAAAAGTCCCATAACCTTGATGATTCCTATGATCCTTATAAAGCTGCTTATGGCTCTATGCCAACTCATGCGGCTTCCAATCAGGCAATCCAGCAGATGTACATCAATGGACATTTCTGTTACGCCTATAAATTTGGCATTATTACGAACGGGCTTGGTATTGTTCGTGACATCACTTTCTACAACAAGGACTTTCTAAAAAACCATCCTGATATCGTTGTAGGGAAGAAATCAGATTCACCGGATGAGGATAAATCCCTTGCCGATTCGAAAGCACTTCTTCCAGTTTTAATTGACTTTTTCCAGAAACATCCTTTAATAAATTCAAAGACGTTTCTTGGAGATGCTGCGTTTGATGCCATTAACATTTACAAATCCCTCTTTGAAGAAATTGGCTTTCAAAAAGCTTTTATCCCTTTAAAAACAAAGCTTTCTGTGGAAGGAACCGACTATACTGTCAATGAAAACGGTATTCCCTGCTGTCCTCACGATCCATCACTTCCGATGCGGCGTGAAGGAAGCAGATCCCATTTGCGGAGCAAACTTCCTACCATGAAGTTTGTATGTCCAAAAATGAAATGGAAATACAATCCTGCCGACAAGTCAAAACATCGCGTATGTCATTGTGACAATCCATGTACATCTTCTTCCTGCGGACGAATGATCTACATTTATCCTGAAAAGAACCTTCGTGCCTATCCTGGTGTAGAACGCGGCTCACAGGAATGGGAGGATACTTACAAGATCCGTGTAAATGTTGAAAAGTCAATCAACCATTTCAAAGATAGTTTCTGCATTGCAGATCGTAAAACACAGAATGAGAAAACACTTCATGCTGATTTACTGCTTGCAGGAATTACCCAGCTTGTTACTGTGCTTGTCGCTGATAAGATTCATCAATACCAATACATCCGGAGTTTGAAGCCTTTGATTGCCTGATTATTAATATGCATACAATCTTTTCTTCGCAGTTTATCTGGGAAGTCTTTTAGTCATGTTCAAATTTAGAAGTACCTATTTTTCACTTAAGAATCCTGCGTTGCAGGATTCTTACCGCTTTTTAGTCAGGATTGCGAACTTGTTTCGCAATTACCTATAAAAGAGTATATAATTTGGTATCCTGCTGTAAGTATTTCCGGGCTTTGCTTTGCCATGCCCGGACATGATTCATTGGGACACCATAATGTTTGGAAATTTCTTGGTTGGTATATCCTTTTTGCTGCAGGAGCAGGGCATGTATTCCTTTTCTGAGTGTATTGCAGCTTCCCGCTTCTAAGGACTGCAGGTGCTTATAAATGGGTTCCTGGTTCATACATTGTTCCTGCCATAGTTCGTTTTTTTGGTCTACAAGCAGGGGTTCCATGTCAAATTCGGAAGATGCATACATGGAACAGGTGTATTTTCGTTCTTTTTGCAGTTTTCTCCAATAACTGTAAATGGCATTTCGTATGGCAACTCTGGCGTAAACTGCAAAGGGACGGGTGTTGTCATAGTTCATGGCGGCTTTGCATAAAGCTAAGTTTCCGGCTTGCATAAGGTCTTGCTGCTCATCGTATGAGACATAAGCACAACGGGTAGTCAATTTTTTTACCATTTCAGGTACCAAATATAAGTACTCCTCTGTCAATCGGCGTTCATCATCTGTCATCGGGATAATCATGCATATCCCCCCTTTCAACCAATGGCCCTGAGAGGGATATGGTTATTCTCCAGAATCTTCATGGATTCCAGAATTAGTTGATCACACATATAAGTGCTAAATTCTCCGATGTGTGCTTCCTTGGCAGTCAGACAGAATTTATCAGCAATCCAGCGATAAGCCTCCGATTTCGTAAAGATGTGGTTTAGCCATATCTGGTCAAACACCCGGTGTGCTTGGATCCTTTTTTGCCGAAGTTCTTTGTTTGCCAGTTTTCCTTTGGCATTGGTAGTGCCAGGATGAACTCCTACATAAGAATTACACTGTGGGAAGTGACTGCACACATAGAGTTTTCCATCTTTCGCTTTATTTCCATATACATAGGACGCATCCCTTAAAATTGCGATGCTGCCGCAGTATGGGCAGCGGATTTGTTTCTGTTTCATAAAGATTCACCTCGCTTACGTGTTTTATACGTATATTGTAAGAAAGCAGGTGATGAATTCCCATAGGATGGGCATAGAAACTACTCCCAGATTCGGACTAAATGGCACAAAATGGCAGAAAATCTAAGAATAGAACAGTGCCTTGATAAGCGGAAAGAAACCGCTGTCTGCAAAACGTGGATAATTTACTGGTGTAAAGATGAACCCTGCACAGAAAATCCGGATGACATAAACAGAAATCAGAGCTATACATAGCCGATACAGATTTCTGGTGCGTCTGCTCCAGGGCTTTCTAGGACGAAACTTCAGGTACAGGATTAAAAGTGCAGGAATAAAAATAAAGTTCGTAAATATTGTATCGATTCCTTGAATCATAGCAGTGAAATTCAACATAAAATCGCCTCCTTTCTTATCCTGTACTCCTGTACGCAGAAAGTGCCAAAAGTGCAACCTTTTACCAGTGATAATGGGATGCTTCCTGATGCCGCAGTAAAGCAAAACAAGGACATGGCTTATCGGTCAATGCTTCTTTTGCAAAGTAGAGTCCATATAAGGACTGAAACTGTTCCAGTGTTATGGCGGACAGACATTCCGTTGGTTCCGGTATGCGGGAGAAGAGCATACGGGCATCTGCCATGGGCAGGACACAAGGACTGCCGTTTTCATCTGGATGATATAAGAAGTGTGGGCCATTACAATAACCTGGGGTTTTACAGGAAACGCAGCGAACATAAATACAGGAATGCCAATTTCCATCACAAATATCTAAAAAATGCCGGATGTGTTTGGCATCGGCATTACAACGAGATTGTTCCATATTCATCACCTTTATAACAGGCAGCCGTAATAAGCTGCCTGTGAGCATATCTATTGATAGTTACTTATCTTTTTTCCGCTTACGGATATATAAGATACCAAATCCGGCAGCAAAGAGGAGTGCGGCACCTGCCAGTAAAAGATAAGGAAGAATGGTTGTTTCATCTCCGGTCTTGACTGGTTTGGAAGGTTCAGGTGTGTCTTTTGGAACTTCCGTAAGTTTTATCGTCTGTCCTTTATCGTCCAGATCCTCATGGGAAGCAATTTCAAGTGCTGTTTCTCCTTCAAGGGAAAAAAGTTTTTCAAAAACGACTACATCATGTCCAGCCAATGTGCTTCCATCAAAAGTGAAGATGACTTCGACAGAACCATTGGAATCCTTTGGTGTAAATTCTGTTTCTGCCGTGACAGGTTTTCCATCAATCAGAACTTCCTTTTGGGTTGTTTTGTCCATCAGTGTGCCGACCAGTTTGTATGGAGTATCCGGAATCAGATTTTGGTAGGATACGGTGTCAATGATGGTTACTTCTTTCGTAGCAACGGCTTCCTGATCCCCATCCGCTTTGTCCTTCGCAGTAGTTCCAATTCCCGGGAAGTAGATAGACTGTTCATGGTCTTCTATATCGGCGTGAACAGCAATCTCTTTTTCCTGATACGTTAAAGACTCAAAGACAACAATTGTTTTGCCGGACAGGATGCTGCCATCAAATGTAAAGGTAAGTTCAATACTGCCAGAGGCATCTTCAGGAGTAAAGGTCGTAGTGGCAGTAATCGGTTTACCATCTGCCTGAAGAGGTTCTTTTGTCTCTTTGTCCATCAAGGTACCGGTAAGTGCATACTCTTTTCCTGGAATTAGGTTACTATATTTAACCGTATCAACAATAGTAATCTCTTTATCGGTTTTGGCAAAATGATCTCCGTCTGCTTTGTCTTTTGCAGTAGTAGCGATTTCTGGGAAGTAGATGGTCTGCCCTTTATCTTCAAGATCTGCGTGTGTTGCAAATTCTTTGCCGTCATAAGTAGCAGATTCAAAAACAACTACGGTTTTTCCGGCAAGGGAAGTCCCATCAAAAGAAAAAATTACATCCACGGTTCCAGAGGATTCTTTAGGAGTAAATGTGGTTTCGGCAGTAACCTCTTTCTTATCTATTTCGACAGGCTTTCCAGTTTCTTTATCCATAAGGGTTCCAGTCATAACATATTCTTCGCCGGGCAGAAGATTTTTGTAAGCTACCGTATCTACAAGGGTAACTTCTTTATCTGCCTGGGAAAGATTCATATCTGTTTCCTTATCTTTTGCAGTGGTCCCGATTTCTGGGAAATAGATAGTCTGATCCTGATCTGTAATGTCCGCATGAACAGCCAGTTTTAAATCCTCCTGGTACAGTTCTTCAAATACTACGATTGTTTTGCCCTTCAGAGAAGAGGCATTGAACGTAAAGGTCACTTTTGCAGAACCAGAAGATTTTTTTGGTTTGAAGGTGGTTTCTGCTGTGACAGGTTTTCCATCTATTTCTATTGGCTTTCCGGATTCCTGATCCATCAGTGTGCCGATGAGCTTATAAGACTGTCCTTTCTTTAAGCCTTCGTATTCTACGGTATCAACCAGAGTGATTTTTTCTTCTGGTTTGGCAAAGTGGGAGTTGCTGTCTTTGTCAAGGGCAGTAGTTCCAATGGTAATCTGATCATCCGTTAAAGTTCCCATATCCACGACTACGTGATTTTTGTATACAGAGACTTCAATTTTTAAGAGGTTCATACCTTCATTGGAATCGCAGCGTTGTTCTTCCAAAATATAGGTATCATAAATCAGGGCTCCTTTGGCATCATCAGGTTTAGAAGAGCCAAACCAGATTCCGTCTTCAGAAGTTTCCCCACGATTGGTATTTGTAGTGTGCTTATTCCATTCTGAGGAAGTACTGGCATAGCCATTTTTGTCTGTTACAATGGTATGACTTTCTCCTGTAGTTTTGGAGGTAATGGAAAATGGAACATTTGCCAGCCGGTTTAAATCTCCGTCAGAGACCTTTACGAATTCTAAATCGCCACGGATTACCTGATTGGAAATTGCTGTTTCTTTTGCAGTTAAATCCAAAATTTTCCCATTTTCTGTGATATGAAACTCCTGAGAGAGTTTTCCCTCGTTCAAATAACCTTCCGGTGCTTTTGTCTCGTCAACCCGGTAATGTCCATAAGGGAGCGTATCTTTTTTGGTGGAAGCAAGCCCCTTTTCATCTGTCTTCAAAGTGAGAACTACTTGATCTTTTTCGTAAACGGTTCCATCCACAAGAACAGGATTTGGACCAAGATTGGTGATTGTAAATTCTGCATCCTTTAAAGAAGCATTTCCCTGTGGTTTGGCTTCTCCTGTTTCCAGATCCCGTTTTTGGATTTTGACACCGCCACGGATAATCTGGTTAGAAACAGAAGTCTCTTCTGTTGTTAAATTTACTATTTCTCCATTTTGGGTGATGTCAAATTCAAGAGCCTTTGCACCATCGGTTAGGTATCCGGAAGGCGCTTTGGTTTCTTCTATCTGGTAATGTCCAAGGGGCAGGGCATCAGCGGCACTTGCAGCAATACCATGTGTATCCGATTTGATTGTAAGCACTGCCTGACCATTTTCATAGAGCTTTCCACCTACCCATACCGGCTGTTTGTTCAAAGTGGTAATGGTAAATTCGGCATCTGCAAGCGATGCGGTTCCTTGTGCTTGTGTTCCCTGAGTTTCCAGATCCCGCTTCTGAATTTTGACGCCGCCTCGGAAGACCTGTTCTTCGATAGAAGAAGCGTTATAAATAGAGATAGTTTCTTCCGTACCGGTACTGGTGATTTGCTGCACGAAAACAGATTCGTTTGGAAGATAGCCGGCAGGGGCTTTGGTTTCCTGTACGGTTACTGTACCCAGTGGGAAGCAGACGGTCTTTCCATCACTGGCATAGAAAAATTCATCCCCGGATACCAAATAATCTTTTGTAAAATGGATTTCTCCAGAGGCATCTGTTTTCAATATCCAGGTGCGAACCGGTTTCTTGCCATTTGCTCCGGGATCGGTAGCTGACTGCTCTGTATAGAATTTTATTGTAAATTCGGCATTGGCGAGAGAGCCGGTTCCCTGTGCTGAATTTTGCTGTGTGTCAGCATCCAGCTTTTTAAGGAGCAGTTTTACGGGATTATTTTGAGGAATATCCTTTACTTTTACGGTAGATGTTCCTTCTGCTTTTACCGTAACATTATGGGCGGAAGTATCTATAGCAAACCCTTCTGGGGCACTGATTTCTTTAACGGTGTAACTTCCTTCAGCCAGTTCTTTGGATTTTGCATATCCTTTTTTATCGGTAACAAGAGTTTCTACCAGTTCTTCCCCTTTGTAGATTCCGTATTTGGCTCCTTCTAAAGAGTAATTGCCATTTTTATCGGAAATATCGGTATTGGCAGAGGATTTCTGCAGTTCGATAAAGCCGTTTGGAACCTGATACCAGCTTCCTGCAAAAGTTTGGGAAGCATCGCCAGGAACGATAAAAGCACGGAAGGATTCTGGTGGGGCAGGAAGCCCTTCAATGGCGTTGGCAACTTCCAATGCTTTGTCAATATAATTTTGAGGTGCACCATGAAAGGCGCCGGAGTCCCCATTATTTCCTGCATGGATATAGGAAACGACCAGATGACCAATGACATAAGAATTGTCATCGGACCATCCTTGGAAATATTGATCTTTTATTACCTTTTCATAACCATATCCACCGTTTAAGTAGTAAAGAGCTTTTCTGAGTGGGGAATTTTTTCCCAAAAGGTTATAAGGATACTTTCCGGAAGCCGGTGTTTTCTTTAATGGTTCTACGCAATAAGCCGTGTTATTGCCATCAAAGCTCATGCGGGAAGTATAATAGTCCCCGTATGGAATTTTGGCTCCTGCCTTATAATCAATGGTTCCATCTGCAGCATAAGCGGTATGGGCATTGAAAAAGAGTGTGCTAAGAAACATCGTGACACAAAGAAAAAGGGCGGTTAGCCGGATATGAGGTTGTTTTGCTGGTTTTAACATAAATCTCCTCCTTTGTTAAAAAGAAAAGCAGCCATATTCGGGCTGCAGGTAACATTAACCGACTTTTTTATCCTGGCGTTTCAAGATTTCCAGGAGTTCCTGTCGGTCTGTGGTAATTAATTCTTTTTCCAGGTTGGAAGCTTTAAATTCCACAGTGATATTATTGTTGTTTGTTGAAATTAGTCCGTTTCCACGTTGGAAATGGGTGATATTCATAACTTCGGTTTCGGAAAGACGAAGAATGGTTTTTACACGTTGTGCCTCTTCATCTTCCATGTTAAGAATAATTTTGGTTTTACAGTTATTGATAATGCCTTTTCCATATTTTCCGTCATCAAGAGCAAAAAAGTCATTGAGGTCCTGGGTTGCAAAAATACCGGCACCAGAGTATGCCCGGATGATCTTGGCAATCTCCAAAACGAATTCAGCGGCCAGGCGGTTACTGGAGGCACCGATGAGCTGCCATACTTCATCTACAAAAATGGCTTTTTCTTCGGTACGATTTTCTTTGGCTTTATCCCATACATAGTCCAGAGCAACAAACATCCCTACCGTTAAGAGATCACTGGAGCCAGTCAGCTCTGAAATGTCCAAAACGGTATATTTATTGGTCAGATCTACATTGGTCTGCTGGTTAAAAGAGGAAGCAGAGCCATGGACAAGACGGTTTAGGATGTGAGCCAGTCGTTTGGTATCTTCAGTTTCCATCAAAACATCATATACATCTCCAAGAATTGGCATCGCTTTATAATGATCCGGGTGTTTGGGATCAATGAGGGATTCATTCTTATGGGTGATTCCCTTTCTTGCATAGGTTTTAATCAGTGCTTCGTCCAAAAGCTGTTTTTCCTCATGGCTCATATCTGGAATGAGCAGAGAAAAGAAAACGTGCAGACGTTGAATCTTACTGGCTAAGGCAGATGCGTCTAAAGTTGGACCGTCCAGCAGCTCATTGACAGAGTTATCTACTTTTCGGATTTCCATGACATTGATGCAGTTTTGGCTGGCAGGAGAAATCTGGATAAAGGTTCCGCCTACATTTCTGGCAGCCCGATAAAACTCATGACCTTTTAGCGGTGCGATGATAAATACCTGGATTCCTTTACGCCGCATACGAAGTGCCATAGTCTGCATGGTAAAGGTTTTTCCGGATCCGGAAGTGCCAAGAATCGCAATATTGGAGTTTTTATATTGTTTGGAGTCAAAAATATCAGCAATCACTAAAGAGTTGTTATGCTTATTTACTCCAAATAGGATGCCGTTGTCATCGCAAATGCTGTAGCTAACGAAAGGATAGCAACTGGCAGCTCCGGTGGTTAAGACATTTCGTTTTGAGAGTTCATAGAGCTTCTTGTCCAGGTTTACAAGAGGAAGGGAAGATAAAAATCCCTGTTCTTGCAGGAAGTAACAAGACCGCAGATCCATATCCTGTGAGATGAGAAGTTTTTTCATCTCCTGAATCCGCCATTGTAGTTCTTCCAGATCACCTGCCGTAATCGTAATCAAAAGATTCATGTAATAGAAATCTTCATTATTAGCAAGTCCCTGTTTGAGGAAATAGCCGGAACGGATGGCAGAATCCAGATCATCAAAATCCGCATTGGTATCAGAGGCCTCTTTGATCTTTGAACGGTTGATCCGGATTTGCTGTCCAAGACGTTGCTGGATCTTATCTTTGGGCTGTTTATGCAGAAAAAAGTCAATGTCAATTCCTTCGCCAGCATTGATAAGCAGGGACAGCCAGCCTGGCATTACTTTTGCTTTGTAACCATCGCACGGCACCAGCAGGTAAGAATGGTAGATGCCATTTACCAGCACATAGTTGCTGTGCTTAAAGTCCAAAGACTCTGGTGCAATGAATTCATTGATATGGATGTTATCCACTTCCTGCTCACGACCAGATTCCATATAGCGGGTAAGTACCTGGTTAATCCGTTTTGGCAAAGGTGTTTCGGTACATTTGGTACGGTTCAGTAAAGTGTAGAGTACATCGGTTGTAAACTCATCTTCATTGTCATGAACCAGCACATCGTTGCCGCATTGATATAGAAAGGTTTTAGCGGTTTGTGCCGCAGTCTCCAAAGCCGCCAGGATTTCCTTTTCCTCCACCTTCCGATTCACATTGAAAGGTTCGTATTCAAAGATTAGGAAAAAACGTCTGGAAACCGCTTCTCTGGAGCTTAACTGCCGGACAAATTGGATATAGTCTTTTTGTAACTGCCGGCAGTTAGGATCTGATTCCCGTTCCATTTCCAAACGGGACTGTTCCAGATGTTTGTTGATATCCGCTTTTTTGGAGATCATCTTAATCTGCAGTTTCACAGGACTGATTTTTAGGTAGGAGATGAAGCTGAAGATGATCCCTTGTTGTTCCCTAGCACTGCGTAAGAGGAAATTGATTGGTTCAATCTCTAGGATTTTTACATAACGATGGTCTGTCGTGTAGATAACGCCATTGGCAATTTTATCAATAGGAAGATAATCTTCTAAGGTGATTTCTTTTCGTTTTTTCTTTTTGCTTTTCCCGGAAGCAGCAGATGACTGGTTGGAAGCTTTATTCGCAGTTCTTTCTTTTTTTCGCTCCTCCAAAAGTTGCTGCTTTATCTGTTGTTTTTCAAGTTTTGCCTGCCTTTTCGCACTTTTACGTGCAGCGTTTTGTTCTTTTTTTAATTGTCGGGACTCAAATTTAAGAATCCGGATGTCTTCACGAGCCTGTTTGCGTATTCCACGTTTTGTAGAAGTATCAAACTGCCGGCGTTCTTTTTTTTTAACAGCAGGGGATTCTTTTGTCTTCTCTTCAGAAGACATCTGAGAGCAGTTCTCTTCAGAAGAAGCTTCTGCAGGTTGCTTTGGATGACGTTTTCGTTTTCTGGTTTTGGGTTCTTTGTTGCGGGGTTTTTTAATCCGGTACTTTTTTTTCGGTTCCGGATGCACATCCATACGGTAAATAACCCGGCGGTTTTTCAGAAAACGCAAAGCGTTCATTAAAAATGCAGTAATGCTTTCCCCACCGATTCCAATTAAAGAAATCATAGCAGCAGGAAGAGCAGTCATACAGAGAATAATAATCCTGACAGTCAGTGTCAGAGGCAGATTGATAACAGGAATGGTGATCAGGATTGCCAGGACACCACCTTCGATGGCATTACGGATTTTAAACATTCCGCCCATAAAGGTCCCTTTTTCTATAAAATTGCGTGGGATGAAGACAGGATGTTGTTCTTCAGTATTGTTCATGGCTGCACCTCCTTTGGTTCTTCCATGGAAGGAGCTTCAGGAACTTCTGTGACAGGGGCAGCTTTTTCCAAATTCACTGAGGTATCGTCATAACCGCCTTCTTGCAACTGTTCAATTTCCTCTGTTGTGATGGAAGGAAGTTTGTCATCTGTCGGACGTTCATAGATGATTTCTTTTCCAGAATCAGGGGTACGTTCCTCACCGAAAAAGAATCTTCCAGTAGAGGAAGTGTAGTACACAGGAAGAACGGACTTATCCGGAAGCTGGAACAAAAAATTAATATCAGAAGCATTGGGATAGGTAGTATCATCAGCAAGGAAACGGATGGAAGTTAGAGACATCTGTTTTACGTTTTTAAGATAGGAGGTCAGTTCTTCCTGAAAAAGTTTCACCTGTTCCTTGGAGAAAAAGTCTTCCAAAGCTTCAAAATCCTGAAAGCTTATGGATTCGTTATTTTCTGCTTGTTCTGTCTCGGTATTTTCACTGTCATCGTGCTGAGTATTTTCTGTCTCGGATTTTTTGTTTCCTTTTTGGGATTTCCAGATGGAGGGAAAAACAAATCCGATGATAATTAAAAAGGCCATCATAAAGATAGCCAGAATTGCTTTTTTTCTGTTCATAAGTGTCTCCTTTATTTTTTAGCGAAGATCCAATAGGCATTTGCGGTTGCATGCACTTCCGTCATCATATCGAATTCACGGTTGATGTAGTTTTTGGAGGAACTGTCATTGGGATCATTGACTAATACTTTACCTCCAGCCGTTATACCACGAAGGACAATAAAATGTCCGCCACTGGTAAAAAGCCCGGCTCTTTGGGAACTGATGACCGGATGACCTTCAGATAAAGCCTGAAGTACCTGGTTGGGATCACTGGTCTGTGTGACAGCCCCACACCCAAAATGATCGGACGCTGCCTGGAAATAAGACCAGTAAGTGCCGACTCCTGGTTTGTAATAGGAATTTCCGCACCAGGATATTGCATCAATAGGTGTAATGGTAGTGCCTGTAAGATAACTGGCAATCATGGCAAAACTGGTAGGTCCACAACCGCTGGATGCAATCGAACCGCCGCCATAGGGGATATTTCCATAGTCTGTCTGGAGATAGTGTGGAATTTGCATACCGTTTGCAGGATAGTTACCGCCACTGGCAGTAATTTGGTAATACCGAAGGACATGATCGACATATTCTTTATCACCATACCGGTCATAAGGCCAGCTTGGTCTTGCACACATCATGTCAGAATAGGCAATGGCGTTTTCTTTGGTATATCCACCGTCCCGTTCCATTGCCCAGTCAATGTATGCAGAACCGTAGTTGTAACCCTGAAGAGCCAGTTTAATCCGGTCTAAGTCCGTAGGTCCGGTACAGCCGGCTTTGTCGAGGGCATATTTTAATTCCTGTACACCACATTCAATGGAGTATTCAGGATCTGTAATCCCATTTGGCACATGGGGATAGCGGGTATTAAATCCACCTTCCGCTGCTTGCATAACATCCAACCCTCGTCCGCCAGATTCCTGCATCATGACTGCCAGAATTAAATCCACATAATCACTCATACCATATTTCGCAGCGGCTCTTTCTACAGCAGGGCGGTAGGACAATACCTCATCACTAAGATTGATAGCAGCTACTATGCCGGAAGAAGCAGTTCCAAAGAAAGCAGTCAGATTTTCTGCATAGTTTTTGGCAAGTTCTTTCTGCTTGTCTGTAAGATGGAATACATGGTCTGCAAAATAGGAATCCCCAGCATAAACAACGGTATAGGTGTGTTTCGTAAAAGTAACCGTCTGTGTTTGTGCCTGTCCCTGTTCTGTGCCGGTTTCTCCTTCTGCACCGCCATCAACGGTAACTTCCATGGTAACTGTTTCGGTTGCTACATCATAAGAAAAAAGTCCTTCTTTGTTTTCACGGATGAGTTTCTTTAATTGGTTTAGGTTGATGTTTTTATAGTCATCCTGGCTGGCACAAAATTGTGAAATCAGCAGATTGGCATTGACGGCGATGCTGTATGTATAGGGATCATTGATGGATGCAGTATCTCCCTGTGGAAGACGGGAAATTGCTGCATGGATCTCTGCCAGAATGTCTTCATGGCTTTCTTCTAACACTTCAACGATGGCATCACGGGAAGCACGGATGTTTTCACTGATCATAGAGTTGCTGTTTAGCACATCGCTTTGGTCGGTCAGACTTCCAAAGATCAGACCAGGGAGCATCACAATAAATAAAACCGGAAGCAGCAGTATGGCGAGAATAACAAGGAGAATTTTAGCGAACTGATTCCGGTTGGCTATGACTGCTCCAATCGCTGCTGAAAAAGGCCCGCCAAGGGCTGCACCATATCCTGCTTTGGAGAAAGTGGCTGCTGTTTTTAAGGACTTTAGGTGAGAAATGGTACTGGAGCCTACATCCATTGCTTCGTCAAGTCCAGAGCGTTCTGTATCCATCACTAAATCCGATCCTTTCTTGGAGGAGTAGGAGGAAGCTTTTGGACAATGGATTCGTTGTAGGCTATCTTTCCATCGCCAGCATCATAAGGAATTTTGGATACCGTATTTTCAGCATACTGTTTGTACCAGGTAGCTCCGTCTACAGATTGAACAGTTTCATAGGTTCCCTGGGTAGGAGCCGTATATTGATCGGCATGGTACATAGCAAATTCCCGGCTGTTTCCATTGGAACCGGACTCAACGCCTGTTATCCTGCCGCCGCCAATCTCAACATTGGTATAGGAATGATCCGTTTTATCTTCATTTTGAATTCCCATGTAGGATTGAAATGCAGAAACAGCTCCATCACCTTTGATCGAGCCAACTTGACCATAGTTTCCTTGAGCAATATTGCTGATAACGTTATTGGCAAAATCCCCGCCCTTTTCAAGGGAAGACTGATAGAGTGCATTTCCGATACTTGGTCCTTCGGTATATCCGGTGGCTGCATTTACCGCAGAACGCTCTGTCTGCCTTCCAACGGCTCCGGCTAATCCTCCGGAAAGGAAAGAACTTTGTACTGCAGCACTTCCGGGAGAGGAAGAATGGGAACTACTATGGCTTCCACCTCCATGCCCTCGAAAGGAACTTGCAAGACCTCTTCCGGCGATTAAAAGTTCAGCCATCATATTTCCACCAGTATTTCCAACATTGACTCCCAGACTTGCCATAAAGCTGTCAATCTTTTGAGAAACCTTCAAAAAAGCAATGGCACACAGAAACCAGATAAAGACATTACCGGTGACCGTTTCTTTTCCCTGTGCATCCACAGCTTGCTGTACCTCTGCTTCTGTAAGTTCAGCGGCAAAGACCGGCATGGAAGTTACAAGAATCAGGCAAGAAATCAATAGCAGGCTGCAGAGCAGTGTTTTCTTATGTTTCATAATCTCCTCCTTCCTAGAGTGATAAAGGGTTTGCAAGGAATGTTCCGACCATGGAAGTAAACAGCCGCAAACACCAGGCGTTCATTAAAAGCAAAAAGAACTGTCCGCCGAGCATACGGCACCAGCTCTTAAAAACATTTCCGGTAGCCTGGGAAGCACCCGTGGAAAACGCAACAGGTGCGGTGTAGACCAGAACTCCAAGCAGTATGTAACGTTCCGCAGCTTCAAAAAGCAGCTTGATGTAATTCCAGGCAAGGATCAGTACCAGTATGAGGGCAACAATGGCAACAGCACCGTTGGCACATACCCCCAGGATTACTGTGATCACAGAGTTGAATTTGGCAAATTCCAGTGGTGGAAGATCTTCAGTCAGAATCCAGCTATACGGGGTTCCTGAAATATTCAATAGAAGATCCACGATGTCTTTGGCATAAAATGTTAGGAAAAGGAACATAAATGTCCGCAGTGATAATTTGATTGGATCTTCAGCGTCAATCCCTGTCCCCATAAAATAATTCTTAAAAAGCTGCCAAACCCAGTTTAAAAGGATGAGTCCGATAGCCAATGCCAGAAAAATCTGGTACATTGTTTCCGCTGCTGGAAAATACCGGAGAAAAGTATCCATGGAACATCCCAGTGCACCCAGAACAGAAGTAGTAATCAAATCCAGAATGTTCATGACCTGTTCGGCAATCCATTCTACAATTCCGTCAAGTATTCCCATGACAGAACCACCTCCTTATCTGCATTATCCATTCCACTGCCCGCCGGCAAAGAACGGTGTGATGTAAGCCATGATAAATCCCAGGCCATTGAGAATAGCCCATGTGATGATGATTCGTTTGAGCCATGCCCTGGATTCATCCACGGTTTTTCCGGATTTGGAAAAATTCATCAAAAGCAAAGCAACCGATGCAGTTACAACAGCCGCAATGGTGGAAATCAGGATAATCTGGTTATATACGTCTTTCATGATTTCTGAAGCTTTGTCCCAGATGGTAGCAGCCATAACTGGTTGTACATTACAGGCAATCAGAGTGAAGACAAGGAAGGCAGTATAGAGATATTTTCCATAGTTCCGATGATGTTTCATGCCCGGTGGGGCTTCTTTGTGTACATGGTTTTTCAAGTAAATGAACCTCCTTCATAAAAAGAGGGCAAAGTGAGATCTTTCACTTTGCCCTGGCTTATAGTTTTCCTGCCTCATAAAAGCTTCAATCCGGTCAATACGGAGGAACGCTTATTCTATATTTAGTTGTGATACTCCTTTCCATGCACTAAAAAACGCAGCTTGCACCAGAGAAGAGGCATTCCCTGGAAAGCTGCGTTTCGCTACATATAATTTTGACAGTATCATTTTAACATGGGTAGATTTTCCTGTAAATCGCAGAAGTGTGCCAAGTTGAGTCAAGCATGAGAAAGAATAATGACACGATAAAAATGAAAGAATTCCAAATAGGAAAAAAAAAAGGACGAATTATACAATAAATATGGTGGTTTGTGCTGCTAACATATATTATGTAAGACAACAAGCAAGTAATGTGGTCTATTAATAAGGATACATATACGTTTACAAAATAAATACGAGGAGGGAAGGTATGACAGTTATAGAATATAAAAAATATTTTGAAAGACTTAAAGGAGAAGGAGATTTTTCAAGATTAGGAAAAGTTTTTAAAACAAAAGAGAAATACTATTTTTTTGATACAGGAACAGGAAAAATCTTGGAATGTACTGAAATAGAATATAATATTTTAAAACAGCTAGGGGAAGAAAATACTCTTGATGTCAAAAAGTTAGAGTATTCGTTAAAAGATATACAAGCTGCGATAAATGATATAATTTCAATGGTTAAAAAAGAGAATATACTTAAAGCAACACCATTAGAGAAGTTTGAAGGAGAACATTTTGAGGATTTAACACAAAGTATTCCTCAAAATATGAGACAGGTAGTGTTAGAAGTTACAGAAAATTGTAATCTCAGGTGTGATTATTGTATATATCAAAATTCTTTTTCAGGCTTTAGAGATTTTAGTCCACGAAGTATGAGTGAAGAAACAGCAATTAAAGCTATAGATTATATACTCAAAAATAGTTATAGGGATGAGATTTATGTGGGGTTTTATGGTGGAGAACCATTACTTAAGTTTGACTTGATTAAGAAATGTGTATCGTATGCGTTGGAGTATTATGCAGATATCGGCATAATCCCCCATATGCCGATATTTTAGAAATGCCGATTTTTGCCTTTCTGAAATATTGGATTTACAGGACTTTATAAATATATCGGCATTTCTTACTATAGAGATGTAACCAGTCATCGCTATAGAAAGGAGACCGTGTATGATAAAATCCTACCCGTTACTAAAACCATTAACTGATCAGCTCATGAAGGAGGTGAGAGCCTACGGGATACTGGAAGTGTCTTTAGAACAGTATCAGATTGTTTGTAACTCGATAGTACGCTTTGCGCAGTCATCACAGGTTGATTCCTACAGTCCGGAGTTGATGGATTCCTACAAGGACAATCTTGATACCAGGTGTTCTTCCGGTGAGATATGCAAGGAATATCATCGATTCCAACTGCGTGTTATGCGTATGCTATCTTCACTTGCGGAAAGCGGCATTGTTGATTTTTCGAGCACTAAATCTCATCCGCTCAAGTACATTGTATCCGACGAGACAAGCAGCCTCGTGGAAATAATTCTCAATAGTTACCCTATCAGCAATGCAACAAAAAAGGATCTTCGAGCCCCTACCAGACATTTTTTGTGGTACGCTGAACAGTTCGGGATAAAGCCGCAACGTATTGATGACACTATAGTCATGTCATTCCTAATTAATGAAGTACTGGTTTCGAACAGCGGCAGTACCGGACGTACATTAAGGTGTGTAAAGTACGCCACGGAATACCTTCGGGCTCATGGGAATGATTGCCTGCACCGTGATTATACTCTTCTGAAGCTGAAAAATGATCACCGGCGTATTATCCCGGCCTATTCTGAAGAAGAGATTTCGGGAATAGCCCAGGCAGCTGATACAGATAGCACCATTGGAAAGAGGGATCTTGCGATCATACTTGTTGCATACTGCACAGGGCTTCGCGGAATCGACATCATAGGCATTAAGTTATCAGATATAGACTGGCACAATCACAAAGTGTCAGTAGTGCAGTCAAAAACTCATACGCCAATCGTATCTGAACTAAACGGTGCCACCTTGAACGCCCTTGCTGATTATATCCTCGACTGGCGTCCTAAATGCGATATTCCTGAGGTTTTCGTAACAGTAAAGGCTCCGTATCGAAGACTGTCAAAGGGATTTGGCAGTATGATTGACAAGTATTGCGAAAAAGCAGGCGTATCCAAAATCGCATTTAGAGGATTCCATAGTTTACGGCGTTCCTTTGAAACGGTTATGGTGTCAAGAGGAGTTCCCATTGAAACCGTGTCCCAGATGATGGGACATAAATCCATTATTGAGGATAAACCGTACATCACACACGATACACACCAGATATCATTCGTGGCAATGGATTTTTCGGATGTGCCTATTACCAGCGGGTTCTATTTTGGACATACAGGACATACAGAAAGTACCGGATCCCTGGAGGGAGGTGCTGGAGCATGACCCTTGACAAAAAACTCAATGACGCATTTGAGGAGATGATGAAATATCGCCAGTCCATTGGATACGCCACCGCTACATATAGGAGTTCGGTTCCTCCATTTATAAACTTTTGTGTAAAAAACCATCCCCTGTCTGCCCGCATTACCCAGGAAATGGTAGACGAGTGGCTCATTTATTATCCTTATACTGTCAACAGCAAAGCCGCCTTCCTCTCTCTCCTGCGGGAGTACACGAAATACCTGAACTTCCTTGGATATGATGATTATATACCGGATGACGATTATGTAGTAAAGCGCATAGCTTTCAATCCGTACCTGTTTACGGATGATGAACTCTCCGGGTTATTTAAAACGATTGACTCATATGTTGGCAAAACCTGTGGGAAAAGATATCTGCCAGAGATTGTGCTTCCTGTGTATAGCCGGTTGCTTTACTGCTGTGGTCTTCGCCCACAGGAACCACCTGCGATACGAACAGAGGATGTAAACCTGATTACAGGAGACGTTTATATACGACAGTCCAAGAGGCACAAGGATCGGCACATCATTATGTCAGAGGATATGCGCGCACTCTGTCAGAAATACGATTCCGTAGCAGGAAAGAGGCAATGGTTCTTTCAAAAATGGGACGGCACACCATATGAAGCATCGTGGTACAACCAGGTATGGAGGAACCTGATCTCAAAGAGTGGCATTTCATGGAAGGGGGCTCCAAGACCTTATGATCTGCGGCACGCTTTTGCTTCGCGTAATATAATCCGCTGGATAAACAATGGGAAGGACGTGATGGAATTATTGCCGTACCTTTCGGCATATATGGGGCATTCAGAACTCACATCAACGCTTTATTATATCCACCTTCTTCCAGAGAATCTGCGCAAGTCCAAAGCTGTAGACTGGGCTCTCCTTTCCCAGGTTTATGGAAAGGGGGTTCTGGAAGATGAGGATTAAAGCTAAGGATCCACACCTTGTATCGCTTATGGGTGAATTTATGAGAATCTACCTTCCGGGTGTCAGGAATCGCGATAAAGACACAATTGACTCGTACAGATATAGCATAAATCTGTTTGTGACATACCTTGAATCAGAACAAAAGGTGACTGTCCTAACGATGCAGTCATCTGACTTCAGCCAGAAAAACATAGTAGAATTCATGGCTTGGCTGAAATCTGAACGCAATAACGTGGCACCGACCATAAACCATCGCCTGTCAGACCTGCGGGGATTCTGCAAGTACCTTTATAAAAAGAACGCTATCTCCCTTGATGCGTATGAGGCAATCCGCGAGATAAGCGATGTTGATGATGAAAGGATTCTCGATTTTACATGGCTTTCAGTTAATGATGTGTACCTGGTTCTTAAAAGTACAGATAGCAACCGTGAAGCTGTAAGAGATCGTTTTCTCCTGTCGCTTCTGTATGAAAGCGGTGCACGGATAAATGAGGTATTGTCACTAAAACTCCTTGATATTAAAGCGACATCCAACGGGGAGGCTGATGTCCATTTCTACGGAAAAGGAAAGAAACATAGGATTACACCCTTATCCAAGGAAATATGGAGCCAGTTTGAAGATTACTGCGAAAAATATCATCCAGACAAGACTTCGGAGAACCTGGTGTTTTATTCTTTCCGAAATGGCCAGAAAAACAAAATGTCCAGTGATAATGTCAGCCGTATACTTGTAGGATGTGAAGCAGAGGTTCGCAAAAGCAATCCGGATCTAGTCCATCTGCATTCGCATCTTTTCAGAAGGACGAGGGCAATGCACCTGTATCAGGCGGGGGTGCCTCTCCCTACTATATCTGAATGGCTTGGTCATTCGAATATAGAAACGACTCGTTTCTACGCCAAGGTTACTGAAGAGATGAAGAGGGAAGCACTGCATAAGCTTAGCGATAGCGACAGATCCGTCTTTAAGGATGATGTGGTGTTCAAGTATGCCAATGACGAAGATGCTATCAAGCGGCTTTGTGGATTAAAATAAATGCCGATAGTTTATTAACCATGCCTGATATTGGGTCAGGCATGGAATCTTATAGAAATTTTATCGGCATTTCTAAAATATCGGCATATGGAGAATCGAGGTGAAAAAAAGGTAACATTTTCTATGACAACAAATGGAGTATTAATGACAGAGGAAAAAGCAGAATACTTTGCATCCATTCCAGAATTTAGTTTAATGTTTAGTATTGATGGTGATGAAAAAACACATAATGAACATCGAAAATTAGAAAATGGTAGAGGATCCTTTGAATTGTCTTTAAAAGGTTTCCAAAATGCTTTAAAAGCTTATGGAGACAGACGTAAGATGATATCGGTAAGTACGGTTGTCAGCCCTCCATATACAAAAGAAAAATTCGAGGATATGCAAGGATTTTTTGAACAATATGCAAAAGATTTAAATATGAATTGTACATATGTAGAACTTTCGGAAAATAATGCTCCGATATATACAGAAGAAGAAAGGGAGAACTTGGAAAATCGGATGCCACTCCTGGCGTGGGATAAACAGAAAACACCATCAGAAAAAGAGAAATCATTTACATATTATCCACAAATAGGAGCATTTATGGGAATTCATACCCGACCGATTTGTGATGAGCCATTCGTGTGGCACAAATTTAATGGGTGCTGTGTTCCTGGTACACGTCGTTTGTATGTTACAACTGAGGGAAAATTTTTAGCATGTGAAAGAATTGGAGAAGCGCCTAGCATCGGAGATGTGGAAAAAGGATTCGATATAGAGGCTATAAAAAAATACTATATAGATGAATATATGCAGAAATCATTGGTTGAGTGTCAAAATTGTTGGGCAAGCACTTTGTGTGGGATCTGTTATGCAAATTGCTATGATGCAAATGGATTAAATATGAAGAAAAAAATGGCATGCTGTGAAGAAGAAAAATACACGGTAGAGCAACAATTAATTTATTATCATGAAATATTAGAAAATAATCCAGAATTGTTAGAACCATTAAATCACATGATTGTAACTTAAGAGCAATCTAAAAGTTTACAATAAAAATAAAATGGAAAGGTGGTGAAAACATGAGAGTTGTCAATCCGATGGGAAGAAAAATCGACACCAGTGTAGAGGCAAACAATATAGCTAGAGGATGTACATGCGGTACATGGAGTAATTATTCAGGTACAAGAACGACAAGTGATTCCTGCAGCCATTGCGGATGTAATTGTAGAGATGCAAGTGGTGAAACTACAAAATATAGCACTAATAATTACAAAGATGCAAGCACAGCAGGAAGAAAATCACCAGTAGCGTATTAAAAGTATTTGAGAAACGCAAGTGAATGAGGATAGAGGGGTATTTACTCATAAGTTTTTGAGGTAATATCCCTTTATTTTCTAAAAATATATGTTTTTAGCCTGATCTTAAAAGAAGATAAGTAACAGCAGTTTCATTGGAGAATGAGTATGATAAAAAAACTATCTAACGGAATATCATATGAATTTAGAGAGTGTGATATGGATATGTGCTATGTTTCATTAATTGTTTGGAATGGCTCATTAAAAGATAGAGACAGATATGGTATTGCGCATTTTTTAGAACATATGCTTATGCAAATGGATTATGAAGGTTATGGAGTAGGTGATGATTTTTCATGTGTGGGCACCACATCTTTTGAATACACAAAATATGTAATTTCAACACACAATGAAATAGGAAATATATTAAATGCAATTCGAATTCTATTAGATATATTTAGAGGAACACATTTATTACGTGATAATATGGAGAAAGTAAGGCAGGATATCGTAAATGAATATAACATAGTATCTGAATCCCCTTTTTTTGAAGTGTATAGATCTTTTGTGAAAAAGTTAGGAATTAGTGAATATATGCCGATAGGAAACTTGCATGATATTCGGTGTATCACGTATATGGATATTATTGAAAATTTTAAAAACGGATATAGTGTTGAGAATGCACATATTATCATACTTGGAGGTGAAAAGGAGTGGGAGGAGAGAATATGGAAAAAAGTTGTAGAAAATGATTTTAAAGTTATGCCACAAAAAAGTTCTTTAAGAGTGCCCACTAGTTTAAATAGAAATTACAAAAATATTAAAGAAAATGGTATGGTTATTTTTTTGAAGTTAAATTATGTTTGTACGGATACAGCATACTATGATTTGGTTGAAAGTATGGCATTAACATTTTTGGAAGAACTTTTCAAAGAGACGGGAAAGATGCAAGAAAGTGATATATTTTTAGGTATATTTCAACCTACAAAAGATTTCAGATATATAAGGATAACAGTACGAAAAAAAATTAATTTAACTTGTATTCATGATGTATATAAGAAAATTGTAAATAGGCTTATATTAAAAAAGGATATTGGGGGATTACTAGAAGACCTAAAAAATGAATATAATAATATCTTAAAAAAAAATGAATATGGCTATCAGTATATACAGCATTTAATATATTCATATATATTTGATAGAAAAAGCTATACAAACCATGATCTTATGCAATATATAGAGGCTGAAGGCAAAAAAGTATTTGATGATATTATAAATTTTTCGATAAGTACTTTAGAGGAGCCTGAATATTATATTTACTATTTGGAAAGAAGGTAAAAATAGTGCAACTTAAACTAAAATCTTTTTTTAATGCAATGGCCTTTTGCATGAGTTTAGCTTGGAAAACATCTAAACATTATACAATTGGGAGGTGTACATTGTTGATATTAAGCACATGCACACCTTACATATCTATGTTTTTAAATAAAATATTGATTGATTCGTTAACTATAATAAACGAAAAAAATTATTTTTCTATTTTATTTATTCTGATCCTTGTGATGTTAATGGCTATAATTACAAAGTTATTCTCGAAATTAAGTGCATATTATCAGAATATCCATTCGGATTTGCTAGAACATGAAATTGAAAAAATGGTCATGAAAAAGACTATGAAAACTAACATAGAGTTTTATGATTCACCAGAATATTTAAATACATTGCAAGCTGTTATGACAGATTTTTTTTCACTAAACGAAATTACATGGAATATATTTTATGGAATGAGTGGTATATGTTCGCTGATAATTGCAGCAGGAATGATAGGAAGGTATCAGTGGAGTTATGCTATAGTATTATTGATATTTTCAATACCATCTGCAGTACTTAATCAAAAATTTTCAAAGAAAGCGTACAAGTTACGGTTAAATAATATGCCGTATGAGCGGCAACAAAGTTATATGTATTCTGTGGCAAGTGATAGGTATTTTGCCTTTGACATCAGATTACATAATTTATGTGACTTTTTTATGAATAGATATAAAAAATTTTGGAGTATATGTTTTAAAGATAGGAAACAATTAAAGAAAAAACAGCTTATTTGTATATTTCCTACATATGTAATTCCAGAAATAATCATATTTCTCTTTATGAGTAGAATTGTAAAATCAATTCTTAATGGAGATAGTAGCGTGGGAGATTTTTCTTTATACATAGGTTTATTTACATCCTTAATAGCTGCTACTTATACAGTTATAGAAACATTTTCTTCTGTTTATGAGGATAAATTGAAAATAGATACAATTGAAAAATTCAGTAAATATGAGGAAGAAGAGAATAGATGTGGTGAATTGGAAGTGAATGACAATATAAAGATTGAATTTAAGAATGTATCTTTTAAATATCCAATGTCAGAAAAATATGTGTTACAAAACTTTTCTTTAGAAATTAAGCAAGGGGATAGGATTTGTATATTAGGAGTAAATGGCTCTGGTAAAAGCACAGTCATAAAATTGCTATTGAGATTTTATGATGTAGATGAGGGCGAAATACTAATTAATTCTAAAAATATCAAAGAGTATGATGTATGTAACCTTCGTAGTGTATTTAGCGTTGTATTTCAAGACTACATAAATTATTCTTTCACATTACGAGATAATATTAAAATAACAGATTTGGAAAATGCAGAATGGACGGATGAAGACGCTATTAAAGCTTTACATATAGTAGATGCAGATAATATCCTTAAAAAACTTCCAGAAGGTTTGGATACGTATATACAAAAAATATTTGATAGAAATGGTTATGAGCCATCAGGGGGAGAACAGCAGAAAATTGCTTTAGCAAGGGCGGTGAATAGAAGATGTAAAGTAATGATTTTAGATGAACCAACGGCAGCTATAGATCCTGAGTCTGAGTGCAATTTATTAAATAATCTTAAACATGAATTATATGGGAAAACACTAATTTTTACATCCCATAGACTTTCAGCAGTACATTTAGCTGATAAAATTGTTTTGCTTGAAAATGGCCAGGTGAAAGAAGAAGGAAGTCATAAGGAACTATTAGAACTTAATAAAGAATATGCGCGGTTATACAGACTGCAAATGAATACGTACAATTTTAGTTAGAATTTCATGTACAATTTAAAAGAAAGGGGAAGCTGTATTATGTTATTAATTATATATGAATTTGGCACAATATTATTACCAATAGTTTTGTTCTGGGGAATATATCTTAGGAAGAAAGAAGTTTCACTTTTATCCAAAATATATTTAGGCGTTTTTGGATTATATTATGCCTGTGTTTTGCATTTTACTGGAGCAGGAACAGTGTATGATATAAAGTTATATGGAATTGATTTCTCAAGTAATCAATTAAACTTAATACCATTCTCACAAGAAATTGATACAGTAATATATTTATTAAATTTGGTATTACTTATGCCATGCGGTTTTTTACTACCTTTGATTGTGAAAAAATTCGATTCATTTAAACGAATATTGTTAGTAAATTTAGGTATATCTTTGTCAATTGAGTTGAGTCAATTATTTAATAATAGAAAGACGGATATTGACGATATAATATTAAATGTTGCGGGAGCCATAATAGGATATATTGTGTATAGATTAGTGGCGAAACTATTTCCTAAAATATCCAATAAAAATATGTTTAAGATAAGTGAATTTGTAATATATGTTATGATTATGACCATAGGACGTTTTTTGCTATTTGCTGAATTTTACTTTGCTAGTATTTTTTATATGTAATTAAGATAATGGGGAGCATTTGGGAAGCTCCTCATTATTTATAGTATAATTGATGTTATACACTTATAATGAATTCTGTTTAATAATCCTTGTAATGATGCCAACAGCAACATTCCGTTCTTCATCAATATGGTCACAACAAAGGACACCTTATCTTTCTTCCCAACGGTGCGGCTGTCGTAGCGACTGTGAGCAATGGCGTTGACACCCAGTTCTAACCGGTCAAAAACAGTTCCTTTGTGGATGTCTTCCACCGTTCCGGCATATTTTCCATGTACTCGACAATTTTTCAGATTTTCTTTGCTGGTATTGCTTTCCACGCTTTTTACATCTGCATGGATGGAGAGCGTTTCTGGGGAATTTCCCTGGATAGTTAAGATCCGGATCAGAATATGTTCCCCTACCTGGAATCGTTGTCAGATTATTCTAGTATGGGTGAATTTTTTTAATTGTAGGGGTTTGTCAAGTTGGGATGGAGAAATAAAAATTTGATATATAAAGAGTTAGCCAAAATGGTTCGATATATGAATTACAAGAATATTGTAAGATACAAACGGTTAATATAGTGATAAAATAATTACCAATATAATTGTTGCAATCAATTTGAAGAGATATACTGTTGCTGATTTCTCAGTTTGTCACTAATTAGATTTGCTCCCATGTCACAGATCTGCTAAGTTTTGTGTCATTGGCATTTTTGTACAATCCGGCAGATTTCCTGCCGGATTATCTGTTTCATTTACAATGTTACATATGAGCTGAGTGCTTCAAGCGCTTTTACGATACTGATGATGTCCACTTTTGACAGCTCTGGATAGTCCTGTTCAAGGCGTTCCCTGTTCCAGAAGCAGTCCGACAGAGACGATATTTCTGTGCCGATCCCCCAGTTGGGAATACACAGATACTTTCCATATGCATGTTTTCCTACCAGCAGATGGAAAGTGCTTCCACGGGCGGTCACCTCAAACTCATTTCTGTTTATATTTAATGGACGGATATGACCGATCCAGTTTTTTTCATTGCTGTCCGGATCGCTGCACTGGTAATAGGATCCCATATCAGACATCACCTCCCAGCATTTCGTGTTCAATGATATAACGCACCAGATGTTCATCGATCAGGCGTTTTCCCTGCTGGCTGGCATACATCAGGCTTTTTTCGCAGATGCGGTTGATACGCCGCGGGATCCCGGTAGATTCTTTATAGATATCGTCCAGTGCCCTGTCTGTGAAGATATCCTGCCTTCCCCCGGCATAGACCAGATGTGATAAGATATATCTTTCGGTTTCTGCCCTGTCAAAGTGTGGCAGGACACAGTTGATATCAATACGCTGCCTTACTGCCGCATACCGCTGCAGCCGGAGCTTGTCCCACAGTTCTGTCTGTCCTGCCAGTATGAGCGCCATGGGACTCATGGAATCGAACCTGTAATTCAGGAGAAAACGGAACTCCTCGATCGTTTCCTTTTCCAGAAGATGCGCTTCGTCCAGGATGCAGACAACTTTCTTTTTCTGTACACCCCGGATGATCTCCACTTCTTTTTGGAGCTGGCGTTTTGCATCCCCTCTGTAGAACTTCGATTCTATCCCCAGCTGGTCCAGCATACTTTTATAAAACCAGCGTGGGGTCAGTTTGGAATCAGAGAGATACAGAAAAAGGTACTCATCTTTTGACAGACTCCCGGAAAAGCGTCTCAGGAGTGTGGATTTTCCACATCCGGCATCTGCCGTGATAACTGCAAAGAGCTGACGGTCAGCTGCATAGGCCAGCCTTCCCAGAGCTTCCGACATGGCAGGGGATTCATACAGTTCCTGTATCGGGACATCACGGACAAATGGCATACGTTCCATTTCAAAAAAAGATCTATACATGATCCCCACCATCCTTTCTGTAGCTGCCAAACGAGATCGCATCTGCCCGGCGCTGCATGGACTGTGCCTGTTTCTTTTCCAGGGCATCCAGCAGGCGGGAAGATTCCGTTTCTTTTGGCTGCATGGATACAGGGAGGGCCGGGTTCTTATCACAGAAAGCGCCTATCTTAAGAGGACGCGCCGTAAAAGGTTCCATACCGTGGTAAGAGACCGTCAGGATTTCCGGCACCATGGGATCATATGCGATCCCGACGGTGCAGCCGATCAGGGCAGGGCGGGTCTCAAACTTCTTTCCCCTAAAACTGATGCAGGCACCTTTGTCCACCAGACGTTCCTCATGGTGCAGGAAGGCTTCCGCAACCACAGAAGCATCCAGAAAAGTAAGCGGTCTGGAATCCCGGTTCCATTCCTGGACCGGGGAGATCCCTCCTTCCGGCACCGACACACCCATACTCTCATAGTATTCCCGGATCCCTGCGTGCGGGGAAGTATGGTAGTATTCTTCCAGATAGTTGCTCCAGTGACGGTTCAGTCCTTCCAGTGTCCGGATGTTGTGCACTTTTACTTCCGCCAGAAATCTATCTACGATCTGATGAAACTTTTCGCACTTACCTTTTGATTTCCCGCTCCGGACAGGGGCATGACGGATCGTGATCCCAAGCCTGGACAGGGAAAACCTCAGCTGTCTGGAAATGTACTGTGAACCGTTATCAAAGTAGCAGGCATCAAATTTTCCTGCCTTGAGTATGGCTTTATGGAAAGTATCTTCCACGATGGATTCCTCCTGGTTATCATAAAACCTTGAATGGAGTACGTAACGGGAATGGTCATCAATGGCTGAGGACAGATACGTCTGTACCATTGCACCATTTTTTCCAATGGGGAGTTTGATCCCATATTTGATGTCCCCCTGTATCAGCATCATCCGGTGTGGTTTACAGAAACGTTTGGATGAACTGTTACGGGCATCCCGGTACATCTGCATCTGTTTCTGTCCGAATCCGGCATTATAGAGATGTCTCTGCATGGTGGAGCGTTTCAGTGTCCCCACAGGTGCCCAGCCTTCCAGTTCCAGGATGTAAATGATCTGGTTTACAGACCGTGTCGGCACTTCCCTTTTCAGCTGGACTGCCTGTTCCAGGATCTCCTTAAAGTTATCCGGCAGCTTTGCGGAATGCTGTTTCGGACGCTCTGCCGGTTTCAGTCCGGAAAATCCCTCTTTTTTGAAAGCAGCTTCATAACGGTACAGGCTCCGCAGGGAGATCCCGTTCCTGGATGCGATGCCCTCCCTCATCTGGAGACGTTTTGCCGGATCAAGGGAGCCTTCCAGTAATGGTGCGATCAGCATGTAGCGTTCCAGGGCTTTCCCGTCGCGCCATTGGTTATCTTTTGTTATATTCATGGTCATTATTCCTCCTTTGAGAGGAACTTACCATATCTTATGAATGACAGCAAAACAAAGCCGGTGCATAGGGAAAACTGTATCACGGGACAAGAAAACCGCCGGAATCATAGATGAATCTCAGTATCGTTTCCAGCCAGTTATACAGGGAACTGCGAAGCATTTCAAGCAGCGGCACGCCGGACATCAGCAGTTCCTCACTGAATCCCGGCAGACGGTGGCCGACAGACCTTAAATAACCATCTATCCTTAACGTATTTTTCATCAGCCAGTGATGCCAGCGGTGCATAGTCATCTCACAGGGATAATCCGCAGAATCTTCATCATATGGAGTAACCTGCCCATCCAGGACACCGGATATGACTTCAGCAGTGTAATGTTTGTATGGGACAAGAAAATCCGGCAGTTCCCGGTGAAGGATCCCACATTTCGTGCATTTCATCCGGCGGATGATACAGACATGACGTTCATGCCCTTCCTGTAGCAGGATCCTTTTGCAGGAATCCCTGTAGGAGAGTTCTTCCATACAGACTGGACAGTAGGATATGGCGCTGCTTTTAATTAAAAATATCGTCTTCCTCATTGTACGAAACGGAATAATCTGATATAATAATCATGGTTTCAAAACCATGATCCCAGAGTATACGTCTTGTCAGGAGGATGCTCTGGGATCCCTTTCTTTACTGTATTAATGACAGTATACAGGGTAACTCAGAGACAGGCAACAAAGTCTTTGTATTGCCATCTAAAGTTGCCATCAACAATATACATATTACTGGAGGCTTGAGATGAGAAAAGATATTATAATTATTGATGATGATAGGGATTTATGTACACTCTTGCAAGAGAGTCTTTTGCAAGAAAATATTTGTGCAGATATTTCATGCAACGGTTTTGATGGGATAAAATCAGTAAAAGATAAGGAATATCAATTAGTTGTATTGGATGTGATGATGCCAGGAATCAGTGGGTTTGAAGTTTTAGAAAGAATACGAGACATGAGTAATGTACCAATACTAATGCTTACAGCGAAAGATGACAGCACCTCAAAAGTAAAAGGGTTGCGGGCGGGAGCGGATGATTATTTGACAAAACCTTTTGAAATGGAAGAGTTTTTTGCAAGAGTATTATCTCTAATAAGACGTTACACACGTTTAAATAATATGGCTAGTAAAGCAATTTTGAAATATGGAGATTTAAGAATTGACTTAGAAAGTGGCATAGTAGAATTGTCTGGTGAAGAGCTTAAATTATCTGCAAAAGAATATGATGTACTTATATATCTTGCAAAAAATCAAGGAAAAATTCTCACGAAGAAACAAATATACGAAAATGTTTGGAACGAAGAGTATGTATATGATGATGATAACATAATGGCAGTTATTAGCAGATTGAGAAAGAAAATAGAGCGAACAGCAGAAAATTCGTATATTCAGACTGTAAGAGGTCTCGGATATAGATTCAATAAGGAGTTATGAGATAAATGAAATTATTTTATGTGGTGCTAGTCATACTTTTATTTTATAATTTGGGATTGACACTTTATGTGTTTAAAATTAATAGAAGACTAAAAGAGTTCAATCAAATACTTTTAGAAATAGAGAAAGGTCAAAGCAAACAAAAGCTTCTATTGAAAAAAAATAATAGGATAGATCAAGTTGGATTTAGAGTAAATTCTATATTGTATAAATATGAAAAAAGGATTGAAGAGAGTAACATAGAGTTGGAAGCAAATAAGCAACTCATGACAAGTTTATCACATGATGTCAGAACACCCATGACAACCTTAATAGGGTATTTGGACGCTCTAGATTTAAAACTGGTAAGTTCAGATAAAGAGGAACAATATCTAAGACTAGCGAAAGAAAAGGCGTATGACTTAAAAAAATATATCGAAGTGTTATTCGAGTGGTTTAGGATTAATTCAGATGAGGAACAGTTGGAAATAAAAGCAGTTGACATTACTGAAGAAACCAGAAGGATTTTTTTGGATTGGATCCCTATAATAGAAGAACATCGAATAGGATATAATATAGAAATTCCTGAGAAAGCTATAATTGTTGAGATTGATGAGGATTGTTATATGAGGGCTATAAATAATATTGTGCAGAATATTTTTACTCATAGCAAAGCAGCAAACATATCAATAACAGCATCAGAGGGGAATGGTAAATTTAGACTCGAGATAGGTGATGATGGGATAGGGATAGCAAAGGAAGATTTGAATTATATTTTTGAAAGATTATACCAGTGTAATAAAGGAAGATCCGGAAAAGGGAATGGACTGGGATTAAATATTTCAAAATTATTGCTAGAGAAAATGGGTGGGACAATTAGTGCATTTAGTGAACCGGGTAAAGGAACAGTATTTTGTATTGAATTTTCAGTTATACAAAGGTAACAAAAAAGATGATACGTTCGAGTATCATCTTTTTCGTATTAAATAAATTACAAGGTTCTTGTCAGGTTTCTGTCAGGTTCCTGTCAGAAAAATATATTATACTGTAAAACATAGAAGATTCTGAAAGGAGAAAAACCAAATGTCACAATACATTATACAAACACGTGATTTAACTAAAACATATGGAGAACAGAAAAGTGTTTCCAATCTAAATATGCATGTAAGAAAAGGAAAGATATATGGACTCTTAGGGAGAAATGGAGCTGGAAAAACCACAACTATGAAAATGCTGCTAAACCTCATAGAACCGACATCAGGTTCCATACGTATTTTTAATAGAGATATAAGGCTTGAAGAGAAAAAAATATTACCTCGAATAGGATCACTGATTGAAAGTCCTGGATTTTACCCTAATTTGACAGGTACGGAAAATCTTAGAATTTTTGCGAAATTGAGAGGAATCCCAAGAACTGATGCTATCGAACAGGCATTAAAACTTGTTAATTTACCCTACAAAGATAAAAAGTTATATTCGCAGTATTCATTAGGAATGAAACAGCGATTAGCTATAGCATTAGCGGTAATGCATGATCCAGAAATATTAATTTTGGATGAACCAATTAATGGCTTAGATCCGATAGGAATCGCAGAAATAAGAACATTTATAGAAGATTTATCTAAAAATAGAGGGAAAACTATATTGATCTCTAGCCATATACTTTCAGAAATTGCTGTTTTAGCAGACGATATTGGTATTATTGATAAAGGCGTACTCATTGAAGAGGGAAGTATGAAGGAATTAGAAGAAAAAAATGGAAAATATGTACACTTCAAGGTTTCTGATAATGCCCAAGCAGCAAGAATACTGTCAGTGTATTATAAAGAATCAAATTTTAAGGTATCAGGAAACCAAGATATAAATGTGTATAATCTCAGTATATCAATACCAGATATAGTTCGTTCCTTTGTTCAAGAAGGAGTAGACGTGATGGACGCTCATTTGTGTGAAGATACTTTAGAGGACTATTTTAAAAAAGTGACAGGAGGGGAAGGAATTGCTTGATTTAGTCAGATGTGAGTTTACAAAATTGAAAAGAAGGAAAATCACGCTCATGCTGATTGTATTATCATGTTTTTTCCCCTTAATTGTGGTTATGACAACTAAGAACGGGATGTCTGGTGATCTGAGCACACATTATTTGAAAATGAGGTTTGATTTATCCTTTACTATGACACAGGGCTATGGTCTTGTATTCCTTGCACCTTGTTTAATAGGAATGCTTGCGACAATCTTGTTCTTTATGGAACGAGATAATGATACATTTAAAAATATTAAAACAGTGCCCGTGACAATTACCAAAATGATCCTTGCAAAGATCTGTGTACTTTTTATATATGGAACTCTTTTTAGCCTGACGAGTGTATCATTTACAATATTCTTTTCATGGATATTGAAGGTTGGTATTATATATGATTTAGCATACAAGCTAGGATTTAGTATTATATTTGGGCTTGTGATAACGATAGCGTCACTTCCTATTGTGGTTATAATAGTATATTTTAATAAATCCTATTTAGTGTCTACATTGTTGGCATTTTTTTATTCGATTCTAAATTGGGGAATTATCGGTTTATTTGAAACAATGGCAGTGAAAGGTACCGCAAAATTTCTAAATCTATTTCCAGTTATATGTGCGATGGACTGGACAAGCGGTAAACTGGTAGATCATGTAATAAAAGATAATTTGTCAAAAGAAGCATATATTATGTTTCCGTCAGATCTTTATGCATTTTTGGTATTAGGAGTAACATTGTTCTTATCTTTAATGCTTATGATTAGATTTTATAAAAAATGGACGAGGTAATTTAAATGGGAAATATTATATCAACAGAGTTATTAAAAATTAAAAGATATTCAGTTGTAAAAGCTGGATTAGTTATGATGTCGCTATCTGTGTTAATGAGTTGCTTTTATTCAACTGCAAGCACAAATAAAGTATGGGATTTTCAGTATTTTATACAGCAGGTAATTATTAGTAATTGTACATTATTTTTCCCGATTATTATTACATTAGTCGCTGTGTACATTATTTCCAGAGAAACAACAGATGATACATTAAAATCTATTTTAACAGTACCTATTTCATATAAAAAGTTACTTATTGCTAAATTTTGGCTGCTTTTATTTTTAACTATAGTATTTAGTATTTTTAACGCTCTTTTGTCAATATGTTTTAATGCTTTTTTAGGATTTTCTGGAATGAATATTCATATGATGCTGATGTCAGCCGCTCAGATTATTGTATCTGACATATTGGTGTATATATCAGTACTTCCCATTATTATTGTTTGTGCTTTTGCAGAAGGAAAATCATTGCTGGGAGTTGCCGTTGCATTCATCTACGGATATTTTGCAACAATGGAAGGAAGTATGCTTAATTGGTTTCCAATCAAGGCTGCAATGATACTTGTTGATCCTAAATGCGGAAGCGAATATGGAATAACATATAAAATTCCTCCTGCGGCGATGTCTATAATTGGGGTTTTGGTGGTTTCCATACTATTGTTTCAAATGCTAAACAGAACCAAAAAGAATGTTTATATGAAATCAAAAAGAAAAGTAAAGGTAAAACAAACAAGACGGAAAGGGTGGTAAAAAATGGTGGATTGAATGTAAAGAAATGTTGTCCGTAATCATAATCATAAACAATTTTAATATATGTTTGTAAGGAAGGAGAAGAGAAAATACATACTGCTAGTCAAGTGAACTTAACAGAACCTTTTAAGGAAATGAGAAATGAAAAAATAAATATCTTAGGATGAACCTGAAGGGTTCTGTATTCCTGCAGTATTTTGTGAAAAATTAAATCGTATAGATATAGACATTTTGAATTTACATATGGTATCTATGCAAGAAGCAGTTAGGAGCGTGCCTTATGAAGAAAAATTATAGAAATCCAATGACAAGACCAGAAAATTTTATGAATCCGGCAGGAAATGTAATGAAGGAAATTAAAGAGGCGGATTTAAACAATTTTTCCGCAGGTGCTGGTGAACCAAGAGTTTCCGATGGCTCTCAGTTCTGTACATCAACAAAAGAATGTAACTGGGGAACAATTATGTTTGTTTGCTGTTAGTTTATGAGAGTGGTATGAAACCACAGGTATGATGACTACTGAATGAATAGGTTTGGCTTCTATGCATAGATATCATATGCAAATTCAAAATTTTTTACGTAATGGAGGAGATTATTATGGATAAAAATAATTGTGACAATAATTCCTATTTTTATGAAAGAAATTATTATAAGGATGTTCCAATCAAAGATACTCAAATATTAGAATATTGGAATAACATTTTAGGTAAAGATGTTATTGAATTAATAGATAAGGCTTATGGGGTTTCTATAGAGCAGATATTATTTTCAGAGTATTCGTTAAATCATAAATATATTAGCTTTGCAACGTTAAATCAGGAATATTCTGATATGTGTAATGAGAAGGCTATATCCTATTTGACTAAAAAAGGAACAAAAGTATTATTTGATCAATTTGTTCTCAGGTTTCTGGGATATGGGAAACGGGTTTTAGAAAGAAAGAGTAGAAAAGGATATATTGTTAAAGTAGTTCAGGACTGTTTTTTGAAAAATTTAGCGGAAAGGATTTTAGATGTTTCTTTAAGCACTCTTATTTTTGAAATGTATTTAGCAAAAGAACAAGGAGAACTTAGAGGAAATGATGAAGCAGAAGAATATAAAGACTATAATCAGAGATTTCTTGGTAATGATAAGTATATAAAAGAATTATTTTCCATATATCCAGGTCTTAAAAGAATGCTGATAGAATTAATGGAAAATTTGGCAAATAATTATATATTATTGCAGGAAAGAATGGAAAAGGATACTTTACTTTTAGAAGATAAATTTGGTGGGAAAAAGGGCTGGACTGAAGTAAAAAACATAAGAACGAGTGGTTCAGATTCACATAAGAAAGGAAATAGTGTTTTTTTAATTCAGTTTCAAGATGGAAGAAAAATAGTTTATAAACCACACGGACTGAAGGTGGAGAAAGCATATCAGTCATTTTTGGAGTTTATTTCTTCCAATTGTAAAAAGGACTTTAAGCAATTTTTGATTTTAGATTGTGGGGACTATGGATGGGAAGAATTTGTAGTTAATCTTCCTTGTAACAGTGAGGCTGAAGTCAGGAATTATTATTATCGGATAGGAGTGCTTGTTTTTTGCAATTATATATTAAATGTCAATGATATACATACTGAAAATCTTATTGCTAATGGGGGATATCCGGTTGTTGTAGATGCCGAGACTGTCTTAGATAATAAAAGGGACAAAAAGAAAAAATCAGGTAGAGAAAAAATTTACGATAAGATACATGAATCAGTGTTGTATTCTGGAGTACTGCCTTTTTATAAATACACTAAAAATGGAAAAGGTATAAATATGAGTGCTCTTAATGGCCAAGAGGGAGAGCAATATCCAATACTGATTCCAAGATTAAAAAATGCTGGGACATCAAATATGCATTATGAATATGAAAGACCTATTACTCAAGCTAGTAATAATTTACTGAGACTGGGGGAAAAGGTAAAAGAACCTAATCAGTATATAGATGAGATATGCGAAGGTTTTTTTGACGCATATACATTTTGTTTGGACAATAAGAAGCTTATATTAAACTATGTTTCGATATTTGAAAATATTGAAGTTAGGCATTTAGTCCAAGATACTCAGCGGTATTCCATGCTATTGCACACATCATACAATCCGGATTTTCTTCAAGATGCGAAAGATAGGCAACTATTTTTGTGTGCAGTGTTAAAAAATGTGGAACAGATGCAAGGGAATATGGAAATTGCAAAACTGGAAATAAAGGATATGCTGAATATGGATATTCCATATTTTTATAGCAATACTTCAAAAGAAGATCTTTATGGATCAGAAGGGGAAGTGGTGAAGAACTATTTTGCTGAGTCTAGTATTCAACATCTTAGAAATAAGATCTGTTCTATGGGCAAGAAAGATAGAGAAGAACAGATTAGATTTATAAAAATAATTTTAACAGATTTGAATGATGTAAAAGTTGAGAAACCTAAAAAAGATATAAATGAACTTTGTATAAGTAGAAGCGATAATGAACATGGACAAAAGGAATATAAAAAAAATGCCATATTAAAAATTTTACATACATTAGAGCAAAAAGCTTTTTATGGTGATGATGGGCAGGATATAAATTGGATAGGAATAACATCTATTGGAAATTCTGAAAATTCTTCTTGGAATATCCAACCATTAGGGGTTTATTTATATGAAGGATTAGGAGGAATTGCCCTTTTTTATAATGCACTACAGCAATCAGATTTTGATGTGGATTTGTCAGCAGCCTGCAAAGCATTTGAGACCATGATGTTTCAATATACCGATGATATGTTGGAACGATCCACGGATTTAGAAAAGGAAAGTAGCGGTGCTTATGCGGGGGAAGCTTCTGTTATATATGTATACGAAGTTTTATATAAGATAACAGGAAAACAAAAATATTTAGAATATGCAGAAAAACATTGCAAAATTTTAGAGTATGCATTGAAAGCAGATGAAAATAATGATCTGATTTATGGTAATGCAGGTGCCGTTATTGTTCTTCTTAATCTTTATCACTTAGCTCAAAAGGATATATATTTGCAATTGGCGTGCGAAGCAGGGAACATTCTTATAAAAAATCAGAATAAGGGTAAGTGGTGCTGCGGAAACGGGCAGAGCTTATCTGGGCTGTCACATGGAATTACAGGTATAATTTATGCTCTTACAAAGTTAAATAATGAGCAATTTCATATTGAATATCAAAAGGCAATACACTCTGGATTAATATATGAAAATACCATGTATTCTGATAAATATAATAATTGGTTAGACAATCGGGAGGAGGCAAAAAAAGAAGAAAACTCTGATAATAGATGCATGGCAGCATGGTGTCATGGGGCACCAGGGATTTTATTGGCAAGAAGTAAGATGTATAACCTGGTTAAAGACAGTAGTGATTATATAACAGTACAATGTGATATTGAACGTGCACTATTTGCGACAAAAATGTATGGATTTACAGATAATGACTGTCTATGTCATGGGAATTTGGGGAATACAGAAATATTACTTGAATATTCAAAAGAATGTAATGATGAAGAAGTAAGACATATGATGTTGTCTGCGAGAACACAAATTGCTATGGATATTATAAATGAAAATTACGATTGTGCAAGGTCTTATTTGCATGGGTATAAGATACCAGGATTTATGACAGGAATCTCAGGAATGGGATACTCTCTATTAAGAGATTTGTACCCAGAATTACCATGCATTTTGGCTCTGGAGATTTAGGAGCGTAATTGCTAAGTAATATTTAACAAAGGGAGGAACTTGATGTTTCAAAAAAAAGTGCATTATGTTTCACAGCTAGGAAGCATGGATTGTGGCATAGCATGTCTGACAATGATTCTTAATTATTACGGGTGTAAAAGTGATATCGTGGACATAGGGGCAGAGATTCAGATTGGCAGAGACGGTATGACCTTAGCTCAAATGAAAGAATTAGCAGAAAAGTATGGATTTAAATTTGCTGCATACCAGTATAATCATGAAGAAAAAAACTTAATAGAGTATCTTCCAGCCATTTTGTGTAATGATTCCCACTATGTGGTAGTTGATAAAACTAAGAAGAAAGGAAAATATATTCTGTTTGATCCAGCAAATGGAAAAAGAGTTGTCGATTTTTTAGAATTAAAAAACGGATACAAGGATATTCTTGTATCCGTTATTCCAAGTAGAAATATTAAGAAAATAAAAAAAACCAAATTTAAAATAGAGGTAAAATTCTCTCAATTTATGATTGCAATTATGTTGATGCTTATGTGTCAACTTATTACATTAGCTGTTCCAATGGTTGTGCAAAAAGTAATAGATAGTTTATCTTCTGCCCATATTACAATTCATATATGGAAAATTACACTTTTAGTTCTTCTGATTATGTGTGCCCATTTTGTATTGAGCTTACTAAGACAGAAAATTTTATTGAATATTAACATGAAACTTTTTAAAACAATGATTTCTAATATGATTCATAAAATTTTCCGTTTGGATGTAAGTTTTTTTGAATGGCATTCCGCAGGTGACATAGGGAACCGTTTCAATAGTATAAATCAGTTGAACGACATTCTTACCAATGGATTTATAAACATTATAATCCAAGGGATTACATCCTTGGTATGTTTAGCTGTTATGACCAGTATATCTCCATATTTGACTGCATTTGTTCTAGTTGTTTCTATTATACAGATCGCCATAATGATTTTATTAAATGGTAAAAATCTCATAAAGACGAAAGAGTATATATACTCACAGAGTACAATACAGGGAGAACTGATAGATACTCTGGAGAATATAATGGAAATAAAATGTATGGGGATGGATAATGCAGTTAAATCAAATTTACAAAATTCTTATAGTAAGTTAATAGAAAGATTCAAGGGAAAAACTCGAATTAGTAATTTGATGAATAGTTTTTCCTCAACCTTAAACTTGATTTTCCCTTTAATGATTTACGTGATTGGAAGTTATAGTGTGAAGCAAGGAGGGTTAACGATAGGACAACTTATAGCCTATGCAACCTTAGTGGGATATTTTACAGCACCTTTTACTACCGTTGTATTGTTGTTACCGAGTATCAATAGTATTAAAGAAGTGCTTTTACGTTATAAGGAACTAATGATTTTTAGAGAAAATTATCATACGGGAGTTCTTGTACCTGGAAAATTTGAAAATTTAAAAATAAGTTCGGTTTCATATTGCTACAATAGTGGGCAGGCATACGCATTGAATAATGTTTCTCTTGATCTTAGGCGAGGCGAGAGAATTGCTATTGTTGGTTTATCGGGTAGTGGAAAATCAACCTTGATAAAAGCCATACTGGGTGCCGTGGATATTAATCAAGGATGTATTGAGATAAATAATTATGATATCAGATCAATGTCGAAGGAACAGATTTATAAATGGTTTTCAGTAGTTACTCAAAATCCTATGTGCTTAAATGCAAGTATAAGAAAGAATATTGATATTATAGGTGATGCTCCGGATGAGAAAATATGGAAGGTACTAGACATTGTAGCATTAAAAGAGGAAGTTTTAAGTATGCCGTTGGGATTGGATACACTTGTTGGAGAAGGAGGACAAAATATTTCAGGTGGTCAAAAACAGCGTATTGCCATAGCAAGAGCTCTGCTTAGCGATACGGAGGTAGTTATTTTTGATGAAGCTACCAGTAATCTGGATCAGCTTACAGAAAAGAAAATTTATGATAACCTAAGGTCTACCAATAAAACGCAAATTATCATTACTCATAGACTTTCCTCTATTCGAGATACGGATTATATCTATGTATTGAACAGGGGAAGCATCATTGAACAGGGAACACATTTGGATTTGATGAAGAAAAAGGGATGGTATTTTGAGAGTATTCAATGACAGATAGGAATTAAATTATGATATGAAAAGCCATTGTATGGGGAGGTATTACAGATGAAGAAGAAAGAGATAGTTATTGGGGTGAGCGTACTGATTAGTGCATCACTTCCCATTTCAGTTTATGCTGCTTCAAATGAAAGTATGAGTTCTAGAGGTTTTATAATTGATGAAACTAATGAGTTTGAGGATATCGTTAAGCAAATTTTAGATGTTAAGTCAAAACATCCGGAATGGAGTGAACAGCAGATAAGTGATTTTATGGATCAGATTCATGCTATTAAGAAAGATGGCGTCATAGACATTTGGAACGCACTTACTTCTTCTGAGAAAAAATTAGTGATTCGATATCCGTTTGATGCACTAAAAGTCAATAAAGCAAAGGAAATTGCCACTAAACAAACCGAAAGAAAATTCGGAAAAAATGGTTTGGGTGACAGGAGTGACGCATTTAGACACGGAATATGGAATGCCGAAATGACAGTTTTGATAGGAAGTGAAAAAGCAGAGCTTTTTGCGACAGCACATGAAGATAAAGATACTACTGGAAACGAAAGCGATGGATATACAAAAGATGAGCACAAAAAAATGGATTTACATAACAATGAAATAGGGAGGAAATTAGGTGCAGATAACCTATCTGCACCAGAAGAGAAAATGGCGGAAATCATATATGACGAGATAATGAGAGAAGATTCGCTGTTTGTATGGCTGCATGAATGAAAAAGTTAGAACGTATGAACTGAAATGAAATATATCTCTAAGACAGTCGCAGATATTTTATTGATGTTTAGATATCTGTGACTGTTTTTGAATAGAAATAATAGTCGTTAAAAATGTCTGCTCTGACTAAATTTGAAAGAAGAATCAGAATGAGAACCAAGTACTAATGTATAGCCATGAATTAGATGTGAAATCTGTTAAATGATGGTCAAATGAGAATGAGGGGGCTGTAGAAAAATATTTATCAACATATTATTTGTCGATTTAGTTTAAGTAATGACAATAACAATAATAAAGGGGGACTTGATTTCTCATATCCCCCAGTGTATAATCTAATTAAGAAAGGTAATCAGATGCAAGATCTGATGCCCTCAGTAAAATTTAATTTTTTTCTATGTTAAGACATAGCATCCATCAAACTTTCTCAGGGTTTATCGTGGATGCTATTTCTTATCATGTCGATTATCTATGTAAGTCAGAGCCGCAAAAACTACTAAAAGCAATGTGAGTACTTCCATTGTGTTCATGGGCATCACCCTCCTTTAAAAACTAGAGGGCTGGTCGAAATTGCATCCGCATCTCTTTCTCGATTAGCTATACTCGCTCAGTATAGCATGGAATATCTTGTATCGCAATAAGAAATGGATGTAGTGAGCTCCTTTTCATATTGCTTTTGGTAATCAGATATTTTGTTTGATAATCCTTGTAATGATGCCAACAGCAACATTCCGTTCTTCATCAATATGTGTCACAACAAAGGACACCTTATCTTTCTTCCCAACGGTGCGGCTGTCGTAGCAACTGTGAGCAATGGCGTTGACACCCAATTCTAACCGGACAAAAACAGTTCCTTTGTGGATGTCTTCCACCGTACCGGCATATTTTCCTTGTACCCGACAATTTTTCAGATTTTCTTTGCTGGTGTTGCCTTCCACGCTTTTTACATCTGCATGGATAGAGAGCGTTTCCGGGGAATCTCCCTGGATAGCTAAGATCCGGACCAGAATATGTTCCCCTACCTGGAATCGTTCCCTGGCATCACCCAGCCAGTCAAAAGACAGATCTCTTGCAAGGATGGAAGTTTCTACACCAAAGATTTCTGCCCGGACTACTTTTTCAGCAACGGCAATGACTCTGGCCTGCACAATACGGTCTTCGTGGATTTTATTCTGTCCGGAAGAGTCCTGATCAAAATAGAAAATCTGACGTTTCTTCAGCATAGCATCTTTCCGGCTGGCAACGATGCTTCTGGATTTGGTATCCAGTCCTTTGATTACAAAGTCGATTTCACTACCAAGCATGTTATTAAGGACTTTGTTCTGTCTAAGAGAGAAATCTCCGTAATCATGAGTTTCATCTTGGATCAGATTGATCATCATTTCCGAGATAGGGATGACTGCCCGATAATCTTTATAGTAAATAATTGCTATTAAGCTGCCGGCTTCGGTCTTTTCAATACCTCCCAGAATGCCGGTGAGAATTTTCCGGGTACGATAGGCATTTTGGATGTCATGCCAGATTAAATCCGCTTTTGATTGAGCAGTTTCTAATACAGTATCGGAGTCAAGGGTTAAAATAGGGGTGTTCAGGTTCATTGTTTCGTTTGCCATAAATGTTATCTCCTTTCAAAATGTGTTATGACATGATGGAATCTTTATCTAAAGGAACCATGCCAGAGTCGGGGGAATCTTCTATAAAATTTTCCTGAAAGAAATCCTCCATAAAATCATCGGGAGTAGGTTCCTGATAAACGGGTTCGGATGTAAAATGTGGTTTCTGTTTTGCTATTGACGCAGAAGATGAACGGCGTTTCCTTTTGGCTGATCCGGGTGAGGGCTGTGGTCGATACTCTGTTTCTTCCGAAGACCCATTTTTGCGCCATTCAGGTATGTGTTCCGATGCTTTTCTTGGTGTCAGCTTTTTGGCATCTGGATGCAGGGTATAATCGTACTTTTCTACTTTTAGGACTTTTTGCCCACGTAGGATAACCAAAGCAGTATCAAGCGGGAGCCGCAAGATTTCATCTGGTGTTAAGAGTTTTCGTTTGCCGATAGATTTTGTCTGCCGGTATTCCGGTGTATAGTCGGATACCCGCCAGCTATTGAGCTGCTTGGCTTCGCTGCTTACCCCTACGGTCACATCGCCGCTGCGGTTGCTGATAAAGGTAGCAGTAACTTCATCTGTGCAGCCCAAAAAGAGCTGGGTATCACAGTTGCCAATGATTTCCTGCCATTGGTTATAAGGATAGCGGTTCTGCATCTGGGGCAAATTCTGAAAGATGCAGGAAATGCTGAGATTCCGGCTTCGGATTACACTGATTTTCTTATTCAGTTCCAGGATAGCTCCGGTGTTGGCAAGCTCATCAGCCAGTATATGTACAGCAACAGGAAGTTTTCCTTCTTCTCCATACTTATCTGCATAACGGACCAGTTTGATGAAGATGAAGGTCATAAACAGGGAAGATAAAAAATCGAAGGTGCTGTCCTGGTCTGAGGTAATGCAAAAGTAAGCACATTTCTGTTTCCCTGGAAGTGTCAGATCAATCTCATCATAAGAGGTAATCTGCCGAATGAGTTTATTCTGAAATACCTGAAGTCTGGCACCCAATCCGATAATAACTCCGCTTCGCACGGTATCACTGGCTTGTTTGTAGATGCAGTAAGGAACTTTTGCTGGATGGGACACTGGGAGCAGATCAAAAAGACTGTTCAGCTCCTTTTCGGAACTCATGGTCAGCAGCTTATAAACCTGTCCAATATTTCTGGCTTCCGGCGGAAAGCCCTGATCTACATAGAGAACCAGGGCTTTTAGCAGGTTCATCTCCGCATTATCCCAGAAATGATCTCCTTTTCCGGAACCTGTATTCTGGATAATGACATCTGCAAATACCTGAGCCATCGTTTCTTGTCCATTGATTTCACCCAGACAATTCCAACTATCCGAGTTTTCCGGATTGACCAGATTAAATGCTTTTACTACATAGCCCTCATTTTCCAGATAAGCAGACATGCTTTCATAGAGTTCGCTTTTGGGATCGGTAATGATTAAACTTTCCCCGGAAGCGTTGTTGCCTTCCTGCCCTCTGGCGACACACTGGAAAATCATATTCCTGGCAAATGCCCTGGATTTCATGGAACCGCTGGCACCATACACGGCGATATTTTTATTCATTCGTGTTTGATATGGAAGACATACGGCTTTGCCATTTAATTTTCCTAAAATGGTTCCTTTATTTTTCTTGACATCTCCGGTCAGTTCCAAAACTTTCATCATTTCATCTGGAGTCATGAATCCGGATGTACCGTAGGTTCCTTTTGTAGAGTAATTTAAGTTCCGGTCATGGTCACTAATCTCCCCGTTTCTGTCATATCCCATACGCATAAGTAAAAAAGTAAGAAGCCCAAAGAGAACCAGGCAAAGAAAAATCCCATACAAATTGTATGGGAAATCGGTAAGGGCAGTATGAAAGCATACCAATGGGTGTAAAGAAGCTGCTTGCGGATAGGTTCCGTTGCCGGCAAAGTTTCCGGCAGAAGTCCATTCCTGATAGTTTTTAATAAATTGTGCTGCGTATCCTCCGGCATACAGAGTGCAGACGCTTATGGGAAGCAAAAACAGGAACTTCCACCATTTACGGTTCATTGAAAAACCTCCTTTTAAACTTTTGAAAATCAATGCTGGAGAAGTGTATATCTGCAGTCAGGTATTTTTTCAGGCAGGGAAGCTGAAAGTCAAAGCAAATCAGGTTCCCGGATAGCCCATATACATTTAATCCAGTATTGAAGCGGTTGATACGCTGCATGTCAAAATCATACGCAAGCAAAATAGGGTTTTCCTGGCTGTCTATTCCATCATGTTCAATTGGCAGATCCTCACGCTGGGGAAAACAGTCGGACAGTAGTAACTGATTAAGCTGCATCATACGCTGGGGTTGTACCAATAAACGGAGCAGGTATTCTCCGTAGCTGTTATTGGGCAGGAAATAGAAGTGTTCATACGCAGTATCCAGCATGAACAGTGTTTTTTTGTATCCCCCGGTACTGGTAAGGAGACGGAAAGCCATATCCATATCACTGCCGGTCATGATGGCATAAACGGTAGGCGGGCCATGGTAAGGAAGTCCTTGAAGATAGTGCTGCAAAAAAGCATTGAGTCGGACTTCCGTTTTGTATTCCCATTTTAGAAGTGTATTTCCGGTATTATAAACAGCATAGACACAGTGAGGAGCCATCAGGATTCCCATACTACGGGAATTTTTGATTTTAGTAGTGGATGCTCTAAGATTTTTTATTTCCCTAGAAGAGTAAAACAGAGGAAGGCTTCGCATAGGAAACGTAGCCGCTTCGCCGGATTCAGAAAAAAGCAGGGGCTTTTCATCTGGAAAGAATGGGATTCCAGCATGGGAAAGCGTCAAATAGGTTTCTGCTTTTTGATGAAGTCGCAGCCGTCTTGGTAATTCGCTACGTATGAGGTTGGTTTCTGCATTTCCGGTTAAATAGTTTTGAAAACGACAGGAATTTTGCGAAAGCAGCAGTTCTTTTGCCCGTTTGGTAAGGCGATAACCTCGTAGGCCATCTTTATAGTGTGTTCTTATAAGCTTACTCTGCTTTAAATCTGTAACCACCTTCTCTGCATAGGAATCACTCTCAATCAATCTGTTAAGCTGTCCGGAAGGGAATTCCCCACATAGTCCAACCATTTCCAAAAGCTGATATTTTATAGAATCGGTTTTTATCAAATAAGCATCACCTCAGTTCGATTTTTACCTATGACAGCCTATACTTGGGTAAAGTAAGGGCGGTATTAAGCATAAAAAATGCAAAGAATATGGCTTCTTTGCAGAAAAATTACCTATATCGGAAAAAGAAAGAAAAATATCAGGAAATTTCCGATATGGTTTTGATAGACGATTTTCTATTTTTCAGCCAGCCAGGAAAGATTTCCGGTTTCATTACAAAGATAACGGTGTGATCGTAATTCCCCAGTTCTGTAGTGTGATAGGAGTCGCAAAAGAGTCCCGTATCATCAACCAGAACATAGGAAGCGATAGTATCTAAAATCTGTTTGAACTCCAAATTATCGTAATCACGTATTCGTTGTAAAGAAAGGCTCTGGTCATAAATTTGACTGAAACAGACCACACATCTTTTATATAACGGAATAGAATGTTCTGTCACATAAGTCTGCAAGGCAAGGTTTAATGGCTCATGTAGAAAAGCGGTGTTGGTTCGCAATTTACGTTTGGGCAGTAGCCCTGGCATGGTAATGGAAAGAACACTATTTGAAAAAGAGATTTTGATTCCCTGCACAGCCGCAGCCTGTTTCAGATAGTCTTTCTTTCCAGTATCAGTTGTGGTATATACCAGATTTCTGAGCTGGCAGGCAATCCTTTCAGAACGTAGGGCAGCACTGATACTCAGCTCTTCGTATTTGTCGGCATACGCTTGAATATCTGTTGTTTTCAATGCAAAAATAGTGTTGTGAAGTTTTTGGACTTCATCATCAATGCTCTGTAAACGGTCAAAAACAGTTTTGGTGTTCATACATACCTCATTTCTTTGCATAATAGCTGACAGATCCGGTAGAGGAGTCTACAAGGCAAAAGGCAATCACACCTGTGATATGGATTTTTGCAGCCTGTTCTTCCGTTTCTAATACTACCAGCCGTTTAGCATCGCTTTTTGTCTGGCTTTCCATGACATGATTGATAAGATATTCTTGTTCCTGGGGGACATAGAGGACTTCATACCACTCATCTTTAGAGAAAAAGTTCAGTTTTACAGGAAATTCACCGTCAGTATGGTACATAATGGCTGTTTTGAAGTCCAAAAGCACCCAAAAGGATGCAATCATGCCATAATCAGGATTGTTTGCAGATTCCTGGCTGTCGCAGAGAAGCCCGTTCTCCTTATCATAGATAATGCGTTTTTGTTTTACCAGACTTGTGATCAGAGATTTGATAGACTCTCTGTTTTTGGAAAAGAGCCGTAAGACCTGTTCATATTGCAGCGAATGGTAAGTTGTAATGAACCGGAGCAGTTGGGCACCTTCCCCTTGATAGATTTCATTTCTTGTTTTCATGGTAATCTCCCTTCATTATATAAATAGGAAGTTTTACTTACACTGTACGCACAGAATACGTTTTATTTTAGGGGAAGTACGCTGTACGTACTGTGTAAGTATTGGCTACTGTCAGCGAAAGGTTTACGGGTACAAAAAAAGCACCAATTAAGGTGCCGGTAAAAAATAGGAATACTATAAGCAATATCAATTGTAACATGGGTAAGATAACCCTTCAATCGCAGAAGTGTGCCAAGTTGAAGTAAAATATAAGAAGTAAATGTGCCAAATAGAAAAAAAAAAGTGCATTTTAAACAAAAAATATGGGAAGTATATAGGAACTATGGTAATGTGGGAAAAACAAAAATTTATAATGAAATGATATATGAAATTTTGATAAAGAGGTATTTATGGAACTATTACGGTTTGTGTATAAAAATTTTTGTGAAAATAAAAGGCTTTTAATTTTTATAATTATGGGGAATTTCCTGACTTTTGTATTAGCATTAGTTGTTCCGTATTTGAACGGTTTTTACTTTAATATAGTGATATATACACCAAGTAAAGAAAAAATAATTAAATTTGGTTGTTTAATAGTGGGGCTAGGGGTGATAACTACGATGTTGACATATTGTTTTAATATTTATAAAACTAAAGTTCAGTCCCAACTTGTATTTAAAACAATGAATGAAATTATAAGGTGTGTACAATATTCCGACTATAGCGAAAGTAGTAAATTTAATCCATCTTATTTACATCAAAAGATCAATATTGATGCAAATAAAATATGGTCTTTTGTTTTTGATAATATTATAAGTAGTGTATTTCAGAGTTTAACTATAATTGGGGTAATAATAGCAATTGGAAAAATAAATAAAAAAATATTTTTACTTATAATGTTCATAGTTCCAGCTTACATACTTAGTTATTATTATTTAAAAAAACCGTTGTATGAGCAAAGTACTAGATATAAAGAAGAACAGTCTGCATATTACAAGCATATTAATGAACAATTTGAATTTATAAAAAAAATAAAGTTATGGGCTGATTATAAAAATAAGGAAAACAAAAGAAGAAGAGAGTTTGGGAAATATTTAGAAGAATTCATGAAGTATACTAAGCTTTCATATTTTTACAATTCTTTAGAGAGTATCATTACGCTTGTTTTTAAATCAACAGCATTAATAGTTGGTGGTATTGAGATGATTTCTGGAAACTTAACATTAGGAGAGTTTTTGATAATTTCATCATATTTTGGAATGCTGATACAGAGTATTAAATTTTTCTTTTCCTTTGGGCAAGTATACCAAGATGCAAAAAATTCTTTTGATTGGATTACAAAAATAAAAAATTTGGAGAAGGAGCAGTACGGAACAAAAATAGTTAATCAAAAGATTAATAGAGTTAAAATTAGTAGATTAGAATTCAGTTATGATAATAAAAAAATTTTAACAAATTATAATGAAGAATTTATGGAAGGAATTAATCTGATCATGGGAGCGAATGGTAGCGGAAAATCAACCCTTTTATATCTTTTGTGTGGTTTATTACACACTAAAAAGAAGGGAAACATTGAGTTTAATAATATTCCTATTTCAGAAGTAGAAATTGAATCCTTGAGAAAAAATAAAATATCTATATATATACAAAATCAAAATGAAATGGATATAACGGTAAAAGAGATGTTAGCAGAACGTTTTGATATAGGTGCTCTTGAAATATTGATAAAACAGTATCATTTAGAAAATATATATTTGACGAATCAATTTAATATTTTGCATTATTTAGATAGAGCATTTCATGAATTATCGGGTGGGGAAATGCAAAGAATTCAACTGTTACCAGTATTATTAAAAAATACAGATATTATGATTTTGGATGAACCAACATCTGATTTAGATATGAAAACAAAGGAAATATTATCAGAGATTCTTTGGGAGTTAGGAAGGGAAAGGATAATTTTTATAGTAACTCATGAAAGAAATCTTTTTGAAAGATTTTCTGATATAAAAACTATTTATCTAAAATAAAAGAAAGGAGAACTCAGTAGTTAATATCAAAGGAGGTAAGTATATGTTTTACGATAATATAAGTTTAACTAATAAGGAAAAACTATTAAAGAGTATTCCTAAATTTGAGGAAGAAAGAATATTTTATTTCCGACATGAAAAAGGTAATAAAAAAAGTTTTGCTATTGTAAACGGAAAGACTCAAGAAATGGTTATGAATGGAGAAGCATGGGAAATACTTAAGCTATGCAATGGAGAAAGGATAGTAGAACAAATCAAAGAAGATTTTGCAACAAGATATTCATATATGAATCCTACGGCTGATTTTCTTAAAGATGTTGTGGTTACATTGTTTGCATTTGATAAATTATGGGCTTTGTCATGGGGAAAGGGAGGATCACCATTTATGGTAAACGGAACTATAAAATTAAATGAAAAATATGATTTGATTTGGGCAACTGAAGATGACATTAGGGAAATATTTGCTGCATATAAAATGTATGCAGATAATACAGAATATACATATCATAATTGCCCAGCAAATAGGAATAAAGGATTGAGTGATTACCAAAAAGAAACTGTACTAAGGAGCAAGATGTTTTATTATAAAGAGGATTTTTTTGTGTTAAAAGATAGAGAAGGAAATGTAATGGGAATAACATCTATATCCAATAATCACCCAGAAACGGATATATTAGAAATTACAACATTATTAGTTCCAGAAGAAATATTGGAACAAGTACTTATAGGGTGTGAACAACTATTGAAGAGTTTGTATCCATTTAATATTTCTAAGTTGAGAATTAAAACGATAGGTTCAGATTTAGAAATGTTGGAAAAGCAGTTGTTTAATTGTGGGTTTAAAAAGGTTTCACAGTTAATGGATGAGTATGGAAAAGGAAATGACTTAATTATTTATGATTGGACAGTATGAGCATTAGAGAGGTATATATATGAATAGAAATATAGACTTTACAGTAGGACCATATCAGTTAGCTTTAGATATAACAAACAAATGTAATTTAAGATGTTTGCATTGTTACAATGCAAGTGGTGAAAACAGAGTAATGGAACATGAATTATCTGATGATGAGGTGATTAAATTTGTTAAAGATATTTTGCCTATGAAATTGTTGAATTTTTGTTTTTGTGGCGGAGAAACATTATTGAGAAAAGAACTTATCTGCAAATGTATAAAAATGTTAAGTAATTGCGGAGTCAGGACAGCAATAGTAACCAATGGCATTTTGGCATCAGAAAGTGTTATACGAGATTTATATCATTCGGGATTGAATAGCATACAGTTTAGCGTAGATGGTGCTAAAGCGGAGAGCCATGATAAATTAAGAAATAAGACAGGCGTTTATGACAGCGTGTTTAGAGCCATAGATATTGTTAGAAAGTATGATATGGAAATGTCGATTGCATTTACACCAACATCATTTAACATAGAGGAGTTGGAAGAATTACATACAAAATTAGAGTCAATGTCTTTTAATAATAAAATTGAGTTACGTGTACAGCCACTTATGCCATTAGGACGTGGGAATAAAAATTTAGAGAATATTTGTCCTACAGATATTCAATATAGAAAATTGGTAAACACAATTAATACGATTAATGCACGTAACCCAAGTATTAAAATTGTATGGGGAGATCCTGTTGATCATTTAATACGTTTTCCGGAACATACAGAACTACCGATGTATTATATAAGTATTCGTGCAAATGGAGATATTGTTACAAGCCCTTACCTGCCATTAGTTGTTGGAAACATCAGAAATCATAGTATTGAAGAGTACTGGAATGGTGGTTTATATGAATTATGGAAGAAAAAGATTCCTTGTTATATGGCAGCATTTATTAAATCAGTTGGAGACATGGGGAGAATCACAGAAAAATTTCCTGCTACGTTCATGGATGATATTTACATTGATATGTTAGAAAAGGATTTGGATGATTTGAGTCTTTTACCCAATAATTGAGATATATGATAGAGTGTTTTATCATACGTGAGTATTTTGATAAAACAAATATTTATGAAAGGAGGAAACCGTATGGGCGAGGATATGAATGGATATCAGCCACCGGTAGTGGAAGGTTTGGATGGTGATGACAGTAGTGGAGTTTCAACTTATGGTACAGAATGGGTATGGGAAACATATTATGTTACCTATGTTAACGGAGCTGTAGCTGGAGATACGGTTATCATTACAATTAATATTTAAGCCTAAACTATGGTAGCATTGAGGATTTTAGTATTTTTAAATACTAAAATCCTCTCTTAAATTATTTAAAGGAGCATTCTAATAGTGGAAGATATTATTTTAAAATGTGAAAGAATCGAAAAAAAGTATAGTAAAACAAAAGCTTTAGATAATATAAATTTATCAATATATACAGGCCATATTTATGCACTGATTGGAGAGAATGGTGCTGGAAAAACAACTCTCATGAGAATTATATCGGGACTTATTGGATCTGATAATGGAAAAATGGAGTTAAAAAGCAAAAATATAGGTGCTTTGATAGAAAAACCAGCGTTTTATCCGGGGCTTACGGCAAAAGAAAATATAAAAATTATAAGTTTGATGAGAAGCACTTTGATAGAAAAAGAAATTGTGGAGCTTGCAATGAAATTTGGAATTTGGGAAAATCATAAAAAAGTAAAAAATTATTCACTAGGCATGAAGCAAAAATTAGGTATTATCCTTGCTTTAATTGGGAAACCACAATTATTGGTATTAGATGAGCCATTAAATGGGTTAGATCCTAAAAGTACTATTCAGATACGAAAACTTTTAAGTGATTTAAGAGAAAAAGGTATTACAATTTTAATTTCAAGCCACATATTAGATGAATTATTTAGGGTAGCCACAGATTATATTTTTATATCCCAAGGGACTATTAAGAAGAATTTTACGTATGAGGAAATTGTTCATAAATATCCGGATAAGATGCCAGAAGAAATATATTTAGATATATTGGAGGAATGAGTATATGTTAGATGCTATCAGAAGCGAGCAATATAAAACACGCCACACAAAAATTTTTACTATACTCTGTGTGGGAGCATTAGTATTAGGAGTAATTACAGTTTATATGAATCATTCTATGTATATGGCGGGAAAGATAAAGGAGTTGTCAGGGGAAAATGCACTAAAAAGTGGTATGAGTAATATTAGTGTTGCAATAATCTTGTGTTCTATATTTTTGGATGTTAATTTAGGTAGCGAGTTTCAAAACAGAACATTACAATTAAGTGCATCTTTTGGCAATAATAGAAAAATAATTTTTGTCAGTAAAGGGATAGTTAATATTTTTTATAGTGTTATTTTATCTTTTTTATATCCAATGGTATTAACATGTGTAACAACCATGCTTTATGGATGGACGAATGATACTTTTTCATTTGGAATGATATTTTTAAAACTATTGGTTACTATTCTATTGGAAATTACTATATTTCTTATGTGTTTTGGAGTGGAATTTATAATGGAGGGATCCAAAGCTGGACTGTTATTTAATGTATTGGTAATAGGGATTGGTTTTCCTATATTACAATCATTAGGAGAAAAAATAAATCTTATTAAGAGAATTTTAGAAGTTACACCTATAGGTTATTTAGATGTTTGGGTAAAACAAGATATTGATATTAACTTTATTGCTAAAATATTGATAATTGTAGTAGTGTGGAGTATTTCTACATTGAGTTTATCGTATATAATATTTAAAAGACGTGATTTGAAGTGAAAGGGGTAATTATATGAAAAGGAAGGATAAGTTTACAGTAGTATCTATTATTGTAACGATAGTTTGTATACTTGTTAGTATAATATTTTTCTTTTTGGTTCCTAATAAAATATCAATTCAGTGGAGTGCAGCAGAACCCAGTAATATAGTTAGTAAGACATATATTTTTATTATGCCAATCATCTCTGTGCTTACCCTCAGCATAGGAAAAAAAATATTTAGGTTTGTTGTATATAAATATTTCCAAAGAGAAAATGAGAAATTTATTTCGTATTTGAACATGTATTTTAATATAGTTTTTTTGACATGTGAATTGTATGTTATTGCGTATGTTTATGGAGTCCGTTTAACTATTAGTTCGATAATACTTGCAGAAATAGTTATTGGGGCTGCTGTAGGAATAAAGATATTAAAAAGGAGATAATTTATGAAAGTTTTAATAGTTGCGTTACCACAAAAGATAAGTAAAAATCAATTTGAACCTTTGGAATTAGCACCGATGGCAATTTATCTTTTGGCTTCTATATTAATGAAAAATAAACATGAAGTAAGCATAATTGATCCTTGCGAATTTATCCAGTATGAACACAAGGGGGATATAGAGGAATTATGCGCTCAGTATATAATGAAAAAAATTTCTAGTAAAGATATACAGTTGATTGCGTTTTCAGTCAATTCTTTTAATTGGTCTAATACAAAGGTTATTATCCAACGAATAGCGGATAATTTTCCAGACGTTAAAATAGCATTGGGTGGGTTGCACCCATCAATATTTGATAAACATGTTTTAGAATCATCAGATGCCCATATAGTTATGCGTGGTGAGGGTGAAAAGATTATTGTGAATTTATGCAATGCTCTTGAGTATAATATGACATTAGAGGGTGTTAAAGGTATTACTTATAAACTGAATGGTAATGTGTTACGAAATGAAGATGAAATAGAACTAACAGTCGAAGAAATGGAAAATACACCGTATCCAGCATATGAATTATTACCTTCATCCAATCCATATACACAGTTGCCGGTAGAAACTTCTAGAGGGTGTCGTTTTAGTTGCGCTTTTTGTTCCATACCCCATAGGAGAAACTGGAGAGGTTTATCTGTTGAGCATGTAATTAAACGTGTTAAGCATGCACTGCAGTTTAAAGATAACATAAATAGAGGGACTAGATTACTATTCGTAGATGATTGTTTTACGGCAAATGGAGAAAGAGCTATTAATGTTTTTAAAAAGTTGCATCGTTTGTATGGTTATACCGAAAAGGTATTTATCGAAGCAAGAGTTACTGATATATTAAAGAATCAAATATTACAGAATATACCACTGCAAATGGTTTCATCTATGCAAATAGGTGTAGAATGTGGGTATAATGAAGGATTGAAAAAAATAAGAAAGGGGTTAACGGTAGAGCAACTTTTTAGTGCTTTAGAAATTTTAAAACAGTATCAATTTGATAAGCATTGTTTTCTTTCCTTTATTATAGGATTTCCATGGGAAACAATGGAAATGATCAATAAAACACTAGATACGATTGAATTAATATGTACAAAATATAAAATAGTGTGTAATTTGAATTGGTTATTATTGTTGCCTTCAGATTTATGGTGGGAAAAGGAAGATTTTAATATACATATTGAAGAAGATATGTTTGATAATTTATTATGGTATGCCAACAGTGATTATTTCTTTACAACACATCCGCTAATTAGCATGGAGGATATTATACAGGTTGAGAAGCGAATAGGGGCAATGCAAAGACAAGGAGGAACTGTAGCATATAGAAGAAGGATAGGAAATGAGGAAGATTATATAGAACCATCAGCATGCAGCGAATAAGGTGAAATTTTTTATATTAAGCTTTTATTTATTCAAGAACATAGAATTCTTAAGAATAGAAATATTCAAGGAACTCTATGTTCTTGCAATGGAGGGGGAAACGTTTTAACATGTTTAATTACTAAAAATGATAAGATGAAGAGTTAATCATCTTAAAGCACATTTAGAGAGAAATAAGTTTCCAAGTATTCTCGATGTTATAGTTTTGTAATTATTTAGTAGAACTCACTCAAGAAGTTATTAGTCTGTCTTTTTCTCGAACTTTTTGAGTTCTTCAATTTCTTTTTCTAATTTCTCAATTTTTTCTTTTAGCTCATTAGAAACACACTCATTCTTGTTTTTCTGAGGATCAATGCTTGAGAGAAAATCGGGAATAATACAAGCATCAAAAATGAAAAGAAAGGCAGTATATAATTGGATGATTAATTTAAGAGTGGGTTGATTGAAATCTGCAAGAGCCAGACAGGATGCAAACCATAAGCTGGCAAAAAAACTCATTTTCTTCAAATATTGTTTTCCGTGTTTATCAAGTATTAAAATCATTACTATGAATGCAAAACTTATAGCAAACCCTATTATTTGTAAAAAAAGTATAAACTCATTATCTGTCAAGTATTCTGACGAAATCAGAAGTACAAACATAAGAATGGTTATCCCCATCATGAATGGCCATTTTTTCAATGCATTGTACATTGCTTTTAATTGTTCTGCCACACTTTTAAATTCCTTAGGCATATCTAATTCTTTCACTCCGTTAGTCATTTGAAATAATAGGTAAAATTAGAGAAATCTCCCCTATTTTGTAAAGAAATTATTGGTTTTCAACTATCATATTATAGCAAATAAATATAAATAGAACAAGATGTGGTATTTGGAAACTTATAACTACTGTAAAAGGTACAATTGGGAAAATCAATTTTTATAGGCACTCATTTTAATATAGAGAATGAGTGCCTATATGGAAAATGTCGATTTTATTTTGGGAAAAACTTATTTAAAGTTTCCAGTGTCCCCTTTGCAGAAAATCCCCATAGTATGCTGCTAAGAGCGTTAATAGCAGCCTGCCTCCTTCGGTAGTACGTCCGGTAGGAGATACTGGGAACGTGCTTTTCCAACTCTTCCAGGATTTCCTCTGTGTTTTTCAGTTCATGGGGAGACAGAAAGGCGTAATATAATATCCAGTAATATTCTTCCCCATGTTTATGATTTTTCCGGAGCAGATCCACAGAAGAGAGAAGCAGCTTTATCATTTTGTTACTGCGGGCAATGCTTTTTGCCCATTCTTCAATCTGGCTGTCTCCCAGATCTGCTCCTGCAGCATAGATGGAATCTAGAAATTCGTCTACACTGGTGTTGTATTCCAGTTGGAATTGAATTTCCACCTGCCGGACAGCAACCATCAGGCTATAAGTAGAATCCCGGTAACAACGGAGCAGTTTATAGGTATCATGGTACAGCGGATTATTTTCTACTTCAGCAGAAACAGGGTGGTGATTTTTCTTTGCCATTATACAACCCCTCCTTTCAACAGAACTTCTGGGATTTCAGCGAAGGCAGGTAAGGTATGCTGCAGAGGCGGAGTATGCCCTGGGACGTTGGTGACGGCGGGATTTTCCGGTTTTAGTTTTAACTCAAACTGATAGGCGGCTTTCCCCCAGGGGCAGATAATACGTAGTGAATATAGATATATACTATCCTTGCAGGCTGATAAAGGAGATAATATATACTTTGTTTTGGGGCATCTACAACAAGAAATGCCTTGTATTTCCAGTATTTCAGCGACTTTGCGAACAATGGCTTTGATGTGTGATTCTGGAACGCAGGAGCCTTCCTGTGAAACGATGATTTGTTCGTCAGTAATAGATTCTGAAACGCATTCAGAATTGTTTTTAACAGGCAAGGTGTCTTCGGGTATATGTATTGGCAGTTGCATTTTCATGGCAATTTCCTCCTTATCAATCATGACATCACTGATATTAAACATAACGGACAGATAATTACGTAGATATACCATGCTGCCATGTTTCCCGGAATAGGAAATCAGTGTGATCATGTCGGTATCTTCAAGTTTTTTAAGCAGACGGGACACAGAAGATTTCGACTGTTTCCAACGTCTGGCAAGTTCCTGATAACTGAACAAGGGATTTCCAGTCTGATTGCGAAAATATACTACCGGACCGGCATCAGAGCCTTGCACAGATGGATCATTATAGACTGCATGAATCCAAAGATCCAAAAGAGCATCCATTTCCGAACATTTTCCTAGTCCGATTAGTTTATGAACATCTGCGATTGGAAAAAAGAAAAACCCGATGTCTTTTTTGCATGGGTAATTATGGGAAAGGGCAGTATTATCTTTTGGCCAGTCTTTGATCTTGTATTGGATAATCTTATTTTTTTCGTGTAGTGAGTAGGTTAGAAGGTTTTGCTCTACCAGGGTATCCAGTATGGATATAACCTGGTGCTGGAATTTTTGGCGGAAGTGAATCTGTAGTTCTTTAAGAGAACAGATCCATTCTCCAGGAACAACTTTGTAAGTAAGGTGTTCGATGTTCCGATAAGAGGAACTGTAATTTGCATAAGAACATAAAATGAGAAAATAAAAAAGACAGGAACCTCCGTTGGTACGGATGCTTCTGTCTTTCATAAGGGTTTGTATAAATTCCCGGTAAATCCGGCAGCGTGGAAAATCCACAATTTGTTTTAATTCTAATTGATAATTCACGATAAACCTCCATATAATATTGTAGTTGTAGTAAAATAATTGTAGACGAAAGATACTAAAATGTTTATAATATGCCCATAGGGGTGCTAAGTGGCATAGATTTGGCACAGTAAAATACCTGATATGGCATGAAAGCAACATGAAAATTAGGGTGGATATAAGGTGGACAGTTTGGAAAACCTTAGAGTTTTAGAGGGTTCCGAGGTTTTTTTCCGGGGTCTGCAACACCTCTATCCCCGGTTCAAATCCGGGTGGCACCTCTTAGAAAGCCCTGGAAAGATGAATTTCCAGGGCTTATTTTTACTATAAAAATGTACTTGCTGAAGACCGTGAAGCCAGACTTCTGAAAAATCGGACAGCATCCTTTCCGGATGCTGTCCGACAGATCAGGAATTTTTTTCTGTAAGCAGGATTCTTTTACGGTTATAAACCAGATGAAGGTACATGGCATCTTGGGCACGCAAAGCATCATGTTCTGCAATGGCATCTGCGATTTCACGATGTGTTTCAATTGTTTCTTCATGCAGAGCGCCACTGGTTGATTCGACAAATAATGGAATAGAACTGTTAATTACGGGAATCAGCCGCGGAACAACAACATTTTTGCTGCTCAGCGCGATCGCTGTATGAAATTCAATATCTTTCTGGGTATGGTCCGCATGTTTTTTTAATAATGCTTCAACATCATCACAAAGTGTGGTGATTTTTTTTATATCTTTTTTATTGGCGCGGGTGGCAGCCATTGCTGCAATAGAGGGTTCAAGCAGAAAACGGACTTCAAGAAGGTCATGGATCAGCTTCTGCTTGTTGCCGATAAAAGTTAATCCCAGCGGATCTTCCACCATTCCCGGAGATGATGCGATATAAGTTCCGGATCCCTGACGGATCGTCACGATATTTCTGGAAGCAAGAAGCTTCATTGCCTCGCGGACAGAGCTTCTTCCGGCATTCAGACGTTCGGACAGAACCGTTTCATTAGGCAGCTTGTCTCCAGGCTGCAGATTTTCCTTTAAAATAAATGCGATGATGTCTTCCGATAATTTTTGCGGAAGACTTTTTTCTTCTGATGACGAAATCATCATATGAGTTTCTCCATTTCTATTCGTTATTTCTTTTTATATTTTCCTTATATCTATAATAATTCCTTTAAACTATAATGTCAAAACGACAAAATACACAAAAAATAAGACGATAATTTAGATAAAATTACAGTATTGCGTTTTTGACAGAATGAATATATTATAAATACATCAGATGAATTGAAGCAAAAACAAAGAAAATCAGCACAATTCAAAAGAAAAAACAGCAGAAAGGTCAGATGTATTTAACGAAAAGTAAAACATCGGATGAATTAAGGAGGCAAAAGCAGAAAAAATGGAAGAAACAACATTTACAGCAGATCCAATGAGATTGATGCTTGCTGCGGCAGTGGGAATTGTGATCCTGCTGGTGCTGATCATCAAATTTAAACTGCATCCGGTTCTGTCAATGATGATTTCAGCGATCATCATCGGTGCAGGTGCCGGAATGCCACTGGAAATGATCTCAGACACAGTAGAAAAAGGTGTTGGAAAGACATTACAGGGAATCGCACTTCTGGTAGGACTGGGTTCCATGTTCGGCGGAATACTGGAAGTGAGCGGAGGAGCCCAAAGAATAGCGGAAACACTGATCGACAAATTCGGTCAGAAAAAAGCCGGATGGGCATTGGGACTTACCGGACTGGTGATCGGTACAACCGTATTTTTTGAAGCAGGTGTTGTAGTACTGATCCCACTGGTATTCAGTGTTGCAAAGCAGACAAAAAAATCCACACTGTATTATGCGATTCCGCTTCTTTCAGGTCTTGCCAGCGGATATGCTTTTGTACCGCCTTCTGCGGGATCTGTACTGGTTGCCAATGCACTTGGCGTAAACCTGGGAACTATGATCATGGTTGGAGTTCCAACTGCACTGATCTGTATGCTGGTTTCAGGAATTATCTGGGGAAATCTGGTTGGAAACAAAATTTTCACTGAACTTCCGGCCAATGTGGAAGAGATCAAAGATGATGGAAAAGAGTTGCCGCCATTTGGTCTGGTGCTTGGCGTGATACTGATCCCGCTTGTTCTGATCCTTCTCAGTACTGTATCTAAATACATGCCAATTCCGGCAGGAATACAGAGTTTTCTCGGATTTATCGGAAAACCGTTTCTGGCACTGACTATCGCAACGCTTGCAGCAATGTATTTTCTTGGAATCCGTCGTGGCTTTACCGGTGCACAGTTAAAGAAAATACTGGATCATTCACTGAGACCGGTTGGAATGATCCTTCTGGTCATCGCCAGCGGCGGAGTGATCCGATGGATGCTTCAGGATTCCGGCCTTGGAAATATTATCGGACCGGCCCTGGAAAAAAGCGGTCTTCCGCTGATCCTGATCGCGTTTCTGATCGCAATCCTGGTAAGGGCATCTGTGGGAAGCTCCATTGTGGCAATGACCATGGCATCAGGAATCATGGCGACTATGCCGGCAGTAATGGATACAAGCATGCTTTACAGAGCTGCTATGTGCTGTGCGATCTGCGGTGGTGCAACTGCATTGAGTCATGTAAATGATGCCGGATTCTGGCTGGTAAGTACTTTCCTTGAGATTGACGAAAAAACGACATTAAAATCCTGGACAATCATGGAAACACTGATCGGTGTTACAGCACTTGTTGTAGGCTTTGTTATTTCAATTTTTGCATAGGAGGCAGAGCGTAATGATAAAGATACCGGTTTATTTAAGAGACATGTATGATGCAAAGCATCTTGTACAGGCTGCATCCGGCTGCCGGAAGGATGTGGAACTGATCTGCGGAAGATATATCGTAGATGCAAAGTCCATGCTGGGAGTATTCAGCCTTCCTACATTTGATAATGTGGAAATCGGAGCAGAAGAAGAGGATGTAAAGGAACTTAGAGAAAAGCTGGAAAATCTGAATCTGATCAGAGAATAGGAAATGGAGGAAAAAATCATGAAGTTAGTAAGTCAGGAAATGAGAAAGCTTGCACCGGAGCTTGATCCGCTGCGCCTTGGAACAGGATGGAAAAAAGAAGATCTGGGAAAGGTTCAGGTCATGGTGGAAAGCACTTATGGTGACAGCCATCCGGGAAGCGGACACCTGAACATCCTTGTGGAAGAAGTTCGTAAAGGAATCGCAGAAGAAGGTGGTTTTGGTGCACGCTATAACTGTACCGATATCTGCGATGGTGAAAGCCAGGGAACAGACGGAATCAACTACAGCCTGGCAAGCCGTGAAATGATCGCAAACATGATCGAGATCCATGCAAATGCAACACCATTTGATGCCGGTGTATATCTTTCAAGCTGTGACAAGGGTGTACCGGGAAATCTGATCGGACTTGCAAGAGTAAATATCCCTTCCGTATTTGTTCCGGGCGGAACCATGAATGCGGGACCTGAGATGCTGACCCTTGAGCAGCTGGGAATGTACAGTGCAAAGTTTGAGCGTGGAGAGATCGACGAAGAGAAGCTTGACTGGGCAAAATGCAATGCCTGCCCAAGCTGTGGAGCCTGCTCCTTTATCGGAACAGCTTCAACAATGCAGATCATGGCAGAGGCACTTGGACTTACACTTCCTGGTACAGCTCTGATGCCGTCAACAAGCCCGGATCTTCTTGCTTTCGCAAGAGAGGCAGGAAGACAGGCAGTAAGGATCGCACAGATGGAAAATATGCGTCCTTCTGATATCGTAACTATGGACAGCTTTGAGAATGCGATCCTTGTACACGCTGCAATCTCCGGAAGTACAAACTGTCTGCTTCACATTCCGGCGATCGCACATGAGTTTGGCATTGAGATCACAGGTGATACCTTTGACAGACTGCACAGAAATGCAAGATACCTTCTGGATGTACGTCCTGCAGGACGCTGGCCTGCTGAGTGTTTCTATTATGCAGGTGGTGTACCGGCAATCATGGAGGAGATCAAGGAACATCTCCATCTGGATGTGATGACAGTTACAGGAAAGACTCTCGGAGAAAACCTTGAGGAGCTGAAGAACAACGGATTTTATGAGAAATGCGACAAATGGCTTCAGGAATTTAACAAACGCTACAACGTAAGCCTTACAAAGGAAGATATCATCCGTCCATATGACAAGGCAATCGGAACCGACGGAAGTATCGCAGTTCTTCGTGGAAACCTTGCACCTGAGGGTGCTGTGATCAAGCACACCGCATGCCCGAAGGAAATGTTTAAATCCGTTCTCCGTGCAAGACCGTTCGACAGTGAAGAGGAGTGTCTGGATGCAGTTCTGAAGCATAAGGTCCAGAAAGGTGATGCAGTATTCATCCGTTACGAGGGACCAAAGGGAAGCGGAATGCCGGAGATGTTCTACACATCTGAGGCGATCAGCAGTGATAAAGAGCTTGGAAAGAGTATCGCACTGATCACAGACGGACGTTTTTCCGGAGCATCTACAGGCCCTGTTATCGGACACTGCAGCCCTGAGGCTGTTGACGGTGGCCCAATCGCACTTGTTGAGGAAGGCGACCTTATTGAGATCGACGTTATGGAAAGAAAGCTGAACATCATCGGGATCGCAGGCGAAAGAAAGTCTATGGAAGAGATCGACCAGATCCTTGCCGTGAGACGTAAAAACTGGAAGCCAAGAGAACCAAAATACAAAAAAGGCGTGCTGAGACTTTTCAGTGAGCATGCTGCAAGCCCAATGAAGGGAGCCTATCTGGAGTATTGATCATGAAACATAAATTTATTACTCTCGGCGAGATCATGCTGCGTCTGACACCGCCGGATTATGAAAAAATCAGAACAGCAACAACCTTTGAGGCAAGATACGGGGGAAGCGAGGCGAATGTAGCCCTTTCCCTGGCAAATCTTGGAATAGATGCTTCGTTTTTTACGGTAGTTCCGGACAACAGTCTTGGAAAAAGTTCTGTACGTATGATGAGAAGCAATGATGTGAACTGTGACAGTGTGGTTTATTCCACAGCGGAAGAAACTCCGACACACCGTCTTGGAACCTATTATCTGGAGACCGGCTACGGGATCCGCCCCAGCAAGGTAGTTTACGACAGAAAACACAGCGCTTTTTCCGAGCATGATTTCAGCAAAACAGATGTGAAAAAAATGCTGGAAGGATATACATGGCTGCATCTGAGCGGAATCACACCTGCTCTTGGAACAAAATGCAGGGATCTGATCTTAAACTGCCTGAAGGCAGCAAAAGAAATGAACATGACCGTAAGCTTTGACGGAAATTTCAGAAGTACGCTGTGGACCTGGGAAGAGGCCAGAGATTTCTGTACACTTTGTCTTCCATATGTAAATGTCCTTTTCGGGATCGAGCCGTACCATATCTGGAAAAATGAAGAAGACCACAGTGCAGGGGATGTAAAGGATGGAATCCCGTTTCAGCCGGATTTTGAACAGCAGGAAAAAGTGTTCCGGGCATTTGCGGACAGATATCCGAATATAAAATGCATTGCAAGACATGTCCGTTTTGCACATAGCTGCAGTGAAAACAGTCTTATGGCATATCTCTGGTTAAACGGAAAGACTTACGAAAGCAAGCGCCTGACCTTCCACATTCTTGATCGTGTCGGTGGCGGAGATGCATTTGTAAGTGGGATCATCTATGGCCTTATGAATGAGTATACACCGGAAGATACCGTGAATTTCGGTGTTGCTGCCAGTGCTGTGAAGCATACGATCCATGGTGATGGAAACATTACCGATGATGTATCTATGATCAGACATGTGATGGAAATGAACTTTGATATAAAAAGATAAAAAGGAAGGGAAATTCAGATGAAAGAGATAGCAGAAAAATTTCAGAAATTTTGTGTGGTTCCGGTTGTAGTGCTGGAAGATACAAAAGATGCAGTACCGTTGGCGAAGGCTCTGGTTGAGGGCGGCCTTCCATGTGCAGAGGTGACATTCCGCACAGAAGCAGCAGAAGAGTCTATCCGTCTCATGGCAGAGCAGTTCCCGGAAATGCTTGTGGGAGCAGGTACCGTACTTACAACAGAACAGGTAGACGCGGCTGTTGGCGCCGGAGCAAAATTTATCGTAAGCCCGGGCTTTGATCCTAAGATCGTAGACTATTGTCTGGAAAAAGACATTCCTGTTTTTCCGGGATGTATCACACCATCTGAGGTTGCGCAGGCAGTGAAAAGAGGTCTTAAGGTAGTAAAATTCTTCCCGGCAGAACCGGCAGGCGGAATTTCAATGATCAAGGCTATGGCAGCTCCTTATACAGGAATCCGTTTTATGCCTACCGGCGGGATCAATGCGAAAAACCTTGAGGACTATCTTTCCTGTGACAAAATCCTCTGCTGCGGCGGAAGCTGGATGGTAAAAGGAGATCTTGTGAAGGCAGGAGAATTTGACAAAATAAGAGAACTGACAGCAGAAGCAAAAAAGCTTGCGGATTCCATAAGAAAGTAATCAAACTTAATACACATATTCAATAAAAAAAGCAGAACCCTGTACAACCAGGCAGAGTTCTGCTTTTTTGTCAATTATTGTGAAAATAGATCAATGAAGCAGGATCGGCAGAAGCTTTTTCCGCTTCAGCTGCCAGATCAGCTGCAGGACCCGCAGAAGGTTTCCGAAGATCCATTCGGTAAAGATAAAAGATCCCACCGAAGAAACCGGGAATCAGTCCGGCGTATCCACCGGCACATAAGATCACAGTCAGCTTCACCATCAGTTCTGTCTGAAGTTCCAGACAAACAAGTAATCCTGCAAGAATTCCGGCTACACTCCATCCAGCTGTCAAAAGTGCAAGAAAAACAGCTGGCGCAGGGGCCTTTTTTAAATTTTGATCTAAGTGATTCCACAGTACTTTATACATAATCCATTCCTCCTGTTTTGCTGGAATTATACTTCTGCTGTTGTCAGCAACAGTCAGCCATAATATTGATTTCCTTTATCTGTCTGTATTATAGAAAAGAAATGTAAAATACAAATGCGCAGGAATGAAAAATCTTTGTAAAATATAAGTAGAAATTGCATTTTGAATTAAGAACCGATATACTTATAAATATAGTTATTGATAATATTCGATCACAGCCGAAAACATTTTTCTACAGCTGTGATACGTGAGTGAGAGAATTAAAAGGGGGCAGATAAAAGCCCCCTGAAATCATATAGAGAGTAAAGAGGAGGGGTGGAAATGGAGCATACGGAAGAATATGTGAAGCTGGAGAAGGTATCCAAAATCTATGGCTCAAAAGAAGTGAAGATCATAGCTGTGGATGAGATCAGCTTCCGGATAAAAAAAGGAGAATTTGTGGTTGTGGTAGGACCAAGCGGTGCCGGAAAGACAACGGTGCTGAATATCCTGGGCGGAATGGATAAGGCCACATCCGGCAATGTCTGGATCGATGGAAAAAATATTGCAAAATATACAGACCGGCAGCTGACCGGATACCGGCGGGAGGATATTGGATTTGTATTCCAGTTTTATAATCTGGTGCCAAATCTGACTGCATTGGAGAATGTGGAGCTTGCTCTTCAGATCTGTAAGGATCCTCTGGATGCCAGGACAGTTCTGGAGGAAGTAGGGCTGAAGGAGAGACTGACCAATTTTCCGGCACAGTTATCCGGCGGTGAGCAGCAGAGAGTTTCCATAGCCAGAGCGCTGGCGAAGAATCCAAAGCTTCTGCTCTGTGATGAACCTACAGGAGCGTTGGATTATCAGACCGGCAAGGCAATCCTGAAGCTCCTTCAGGATACCTGCAGGGAACGGGGCATGACGGTTATTGTCATTACTCACAACTCTGCATTGACACCTATGGCTGACCGTGTGATCAAGATCAAAAACGGCAAGGTTTCCAGGATGACTGAAAATGCACATCCCACACCAGTGGAAGAGATTGAATGGTAGGTGACGGAATGAAAGCATTACACAAAGATTTCTGGATGGAGATCCGGAAAAGTAAAGCTCGTTTTATCTCGATCTTTCTGATCGTGGCACTGGGTGTTGCATTTTTTTCCGGGATCCAGGCGTCTTCTCCGGATATGAGATATTCCGGAGATGCCTATTATGAAGCGGCAAAGCTGATGGATCTGAAGATCCAGGGAACGCTGGGACTGACGCAGCGTGATGTAAAAGCAGTATCGGACATTGACGGTGTGGAACTGGCTGAAGGCGGTTACTCTACGGATGTTATGAGTGGAGAGGACGATGCCAGGAAGGTTCTTCATCTGGAATCTATCAGCAGCAATTTTAATCTACTTACAGCAGATGAAGGAAGGATACCGGAAAAAAGCGGCGAGATTTTTCTGGACAAGCCATTTGCAAAGAATCGGGGGTATAAAATCGGGGATACCATATCTGTCAGTGAGGATGGAGACAGTGAGCTTCTGAAAAAAACAACCTATACAGTTGTGGGAATCGGAAGCAGCCCTCTTTATATTTCATTTAACAGAGGAAATACGACTCTTGGATCCGGTGAGGTCAGCGGCTTCGGATACATTCTTCCTGAGGATTTTGAACAGGAAGCTTTTACCCAGATCTATATTATGGTCCATGAATCCGGGGATGTGATCAGCTATACCGATGCTTACGACAATCTTATCAGGAAAATACAGAAGCGTGTGGAAGGCATCGAAAAAGAACAGTGCAGCCTGCGCTACGATGAGATCGTCGCAGAAGCCAATGAAAAACTGGATGATGCCAGAAAAGAGCTTGAGGACGGAAAGAAGGAATCCGAGGAAAAGCTTGGCGACGCGAAGAAAAAGCTGGATGATGGGAAGAAGAAGTATGAGGATGGAAAAAAAGAGTACGAAGATGGAAAACAGCAGCTCAGTGATGCAAAAAAGGAGCTGACCGATGGAAAACAGCAGCTTGCTGACGGAAGAAAGCAGATTGAAGATGGATGGTCTCAGCTTAACAGCGCAAAACAGCAGGTGGAAGACGGTCTGTCCCAGTTAAATGCTGCCAGATCCCAGCTTGCCGACTCCGAAGCACAGATAAATGAGAAGCAGGCAGAGCTGACTGCCGGATATGAACAGCTGACTGCCGCAAAACAGCAGGTAAGTGACGGCGAGGCCCAGCTCCGGGAAGCGGAAAAAACACTGGAAAGCAAACAGGCTGAGCTTGACAGTGGAAGAGAACAGTTGGAAAAGGGAAAGAATACGATCAAAGAAACAAAGGCTGCTCTCACCGGTCAGAAAGAACAGTGTGAGGCAGGACTTGTACAGGTTTCCGAGGGCGAATCCCAGATCAGTTCCAGTGAAGAAGCCCTTTCCGGGCAGCAGGCACAGCTGGATGAACTGACCAGTCAGAAAGAGGCATTAAGCAGTCAGGCGGCGGAGCTGCAGGCGCAGTATGATGCTGGTGCGGAAGCAGGAAAAACCGAGGAAGAGCTGGCGGAGCTTTCCACGCAGATCCAGACTTTAAATGGTCAGATCAGTGCAATGGAAGAACAGATAAATGCCGGTCAGGCACAGATCGACGGGGCGCAGGCAGAGCTTACTGCAAAAAAATCAGAGCTGGCCCAGACAAGAGCTACCTTGGAGAGCAGCCTTGGTCAGATCAATGAGGGCTTCAGCCAGATCAAGGAACAGGAAGAGACACTTTCCCAGACAGAAGCACAGCTGAACGCAGGCCAGGAAGAACTGGATAAAGGGAAAAAAGAGCTGGAAACAAAGAAAGCTGAGCTTTCAGCGGCAAAAGAAGAAATTGCGGCAAACCAGGCAACTCTGGATGATGGCCAGAGCCAGCTGGATTCGGCCAGAGCTCAGCTCAGCTCAGGGCGGCAGCAGCTGGAGGAAAAACAGGCCCAGTTAAATGCCGGTCAGGCAGAGATCCAGGCCAACACAGAAAAGCTTACCAGCAGTCAGGCAGAACTGGATGCAAATGAACAGAAGCTCCTGGATGGTGAAAAAGAGATCCGGGAAAATGAACAGAAATTAAAAGACGCCAAAAAAGACCTGGAGGACGCCAAAAAGAAGCTTTCCGATGGAAAGAAAGAATATCAGGACGGCAAAAAAGAAGCCGATGACAAAATTGCGGAAGCCCAGCAGAAGATCGAGGATGCCCAGAAAGAGGTGGATGATATTGAAACACCGGAGTGGATCGTCACGGACCGCAATGACCTTCCAGAATATTCGGATTTTGGTGATAACGCAGAGCGACTGAAAAACATCGGAAAGGTTTTTCCGATGATATTCTTCCTTGTAGCGGCTCTGATCAGTCTTACCACGATGACACGAATGGTGGAGGAACAGCGAACCCAGATCGGAACCATGAAAGCGCTAGGATACGGAAAAGCATCCATTGCATCCAAGTATCTCAGCTACGCATTTCTGGCTACAGTAGGTGGAAGTATCGCAGGAGTACTTTTCGGAGAAAAGGTTCTTCCGTTTATCATTATCCAGGCGTATGGAATCATGTACTGGAATATTGGCGATCACATGCAGCTGGATTATGAGTTACAATATGCACTGATCGCTTCCGGGGCAGCGGTGATCTGTACTATGGGCGCTACACTGTTTTCCTGCGCAAAGACCCTGGCAGAAACACCGGCATCTCTGATGCGTCCGCCTGCACCGAAAGAAGGAAAACGGATCCTTATTGAACGGATTAGCTTTATCTGGAAGCATCTGAGCTTTTCCTGGAAATCGTCCATGCGAAATCTTTTCCGTTATAAAAAGCGTCTTTTTATGACCATTTTCGGAATTGCAGGAAGCATGGGACTGATGCTTGTAGGATTCGGACTTTATGACTCCATTATGGATATTGCGATTCTCCAATATGACCAGATCCAGCACTATGATGCCATGGTGATCAATGATGAGGATGCCACAGACAGCCAGGAAAAGGATCTTCTGAAATTCCTGGACGGAAACAGCGAGATCGATCACTATACCCGTGTGCAGCTCACCAAGATGACGGCACCAAAAGAAAAGGGAAGTGTCAGTATCTATGTGTATGTTCCGGAAAATACGGAAAATTTTAAAGAGGATGTAACGTTACGTGACAGAAAGTCCCACGAGCAGTATGAGCTTACCGATGATGGAGCGGTGATCTGTGAAAAAACGGCTTCTCTTATCGGTGTGAAAACAGGAGACGAGATTACCCTGGAGAAAGACAACAGAAAATATAAAGTAAAGATCACTGCTGTCACGGAGAACTATATGGGACATTACGTTTACATGACCCCACCCTGTTATGAAAAAACATTCGGAGAGAAACCGGAATATTCAAGTACAGTATATACTATGAAAGAGGATGCAGAGAGTGATCTGGAAACTCTTGGAAATGCAATCCTGAAATATCCGGCAGCTTTAAGTATCAGCTATACAAGCAGCACAGCAGGTCAGGTAGAGCGAATGCTGGGATCCCTCGGAGCGGTGATCTGGGTCCTGATCATTTCTGCCGGAATGCTGGCATTTGTGGTACTGTATAATCTGAACAACATCAATATCACAGAGCGTCAGAGAGAGCTTGCAACATTGAAGGTCCTGGGATTTTATGATGGCGAAGTTTCCCAGTATGTATTCCGGGAAAATATCCTGCTGTCCTTCATAGGGATTCTGGCAGGCGCAGTGTTCGGAATCTTCCTCCACCGTTATGTGATCACAACCGTTGAGGTAGATGCGGTGATGTTCGGAAGAAATATCAAGCCAATAAGCTTTGTCTACAGTGGGCTCATTACCTTCGGATTCTCCATGTTTGTAAATATGGTGATGCATTTTAAGCTGAAAAAGATCAATATGGTAGAGTCACTGAAGAGCGTGGAATAAAATAATGAAATGATAAGACTGCCTGCATACAGGAATTTTACATATTTCCCTGTATGCAGGCAGTTTTGTAATGAATATCCTGAAAGACTGGGATGACCATGATCTGCCTGAAGCTAATTTTGTAAGTATTTCACAATTGAAATGTAAACGTTTTCCTATAAAATGTAACCATAGAATTCTTCCGGAGGAATTTTAAATATGGCAAATATAGATATTAAATTTATCGCGAAAAAAAGCGGGTGTTCGATCGCTACAGTTTCCCGTGTTATCAACCGTTCCAAACCAGTCAGCGAGAAGCTGCAGAAAAGAGTGGTAGATACCATCAGAAAGTACAATTATAATCCCAGCGTTCACGCACAGTATCTGGCTGGTAAGAAGTCAAAACTGTTCGGCTTTATAATGACAAACTACATTAATCAGTATCAGCTTCTGTTGTTTCGGTATCTGAATGAGTTTGCATGTAAGATGGGATATGGCTGTATTATCCGTTATTGCAATTCAGGATTTGAGGAAAAACTGGAAGCATTAAGAGAACTGGAGATCAGAGGAATCGAAGTCTGCTTTAGCCTTTTTCTGCTCTCACGGGAAGAGGAAGCGTATATAAAAGAACATTTTAGGATTAAAGTCTGTCATATGCAGTCACCGGAAATGCGTTTGAATATCATGGAAAAAAATGAAAGCTCTGTCTATGAGACCATATGCTATCTTGCCCAGCTTGGCCACAGAAGGATAGGGGGCATCTTTTGCATTGACGAAATGGACGACAGCTTCCTTATTGCAAGGAAACGGGGATTTTTAAGAGCTGTAAAGCAGATGCAGCTGGATCAAGAAGAGTCCCTGATCGGTCAGATCCATGGAGACTATGAAAAAAGCAGTCTGATTTCTGTGATAGAGAAGATATTTGTACCTCAGAAGCTGCCAACGGCATTGTTTTGTTTTAGCGATGAAGTTGCGATAGAGGTAATGTCCTGGATCATGAAGCATGGTTACAGAATTCCGGAGGACGTATCTGTAGTTTCGTTTGACGGTATTCCGTTTTCGGAACGCATAACGCCCTCACTGTCTACGATCAGTCAGCCGGTAGAATATCAGGCAAAAAGTATCATAAACGGCATGCTGTATCTACAGGATGGAGTCGAGAGACCATGTGATGAAAAGGAAAATGAATATCTGCTGCAGATCCGTGACAGTGTGGGGATTCCTGGTCATTATGAAAAATAGGAGGAAAAATATGAAAGCGAAAAAATTAATTGCCGCTGGTATTGCGGCATCAATGTCACTGCTGACTCTTGCAGGATGCGGAACAGCCGGAAATACTGGCAATTCCGGAGGAGACACCGCCAAAGAAGATACCGTCAAGGAAGATACAGCCAAAAAAGATACAGACGAAGAAGATACAGGCTCTGTATATTTCCTGAATTTTAAATCTGAGCTTTCCGCTGAATGGGAAGAAGTAGCAGGAAGCTTTACAAAAGAAACCGGAATCAATATGAAAGTAGTTACGGCAGGAAGCGGAACCTATGAGCAGACATTAAAATCCGAGCTTTCCAAAAAAGAAATGCCGACACTTTTCAATGTTAACGGACCGATCGGCTATCAGACCTGGAAAGATTACTGTGCTGATCTGAAGGATTCCCAGATTTATGAATGGCTGACTGACAAAGATATGGCGATCACAGACGGAGATGGCGTATATGCTATACCGTATGCGGTAGAAGGATATGGAATCATCTACAATGATGCAATTATGAAGAAGTATTTTGCACTTCCGGATAAAGCCGTTGATATTTCAGATACAAAAGAGATCAAAAATTTCGACACACTTAAAACTGTAGTAGAGGATATGACAAAGCATAAAGATGATCTTGGAATCCAGGGAGTTTTCGGATCTACTTCATTTGCTCCTGGAGAAGACTGGCGCTGGCAGACACATCTTATGAATCTTCCGATCTACTATGAGTATAAAGATGATGACGTAGATAATCTGGATGAGATCAAATTTACATACAATAAGAATTTCAAAAATATTTTTGATCTTTATCTGAACAATTCATGTACAGAGCCAACTATGGTCGGTGCTAAAAATGTTGAGGAATCCATGGCAGAATTTGCAATGGGCGATGTGGCTATGATCCAGAATGGAAACTGGGGATGGGCAATGATCTATGACCTGGATGGAAACGTAGTCAAAGAGGATGATATTAAGTTCCTTCCAATCTACACAGGAGTAGAGGGAGAAGAAAAACAGGGACTCTGTGTTGGAACAGAAAACTATATCTGTGTAAACAGCAAGGCTAATGAAGCTGACCAGAAAGCTTCTCAGAAGTTCCTTGAGTGGCTGTTCAACAGTGACAGCGGAAAAGCATACTGTAATGGAATCCTTGGAATGATTCCTCCGTTTACCACATTTGGAGAGGATGAAAGACCGGATAACCCGCTTGTACAGGATATGCTGACTTATATGAACGATGATTCTTTATACACGGTCAACTGGGATTTTGCAACATTCCCGAGCCAGGAATTTAAAAACCAGCTTGGAAGCTATCTTCTTGAGTATGCACAGGGAAGTATGGAATGGGATGATGTAGTGAAGAAGACAATCGACTGCTGGGCATCGGAGAAAGCTCTGATCGCACAATAGTAGAAGAGCATGGGCAGAGACAGAAATGTTTCTGCCCTGTGTAATAAAAGAGAGGGTTTGTAAAAGATGGAAAAAGCTTTTAAAAAGAGATTTGTGATATTGGTACTGCCAACACTGATCGCATTTACAGTTGCATTTATTATTCCATTTATACTGGGAATTTATCTTTCATTTACTAAATTTACGACTGTGGCAGATGCACAGTGGGTTGGACTGAGCAATTATATAGTTGCATTCCAGGATAAGGATTTCCTGGCTTCTCTCTGGTTTACCGTTAAATTTGTGCTTGTAAATCTTGTGACTATCAATCTGATCGCTTTTGCACTGGCCTATGTGCTGTCGAGAAAGCTCCGTGGAACAAATATTTTTCGAACAGTTATATTTATGCCAAATCTCCTGGGCGGAATCGTACTTGGTTATATCTGGCAGCTGATCATCAATGGTGTTCTTGCTTTTTTCAAAACAACGCTTACTGTGAAGGCCTCATACGGATTCTGGGGAATGGTGATCGCCATGAACTGGCAGATGATCGGATATATGATGGTTATTTACATTGCGGCTATCCAGAATATTTCAGAGGATGTAAAGGAAGCGGCTCTTATCGATGGAGTAAACCGGAGACAGATGGTTACAAAGATCATCCTGCCTCTGATCATGCCTGCAATTACGATCTGTCTGTTTATGACAACGACAAATGCATTTAAAATGTTCGACTTAAACCTTGCTCTGACAGCAGGACTTCCGGGAAAATCAACTTCGCTGGTTGCACTGGACATCTATAATTCATTCTACAACAGGATGGGATATGAGGGAATAGGACAGGCAAAAGCGGTGCTGTTCTTGCTGATCGTAGCTGCAATCTCAGTAACGCAGCTTGTTGTCACACGGCGTAAGGAGGTTGAAAGCTGATGAAAAACAAGAAAAGCGAAATAGCAATGATCGTAATTCTTACAGTGATCTCGGTTTTATTTATTGCCCCGATCATTATTGTATTTATGAATTCCTTTAAGAGCAAGCTGTATATCAACAGTACACCGTTTGCACTTCCTAATGCTGACTCCTTTGTAAAAATGGCGAATTATGGAGAGGGTCTGATCAAGACTGGTTTTATACAGGCATTTTTTATTACTTTATTTATAACTGTAGCATCTGTGGTCCTTATTGTTCTGCTGACTTCGATGACAGCATGGTATCTGGTACGTGTAAAAAGTCATTTTACAAAGGTACTGTATTATCTGTTCGCTTTTGCAATGATCGTACCGTTCCAGATGGTTATGTTTACTCTTGTTAAAGTGTCAAATATGTTTAAGCTGGACAATCTGATCGGCATTGTGTTTATCTATGTAGGATTTGGCGCCGGCTTGTCAGTGTTTATGTTTACAGGTTTTATCAAATCAATCCCGGTTTCTTTGGAAGAAGCGGCAATGATCGATGGTTGTTCTATTATGAAAATCTACTTTAATGTCGTGCTTCCTGTGATACGTCCTACCGTCATGACAGTTGCGATCCTGAATGCCATGTGGATCTGGAACGACTATCTGCTTCCATATCTTGTAATTGGCTCTGAATACAAAACGATCTCTGTAGCGATCCAGTATCTTAGAGGAGGATATGGCTCTATCGATCTGGGACTTATGATGGCTATGCTGGTGTTGGCGATCATACCAATCGTTATTTTCTATATGGTCTGCCAGAAATGGATCATACAGGGAGTAATTGCCGGAGCGGTAAAAGGATAAGGAGGAGACGAGCATGAAAAAAGTATTATACGAGGAATTACTTCCGGAAGAATGTGTACAGAGGATAAAGGAGATGCCGGTTGCCTATCTGCCACTTGGCACACTGGAATGGCATGGTCCGCATATGCCTCTTGGAGCTGACGGGATCCAGTCAAAAGAACTGTTTGTCCGGGTGGCAGAAAAGGTCGGTGGTGTAGTGCTTCCGATGCTGTTCATGGGACCTGACCGTTTATTTGATGATCGGGGAACTGTATTTTATGGAATGGATATCAATACAGAGGGCGCACTGAATACTTATTGTGCCCAGCAGATGAAGGGCAGTGCTTACTGGATGGAAAAGGGACTGTTTCAGGATCTGTTGCGCAGTATTTTTGCACAGCTTTCCAGAGCAGGAGTCCGCATCGTTGTGGGACATGGACACGGTCCGTCAACAAATGCATTTCAGGAAATGAAGGAAGAGGCAGAAGAAAAATACGGACTGTGCATTATGACAGCATGGACCTATGCGGATGATGAGAGACTGAAATATCAGAATGATCATGCCGGAGCAAATGAGACATCTATTGTAATGGCTGTTCGGCCGGAACTGGTTGACTTTGGACAGGTAAAAGAAGATGAGAGTAATCTGATCGGTATTGCAGGACGTCATCCGGTCCGAGAATCATCGGAAGCATTCGGAAATGAAATTCTGGAATATACAATGAAAACACTGATCGCAGGCATTGAGAAGGAGTACAAAACAATAAAAGAAAGATAGATAAAAAAATATCTCCATTGGAAAAAATAACCGGTGGAGATATTCTTTTTTATTTTGATTTTTAGTTTTGAAATAAGGCCTCTGTCTTGACAAAAAAAGAAAATTTCATTATAGTAGGAACATGGCAAAGGTGTTGAATAAGAGGAGTATGCAGATCTACGCTGACAGAGAGAAATGCACAGACGCAAGAGAAGCGCAGGCTGAAAGGCATTTTCAGATGGAGGACTGCAGAAGGTAGCTTAGGAGCCGGGAAACTGAAAGCAGAAATGCAGAACAGATGCAGATGCTGCTGTGTAGGTTTTCACGTACCCCGCGTTAAGGGACAAGAGATAGACGGGAATAACAGATGTTTTTTCCGGATAATGAAGGTGGTACCGCGAGAATGATCGCCCTTCGCACATTAGTTATTGGCTTTTGTGTGGAGGGCGTGTTTTTTCTTGCAGAAAACAGGAGCATTTTAAGGTTCCTATAATCAGAAAGATTCAGGAGGAAAACATGAGCAAAGAACTTGCAAAGACTTATGATCCCAAGGGTATTGAGGATCGTCTGTACAAAAAATGGATGGACAACGGATACTTCCATGCAAAAGTAAATCCGGACAAAAAACCTTTCACAATCGTAATGCCGCCGCCCAATGTAACCGGACAGCTGCATATGGGCCATGCACTGGATGAGACCATGCAGGATATCCTGATCCGTTTCAAGAGAATGCAGGGTTATGAGGCTCTCTGGCAGCCGGGAACAGACCATGCAGCCATCGCTACAGAGGTTAAGGTAACAGAGAAACTTCGTAAAGAAGGTATCGACAAGAACGAGATCGGCCGCGAGGAATTTATGAAACATGCCTGGGCATGGAAAGAAGAGTACGGCGGAAAGATCATCAACCAGCTGAAAAAACTGGGTGCATCTGCAGACTGGGAGCGCGAGCGCTTTACCATGGATGAAGGCTGCTCCAAGGCTGTTCAGGAGGTATTTATCCGTCTCTATGAAAAAGGATATATTTACAAAGGTTCCAGGATCATCAACTGGTGTCCGGTATGCCAGACTTCTATTTCCGATGCAGAGGTTGTACATGAGGACCAGGATGGATATTTCTGGCACATCAATTATCCGATCGTAGGTGAGGAAGGACGTTTCGTTGAGATCGCAACCACTCGTCCGGAGACACTTCTCGGTGATACAGCAGTTGCTGTAAATCCGGAGGATGAGAGATATAAAGATCTTGTAGGCAAGATGCTGAAACTTCCTCTTACAGACAGAGAGATCCCGGTTATTGCCGATGAGTATGTTGACAAGGAATTCGGAACAGGCTGCGTTAAGATTACACCGGCACATGACCCCAATGACTTCGAGGTTGGACGTCGCCATAATCTTGAGGAGATCAATATCCTTAACGATGATGCGACTATCAACAGCCTTGGCGGAAAATATGCAGGTATGGACCGTTACGAGGCACGTAAGGCCATGGTAGAAGACCTGAAAGAGCAGGGACTCCTTGTAAAAGTTGTTCCGCACAGTCACAGCGTTGGTACCCATGATCGCTGCGGTACAACGGTAGAGCCGATGATCAAACCACAGTGGTTTGTAAAAATGGACGAAATGGCAAAAGCTGCTATCAAAACTCTGGACGACGGAAACCTTCAGTTTGTTCCGGCACGTTTTGACAAGACTTACCTGCACTGGCTGGAGAATATCCGTGACTGGTGTATTTCCCGTCAGCTTTGGTGGGGACACAGGATCCCGGCTTATTACTGCGATGAGTGCGGTGAGATGGTGGTTGGAAGAGAGATGCCGGAGAAATGCCCGAAATGCGGATGCACACATATGCATCAGGATGAGGACACTCTGGATACCTGGTTCAGTTCCGCACTGTGGCCGTTCTCCACACTTGGATGGCCGGATAAGACACCGGAGCTTGAGTATTTCTATCCTACAGATGTTCTGGTAACCGGATATGATATCATCTTCTTCTGGGTTATCCGTATGGTATTCTCCGCACTGGAGCAGACCGGTGAGACACCGTTCCACCATGTACTGATCCACGGTCTGGTACGTGACTCACAGGGACGTAAGATGAGTAAGTCTCTTGGAAACGGTATCGATCCGCTGGAGGTTATCGACAAATACGGCGCAGATGCCCTTCGTCTGACACTGATGACAGGTAATGCACCTGGAAATGATATGCGTTTCTACTGGGAGCGTGTAGAATCCAGCCGTAACTTTGCAAATAAGATCTGGAATGCTTCCCGTTTCATTATGATGAACCTGGAGGGCAAGACAGTAACAGCGCCGGAAGACCTGAACGCACTGTGCAACGAGGATAAATGGATCCTTTCCAGACTGAACACAGTGATCCGTGATGTTACTGAGAATATGGATAAATATGAGCTTGGAATTGCCGTACAGAAGGTCTATGATTTCCTGTGGGATGAGCTCTGTGACTGGTATATCGAGATGGCAAAGGTAAGACTGTGGAAGGCAGAGGAAAACCCGGCAGCAGCAAACGATGCACTGTGGACACTCCGCACTGCGCTGACACAGGGACTGAAGCTTCTTCATCCGTTCATGCCGTTTATAACAGAAGAGATCTACTGCACACTGCTTCCGGATGAAGAGTCCATCATGATCTCCGACTGGCCGGTATACAGAGACGAGATGGATTTTGCAGATGCTGAGAAAGCAATTTCAAGCTTCCAGGAGGTTGTACGTGGAATCCGTAACACCAGAAACGAGATGAACGTACCGCAGAACAGAAAGACCAATATCTACATCGTAGGCAAGGATGCAGAGTGCTGTGCACGTTTTGAGTCCTGCAAGAAATCCTTTACAAACCTTGCGTTTGCAAAAGAGATCCACGTACAGCAGGATAAGAACGGAATCGGTGAGGATGCGGTATCCATCGTTGTGGCAGACGGTGTGGTTTATCTGCCGCTGGAGGATCTGATCGACCGTGAAAAAGAGATCGAACGTCTCACAAAAGAGCAGGAGCGTCTTACAAAAGAGATCGCACGCTGCGAGGGAATGCTGAACAATCCGAATTTTGTGAACAAGGCACCTGCAGCCAAGGTAGAGGCAGAGAAGGAGAAACTTGAGAAATACAAAGAGATGAAAGAGAAAGTGAACCTGCAGTTAACACAGATGGTGAAATAACGAAGGAGTGTTTTAATGAAGTGGTGTAACTTTTTCAATAAGATTTCGCTGATACTTCAGGCTCTGGGCTGTGCAGTCCTGTACTTTGTGATCGAGGCCATATGCAGGCACTCGTTCACAGAGGCGTGGACCTACATGACCACAAAGCCGCTTGTATTTGCTTATAATGCAGCGTTTATCTTTACGACGATGCTGATTGTTTATCTCTTCCGAAAGAGAATTTTCTGGCGTATCTTTGTGGGCAGCTTATGGCTGTTTCTGGGAATCGTAAACGGTGTGCTTCTTCTCAACCGTGTCACACCGTTTACAGGACCGGATGTGAAGAATCTGACAGATGGTCTCAGTATTGCAAAAAAATATCTGACCCATACCCAGATGATCATAGGTGCAGCTCTTCTGGGAATTGCGGTTCTGATCCTTCTGATCATCCTGATAAGGTCGCCGAAGTACAGAGGCAAGCTGAAATATAAGGTGAATATTCCGCTGGTCCTGGTTGGGGTTCTTGCATTTGGAGGAATCACACAGCTTGCTCTGGAAAAAAGAGTTCTTTCCAATTATTTTGGAAACATTGCCATAGCTTATGAGGATTACGGATATCCTTACTGTCTGGCAACGACGATCTTTAATACCGGAATCAGTGCCCCGAGAGACTATTCCAAAAGCGAGATCAAAAGGATCGAGAAGTCGGAAGAAAATCTTCCGGAAACGAAAGAAGGCAGTCATCCGAATATTCTGTTTTTACAGCTGGAGTCCTTTTTTGATCCTACGCTGGTAAATTATCTGGAGCTGTCAGAAGATCCTATCCCGAATTTCAGAAAGCTGATGAAGGAGTATTCCTCCGGATATTATAAGGTACCTTCCGTAGGAGCCGGAACCGCAAATACTGAGTTTGAATCCATTACCGGAATGAGCCTTCATTATTTTGGACCGGGAGAGTATCCTTACAAGAGTATCCTTAAGGAAACTACCTGTGAGAGCGCACCGTATGTTCTGAAGAATCTGGGCTATACTGCTCATGCAGTACATAATAATGAGGCGAATTTCTACGGAAGAAGAAGTATTTTTCCGAATCTGGGATTTGATTCCTTCACTTCGGCAGAGTATATGAAGGATGAAAACCAGAAGAACTCGTTGGGCTGGACCAAGGACAGTGTCCTCACCGATGAGATCGTCAAGTGTCTGGATTCCACAGAAGGGCCTGATTATGTATATACTATTTCCGTACAGGGACATGGAGATTATCCTTCAGAACCGGTACTGGAAAATCCGGAGATCACAGTTTCCGGGGCACCTACTGACGAGCTGAATAATAAGTGGGAGTATTATGTAAATCAGATCCATGAGATGGATAATTTTGTCAAAGAGCTGACTGACAGGCTGGCAGATTATCCGGAGGATGTGGTACTGGTCATGTATGGTGATCATCTGCCGACCATGGGACTGACCGTGGAGGATGTGGAGAATAAATATCTGTTCCAGACAGAGTATGTGATGTGGGATAATTTCGGACTCAAGAAAAAGAAAGAAAATCTTGCGGCATACCAGATGGCAGCAGAGGTTATGGACCGTGTAGGTATCCATGAGGGAAATGTTTTCAAGTATCATCAGGCAAGAAGAAACACCAAAAATTATCAGGTGGATCTGGAGACCCTGCAGTACGATCTTCTCTACGGAAAGCAGTATACATATGACGGAGAGAATCCTTTTGAGCGGACAAAGATGCGTATGGGAATCTATGATACCACGCTGGATTCCATTCAGGTTGTGTCTGAGACGGATCACACCTATTATATCCAGGGAACAAACTTTACGCCGTCCAGCCAGGTGAAGATCAACGGAGAATGGTATGATACGGTTTACGTGAATCCTACCAAGCTGATCATTACCGGAAAGGAACTGGATGATTTTGACCGGCTCTCGGTAGTGCAGCGAAGCAACAGTTCCACAAGAAAGGCCATGACAAAGAGCCATGACCGGGCGGTCTATGCGCTGCTCGCTGACAGCAAGTGGAAACTTGATAGTGAAAAGAGCAGTTCTGATACAGGGTCAATGGAGGAAACGGATACAGCGTCAGAAACGGAATCCACAGAAGATTCCGGTGAAGAAAACAGTACAGACAACCAGTAAATGGCATAGAAAAGATACTCCGATACAAAAAATGTCGGATAAAATATTACGATTAGGACTGGACATCTTCCACCACTATTATATAATGGTATCGTAACGAACAGGAGGGGAGAAGCTTTTCTCCCCAAAAGTTCTTTACGAATACATTATAGATAAGTGATGGTTTTTTTTATGAATTACGAAGAAGCAGTTGCGTATATTGAAGATATACCGAGATTTACTACTAAGAACAGCCTGGACCATACCAGAGAATGCTTAAGAAGACTTGGAAATCCGCAGAGGAAATTCCGTGTGATCCATGTGGCAGGAACCAACGGAAAGGGAAGTACCTGTGCTTTTATCACATCGGTCCTTCGGGAAGCAGGATATTCCTGCGGACTTTTTACATCTCCTCATCTGGTGGAGATCAACGAGCGTTTTCAGATCAACGAGGAAGTGATCGATGACGATACTTTCCTTCGTGCTTTTGAAAAAGTTAAAAAGCTTTCCGATGAGCTGGTTGCGGAGGGAAGCTATCATCCCACCTATTTTGAGACACTCCTTCTGATGGGAATGGTGATCTTTGCAGAAGCCGGCGTGGACTATGTAACACTGGAGACCGGTCTTGGCGGACGTCTGGATGCAACCACTGCTGTGGAGAATCCGGCAGCCTGTGTGATCACATCCATCAGCCTCGATCATATGCAGTATCTTGGAAATACAGTTTCCGAGATCGCAGGAGAGAAGGCAGGGATCATGGTGCCGGGGGTTCCGGTGATCTACGATGGAAATGATCCGGATGCGGCCGGAGTGATGCGTGAGCATGCAGAGAAGCTGGGATGTCCATATTATGAGCTGAAACGGGAAGACACAGAGATCCATAAGATCACAAAGGATGGAATCCGGTTTTCTCTTAAGGACGAGACATATGGCGATACCGTATTTGATATACCGTTTATCGCCCGTTATCAGGTTATGAATGCAGCTCTTGCGGTGAAAACCATTCAGGTACTGGAAGATCAGATTCCGGTATCTCTGGAGGCTCTGAAGGCTGGTATGGCAAAAACACGCTGGCAGGGAAGGATGGAAACGGTTCTTCCGGGTGTGATCGTGGATGGCGCACATAACGAAGACGGTGTTGAGAAGTTTGTAGAGACAGCAGAACATTTCCAGAAGGAATTTCCTCTGACTCTGCTGTTTTCCGCAGTGGATGACAAGGACTATACAGATATGATCCGCACGATCTGTAGCAGGATCCGTTTTCGACATGTGATCGTCACACAGGTAGGCGGATACCGCAAAGTTCCGGTAGAAGAGCTTGCGGAGATCTTCCGTGAAGACGGAGTCCCGGAAGTGGAAGCAATAGAGGATGTTCCAGCAGCTTTTGAACGGGCAGTAAAGGAAAAAGGTGAGGATGGAATGCTGTTCTGTGTAGGATCCCTTTATCTGGTCGGTGAGATCAAGGCTGTGATCAGGAGGAAAAAATTATGATCGATTACGAAGAGGAACTGAAGAAATTTGAACCATGTCTGGATGTGGCAGATGTAGAAGGTGTCATTTATGACCGGGAGATCACAGATATCATGGATGTACTCCAGGAGATGCTGCGTGAGGTCAAGAGCAACAGACGTGTAAGATAAGGAGAAGTGGATGAACTGCATAAACTGTGGAGCGTTCCTGACGGATACAGATCTGGATTATTGTCCGCACTGTGGAGCCAATGTACTGATCCAGAAGAAGGTGGATTATCTTTCCAAGCTTTATTATAATCAGGGGCTGGAAAAAGCCAGCATCCGGGATCTGTCCGGGGCGATCAGCTGTCTGAAGCAAAGTCTTGCTTATGACAAACGGAATATCCGTGCAAGAAATCTTCTTGGTCTTGTATATTTTGAGACCGGTGAGGTGGTTGCCGCACTGAGTGAGTGGGTCATCAGCAAGAATATCCAGAAGAACCGAAATCTGGCTTCAGAATATATTGCCAGGCTTCAGGCAAACCAGAACAAACTGGAAACAATCAACGAAAGCATCAAGAAATATAACAATGCCCTCGCCATGTGCAGGGAAGGCCATGAGGATATGGCGGCCATCCGCCTGAAAAAGATCCTGTCCCAGAATCCCAAGCTGATCAAGGGGTATCATCTTCTTGCTCTGATCCAGATGAAGAATCAGGAGTGGAATAAGGCGAGAAGAACCCTGAAAAAAGCAGCCAGGATCGACAAGACCAATACCACCACACTTCGTTTCCTGCGTGAAGTTGACGAGCAGACGGGTGTTACCACAAAGATGGAAAAAGGGCGTAAGGGCTTGTTTGGAAATGAAAAAAATGAGAATGATAATATTTCAGGAGAAATCGTTGTAAGGCCGTCGTCTTATAAAGAAAGATCAAAGATATCACTTTTCTTTACCACGGTACTTGGATTTGCGGCAGGGGCGGCAGCATTCTGGCTCCTTGTACTGCCGGCTGTGAAACAGGATATTTACAGGCAGGCCAATCAGCAGATCATACAGTACAGTGATTCTCTTTCCAGCCAGAGCGTGGAGCTTACCAAAGCTCAGGGAGAAGCTGCCCAGTCCAGTGATACGGCAGATGCAGTTGCCAAGCAGGCAGAGGAAGAGCAGAAACGCAGTCAGAGCTATGAGGCTTTGTTTAATGCATATACTGCCATGCAGCAGGAGGATCTGGATACAGCGGCGCTGGAACTCCAGAAGGTATATGTGGATACACTGTCAGATTCTGCAAAGGGAATTTACAGTACTATCAGCGGAAAGACCGGTGTAAGCGGGATTGAGAGCGGAGCTTCTGACGGAACGTCCAGTGTTGACAGCAGCACAGATGGAACAGCTGAAGCTGGAGCGGATGCCGCAGCTTCGGATGGAGAAGATGCACAGAGCTCTGACGGAGATTCCGGAGAAGACAGCAGCTACAGTGACGGAGGATATGAGGATTCCTCTTACGATGGAGGTTATACAGAATAAAAAATATCATAACTCATACAGAGGAGAAACCTCGGATAAGGGGAATGTGCGTTGGCGCATTCCTCTTTTTTTACCCTTTGGTCATGAGAAATGGAATAAAAAATCAAAAATGGGGGAATGATAGAATGACATCAGGTTTTGAAAAATCCGGAACCGTGCTGACTGTACATCTTCCGGCGGAACTGGATCATCCGGCTTCTGATGAGATTCGGAGAGATTCAGACCGAATTATTGGACATAACTATATAAAAAATATGATTTTTGATTTCTCAGAGACCGTTTTTATGGACAGTTCCGGGATCGGTCTGCTGATGGGTAGGTACCGGGCACTTGGCATGAGGGGGAAATGTGTGCAGGTTGTCAATGTGAACAGTCATATTGCAAAGCTTCTGCGGCTATCCGGAGTGGGAAAATATATTGAAATCTGTGGAATTAAAAAATCGGCAGGTGAACAGGAGGGTGTTTATGATGGAAAACACAAATGAAATGACGATCATTTTTGACAGCAGACCGGTAAATGAAGCACTGGCAAGAGTTGCTGTGGCTTCATTCTGCACACAGCTGAATCCTACGCTGGAGGAAATTTCGGATCTGAAGACCGCAGTATCGGAGGCAGTGACCAACTGCATCATACACGGGTATGAAGGGGAGATACATAAGATTCGGGTAGAATGTCGTCTCCGGGGGCAGGAGCTTCAGGTAGATGTGACAGATCACGGAGCCGGGATCCCGGATATCAAAAAAGCCATGGAGCCTCTGTTTACCACAAAGGCTGATAAAGACCGCTCCGGTATGGGGTTTACATTCATGGAGGCGTTTATGGATGAGCTTCAGGTGGAATCGGAGGTTGGCCGTGGAACTACAGTGCACATGAAAAAGATCATCAGGAGGTAACTATGGATCGTACTCTTGTCCTCATCGGGCGTGCACACCAGGGGGATAAAGCGGCAAGAGATCTTTTGTTTGAGGAAAATACAGGACTGATATACAGTGTGGCAAAGCGTTTTCTGGGACGAGGGGTGGAGATGGAGGATCTGTTCCAGATCGGCAGCATCGGACTTCTGAAAGCTGTGGATAAGTTTGACATGTCCTATGATGTGAAATTTTCCACCTATGCCGTTCCCATGATCATCGGAGAGATCAAACGTTATCTCAGGGACGACGGGATACTGAAGGTAAGCCGTTCTCTGAAGGAAAACCACTACAGGATCTATCAGGTGAGAGAAGCACTGACACGCCGGCTGGAGCGGGAACCTACGACGGGAGAAATGGCAGAGGAAATGGGAATTTCCATAGAAGAACTGGTAATGACCATGGAATCCGGTGCAGAGGTGGAATCTCTTCACAAAACGATCTATCAGGGTGAGGGAACGGAGATTTCTCTGATGGACAAGCTTCCGGAAAAAGAAAACCGGCAGGAAAAAGTACTGGACAGGATTTTTCTGGAAGAGATACTGGGAACTCTGGAGGCAAAGGAGCGGAGGCTGATCTATATGCGGTATTTTCAGAACATGACCCAGATGGAGATCGCCCATGAGCTTGGCGTATCCCAGGTACAGGTATCCAGAATGGAAAAGAGGATCCTGCGCAGTCTGCAGGAATCCGCAGAGAAAAAATAAAAGAGAGCCATGAGAAATGCTGCTGTTTTCTCATGGCTCCTTTTTGTGGGCAGCAGATTTAGTCAGACTGCTGCTTTTTTATGAAAAAGTACATTTTTGTATTTGGAAAGTGCTCCAAGAAGGATCATACCGATCACACCGGCTGAGATAAATTCGCCGGCTCCTACTGTGAGCATCATAAACGGGATAGGAAGGTTAATGCCATATCCGTAACGAAGCACAAGAGGAACGATCACAATGTTGGAAACGATCGGCGGGATTGGGGCTGTCCATTTGCCTGTATTGCGAAGCTTGTAGGTAAAGAATGCACCGATAAGTGTGGCAATGCTTCCGAAAATGATGTCAACCGGAATCGCACCGCCAAGAAGATTGGCGATGATACATCCCACGAACAGTCCCGGGATGGCAGCCGGTGTGAAGAACGGAAGCACGGTCAGCGCCTCGGAAAACCGGATCTGAACTTCACCGAAGCTAAGTGGCGCGAATACCAGTGTCAGGACAACATATACAGCTGCAATGGCAGCTCCCTGTACCAGAAAATGAGTACCTTTGTTTTTCATGTTTTTTATTCTCCTTTAGTTTTGTTTTACGAGTGGAAGGTCACGAACACTCGGCACATTTATAGGCGGTGACCGCCTTGTAAGCCCTGTACGACCTTGGTTTTTGCGGGCTTTTGCAGCGAAACTGAGTATAGCATAAGGGGCGTGGAAATGCAAGGTACGATCCTGACTATTTGATAACCCTGGCCTGTGTGGACAGACCCTGGCTCTGAAACAGCTTTTTGTAAGAGGAAAGTCTGCTTGCCGGAACCTTTACAGTCAGTTTTTTGTAATTATTCTGACCTGCTCTTGTGAAGATATATTTACCTGAGCTTTTGGAAGTAAGACGTCCTGTCTGTATGGTGACAGAGGTAAGGGCCTTACAGTCACAGAAAGCTTTTGTGCCGATCGCAGAAACTCGGGAACCGATTTTTACAGTACGAAGACTTGTGCATCCCTGGAAGGCTCCGGCACCTATGCTTGTGATATTTCCTGAAATCGTTACCTGTTTCAGGTTTTTACAGTTTTTGAAGGCATTGGCTGCAATGGCTGTGACTTTGTAGGTTTTTCCGTTAGCTTTGACAGTGGCCGGAATCTTTGCAGTGACAGTATTGCGTGAACGTGGTCCCTTCAGTGCTACGGAAGTCCCGGTGGTATTGACTGTGTAGACATTATAAGCATCCCGGAATGTTTTTGCAGTCTGTGGCTTTGGTGTGGCTGCAGGAGTGATCTGGAAATTTAAGGTGATGGTTCCGTAGAAATGGTAATCACCGATGATCTTCAGGGTAGCAGTTCCTGCTTTTTTATTGTTCTGGTATGTCACATGATAATCATTGATGCCAGAAAGCTTTGCTTTTCCAAGAGTTACGGTTGGAACGGGCTTTATGTCAGAGCCTGTATAGGTATATGTTTTTTTGATCCCTGTTACAGCTGCATCGGAAATATTGCATGCATAGCTGATATTGTTTTTCTTGGCATATGTAACTGCGTAAGAGCCGTACGGAGCATGGATCTTGCAAAAATATGCATGAGAGTTGACATACCCGTAGCCGCCCCACACAGCATCCGTTCCAATGCTTTTAACAGTATCAGGTATGTTGATCCTGGATAGCTTGTCACAGTAGGCGAAAGCTTCTTTTCCGATCTTTGTGACCCCTTTCTGGATGTCCACTTCTTTCAGCTCAGGAAGAGAAACAAAGGCCCTTTCGGAAATACTTGTGATCCCGGGCTTTATTATTACCTTTCTGATCTGGTTTTTGATAGCTTTCCAGGAGGAATCGTTGGAGAAGGAAAACCAGCCTTTTGTTGAAGAGACCGGGTATCGGTGGTTTTCCTCTGTGGAAATAGAAAGTGGTCCGTAGCCGGAGATCGTAAGGATACCGTTTTTGAAATTCCAGGTTGCGTTGTCACCTGCGATATGGTAAGTTTTTTTGTCAGCTTTTCCGTTGTCGGAATTAATGGAATAAAAGTTCAAGGTGTTGGAGTTTGAAGCATAATAAACGACCCTGGAATCCTTTACCACAGGCTGACAATCAGAAATCGGAGCAGCTGTTGTAAACTCTTTGCTGAGACTCTTTCCCTTTCCGTCCACAAAAAGATAATGAAGGGTGCTGGAAGAGAGCGGATCGTTAGCGGAAGAGTTTTTCTTGTTATCGTCGGAGACGTATTCTTCCCAGGAAATCATAAAACGGTTGTCATTTATTTTGGTGATCTTTACGCCCGCAAAGCTTTTTCCTCCGCCTGTAAAGTTGGTAAGCTTCCTGGTAATGGTTGCTTTTTCGGAAAAGTCAGACATTGGTGTGACGGACAGATAAAGGTTATGAGGCGTGTTTTCAGATACCTTATCATATTTGGACTGATCGATGGAAGTGCCAACGCATAATACACTGTCAGAGGAAACAGCCATGCCGTCAACGCTTGCGTAGCAGGCCAGTGCCCACACAGAAGTATGTGAGCCTCCGTATGGCAAAAGCTCTATGGTGGTGCAGGCAAGTGTAGTGCTGTCGTATCTGGAAAGAATTGTACATCGTGAACCCTCACTCTGCTCCAGTACGTAGAGATAAGAACCTTGTGATTTGATATACTGTGCAAAGGAATGCCACAGATCGCAGGAAACGATCTTTCCTTTCATGGTTGCCTGGTCGATCTCGACCATAAGGAAGCCCTGATGTCCCTGACCGACAGAGGGATCCACATATCCTTCGTGACCGGTAACAACATAGAGTTTGCCGTTGCTTTCTGTCATTTCCACACAGCCATAGTCAAAGGGCGTGCGGACCTCACCGCCAAAAAGCTCCGGGTTACTGGTAATTGCTGCTGCACCGTTCCGGTTCCAGCTTGTATCGTAGCGGATAACGCGGATGACCTCAGCGGAATCGTTTTCTTTGTTGTTTGTCTGGCCTTCTACCAGATAATATCCGTCAGATCCGGCATAAAAGCCACCCCACAGTGGAAGCTCCATGTTGATCTTGCGCTTGCTTCTGATCTTCAGATCATTATCGTAATATTCAACGCCGACAGAATTTTTCTGGTGGAAGACCCTCATGTATCCGCCGGAAACAGGAATAAGATCAGAGGTACGGCGTAACCTGACATTGAGATTGTCCTGTGCGGTTGGCGTAAGAGAGCCTGCCCGGGCTGTCTGTGGAAACAGGATCAGACAGAAGCAAAGACAGCAGAACAGAAATAGCAGAGATGTTAATTTTTTTAGCTTTTTCATAAGTTTCTCCTTTGTATGTGTTTTTAGATGATCTCCTGTTTAGATTATAATTCATGGGACAGAATTTACAATACAAAATCGGGAGTTATGGAACTCCCGATCCTCAGGATTTCTGTAAATTCTGTTCACAAAAACATCTTGAGGAAATACTGCTGGTGGGCAGTAACATCAGCAGCAGGAACCTTATGGAAACAGGGGCTTTTTTCTTGACAGTTTTTTGTGATATTGATAAAATATATTACAGTATATAGGTTAAAGGGGCATTGGTTTTGATCTAAATCAATGTCTCTTTATTTTATATATCACACATATTACACCAGGGAGGTAGAAAGATGTTAAAAGTATGGATCGCAGGTGCCAACGGACAGATCGGACGGGCACTGAATGATGTTCTGGATCCAATGCAGATCGAGACTCTGAACACAGATCTTGATGAGCTGGATATCACAGACACAGATGAAGTGATCAACTTCGGTTCCATTAACCGTCCGGATGTGATCATCAACTGCACCGGTATCACAGATACCGATGAGTGTGAGAAGAATCCGGAACATGCATACCGTGTCAACGCACTGGGAGCAAGAAACTTAAGCATCGTGGCAAGAAAATGCGGGGCAAAGATCGTCCAGCTTTCCACAGATGATGTTTTCGACGGAAAGAGCAAAAAACCGTATACAGAGTTTGACGATACCAATCCGCTGACTGTTTACGGCCGTTCCAAGAGAGCCGGAGAGAACTATGTAAAAGAGTTTACACACAAACATTTCATTATCCGAAGCAACTGGGTATACGGAAAAGGCGGAAACAATTTTGTAAACCGTGTGCTGGAGACAGCAGAAAAAGGCCAGGCGCTTTCCGTTGCTTCGGATCAGTTCGGATCACCGACCAGCGCCAAGGATCTGGCAAGAATGATCCTGTATCTTATCGATACCAACGAATATGGAACTTATCACGTAACCTGCAGCGGTGTATGCAACCGTTATGAGTTTGCAACCGAGATCCTTCGCCTTGCAGGAAAGGAGATCGAACTGAGATCCGTGCCGACAGAGCAGTCAGATCTTTCTTCTGTCAGACCGCCATATGCCGTCCTTGATAATTTTATCCTCCGTATTATTGAAGTGTATGACATGCCGGACTGGAAAGCATCGCTGAAAGAATATATGGATGAAAGAGCGGAGGACTAGAATGAAAGAGAAAAATATAAAAGAGAAAACACAGCAGAAAAAGAAAATGGGCCTTACCACGAAGATCTTTGTGGCGCTGATCGCAGGTGCGATACTGGGAATCATTCTCTGTTACCTGGTTCCTGACAGCAGCTTCAAGAAAGATGTGATCGTGGAGGGAATCCTTTATGTGATCGGACAGGGATTTATCCGTCTGATGAAAATGCTGGTTGTACCGTTGGTATTCTGTTCCCTTGTCTGCGGAAGTATGTCCATCGGTGATACCAAGAAGCTTGGAACCGTAGGTGTGAGAACACTGGTATTTTATCTGGCGACTACAGCTCTGGCTGTTTCGGTTGCTCTGATGGTAGGTAATCTGATCAATCCGGGTGTGGGACTTGATATGAGCTCTATTCAGTCCTCCGCTTCCTCTGTGGAGACTATGGAGGCGACCTCTCTTACGGATACCATCCTGAATATCATTCCGGATAATCCGATCAATTCCCTGGCAAGCGGAACCATGCTTCAGGTTATCGTATTTGCCCTGATCGTGGGTGTGATCCTTGCGAAAATGGGGGAGCGCGCAGAGACAGTAGCGAACTTTTTCAGCCAGTTCAATGACATCATGATGGAGATGACCATGATGATCATGGCACTTGCACCGATCGGTGTATTCTGCCTTATCAGCAGAACCTTTGCAAACATCGGTTTCAGCGCGTTTATCCCGCTGGCAAAATATATGATCGGTGTTCTCCTTGCACTGGCAATCCAGTGCTTCGGCGTATACCAGATCCTGCTGAAGATCTTCACAGGACTGAATCCGATAAAATTCATCAAGAAATTTTTCCCGGTTATGGCATTTGCATTCTCAACAGCTACATCCAATGCCACGATCCCGATGTCCATTGATACCCTGTCCAAAAAAGTGGGTGTTTCCAAGAAGATTTCTTCATTCACCATTCCTCTTGGAGCTACCATCAACATGGACGGTACCTCTATCATGCAGGGTGTTGCCGTAGTATTTGCGGCACAGGCCTTCGGTATCCACTTAAGTCCGATGGATTATGTGACAGTTATCGGAACTGCAACCCTTGCTTCCGTAGGAACTGCCGGTGTACCAAGTGTTGGTCTTGTTACTCTGACCATGGTATTTAACTCTGTAGGACTTCCGGTTGAGGCAATTGGTCTGATCATGGGTATTGACCGTATCCTGGATATGACCAGAACAGCGGTTAACATTACCGGTGATGCAGTCTGCACAACCATCGTTGCACACCAGAACGGTGCACTGGATAAAAACGTGTTCAACGAATCAAACTAAATATCCGGTTCAAAAAAAGATCCGACCCTGTCGGGTGAGAAAAAACGAAAAACGGCTGTACATATCGTAAGAGCGATATGTGCGGCCGTTTTTTTACTGGATCAGGTAAGTCCCCTGCTTATTCCTGTTCCAGAACACCCATGACAGAGGGTAGTTCCAGCTGCTGATAGGTGTGAAGGATCTTTTCCAGCTCAAAGATAGCAGGGGTAAGAAACTTATTCTTGTGATAGACCAGCTTGAATTTCCGGTTCCATTCCCCTGCTTCGTTGCAGAAGACCCGGACTGAACGGTGACGGATCTCATGATGCATAAGACGGATGGACATAACAGAGAGCATCTGGTTATACAGCACTGCGTTCAGCAGTGCCCGCGGACTGTTGGCTTCCCAGGCAGTTCGGATCTTCAGATCATGGCGAAGGGTGTAATCCTCAAAAAGCTGTCTGGTACCGCTTCCATATTCCCGGACTGCAAATTTCTGGTTGTTCAGCTCCTGGACATGGATGCGTCCTCTGCGGTAAAACGGATGCTTTTTTCCGGCGGCAAGGACCAGACAGTCGTCGATGATGGGAAGAACGACAAGGTCCGGGGAATGAATCTCACCTTCTACCACAGCAGCGTCCAGCTCAGAACGCAGAAGCTTCTGTTCGATATTTTGCGTGTTGGTGACAAAGGAGTAAACGTCAAGGTCCGGGATTTTTTTCTGCAGATCCAGGATAATGGATGGGGTCAGGCAGGTTCCCACAGTGAGGGTGGAACCAAGCTTCAGGGTGGAAGACTGTCCCTGGTTCTGCATCAGCTCTTCCAGCTGCTGAAACTGGCGGATCATTTCACGGGCATGGGGAAGAAGAAGCTTTCCCCGTTCTGTGAGATAAAGCTTTTTTCCAAGACGTTCAAAGAGAAGGCCGTTATAATGAGCTTCCAGCTCACGGATGGCCTGACTGACTGTTGGCTGGGAAAGATAAAGATGTTTGGCAGCAGCACTCATGGAGCCCTGTTCCGCAACGGCCGCAAAAACAGTGAGATGGCGGATGGTCATATGGAATCTCCTTTTATTGTAAATTGGTATATAGGTAAAACCTATCATTTTTATAAAATAATATCATTTCTCAAATACATCTTCAAGTGGTATAGTAGGAAGTACGTGAAAACGATTTCAACATTGCAAAATACAGGGCAACGATACCGTGGGAAAGTATCGGAATGCCGGTGAGACCAGGAGGAGGAAATATGTCAGCATTAACTGTAAGCAAAGAGGAAGAGAAAAGACTGAAGGGGCAGGGGTTTTTAAATAACCGGGGAACCGATGAATTTTCTGCACGGGTGATCACTGTAAACGGAAAGGTGACAGCGGCACAGCACAGATGTATGGCGGAAGCAGCAGAGAAATTCGGCAACGGAAATCTTACCTACACGACCAGGCTTTCCGTGGAGATCCAGGGAATCCCCTACGAAAAGATCGAAGAGTTTCAGGAATTTATTGCGAAGGAAGGTCTGGAGACAGGAGGAACAGGAGCAAAGGTCCGACCGGTAGTATCCTGCAAGGGAACCACCTGTCAGTATGGACTTCTGGATTCCTATGCAATTTCAGAAGAGATTTTTCGGAGATTCTATAAAGGCTACCGTCAGGTTGCACTGCCGCATAAATTTAAGATCGCAGTAGGCGGATGCCCGAATAACTGTGTGAAACCAAATCTGAATGATGTGGGGATCATCGGACAGAGGATCCCGCACTTTGACAGCGAGGCATGCAAGGGCTGCAAAAAATGTGCCATTGAAGCTGCATGTCCAAACAAAGTGGCGAAAGTCGTTGACGGGAAACTGCACATTGATGAGGAGCTTTGCAGACACTGCGGAAGGTGTGTGGGAAAATGTCCATTCCATTCCATCCCGGACGGTACCTACGGATTCAAGATCTATATCGGTGGACGCTGGGGAAAGAAAATTTCTCATGGAAAGGCCCTGAACCGGATCTTTACGTCAGAGGAAGAGGCACTGGATGTTATTGAGAAGGCAATCCTGCTTTTTAAGGACCAGGGATTAAAGGGAGAACGTTTTGCCGAGACTATAGAACGAATTGGATTCGAAAATGCAGAAAAACAATTATTGGAAAAAAATCTTCTGGAAAGAAAAATGGAAATTTTGTCCAAATAGAGATATAAAAAACTTCCTATTATATAAGCTGTCTGAAACTGAAAAAATGCGAGCAATAATATAAAAAATTTTTATCCCATTTATATAAATTTTTATTATATCACAGTATTAACAAAAAAATAAGTGAAAATTCTATTTGAAATATGCAAAATAATGTGATAAAGTATTAACAATACATGAACGGAGGTAAAAAGAGTGGAAAACTACATGTATTTGGTGCCGGTGGCAGCAGTACTGGCACTTCTGTTCGCAGCATACCTTGCAGCGAAGGTCAGCAAGCAGGATGCAGGAACAGACAGAATGAAGGAGATCGCAGGTGCGATCGCAGAAGGTGCCCGCGCCTTCTTAACAGCAGAGTACAAGATCCTGGTTATTTTTGTAGCCGTACTTTTTGTACTGATCGGAATCGGAGTTGGAAGCTGGGTAACAGCAATCTGCTTCGTAGTAGGTGCTCTGTTTTCAACAATCGCAGGATACTGCGGTATGACCGTTGCAACAAAGGCTAATGTAAGAACAGCAAATGCAGCAAAAGAGGGAGGAATGAACAAGGCTCTTTCCATTGCATTCTCCGGCGGTGCTGTTATGGGTATGTGTGTTGCAGGTCTTGGTGCACTGGGTGTCAGCGTTGTGTATATCATCACAAAGAACGTTGACGTACTTTCTGGATTCAGCCTTGGTGCTTCTTCCATCGCACTGTTTGCACGTGTTGGTGGTGGAATCTATACAAAGGCAGCTGACGTAGGAGCTGACCTTGTAGGTAAGGTTGAGGCAGGAATCCCGGAGGATGACCCTCGTAACCCGGCTGTTATCGCGGATAACGTAGGTGATAACGTAGGTGATGTTGCTGGTATGGGTGCAGACCTTTTTGAGTCCTATGTAGGATCTCTGGTATCTGCCCTTACACTTGGTGCGGTAGCCGGAGCAGTTTCCGGTGTTCTCTATCCGCTGGCTATTGCAGGCTGTGGACTGATCGCATCCATCATTGCAACATTCTTTGTAAAAGGTGATGATAATTCCAATCCGCAGAAAGCCCTCACAAGAGGAAGCTATGTATCTGCAACACTTGTTATCATTGTGTCCCTGATCCTCAGCAAGACTCTCTTCGGAGACATGAAGGCAGCCATCGCTGTGATCGCAGGTCTTGTTGTCGGTGTCATCATCGGAAACATTACAGAGTATTACACATCTGCAGATTATAAACCGGTTCAGGGAATCGGCGAGCAGTCTGAGACAGGTGCAGCTACAACTATCATCAGTGGTATCGCAGTAGGTATGAAATCTACAGCATTCCCGATCCTGCTGATCTGTGTTGGTATTTTTGTAGCATACGGTGTGGATGGATTATACGGAATCGCTCTTGCAGCAGTTGGTATGCTTTCCACAACAGGAATCACAGTTGCCGTTGACGCGTATGGACCCATCGCTGACAATGCCGGTGGTATTGCAGAGATGTCAGGTCTGGATGAGTCAGTTCGTGAGATCACAGATAAGCTTGATTCTGTAGGTAACACAACAGCAGCTATGGGTAAAGGCTTCGCGATCGGTTCCGCAGCTCTTACAGCGCTTGCTCTGTTTGTATCTTATGCGAATGCAGTAAATCTGGATGCGATCAATATCCTTGCTCCTCGTGTTACGATCGGTATCTTTATCGGTGGTATGCTTACATTCCTCTTCTCGGCCTTCACAATGGAATCCGTTTCCAAGGCTGCTTACAAGATGATCGAGGAAGTAAGACGCCAGTTCCGTGAGAAACCGGGTATCATGAAGGGTACCGAGAAACCGGATTACAAATCATGCGTTGCGATCTCCACAACAGCAGCTCTTCACGAGATGATGCTTCCTGGAATCATGGCGGTCGTTGTTCCGGTTATCGTAGGTGTTGTTCTTGGCGTTGAGGCTCTTGGAGGACTTCTTTCCGGTGCTCTTGTAACAGGTGTACTGATGGCGATCTTCATGTCCAACGCAGGTGGTGCATGGGATAATGCAAAAAAATACATCGAGACAGGTCATCATGGCGGAAAAGGCAGCGAGGCGCACAAAGCAGCCGTTGTCGGCGATACAGTCGGCGATCCGTTCAAAGATACATCAGGGCCTTCCATTAACATCCTGATCAAGCTTATGACTATTGTATCACTGGTATTTGCTCCTCTGTTCTTATCCATCGGAGGACTTCTGTAAATATCATTTCAGAAAAAAAGTAAACCCATATTATATAAAAAAAGCTCTTTGCAGAGAAATCTGCAGGGAGCTTTTTTTGTGCGACAGGCGGCGGAATTGTACGGATATGAGAGTGGACTCTGGTTATGAGTCAGTTTCTGGATTTTCTGTTCGTGCAGCCTGTTCAATCAGTGTCCGGTTTACATCATCCTCATAGGTCCGCATCTGCACCTGCATAGGTGTGGGATCATCGCTTAGCTTCAGATGCCCGAAATGATTAAAGAAGATCAGTACGCCGAGGCCGATCCCGATGGAGTAGGAAATCTCCAGGATGGTAAAGCCGGAGGAACTTTTTCCCGTAACAAGAGTGTAAAACTGGCTAAAAAGGCTGCCCATATCTACGTCATTATTAAAGGTCATAATGGAAAAAGCGGCGCCGAAAAAGGAAACCAGGCATACAAAAAGGATTTTCACATACCGGAAAATTTTCCCTGTGGCAGAGCTGATGCGGTAGGTGATGATAAAATCCGTTTCCCCGATGGGAGAAATATCAATGGAGGGTTCCAGCTTCTGGATCTTTTTCAGAAGATCCGAGACAGACATCACATAGCGTCCGGGCTTTTTCACATCCAGAACGATCACAGGCATGACCCGCAGACGATTGAGGATTTTGGGGTCACTCATGGAAAGTGCAGCGATATCCTGAAGATATACATGTGGGTTGGTGACTTCAATGTTCTGATCCAGCTGCAGATAAAGAGTATCACTCATGAGAAAAAACTCCTTTCCCGGAATATTATTTTTTCATTTTTGGACGGAAGAAGAGACTGGCCAGATAAGAGAAGATCAGGGCGGAGGAAACTCCGGCAGCACAGGCAGTGAAGCCTCCTGTAAAAAGCCCAAGGATGCCGTCTTCTTCAATGGCTTTTTTCATACCCTCCCATAATACATGTCCGAAACCGATCAGCGGGACGGAGGCCCCGGCACCTGCAAAATCCACCAGCGGCCGGTAGACGCCAACGGCACTTAACAGGGCGCCGCTGCATACCAGAAGTACCATCACACGGCCAGGCATCAGCTTTGTCTTGTCCAGAAGGATCTGGATCAGGGCACAGACAAGGCCACCGAACCAGAATGCGTTAAAGTAATCCATGCTCATACCTCCATATGCTCGATGACAACTCCGTGGGCAATACCCGGAATACTGTCACCTTCATTAAAGCTTACTTTGGAAAGAAGCGCTCCTGTTGGTACAAAAAGGATCCGCTTCCATTCTCCGGATACAATCTTCGGAAGGATATAGGAGGCAAGGACTACAGCAGAACAGCCGCAGCCGCTTCCTCCTGCGTGGGTGTCCTGAGAAGGATTGTCATAGATCAGGATACCGCAGTCTTTATGAATGGGAGAAAGCCGGATATTTTGTTCCTCCAGAAGATCCAGGAAAATTTTCTGCCCGATGATCCCCAGATCCCCGGTAAAGACGGCATCATAATCCGAAGGCGTCCGCCCGAAATCCGAAAAGCTTCGTGCAATGGTATCGCAGGCTGCAGGAGCCATACAGCCTCCCATGTTCATGGAATCCCTGAGACCGTAATCCATCACACGGCCGGCAGTAAGGCCAGTGATAGCAGCACAGCCTTTGCCGGAGCGCAGAGGAGCTTTTTCTCCGGGAGGAGATGTACTTAGGATACAGGCACCGCTTCCGGTTACTGTCCAGGTGGCAGAAAACGGCCGCTGGTTTCCGTATCCCAGAGGAAAACGAAATTCTTTTTCCGCACTTGCGAAATGGCTGGAGGTGGCACATAAGACCCGTGTGCCGAATCCGGCGGTCAGAGCAAGGGAACCGAGAGAAAGTGCTTCCCCTATGGTGGAGCAGGCGCCGTAAAGACCGTAAAAGGGAATTCCAAGTCCAGCGGAGCCGAAACAGGTGGCTGATGTCTGAGCGAGAAGATCTCCGGCGAACATCAGATGGATATCTTCGGAGCTCAGTCCGGCTTTGCTTATGGCCTGAGTGGCAGTTTCTTTCTGCAGTGTGCTTTCCGCAGATTCCCAGGTGTCACAGCCAAACATGGGATCTTCACAGACCAGGTCAAAAAGATCTCCAAGAGGACCGTCCGCCTCTTTCTGACTGACGATGGATGCGGCGCTTTCGATATACAAAGGCTGTGAAAATGCAATGCTGGCTGCGCCAAGTCTGAGATTTTTGCTCATGATATCACCTCCAGGATCTTTAGGATATAATAGATCACACCCAGTCCCCAGGCGCTTAAGATGCCGTAGAGGATCACAGGACCTGCAATAGTAAAGATCTTGCACCCTATGCCGAAAACCTGTCCTTCTGCCCGGAACTCAATGGCGGATGCAGCCACTGAGTTGGCGAATCCGGTAATGGGAACAAGACTTCCTGCACCGCCGAATTTGCCGATTTTGGGATAAATACCAAAGCCCGTGAGAAGGACGCTTAAGAGAATGAGAAGGACAGAACACCAGGTTCTGGAATCGGAAGCATCTGCACCGAGAGCCTGTGCTGTGTTTAAGATAACCTGTCCAAGAAGACAGATCAGTCCGCCCGTGAGAAAAGCTTTTGCCATATTCAGCGGCAGACTGTGGGTGGGAGTAAGCTGCTTGACATATTGTTCATATTTTTTTTCGTTGATATTTTGCATATGGAAAATCCTTTCGTGAGATGGTAGAGTGACAGTAAGAATTACATCCAGCTCATGGCATAATAAAACAGGGAGCCCAGGGCTTTTCCGGCAGCAATGGAAATTATTACCGGAGAAAGCCCCTGAGAGAGCTTCAGCCGTCTGGCAAAGACGGGAAAGACTTTTGCGATCTCTGCCAGTGCAAGGATCCAGCCGCCCAGGAAAATTCCGAAAAATACTCCGCAGACAGCCAGGAAAAAAGGTCCCAGCGGAATTCTGATCGGAAACAGGGTGACGACGGTTCCGGCAACTGTTCCCAGAAGTGTCAGATCTTCATAAAGAAAAATCTGGTCAGCTGTATGCGTGATACCTGCATAGCGGGGAACAATGGAAAGGCCGATCAGCAGTCCGGAGACACCTCCTGCAACGATGATCCCGGCACAGAAACCGATAAAGCACAGAATCAGCTGTTGAAGCATGGACAGAACCTCCTTGTGGGATTGTATGGGAATAGTATGAGAAAATGTAAATTTTTTATGCGAAAATCTTAAAAAACAAGAATATCTGTACATTTACGGACAGAGATAGTATAATAAAAAGGAATATAGACAGCGGCGGACAGGCGCTGTCTTTCTCAATCAAAAGAAAAAACAGTGTCAGGAGGACGGATATGCAGGATGCTTTTTCACGTATGGAATTGCTCGTTGGAAATACAGGTGTAAAAAAACTCAGCAGGGCGAAAATTGCAGTATTCGGTCTTGGCGGAGCCGGATCACAGGTGGCAGAGTCACTTGCGCGCTGCGGTGTGGGGAGTCTGACACTGATCGATCATGAAAAGATCACATTGACGAATATCGGAAGCCAGGTGCTGGCACTTCATTCTACTCTGGGAATGAGCAAGGTAGAGGCGGCCAAGAAGAGAATCCGGGATATTGATGAGAATATTTTGGTGCATACCTACGAAACCTTTTATAATGAGGAGACTGCGGGAATGTTTGAATTGCGTTCCTTTGATTATATTGTGGATACAATGGGAACACTGTCGTCAAAACTGCTTCTGATCAGCAGAGCAAGGGAGGGACGTGTGCCTGTGATCTCCTGCCTGGACATCGGGGACAAGATAGACCCGTCTAGACTTGAGGTTGCGGATATCAGCAGGACCACAGTATGCCCGGCGGCCAGGATCATAAAAAAAGAACTGCGTAAACAGGGAATACGTAAACTCAAAGTACTGTATTCCAGAGAACAACCGGCAAAAGAAAAGCTTTTCAGACGGAGAAGAACTATGGTGAAGAAGCCTGCCGAAGGAAATATTTCCTTTGTGACAGGGACTGCGGGATATCTGCTGGCGGGAGAAGTTGTGCGGGATATACTGTCAGCCGGAAACGTTTCACACAGCTGACAGCAAATGAGAAATTGAGCGCAGATCACGGACAGATCCAGTTCATGAGCATGAGTCAAGGCGGAACAGTAATGTCTGCTTTACAGAAATAAAACAGAAAGACTGAGGAAATAAAAAGTGAATTCAGAAATCATAAAAAAGTTCTGCGATCTTCTTGGAGAAGAACGTGTTTTTACAGGCGAAGCAATGAGCCGTCATACAACTTTTAAGATCGGAGGTCCGGCGGATTATTTTTTGATGCCGGATAAAGACACAGATGTGGGGCGTATCGTAAAAATCTGTAAAGAAAGTGCGATCCCTTATTTTATCCTCGGAAACGGAAGTAATCTTCTGGTAGGAGACGGCGGTTATCGTGGCGCGGTTATCCAGATCTACAAAAATATGTCTGCCGTTACCGTAGAAGGAACAGAGATCACCGTACAGGCAGGTGCGCTGCTTTCATCGGTGGCAGCAGCAGCAAAAAATGCAGCTCTTACAGGCTTTGAGTTTGCAGGCGGGATCCCGGGAACTATGGGCGGTGCGGTTGTGATGAATGCAGGTGCCTATGGCGGCGAGATGAAGGATGTTCTCACAGAGATAACTGTGATGGATGAGGAGGGAGAGATCGTTACCCTTCCGGCAGATAAACTGGAATTGGGATATCGTACCAGCATCATCAAAACCGCAGGTTATATCGTGCTGGAAGCAAAGCTACAGCTGAAGGAGGGAAATCCGGAAGTGATCCGTGAGACCATGAAAGATCTGACGATCCGTCGTACCACCAAACAGCCGTTGGAGTATCCCAGTGCTGGAAGTACCTTTAAGAGACCGGAGGGATATTTTGCAGGTAAGCTGATCATGGACAGCGGTCTTGCTGGATATCAGGTAGGTGGTGCACAGGTTTCTGAGAAACACTGTGGCTTTGTGATCAATGCAGGCGGTGCAACTGCCAGGGATGTCCGCACGCTGATGGATAATGTCAGGGATATCGTTTATAAGAAATATGGAGTTACGCTGGAACCGGAGGTGAAGTTCCTGGGTGATTTTGAAGCCTGATGACCATTTCTGGTACATCGTTTTCAAAATAATTATACCACTTACTTGTCTGTGGATCCGATCGCACAGACCTAAAAGCCTCAGCGTAGCCCGGCTTTCAGATACCCAGGATATGAAACAGAGGGAACAGGAATGCGTATGTACGCTTTACAGATAACGGAAGAAGAAATGGAAAGGAAGAGAGACTATGCGTTTTGTGATCGTTACAGGAGTGTCAGGAGCAGGAAAAACAGCTGCACTTAAAATGTTGGAGGATATGGGATATTTCTGCGTGGATAATCTTCCAATCCAGCTTCTGGAAAAATTTGCTTCCCTTCTTCCTGAGATGCAGAGCGAAAATGTTAGAAATGTGGCTCTGGGGATCGATGCCAGAAGCGGAAGTGCCCTTGATGAACTGGAAGTAGTTCTGGACCGTATGAAGCAGACCGGGTATGATTACGAGATCCTGTTTATGGATGCAGAGGATTCTGTCCTTGTAAAACGCTATAAAGAATCCAGAAGAAGCCACCCGCTGGCAAGAGCAGGGAGAGTGGATGAGGGAATCCGCCTGGAACGTGAGAAAACAAAATTTCTCCGGAAACGTGCGGATTATATCATTGATACCAGCCATCTGCTTACCAGGGAGCTTCGCCAGGAAATCGAAAAGATCTTTGTGGATGACAGAGAGTTCAGCAATATCATGATCTCTGTGCTTTCCTTCGGCTTTAAGTATGGAATCCCGGCAGATGCAGATCTTGTGTTTGATGTGCGATTTCTTCCCAATCCCTATTATGTGGATGAACTGCGTCCTCTGACAGGCCTTGACGATGAAGTGTTCAATTATGTGATGGCCAGTGATACGGCGAAAGCCTTCGCGGACAAACTGGAGGATATGATCCGTTTTCTGATCCCTAACTACATTAAAGAAGGGAAAACAAGCCTTGTGATCGGTATCGGATGTACAGGGGGAAAACATCGTTCTGTTACTATTGCCAGAGAACTTTTTTCCAGGCTTTCCAAATCGGATGAATACGGCATCCGCCTGGAGCACAGGGATGCGGAGAAGGACAGACTTCTGAAAAAATAACTGCCGCGATGAAAAGGGTGGCAGGGAAACAGTAAAAGAGGGTTCGGGATGTCATTTTCAGGAAAAGTCAAAGAAGAACTTGCAGGACAGCTTAGTCTGGCCAGGCACTGTCAGGTGGCAGAACTGGCGGCACTGCTCTGCGGCTGCGGCCGTGTGGAAAAAATGTCGGATGGAAACAGAAAACTATGGATCCAGACAGAAAATGAAGCAGTTGCAAGAAAAAGCTTTACATTATTGCGAAAAACCTTTAATATAGAGACAGCGATTGTTATCCGGGAAGGATCTCATCTCAAACGGGGTAAGGTATATCTTGTTGAGGTTACGGATCCTGCCAGAACAGAGGAAGTACTGCAGGGGACAAAGCTTTCTGTGGATAACGAAACCGGTTTACTTGAAATGGATAATTCGCTTGTGGTTCAGATGAACTGTTGCAAGCGGGCATTTATTCGCGGTACTTTTTTGTCGTCCGGTTCGATCAGTGATCCAGAGAAAGGGTATCATTTTGAGATCGTGTGTCCGGACAGCAGGAAAGCAGAACAATTACAGGGGATTATCCGCAGTTTTCACGTAGAAGCTAAAATTGTGGTGCGCAAGAAATCATATGTGGTCTATGTGAAGGAGGGCGCACAGATCGTTGACATGCTGGCAGTCATGGAAGCGAACGTAGCCCTTATGGATCTGGAGAACATCCGGATACTTAAGGAAATGCGTAACACGGTAAACCGCAAGGTGAACTGTGAGGCTGCGAATATCAATAAAACGGTAAATGCGGCAGTGAGACAGGTGGAAGATATACAGCTGATCAGCAGAACTATCGGCTTTGAGAGCTTAAGCGATGGACTGGCACAGATAGCCAGGCTGAGACTGCAGTATCCGGATGCCACACTGAAAGAATTAGGTATGATGTTGAATCCGCAGGTGGGCAAATCAGGTGTGAATCACCGGCTTCGCAAGCTGAGTGAGATCGCAGATGAGCTGCGGGAGAACAAGGAGGAGCTATTATGATTAAAAAACCAATCACTATCAACTTATCCACTGGACTGGAGGCAAGACCTGTAGCACAGCTTGTTCAGGTGGCAAGCCAGTTTAACAGTGAAATTTATGTTGAGATTGGCAAAAAAAGAGTCAATGCAAAGAGCATTATGGGAATGATGACTCTGGGACTTGACGCTGGAGAAGAGATTACACTGTCTGCCAACGGTGATGATGAGAATGCAGCGATGGAGAGCATTGAACAGTATTTAAGCAACCAGTAATCAGTTGGAACAGAGCAGTCCGCGGAAAATGGTAGATTCCTGCGGATGTGGAATATAAAGGGATACAGACGGAAAGGAAGACCGATTCCCGCTGTATCCCTTTCCGCTTCAAAGTACCTACAAATATGAAAGAGGAAGATTACCTATGTCAAAAGTATTGAAATTTATCGTACATTTTGTTGTGATATGCACACTGATCTGTGTACTGGGACTTGTTCTTCCGACGTTCTTCGGGGTGAGAACAGTGATCGTGGATAAATCCGATAAGGCAACGAACCTCCCAGTCGGATCTGTTACATATGCGATCCCGGAGAAGAGTTCTGCGATCAGCGCAGGTACTCCGATCCTTGTACAGAAAGATTCCGAGACATATAAATATACGATCACCAATCTCGATGCCTCCAAGGGAACCGGAACAGTAACAGATCAGTCCGTTTCCGGAGGAAAGACTTTTACCATTAAGGTTGGAGATTATGTTCCGAAAGTTGTAGTTACCATTGGCTATGTGGGATATCTTATGGTGGCTACAGAAAGTATTGAAGGCCTGATCATTCTTGGTCTGGTCGTATTGTTCCTGATCATCCTGTATGTGATCGCAGAGCTCTGGAAGAAAGAGCCGGATGATATTGAGGAAGATGTGAACGATCCGGAACCGGGTTATGTGAAGTCTAGGAAAGAACTGAAGCAGGAAGAAAAAGCACGTGCCAGAAGAATGAAGGAAGAAGAAAAAGAGATCATTCAGGAAGAAAAGGCACGAAAACACAAAAATAAAAAAGCAGATAAGCGTAAGGTCCGTACGGGCGGTTTCGTAGATGAAATTGACGAAGAGGATGTTACAGGCTATTCGGAGAATAAAAAGAAGGCTGCCATACAGCAGACTGCACAGACTGCCGCAAGTGAAGCTCATGCGGAACTTAAGAAAGAGATTGCAGCAGCCACTTCAGAAGAAGCAGATATGCTTTCCAGACTGGAAATGGCAGAACGTACGGTTGAAGAAAACAGAAAGCCGCATCCGGCCGGAAAGGTCGAAGAGGTTCCGGAAGAGGAAGAGGAGCCGGTTACCATTGGAAGCCTTGCGATGCCGTCTTATTCCGCAGCGCAGCTTGCAAGCCGCGTAAAGAAAGCCGGTGATGCACCGGATATCGTTAAGGATGACATCACGAAGGTTACACTGTTTGATTACTCGGATATCATCAGTGGTGATGTGGACGATATGGAAGAATAAAATAAGTACCTATTATATAAGAAGAAAATGGTTCAGAAATGAGCCATTTTCTTCTTTTTTAAAAAAAATCAAAAAAATTAAAAAAAAGGCTTGCATTCTGAAGAATCATCGTATATACTAATCCTTGCTGTGACATTGATAGCTATGAAGCGCGAGGTTGCTGCCACACTGGCAGGTTTTCCGTGGAGCGAATGTCAAGTTAGGAAACTGACGACAAGTCACTGTACAAAGTTCAATAACCATCTTGGGATGGGACGTGTGTGCAAATATACCATGACACACACGGAGATGTGTACAGTCGCCGCTTGTCGTACTGCTATATAAGTACGAATAGGAGGAGACTTTTTTTATGGCAAATCAGGTAATGAGAATCACATTAAAGGCATATGATCATCAGCTCGTTGATGCATCTGCAGCAAAGATCATCGAGACAGTAAAGAAGAACGGAGCAATGGTAAGTGGACCGGTTCCGCTTCCTACTAAGAAAGAGGTTGTTACAATCTTAAGAGCTGTTCATAAATACAAAGATTCCAGAGAGCAGTTTGAGCAGAGAACACATAAGAGACTTATCGATATCCTGACACCAACTCAGAAAACAGTAGATGCACTTTCCAGACTGGAAATGCCGGCTGGTGTTCACATCGATATCAAGATGAAAAACCGCTAATAATGTCATTTGACATTAACTATATGATTACCGAATGGTAATCCGCTATAAGGAGGAAGAAAGAAATGAAGAAAGCTATTTTAGCTACTAAAGTCGGAATGACTCAGATCTTCAATGAAGATGGAATGTTAATTCCGGTAACTGTTTTACAGGCAGGTCCTTGCGTTGTAACTCAGGTTAAAACTGAGGAGAACGATGGATACACATCAGTTCAGGTTGGCTTCGGCGAGATCAGAGAGAAACTGGTCAACAAACCGGAGAAAGGCCACTTTGACAAAGCTGGTGTAGCTGTAAAGAGATTTGTAAAAGAGTTCAGATTTGACAATGCCGGCGAGTATGAGGTTGGACAGGAGATCAAGGCTGATATCTTTGCAGCAGGAGATCATATCGATGCTACTGCAGTTTCCAAAGGTAAAGGCTTCCAGGGCGCCATCAAGAGACATGGCCAGTCCAGAGGACCTATGGCTCACGGTTCTAAATATCATCGTCATGCAGGTTCCAACGGCGCTTGCTCCGATCCGAGCAAGGTTTTCAAAGGAAAACATATGCCAGGTCACATGGGACATGTTCAGGTAACTGTTCAGAATCTTGAGATCGTACGTGTAGATACAGAAAATAACTTACTGTTAGTTAAGGGTGCTGTTCCAGGACCTAAGAAATCTTTGGTTACAATCAAAGAGACAGTAAAGTCCTTATAATAGGAAAGGAGGAGCATCAGAATGGCTAATGTAACTGTTTATAATATGGAAGGCAATGAAGTTGGCACAATGGAGCTGAATGACGCAGTATTCGGCGTTGAGATCAACGAGCATCTCGTTCATCTTGCAGTTGTTCGTCAGCTTGCAAATAACCGTCAGGGAACTCAGAAAGCGAAAACTCGTTCTGAGGTAAGAGGCGGCGGAAGAAAACCGTGGAGACAGAAAGGAACAGGTCATGCAAGACAGGGTTCCATCCGTGCACCACAGTGGACAGGCGGCGGTGTTGTATTCGCTCCGGTTCCGAGAGATTATGAAGTGAAAATGAACAAGAAGGAAAGAAGAGCAGCTCTTAAATCCGCTCTGACATCCAAGGTTCAGGATAATAAACTTGTTGTTGTTGACAGCCTTGCACTTGCTGAGGTTAAGACAAAAGAGATGCAGAAGGTTCTTACAAACCTGAAAGCAGAGAAAGCTCTTGTAATCACAGCTGACAACGATCAGAACGTAGTTCTTTCCGCAAGAAACATCGCTGACGTGGAAACTGCAACACCGGCTACAATCAACACATACGATGTTATGAAACACAACACCGTAGTTGTTACAAAGGATGCCGTTGCATCTATCGAGGAGGTATACGCATAATGGCAAGTATTCAGTACTATGACGTAATCATCCGTCCGGTTATCACAGAGAAATCCATGGCAGACATGGGTGAGAAGAAATATACATTCCTTGTACATCCGGAAGCTAACAAGACTCAGATCAAAGAGGCTGTTGAGAAGATGTTCGAGGGAACAAAAGTTAAGAGCGTAAACACCATCAACAGTGATGGAAAGAAAAAACGCCGTGGAATGGTAGTTGGAAAAACTGCTAAGACTAAAAAAGCTATCGTAGCTCTTACAGAAGAGAGCAAAGATATCGAGATTTTTGAGGGACTTTAATTAACAGATAAGTCCGAATATGTGCACGAAAGCACGAGAACAAATTCGAAAGGAGAAACATCATGGGAATCAAAAGCTATAACCCATATACACCGTCAAGAAGACATATGACTGGTTCCGACTTCTCTGAGATTACAGCTGCAAAACCAGAGAAATCCCTCGTTACTTCCCTTAAGAAGAACGCTGGACGTAACAATCAGGGTAAGATCACTGTAAGACATCAGGGTGGCGGAAGCAGAAGAAAATACAGAATCATCGACTTCAAGAGAAGAAAAGATGGAATCCCTGCAACAGTTAAAACAATCGAGTACGATCCGAACAGAACAGCTAACATCGCTCTGATCTGCTACGCAGATGGCGAGAAAGCTTACATCCTCGCTCCAGAGGGACTTAAAGTAGGCCAGAAGGTTTACAATGGTCCGGAAGCTGAGGTTCGTGTTGGAAACTGCCTCCCACTGGAGCTTATCCCGGTTGGTACTATGGTTCACAACATTGAGCTTCATCCTGGAAAAGGCGGACAGATGGTTCGTTCTGCAGGAAACGGCGCACAGCTCATGGCTAAAGAAGGAAAGTACGCAACACTTCGTCTTCCTTCAGGTGAGATGAGAATGGTTCCGATCGTATGCCGCGCAACTGTTGGTGTAATCGGAAACGGAGATCACAACCTTATTAACATCGGTAAAGCCGGACGTAAACGTAACATGGGTATCAGACCTACAGTTCGTGGTTCCGTAATGAACCCGAATGACCATCCACATGGTGGTGGTGAAGGTAAGACCGGTATCGGACGCCCAGGTCCTTGCACACCGTGGGGCAAACCTGCTCTCGGCCTGAAGACCAGAAAGAAAAACAAACAGTCCAACAAGTACATCGTAAGAAGACGCGATGGAAAAGCATTATCGAAATAATAAGGAGGAGAAAGCATGTCTCGTTCACTGAAAAAAGGACCTTTTGCAGACCAGAGCTTACTTAAAAAAGTAGACGCTCTTAACGCTTCAAATGATAAATCCGTAATCAAAACTTGGTCTCGCCGTTCCACAATCTTCCCGTCTTTCGTAGGACACACAATCGCTGTTCATGACGGAAGAAAACATGTGCCGGTATATATCACAGAGGATATGGTAGGACACAAACTTGGTGAGTTCGTTGCAACAAGAACTTACAGAGGACACGGAAAAGACGAGAAGAAGTCCGGAGTACGCTAGTCATCAGATTTATAACTGCCCGCTGTCAATTTAAGACAGCTGGCAGATAACTTAGATATCGAATTTAAGAAAGGAGGCACTTTAAGATGGCAAAAGGACATAGAAGCCAGATAAAGAGAGCCAGAAATGAGAATAATAGAGAGACAAGGCCGTCTGCAAAGTTATCTTATGCAAGAATTTCTGTTCAGAAAGCCTGCTACGTATTAGATGCGATCCGTGGCAAAGATGTACAGACAGCACTTGGTATCCTGACATACAATCCGAGATACGCTTCCAGCGTGATCAAAAAACTGCTTGAGTCAGCAGTAGCAAACGCTGAGAACAACAACGGAATGAACGCAGACAACCTTTATGTTGCAGCATGCTATGCAGATAAGGGACCTACAATGAAGAGAATTCAGCCGAGAGCACAGGGTAGAGCTTACAGAATCGAGAAGAGAACTAGCCATATCACAGTTGTGCTTGATGAAAGGTAAGGAGGAAAAGCATGGGACAGAAAGTTAATCCGCATGGCCTTAGAGTCGGAGTTATCAAGGATTGGGATTCCAGATGGTATGCAGAAGACAAGTTTGCTGACTACCTGGTAGAAGACTACAACATCAGAACATTCCTTAAAAAGAAATTATACAGCGCAGGTGTTTCCAAAATCGAGATCGAGAGAGCATCTGACAGAGTTAAGATCATCATCTACACAGCAAAACCTGGTATCGTAATCGGTAAGGGCGGCGCAGAGATCGAGAAAGTTAAAGCTGAGCTTCAGAAATACACAGACAAGAAGCTTATCGTTGACATCAAAGAAGTTAAGAGACCGGACAAAGATGCACAGCTGGTTGCTGAGAACATTGCTCTTCAGCTTGAGAATCGTATTTCCTTCAGACGTGCTATGAAGTCCACAATGCAGAGAACAATGAAGGCTGGCGCTAAGGGAATCAAGACTTCCGTATCCGGACGTCTCGGCGGAGCTGATATGGCTCGTACAGAGTTCTACAGCGAGGGAACAATCCCGCTTCAGACACTTCGTGCAGATATCGACTATGGCTTTGCGGAAGCAGACACCACATATGGTAAAGTTGGTGTTAAGGCATGGATCTACAATGGTGAGATTCTTCCGACAAAAGGAACTAAGGAAGGGAGCGATAAATAATGTTAATGCCAAAAAGAGTAAAACGTCGTAAACAATTCCGTGGCTCCATGAGAGGAAAAGCCCTTAGAGGCAATGTTATCAACTATGGTGATTTCGGTCTTGTTGCTACTGAGCCATGTTGGATCAGATCTAATCAGATCGAGGCAGCCCGTGTTGCTATGACCCGTTACATCAAACGTGGCGGTAAAGTTTGGATTAAGATTTTCCCGGATAAACCGGTAACAGCTAAACCAGCTGAGACTCGAATGGGTTCCGGAAAAGGCGCTCTGGAGTACTGGGTAGCAGTAGTAAAACCAGGTCGTGTTATGTTTGAGATTGCAGGCGTGTCCGAAGAGGTTGCCCGTGAAGCATTACGTCTTGCAATGCACAAGTTACCATGTAAATGTAAAATCGTTTCTCGTGCAGACTTAGAAGGCGGTGATAACAGTGAAAATTAATAAGTTCGTGGAAGATTTAAAAGCAAAGTCAGTTGCAGAACTGAATGAAGAATTAGTAGCTGCTAAAAAAGAGCTTTTCAATCTGAGATTTCAGAATGCAACAAACCAGTTAGACAATACAGGACGAATCAAAGAGGTTCGTAAAAATATTGCCAGAATCCAGACAGTAATCACTGAGCAGGCAAACGCTTCCAAATAGGACAGGAGGACATAATCGTGGAAAGAAATCTGAGAAAAACCCGCGTGGGTAAGGTTATCAGCGACAAAATGGATAAGACCATCGTAGTTGCAATTGAAGACCATGTAAAACATCCTCTTTACAAAAAAATCGTGAAGAGAACATATAAATTAAAAGCTCATGACGAGAACAATGAGTGCAACATCGGAGATACCGTTAAGGTAATGGAGACCAGACCGCTGTCCAAGGACAAGAGATGGAGACTGGTTGAGATCGTAGAGAAAGCTAAATAAGGAGGAAACCAGTATGATTCAGCAGGAAACTAGACTGAAAGTTGCCGACAACACTGGTGCAAAAGAAATCCTTTGTATTCGTGTTATGGGCGGCTCTACAAGAAGATATGCAAACATCGGTGACACAATCGTTGCTACGGTTAAAGATGCAACACCAGGCGGCGTTGTTAAAAAAGGTGACGTTGTTAAAGCTGTAGTTGTTAGAACTAAAAAAGGCGCTCGTCGTAAAGACGGATCTTACATCCGTTTCGATGAAAATGCTGCCGTAATTATCAAGGATGACTTAACTCCGAGAGGAACACGTATCTTTGGACCAGTTGCCAGAGAGCTTCGTGAGAAGAAATTCATGAAGATCGTTTCCTTAGCTCCGGAAGTATTATAGGAGGGTGCCGAATGTCAGCTATGAAAATTAAAAAAGGTGATACTGTAAAGGTAATCGCTGGAAAAGATAAAGGTAAGGACGGAAAGGTCCTTGCAGTTAACGTAAAAGACAACACAGTAGTTGTTGAGAACGTAAACATGGTTACAAAGCACGCTAAACCGTCCGCAGCTAATCAGAACGGTGGAATCGTGACAAAAGAAGCTCCGCTTCATATCTCCAACGTAATGCTCATTGTAGACGGAAAAGCTACAAGAGTTGGATTCAAGATGGATGGAGACAAAAAAGTTCGTGTTGCCAAAGCAACAGGAAAGACAATCGATTAATTAAGAGAGGAGGCATATAAAGGTGAGTAGATTAAAAGATCTTTACAAGAACGAGATCATGGATGCCATGACCAAGAAATTCGGATACAAAAACGTAATGGAAGTGCCAAAACTCGAGAAAATCGTTGTTAACATGGGTGTTGGCGAGGCAAAAGAGAACGCTAAACTTCTTGACGCTGCAATCGCAGATATGGAACTTGTTACAGGACAGAAAGCAATCGCTACAAAAGCTAAAAAATCTGTCGCTAACTTCAAAATCAGAGAGGGTATGCCGATCGGATGTAAAGTTACTCTGAGAGGCGAGAAGATGTATGAGTTCGCTGATCGTCTTATCAACCTTGCTCTTCCACGTGTACGTGACTTCCGTGGTGTTAACCCGAACGCATTCGACGGTAGAGGAAACTATGCTCTTGGTATCAAAGAGCAGCTGATCTTCCCAGAGGTTGAGTACGATAAGGTTGATAAAGTAAGAGGAATGGACGTTATCTTCGTTACAACTGCTAAAACAGATGAAGAGGCACGCGAATTACTGACATTATTCAACATGCCATTTGCTAAATAGGAGGAAAAGATTCATGGCTAAGACAGCAATGAAAATTAAACAGCAGCGTAAAGCTAAATTCTCCACAAGAGAGTATACTCGCTGCAGAATCTGTGGCCGTCCACATGCATACCTGAGAAAATACGGAATTTGCAGAATCTGCTTCCGTGAGCTGGCATACAAAGGTCAGATCCCGGGTGTTAAGAAAGCTTCCTGGTAGGCCGAGGCGAAAGCAACTTTTTAATCATTTAAATAATATTCACACGACATGTAAAGTCTGAAGAAAGAGGAGGAAACTTACATGACAATGAGCGATCCGATCGCAGATATGCTTACAAGAATCCGTAACGCAAATACTGCAAAACATGACACTGTAGACGTACCGGCATCCAAGATGAAAATTGCTATCGCAAACATCCTTGTAGATGAGGGATACATCGCAAAATATGATCTGGTTGAGGATGGAGTTGTTAAAACTCTTCACATCACACTGAAATATGGTGAGGACAAAAACCAGAAGATCATCACAGGACTTAAGAGAATCTCCAAACCAGGTCTTCGTGTATACGCAGGCAAGGATGAGCTTCCGAAGGTTCTTGGTGGACTTGGTATCGCAATCCTTTCCACAAACAAAGGCGTTATCACTGACAAAGAGGCTCGTAAGCTTCAGGTTGGTGGCGAGGTACTTGCATTCGTTTGGTAGGCCAAAGCCGCTTAACGAAGCAGTCATATAGCTTTTAAACTGAAAACAGAGAGGGCATGGGCCCTCTCCGACAATCTAAGTAAGGAGGACAAATTTATGTCACGAATCGGAAGACTTCCGGTTGCAATTCCAGCTGGCGTTGAGGTTACAGTCGCAGATGGAAACGTTGTAACAGTAAAAGGACCTAAGGGAACACTTGAGAGAGCACTCCCGACAGAGTTAGAGATCAAAGTTGAAGACGGTCATGTAGTTGTAACAAGACCGAACGACTTAAAGAGAATCAAAGCCCTTCACGGCTTAACAAGAAGCCTTATCCACAACATGGTTGTTGGTGTAAGCGAAGGATACAAAAAAGAGCTTGAGGTTAACGGTGTTGGTTACAGAGCTGCTAAGCAGGGCAAGAAACTTGTACTTAACCTCGGATATTCTCACCCGGTAGAGATGGAAGATCCAGAAGGTCTTGAGTCCACAGTTGACGGAAACAAGATCATCGTATCTGGTATCAGCAAAGAAAAAGTTGGCCAGTACGCAGCTGAGATCAGAGACAAGAGAAGACCTGAGCCATACAAGGGCAAGGGAATCAAGTACGTTGACGAAGTTATCAGACGTAAAGTCGGTAAGACCGGTAAGAAATAATTAAGGAGAGTGAGAATATGATTAACAAAGCATCCAGAAGCGAAATTCGCGAAAAGAAGCATAGAAGATTACGTCATCATTTAAACGGAACTGCAACTACTCCTCGTCTGGCAGTATTTCGTTCCAACAAGCACATCTATGCACAGATTATTGATGACACAGTTGGTAAAACTTTAGTATCCGCTTCTACTCTCCAGAAGGACGTAAAAGCAGAGCTTGAGAACACTGATGATGTACAGGCTGCAGCAAAAGTTGGAACAGTGATCGGTAAAAAAGCTGTTGAGGCTGGTATCGAGAGCGTTGTTTTCGACAGAGGTGGATATATCTACCACGGAAAAGTTAAAGCACTGGCAGATGCAGCAAGAGAAGCTGGACTGAAATTCTAAGAGGAGGAAAAGAACACATGAAACGTAATCTTATTGATGCTAGTCAGTTAGAGTTAGAAGATAAAGTAGTATCAATCAAGCGTGTTACCAAGGTTGTTAAAGGTGGTCGTAACTTCCGTTTCACAGCTTTAGTTGTTGTAGGTGACGGCAATGGACACGTTGGTGCAGGTTTAGGAAAAGCAGCAGAAATTCCGGAGGCGATCCGCAAAGGTAAAGAGGACGCTATGAAGAAGCTTGTTACTGTTGCAAGAGACGAGAACAATTCCATTACACATGACTTCATCGGAAAATTCGGAAGCGCTGAGATGCTTCTGAAGAGAGCTCCGGAAGGTACTGGAGTTATCGCCGGTGGCCCGGCACGTGCCGTAATCGAGCTTGCAGGTATCAAAAACATCCGTACAAAATGTATGGGTTCCAGAAATAAACAGAACGTAGTTCTGGCAACAATCGCAGGCCTGAGCCAGTTAAAGACTCCGGAAGAGGTTGCAAAGCTCCGCGGAAAATCTGTAGATGAGATTCTGGGTTAAGGAGGATATGGAAATGGCAGATACAATCAAGGTTACACTGGTAAAATCTCCAATCGGTGCAGTACCGAAGCACAAAAAAACTGTAAAAGCTATGGGTCTTACAAAGATGCATAAAACAGTTGAGATGCCAGACAACGCTGCAACTAGAGGAATGATTCAGCAGGTGCAGCACCTGGTAAAAGTAGAAGATTAAGGAGGTGCCAGAATGGAATTATCAAACTTAAGACCCGCAGAGGGTTCCAAGCATAGCGATAACTTCAGAAGAGGCCGTGGACATGGTTCAGGAAACGGCAAAACTGCTGGTAAAGGACATAAAGGACAGCTTGCTCGTTCCGGACACAAGAAACCGGGATTCGAGGGAGGTCAGATGCCTTTATACAGACGTCTTCCTAAGAGAGGTTTCACTAACAGAAACTCTAAAGAAATTATCGCAATCAATGTAGACGTTCTCAATCGTTTTGAGGATGGCGCAGAGGTTACAGTTGACAGCTTACTTGCAAGCGGTGCAATCTCCAAGATCGGTGATGGTGTTAAGATCCTTGGAAACGGCGAGCTTACAAAAAAACTTAATGTTAAAGTAAACGCTGTCAGCGAGACTGCAAAAACAAAAATTGAAGCTGCTGGTGGTACAGTAGAGGTGATCTAATGTTTGAGACTCTTAAGAGTGTTTTCAAAGTAAAGGAAATGAGAAGAAAGCTTCTCTATCTGATCTGGATGATATTCGTGATCAGAATTGGATCCCAGCTTCCTGTACCGGGAGTCGACAGTGACTTCTTTAAGCAGTGGTTTGAATCTAATACCGGTGACGCATTCAATTTCTTTGATGCGTTCACCGGCGGTTCCTTTACTCAGATGTCAATTTTCGCATTGAACATCACACCTTACATTACTTCTTCCATTATCATTCAGCTTCTTACCATTGCCATTCCGGCACTGGAAGAGATGCAGCGTGACGGAGAAGAAGGAAGAAAAAAGCTTACAGCAATCACACGTTATGTAACGGTTGGTCTTGCTCTGTTTGAGTCTGTTGCCATGGCAATCGGATTTGGACGTCAGGGTATGATCCCGAACATGAGCTTCCTTAAAGGAATCGTAGTTGTTGCAAGTTTAACAGCGGGTTCCGCAATGCTTATGTGGCTGGGCGAGCGTATTACAGAGAAGGGCATTGGAAATGGTATTTCCATCGTCCTGACTATCAATATCGTGTCCAGGATCCCGAGTGATATGTCCCTTCTTTATGAGAACTTCGTCAAGGGCAAAACAATTGCAAAAGGAATGCTTGCAGCCTGCATCATTGCTGTGATTATTCTGTTTGTTGTAGTGCTCGTACTTATCCTCAACGGAGCAGAGAGAAGAATTCCGGTTCAGTATTCCAGAAAGATGGTTGGACGTAAAATGATGGGCGGTCAGTCCACAAACATCCCGCTCAAGGTAAATACTGCCGGCGTTATCCCGGTTATTTTTGCTTCCTCTATCATGTCTTTCCCGTCGATCATTGCTCAGTTCGCTGGCAAAGGAAACGGAACGGGCATCGGAAGTGAGATCTTAAGAGGACTTTCCTCCAATAACTGGTGTAATCCAAGTCAGATCCAGTACAGCTGGGGTCTGATCGTGTATGTGGTACTTTGCGTATTCTTCGCATACTTCTATACATCAATTACCTTTAATCCGTTGGAAGTAGCCGATAATATCAAAAAGCAGGGCGGTTTTATCCCAGGCATCCGTCCGGGAAAACCGACTTCAGATTATTTGACTAAAATCCTGAATTATATTATATTTATAGGTGCAGTAGGTCTTGTTATCGTGGCCGTTATACCGTTCTTCTTCAACGGTGTGTTCGGTGCGGATGTTTCCTTCGGCGGTACATCTATCATCATCATCGTAGGTGTTATCCTGGAGACCGTTAAGCAGGTGGAATCTCAGCTGCTTGTACGTAATTACAAAGGCTTCCTGAACTAATTGAAAATGAAGGTTGCGGTGCGAAAGTGTCGCAGCCTTGATTTGTAAACAGGACTGTCTGAAAATCAGGCAGAAAACAGGAAAATGGAGGGTATGCTATGAGAATTATTATGTTGGGTGCACCGGGGGCAGGTAAAGGTACTCAGGCTAAGAAAATTGCGGCGAAATATGGAATTCCGCACATCTCCACAGGAGATATTTTCCGTGCTAACATCAAAAACGGTACCGAGCTTGGAAACAAAGCAAAAACTTACATGGATCAGGGACTTCTTGTTCCGGATGAACTGACCTGCGACCTTGTTGTTGACAGAATCCAGCAGGATGACGCAAGGGAAGGGTATGTTCTGGATGGTTTCCCGAGAACAATTCCGCAGGCAGAATGTCTGACAGAGGCTCTGAACAAACTTGGAAGCAAAATTGACTATGCGATCGATGTGGATGTGCCGGATGATAACATCGTGAAACGTATGGGCGGACGCCGTGCATGTGTGAAATGCGGTGCAACTTATCACGTTGTATTTGCAGCACCGAAGACAGAGGGGGTCTGCGATACCTGTGGTGACAAGCTTGTACTCCGTGATGATGACAAGCCGGAAACAGTCCAGAAGCGTCTGAATGTTTATCATGAGCAGACACAGCCATTGATTGACTATTACACCACACAGGGTGTTTTGAAGACGGTAGACGGAACCAGGGATCTGAATGAGGTATTCCAGGAGATCGTTGACATCTTAGGAGAATAAGAATGTCCGTAACAATTAAGACACAGCATGAAATCGAACTTATGAGAGAAGCAGGCCATCTTCTTGAGAAGGTGCATGACGGTTTGATCCCTTACATCAAACCGGGTGTCAGCACCAAAGAGATTGATAAGATCGGGGAAGAAATGATCCGGTCTATGGGCTGTATTCCGAACTTTCTGAACTACGGAGGTTTTCCGGCTTCTTTCTGCATCAGCCTGAATGATGAGGTTGTGCATGGAATTCCATCCGAGGAGAAGATCATCCAGGACGGGGATCTGGTTAAGATCGACGCCGGCCTGATTTATAAGGGCTACCATTCTGACGCAGCACGTACCTATGCGGTAGGTGAAGTATCCAAAGAAGCACAGCAGCTCATTAAGGTTACAAGAGAGTGCTTTTTTGAAGGACTGAAAATGGCAAAAGCCGGAAATCATTTAAATGATATTTCCAAAGCCATCGGAGCCCACGCAGCGAAATACCGTTACGGTATTGTACGTGACCTTGTAGGACATGGAATCGGAACTCATCTTCATGAGGATCCGCAGATTCCAAACTTCCCGCAGAAGCGCAGGGGCATTAAGCTCCTTCCGGGAATGACCCTGGCCGTCGAGCCCATGATCAACCTTGGTCGTGCGGACGTGGCATGGCTGGACGATGAGTGGACAGTGGTAACCATGGATGGTTCACTTTCCGCCCATTATGAAAATACGATCCTCATCACCGATGGGGAACCAGAGATTCTGACGCTTACGAATCTGTAAGCAGCAATTGTTGTCATGACATAGGAGGTAAAAAATGTCAAAAGCAGATGTGATCGAAGTAGAAGGCACTGTTCTGGAGAAACTGCCTAATGCGATGTTTAAAGTGGAACTGGAAAACAAACATGTGGTACTTGCACATATCAGTGGCAAGCTCCGTATGAATTTTATCCGTATTCTCCCGGGAGATAAAGTAACGATCGAACTTTCTCCGTATGATCTTTCCAAAGGAAGAATCATCTGGAGAGATAAATAAGAAATATTGTAAAAGACGACCTGGTGGCGTTAAGCTGCCGGGTCTTTTTTTGCCTTTTCTGCAGAAAAAGAATCTGAAGTGGAATTTATCACTCACATTTTTTTACGTTTCTCAGGCAGCGATACAATTGCTTCCTGGTCTGATTACGAAGTGGAGAAACCGGATACACTCTAAGAATGTAGAATAATTGGAAATCAGTGTAAAACTTAAACTTGTTGACAAACTGTGAAGTGAGTGTATTCAGGATATGCAGCAAATCGAAAATCCTGGCTTTACGAATATTATAAGATAAAACATAAAAATCCCTCGGAAATGATTAAAAAATCATTTTTCGTGGGATTTGTTTATGCAGATAATTTTTTATTTTACTTATGTTATCACCTTATCATCCGATCCCGCCCAGCACAACACCAAGGATCAGCACCAGAAAGCATACCGGAATATAAAGATATTTACACACCGGATAAAAATATTTCGTGAATGGTTTCTCACGGCCTTTGCTGATCTGGCTTTCCACATAGCTCCGGCCGAAGATCCAGAAGAACATGATCCCTGCAAGTCCTGCGCCGAGAGGACAGATATAGATGGAAAGCACATCCATCCAGTCAGAAACAATGCCCTGGATAAGAAGCGAAACCACAACGCCGATCACTGAGATCACCATGCAGGAGGGAATCCGGCCAAGACCTGTTTTTTCCTGAACTGTGGCAATAGGAGCTTCATAAAGGTTCATAAGCGAGGTCATGCCTGCAAGGAACACAGCTACGAAAAAGATGATGGCAATGATCCGTCCGCCAGGCATGGTTTTGATCAGGTGCGGCAGGTAGATGAACAGAAGTCCGGGACCGCCCTGGTCAAGCTTGGCACCTGTGGTAGCCATGGCCGGAATGATAACAAGTGCTGCCAGCATAGCAGCCAGAGTATCAAAAAGTGCTACCCTTGCAGCAGATGCAGGGATATCTTCGCTGTCCGGAAGATAAGATCCGTAGATCAGTGTACCGTTGCCTGCAACAGACAGGGAGAAAAATGCCTGTCCAAGTGCGAAGATCCAGGTGGAAGGCTTTGCCAGAACTTCCGGCTCCACGCGGAAGATATAGCGGTATCCGGCAGCAGCTCCCGGCTGAAAGGCAACATAGATGCCAAGGATCACAAACAGTATAAAGAAGATAGGCATCATCACTTTATTGGCCTTTTCGATGCCGCTTCCAACGCCGTACATCAGGATAAACATGCAGATCACAAGAGCAGCCAGCTGCCAGAGATTATTTCCCCAGGCAGAGGCCATGCCTCCGAATTTGGCGCCAAAGGACTCAATATCTGCCGGTGCCAGGGTAGATCCTGTAAAGGTTCCGAGCATATATCGGAAGATCCATCCCATAACAACCGTATAACCGATAGCCATGGCCAGTGCACCGATCACCGGTATCCAGCCCAGTGTTTCACCCAGCCTTCGTCTGCATTTGGTTTCACAGGCCATGCCGAAGGCGTCAATAGGCCCGGAACGTGTCCCGCGGCCAAAGCTCATCTCACCGATCACCCCGGTAAAGCCGATCAGTGCCACAAAAATAAAATACGGGATCAGGAACGATCCCCCGCCATACAGGGAAACTCTGGTGGGAAACATCCAGATATTTCCCATTCCAACCGCAGACCCGATGCAGGCCAGAATGAACCCCCAGCGGCTGTTAAAAGATTCTCGTTTTTTCATAAAAATAAAATTTCCTCTCTCCGTTGATCGTTTCAGTATAACATAATTTTGGAAAATAGGAAACTGCAGCATCTATACAGATCCAGGTATCTATACAGATCTAGGCGGATATTTGTGAGCCACATTTGTCACCTGCTCATAACCGTATAGCTGCGAAGCAGTTATGAGCCTGGCTCATCGGCGCAGGGCATTATCATAAAATCGAAAATGATCCGGTCTGTGCCGTGACTGGGTATACTCAAACATCACACCGTCACTGTTATAAGTCTGGCTAGACACCACAGCCACGCAGTTATAATCCTTTACATTCAGATGAAGATATTTTTCATCAATTTCTGTAACCTTTTCCACAGTCATGATACGTTTGCTGTTGACAATGGTCATATGAAGCACCTGTTCCAGATATTCATAGATAGAATGACTGGCAATCTCGGCAGTAAGGCCGGGAACGGATTCCTTCAGAAAATAATTATGGTTGATGATCAGCGGGATATCTTCAAGATAATGGATACGCTGAATATAATATACTTCTGCACCAGCGGGAAATCCTGTGTAAGCTGACTGATTTTTGCTGATACAAAGCTCTGTAAAAAGAGCCACCTCCGTATGGGCATTCTGACCGTTCCTTGCAGCAGATTCCTTGAAGGTTTCGATCTCTCCGATGGTGAAAGCAGTCTTCTCGTTTGGACGGTAGATATTGCGGACACCTTTTCCCTGCATGGTCTGTACATAGCCGTCACTGACAAGAAGACTGACCGCACGTCGCAGGGTATTGCGGGAGCAGCCGTAAGTCTGGATCAGAGTGTTTTCGGAAGGCAGAAGCTCCTGATAGGCAAAGGTGTTGTCCTCTATTTTCATTTTCAGATCTTTATAGATATCTTCGTAAATACTTTTGGGCATTTCAATTCTCCATTCATGTTCGGTCAAAAATATATAGCAGGATTTATGATTTCTGAAATAATTATAAAAGATTTTCCCGGTAAGTGCAATGTAAATACCGTGGAATGTTTAAACAAGTTACAGAGCATATTGATATGTTATGAGGATAGTATGAGAAATATAGATGAAATCAATTTGTGGCCATTCAAAATCATGATACTGGATTTCGAACGCATATAAGCTGTAAGCGCCAGAGGGGCTTACGCGTAAACAAAAAGGAAATGTGACAGTGTAAAAACAGATCACATTTCCTCTTATTTTATCAAAGCTAAAATAAAGTCAGGCCTCTTTTTTCTTATAGGAAAGATTTCTGAAGCTGCTGCCGTCAGAAGCTGTGCTTCGGGTAACTGCCGGTGTATCGGCTGCGGTATTCCGGTCTGCACTGATCAGCCATACAGCATAGAAGGCAGGAACCAGACAGAGCCATACGCCTGAGAGACCGCAGGTCATATACAGGATCAGAGACAAAGCTGCACCTGTATGAAAAGAAAGCAGCGTCATTCCGTAGAATTTTGCTTTAGCGCACTGTGCGCTGTCCTTTTTCATAAGGAACTGAGTGGCAGCTGTGGTGAACTGGCGAAGGTTGTTGGTGGAAAAGATCGTGGAGCTGTTATATCCGCCGGGAGCCTTGAAGGTACACCACTGGAAAGGCATTGCAAAGAACACGGGGTAAAGAGCCACAACCGGAGACATTCCGGAAGGAAAGAATCCCAGGAGCAGGATCGCAAAGATATCGATCCCGATACTGATAAAACGAAGATCTGCGGAAAAATGCTCTGGGATCCAGACCGTAAGGATAACAGCAGCCATATATATGAGAAGCGCACCCACACGCAGAAGCATATCCGAAAAATTCCTGCCTATGAGATCTCGCACAACACCAATAAGATTGGCTGTCTGGGCATTGCCAAAAAGATCTGCTCTTGACACAATGGCATAAAGCCCCAGGTATCCACCGATAAAAGATAAGGTGTAATGTATCAGAAAACGATATTTCATTTCCGTATGCATATGTAAAGATTCCTTTCATTAAAATAGGCAGATTCCATATGTCTGCCGGACTTTGCCACCCATTATAATACAGCCTGCAAAAAAAATCAAAAATTTTTTAAATTTTTTCTTGCATTTCAGGAAAACAGGTGTTAGTATATATTTCAAGCGCGCAAATACTGTGTATGAGTGCGCCTGTGAAACTGCAGATATGAGACTAATTTACGGAAGGAGGATTTCCAGTGAAAGTAAGATCATCTGTAAAGCCGATCTGCGAGAAGTGCAAGGTCATTAAGAGAAAGGGATCCATCAGAATCATCTGTGAGAACCCGAAGCACAAACAGCGTCAGGGTTGATTTCCATATCGGAACTTCTTTGGAATGTTTGTGAAACGTGCGGCTGCAGTATGAAACACCCGGTAGGGTTGTTCTACTGAACAGATAATAAGCATGTATTGCCTAATACCGAGAGGCAACAGCGGTTAAGATCCGCAATTTCGGAAAGGCTGTGATTCGCCAATTACAGCTGGGTGTTTTACCGAGGCACCCCAATTAGGAAACTAGAAAAGAAAGCGGCAGGTCGATATGTCCCATTTCACCTTGCGAGAGCAAGTGACATACGATATGCGGAACTTTCAGAAACAGAAAATGGAGGAAACAGTACATGGCTCGTATAGCTGGTGTAGACTTACCAAGAGAGAAACGTATTGAAATCGGTCTTACCTACATTTATGGAATTGGTAGACCAAGCGCAGATAAAATTCTTGCTAAAGCAGAGGTTAATCCTGACACACGTGTCAGAGATCTGACTGATGACGAGGTTAAGAGACTGAGTGCTGTTATTGATGAGACAATGACAGTAGAAGGTGATCTGAGAAGGGAAATCGCCCTTAACATCAAGAGACTGCAGGAGATTGGATGCTACAGAGGTATCCGTCATCGTAAAGGACTCCCGGTTCGTGGTCAGAAGACTAAGACAAATGCGAGAACTCGCAAGGGACCGAAGAGAACTGTTGCAAACAAGAAGAAATAATTTATAGATATAACTAATTAATTTCAATAAAAGGAAAGTGTAGGTTAGTTTTAAAATGGCAAAAGTTACAAAGAAAACGACAAAACGTCGTGTCAAGAAAAACGTTGAACACGGACAGGCACACATTCAGTCTTCCTTCAACAATACAATCGTCACACTGACAGATAACGAAGGAAACGCTCTTTCATGGGCAAGTGCCGGTGGTCTTGGATTTAAAGGTTCAAGGAAATCTACCCCTTATGCAGCACAGATGGCAGCAGAGACTGCAACAAAGGCTGCTTTAATTCATGGATTAAAAACAGTAGACGTTATGGTAAAAGGCCCGGGCTCAGGCCGTGAAGCTGCAATCCGTGCGCTTCAGGCATGCGGACTTGAAGTAACCAGCATTCGTGACGTAACTCCGGTTCCTCACAACGGATGCCGTCCACCAAAACGCAGAAGAGTCTAATTAGGAGGTAGTTGAAATGGCAGTAAATAGAGTACCTGTTCTGAAAAGATGCAGATCCCTTGGCCTGGATCCGATTTACTTAGGAATTGATAAGAAGTCCACAAGACAGTTAAAACGTGCAAACCGCAAGGTGTCTGAGTATGGTCTTCAGTTAAAAGAGAAACAGAAAGCAAAATTTATCTACGGAGTTCTTGAGAAACCTTTCCGTAACTACTACAAGAAAGCCGACAGAATGCAGGGCCAGACAGGTGAGAACCTTATGGTTATGCTTGAGAGCAGACTTGACAACATCGTTTTCCGTATGGGATTTGCCAGAACAAGAAGAGAGGCTCGTCAGATCGTAGATCACAAGCACGTACTTGTTAACGGAAAATGTGTAAACATTCCGTCCTACCTGTGCAAAGCAGGAGACACAATTGAGATCAGAGAGAAGAGCAAAGGCTCTGAGAGATATAAAGGAATCCTTGAGATCACTGGCGGCAGACTTGTTCCGGAGTGGATCGACGTTGATCAGGAGAACCTGAAGGGTGTAGTTAAAGAGCTTCCTACAAGAGAGCAGATCGATGTTCCTGTAAACGAGATGCTTATCGTCGAGCTGTATTCTAAATAATTAGTAACTGTTTACTGTGTCTACAGTTATAAAAATTGGTAATACCCTCGAATGTTGATTAACCCAGAAGGAGGGAACCTTATAGTGTTTGATTTCAATAAACCAAAAATCGAAATTACCGAAATATCCGAAGATAAGAAGTTTGGAAGATTCGTTGTAGAGCCTCTGGAAAGAGGTTATGGTACTACCCTTGGCAATTCTTTAAGAAGAATTATGCTGTCCTCCCTTCCGGGAGCTGCAGTAAGCCAGGTGAAGATCGATGGTGTACTTCATGAATTCAGCTCCATTCCGGGCGTGAAGGAAGATGTGACCGAAATCATCATGAATCTGAAATCTCTTGCCATTAAGAATCACAGCAGTGACAATGAGCCGAAGACCGCATACATTGAGTGTGAGGGCAAAGGTGTTGTTACAGCAGCTGATATCCAGGCAGATCAGGATATTGAGATCATGAACCCGGATCAGGTGATCGCAACCCTGAACGGTGGAAAAGACTGCAGACTGGCCATGGAGCTTACCATTACCAAGGGTCGTGGCTATATCAGTGCAGACAAAGGCAAAACCGATGACATGCCGATCGGTATGATCGCAGTGGATGCGATCTACACACCGGTAGACAGAGTCAACATGATCGTAGAGAATACACGAGTTGGTCAGGTAACTGACTTCGACAAGCTTACACTGGATGTATATACCAATGGAACACTTGATCCGGATGAGGCAGTCAGCCTTGCAGCGAAGGTTCTCAGCGAGCATTTAAACCTGTTCATTGATCTTTCCGAGAATGCTAAGACCGCAGAGGTTATGATCGAGAAAGAAGACAATGAGAAGGAAAAGGTTCTGGAGATGAGCATTGATGAGCTTGAGCTCTCTGTTCGTTCCTACAACTGCCTTAAGAGAGCCGGTATCAATACGGTTGAAGAATTATGCAACAAGACTTCTGACGATATGATGAAGGTTCGTAATCTGGGCCGCAAATCCTTAGAGGAAGTACTTGCAAAACTCAAAGAGCTGGGACTTCAGCTCCAGCCTACAGAGGAATAATCCGGAAACAGAGTAATGAGTGGGGTGTCAGCAGCAGGGCAGTAAGACCGAACAAGCATGTCCTGGTGTCCCACAGATGGAGGATAATAAAATGGCAAAATATAGAAAATTAAGCAGAACATCTAACCAGAGAAAAGCACTTCTCAGAAATCAGGTTACAAACCTTCTTCATCACGGAAAGATCGTGACAACAGAAGCTAAGGCTAAAGAGATCCGTAAGATCGCTGAGGGACTTATTGCTATGGCTGTACGTGAGAAAGACAATTTCGAGACAGTTACAGTAACAGCTAAGGTTGCTCGTAAAGATGCTGACGGAAAACGTGTAAAAGAAGTCGTAGACGGCAAAAAGAAAACAGTTTACGATGAAGTTCAGAAAGAGATCAAGAAAGATGCTCCTTCCAGACTTCATGCACGTCGTGAGATGATGAAAGTTTTCTATCCTGTAACAGAGGTTCCTGCTAAGGGCGCTGGCAGAAAGAAAAATACAAAAGAAGTTGACATGGTTGATAAGATGTTCAGCGAGATCGCTCCGAAATACGCAGATCGTAACGGTGGTTACACAAGAATCGTTAAGATCGGACAGCGTAAAGGCGATGCAGCAATGGAAGTTCTTATCGAGCTTGTATAATTTACTTCTGACCGATTTAAAGGACATTTGCAGAAATGCAGATGTCCTTTTTTAATATTCCAAAAAACTCGAAAAAATGCAGAAATGGTGGGTTTTCGACCATAAATTACATTAAGATATCATAATTTGAATAACAAATCATGGTATAATATATAGAACAAAAAGTAACAATGATGGAGTAAAAGGGGATACATAAATATGACGATGATGACCATTGCCATTTGTGATGATATGCAGGCGGATGCGAGAAAACTTCACAAACAGCTTGAGCGGATCGTTCCAGGGTCAGAAATTCGGATATTTAAAAGCGGCGAGCTTTTATTGGAAGAATTGGAAAAGAAAAGGAAACCTGAGGTAAGCTGAATGACTTCGAAAAACAGCTTGACGACGGTACATTTTTGCGGTGTCATCAGAGCTTTATAGTAAATATGGAACGGGTCACAGGAGCTGAAAATGACAGCTTCCATATCGGAGAGCATGTAATACCGATCTCCCGATCCTATAATCGGAATGCACACGAGAAATATGATGAATATCTGAGACTTCAGCAGGAATATGACGAGGAAGAAGAGGATTAACTTGATTATTATCCTTTTTTAGCGTACAATCGGTAATGTATGAAATACGACTACACGTATGCGAAAGGATGATAAACATGGTCGGTGGGACTTTTGGTATTACCGGACAGAAACAATATAGGAATGGTTTGGGACAGGTTCCCGGATATGATAAATTTGCAGAAGATAAAAAGGAAAGCAGCGAGGAAATGTTTTCCTTTACGTCTTGTGCATTTTTTTGTTGCCTGAGATGATGCGACGTTTTATACTGACATTGGAAATACTGTTTGTATCGCTTTTTCTTCTGGGAGGAAGTTTTCCGGAAACAGAAACTGCCCGGAATACATCAGGAGGATTTAGCTGGAAGGACTACAGGACCATTGCACATGCTCTGGGAGGTATGGACGGAAAGGATTACCTGAATTCCAGAGAGGGATTTCTGTTCATGTATGAACAGGGAGTTCGTCTTTTTGAATTGGATCTTTCCAGGACATCCGATGGAGTATGGGTCTGCAGGCATAACTGGAACGATTCCATGGGACAGTGGGATGGCAACGGAAAAAAAGTCCTTACAGAAAAGGAATTCAGACAAAGTAAAATATATGGGAAATACACCCCCATGACACTGGAGGATTTTTTCCTTCTTCTGAAAGATTATCCGGATGCATATGTGCTGATCGATTCCAAACAGTATTCTCTTCGCAATTATCAGAGAACACTGGAGGATTACAGTGATTATGTGGAAATCGCCAGGAATGCAGGTGCCGGTGAGACGCTGGATCGGATCATTCCGGAAATCTACAATGAAGCAATGTTTCCCGGAACGGCCATGCTCTATTCTTTTCCTTCCTATGTATATTCACTGTGGCAGGAGTATTCTGTGGAAGAGCTGGAGTATATTGCATCCTTCTGTAAAGAAAAGGGAATTCCGGCAGCAACAGTATACTGGGAGTATTGGTCAGAAGAAACGGAGAAGATCTTTGAAAAAAACGGGATCAGTCTGTATGTTTATACGGTTAATGACCGTGACCAGGCCAGAAGATACATTTCGCAGGGAGCAGAAGGAATCTGTACCGATTTCCTGACAGCGGAAGATCTGTGGTAAGAGAAATAAAAACAAAGGAATCAGAAGATTATGAAAATAAGAACAACCATTGCTGTGATGGCAGCAAAGATCACAGGACATGTCTGTAAGCTTATGGGCCGGCAGGGTGTGACCTGGGCCGGTAAGGTCGCGATGAAGATCTGTCCGGATATCCTGGAAGAGCTTTCTTCTCAGGTAAGAGAAAAAATATTTGTAGTATGCGGAACCAACGGAAAGACCACAACCAATAACATGCTGTGCGCAGGCCTTGAGGCAGAGGGAAAAAAGGTCATCTGCAATCATACCGGTTCCAACATGCTCAACGGAGTTGTGGCAGCCTTTGTATTGGGGGCAAAATTCAGCGGAAAACTGGAGGCGGATTATGCATGTATCGAGGTGGATGAGGCATCCACAAGACATGTGTTCACAAGGATCAGACCGGATTATATGGTTATGACCAATCTGTTCCGTGATCAGCTGGACCGTTATGGCGAGATCGATATCACTATGAACATCCTGGAAGAAATGATGAAAAAGGTTCCGGATATGAAGGTCATTGTCAATGGTGATGATGCACTGTCTGCATATCTTGCCATGGACTGCGGAAATCCTTTTGTAACCTACGGGATCAGCAAACAGGTGATCGAGAACAAAACAAACGAGATCCGTGAGGGCCGGTTCTGTAAGTGCTGTGGAGAAAGGCTGATCTACAGCTTCTATCATTACAGTCAGCTGGGAGACTACAGATGTCCGAAATGCGGCTTTAAACGTCCGGAGATCGACTTTGATGCCACAGATGTGAAGGTGGATGATCAGATTGCCTTTACAGTGGAGGATAAACGGATCGTGGCCAATTATAAGGGATTCTATAATGTGTATAATATTCTGGCTGCCTATGCGGGAATTCGTACCGCAGGCTTTAAGGCGGAGCATTTTAATGAGATGCTCCGGAAGTTTAATCCGGAGAACGGACGCAATGAACAGTTTCGGATCAAGGGCACCAGTGTTGTTCTGAATCTTGCCAAGAATCCGGCCGGTTTTAACCAGAACATTTCAGCTGTGATGCAGGACGGATCACCAAAGGATATCATCATTGTGATCAATGATAATGCACAGGATGGAAAAGATATCTCCTGGCTCTGGGATGTGGATTTTGATCTTTTCGGAGGGGACAATATCAATTCCATCACAGTCAGTGGTATCCGGTGTCAGGATATGCGCCTCCGTCTGAAATATGTGGATATCCCGTCCATGCTGGAAAATGATGTGGAGACAGCCATCCGCAAACGAATCGGGGATGGATGCGGCAATCTTTATGTACTTGTAAATTATACGGCGCTGTTTGGCACCAGAAATATCCTGAAGAAACTGGAGGGTGAGAAATGAAGATAACGATAGGGCATTTATATCCGGATCTTCTGAACCTTTACGGTGACAGAGGAAATATCCAGTGTCTGATGAAGCGCTGTCTCTGGAGAGGAATCGAGGCAGAAACCATAGCTTATGAACTGGATGACCGAATCGATTTTTCCAAACTGGATATCGTACTTCTTGGCGGTGGCTCCGACAGAGAACAGATGCTGGTATGTGAAAAGCTGAAGGAAATCCAGAAGGATTTCAAGGCGTACGTGGAAGATAATGGAGTTGTGATCGCAATCTGTGGAGGGTATCAGCTCCTTGGAAATTATTATAAGACGGATCAGGGAATGATCGAGGGTCTGAAGCTTGTAGATATGAGCACTGAGCAGGGAAAAGGCCGCCTTATTGGAAACATTGTGATGCAGAGCGATCTTTTTGATATGCCCATCGTAGGTTTTGAAAATCATGGAGGGCGTACCACCATCGGAAACAACAGATCCCTGGGAAAGGTTCTGTCAGGATACGGAAATGACGGACAATCCGGTGAGGAAGGGGTTGTATACAAAAATGTGATCGGTACGTATCTTCACGGACCGCTTCTTCCCAAGAACCCGCAGCTTGCAGATCTTCTGATCAGCCGTGCACTGGAAAAGAAATACGGTAAAAAGATCGAACTTGAGAAACTGGACGACAGCGAGGAACAGGAGGCAAACTCCTATATTTTCCATCGCTTTGTAAAAAACGAAGGATAAGAGGGCAGTATGGCAAAATCAAACAATCAGAAGGCGAAGATCCTGTACCTTGAAAAAATGCTGCGGGAAACAGGGGAGCATCGGGTAATATCTATGCAGAAGATCCTTGGGAATCTTGAGAAACAGGGAATCCGTGCAGAGCGAAAGAGCATTTATGATGATGTGGAGGTATTACGTTCTTTTGGAATGGATATCCGTTATACAAGAGAACGGCCGGGTGGGTATTATCTTGCCGGTGAGAGTGCCGGAGAGGAACAGCCGTCTGAAGAACCTGGGTTGATTGCGGAAGCTAAGGAGATTCATGAAACTAAAGATATTCATGAGACCTCTGTGACAGAGTACCGGAAGCTTCTTGAGGCTTCAGCCGGAACCATAAAAAAAGAAATAAAACTTCTATGTACCGGAGCTGTACAGGCGGAAGTGCGTGACTTTTTCGGCACAGATGCAGAATATAAGATGAAAGATAGCGGAGATCTGACGGTAACTGCAGAGCTTCCGGAAAATGGAAAATTCTACGGCTGGCTGACCGGGATGGGCGGCAGTGTACGTATCCTGAAACCCAAGAAATCTGCAGCCGCCTACAGAGACTATCTGAAATCACTGGCAAAGGACTATAAAGGCTTATAGGAGAGATTTGATCATGAAGAAAAAAACAGCAATCCTGCTTGTGGGAGCTTTTGTCTTTACAGCAGCCTTTTCCGGCTGTGGAAAAAACAAAGAGGCGACAGAGGCAGCCAATGAAAGTGTGGAGTCTGAAGACCCGGAAGGAAAAGCCAAAAACAGCAATGATGCAGAGGAAGAAGAAAAAGAAGAAGCAAAAGAAACTGCGGCAGCAGATAAGAAAGTAGGTGTGTTTCTGCCTTCATCAGCAGATGATCCCCGTTGGTCTGCCGATGGAGAAACTCTTCAGAATACACTGGAAGATGATGGATATGATGCAGAGATATTTTGGGCAGATGAAGACAGTGATACGCAGGTATCACAGATCCAGTCCATTCTGGATGATGAAGAGCTTTCTGCACTTGTCATCGCACCTTCAGATGCTTACAGCATGAACGATGTGCTGGAGCAGGTGTATGAGAAATCTATCCCTGTGATTTCTTACGATCAGCTGATCATGGATACAGATAAGGTCAACTATTATGTTACCTTTAATACAAGAAAAGCCGGAAAAATGGTGGGAGATTCCATCATAAAAAAAATGGATCTGGAGAAAGCCCGGGAAGAAAAGAAAACTCTGACCATTGAGTTCCTTATGGGCTCTCCGGATGATCGTGACGCACTGTTCTTTTATAATGGCGTGATGGAGAAGCTTCAGGAATATTTCGACGATGGAACACTGGTATGTACTTCAGGAAAGCTGACCTTTGATGATACTGCAGTGATGCGTTCCGGAAGAAATACCGCAAAGAATGATATGGCGGAGATCCTTTCTCAGAATTATACAGAGGGTGCGCCGGATATTATCTGCACAGGTGCTGACGACCTTGCACTTGGGGCTGTGGATGCCCTGGAGGATGCAGGACATGTGTCTGGAGAGGATGGCTGGCCTATGATCACAGGAGGCGGCTGTGAGGCAGAAGCAGTGACCGCTGTGATCCAGGGAAAGATTGAGGATGATCTGCTGTTTGATAACCGTGTACTGGCAAATGACTGTGTGACGATGGTGGATGCTCTTCTGAAAGGGGAGAAGCCGGAGATCTCCGATTATGAGCAGTATGACAACGGGACCAAGATCGTGGGAACTGTGACCAGTGATATCCAGCTGATCGATGCAGATAATTATCAGATGCTTGTGGATGACGGATATTATGAAGAAAAAGAGATCATGCCGGAGGCAACTGCCACACCAACGCCGACAGTGACACCGGAAGCTACGGTGACGGAAGAACCGGATATAGATGAAAATACACCGGAAGCTGCATCGGCTTCATCGGAAAAGGAAAAAACGGAAATTTCCGGAACACCGACACCGGAGGAAACAGTAACTCCGACACCTTCAGAGAAAGCGGAAAAGGGTGCAGATGCATAGATCAGAAATGCTATCATGATCTGGCTGTGATAAAAATAAAAATACTCCCGGAAACAATGTATATAAGTTTCCAGGAGTATTTTTTATGATAAATCTTATTCACGGAAAGTAAGTTTGCCATCAGCAATGGAATCAATGATAGCAAGAGATTCCAGATGGATACCCATGTCACGGATGGTCTGTCCGCCGGACTGGAAGCCTTTTTCGATAACGATTCCGGCTCCTTCAAGAGTTGCGCCGGATTTCTTAACGATGTCGATCAGACCGAGAAGTGCACAGCCATTGGCAAGAAAATCATCGATCAGGAGTACGTGATCTTCCGGTCCGAGAAATTTCTTGGAAAGGATCACATCGTAAACTTTCTTGTGGGTGAAAGACTCTACCTTGGTGGTGTACATCTCGCCGTCAAGGTTCACACTCTGTGCTTTCTTGGCAAATACAACCGGTACATGGAAATACTGTGCCGCAATACAGGCAATACCGATACCGGAAGCCTCGATGGTAAGGATTTTGGTGATTGGACAGTGGTCAAAACGTTTCTTGAATTCTTTGCCGACCTCGTTGATCAGGTCAATATCCATCTGATGATTCAGGAAGCTGTCCACTTTTAAAATATTTCCTTCTTTTACTACGCCGTCTGTCAGAATTCTGTCTTTTAAAAGCTGCATGAAATTTATCTCCTTTGATTTATCACATTAATATATGTTTACTGCCCACGGACAGAGCAGTAATATTTTTAATATGTATCATACGACAATATTTGCGTGAGTGCAATTATTTTTGACAAAAAAACATAAAATTATTATAATGGATAGGATGACTAAGAAAGGAACAGGCACAGATGAAAGAGTACGAAGTAATCTGGGAAATTTTTAACAAATGTCCGAGAAATCAGATGCGTGATGTATTTGTGGAAGAAGTGGAGATTGCAGATCCGGAAGCGTATGTGAAACAGAAATTTCAGGGGAAGGATGTCTCCTACGAGAAGACAGTACTGGAAGACGGAACCATCATTTTTGACATTCAGACATCTATGATCCGGCAGCGCTGTTCTTTCACGGAGATCTGAAGGAGGAAATACACATGAAAGAAACACATGTGCACGTTCTCGAGGATGGAACCGTTCTTGAACATACCCACGGGGAACAGGAACATGTGCATACTCACGATGGCACACATCCTCATCATCACAGCCACGCACAGACCAAGGCCGTACTCAACAGACTTTCCAGGGCCATCGGGCATATGGAATCCATTAAGCGTATGGTGGAGGAAGGACGTGACTGCAGCGAAGTGCTGATCCAGCTGTCAGCCGTAAAATCTGCGATCAATAATACAGGCAAGATCATACTGCAGGATCATATAGAACACTGCATCGTGGATGCAGTGGAGCATGGAGACAGGGATGCTATCAAGGAACTGGAAAAAGCGATCGACAGATTTATGAAGTAAGGTAAGGAGTTCATGAGAGATCGTGAATGAGAAAAATACACGGACAGAGAGCCAGTTCTGTCTGTGTAAATACAAAGAATGAGAGGAATCTATTATGGCAAAAGAGTGTAGCAATACATCCTGCAACAAATCAAGCTGTGAAGGCTGCGGACAGAAACAGCCCCAGAGCCTCATGGCAGAACCAAACGTTTTTTCTGACGTAAAACATGTGATCGGAGTTGTCAGCGGAAAGGGAGGCGTGGGTAAATCCTTCGTAACAGGCTCCCTGGCAAACCTGATGGCTTCCAAGGGATATAAAGTGGGCATTATGGATGCTGATATCACCGGTCCGTCCATCCCGAAGATGTATGGCATCAAGGGCAATGCACAGGGCAGTGACAATGGGATCTATCCGATGCCAACTGCAAACGGAATCGAGGTTATGTCTGTAAACCTTCTTCTCCCGGATGAGGAGACACCGGTGATCTGGAGAGGTCCGGTCCTTGCAAATATGGTAAAACAGTTCTGGAGTGATGTGATCTGGGGTGAATTGGATTATCTCTTTGTAGATATGCCGCCAGGAACCGGAGATGTTCCGCTGACAGTATTCCAGTCCCTGCCGATCGAGGGTGTCGTGATCGTTACTTCTCCGCAGGATCTGGTCCGCATGATCGTCAAGAAGGCCTATAACATGGCTGATATGATGAAGGTTCCGGTCCTTGGAATCGTGGAGAACTATAGCTATGTGAAATGTCCGGACTGCGGAAAAGAGATCAAGGTCTTTGGCGAGAGTCATATCGATGAGATCGCTGCAGAACTGAAGGTTCCGGTCCTGGGCAAGATGCCGATTGACGTGAAGCTTGCAGAGCTTGCAGACAGCGGCCTGTTCAGTAAGATCGAGAATGAGTATATCACTGCGGCAGCAGACGTGATGCCGAAGGCTGAAGCGTAAGTAATAAGAATAATATCTGACCGATATCAATAACAGAAAAGACCACCGGAATTGAGTACATAAGGATCGTAATAACCTTATGGCAGATTCCGGTGGCTTTTTTACTGAATCAGGGAAGTATCCTGCTTCGATCGCGAAAAGCAGTAAGCGGCAGGAACTTGATCGTATCAGATCTGGGAAAAATATTTAAGAAAGCACTGGGCAGCCTGGGAAAGCTGCAGTGCTTCATGATGAGCGATCACGGCACTTCTTGCGGGCAGAGGTGTTTTCAGATGGACAGGTTCCAGACCCGGACGGTTGCGGAGCATATAATCCGGGATACAGGCAATACCAAGTCCGATCTCTGCAAGATCGATCAGCAGATCGTTGCTGTTCAGTTCAACCTCAGGCAACAGCTTCAGTCCCTGGGCTGCAAACACCTGATGAAGATATTCGCTGGTGGTACTCTTTGGAGCGAGCATCAGGATGGGATAATCCAGAAGATTTTCCATGGAAAGAGGCGATTTGCCCATGGTGAAATAGTCCGGATTTGCCACGAAGATATCCCGGAATTCCAGCACAGTCTGAAGCTTGGTGTGGGCTGAAAGCCGGGAATTCGGGTAGTTGGTGACGATCAGCTCAGCCTGGCCGTTTTCCAGAAGCTCCGCACATCCGATGGAGGTACTGTTGATGATCTTGATCCGTACCTCCGGATGATCCTTGTGGAAACGGCGGAGATAGGGGATGAGAAAATAGCGGCACAGAGTATCGCTGGCACCGATCCGCAGCTGACCGGTAAGATTTCCTTCTCCGGAAAGGACAGCCTCTCCTTCGTTTAGCATGGAAAGTGCCGGCTTTACATGCTGGAGGAGAAGTTCTCCCTCCGGAGTCAGGATGACCCGTTTGGTACTGCGCACAAACAGAGTATGGCCCAGCTTTTTTTCAAGGTTTTTGACGGCCTGGCTTACTGCAGACTGTGAGATAAAAAGCTGTCTGGAAGCCTCCGAAAAGCTCAGCGTCGTGGCCACGTAATAAAACACTTTGTAAAGTTCAAGATTGATATCCATATGTGAAAAATCCTCCGCTTATAAATGATATAAGATATATTAATTTTACTAATGATATTTCCTATGATACTATATTTTCAGCAGAAAAGAAAGACTGAAATGCTTTCTGCACGTTTACCATCCTTATTATCGGATATAGAGAAAGGAGCCTTCTATGAGCAACGTAAGACGTGTGTATGTAGAAAAGAAACCTGCCTTTGCAGTAAAAGCAAAGGAACTGAAACATGAGATCAAACATTATCTTGGTATCAGCACTGTGACAGCAGTCCGTGAGCTGATCCGTTATGACGTGGAGAATATCTCCGATGAAGTATTTGAGAAAGCCTGCAAGACCGTATTTGCAGAGCCGCCGGTAGATGATCTGTATCTTGAAAAATTTGATGTGGCAGAGGGCGCACGTGTATTTTCCGTAGAATTCCTTCCCGGACAGTTTGACCAGAGAGCCGATTCTGCAGTGCAGTGTGTACAGTTCCTGGATGAGAATGCAGCACCGATCATCCGTTCAGCAACTACTTATGTAATCGAAGGAACCGTTACAGATGCAGAGTTTGAGGCGATCAAACATCACTGCATCAACCCTGTGGATTCCCGTGAGACAGGTCTTGAGAAGCCGGAAACACTGGTAACAGTATTCCCGGATCCTGAGGATGTGAAGATTTTTGACGGATTCAAGGATATGGCTGAGGCTGATCTGAAGGAGCTGTACTCTTCTCTGAACCTCGCCATGACATTTAAGGACTTCCAGCATATCCAGAATTATTTCAGAAATGAAGAGAAACGCGATCCTTCCATGACAGAGATCCGTGTTCTGGATACCTATTGGTCTGATCATTGCCGTCATACTACTTTCTCCACAGAGCTTACCAGCGTGAAGTTTGACGAAGGTGATTATAAGACTCCTATTGAAAAAACATACAAAGAATATCTGGATGCCCATAAGGATATGTACAAGGGCCGTGATGATAAGTTTGTCTGCCTGATGGATCTTGCACTTATGGCAATGAAGAAACTGAAAGCAGAAGGCAAGCTTGCAGACCAGGAAGAGTCTGATGAGATCAATGCCTGCAGTATCGTGGTACCGGTGGACGTGGACGGGAAAGAAGAAGAGTGGCTGATCAACTTCAAGAACGAGACACACAACCATCCGACGGAGATCGAGCCTTTTGGTGGTGCGGCAACCTGCCTTGGCGGAGCCATCCGTGATCCGCTTTCCGGACGTACCTATGTATATCAGGCAATGCGTGTGACAGGTGCAGCAGATCCTACCGTATCCGTAAAGGAAACTCTGAAGGGTAAACTTCCGCAGAAGAAGCTTGTCCGCAGCGCAGCCCACGGCTACAGTTCCTACGGAAACCAGATCGGTCTTGCAACCGGTGCTGTAAAAGAAATCTATCATCCGGACTACGTTGCAAAACGTATGGAGATCGGTGCGGTTATGGGTGCGGCTCCGAGACGTGCGGTCATCCGTGAAAATTCCGACCCTGGAGATATCATCATCCTTCTTGGCGGACGTACCGGTCGTGATGGTATCGGCGGTGCTACCGGTTCTTCCAAGGTCCACACAGAGGCTTCCATCGAGGTCTGCGGCGCAGAGGTGCAGAAAGGTAACGCGCCTACCGAGCGTAAGATCCAGAGAATGTTCCGCAGAGAGGAAGTCAGCCATATCATCAAGAAATGTAACGACTTTGGCGCAGGCGGTGTTTCCGTTGCCATCGGCGAGCTGGCACCGGGACTTCAGATCGACCTCGACAAGGTTCCGAAAAAATACGCAGGTCTTGACGGCACTGAGATCGCCATCTCTGAGTCTCAGGAGCGTATGGCTGTTGTAGTTGACCCGAAAGATGTGGATACTTTCCTGAAATTTGCAAATGAAGAGAATCTCGAGGCAATTCCGGTTGCAGTTGTAACGGAGGAGCCACGCCTTGTCCTTAACTGGAGAGGAAAAGAGATCGTAAATATCTCCCGTGCATTCCTGGATACCAACGGTGCACATCAGGAGACCTCCGTTGAGGTTGAGATCCCGTCAAAGGACGGAAATCTTTTCGAGGAACGTCCGGATGTAACAGATGTAAAGAAAAAATGGATGGATACTCTTGCTGACCTGAATGTATGCTCACAGAAGGGTCTTGTGGAGATGTTTGACGGCTCCATCGGCGCAGGCAGTGTATTTATGCCTCACGGTGGCAAATATCAGCTGACAGAGACACAGTCCATGGTTGCAAAGGTTCCGGTACAGAACGGAAAAACAGAGACTGTTACCATGATGAGCTACGGCTTTGATCCATACCTTTCCTCATGGAGTCCGTATCATGGAGCTGCCTACGCAGTAACCGAGTCTGTTGCCAAGATCGTTGCAACCGGTGGTGACTATAAGAAGATCCGTTTCACCTTCCAGGAATACTTCCGTCGTATGACAGAAGATCCTAAGAGATGGAGCCAGCCGTTCTCCGCACTGCTTGGTGCTTATGCGGCACAGATCGGATTCGGCCTTCCTTCCATCGGCGGTAAGGACAGTATGTCCGGAACCTTCAATGACATTGATGTTCCTCCGACACTGGTGTCCTTCGCGGTGGATGTTGCAAAGGTAAAAGATGTGATCACACCGGAGCTCAAAAAAGCAGGAAGCAAGCTGGTATGGCTCCGTGCACCGAAGGATTCCTATGATCTTCCGGATTATCAGGCTCTTATGGAGCAGTATGATAAATTACACCAGGATATCCAGGCAGGCCGTGTGATCTCCGCATATGCACTTGACCGTCATGGAATCGCTGCTGCAGTCAGCAAGATGGCCTTTGGTAACGGCATGGGTGTAAAGATCGAGCATAACCTTGATCCAAGAGATTTCTTTGCTCCGGCATTCGGCGATATCATCTGTGAGGTTCCGGATGGAAAAGTCGGTGAGCTTGCCATTACCTATACTGTGATCGGTGAGGTTACGGATAATGCGAAGTTCACCTACGGTGATACAGAGATCACTCTGAAAGAGGCGCTTTCCACATGGGAAGGAACTCTGGAGAATGTATTTAAAACAGCAGCAGGAACCGAGGACGTCAAGGCAGATGACGGTTCCCTTTACAAAGCAGACAGCATCTATGTATGCAAACATAAGGTTGCAAAACCGCGTGTATTTATTCCGGTATTCCCTGGAACAAACTGCGAGTATGACAGCACCCGTGCATTTGAGAGAGCAGGCGCCGAGGTAGACGTAAAGGTATTCAAGAACCTTACAGCAGAAGATATCCATGATTCTGTAGAGCTCTTTGAGAAAGCCATCGATCAGGCACAGATGATCATGTTCCCGGGCGGCTTCTCAGCCGGAGATGAGCCGGACGGATCCGCGAAATTCTTTGCTACCGCGTTCCAGAACGAGAAGATCAAGGAGGCAGTTATGAAGCTCCTCAATGAGCGTGACGGTCTTGCTCTTGGTATCTGCAACGGATTCCAGGCACTGATCAAACTGGGACTGGTACCGTACGGTGAGATCTGCGGACAGAAAGAGGATTCTCCGACACTGACCTACAACACCATCGGACGCCACGTATCCAAGATGGTTTACACCAAGGTTGTCAGCAACAAGTCTCCATGGCTTCAGAAAGCACAGCTTGGCGGCGTATACTGTAATCCGGCTTCTCATGGTGAGGGACGTTTTGTCGCAAACGATGAGTGGCTGAAGAAACTCAAGGAAAACGGACAGATCGCAACGGAATATGTACCGGTAGATGAGACCGGATATGAGGGTGAGTTTAATGTAAACGGCTCTTATATGAACATCGAGGGAATCACAAGCCCGGATGGACGTGTTCTCGGAAAGATGGCACACAGTGAGCGTCGTGACGCAGGCGTTGCTGTCAATATCTACGGAGAGCAGGATATCAAGATTTTCGAATCTGGTGTTGAGTACTTCAGATAATACCAGGGGGAAAAGGTCAAAAAGTCGTTCGTGCTTGCACGATAAGACTTTTGAACTTGGACCCCGCCAAACATGAGGAAGTAGCAATTTACGTAGTAAATTAGCGGATTCCGAATGTTTGAGGATTGCGTGAGCTGCGTGCAGCGGAGCAATCCGGGAGTATCAGGTTATGGGCAATACTTTGCCCATAACATCCTTACAGTGGCAGGGGATTTCAGACCTCCCTGCCACTGTAAAAATACAAAAAAGCATATATTTTTTAAAAAATTAAAAAAAGTGAAAAAAACTGTTGACACAAGTCACAAACCATTATATAATAGCAAAGCGAGTTGCGGAACGGAAGAGTTCCTAAGACGAACAACTGTTATGGGATCTTAGCTCAGCTGGGAGAGCATCTGCCTTACAAGCAGAGGGTCATAGGTTCGAGCCCTATAGGTCCCATGTTACAAAAAGATATGGCGAGATAGCTCAGTTGGCTAGAGCACACGGTTCATACCCGTGGTGTCGAGGGTTCGAATCCCCCTCTCGCTATTTATATGGGATCTTAGCTCAGCTGGGAGAGCATCTGCCTTACAAGCAGAGGGTCATAGGTTCGAGCCCTATAGGTCCCATGTTACAAAAGAATATGGCGAGATAGCTCAGTTGGCTAGAGCACACGGTTCATACCCGTGGTGTCGAGGGTTCGAATCCCCCTCTCGCTATTTAACAAAAGGTCTGAAGATTCAATTTTATTGGGTTTTCGGACTTTTTTTGTTATAAAATTCCGGCTGCCTGTGGTAAGACCATATGTGAAAAGTTAAGATTGACATTTTACATCGTTTTTTTTATCATAGTAAAAGAATAGACATAACGAATCATTTCGGGAAATGAGGATTGTATAATGAAAAAAAGAATGCTTTTTGTTTTCAACCCCAAAGCAGGAAAAGGAAGAATCAAGATGCATCTGCTGGACATTGTGGATATCTTTAATAAAGGTGGGTACGAAGTGATCATCCGTGCCACGCAGGGACCGAAGGATGCTTATGAACAGGTGAAGGAATATGCAGATCAGGTAGATCTGATCGCCTGCAGTGGAGGTGACGGTACACTGGATGAGGTGGTTACCGGAATCGTGGAAGTGGGCAGCCAGACACCGATCGGGTATATCCCTGCAGGAAGCACCAATGATTTTGCCAACAGTCTGTTTATGCCGAAGAGTATGACTGCAGCTGCCTCCATGATCATGGAGGAGCAGATCTATCACTGTGACATCGGTAAATTTAATAACCAGACATTTGCCTATGTGGCTGCGTTTGGACTGTTTACCAATGTTTCCTATGAGACAGACCAGGATCTGAAAAATATCCTGGGACATGTTGCCTATGTGCTGGAAGGGATGAAGCAGCTTTTTGAGGTGAAATCCTATCATCTGAAGGTAACCTCCGATGAGCTGACTGTGGAGAATGATTTTATCTACGGTATGATCAGCAATTCCAGATCTGTAGGCGGATTTAAGAATCTTACCGGAAAAAACGTGGATATGAATGACGGACTGTTTGAGGTGACACTGATCACCAATCCGAAGAATCCGCTGGAGCTTCAGGAGATCATGACTGCGCTTCTTACTGCAGAGGATAATACAGATCTGATCTATTCTTTTAAGTCTGCGCATGTTGTGATAGAGTCAGAGGAGGCTGTTCCGTGGACGCTGGATGGAGAGTTCGGTGGAGATCAGACCCGTGTGGAAATCGATAATCTTCATGAGGCCATGAACCTTTATCTTACCAGCAGTAAGAAACAGAAAAAAAGCCGGCTGAACCAGAAAATGCAGGAGATCAAGGAGATTACCCAGAAGAGCGAAGAATGATCCGAGTATCCGAAGACAAGGTGATCATACAGAGGTGAAAATGTCTTTCCTCATAAGAAAGACTGGATATACAGGAACGAAAAGGAGGAAGAAATGGGAGATTATATCAACGTAAAGGAAATCTTTGGCTGCGATGTATTTAACGATTCTGTTATGCAGGACCGTTTGCCGAAGAAGGTATACCGCGAACTGAAAAAGACAATAGAAGAGGGTAAGGAGCTGTCCATGGAGATCGCTGATGTGGTTGCACATGAGATGAAGGAATGGGCTATTGAGAAAGGTGCTACTCATTATTGTCACTGGTTTCAGCCGCTGACAGGTGTTACTGCCGAGAAACATGACGCATTTGTCACAGCGCCAAGAGAGGACGGAAAGGTACTCTTAAGCTTTTCTGGCAAGGAGCTGATCAAGGGTGAGCCGGATGCATCCTCATTTCCATCCGGAGGACTTCGTGCAACATTCGAGGCAAGAGGCTATACAACATGGGATTGCACATCACCTGCCTTTGTACGTCATGACGCAGCCGGCGGGATCTTATGTATCCCCACAGCATTCTGCTCCTACACAGGAGAGGCGCTTGACCAGAAAACACCGCTTCTTCGTTCCATGGAAGCGGTCAATACACAGGCGCTTCGACTTCTTCGCCTTTTCGGAAATACAACATCAAAAAAAGTAACTCCTTCCGTTGGAGCTGAGCAGGAGTATTTCCTGGTTGATAAGGAGAAATGGCTCCAGAGAAAAGATCTGATCTATACAGGAAGAACTCTTTTCGGTGCTATGCCGCCGAAGGGACAGGAGATGGATGACCACTATTTCGGAACCATCCGTCAGAGAATCTCCGCATACATGAAGGAAGTCAACGAGGAGTGCTGGAAGCTGGGCGTAACAGCAAAGACACAGCACAATGAGGTTGCACCTGCACAGCATGAGTTGGCACCGATCTACGCACCGGTAAATATTGCAGCAGATCACAACCAGATCATGATGCGTATCCTCAAAAAAGTTGCAAGTCGCCATGGTATGCGCTGCCTGCTTCATGAGAAACCGTTTGCAGGAGTTAACGGTTCCGGTAAGCACAACAACTGGTCCCTGACAACGGATGACGGGATCAACCTTCTTGAGCCGGGAAAAACTCCTCATGAGAATATCCAGTTCCTTCTTGTTCTCACCTGTATCCTGAAAGCCGTTGATGAGCATGCAGATCTTCTGAGAGAGTCTGCAGCAGACGTTGGAAACGATGAACGTCTCGGAGGAAACGAGGCACCGCCGGCAGTTATCTCCGTATTCCTTGGCGAGCAGCTTCAGGATGTTCTGGAGCAGCTGATCAGCACAGGTACCGCCACACACAGTAAGACCGGCGAGATCCTGGATACCGGTGTTAAGACACTTCCGGATTTCATGAAGGATGCTACAGACCGAAACAGAACATCACCGTTTGCGTTCACAGGAAACAAATTTGAGTTCCGTATGGTTGGTTCCCGTGATTCCATTTCCGAGTGCAACGTAGTTCTGAACACGATTGCAGCAGAAGTATTCCGCGATGCATGCGACCGTCTGGAAGCAGCAGACGATTTTGATACTGCAGTACATGACCTGATCAAGGAGTATGCGATCCAGCATCAGCGTATTGTATTCAACGGAAACGGATATGCACCGGAGTGGGAGGCAGAGGCAAAGAGACGTGGACTTCCGATCCTTCCGTCCATGGTAGATGCCATTCCTGCGCTGACTACAGATAAGGCTGTGAAGCTTTTTGAATCCTTTAATGTATTTACAAGAGCAGAGCTTGAGTCCAGAGCAGAGATCCAGTATGAAGGCTATGCAAAGGCTATCAACATTGAGGCCAAGACCATGGTGGATGTAGCTACTAAGCAGATCATCCCGGCAGTGATCCGTTATACAACGGTTCTTGCAGAGTCCATCAATTCTGTGAAGGCAGTGAGCGCAGCGCTTGATGTCAGTGTACAGACAAGTCTTCTGGAAAAAACCTCCGCACTTCTTGCTGAGACCAAGACAGCTATGGATAAGCTTTCCGGACTGATCGCTGAGTCGGAATCCCATGAAGAGGGACGTGACCGTGCTGTATTCTTCAGAGAGAGCGTGGTACCGGCAATGCAGGCTTTAAGAAAACCTGTAGACGAGCTTGAGATGATCGTAGATAAAGATATGTGGCCGATGCCATCCTACGGTGATCTGATCTTTGAGGTATGATCGGTTAAATAAAATCAGGAAATAAGAGATGTTCCCTGGGTGCAGCGGCATCTTTGAAATCAAATGACGGGACAGATGTAAGATCTGTCCCGTTTTTTACCTGGCGGAGAAAAAATCTGTAAGCGGTTATCCGTCATAGGATCATATAATAACTGCGGATGAGGATATCTGCGGCATTCAATCAGATTCAGGAGTAAGTATATATGATAGAATTAGAATTTTTAAAAGAACAGAACGTTTCCGAAAGCCTGATCCACGGCATCGAGGAGTTTCGGAAAAATTATGGCGTTGACGAGGGGGCTGCAGCCAGAGTTACCAGACCGTCCATACCGTTCTACGGAAAAGAAATCCTGGAAATGGCCATTGCAGGACTTCTGGAAGGAGAAAATCTTCTTCTTGCAGGCCCAAAGGCTACGGGTAAAAATATCCTGGCAGAAAATCTGGCATATGCTTTTGGCCGTCCGGTTTATAATGTATCTTTCCATGTCAATACAAACAGCGGAGATCTGATCGGAACGGATACCTTTGTAAACAATGAAGTCTGCCTCCGAAAGGGCAGCATCTATCAGTGTGCCGAGTATGGCGGCTTCGGTATTCTGGATGAGATCAATATGGCAAAGAACGATGCGGTCTCTGTCCTTCATGCAACTCTGGACTATCGCCGCTCCATTGATGTTCCGGGCTATGACCGGATCGACCTTCATCCTGCGGCACGTTTTATCGGAACCATGAACTACGGATATGCAGGAACAAAGGAGCTGAACGAAGCTCTGGTTTCCCGTTTCCTGGTGATCGATATGCCAGCACAGACAGAAGAAACCCTGGGATTTATTTTCCGCAAAATGTTCCCGGAGGCAAAGGAAAAGGCAGTGGAACAGTTTATCGGTGTATTTATGGATCTTCAGAAGAAATCTGTAAACAGTGAGATCTCCACAAAAGCGCTGGATCTTCGAGGACTTCTGGCTGCCATGAAGATTGTTCGTGCAGGACTTTCTCCCCTGGCAGCAGTGCAGATGGGAGTGGTGAACAAAACCTTCGATATTTTTGAAAAGGAGATCGTGGACGATGTAGTCCGTACAAGGATCCCGGAAGAGTGGACAAAGGACGATGTCTATGCATAAAGATCTGACAGAAGAACTTTCTATAGAAGATTACAAGATGGAGCTGGAAAACCGGATCCGTAATCTCCTCTGGATGGTAAGCGGTGACTATACACTGGATGTGAAGCCGGATGTATCGCTGTTTCTCCGCTCAAAAGAGATCGCTCTTTACGATGGAATCAAACAGGGGGCTTTTGCCAGATATTTTGACAAAAATCTGCTTGGCCTTTATCTTGTAAAAAAAATCTATCTGGATGCCTCTGAGACGGAGCTGACCGGGCTGACACAGCTCTGTATCGAAGCGGCAGTGGGAGAGCGGATCTGTGAAGAGCGCCCCGGGGTTCGCCGCATGAGAAAAAAAGCTCTGGAAGATATCCTGGATCAGGAATATGAAACCCTGCCTTTCTACGATAAGCTGTTAGACAGGCTGAAAATTGCAGTATTCCGTGATGTACTTACAGGAAGCGTACAGCCTCTGGAGAAAAAACTGTCTGCATTCCGGGATCAGATCTATGCCTGCGCAGAAAGCAGAGACACCATGGAACTGATTCGGATCATCGACAGCCTCTATAATGCGGTCATCGATCCGGACTTTGAGAAGAAAAACGGTTCCCTTGAACGGGTAATGGCGGTGACGCTGGAAGAATTGACGGAATTTGGATGGGAAGACTATCTTAATGAAGAGATGTATGAGGAAGCTCTGGAAAATTACGTGGAAAAGCTCACAGACCGGATGACAGATATTGAAGATTCCTCACTGACACAGGATATGGAAGAAAAACGTAAGGTGAAAAACAAGATCACGGTGATTTCAGAGGAAGCTCTTCAGAAAGCTCATACCTATGTGGAACTGAATTTTGGAAAAACCTATCTCACACCTGCGGAAGAAAAAAGAATGAACCATCTTATGTGCCGGGGAATACACGGAGACTGCAGCCTGTATTTTACAGAAGGAATCCTGAAAAATCCGGTTCGTGATAATTATCAGTACCAGTATGCAAAGCGTCTGCGTAATAAGAACATATGGGTCTATCATGACAAGCACAGAATTGCAAAACGAAATATTGCCATATTGACTGAACTCCTGAAAAAAGCACTGGTGATCCGAAGTGAAAATCAGGAAGTCCTATCAGACCGGGGAACTATCGTTCCTTCCAGGCTGTGGCGTATAGGCAGAAGCGGTGAGGCAAATCTTTTCAAGAGGATTCTTCGTGGAGACAATACGGATTTTGTGGTGGATATACTGATCGATGCCAGTGGTTCACAGATGAGTCGACAGGGAGATGTGGCACTGCAGGCTTATATGATCAGCTATGCCCTGAGCAATGTGGACATCCCTCATCGGGTTATGAGCTACTGCACATTCTGGGATCATACGATCCTGCACAGGTTCCGGGAATATGATGATCCGGTTTCGGCGGATGAGGATATTTTCAATTATGTGACTTCCTCCAATAATCGGGACGGGCTTGCCATAAAAGCAGTGGGATACAGTCTTTTGCAGAGGGAAGAGGAAAAAAAGATCCTGATCATCTTAAGTGACGGACGCCCCTACGATGTGATCATAAACCGCCCCAATGCAAAAAATCCGGCCCCTTATCAGGGAAAATATGCCATTTCAGATACTGCAACAGAGGTGCGGCGTCTTCGGAGCCAGGGCGTCAGTGTTCTGGGGGTATTTGCAGGCGAAGAGAAGGATCTTCCGGCGGAAAAGAAGATTTTTGGAAAGGATTTTGCCTATATCCGGGATATCGGAAATTTCTCGAAGATCGTAGGGCGATATCTGACAAAACAGCTGGAAACGGACAACTGAAAAAAAAAAGTATTTTATTTTAAATGTATAATATTCAATTGTAAGGAATAAGGTCACTATGTTAGCATAAAAGCTGCATAGTGACCAATTATTTGCTTATAATTATACAGAAAATTGTAAATAATATATAATATCTCAGATATAATTTCTTGCAAAATACTGCGAAATTTGCTATACTATATAACGTTACTAATTTACTAGATAAAGGGAGAGGAAATATGAACAAAAACACAGAGTTCAAACCTTACATTCCTGCGGAGAAAATCACTCCGGAGCTCACAGTTACATCTGTGATCATGGGATGTATTCTTGCTGTCATCTTCGGCGCAGCCAATGCTTACCTTGGTCTTCGTGTTGGTATGACAGTATCTGCCTCCATTCCGGCGGCAGTTATCTCCATGGGTGTTATCCGCGTGATTCTTCGCAGAAACTCCATTCTGGAGAGCAATATGGTCCAGACTATCGGTTCAGCCGGTGAGTCTCTTGCAGCAGGTGCTATCTTCACCATGCCTGCACTGTTCCTCTGGGCAGAGGAAGGACTTACAAGCAAACCAGGCATCGTTGAGATCACTCTGATCGCACTTTGCGGTGGTATCCTTGGTGTACTTTTCATGGTACCCCTTCGTAATGCCCTCATTGTTAAAGAGCATGCAACTCTTCTCTATCCGGAAGGAACTGCCTGCGCAGACGTTCTTCTTGCCGGTGAGGAAGGCGGAGCAAATGCTTCCACAGTATTCTCCGGTATGGGACTTGCTGCCATCTTCAAATTTGTTGTTGATGGACTGAAGCTTCTTCCGGCAGATGTTTCTGCAGCATTTAAATCCTTCAAGGGTGAGATCGGTATGGAGGTTTATCCGGCACTTCTCGGTGTTGGTTATATCGTAGGACCGAAGATCGCATCCTACATGTTTACCGGTTCTCTTATCGGCTGGATGGTCATCATTCCGCTGATCTGCCTGTTCGGACCTGATACATGGATGTATCCGGCAGCAGAGGGAACGACCATTGCCCAGCTTTACGCAAACGGCGGAGCATCAGCGATCTGGTCTACTTATGTTAAATATATCGGCGCAGGTGCTATCGCAACAGGCGGTATCATTTCCCTGATCAAATCCCTGCCGCTGATCGTTACAACCTTCCGTGACTCCATGAAGAGTATGAAGGGAAGCAAGAACACAAGCACAGAGAGAACCGCACAGGATCTTCCGATGCAGTTCATCCTTCTCGGTGTTATAGCAATGGTATTTATCATCTGGATCGTTCCGGCAATCCCGGTAACTCTTCTTGGTGCAGTTATCATCGTAGTTTTTGGATTCTTCTTTGCAACAGTATCTTCCCGTATGGTAGGTCTTGTAGGAAGCTCCAACAACCCGGTTTCCGGTATGGCTATCGCTACTCTTCTGATTGCTACATTTGCGATCAAGAGCTCCGGTAAAACAGGTATCGATGGAATGACAGCAGCGATCGCTGTTGGTTCTGTTATCTGTATCATCGCAGCGATCGCCGGTGATACCTCTCAGGACCTTAAGACAGGATACCTTCTTGGTGCTACACCTAAGAAGCAGCAGATGGGCGAGATGCTCGGTGTTGTTGTTTCCGGTCTTGCTATCGGCGGTGTTCTGTATCTTCTGGATGCAGCATGGGGCTACGGTACAGCAGAGATCCCTGCTCCGCAGGCTCAGCTTATGAAGATGATCGTTGAGGGAATCATGGGCGGAAACCTTCCATGGGGACTTGTATTTGTAGGTGTATTCCTTGCAATCTGCCTTGAGATCCTCCGTATCCCGGTAATGCCTTTCGCAATCGGTCTTTACCTTCCAATCTACTTGAACGCAACTATCATGATCGGTGGTATCGTTCGTGGATTACTTGACAGCAGAAAAGGTGTTGACGAAAAAACCAAGACAGCTCAGTCCACAGATGGTACCCTGTACTGTGCTGGTATGATCGCCGGCGAGGGTCTTGTTGGAATTCTTCTTGCGATCTTTGCAGTTGTCGGTATCAGCCTTGATATGTCCGGCGTTGTAAACCTTGGAAATATCGGCGGCGTTGTGCTGATGATCATCATGATCCTGTCACTGCTTAAATTCTCTATCTGGAGAAAGAAGAAAGCCTGATGAGAAAAAACAAAAAGGATAAGAAACAGGATATCAACTATCTTGATCTGATCCCGGAAACAAACCAGTCGATCCGGTGGCACCGGGACCTGAAGCAGCGGATCATTCTTGAGATAGAGAATAAGGGTATGTTCAATACCATCGCGCAGAAGGTTTTTGGCAAGCCAAGGTTTTCCAAGGTTCATCTTGATGAAATGGGAACTTTTATCTGGCCTGAGATCGATGGAGCCAAAACCGTGCAGGAGCTTGCCCTGCTGGTGAAAGAGCATTTCGGAGATAAGGCAGAACCGCTTTATCCGAGAATCGTAAAATACTTTCAGATAATGGAAAGCTATGAATTTGTTCATTTTATAAATAAAAAGACAGAAAAATAGCATGGAGAACGGGAACGGACGCAGAATAGTGTACGGTCCCGTTCTTTTTATGACACGTCAGTGCGGGAAACTGATGCAGTTGTCATATGATACTATAGCATTTCTGGGATTTTCACAGCGGAATAGAAATATTGAGGACATTTCAAGACAGAAATTCCGGGAATTGCTGTAAAAAATGAAAGGAGCACTTTATGAGTCTTGTGAAAAAAAAGGACTGGTATCTGGATTATCTTCTGATCATAGTAGGAACCGGGCTGATGGCACTTGCCATCAATTCCGTTTTTGATGCAACCGGGCTGGTGACAGGCGGCTTTTCCGGTATAGCGATCCTGGTGAAGCACTGGACCGGTGAGATCATAGATGGCGGGGTTCCGCTGTGGCTTACCAATATCACGCTGAACATTCCGTTGTTTTTTCTGGGATGGCGGATCAAAGGCTTTTCCTTTGTAAAAAAAGCGCTGGTCGGTGAGATCTCCCTCTCAACCTGGCTTGCCATTCAGCCGGTGTGGAATATTGCGGGGGATGATCTTCTTCTGGCTGCTGTATACGGCGGTGTGATCCTGGGAATCGGCATTGGAATGGTTTTCCTTGGACAGGGAACCACAGGCGGAACGGATATGATGGCAGCACTGATCCAGAAGTATATGCGTCATTATTCCATCGCACAGATCATGCAGTTTATTGATGGGCTTATTGTGATCGTAGGAATGTATGTGTTCGGTATCCAGCGGGCCCTGTATGCCATCATTGCGGTTTATCTGGTAACAAAAGTATCCGACAGTCTGATCGAAGGTCTGAAGTTTTCCAAACAGACATTTATCATCACGGAGAAGCCGGATGAGGTTGCCAGAGTCATTATGGAAGACCTGGATCGCGGAGCGACAGGGATCTGTGGCAAGGGGATGTATTCCGGTCAGGAGAAGACGATCATCTTCTGTGTGGTAAACAAAAAGGAAATTGTGAAGCTGAAAGAGCTGGTAGATGATATTGATCCCAACGCTTTTGTGATCGTTTCCGATGCAAGAGAAGTTCATGGAGAAGGTTTTATAGAGAAAAATTAGGCGGATTTCAACAAAAATTTGTAAATTTTTTCAGTTTTACTCTTTCATTTTTGGTGATTTTGTATTAAAATAGCCATAGATAGAGAGGGAAAGACAGAAGATAAGCATACACATAAGTGAGAAGGGATTGAACGGAATGATATCGAATCAGGTGTTACAGAATACGCTCGAGGGACTTAAAGAAATATCAAGGACGGAATTTTGTGTCATTGACACAGACGGCAAGGTACTTGCGTCTACCTTTTCTGATTTTGAGATCCAGCCGGCAGATATCCAGGCTTTTGTAGAATCCCAGGCGGACAGCCAGCTTGTCAAGGGATTTCAGTACTTTAAGGTCTGTGATGATTATCAGTTGGAATATGTCCTGGTAGCCCACGGAGATGATGAGGATACTTATATGGTAGGCAAGCTTGCAGCCTTCCAGATCCAGAATCTGATCGTTGCGTACAAGGAGCGTTTTGACAAAGACAGCTTTATCAAGAATCTTCTTCTTGATAATCTTCTTCTGGTGGATATTTACAACAGAGCGAAGAAGCTTCATATTGAAGCAGATGTCCGTCGTGTAGTTATGATCCTGGAACTGAACCAGGAGAAAGATCACAGCTCTGTAGAGAGCGTGAAAAGCCTTTTTGGCGGAAAGAGCAGAGATTTTATCACTGCTGTTGATGAGAAGAGCATCATTATAGTCAAGGAACTGGAAGAGGGAGAGGGCTATCCGGAGATGGATAAGCTGGCTCATACGATTATGGATACTCTGGATCTGAATAAAGATGGTGAGGATGTCCACATGGCATACGGTACCATTGTCAATGAGTTGAAAGAAGTTTCACGTTCCTACAAGGAAGCGCGTATGGCCCTTGATGTAGGCAAGATCTTCTTCGGAGACAGGGAAGTTATCGCATATAGCTCACTTGGAATCGGACGCCTGATCTATCAGCTGCCTATTCCTCTGTGTAAGATGTTTATCCGCGAGATCTTTGACAACAAATCTCCGGACGATTTCGATGAGGAGACACTTGTCACCATCGATAAATTCTTTGAGAACAGTCTGAACGTATCGGAAACTTCACGTCAGCTGTATATCCACAGAAATACGCTGGTATATCGTCTGGATAAACTCCAGAAGAGTACAGGTCTTGATTTGAGAGTGTTTGAGGATGCCATTACATTTAAGATCGCGCTGATGGTTGTTCGATATATGAAATATATGGAGACATTAGAGTACTAATAGCATTCGGAATGCAGGATGATAGTTTGATATATTAAGGCAACATATTAGAACTTTTAAACTGCCGCTTATTCCTTCCCGGAATAGGTGGCAGTTTTTGTATGAGCGTTTTTCATCATGGAATATTGTTGTAAATGTCCCTCCTGTTTGGAAGCATTCACGAAGTGTGTTACTGAGAACGGAGTGAGCAGTAACGAATTCACATGAACTTCACAGATAACATCCATGACTCTATTGTAATTTTGGTATTTTTACGTTAAAATAAATAATTTGAAGAGGGCTGTTGCTTACTGTTCACTGGTAATATTCCGCGGAGCGCATTAATGAGAATGGAGTGAACAGGTTACTGTTCACTGGTAATGTCCCGCGAGGTGTTTTTTGTGAGCGAAGGTCACAGAAAACCCGAGACATATCGCGCGAATTTATGCGATCAGCATAAATTCTGTGCATCGCGAAGCGTGTTACTGAGAACGGAGTGAACAGTAACGTGAACAGTAACAGTTGTAGGGCCCGGGAAATTTATTCTTGCATTTAAACAGAAAATATATTACAATAATGTTACAAAAAAATTAAGAAAATTATGCTTTTATAATATAGAGGAGGATATATATGATCGATCTTGTAGATGTGAGCAAATCTTACGGCCCGGGTCTTCCGGCTGTGAATCATGCGAACTTACATGTTGATAAAGGGGAATTCGTATTTGTAGTAGGAAGCAGTGGCTCCGGTAAATCCACACTGATCAAGCTGCTGATGAAAGAACTGGATTCTACCAGTGGAACGATCACAGTCAGCGGGGAACGTCTGGAGAAGATGAAACACAGACGCGTTGCCAAGTATCGCAGAAAGCTTGGGGTAGTATTTCAGGATTTCCGTCTTTTAAAAGACCGTAATGTATATGAGAATGTAGCATTTGCGCAGCGTGTCATAGGAAGACCTACCCGTGTGATACGCAAACGTGTGCCGGAGGTTCTCCAGGAGGTAGGACTTGCAGGAAAGTATAAGGCATACCCGGATGAGCTTTCCGGTGGTGAGCAGCAGAGAGTTGCTCTTGCCAGAGCACTGGTAAACCGCCCGGACATCCTTCTGGCAGATGAGCCGACCGGAAACCTGGATCCGAAAACCTCTGAAGAGATCATGGCTCTGATGGAGCAGATCAATGACAGAGGAACCACAGTTCTGGTAGTTACCCACAATAAGGACATCGTCAATGCCATGCGCAAGCGAGTAGTCACCATGCACAACGGCAAGATCATCAGCGATGAGAAAGAGGGAGGATATCATGAGGCCTAGTACGATCTGGTATACCCTGAAGCAGGGCTTTAAGAATATAAAAAGAAACTGGATGTTTTCCCTGGCATGTATCATCACGATGGCAGCCTGCATTTTTCTGGTAGGTATTTTCTATTCCATCGTGAACAACGTCGGTAATATTGCCCATAAGGTGGAAGAAGAAGTACCGATCACAGTATTCTTTGATGAGGGCACTTCAGAGGAAGAAATCCAGGCGATCGGCGATGCTATTCAGTCCAGGCCGGAAGTGGCCAGGATGGATTATCAGTCCGCAGATCAGGCATGGGAAGAATACAAACAGAAATATTTTGGAGATGAAGATGCGGCAGATGGATTTAAAGATGATAACCCTCTTGCCAATTCATCCAATTATCAGGTATATCTTAATGATATTACCAAGCAGACAGAACTGGTGAATTATATCCAGGGACTGGAACATGTCCGGAAGGTAAATCAGTCTGAACAGGCCTCCAGGACACTGGGTTCCATCAACAAGCTGGTTTCTTATGTGTCGATTGCCGTGATCGCAATCCTTTTGATCATTTCCATATTCCTGATCAGCAATACAGTATCTATGGGTATTTCTGTCCGCAAGGAAGAAATCGGAATTATGAAATACATAGGAGCTACAGATGCTTTTGTACGACTGCCATTCCTTCTGGAAGGTATGATCCTCGGTGTGATCGGTGCGGCGATACCGCTGATCTGCCTGTTTTTCCTGTATAATTCCGCTGTAGAGTTTATTCTGACAAAATTCAATGTATTGACAGGAATCGTGGATTTCATTCCAATCTGGCAGATTTATGAGGGTCTGGTTCCCATGGGACTTGGACTTGGTGTGGGAATCGGTCTTTTGGGAAGCTTTTTCACAACAAGAAAACATCTCAGAGTATAACCAAATAGCAGAGAATCTTATGTATCCGCATGATGTGTGATCATAAGATATACAGCGGCTGTCGGAATATCGGCAGCCGTTTTCGGTATATAAAAACCGAACGGCGCACAGAGGAGTACAGAAAATCTGTGATCTTATCGGCTTTACCGGCTGTGCAGAAGAAAGGAAAAATATGAAAAATAAAGAATTCAAAAAAGGTATAGCCATTGGAGTGGCAGCAACGCTGGTTGTGACAGGCGCGGTTTTTACCAGCTATCAGAAAGTACTGTTTCCGAAAGGCAATGCGCTTTCCGATGTGAAAACGGTTCAGAAGCTGAATTACCTGGAAGAACTGATCGATGAAGAATATCTGGATGAAAAAGACGAAAGCAGCCTGCGTGAGGGGCTTTATGCTGGCATGCTTGCCGGCCTGAGGGATCCGTACTCCACCTATTACACAGCAGAACAGTATAAAGAGCTGAATACTTCCAATGAAGGCTCCTACGTAGGGATTGGTGCCGTTCTTCAGAAGGATGACACCGGAGGGGCAAAGATCATACAGCTTTATGAGGGTGGCCCTGGAGAACAGGCGGGACTGAAAAAGGGAGATGTGATCAAGGCAGTAGATGGAGCTGATGTTACAGACAAAGAAACTTCCGATATTGCTTCCATGGTCCGTGACAGTGAGAAAGATTCCGTAATGCTGACCATACAGCGGGAAAACGAAGAGAAAACCCGGGATGTCAAAGTGGAGATCCGGGATGTGGAGATTCAGACCGTTTCCCATGAGATGCTTTCCGGAGACACCGGCTATATCCGGATCTCCGAATTTTCTGAGGTGACCAGCGATCAGTATAAAAAAGCATTTGCAGATCTGAAGGATCAGGGAATGAAGAAGCTGGTTGTGGATCTCCGTGATAATCCGGGAGGCCTTCTTACTGCAGTCTGCGGCGTACTCCGCCAAATACTTCCGGAAGGACTGATCGTCTATACAGAGGACAAAAACGGAAAAAGGGAAGAGGAAACCTGCGACGGAAAAAATGAACTGGACATGCCGCTGGCTGTTCTGGTAAACGGAAACAGTGCCAGTGCATCGGAGATCTTTGCGGGGGCGGTAAAGGACTACGGGATTGGAACGATTGTAGGAACAACTACCTATGGGAAGGGCGTGGTGCAGACCATCCAGCCTCTTACCGATGGCAGTGCGGTAAAGATCACCATCGCAAAATATTTTACGCCAAAGGGCAATGATATCAACAAAAAAGGAATCACTCCGGATGTGGAAGCAGAGCTTTCCGGAGACATCACAGACTGGACAGAACTTACACATAAAGAAGACACGCAGCTTCAGACAGCCCTGAAAGAGATCGGACAGAGCTGACGCGTTCGGAGGGGAGAAAAAATGATAACTTTACAATTATTGCAGCAGATCATCGTATTTTTTCTGATGATGTCCTGTGGATTTACAGTGGTAAAATGCGGACTTATCGATGCAAAAAGCAGCAGGACACTTTCAGTCATCTGTATCTACATCATCATGCCCTGCGTAATGATCAATGCTTTTCAGATCGAATATTCCAGAAGCATCCGGAATGGCTTCCTTCTGGCAGTGGCAGCGGCCATCCTGATCCATATTTTTCTTCTGGTATTTGTACAGATCATCGGCAAGCCACTGAAATTAAGTGTGGTAGAAAAAGAATCCATCATCTATTCCAATTCCGGAAATCTGGTGATCCCTCTTGTAACGGTAGTCCTTGGTGAAAAATGGGTGATCTATGCCAGTGCTTTCCTGAGTGTGCAGATGATCCTGATGTGGACCCACGGACAGTCACTGATGGAGGCGAAGGCCGGCATCAACTGGAAAAAAATCCTCTGCAACATCAATTTGATCGCTATTATCCTTGGAATCGTTCTGTTCTTCACGCAGATCAGATTGCCGGTGATTCTTGGAAACACCATGAGCCAGATTTCAGCCACCCTGGGACCTGTATGTATGATCATGCTTGGAATGACCATGACGGAGGTAAAATGGAAAGATATTTTCAGCCATTCCAGGATCTATCTGATCACGATCTTGAAAATGGTGGTGACTCCGCTGCTCATACTGTTGTTTTTGAAGTATCTGCCCTTGGCTTCAATGGTAAAGGATGGAAAAACCATTCTGCTTATCAGTCTGATGGCAGTGATCACACCGTCGGCAACAACGGTTGTACAGCTGGCACAGCTCTACGATCAGGACCCGGTCTATGCCAGCACCATCAATGTAATGACAACGCTGGTAAGTATCATAACCATGCCACTGATGGTCATGTTGTATCTTGCCTGAGCATCTCAGGGAATCGTTACGGATAACTTTGTGTCAGGCAACACGCTTTGCGGAATATTATCTGGTTACTGTTCACTGGTAATATTCCGCGAGGTGTTTTTTGTGAGCGAAGGTCACAGAAAACCCGAGACATACCGCGCGGATTTATGCGATTAGCATAAATCCTGTGCATTGCGAAGCGTGTTGCTGAGAACGGAGTGAACAGTAACATTACCTGTGAACAGTGATCGGAAATCCTGCCCTCATAATTGTAAAAACAAAATAAAAGTGATAGAATCAAATCATATGAGGGCAGAAGAACTATATCTGCTCATAGTGAAAAACATAGCACAGGATCATCAAAACAGGAGGATAGCATAAATGGAACGACATGCTTTTGCAATGAAAGTAAAAGAAGGAAAAATGAATGATTACCGTAAGACCTTAGGCGAGATCTGGCCGGAGCTTACTGCATATCTTGACCGTAACGGCATCCATAATTTCAGCATCTGGAATGCGGCAGACCTGATCTTCGGATATTACGAAAATGCAGACGGAGAGGTGATCTCTCCGGAAGAGGAGAAAGTAAAGGCAGCATTGACTGAAAAGATCGGAGATACCTTTACCTGGATCTCTACTCCTGGAAAAGACATGCGCCTGATGTATCATAATTTTGGTGTTGTGAGAGAAAACAAAGAGCTGATCCGCCACAGAATGTTCATGACAAAATTAAAAGACGGCTGTGAGGAAGAATATAAAGCCCGTCATGACGGACTTGTGGCGCAGAGAGGCGAAACAATAGATCCGGGCCCGGACAGCAACTTCAGCATCTGGAGTGCAGGCGGATATATTTTTGGATATGATGAGATCGACACAACCATGGAAGTGGAAGAAACACCGGAAGCAAGAGAGGCAACCATCGCATGGGAGACACGCCAGCTCGGGATCATGGACTGGATCACCAACGATGTGGACTGGATGACAAAAGAAGTACATCCATCCAGTGTACGTCTTGCATGGCATAATTAAAAAATGGGAAAATAAAAAGGAAGGAGGCCGGGGCTTTGTTTGGAGGTAGCCCCGGCAGTATGAAAAAGAAAAAAGTGTTATCAAAGGTAGTACCCTTTGCACATCTAATAATATACTCATATTTTGTGGTCATTCTGTGACGTCATTCTGAAAAAAGTATGAACAAAAAAGAAAAAATAACTGAACTCAAATCTTAACAATTCTTAAACTTTCCATATTTAGTTGAAACCATACGCCCCGACTGTTATACTGTGACTAGCAGATGTTAGCAGGAGAAGAATATGTTTTATTCCTGATATCAATAAAATAATGAGGCGTGAATTTATGAAACGTTTTTGGAAATATGTAACAGGGATCGTACCTGCGTACGGGCTTTTTCCCCTTGTTTTTTCATTTGTATTTAACTGTCTTGTATATTCCGGTTCAAGGGCGATCGCAGGCGGTTGGTATCATCACAATATAGAAAGTAATCTTGATCTGCGGCTCCCATTTGTGCCGCAGTTTTTGATTATCTATTTTGGCTGTTATGTATTCTGGGCAGTGAATTATATCCTTGCGGCAAGGCAGGAGCGGGAACAGGTTTACCGTTTTTTTACTGCGGATATTATATCCCGTTGTGTGTGTCTGATCATATTTCTGGCATATCCCACTACCAATACAAGACCGGTGATCGAAGGAAACGGAATCTGGGATCTGCTGGCCGGCTGGCTGTATTCCATTGATGCGGCAGATAACCTGTTTCCATCTATCCATTGTCTGGTAAGCTGGTTCTGTTTTCTGGGGATCAAGGATCAGAAAAGAATTCCGACATGGTATAAGGGGGTATCGTTTACACTGGCTGTGCTGGTTTTTCTGTCTACCATTTTTACCAAGCAGCATGTACTTGTGGATGTGGCAGGTGGTGTGATCCTGGCTCAGGTATGCTTTATTCTGGGACAGAAAACAAAACTCTGGCATATTTATGAACGGTTTGGAACTAAAATTGAAAAGAAGATCAACAGCTATACAGAAGGTGTCAAGTGATGAAGAGCAGAAAAAAAATCATATTTAACGGAGTGTTCCTGGCAGTAGTTTTTGCCCTGACTATCTACGGCGTTTTTCATGGAGAAGACCTGTCTTCCATGATGGATGCCATACATAGGGCAGATAAACGGTGGCTGCTTCCGGGAATTGCACTGGTAGCATTTTTTATCTGGGGGGAATCCATCATTATCTGGTATATGATGCGTTCCAGCGGGATTCATCTGAAAAAAAGAACCTGCTTTCTGTTTTCGTCTGTAGGATTCTTTTTCAGCTGTATCACACCATCCGCCAGCGGCGGACAGCCCATGCAGATCTACTATATGAAAAAAGAGAAGATTTCCATTCCGGTGTCAACGGTGATCCTGATGATCGTGACGATTACCTATAAGCTGGTGCTTGTGGTGATCGGTATTGGGATCGCAATTTTCGGAAGAGGATTTCTTCACAAATATCTGGAAGGAATCCTGCCGGTGTTTTATCTGGGGCTGATGCTGAATATCTTCTGTGTCACTTTTATGACCATTCTGGTATTTCATCCGCTTTTGGCAAAAGCGATCCTGATGAAGGGCATGAAGCTTTTGGAACGGTTTCATCTGATGAGGAAAAAAGAGGGACGGCTGAAAAAACTGGAAGCTTCCATGGATACTTACCGAAATACTGCGGCATATCTGAAGAATAATCCGCTGGTGATCGTTAAAGTAATAGAGATCACTTTTATCCAGCGTATGGCACTGTTTGCAGTAACCTGGTTCGTATATCAGGCTTTTGGACTCCATGGAACCGGTTTCTGGGATATCCTTTTTCTCCAGGCAGTGATATCGGTATCTGTGGATATGCTGCCGCTTCCGGGAGGAATGGGGATCAGTGAGACTTTGTTTCTTACCATTTTCAGTCCGGTATTCGGTGGCCTGCTGCTTCCGGGAATGGTGCTTAGCAGAGGGCTGGGATATTACGGAGAGCTGCTGATCAGTGCGGTGTTTACTGCGGTGGCTCAGCTCACTATCGGAAAAAAGGAATCCTGAAAAGATTTGATCGAATGCAGATCGCGGAGATCTGCTTGACCCAGATCAGGTAAGTCTCCTGTGGGACTGTGAATATAGCCTGACATGAAAAAGAAAAAAGAGGTGTGCAAATGATAGGATTTTATGATTACACGGTAATAATGACTTACATAAGCGTAGTTTCTTCCATGATCGGAATCTTCTGCGCTGTGACGGACCATATTTCAGCAGCGGTGTGCTGTCTTGCATTTTCCGGACTGTGCGATATGTTTGACGGAAAGATCGCAAGAACTAAGAAGAACAGAACGGAGGAAGAGAAATGCTTCGGGATCCAGATCGATTCCCTTGCAGATATCGTCTGTTTCGGGATCCTTCCCATTGTGCTGGGATTTAAGCTTGGAATGTGTCATATTTACGGAATAGCTATTCTTTTATTTTACGGTCTGGCAGGCCTGATCCGTCTGGCATACTTCAATGTTATGGAGGAAAAACGTCAGAATGAAACCTCCGAAAACCGAAAATATTATCAGGGACTTCCCATCACATCCATGTCTGTGGTCCTGCCGCTTCTGTTTGTGGTATCCCTGCTTTTTCCGGAGTATAAATGGTTTGTGGTGCTCCTTCATATTGCAATGCTGACGGTAGGACTTCTGTTTATCCTGGATTTTAAATTCCGTAAGCCCACCAACAGGGAGCTGGTGATCATTGTTGCGGTAGTTTCTGTGGCAGTCCTTCTTGTACTTTTCTACAACGAAGGATGGTGGAAGTTCAATTATCTCTATAAGCTTTCCATGGAGAGAGGTGGTAATCTATGATCCGGACAGCGGACAGAATGGGGCATATTACAGAGGAGGATTCCTTTCAGAACAACCTTCTGGAAAAAATCTACGGTTCTGTAGCCGGACGCATGCTGATACGTCCACTGGTCACTCCTGTTGTTTCCATTGCCATGGGAAAGCTTCTGGATTCCAGGCTTTCGGCAGCAGCGGTGAAACCCTTTATACGGTTCAATCATCTGGATATGAGTGATTATGAAAAGCGTAAATACATCTCTTACAATGATTTTTTCAAGCGGAAGATCCGGGAGGGTGCCCGCCATATTGATATGGAACCGGGACATTTTATCAGTCCCTGTGACTGCAGGGTGAGTGTGTATCCGGTAGATGAAAAAGCCCGTCTTCATATCAAACAGACCGAATATACCATAGAGGAGCTTCTCAGGAATCCTTCTCTTGGAAAAAGATATCAGGGTGGCTATGTGTGGGTGCTTCGTCTCTGCGTTCAGGATTATCACAGATATATTTATCCGGACAATGCGGCGGAGTCCGGACGCATCAGGATCCCGGGGATCCTGCATACAGTCAACCCCGTGGCCAACGATGCCTATCCGATCTACAAGGAAAACAGCAGAGAGTATTCTCTTTTGAAAACAGAGAATTTCCGTACCGTGCTGATGATGGAGGTAGGTGCTCTTCTTGTCGGAAGGATCGAAAACCGGCCAGGGAAAGCATTTGTGAAACGGGGAGACGAAAAAGGAAATTTTGCTTTCGGCGGCTCCACCATTGTGCTGATCACCGAAAAAAATGCGGTAAAGCCGGATGAAGATATTTTAAACAATTCCCGTGAAGGAATTGAAACAAGAGTATTCATGGGAGAAAAGATCGGAGAATCCTTTTAGAGGGTTCTCCTTTTTTGCGGATAAAATTAAAAAAATGAAATTACGTTCACACACACAACACAAACCTGTGATATATTATGAGCAGTAGCAAAGCGGAATGGAAATATCCGCTTTAGAATGAACCGGAAGTAAAAGCTCAGCTTTTTGTAAAGAGGGATGATACAGAGCATTTCGGGCTGTCAGCAGATGTCCGGAACAGCGACTGAGAAACGGAGGAAGATAGAATGGATGCATTAAAAATTCTTGTAGTAGATGACGAGAGCAGAATGAGAAAACTGGTAAAGGATTTTCTCACCAAAAAGAATTTCCAGGTACTGGAAGCCGGTGACGGTGAGGAGGCCATGGATATTTTTTATAAAGAAAAGGACATTGCGCTTCTGATCCTGGATGTGATGATGCCGAAGATGGATGGCTGGGAAGTATGTCGTGAGATCCGCAAAAATTCCAAGGTTCCCATCATTATGCTGACAGCAAGAGGAGATGAGCGTGATGAGCTTCTGGGATTTGAACTCGGGGTGGACGAATATATCTCCAAACCCTTCAGCCCCAAGATCCTTGTAGCACGTGTAGAAGCCATTCTTCGAAGAACGGGACAGAGCAACCCGGATGAGATACTTTCAGCAGGTGGGATTGTCATTGACAAGGCAGCGCATCAGGCAACGGTAGATGATAAACCGATGGATCTGAGCTTCAAGGAATTTGAGCTTCTGACTTATTTCCTGGAGAATGAGGGAATCGCTCTTTCCAGAGAAAAGATCCTGAATTCTGTGTGGAATTATGATTATTTCGGAGATGCCAGAACCATTGATACTCATGTCAAAAAACTGAGAAGTAAAATGGGCGATAAGGGCGAGTATATCAAGACAGTCTGGGGGATGGGCTATAAGTTTGAGGTAGGAGAATGAAAAAACCGAAGGAAAAAATAAAAAAGATCCACAGTCTCCGCCATCAGATCACAGCATACTTTATCGGTCTGCTGTTTTTATCCATTCTGACTATTACCGTGATCAACGGAGCCTTTCTTGAAAAATATTATGTGACAAAAAAGATCGATGTACTTCTGAATCTCCGAACAACTCTGGAAAATACAGATATTGACAAGATGATGAACAGCAATAGCTCGAAAGGTATGGAGAGTATTCCCGATGAGATCCAGAGAGCCTGCTCCAGAAACAATCTTTCCTGGGTTATCATTGACAGCAGCAATACCAGCTGGCTTTCCTGGGGCGAAAATGAAAAAATGCTTCAGAGCAAGCTGTTCGGATATGTCTATGATCTGGATGAGGACGGAGATAAGAGCCGGACCTTGAAGCAGGGTGACAATTATACCATCCAGCAGTCGCATGACCGTTTTGCGGGAATGGATTATGTGGAATGCTGGGGACAGCTGGATGAGGAACATTATTTTATCATAAGGACACCCCTTGAGAGCATCCGGGAGAGCGCTGATATTTCCAATAAGTTTTACTTTGCGGTAGGTCTGATGATCATAATCTTAAGTGGTCTGGTCATTATGGTCGTGACCAGGAGGATCACCCGTCCCATCAGTGAGCTTACGGAACTTTCCAGAAAAATGTCAGATCTGGATTTTGAGGCAAAATACGAGAGCAAGGTCGGCAATGAGATCGATGTTCTGGGAGATAATTTCAACCGGATGTCCTCACAGCTGGAGACTACCATCAGTGAACTGAAATCTGCAAATAATGAACTGCAGCGTGACATTGAGGACAAGATCAAGATCGACAAGATGCGAAAGGAATTTCTGGATAACGTGTCCCATGAATTGAAAACTCCCATAGCCCTGATCCAGGGCTATGCAGAAGGCTTAAAAGAAAATATTTCTGATGATCCTGAGAGCAGAGAGTTCTATTGCGATGTCATTATGGATGAAGCCTCCAAGATGAATAAACTGGTAAAAAATCTTCTCACACTGAATCAGCTGGAATCCGGCAAAGATGCAGTTGTAATGGAGCGGTTTGATATCGTATCCCTGATCCGCGGCGTGCTTCAGACCATGAATATCATGATCGGGCAGAAGAATGCAAAAGTGATCTTTGAGGCGGAGAAGCCGGTTTATGTATGGGCCGATGAGTTTAAGATCGAAGAGGTTGTGACAAACTATGTAAGCAATGCCCTGAACCATCTGGAGGGAGAGAAAGAAATCGAGATCAAGCTGCAGGATGAGGGTAACCGTGTGAAGATCAGTGTGTTTAACACAGGGACTCCGATCCCTGAGGCAGATGTACCGAATCTCTGGAATAAATTTTATAAAGTTGATAAAGCGAGAACCAGGGAATACGGCGGAAGCGGTATCGGTTTATCCATTGTAAAGGCCATCATGGAAAGCATGAACCAGGAATATGGCGTGCAGAACTTTGATAATGGCGTGGAATTCTGGTTTACACTGGACCGGAAATAATAAAACTTTACCGTGATAACGTGAAAAAATGGGCGGCAGCAGAGAAAAGTCTTTGCAACCGCCTGTTTTTGCGTTATACTAAAGCAATGTAAATCGAAGGTGAGAGAGGAATATCGAGATACAAAAGAGCAGGAGGAAGCATTATTATGATAGGAATCATTGACTACGATGCAGGAAACATCAAAAGTGTGGAAAAAGCACTTCAGTATCTGGGACAGGAGACTATCGTCTCAAGAGATCCCCAGGTGCTTCTGAAAGCAGATAAAGTAATCCTTCCGGGTGTTGGAAGCTTTGGTGATGCTATGGAAAATCTCAAAAAATACGGACTTGTTCCGGTAATACATGAGATCGTGGAAAAGGGAACGCCCTTTCTTGGGATATGCCTGGGACTGCAGCTGCTTTTTGAGAGCAGTGATGAGACACCGGGAGTGGAAGGTCTTGGAATCCTGAAGGGGAGAATCCTGCGCATCCCGCCAAGTCCGGGACTGAAGATTCCGCATATGGGCTGGAATTCCCTGCATATTCAGAACAGCGGAAGATTATTTAAGGGTATTTCGGAAAACACCTACGTTTACTTTGTACATTCCTATTATCTTCAGGCAGAGGAGGAAGAAATCGTGAAAGCGACCACTCAGTACAGCACATGCATCCATGCGTCTGTGGAGAAGGGAAATGTATTTGCGTGTCAGTTCCATCCGGAAAAAAGCAGCCGGTGGGGCTTGAAGATCCTTGAGAATTTTGCGGCACTTGAGTCAGGCACCGGAAAGGAGGCATAATCATGTTTACAAAAAGAATCATTCCATGTCTGGATGTAAATAAAGGACGTGTAGTAAAAGGCGTGAATTTTGTTGATCTTAAGGATGCCGGAGATCCGGTGGAAATTGCCAAAGCTTACGATGCAGCCGGTGCGGACGAGCTTGTTTTTCTTGATATCACTGCCTCCTGCGAGGAGCGTGATACCGTGGTGGATATGGTAAGAGCTGTTGCAGCCAACGTATTTATCCCGTTTACCGTAGGCGGAGGAATCCGTACCGTAGATGATTTCCGGAAGCTTCTCCGTGAAGGTGCAGATAAGATTTCTGTAAATTCCGCAGCTATCGACCGTCCGGAGCTGATCCATGAGGCCGCACAGAAATTCGGAAGCCAGTGTGTAGTAGTTGCCATTGATGCCAAGAGAAGACAGGATGGCGGCTGGAATATCTACAAACATGGCGGAAGACTGGATACCGGTATTGATGCTCTTGAATGGGCAAAGAAGGTGGAAGAACTTGGCGCAGGTGAGATCCTTCTTACCAGTATGGACTGTGACGGAACCAAGGCCGGGTATGATATTGAACTTACAAGAGCCGTTGCAGATGCGGTTTCCATCCCGGTGATCGCCTCCGGTGGTGCCGGAACCCTGGAGCATTTTTATGATGCACTGACAGAAGGCGGAGCAGATGCGGCACTGGCAGCATCTCTGTTCCACTACAAAGAGCTGGAGATCCGGGAAGTGAAGGATTACCTTGCGGAAAAAGGAATTTCCGTGAGAAGATAAGTTGGATGAGAGGTGATAGATATGGCTCCTATAGCAGGAGACTGGCAGGAGGCACTGAAAGGTGAGTTTCATCAGCCCTACTATGCCAAACTTTATAAAACCGTGATGACAGAATACAGAACAAGAAAGATTTTTCCGCCGCCGGAAGATATGTTCAATGCGTTTCATTTTACGCCTCTGCATCAGGTAAAGGTTGTGATCCTGGGACAGGACCCTTATCACAATGACGGACAGGCTCATGGGCTTTGCTTTTCCGTAAAAAAAGGTGTGGAAACACCGCCATCTCTGGTGAATATTTATAAGGAACTTGAGGATGATATGGGATGTTATATCCCAAACAACGGTAATCTGGAAAAATGGGCAAAGCAGGGCGTGCTTCTTTTGAACACAGTGCTGACTGTACGTGCACATCAGGCCAATTCCCACAGAGGGATCGGCTGGGAACAGTTTACCGATGCGGCCATCCGGATCCTGGACCAGGAGGATCGCCCGATCGTGTTTCTTCTCTGGGGGCGGCCTGCTCAGATGAAGGCATCCATGCTTCATAATCCGAAGCATCTGATCCTGGAAGCACCACATCCAAGCCCCCTTTCTGCCTACCGGGGATTTTTCGGATGCAAGCATTTCAGCAAGGCTAATGAATTTTTGAAAGCCAATGGGGTAGAACCTGTTGACTGGCAGATTGAGAATATTTAAGTTAAGGAAAGTAAAATGGGTAAAAAAAATGATAACACACTTGTGAAAAACGCATCTTTTCTTATGGTTGCGGCGCTGATCTCCAAGATCATCGGAATGCTGTACAAGAGTCCACTTTCAACTACACTGGGAAGTCAGAGCTTTGCACTTTTCCAGTTTGCACAGAATGTATATTTTATCCTGCTGATGATCGCGTCCTTCAGTATTCCTCAGGCTGTATCCAAGATCATGGCGGAGAAGATCGCTTTTCACAGATATAAGGATGCACAGAAGGTATTTTACGGTGCACTGATCTATGCGGCAGTTGCCGGCGGTATCGTGGCGCTGATCTGTGTATTTGGTGCAGGGATCCTGGTTCCGGACAGTATGGCTAACGCCCGTCTGGCACTGCAGATGCTTGCGCCCACAATTTTCATGTCCGGTCTCTGCGGTGTATTCCGTGGATATTTCCAGGCATACCGCAATATGATGCCTACATCGATCTCGCAGATCATTGAGCAGATCTTTGTGGCAACCTTTGCGCTTCTGATGTCACATGTATTTATCCAGCATTTTTCCGCAACAGGAGATATGGATCTGGTCCATCGCTGGGGTGCGGCAGGTGCTACCATGGGTACCGGAGCAGGTGTGGCTTCCGCGCTGATCTTTATGCTGATCGTTTATGGGGTAAACCGTAAGATCATCCGGAAAAGGATCGTCAATGACCGCCATTCTATAAATGAGAGTATGGGTCATGTAATGAGTAATATCGTGCTCATCATCATGCCGATCATTCTCAGTGCCTTTATTTATAATGTAAACGGATATATCAACAGCTATATGTATTCCGGTATCATGGATATCAAGGGTGCTGCCAAGGACATGATCCAGACCTTGTATTCCGAGTACGGATATTATATGACGCTGATCAATATCCCGCTTACCCTGGCAAGTACAGCACCGACATCTATGATCCCTGAGGTTTCTGCGCATTATGCAATGCACGATATTGAAGGTGCAAATATGAAGACAGACCGTGCCACATGGATCAGTATGCTGATCTCCATTCCGGCGGCAGTAGGTCTTGCAGTTCTCTCCGGACCGATCACGAGACTGATCTTCCCGGGAACCAACGGTGTAGGCGGACAGCTTCTGATCCTGGGAGGAATCACCATTATCCTGAATGGCAACTCCAATATCACCAACGGTGTACTTCAGGGAATCGGCAAGCCGAAGCTCCCGATGATTCATGCAGCCATTGCACTGGTGGCAGATGTGATAGCCATGGCTCTGCTTCTGGTATTTACCAATCTTGGTGTTTATACCATTGTCATCGCCCAGATCGTTTATGCAGTTGTGATGTGTCTTCTCAATGACCGTTCCATCAAGAAATATATGGGCTATAAGAATCCGTGGAGAAGTGCTTATTTAAGCCCGTTCCTGGCATCTATCCCGATGGGGGTTGTTGCGGGAGTGGTGTATTACGGTCTGTATGCACTGATCCATTCCAATGTGATCTGCCTTGGTATTTCTGTGATCCTGGCAGCAGTTGTATACTTTATTGTATATCTGTTTGTAAGCAAGCCCGGTGAAGAAGAACTGGGTATGATGCCTGGTGGAAGATATATGAAGAAGCTGGCGAGAATGATGAAGATCATCTGATCTGTAAGTCCGATCAGTAAACGGCAATACAGTTATTCGGTGCAGAACTCAAAGTGAACACAGCTAGCATAGGAAAAAAATACTCACAGATTTGTTCCGGCAGATTTTCAGCCGGAGGATCTGTGAGTATTTTTTTATTATATCAGGTCTCTGGAAATGCAGGCTTTTGAAGAATGGATTCCTTTTAGGCTTTTTTCTGTGAAAACAGTCTTATGATCTCCAGAGTAACGTTCACAGCGGCATCCATTCCTTCTGCTGTAATGTGCTCATAAGGCCCGTGATAGGCATGTCCGCCGGTTCCGAGATTCGGGCAGGGCAGTCCCATAAAGCTTAACTGTGCACCGTCTGTGCCGCCGCGGATAGGCAGGATCAGCGGTGTGACACCGCAACTGTGGCAGGCTTCCTCTGCCAGAGATATCAGCCATGGGCAGGTATCGATGATCTCTTTCATATTGCGGTACTGCTGGGTGATGGTAAGAGTTACGGTACCTTCCCCCCATTTTTCATTGAGGATCTCCGTGATATTTGTGAGCGTTTTCTGACGGATCTCAAAAGAAGCGGCATCGTGATCCCGGACAATATACTGAAGCTCAGCCTGGGAAACATCTCCTTTCATGGAACACAGATGGAAAAATCCTTCGTAATTATCTGTATTCCTGGGAGTATCTGCCGCCGGAAGCATGGAGTTAAATTCCATGGCAACGAGGGCTGCGTTGATCATAGTATTTTGGGAAGAACCGGGATGTACATTAACACCCTGGAAGGTTATTTTTGCACTGCAGGCGTTAAAGTTTTCGTACTGGATCTCGCCTTCCGTATCACCGTCCAGGGTATATGCATAATCCGCACCGAATTTTTTTACATCAAAGTGGGCCGGTCCCATGCCGATCTCTTCATCCGGAGTAAAAGCAACGCAGAGAGGTCCGTGAGGTATTTTTTCCGTAAGGATATGCTCCAGCGCAGTGAGGATCTCTGCAATGCCGGCCTTGTCGTCTGCGCCCAGGATCGTGGTTCCGTCTGAGGTGATCAGGGTACGCCCGGCAAGTGAAGCAAGATGGGGGAACATTTCCGGGGAAAGAGTTCTGCCGCTTGTGCCGAGAGGGAGCTCTTTTCCATCGTAATCTTCTGTGACCACCGGTGTGACTGCATGGTCGCAGAAATCGGAAACCGTATCCATATGAGCGATAAAGCCCAGTGCTTTGCAGTGCTCCAGACCTTCTGTAGCAGGAAGATGTGCATAAACGTAACAGTGTTCATCCAGAGACACATCAGAGATCCCAAGGCCTTTCAGTTCCTCCACAAGAAGCCGGGCCAGGTCAAACTGGCACTGGGAAGAGGGGGAAGAAGAGCTTTCTTCATTGCTGGGGGTGGATATTTTTACATAGGATAGAAGTCGTTGGTATGCTTTCATAGAAGAATATTCCTTTCTGAAAAAATCTATCCGGAACAGGTTATGGCCGCATTTATGAAGCCGTTCTGTTTTTCCGGAGATAATAACAGTATACCACACAGTATCCGTATATTTTCAGAAAAAATATCCCACGATGTGAAAACCTGTGCTATAATCTGTGAGATAATAAAAAACAGGAGGATTTGAGAGTGGAAAAAAGAATCATACAGGTCGAAGAAAAAGTACCTGCAAAGATGCTGATACCGTTAAGTATCCAGCATATGTTCGCCATGTTCGGAGCATCCGTACTGGTGCCATTCCTTTTTGGTATCAGTCCGGCTATTGTGCTTCTGATGAATGGTGTGGGAACACTCCTTTTTATTTTCATCACAAAAGGAAAGGCACCGGCTTATTTGGGCTCCAGTTTTGCCTTCCTTTCACCGGCTCTTCTGGTGATCAGCAAGTATGGATATGAGTATGCTCTTGGTGGTTTCGTTGTTCTGGGTATTGCTGGTATGTGCGTGGCATTGATCGTCCGCCAGTGCGGAACAGACTGGATCGATATCGTGCTTCCTACAGCGGCAATGGGACCGGTAGTGGCACTGATCGGTCTGGAACTTGCGGGAAATGCAGCAAGTACGGCAGGACTTCTGGACGAGAAGGTAGATCCGAAGAATGTGATCGTATTTCTGGTCACACTTGGAGTTGCGGTATTCGGTCAGATCCTGTTCCGGGGCTTCCTTTCTGTGATTCCGATTCTGATCGCGATCATTGTGGGATATGTGGCAGCAGGTGCATGCGGGCTTCTGGATTTTACACAGGTAAGGGAAGCGGCATTTTTGGCTCTTCCCAACTTTACATCTCCGAAATTTAATTTTGAGGCCATTATGACGATCTTTCCGGCATTGCTTCTGGTAACCTCCGAGCATATCGGCCATCAGATCGTAACCGGAAAGATTGTTGGAAGAAATCTTCTGAAAGATCCGGGTCTCCACAGATCCCTGTTTGCAGATTTCTTTTCTACCACAGTTTCCGGATGCCTTGGTTCTGTGCCGACAACTACTTACGGTGAGAACATCGGTGTCATGGCAGTGACAAAGGTTTACAGTGTACAGGTGATCGGTGGTGCGGCAGTGCTTTCTATCTGCTGTTCTTTCCTTGGTAAACTGGCAGCCCTGATCAGTACCATTCCCGGTCCGGTGATCGGTGGGATTTCTTTCCTTCTTTACGGAATGATCGGAACCTCCGGCCTTCGTATGCTGGTTGACAATCACGTGGATTACAGCAAGTCCAGAAATCTGACGCTGACAAGCGTTGTCTTTGTTGTAGGTCTTTCCGGAATTGCCCTGAAGCTTGGAAATGTTGAGCTTACCGGCATGGTGCTGGCATGTGTGGTTGCCATGGCATTAAGCCTTGTATTCTATATTCTGGACAAACTGAAGCTGACCAACGATCAGTGACAGGAAATATATTGCATAAAAAGCAGATGAAGAGGGAAATCTTTTTATCTGCTTTTTTGCATTCAGAGAGGAAAAAGAAATCATGTATGGGAAGCCTTTTGTCGGATTTTCAGAGATCCTGTCAACAAAAAAACAGAGGGATTTTCAAGTATCTTATTGACAATCATTCCGTTTTATAATACTATGTAATACAGAAAACACGAACAAAGGTTCGAATTAAAGGAAACCTGATTAGAAAGAGAATAAAGAATAGGAGATTACATAATGATCAGTGAAGAGAAGCAGAAGGCGCTGGAAGCGGCTCTTGGAAATATTGAGAAACAGTTCGGTAAAGGCTCTGTCATGAAGCTTGGAGATTCCAGTTCCCATATGCAGGTGGAGGCAGTTCCCACAGGATGCTTAAGCCTGGATATCGCCCTTGGTGTAGGTGGTGTTCCCAAGGGACGTATCGTGGAGATCTACGGACCGGAGTCCAGTGGTAAGACAACGGTAGCCTTACATATGGTCGCTGAAGTGCAGAAGAGAGGCGGAATCGCAGGATTTATCGATGCGGAGCATGCTCTTGATCCTGTTTATGCCAAGAGTATAGGTGTTGATATCGACAACCTTTATATTTCACAGCCGGATAACGGAGAGCAGGCGCTGGAGATCACAGAGACTATGGTACGTTCCGGTGCTGTGGATATCGTGATCGTGGACTCTGTTGCAGCCCTGGTCCCCAAGGCTGAGATCGAAGGAGATATGGGAGACAGCCATGTAGGTCTGCAGGCCCGTCTGATGTCACAGGCACTCCGTAAACTGACGGCTGTTATCAGCAAGTCCAACTGCGTGGTGATCTTTATCAACCAGCTTCGTGAAAAGGTTGGAGTGATGTTTGGCAATCCGGAAACTACAACCGGTGGACGTGCGCTGAAATTCTATGCATCTGTCCGTATGGATGTACGCCGTGTGGAAACATTGAAGCAGGGTGGTGAGATGGTTGGAAACCACACCCGTGTGAAAGTAGTTAAGAACAAGGTGGCTCCGCCATTTAAGCAGGCAGAGTTTGATATCATGTTCGGAACCGGTATTTCCAGAGAGGGAGATATCCTGGATCTGGCTGCAGAATGCTCCATCGTAAACAAGAGCGGAGCCTGGTATGCATATGAAGGGGATAAGATCGGACAGGGACGTGAGAATGCCAAATTATTCCTGAGAGAGCATCCGGAGATTCGCGATGAGATCGAGAAGAAGGTGCGTGTACATTATCATCTGGATCCGGCAGATGAGACAGCAGAAGCAGTAGTACAGGCAGAAGATACAGAGAAGGAAGAGTAATCCATGCTGGATCTGGAAGAACGAAACCGTGCAAGAAAGAAAGCCATGCGGCTTCTGGAACATATGGACCGCACAGAGAAAGGCCTGACGGATAAACTCCGTCAGGCTGAATTTTCACCGGAGGCAGTAGAAGATGCCATTGCTTATGTGAAGTCCTATGGGTATATCAACGATGCCCGTTATGCCAGAACCTATATCTCCTTCCGCATGGAATCCAGGAGCCGTCAGAAGATCCTCTCGGAACTTCAGTTAAAGGGTGTGGACCGTCAGATTGCCCTGGATGCCTGGAATGAGATGGAAGAGCTTATGGAACCGGACGAGCGGGAGGTATTACGCAGGACGATCGAGAAGAAATATGCGCCGGACACAGAGCTTGATGAAGGACAGATGCGAAGGCTGTATGGATATCTGGCCAGACGAGCGTTCCGGTATGAGGATATTTCCCATACCCTGGAAGAAATGAACATCCGGGTGAACCGTGATATGGAATAACTCGTTACTGTTCACTGGTAATGTCCCGCGAGGTGTTTTTTGTGAGCGAAGGTCACAGAAAACCCGAGACATACCGCGCGAATTTATGCGATCAGCATAAATTCTGTGCATCGCGAAGCGTGTTACTGAGAACGGAGTGAACAGTAACAATAACTCTGCGGAGAAAAAGAGCCAGTTTATATGTGCTAACCAAAATCTGCTTTTTCATGAGAAAAACTTGACATAAATGTGAAAAACAGCTAAACTTGTATTGTTGTATTTGTACAATGAAAACTAAATAAGGAGGTGCTCCTGTGGCAGGCACAATTATCGGTGTTATTGTCGCTGTGGTAGTCACGCTACTTATTGCAGTTCCTGTTACTTGCAAGGTTGCTGTTGACAAGAAAGTACGCAAGGATGCGGAAATCATAGGTACAGCAGAGGATAAGGCAAGGAATATTCTTGATGAAGCATTGAAAGCAGCAGAGACCAAGAAACGCGAAACTTTACTTGAAGTAAAGGAAGAATCTCTGCGAACTAAAAATGAACTGGAAAGGGAAACCAAGGAACGGAGAAACGAGCTGCAGAGATACGAGAAGCGAGTTTTGTCAAAAGAGGAATCTGTTGACAAAAAAGCCAATGCAGTGGAGAAGCGTGAGCTGGAATGTACAGCGAAATTTAACGAGTTACAAGAAAAAGAAAAACGAGTAAATGAACTTGAGGAAAAAGGAGTACAGGAACTGGAACGAGTTTCAGGTCTTACCTCCGAACAGGCAAAAGAAGAATTACTGAAATCTGTAGAAGATGACGTAAAGGTGGATGTTGCAAGACTCTATAAAGAGCTTGAGAACAGAGCCAAGGAAGATGCCAATAAGAAAGCCAGGGAATATGTAGTCAATGCCATTCAGAAATGTGCAGTGGATCATGTTTCCGAGACAACGATTTCTGTGGTACAGCTTCCAAGTGATGAAATGAAGGGAAGGATCATCGGTCGTGAAGGCCGTAACATCCGTACACTTGAGACACTTACCGGTGTGGATCTGATCATTGATGATACACCGGAGGCAGTGGTACTCTCCGCATTTGATCCGATCAGGAGAGAGATCGCCAGAGTGGCTCTTGAGAAACTGATCGTGGATGGACGTATCCATCCGGCAAGAATTGAAGAGATGGTAGAGAAAGCCCAGAAAGAAGTGGAAGCACAGATCCGGGAAGACGGTGAGAATGCTGCCATGGATGTAGGGGTACATGGAATCCATCCGGAACTTCTGAAGCTTCTTGGACGTATGAAATTCCGTTCAAGCTATGGACAGAATGCTCTGAGACATTCAATTGAGGTTGCACAGCTTTCCGGACTTCTTGCAGGAGAAGTTGGTGTGGATGTGCGTATGGCCAAGCGTGCCGGACTTCTTCATGACATTGGTAAATCCATTGACCATGAGGTAGAAGGTTCTCATATTCAGATCGGTGTGGATCTCTGCAAGAAATACAAGGAGTCCCCGATCGTTATCAACACGGTTGCGTCTCATCATGGTGATGTGGAGCCGGAATCTCTGATCGCGTGTATTGTACAGGCTGCTGATGCAATTTCCGCAGCAAGACCTGGAGCAAGACGTGAGACCCTGGAAACCTATACCAATCGTCTGAAACAGCTTGAGGATATCACCAATGAATTCAAGGGTGTAGAGAAATCTTTTGCTATTCAGGCAGGAAGAGAAATTCGTGTTATGGTCGTGCCGGATCATGTAAGTGATGCAGATATGGTTCTCCTTGCAAGAGATATTGCAAAGCAGATCGAGGCAGAGCTTGAGTATCCTGGACAGATCAAAGTTAATGTGATCCGTGAAAGCAGAGCGGTTGACTACGCAAAATAAGCTTTCAATGGAAGAAAGTTCTGGAAATACCAAAGGCCGGACAGCTTTTTAGCTGGCCGGCCTTTTTTTGTCATGTGGAAAAACGGTCATATTACTGGAAAAACAGGCGTAAACTGGTACAGGGTGAGTAAATGGAGAGTAAGACAGAGAAACGGAAGTGGAAAAATGCCGGACGTTTTCCGGCGGAGCTTCTTTTTATGACCGGAGTTTTTGCGGGAAATGTGTTGCCGAATCTGATCTGGAAAATGGAGTGGAAGCAGAAAACCCTGGCTTCTTTTTATCTGATCCGCAGCTTTGCGGGAAAAGATATTTCCGGCGGAGCTTATTTCCTGGAAGTGCTGCGACGAAGAGGAGGTTTTTTTCTTCTGTTGTTTTTATGCGGATTTACAATATTCGGAGTGCCTTTGACGGTCGCATATATGCTGTTTTTGGGAATGGAGACAGGAATGATCCTGGCATTATCGGTTCTGGAATTTGGTATTTATGGCGGTGTGGCCGGCGCTGGACTTCTGATGCCGCAGTATCTGGTCTATATTCCGGCGTATTTTTATCTTGCAGGTATCGTATACAGACAATCGTATGGAATCTGGAAAAATTATGGACTTGTGCCGCAGAAAACAGGGGCTTATTTTCGGCAGGGGATCACAGTTTTTCTGCTGTATACAGGAGGAATCCTCGCAGAAAGTTTTCTGAATCCCTGGATCGTAGAAAAAGTTATAAAGGGCCTGAAATTTTTTTGAGGAAAATTTCCACAATATCTAGTGATGGTTTCCATAAAATCTGCGATATTTGGTGGTTTGTGCCGGAAAGTGTTGAAATTGTGCGGTTTTACGATGAAAAACTGTTTGATTTTATGTAAAATTCACAGTATAATTCAGTCATAAACGAGTATGATTTTAGAGAAACGGGATGCAGAGAAATGGATATAGAGATACGGGAATTTATTACATATTTACATAATAGAAAAAGGACGTCACATAATACAGAAGTATCTTACCAGAGAGACCTGAAGAAGATGGCAGTGTATTTTGCAGATCGTGGGATCTATGATATCCGAGATGTAGGAGAACTGGAGCTGGAAGGCTATCTCAGCTATATGGAGAGAGGACAGTTTGCTTCCTCAACGATCTCCAGAAATGTAGCATCTATCCGTGCCTTGTTTCAGTATCTTTATCAGGAGAACAGGATCGAGAGGGATCCGTCTCTGGAACTGAAGCCGCCCAAGGTTGAGAAGCGGATGCCGGAGATCCTTACTGTGGATGAGGTAGACCGCCTTTTGAAACAGCCGGATCTGAATACACCGAAGGGAATCCGGGACAGTGCCATGCTGGAGCTTTTGTATGCTACAGGAATGCGTGTCAGTGAACTTTTGCGGCTGAATCTGGAGGATCTCAATCTGCGGCTTGGTTATGTAGTCTGTCACGATGAGGATAAGGAACGGGTGATCCCGATAGGAAATGTATGCAAAACAGCCATGGAGAAATATCTGAAGGAAGCCCGTGGAAAATTTGTGAAAGAAAATGAGACGGAGAGTCTTTTTACCAACTGTTCAGGAAAATCCATGAGCAGACAGGGATTCTGGAAGGTTCTGAAGGGATATGCAGAGGAAGCCGGGATCCAGCATGATATTACGCCGCATACACTGAGACATTCTTTTGCCGCACATATGCTGCAGAATGGAGCGGACGTGAAGAGTGTGCAGGAAATGCTTGGACATTCGGATATTTCCACCACACAGGTCTATCTGAATTTTGGCGTTGCGAAAATGCGAGACGTATATATGAAAGCACATCCGAGGCGTTGATCTGTAAGAAATAATATAAAAAACGCGTTCAAAAAAGAACCGGCAGCTTCCAAAATGGAAGAATGCCGGTTCTTTTTTTGAACATAAAGTGTAAAAGGATCACAAATATCCGTTTCCTGAACTGCAGATCAGACAGATCTTAGCAATTTTCAGCAATTGTGTAAAGCAGCTTCTCAGACTCATCCCAACCAAGGCAGGCATCTGTGATGGATTTTCCGTAGATGTGATCTCCACCGATCTTCTGATTGCCTGGCTCGATATAGCTCTCGATCATGAGACCTTTTACCATGGAGTGAAGCTCTGGATCTACCTGACGGCTGTGAAGAACCTCACTTGCGATACGAACCTGCTGCTCGTAATGCTTGTTGGAGTTGGAGTGGTTGGTATCCACGATCACTGCCGGGTTGGCAAGGTTCTTTGCATGGTATTTGTCATAGAGAAGACGAAGATCCTCGTAATGGTAGTTCGGGATCGCTTCCCCATGCTTGTTTACCGCACCGCGAAGGATTGCGTGAGAGAGTGGGTTGCCGGTGGTCTCAACCTCCCAGCTTCTGTAAATAAAACGATGAGCGCCCTGTGCTGCAACAATGGAGTTCAGCATAACGCTGTAGTCACCACTGGTAGGGTTCTTCATACCAGCCGGAACATCCATGCCGCTGACAGTGAGTCTGTGCTGCTGATCTTCAACAGAACGTGCGCCTACAGCAACGTAGGAAAGCAGATCCGAGAGATAACGGTAGTTCTCCGGGTAAAGCATCTCATCTGCACAGGTGAAGCCACTTTCGCGGATAGCGCGCATGTGCATCTTGCGGATTGCGATCAGCCCGGCAAGAAGGTTCGGTTTTTTCTCAGGATCCGGCTGATGGACCATTCCCTTGTATCCTTCACCGGTCGTACGTGGTTTGTTTGTGTAAACACGCGGGATGATAAGGACTTTATCCTCGATCTTTTCCTGAACTTTGCGAAGTCTTAAAAGATAATCGCATACGGCATCTTCGTTATCTGCAGAACATGGTCCGATGATAGCGAGGAATTTATCGGATTTTCCGGTGAAAACGTCGCGAATCTCAGCATCGCGTTTCTCCTTGAGCGCCTGAAGTTCAGCATCGAGCGGATACTGATTGCGGATTTCCTCAGGAGTTGGCAGTTTTTTTATGAATTCAAAACTCATAGTACTTTATTCCTCCATAACTATAGACATTTCAATTATTTATTATAAACGATTATTGGCCGATTGTCGATAGGGAAATTTTAGCGCTTTCACGTGTAGAAGAGTAAGCAGCAGCTCACCCAGAAAAATTCCGTAAAAATAGCCTCGGATCCCCGTTGCCGGAATTATAAAAACAACGGAGAAAATACGGATGAGAATGCCGGCAATACTGTGGATCAGACAGAGCCCCGGTTTTCCAAGTCCCTGCAGGATGCTGGTGAGCATGGTGTTTGTATAAAGAAAAGGACAGATAAAAGACAGATACCGTATGTAGGTTCCGGCAGTCTGGCTGTGAAAAAGCAATGTTCCGAGGAATGGGCCAAAAAGAAAGAATCCGCTTCCGCATAGAAATCCCAGGAACATGCACAGAAAAAAGGTCTGATCTGTGACACGGCGGATCTGCTTCTGCTTTCCCAGTGCATCAAGCTGTGCGATGGAAGGCATCAGCATTACAGCGGCGGAAGACGTAAGTGTGGAAGGAAACAGGAGCAGGGGCAGTGCCATTCCTGTAAAGATCCCATAGATCTTCAGTGAGTCTGAGGCTGTCATGCCGGAACGCAGAAGCATCTGTGGGATCAGGACCGCTTCTATGCTGCCGAGAAGTGTCAGAAGGATCCTGTTCAGGGAAATGGGAAAAGACAGTGTGAAAAGGTCCTTTATCAGCGGAAAGATCCTGACGGGAGTCTTTTCGTGTACAGGGTGATTTCCGAAATGAAAGGAAACTACCAGCAGCGACACCAGCGAAGCGGCAGTCTCTCCGGCAAGGGAACCTCCCGCTGCGATCAATGCAGTGATCGGACGTCCTTCGGAAAGAAAGATCAGATACAGGATATAGGTAGTGCCGATCCGTGCAGACTGCTCCGAAAGCTGCACGACTGCCGGAACAGAGGCTTTTTTCCGGGCATAATAATAGCTGTCAATGCAGGAATGAATGGCACAGAGAGGAATACTGACAGCTGTTAGGCGAAGAAGACCGGCAGTCTGCGGTGTTTTCAGAATTGCGGAAGCAAAAAAATATGCGTGCTGAAAAAGCAGAAAACCGGCTGCAGCAGAAAAAAAGACAGCCATAAGTGTTCCTGTGACCAGCGAAAAACGTGCCTCCTTTTTCTCCTGAAGGGCAAGTCTGGACGCGATCAGGCGTGAAAGGGCAGACTGGATCCCTGTATAGGACAAAGCGGCCATAAGTCCCTGGAGAGGAAGAACCAGCTGATACAAACCAAGACCTTCCGCACCAATGGCATGGGAGAGGAATATTCTATAAAAGAAACCTGCGATACGGCTGATAAGGCCTGTGCAGGCAAGAATCAGGGTTCCTTTGAGAAATATTTTTTTTGACATGGATAACCTTGAGTCTTTTTTGTCAGTATATGAAGAAGTTAGTCTTGACAGAACCATATGTTTCTGATAGAGTAAACATGAAATCCGAGGAAAACACTGGGAATTGAAAAAGAGGTGAGCGGATGAAACTGTCAACAAGAGCAAAATACGGACTTAAGGCTTTGATAGACCTTGGTCTTTACAGTGAAAAAGAAGCGGTCTCGCTTCAGAGTATTGCGGGCCGTCAGAATATATCAGTCAGCTATCTGGAGCAGCTGATGGCACTTTTGAAGAAAGCGGGCCTTGTGAAGAGTGTCCGCGGTGCAGCCGGAGGATACTTCCTTGGAAGACCGGCAGAAGAGATTTCAGTGGGAGATATCCTTCGTGTCCTGGAGGGTGGCCTGGAGGCTGCAACATGTCCGGGAACAGAAGGTGACGGTGGCTGCCAGGGTTCTGATCTCTGCGTGGCTAAATTAGTGTGGAAGAGGATCAACGACAGCATCACAGATGCAGTGGATACCCTGATGCTCAGTGAGCTGATCGAAGAAAGCCGGAGAATACACGAAAAATAATTATCCTGAACAGGAGGAAAAGAAAATGGGAAAAATGATATATCTGGACAATGCGGCTACCACAAAGACCGCACCGGAAGTTGTGGAGGCTATGCTGCCGTATTTTACAGAGTTTTATGGAAATGCTTCAACCGTTTATGATTTTGCGGCAAACAGCAAGGCTGCCATCGCAAAGGCAAGACAGCAGATCGCAGATGTGATCGGAGCCAAAAAAGAGGAGATCTATTTTACTGCAGGTGGTTCCGAGTCTGATAACTGGGCTCTGAAAGCGACCTTTGAGGCATATAAAAATAAAGGAAACCATATCATCACAACAAAGATCGAGCATCATGCCATCCTTCATACCTGCGAGTACCTTGAAAAAGAGCGTGGTGCCAAGGTCACATACCTGGATGTAGATGAGAATGGTTTCATTGACCTGGATGAGCTTCAGAAAGCCATCACACCGGAGACCATCCTGATCTCTGTTATGGCTGCAAACAATGAGATTGGTACTCTTGAGCCGCTGAAAGAGATCGGACAGATCGCACATGAGCATGGAATCCTGTTCCATACAGATGCTGTTCAGGCATTCGGCCAGATCCCGATCAATGTAGATGAGTTCAATATCGATATGCTCAGCTCCAGCGGACATAAGATCAACGGACCGAAGGGAATCGGCTTCCTCTATATCCGTAAGGGTGTTAAGATCCGCTCCTTCGTACATGGCGGAGCACAGGAGAGAAAACGTCGTGCAGGTACAGAGAACGTTCCTGGTATCGTAGGATACGGTCTTGCAGCAGAGCGTGCAAACAAGTCCATGAAAGAGCGTACTGCAAAAGAAATCGAGATCAGAGATCATATGATCAACAGGATCCTCACAGAGATCCCGTACGTACGTCTCAATGGAGATAAAGTAAAACGTCTTCCGAACAACGTAAATGTAAGCATCCAGTTCATCGAGGGAGAGTCACTTCTTCTGATGCTTGATAATTTCGGAATCTGTGCATCCAGCGGTTCCGCATGTACATCCGGTTCTCTGGATCCGTCACACGTTCTGTTAGCTATCGGTCTTCCTCATGAGATCGCACACGGATCTCTCCGTATGACCTTAAGCGAGGAGACGACAATGGAGGATGTTGATTTTGTAGTAGATAAGCTGAAAGATATTACTGCAAACTTAAGAAGCATGTCTCCATTATATGAAGATTTTATTAAAAAGCAGAAAAAATAATAAAAATACTTGCCAGGAGGAAAAAATAATGTATAGTGAAAAAGTAATGGATCATTTTCAGCATCCACGTAATGTCGGTGAGATCGAGAACGCAAGTGGCGTGGGTACTGTAGGAAATGCAAAATGCGGTGATATTATGAGAATATTCCTTGATATCGATGACGAAACTCATATTATCAAAGACTGCAAATTTAAAACATTTGGATGCGGTGCAGCAGTTGCAACAAGCAGCATGGCAACAGAACTTGTAATGGGCAAAACCATTGAGGAAGCTATGGAAGTAACCAACAAGGCCGTTATGGAGGCTCTGGACGGACTTCCGCCGGTAAAGATCCACTGTTCCCTGCTTGCTGAGGAAGCAATTCATGCAGCTCTCTGGGATTATGCAGAGAAACATCACATTAAGATCGAGGGTCTTTCCAAACCGAAGTCTGATATCCACGAGGGTGAAGAAGATACAGAAGAGGAGTATTGATCCCTTTTATTTACGATCATAACCGGGGCATGAGCAAGCTTCAGTCGAACAGAACCGTAAGCCATTGAAAGGACAGGTAAGTAAGAAGCATGACAGGACTTACGAACGAAGAAGTTCAGGAAAGAATTGCGCAGGGCCAGGTAAATAATAACGAAAACCCCAACACCAGGACATATAAGCAGATCATTCTGGAGAATACGTTGACATTCTTCAATTTTCTGAACCTGGTGCTGCTGGTTCTCGTACTGCTGGTTGGTTCCTACAAAAACTCCATGTTTGTAGGAATCATTTTTATTAATACCGTGATCGGGATCATTCAGGAGGTCCGTGCCAAGAAGACGATTGACAAGCTGGCCATCCTGACAGAATCCAAGACGGTTGTTCTGCGTGAAGGAAAAAAATGGAAAATTTCTACAGAGAAGCTGGTTGTCGATGATCTGATATTCCTGAAGGCCGGAGAACAGGTTCCGGCAGATGCGAAGATCCTGGAGGGAAGCCTTGAGGTCAATGAATCTCTGCTTACCGGTGAGGCAGACAATCTTCCGAAGAATCCGGGAGATGAACTTTTTTCCGGAAGCTTTGTGACGGCGGGACAGGCCTGCTGCCAGATCATCCATGTGGGAAGTGACAACTATGCGTCAAGGATCACCAGCGAGGCAAAGGAATTCAAACGCCATAATTCAGAGCTTAGAAATTCCCTGAATGCCATTCTGAAGGTGATCAGTATCATTATCGTACCAATGGGTGCGCTGCTTTTTTATAAACAGTATTATTTTGTGGGAGACAATATCCGGGATTCTGTTGTCAATATGGTTGCAGCGGTCCTGGGAATGATCCCGGAGGGACTGGTCCTTCTTACCAGTGTGGCACTGACTCTGGGTGCGCTGAAGCTTGCCCAGAAGAAGACGCTGGTGCAGGAGCTGTACTGTATAGAAACTCTTGCACGCGTGGATACGCTCTGCCTGGATAAGACAGGAACTATCACAGAGGGTACCATGTGTGTGGAGGCGGTGGAGAACTATCCGCCGGTGTATGATGAGATTTCAGAGACAATATCCGGGAAAGATCCTGAATCCGGCGAAGGTGACAGCGATGGAACTGAGAGTTCTGCGACTTCTGCAGTTTCAGCAACAGATGCGATCGCAAAGGAGGATGGAAGCGCGAATCTCGTATTACAGGAAAAGTCAGAAGCTGACCCGGAGAAACATAGTCAGGAAGATCCGGAGAAGATCCGGGAGATTGAGCATATCATGGGAAATCTGCTTTCTGTGCTGAAGGATCAGAATGCCACTGCCGATGCACTCAGGGCGAGATTTAAAGTATCTCAGGATATGGAGCTGGATCATGTGATCCCGTTTTCTTCTGACAGGAAGTACAGCGGAGCTGCATTTACAGATACAGGTACTTATCTGATGGGTGCAGCGCAGTTTCTTTTTCCGGAAGGGAACCCGGAGTTGATGGAGTATTGTGGCAGATTTGCAGAGGAAGGTCTTCGTGTGCTGGTTCTTGCCCATAGTGTAAATGTGAGTGAGGGAGCGGAGCTTCCGGAGGGACTGGAACCTGTCGGACTTTTGCTTATTACAGATGTGATCCGTGCAGAGGCACCGGATACGCTGGCATATTTCGAAAGTCAGGGTGTTGATCTGAAAGTGATCTCCGGTGATGATCCGGTGACGGTTTCTGCAATTGCCAGACGTGCCGGCCTTAAAAATGCAGAGCATTATATAGATGCGACAACGATCACAACTCAGGAACAGATGGACGAGGCAGTTGCAGAATACAGTGTGTTCGGGCGTGTAACACCTCAGCAGAAGCAGGCAATGGTGAAGTCTTTACAGGCTCAGAAGCATACGGTTGCCATGACCGGTGATGGTGTCAATGATGTTCTGGCGCTTAAAGAGGCGGACTGCAGTATTGCCATGGCTGAGGGCAGTGATGCTGCCAAGAATATTGCCAATGTGGTATTGCTGGATTCTAATTTTGCAGCAATGCCGGAAATTGTGAATCAGGGACGCCGGGTTGTAAATAATATCCGTACTGCGGCATCTATGTTTCTGATCAAAACGATTTTTTCCGTGCTGCTGTCACTGATCACGATCTTCTTCGGGGATTCCTATCCCTTTGAGCCGATCCAGATGTCTCTGATCAGTGCCTGCGCTGTTGGTATTCCTACATTCCTTCTGGCACAGGAGAATAATTATGAGAAGATCGACCATACATTTTTGCGTCATGTATTTATGAATGCATTTCCGGCTGCTGTGACCATCACGGGCTGTGTGTTCAGTGTGATGCTGGTATGCCAGAATGTATACCATTCCAATGCTATGCTGAATACAGCCTGTGTGCTTGTAACAGGATGGAATTATATGGCGGCACTTAAGACAGTTTACGCACCTCTGAATAAGTATCGAAAGGTGATCATTTACAGTATGCAGGTGATCTTTTTCGGTGCGGCGGTGGTTCTGCAGAATCTTCTGACACTGGGATCGCTGGAATTCGGAATGATCATTCTGGTGTTCCTTCTGATGACATTTTCTCCGATCCTGATCGATGTGATCACGGCCTGGCTCAGAAATATTTACAGCCGTTCGCTGGATAGTGGGGAACAGGGGAAATTTGCTGCATTTATTGATAAGCTGAGAAAATAATAATATGAGAAATAAAAAAGGACACTGCCCGTTGAAAATGGCAGTGTCCTTTTTTGCAAATAAACTGTGAAGCAGTTATCCAGTTATCCGGTGCAGAGCTGTGTAGAGAATGCAGATTGTGGATATCCGCCTGACAAAGCTATTATTTCGTGTGCATAAGCCAGATAAATCCGAAGGCCGGGATTTCTACAGCCTGTGCGTCTCTCTGAACTCCTGTGAGAAGATCTGTGTAGGTACCGTCCTGTTCGTTGATCCAGGCTACCTTATCCTGGTCGCTGAAGTTGTAGATGCAGATCAGCTTTTCTTCGGAGGTTTCTCTTACCAGGGCAAGGAGAGCTTTTTCCCAGGTTTCCAGTGTATGTGCAGAAACTTCAGGTGCAAATACCGGATGGCTGGCACGGATGGATTCCAGCTGCTCAAGGCTGTTGAAAATGCGTCCTTGGATCGTTTCGGCATCGGCTCTGTTCCGGGCAAGTGCCCAGTTGAAACGTCCATTGTGGAGCCAGCGGGGATCAGCTGCTTTGGAAATGTCTGTTTTATAGGTGTAGTCATTCAGCTGTCCGACCTCGTCACCGCTTCGAAGTACCGGAATTCCGGGGAGGGAAAGAAGCAATGCATGAAGTGCTACGTCATAGCGGATTCCCCGGCTGACACCCTCCATATTTCCTTCATAATCAAAACGCTCGATTCCTGCAAGAGATGCGGTTGTTCCGCAGAGCTCAGATTCCTCGGTTTCCGGATTTACATAAATTTCACCCCGGGCAAAGGAATCAGGGAAAATACCTGCCAGGAATTCATTCAGATAATCTCTGTGAGGCCTTTCTGTGATAAAGCTTCCTTTCAGGAAATCATAGTCCAGATTCCAGCGTACCGTGTTGCGGTTACGGAGGTAATTCTGGAATACCGGTGCCTGCGGAAGGTCTGCAGCTCTGTCGATTCCCCGGCGGAGAAGGGCAGTGTCCTTTGTGGCAACGGTATGCCAGAGATCGGACATCAGCTGTGTGCTGTTTACAATGTGAAGTTCCGGCATATCGGAAGTTCCGCCGAATGCAGCAGCCTCTGCAGGTGGGCGGTCTGTTTCGCCAAGGAGAAGAATTCCGGGGCATACGATCTCACACACCATTCGGGTCATACGCAGCAGAGAGTGAAGCTTCCAGAGATTTTCTTCCGGTATCATCGGAAGGACACCAAGGCTGAATATAGAAGCACCTTCATTTGCAAGCTCCAGGATCTGAAGAAGCATTGCATTGAAATAAGCCGGAGTCTGGAGCACACATGGCGCACCGGACTGTGGGTCATCCACAGAAAGACTTAACGGGATCTCAAGAGCCAGGCGGATACCTGCTTTCCTACAGTTAGCTGCAAGTGTGTACAGATCTTCGGAGGTTCCGATCTCCGGGATAATGCGAAGGGAGCAATTGGAGGTTGCCTGGAAAAGATCTGTCAGGTACAGAGTGTCTGCATTACATTCGCTGATATAGTCCAGTTTATTAGATAGACCGGAAAGAGTATCTGCGAAGTCAGCAGGATTTACAGCCATTCCGGTGAAAGTAGTCTTACGGAACCAGTCAGGATCTGCAGCGCAGTTCTGGTCGGCTTCCTTCATGGAAAGAGGACGCTCACGGTAGATTTCTTTCATCTTTTTTGTGAGGCTTGAGAATGTGCCGGTAACTTTCGGGTGATCGCGGAACAGTTCGCAGTAAAGCCATTTCAGATCATTGTAGTAGTATTTCAGACGTTTCTCGTAGAGGGCATCGTAAGCTGTGTCCTCCTTGGAAGTTTCGACTTTCAGAGGCTCAATCTTGGAAGTAGTAACTTTCGCCGGTTCAGTCTTTGAGGTCTCAACCTTGATCGGCTCGGTCTTGGAAGTCTCGACTTTGATCGGCTCAGTCTTGGAAGTCTCAACCTTGATCGGCTCAGTCTTGGAAGTCTCGACCTTGATCGGTTCGGTCTTGGAAGTCTCGACCTTGATCGGCTCAGTCTTGGAAGTCTCGACCTTGATCGGCTCGGTCTTGGAAGTCTCGACTTTGATCGGCTCGGTCTTGGAAGTCTCGACTTTGATCGGTTCAGTTTTGGAAGTTTCGACTTTAAGCGTTTCCTTCTTTACGGTTTCAAGTTTTTTCACTTCGGCTTTAGCATTTTCAACAGATTTGGCAGCATTGGAACTGGTGCCGGCAGCAGAGGTATTTTTTTTCAGCTGCTTTTCTTTTTTTGCCTGCATGGCAGCTTTCTTTTTCTGGAGTCTTTTTGTTGACATATAGAGTTCCTCCTTAGATAAAATGATATTTTCGGTATAAANGATCGGCTCAGTCTTGGAAGTCTCGACCTTGATCGGCTCGGTCTTGGAAGTCTCGACTTTGATCGGCTCGGTCTTGGAAGTCTCGACTTTGATCGGTTCAGTTTTGGAAGTTTCGACTTTAAGCGTTTCCTTCTTTACGGTTTCAAGTTTTTTCACTTCGGCTTTAGCATTTTCAACAGATTTGGCAGCATTGGAACTGGTGCCGGCAGCAGAGGTATTTTTTTTCAGCTGCTTTTCTTTTTTTGCCTGCATGGCAGCTTTCTTTTTCTGGAGTCTTTTTGTTGACATATAGAGTTCCTCCTTAGATAAAATGATATTTTCGGTATAAAAATGTAAACTCTCTCACCGGAGAGAGAAACAGAGCTACAGCTTATGAAAAACAGGACGGCGGTTTTTAAATACAGCATAATAGGAAAAACCACATTCACGGAGAACATCAGCCGCCTTGTCAAAAGCATAGCCGATCTTATCCGGAGTATGGGCATCTGCACCGATGGTGATGATCTCACCGCCAAGCTCACGGTAACGTCGGATAATATTGACACAGGGATTCGGTTCACCAAGCCCGTAGTGATAACCGCCTGTGTTCAGCTCGATTCCCACATTTTTGCGGATCAATGTCCGCAGGATCTCGTCCAGGATCTCCTTATATCGTCCGTAAGAATACTGACGGTTCTGATTTGGACCATAACGTACTACATAGTCGATATGTCCGTACACATCCATCTCGTCAAAAGCAGCGATATTTTCCAGGATGGATTCAAAATATTCCATGTAGCATGCGGATTCCTTACGGCCCTCAAAATAAGAAGGATAATAAGGATCGTATCCGTGCACCACATGGGAGGAACCAATAACGAAATCAAAGGGAACTTCTTTCAGAAGATCGGAAAAAGATTCTGCAAGCTGAGGCTGAAGTCCAAGCTCGATCCCGAAGTTAACCTGGATCTGGTCTTTAAAAGCATCCGCAAGACTCTCAAGTTTCTGGCGGTATGCAGGGATGTTCAGGGAAAAATCAAGATTTTCCGGAGTATCGGGATAATCCGGATCAAAATGTTCAGTAAAACAGATTCCCGTGAGACCCTGGTCTGCGGCAGTCTGGATCATTTCTTCCATCGGTGTATCGGAATCTGCGGAAAAAGAGGAGTGCATATGGCAGTCCCATAAAATTTTCTGGTCCATTTTGTACCTCCATATTCAAGCCTTTATATTCTGTGACAATGATCGTATCTGCCTGCTATGAATCCGGGAAAGTCAAACTCCCAGCGGGAATATAGATATCCGTTTTGGGAATCAGCAGGACAGAACTTTCTATCAGAGAATTATAGCACATTTTTCAGAAATTTTCTTAATATTTATTTTAATGTTCTTTTTTATAAATAGCTCTTGAATTTTTGTTTGGAATTAGGTACAATATGAAACAGGTTGATGTTTCTTTAACAAAGGAACGATTTAAATCACCATTCAATTCATAGGAGGAATTTATCATGGCAGTAAAAGTTGCAATTAATGGTTTTGGACGTATCGGTCGTCTTGCATTCCGTCAGATGTTTGGAGCAGAAGGATTTGAGATCGTAGCAATCAACGATCTTACATCTCCTAAGATGCTTGCTCACTTATTAAAATATGATTCTACACAGGGAAGATATGCTCTTGCTGATAAAGTAACAGCAGGCGAGGATTCCATCACAGTAGACGGAAAAGAGATCAAAATCTATGCTAAGGCTAACGCTGCAGAGCTTCCATGGGGAGAGATCGGTGTAGACGTAGTTCTTGAGTGCACAGGTTTCTACACATCCAAAGACAAAGCTCAGGCTCATATCGATGCAGGTGCTAAGCACGTAGTTATTTCCGCTCCGGCTGGAAACGACCTTAAGACAATCGTTTACAACGTAAACCATCAGGGTCTTACAAACGAGGACAAGATCATCTCCGCAGCTTCCTGTACAACAAACTGCCTTGCACCAATGGCTAAGGCTCTTAACGATCTTGCACCGATCAAATCCGGTATCATGTGCACAATCCACGCTTACACAGGCGATCAGATGACACTTGACGGACCGCAGAGAAAAGGCGATCTGAGAAGATCCCGTGCAGCTGCAGTTAACATCGTTCCGAACAGCACAGGTGCTGCTAAAGCTATCGGACTTGTTATCCCAGAGCTTAACGGCAAACTTATCGGTTCTGCACAGCGTGTACCTACCCCAACAGGTTCTACAACAATCCTTACAGCAGTAGTTGAAGGAAACGTTACTAAAGAGCAGATCAACGCAGCTATGAAAGCAGCTTCCAATGAGTCCTTCGGATACAACGAGGATGAGATCGTATCCAGCGATATCGTTGGTATGAGATTTGGTTCCCTCTTCGATGCTACTCAGACAATGGTACTTCCACTTGAGAATGGCACAACAGAGGTTCAGGTAGTTTCCTGGTATGACAACGAGAACTCCTACACAAGCCAGATGGTTCGTACAATCAAGCACTTCGGAAAACTTCTGAACGCTTAATTTTCTGCGAACGGGTGTAGAAGAATAGACTCAGAAAGGGTCCGGTCTGAAGAGGACCGGGCCCTTTTTTTCCAAAAGACCAAACAAAAAAATGTCTGAGGAATGACTGTTAACAGAGCGGACAACAATACCGCTCGCCCTTATTCATCTGCTTTTGCAGAAATAAAAGTTAAGGAGATATAGAGATGCTGAACAAAAAAAGTGTTGACGATATCAATGTAAAAGGACAGAAAGTACTTGTAAGATGCGACTTCAATGTTCCGCTTCAGGATGGAAAGATCACAGATGAGAACCGTCTTGTAGCTGCTCTTCCTACAATCAAGAAACTGATCGCAGACGGCGGAAAGGTTATCCTTTGCTCCCACCTTGGAAAACCGAAGGGAGAGCCGAAACCGGAGCTTTCTCTTGCACCTGTAGCAGTTCGTCTTTCTGAGCTTCTTGGCCAGGAAGTAAAATTTGCAGCAGATCCTGAGGTAGTAGGACCGAACGCAAAAGCTGCTGTAGCAGAGATGAAAGATGGCGATGTAGTTCTTCTTGAGAACACACGTTATCGTGCAGAAGAGACAAAGAACGAAGACAAGTTCAGCGAAGATCTTGCTTCCCTCTGTGATGTATTTGTAAATGATGCATTCGGAACTGCTCACAGAGCTCACTGCTCTAACGTAGGTGTTACCAAATATGTAAAAACAGCAGTTGTAGGATATCTGATGCAGAAAGAGATCGATTTCCTTGGAAACGCTGTAAACAATCCGGAGAGACCATTCGTAGCAATTCTTGGCGGTGCTAAGGTTTCCAGCAAGATCTCTGTAATCAACAACCTTCTTGACAAGGTAGATACACTGATCATCGGTGGTGGTATGTCCTATACATTCTCCAAGGCTATGGGCGGACATATCGGAACATCCCTCTGCGAGGATGATTACCTTCAGTATGCTCTTGACATGATGAAGAAAGCAGAGGAGAAGGGCGTGAAGCTTCTTCTTCCTGTAGATAACAGAATCGGTGATAACTTCTCCAATGACTGCAATATCCAGGTTGTAAAACGTGGTGAGATTCCGGACGGATGGGAAGGAATGGATATCGGACCGGAGACTGAGAAGCTTTTTGCAGACGCTGTAAAAGATGCCAAGACTGTTGTATGGAACGGACCGATGGGATGCTTCGAGATGCCGAACTTCGCTCATGGTACAGAAGCAGTTGCCAAAGCTCTTGCTGAGACAGATGCAACAACCATCATCGGTGGTGGTGATTCCGCAGCAGCTGTAAATATCCTTGGATATGGCGACAAGATGACACACATCTCCACAGGTGGCGGTGCTTCTCTTGAGTTCCTTGAGGGCAAAGAGCTCCCAGGTGTAGCAGCAGCTAACGATAAAGACTGATAAAAAATAAAGTGTTCCGCGAACACGAAAAGGAGATAAAAACAATGGCAAGAAAGAAAATTATTGCTGGAAACTGGAAAATGAACATGACACCAAGCGAGGCTGTAAAGCTTGTTGAGACTTTAAAACCGCTTGTTGTTAACGATGAAGTTGACGTAGTATTCTGCGTACCGGCTATCGACATCATCCCTGTTGTTGAGGCAGCTAAAGGTTCTAACATCCAGGTTGGTGCTGAGAACATGTACTTCGAGGAGAAAGGCGCTTACACAGGTGAGATCGCTCCGGCTATGCTCGTAGATGCAGGCGTTAAGTACGTTGTACTTGGACACTCCGAGAGAAGAGAGTACTTCGGTGAGACAAACGAGGACGTTAACAAAAAAATGCTCAAAGCTTTCGAGCATGGCATCACACCGATCATGTGCTGTGGTGAGACACTTACTCAGAGAGAGCAGGGCGTAACAATGGACTTCATCCGTCAGCAGGTTAAGGTTGGATTCCAGGGTGTTACAGCTGATCAGGCTAAGACAGCAGTTATCGCTTACGAGCCGATCTGGGCTATCGGAACAGGTAAGACAGCTACAACAGAGCAGGCTCAGGAAGTTTGCGCTGATATCCGTAAATGCATCGCTGAGATCTATGATGATGCTACAGCAGCAGAGATCCGTATCCAGTACGGCGGATCTGTAAACGCTGCAACAGCTCCTGACTTATTCGCTCAGGCTGACATCGATGGCGGTCTTGTAGGCGGCGCTTCCCTGAAACCAGATTTCGGAAAGATCGTAAACTACAAATAAGATTCACTTAAAAAGGGGCTTCGGCCCCTTTTTTTATATCTTTAAAAAAAAAAACCAGAAAAACTCTCCCTGACACGGATAGCACAGCCAACAAAAAAGCTGCATCTGATCACAGTCAGAGAGAGTTTTTCTTATCTTCAGAGTAAGGATTGTTTTTCTCTGAAGCTTTTTCTGTATGTTCGTTCCTTTCGTCAGGCTCGGGAACGTGTTCCACAATGTCCTCGATCTTGCAGTGGAGAATGGAACACAGCCTGTCTATGGTATAAATTTCAACATTTTTATTTTTTCGAAGTCTGTCCAGAAGTGAACGGGTGATCTGGTAATGTTCATAAAGATCATACTGAGTGATTCCACGCTCCTTCATCGTGACCCAAAATCTGTCATATTTTATCATATATATATCCTGTCCGATTCATCCTTGAATTAATCTTATTATGAAGGTAAAATTGGAATCACAACAGTGTCCTTATATCGACACTACAGAAAGGAGAAGCAATGAGGAAGTTTTTTAAAATCTTAATTTCAGTGGTGATCACACTGTATTTTTCAGCTACCATGTTCTACTGCTTTGTGGCAGGAACACCGGATGACGGAAAAGGGGCAGTGATCTATATGATGTCAGCAGCAGGCCTGTCGATACTGTTTCCGGCTTTTACCTGCGGCTGCATTCATTACATCCTTTATCTCAGAAAAAAAATGGATGAAAGGAGCAAATGATCAGGATTTATGGTATGATAACAATAAATATCTGGCAGGGTATGTCGTTTCAGAAAACGGTTATCTGATAACGGCAGAAACGCATCAGATGGCTGTGCTGTGATGCAGCCGTTACGTATTATAATAGAAAGAAAGCCTGCAGCTGTGCGTAAGACGCTTATATGATCATTTGCGGAGGATTTTATGGGGAATATTCTGGATTATCTTGACTGGAGAGGAGATCTTACCTTTGAGCAGTCACCCTTTAATGAAGTTGACAATCTGATACTGGCGTGTTTTTCCTATCTTGATCTGGATGAGATGGCAGAAGTAAAAAACGGAAATACTCTTTCTGTAGAAGAACTCTTTGCGGCTTTTTCCAGACAGGAAATGAAGAAGGATCTGAAAGCAGAAAGTGCATTTCTGCAGAATACACCGGTGCTCCTTGAAAAAATGGCCTGTGCGGAGAGATTCCGGAAATGTACAGTAGGGGGCTTTGTCAATGAAATCATTTCCAGTCAGGCTCAGCAGTTTGCGGCAGTGACTATAGGACTGGATGATGGAACCACATATATTTCATTTCGTGGAACCGATGATACCATTGTGGGATGGAAGGAGGATTTTAACTTAAGCAACGGAGTTGTTCCTTCGCACAGAAAAGCGTTGGAATATCTGGAAACGCATGGAACTTATATACAGTCCATGCTGCGGATCGGCGGTCATTCCAAAGGAGGAAATCTGGCTATGTATGCAGCGATGCAGTGCAGTGACATCCTGCAGGAAAAGCTTCTTTCTGTCTATGATAATGATGGCCCGGGTTTTCCAGAAGGATTTTTCAGTCCCGGAAGAGTGGAAAGCGTTTTGCCAAAAGTCACCCGTATCATTCCCGAGGCATCTGTGATCGGTATGCTGCTCAGCCATCAGAAAGATCCGCGGATCGTAGCCAGTACACAGAAGGGAATCCTGCAGCATGATGCTTTTACCTGGGAGGTAATGGGGTCATCCTTTATAGAGAAAGAAAGTTTGACAAGAAGAGCTGCGGCGTCAAATCGAAGTCTTCATAAATGGATCGACCATATGGATAAAAAGCAGAGAGAGCATCTCATCGGGGAACTCTTTTCTGTGTTGGAAGCAACCGGAGCAGATACCATTTCCCAAATCCAGGAAGGTGGTCTGAAAAGTCTGGCTGCCATGGTGCGCCAGCTGGATAAACTGGAACCACAGTCAAAAGCTATGGTGCAGGAACTGATCACCGGACTTTTTGGCAGCTGGCTGGAATTGCTTCCTCTGCCGGAACTTGACAAAAAGCGTTTTCTGCCATAACATAGGAGTTACTCTGATAAAAATTGGAAAAAACGGAAAGGGGACATCAGAAAATGAACGAAAAAGTCGTAAATGCGGCCCTTCTTGGTCTCGGAACAGTAGGAACCGGTGTATATAAAGTGATCAAAAGCCAGGAGCAGGAAATGACAGCCAAGCTTGGATGCCAGGTAAAGATCACAAAGATCCTGGTGCGTAACCTTGAGAAAGCGTCCGGGAAGGTAGACGATCCTTCTGTTCTTACAACAGACTGGGCAGATATTGAGGGAGATCCTTCCATTGATATTGTGATCGAGCTGATCGGCGGGATCGAGCCGGCACGTACTTATATCCTTGCAGCACTGAAAGCCGGCAAGAACGTTGTAACTGCAAACAAGGATCTGATCGCAGTCCACGGAAAAGAGATCCTGGAAACTGCCAGGGCAGCGCAGAAGGATTTTCTGTTTGAGGCAGCAGTTGCCGGAGGAATCCCGATCATCAGCCCGTTGAAGAACAGTCTTGAGGCCAACCATGTAACGGAAGTTATGGGAATCGTAAACGGAACTACGAACTTTATCCTTACCAAGATGTCCCAGGAGGGAATGGAATTTTCAGATGCTCTTGCTCTTGCTACAGAACTTGGATATGCAGAGGCAGATCCTACTGCAGATATCGAGGGAATTGATGCTGGAAGAAAGGTTGCCATCCTTGCATCAGTTGCCTTTAATTCCAGAGTTACCCTTGATAATGTTCATATAGAAGGAATCACAAAGATCACGGCAAAGGATATCCGTTACGCAAAAGAAATGGGCTGCGAGATCAAGCTTCTGGGTGTTGCACGCTGTCAGGAGGACGGCGTTGAGGCCTATGTCTGCCCGATGCTGATCCCGGCAGAGCATCCCCTTGCATCCGTCAATGATTCTTATAATGCGGTTTTTGTACACGGAGATGCAGTAGGAGATACCATGTTCTACGGACGTGGAGCAGGTGAGCTTCCTACAGCAAGTGCGGTTGCCGGTGATGTATTTGAGGTAGTCCGTAATATGAAGGCAGATTGCTGCGGAAGAGTAGGCTGCACCTGCTATAAGACACTTCCGGTAAAAAATATGGCAGATACCCATAACCGTTATTTCCTCCGCCTGCAGGTAGAGGACCGCTGCGGTGTGCTGGCTGAAATCCTGGAGCATTTTGCAAAATATCAGGCAAGCGTGGCACAGATCATGCAGAAAGAAAGCAAGAGACCGGATACCGCAGAGGTTGTTGTGATCACCAAACTTGTAAGCGAGGGCGCTTTCTTTAAGGTTAAGGAAGAACTGGAAAACAGCGCATCTGTAAGAAAGATTTCTTCTATGATCCGTGTATACCAGAAATAATATCTTTCGCGTAAATTTACAGATCAGCCGTATCAGTTGTCGGGAAATTGAAAACAGACAAATTTTTGTCAAAGAAAACGTTGCAAAATTTCTGGATTTTGGTACTATATAAAATGGAAAACAAAAGAATCCTGAATGGTACAGAGGGTTTCAGAATCAGTGAAGAGCTGTGCCGGACAGATTTTCGATCAAAGATAAGAAGGGGAAAATTATGAGCAAAAAACCAACAGTTTTAATGATCCTTGATGGATACGGACTCAATGACAGACATGACGGAAATGCTGTATATGAGGCAAAAACACCGGTTATGGACGGACTCATGAAAGATTATCCGTTTGTAAAAGGCAATGCCAGCGGTCTTGCGGTAGGTCTTCCGGACGGACAGATGGGTAACTCCGAGGTTGGTCATATGAACATGGGCGCAGGCCGTATCGTATACCAGGAGCTTACAAGGATCACAAAAGAGATCCAGGACGGCGATTTCTTCAAGAATGAGGCACTTCTTACTGCTATGAAGAATGCAAAAGACAACGATTCCGCGATCCATTTTATGGGACTTCTTTCTGACGGTGGAGTACACAGCCACAATACACATCTCTACGGACTTCTTGAGATGGCAAAGAGAGAGGGACTCAAGAAAGTTTACGTACACTGCTTCCTGGATGGACGTGACACACCGCCTGCATCCGGTAAAGAGTTTGTAGAGCAGCTGGAAGCTAAAATGAAAGAGATCGGCGTTGGTGAGATCGGTGTGATCTCCGGACGTTATTATGCAATGGATCGTGATAACCGCTGGGATCGTGTTGAGCTTGCATATAAAGCTCTTACACAGGGCGAAGGCGTAAAGGGAACAGATGCTGCAGCAGCAGTTCAGGCTTCCTATGATGATGACAAGACAGATGAATTTGTGCTTCCGACTGTTATCGAGAAGGACGGCAAACCGGTTGCAACTATTTCCGATAAGGATTCCGTTGTATTCTTCAACTTCCGTCCGGACCGTGCAAGAGAGATCACAAGAGCTTTCTGTGATGACGATTTTAAGGGCTTTGAGAGAGCAAAGAGACTGGATACCACATTCGTATGCTTCACAGAGTATGATGATACCATCCAGAATAAGCTGGTAGCATTCCACAAGGTTCTTCTTCACAATACCTTCGGTGAGTACCTTGCAGCTCACGATATGACACAGGCACGTATCGCCGAGACAGAGAAATATGCACATGTTACATTCTTCTTCAACGGTGGTGTTGAGGAGCCAAACAAAGGAGAGGACAGAATCCTTGTAAAATCCCCGAAGGTTCCGACCTACGATATGCAGCCGGAGATGAGTGCACCGGAGGTTTGTGAAAAGCTTGTAGAGGCGATCAAATCTGACAAATATGATGTGATCATCATCAACTTTGCGAACCCGGATATGGTTGGCCATACAGGTGTTGAGGCAGCTGCGATCAAGGCTGTTGAGACTGTTGATGCGTGTGTTGGTAAGGCTGTAGAGGCAATCAAAGAGGTTGACGGACAGCTCTTTATCTGCGCTGACCATGGTAACGCAGAGCAGCTTGTAAATTATGAAACAGGTGAGCCATGGACAGCTCATACAACTAATCCGGTACCGTTTATCCTTGTAAACGCAGATCCGAAATACACACTTCGTGAGAACGGATGTCTTGCAGATATCGTTCCGACTCTGATCCAGCTTATGGGTATGGAGCAGCCGAAGGAAATGACAGGAGAGTCTCTTCTTGTTGAGAAATAAATAAGATTCACGGAATCCCGGCAGATTTTTACGGATCTGCCGGGATTTTTTCATCCGATTGTTTCTGTTTTCACACATGAAAAAAAATTTCAAAATCATCTTGTAAAATCATTCCATTTCAACTATAATCCCTCTGATACATAAAAACAGGTAACTTTTGAGCAACTGTAAAGTTACAGAAAGAATAATAAAAAGAATAACAAAAAGCAGCACAAAGTTTAGGAACGATCAAATTAAATGGGGGGAAAAAAGATTTCATGAAAACAGACATGACACAGGGAAAACCGGTAAAAGTGCTCCTGGGATTTACGATCCCGGTATTTATTGGTAATGTATTTCAGCAGTTCTACAATATGGTAGATGCGGTGGTTGTAGGAAAATTTGTAGGAACAAAGGCACTGGCGGCAGTTGGCTCAACAGGAACTATCATCTTTTTGATCATAGGCTTTCTTCTGGGACTTACTGCCGGTTTTACCGTACTGACTGCACAGAAGTACGGTGCGGGAAAAATGGATGAGATGCGTCAGACCGTGGGCAATGCACTGATCCTGACAGCGCTGGTCTCGGCAGTGATGACAGCAGTCAGCATGACAGGTATGCATGCACTTCTGAAATTTATGCATACGCCGGATGATATTTTCAAGGATGCATATGCTTACGTTATGATCATCTGCGGAGGGATTTTTGCCCAGGCATTATATAATATCCTGGCCAGTATCCTCCGTGCACTGGGAAACAGTAAGGTACCACTGTATTTTCTGATCTTATCTGCAATGCTGAATATTGTGCTTGACCTTGTATTTATCATCGTGTTTAAGCTGGGAGCGCCTGGAGCAGCCTGGGCTACCATTATTTCCCAGGGAGTTTCAGGAGTCTTATGTCTGGTATATATCTGGAAGTTTGTGCCGGAGCTCCGTATGAAAAAAGAAGACTGGTATTTCAGACGTAACCTCGCAGCCAAGCAGATCGGTGTGGGAATCCCAATGGGACTGCAGTATTCCATTACGGCGATCGGAACCATGATGGTACAGTCAGCCTTAAATATGCTTGGCTCTTATGCGGTGGCGGCGTTTACAGCAGGAAGTAAGATCGAGCAGATCTTCACCCAGGCATATGTGGCACAGGGAACTGCCAGCGCTACCTACAATGCACAGAATATCGGAGCCGGAAAACTTGAGAGAGTGCGGGAAGGCTTCCGGGCTTCGCATTTTATAGGAATTGTATATTCTGTTGTTGTTGGCAGTTTTCTGTTCTTTGCGGGAAAATATTTTGCATATCTGTTTATCTCAGATAACATTGAAGAAGTGCTTCCTATGGTAGCAATCTATGTAAAATGTGTGGCACTGTTTTTTATTCCTCTGTATTTTGTCAATGTACTGCGAAACGGGATCCAGGGAATGGGATATGGTCTTCTTCCTATGATGGCCGGTGTGGCTGAGCTTGCAGGAAGAGGGATCACCGCTACCGTTGCAGCCGGAAAAAGCAGCTATATCGGTACCTGTCTTGCAAGTCCGGTGGCCTGGATCTTTGCGTCAGTGCTCCTTTGGGTAATGTATTTCTATGTTATGAAAGATATGGCGCGGAAGCTGTACGGTACAAATAAGTTATAAAAAAACCGTGAAATGAGATGCAATTTCCGGAAAGTATGATATAATGAAAAAGCTGGTGAGTAAGACCAGAAAGTATCAATGGAAAGATGCCTTTTTTGAAGGCACATGAACATAGAGGTGAATAAATATGAGCAACGATGAAAAGAGGGATATCGAGGACAGGATCAATGATGCCATGGCAAAGATCGTCAGTGATACTGCAGGAGAGCCTCAGCCTGAAAATAAAAATAACAGATCAGCTGCTCACAAGTCGGCACGACCTTCGAAATCAGCAAGGCCAAGGAAGATCACCTACGTACCTATCGATGAATCTGAATTTGAACCTATCGTTATACCCGAAAAGAAAAAGCATAAGGCACTGAAGGTAACCGGAATGATCGCCGCCATGGTTTTGGTAGTGGCAGGCTGTGCATATGCAGGAGTATCTTATTATTACACCAGTCATTTCTTTGAGGGCACAACGATTAACGGGATCGACAGCTCCAACAGGACTGCATATGAGGTTGAGCAGGAGATCGCAAAAAAAATGGAAGGCTATTCCATCCAGGTAAAGGCCAGAGATCAGGAACCGCAGACGATAGAAGGAACGGATATCAGTTATCGTTATATATCCAGTGGTGAAGTTCTGAAGCTTTTGAAAGCGCAGAAGCCCTATGAATGGGTGAGAGGATTTTTTGAAAAGACGACTTACACAGCCAGTGAGCAGACAGCTTTTGACAAGTCAAAGCTGGAGTCAGAAGTGAAAGCACTGAACTGTGCCCAGAAAGAGAATCAGGTAGCACCGGAGAATGCGTACGTAAGCTTTAATGATTCCGAGTTTACGATCGTGCCGGAGACAGTGGGAAGTGAACTGAAGGTAAAAGAAGCCTATCAGATGATCAGTGATGCTATCAGCAGCGATGACGGGGAAGTAGATCTTGGCAGTAACCCGGATGCTTATGTGAAAGCAGATGTGACCAGCGACAGTGCAGATCTGCAGGCAACGGTGGATGCATATAATAACTTTGCGAGGGCAAGCATCACCTACACATTTGGAGATGAGACAGTAACACTTGATGGAAGCACCATCAAGAACTGGCTGCAGTTTGACGAAAAGGGCCAGCTGATCCAGGATGATGCATCCTTCAAACAGCATATCGTGGATTATGTGGCACAGCTTGCAGCGGATCATGATACAGTAGGTACAGAGCGTCAGTTCCAGACAACAAGCGGAAGAACTGTTTCGGTTTCCGGTTCTGCATATGGCTGGAAGATCGATCAGGACGGAGAGGTGGCACAGCTTACCCAGGAGATCCAGTCCGGAGCTCAGACGACCAGAGAGCCGGTTTATTCCATGAGAGCCAATTCTTATGGTGTGAATGATCTGGGAAATACCTACATTGAAGTGGACCTTACAGAACAGTATATGTGGTATTATCAGGATGGAAATGTGATCTTTGAATCAGATATCGTATCCGGACTTGCAAGTGATCCCAAGAGAAAAACACCTCCTGGAATCTTCACCTTGTACTATAAGAAGAGCCCGGATGTGTTACGTGGCACCAAGAAACCAGACGGAACCTATTCCTATGAACAGCCGGTAACCTACTGGATGCCGTTTAACGGAGGCATTGGATTCCATGATGCAGACTGGCAGCCGTATTTTGGAGGCGATCGGTATCTAACCGGAGGTTCCCACGGCTGTATCAATATGCCGCCGGATAAAGCGGGAGAGCTTTACAACATTATCCAGTATAATGTTCCGATCGTCTGTTTCTATTGATCGGAGCTGTAGTCAAAAAACAAACAGGAGCCAGCCGGTGATCCGGTGTGTGGCTCCTGTTCTTTAGCAGGAGGAAAACATTATGTTTGATCAGTCATTCAGCTTTATACTTACAATCGCAGCACTGGTAGTAGGATTTATGCTTTTTACCGGACACGGTTCCTTTTTTATGAAAGGCGGAAACACACAGGCCAGAGCCCAGAAGTATGATGAGAAAAAAATGGAAAAAGTTTCAGGAATCTGTCTGATACTTATCGGAGTGGCTACAGGAGTTGACGCATTCACCACAAGTGTAGCAGCAAAGATCGCCTATGTAGTAATTCTGTTTGTGATACTTGCGGTATTTCTGTTTGTACTCAGAACAAAATGTATCAAAAAATGATCAGAAGTATCAGAACTATCCTTTAGGTAAAAAAGCAGAACTCCCCGTGAAACGGTAACCTGTCTGATCAGGCTCCGGTATCCGCGGGGAGTTTTTCTGTCTGTATTTAGTTTAATTTCGTTCGGCTGGTCTGCCGGAATGTCAGAGTAAAGATGATTCCCTTTACGATAGAAGTAAGGGAAAGTGCCCACCAGATACCATTGAGTCCCATTCCCGCATGAGTCAGCAGCATGGCAAGCGGGATTCTGGCCCCTGTCAGGATAATACTGATGATACTGCAGAGCTTGGTCATACCAAGGCCGGACAGTGCACCGATGGTCATCAGCTCAATGGCCATGAAAGCCTCACAGAAGCCGATGATGATCAGGTAATTTACAGAAATCCCAAGGGATTCCGGATCATGGAAAAACAGTCCGGAGATCGGGCGTGGGAGCAGCACAAAGGCTGCAGTTATGATAAGGCCCCAGATTGTCAGGATACCAAAGGAAATACGGTAGCCCTGGCGGATGCGGTCGTATTTTTTTGCACCGAAATTCTGTGCGGTAAAAGCATTTAAGGCAGAGGCAAAGCCGTCCGCGGTGTTCCAGGAAACGGATTCGATCTGTCCGCCCACACGTTGGACAGCAATGGCAGCAGCACCGAAGGCGGAAACCATTCTGGTCAGTACCATGGAGATCATACAGTAGAGCATGCTCTGGATAGCGGTTGGAAAACCAATGCGGAAGATATTTTTATAAAATTTTCCCGGAAAACGTGAAAAAAGATGAAGTTCACGAAGTACATTTGTTTCCAGCCCGGAAGTAAAGATCCGGAAAACCAGCACTGCAAAAACCAGAAACTGTGCAGTTACTGTGGCAATGGCAGCACCTAACGTTTCAAGCCGTGGAAAAGGTCCAATGCCAAGGATCAGGAGCGGATCCAGGAGCATATTTCCCACAAGTCCAAGAAAATTGGCCATCAGCGGAGATCTGGAATCTCCCTGGGCTGTAAAAAGTCCGGTGAGAGTCAGGTTCAGGAAGGAAAAAATGATCAGTCCGCAGGTGATCAGCATATAAGATCTGGCAGAAGAATATGCTTCCGGGTCTGTCAGATTAAAAAATCCGATCAGAGGATCAAGAAATATAATACTTGCTGCAGAAAATAAGAGACCGAAGAGAATGGTCATCTGCAGGGCACTGGCCGCGTAGGAACGTGCCTCTTTATAATCCTTCCGGCCGCAGGACTGTGCTGTGTTTACCTGTCCGCCCATTCTCGGAAGGGCTACCAGTCCCTGGGAAAGCCACACATACATGCCGCCCACACCGACACCGGCAACTGCCTTGGAGCCCAGAAGCCCGATCCAGGCCATATCTGTGATATTATAGGCAGTTCCAAGAAGGGAAGATGCCATGATAGGAAGAGCAAGCTCTGAAAGCGTTTTCAGGATCGGACCGGAAGTAAGGTCTATGGATTTTGATCTTTTCATACTCATCTGCATATCTCCGTAAGGTCAAAAGGCCTGGTGATCCGGTAATCCGGTTTATCCACCTGACCGAAACCGTATTCAGCAAAGATAAAAGGAACTCCTGCTTTCCGGCAGGCATTAAAGTCTCCTATAGTATCACCGATATAAACCGGATCGGAAAGATTATTATTCTCGCGGATCTTCATGATATTTTCCGCTTTGGCCATGCCGGTGTCACCGGGACAGAGATGGCCCTTGAAATAGTGTCCGAAGCCTGTGGATTTCAGGAACACTTCAATATATCCGGCCTGGCAGTTACTGACGATAAAAAGAGGAAAACGGCTGGAAAGAATCTTCAGTGTTTCCTCAAGATCCGGATACAGCGGAGCACATTTGCGAAGCAGTGCCTCGTGCTCTGCCTGGCAGCAGCCGTCGATGATACGAAGCTGTTCTGCTTCCGGAAGCTCAGGGAAAAGAGCCTTTGCGATATCCGGCAGCAGCTGGCCGAAAAGCCCCATCAGTCGTTTGGCGCTTACATCGGTATCCATGTGCTCCGTATGGATAAGGTAATCACTCCAGGCCTCAGCTACGATCCCGGTGGAATCCCAGAGCGTACCGTCAACATCAAAAATAATACTGTCCATCAGAAAAACCTCCCCAAAAAACTATGATATGTAAAAAAAGCAACCCTTTGTACTGGACATAGTACAAAACAAGTTACTGTTCACTCCGTTCTCAGCAATACGCTTCGCGATGCACAGAATTTATGTTAATCGCATAAATTCGCGCGGTATGTCTCGGGTTTTCTGTGGCCTTCGCTCACAAAAAACACCTCGCGGAATATTACCAGTGAACAGTTATCAAAATAATTCTATATGAGAAAAGAAAAAAAAGCAACTGCGCTTTTGAAGATTTTATGTTATAGTAAGGGTTACGAGGGAAAAACTATGAATTATAAGAATACGATCAGAGGTATATTCAAAGACAGGCCGAACCGTTTTATCGCTCATGTGCAGATCGGGGATCAGCTGGAAACGGTCCATGTGAAGAATACAGGCAGATGCCGGGAACTTCTTGTTCCGGAAGCAGAAGTGATCCTGGAAAAGAGTGATAATCCTGCCAGGAAAACGAAATACGATCTGATCAGTGTGAACAAGGAGGGCCGCTGGATCAATATGGATTCCCAGGCCCCGAATAAAGCAGCAGAAGAGTGGGTGGCGGCCGGAAATCTTTTTCCGGAGAAAGTGACTGTCAGGAGAGAAAAGACATACGGAAATTCCCGTTTTGACCTGTATGTGGAATCCGGGAAGCGAAAGGCTTTTATCGAGGTAAAAGGCGTCACTCTGGAAGAAAATAATATCGTGCGCTTTCCGGACGCACCTACAGAACGGGGGATCAAGCATCTCTGTGAGCTGATGCATGCAGCAGCTGACGGCTATGAGGCGTATCTTCTTCTGGTGATCCAGATGAAGGGTGTAAGGTATTTTGAACCAAATCGGGAGACACATCCGGAATTTGGAGAGACACTTAAGGCGGCAGCAGATGCCGGTGTTCACATCCTGGCCTATGACTGTGCCGTCACGGAAGATTCCATGAAGATCTGTGATCCGATACCGGTAAGATTATAGAAAGGAAACGATATGCCTGAAAACATTGCAGAACCCCTTCTGAAATGGTACGATAAAAACAAAAGGATCCTGCCCTGGAGAGATAAAGACAATGCCTATTATACCTGGGTATCTGAGATCATGCTCCAGCAGACCCGAGTGGAAGCTGTGAAACCTTATTTTCAGCGCTTTATCCAGGAACTTCCGGATGTAGCAGCCCTTGCGGCGGCACCGGAAGAGAGGATCATCAAGCTGTGGGAAGGCCTTGGCTATTACAGCCGTGTCCGCAACATGCAGAAAGCGGCTGTTCAGGTCATGGAAGAATATGGAGGCAGGATCCCTGAGGATTTTGAGACACTTCTCTCGTTAAAAGGAATAGGAAGATATACGGCAGGTGCCATTGCGTCCATTGCCTACGGAAAGAAAGTCCCTGCAGTAGATGGAAATGTGCTGCGGGTATACGCAAGACTCACCGAAAACCGTGGAGATATCATGAAACAGTCTGTACGGAAATCGGTGGAAAATGATCTTACAGAGCAGATGTCTGAGGACAGACCAGGGGATTTCAACCAGGCTATGATGGAGCTGGGAGCTGTAGTCTGTGTTCCAAACGGAGCAGCAAAGTGCGAAGAATGCCCGCTGGGGCATTTTTGCCTTGCCAGAAAGCATGGAACTGTAGAAGAACTTCCCGTAAAAGCACCGAAGAAAGCCCGCACCATAGAACAGCGAACGGTCCTTGTGATCCAGGACGGAGCAGGTACAGCGATCCGTAAACGTCCGGATACAGGACTTCTGGCAGGCCTTTATGAACTTCCAAATGTGGAAGGACATCTGACGGAGAAGGCGGCACTTGCCCGGGTAAAAGCCATGGGACTGGAACCACTGCGGATCGAAGCACTGCCGGATGCGAAGCACATTTTTTCCCATATTGAATGGAGGATGTGTGCTTATCGTATCGCTGTATCCTCTCTGGAAGAAGCACCGCAGGGGGAGTTCCTGTTTGTGGATAAGAGAGAATCCGATAAAAAATATGCAATACCATCTGCGTTTCGCGCATACACCAGATATATGAAGGAGGAAAACTCATGAAACTTTTGAGCGTAGCAATACCATGCTATAATTCAGAGGCTTATATGTCAAAATGCATCAATTCCCTGCTGATCGGAGGAGAGGAAGTGGAGATTATCATTGTAGATGATGGCTCCAGTGACCGTACTGCCGAGATCGCAGATGATTACGCCGAGAAATATCCAACTATCGTAAAAGCCATACATCAGGAAAATGGCGGCCATGGACAGGCAGTCAACACGGGAATCAAAAACGCAACAGGACTTTATTTCAAGGTTGTGGACAGTGATGACTGGGTAAATCAGGACGCCTACTATGAGGTCCTGAAAACACTTTATGAACTGACACGTGGGGCTGAGACCGTGGATCTTCTCATCAGTAATTTCGTTTATGAGAAGCAGGGAGCTACCCGCAAAAAGATCATGCAGTACAGACACTGTTTTCCGACAAACCAGATTTTCGGATGGGATGAGGTACGCCACATGAAAAAAGGCCAGTATCTCCTTATGCATTCCATGATATACCGTACAAAACTTCTCCATGACTGTGGAATGGAGCTTCCGAAACATACGTTCTACGTAGATAACCTGTTTGCGTTTGAGCCGCTTCCCTATGTAAAAAATCTCTATTATCTGGATGTAAATTTCTATCGATATTTTATTGGAAGAGATGATCAGTCTGTCAATGAGAAAGTGATGATCAAGCGTATCGATCAGCAGATCCGTGTAAACAAACTGATGGTGGACGCCTATCTGAAGGCTAATGTGAGCAACCGCAGACTTCGTGCTTATATGTTCAGCTATCTGGATATCATCACAACCGTTTCTTCGATCATGCTGGTAAGAGCTGCAACGCAGGAATGCCTGGATAAAAAACAGGAGCTGCAGGATTACATCAAAGACCAGAATATGGGACTGTACCGGAAGCTTCGGAGAAGTCTCTTCGGAAGAGTGTCCAATCTTCCCGGAAAAGGTGGAAGAAAGATGTTTGTGGCAGCCTATAAGATCTGTCAGAAGTTTTATGGATTTAATTAAAAAAAGCCCCCAACGGGGCTTTTTTTTATAAATTCTGTTCCGGCTTCTTCTTACGCATATGGGATAGAGAACGCTGTTCCTCGTAATCATCCACTCTCTGTGGATAGAACAGGAGATGTCCGAACAGTGCCAGTGTGGTGCCAAGACATACATCGATCACAGAATGCTGCTTGATAAACATGGTGGACAGGATGATCAGAACAGAAAGGATCAGAGCTCCTCGCTGAAGCCATTTCCTGTCTTTTAGTGCCTGGCAGTGATGAATGGCAAAATAAACAGCCAGGGAATTAAATACATGGATACTTGGCAGGATATTGGTGGGAGTATCTGTCCGATAGATCTCAGCCACCAGTCGTGTAAAGATGTTGCTTCTGGGGAATACCGCAGGGCGGAGATACTGAACGTTCGGATAGATGTAGGAAACAACAAGGAAAACCGTCATTCCCATCATCAGGTTGAAGATCAGCTGGAAATATTCCTTTTTATTCTTATTGCGAAACAGGAAATACACAACCGTCATTATCACATATGGAAACCATAAAAGGTACGGAATAATAAAAATCTCGCAGAACGGGATCATATCATCAAAAACAGTATGTACAATATGGTAGGCTCGTACAGGCCGCTGCTCCAGATATCCAAACAGGATAAGATAGGCAACGAAATAGATAGCTATGATAAAACCGTGCCTGTATTTTTTTATTTTACTCAACATTTTGCCGCTCCTTTTCTTGAGGTATAGCTGGTGTCAGCCTTAAGCTTCTTTTTTGTTAAGTATCTACCTGCTACTATAACACAGGCATTATGATTTTTAAAGGTTTCTTTTCAATGGTCACAGAAAATTCACGCTGGATTCCGCCGGATTCTCCGTCTTTATGCACAGGAAGGGAATGGGCACTTGTAATATGTACGTTCCTGCACTGTAAAATATGTACACCGCGAATGCGGGTATGTTTTCCCCAGAGAGCGCTCGGCAGGCAGAACAGCATTTTCAGCTTGGAGATTCCTTCAATAACGATCACATCCAGTAAACCATCCTCCGGACTGGCGTTTGGACAGAATTTAAAGCCTCCGCCTTCATATTTCTGGTTCATTACAGCCGCAAACCAAGTCCTGCTGAAGGTTTGTGGCTTGTTCCCGTCAAGTGTTATCGTGACCGGGGACGGAGTAAGGAAGAGAAATTGCTTCAGTGCCACCATAAGGTAGATGAGTTTACCCATATGGAGACGGTTGAGAAATTTTTTGCCAGGTGTGATCAGGACTTCCTGACAGATTGCCGCATCGTAGCCTATTCCTGCACTGATGCCGAAACGGTAGGAATGGCTGCCAAGGTGGAGAACAGGAACATCCATGAAAATGGTCCGTCTGTTCTCAAGAATAGAGCGAAGCGCTTCAAAAGGATCAAAGGGCAGGCCCATACTGCGGCAGAAATCGTTGCCGGACCCGACCGGGATAAATCCGAAAACAACCGAAGACAGATCAATGATCCCGGTAAGTACTTCGTAAATAGTGCCGTCACCGCCTACTGTTACCAGAGTTACCGGGTCCTCCGGTGTTCCGGCAGTACTGATCCTTCGTGCCAGTACTGTGGCGTGTCCCACATATTCTGTGAGAAAATACTGATATGAGATCCCCTGACTTTCCATGATGCTGCGAAGCCGGTTCCAGACATTACGTCCCTCACCGGATCTTGAATTGGGATTCACAATAAAAGAATACATAATAAAAAACCTCCAAACAACTCTCTGCTTTATCATAACATTGACGTTCGGCTTTTACAAATTAAAATTTCTTAAGGATTTCTATATTTTACATAAACTTAACCTTTTTTCTATGTTGGATTTTACGAATGCACTTTATACTTGCACGTATCAGATGAAAAATGAAGCTGGAGGAAAATTATGATATATCTTGTGGAAGATGATGAAAGTATCCGTGAACTTGTTGTATATACATTAAACAGTCAGGGTCTGGAGGCACAGGGTTTTGAACGGCCATCACTTTTCTGGAAAGCGCTAGAAAAAGAACTGCCTTCACTGGTGCTTCTGGACATTATGCTTCCGGAGGAAGACGGACTGTCTATTTTAAAAAAAATCCGTATCCGTCCGGATGTGCGGAAACTTCCGGTGATCATGCTTACTGCAAAAGGAAGTGAGTTTGATACCGTGGTAGGTCTGGACAGAGGTGCAGATGATTACATTCCGAAGCCGTTCCGCATGATGGAACTGATCTCCAGGGTACGTGCCCTTCTTCGGAGATCAGAGGACAATGGCGCAGAGGAGTATCGTATGGAAAATCTTTATGTATGTCCGGGAAGACATGAGGTAACTGTTGATCAGGAGCCTGTGAATCTGACACTGAAAGAATACGAGATGCTTTGTCTCCTTCTGAAAAACAGTGGTACGGTTCTTTCCAGAACACAGCTTTTAAATCAGATCTGGGGATATGAATTCGACGGGGAGAGCAGAACCGTAGATGTACATATCCGTACCCTTCGCCAGAAGCTTGGCCCGGCAGGAGATCTGGTGGAAACAGTTCGTGGAGTGGGCTATAAGATCAGCGGAAAATGTGCATGAACAGCTGCTGAGAGTAATATGAAAGTAAAGAGCATTTCGACGGAAAAAGGCTTCGGCCCTTTTCTGGACGAAGTGCTTTTTTCATGCTATAATAGTTGAACCCCGGAGCCATTAGGAAACAGGCTCCAAAGAGTAAGAGGTGAAAGAAAAAAATATGAAATCATTAGTAATTGCGGAGAAGCCATCCGTTGCCAGAGACATTGCCAGAGTCCTCCACTGCAGTCAGAAGGGGAACGGAACCCTGGAAGGAAAAGACTATGTAGTGACCTGGGCCCTGGGACATCTGGTAACACTGGCAGATCCGGAAGAATACGATAAAAAATATACCAAATGGGAGCTTTCCACGCTTCCCATGATGCCGGAGAAAATGAAACTGGTGGTGATACGCCAGACCTCCAAGCAGTACAATGCGGTGAAAACCCAGCTTTACAGGAAGGATATCGGGGAGATCATCATTGCCACAGATGCTGGACGTGAGGGAGAACTGGTAGCAAGATGGATCCTTGCAAAGGCAGACTGCCATAAACCTATTAAGCGTCTGTGGATCTCATCCGTAACGGACAAAGCAATCCGTGACGGCTTTGCCCACCTTAAAAACGGCCATGATTATGATGATCTTTACCGTGCGGCACAGGCCAGGGCGGAGGCGGACTGGCTGGTGGGAATGAACGGGACCAGAGCGCTGACCTGTAAATATAATGCCCAGCTTTCCTGCGGACGTGTGCAGACCCCCACCCTTGCCATGATCGCAAGAAGAGAGCAGGAAATCCGGGAATTTAAGCCGGAGGATTATTACGGGATCACTCTGCAGGCGGGAAATGTACGCTGGACCTGGCGTGACGGAAAAAGCGGAAGCCTCCGCACCTTTAAGAAGGAGCGTGCCCAGGAGATCCAGACAAAGGCAGGAAAAAGCAACCTTACCATAACAAAGGTTTCCAGAAAGCCGAAGAAGACCTATGCGCCGGGGCTTTATGACCTGACCACTCTTCAGAGAGAAGCCAATCAGAAATACGGCTTTTCTGCAAAGGAAACTCTGAATATCATGCAGAGGCTCTACGAGAATCACAAAGTCCTTACCTACCCAAGAACGGATTCCAGATATATAGGAAAAGATGTAGTTCCTACCATTAAAGAGCGTCTTCAGGCATGCGGGACAGGTCCTTATCGAAAACTTGCCGGTGCGCTGGTCAATAAACCGATCCAGACCAGTGCTGGCTTTGTGGATGACAAAAAAGTCAGTGACCATCATGCCATCATTCCTACAGAACAGTTTGTACAGCTGGATCATATGACCAACGAGGAACGGAAGATTTACGATATGGTAGTACGCCGTTTCCTGAGCGTGCTGTATCCGCCGGCTGTATATGAGCTGGTAAGCATGGAAGGAACTGCAGCAGGAGAAACTTTCGCTGCAAGCGGACGTATTGTAAAAAGTGCAGGGTGGAGAGAGGTTTATGAAGGCGGCTGGCAGGATGAGGATGAAGAGGAATCCGGTGATAAGCTGAAAGACCAGAAGCTTCCGGAGCTTACGGAAGGTCAGATACTTACTGTGGAAGGAGCAGCTCTTACAGCAGGCAAAACAAAACCACCGGCCAGATTTACAGAGGCCACACTTCTTGGTGCCATGGAAAATCCGGTTCATTTTATGGAAAGCCACGACAAAAAAGCGGCAAAAACCCTTGGTGAGACCGGTGGACTTGGAACGGTAGCCACAAGAGCGGACATCATCGAGAAGCTTTTCAACAGCTTTATGATGGAAAAAAGAGGCAATGAGATCTACATTACCTCCAAGGCGAAACAGCTTCTGGAGCTGGTTCCGGAAGAATTGAAAAAGCCGGAGCTTACCGCAGACTGGGAGATGAAGCTCAGTGATATTGCAAACGGAAAGCTCCGTCAGGATAAATTCCTCACAGGGATCCGTAAATATGCCTGTGAGATCGTAGATGAGATCAAAGGCGGACAGGGAACATTCCGCCATGACAATATGACAAACAAGAAGTGCCCTAACTGCGGCAAACATCTTCTGGCAGTCAACGGAAAGAATGCCAAAATGCTGGTGTGCGAGGACCGGGAATGCGGATACAGAGAGACAGTATCCAGGACCACCAATGCGCGCTGTCCGAAATGCCATAAGCGTATGGAGATGCTTCTGAAGGGAAAAGAAGAGACCTTTGTATGTCAGTGCGGCTATAAAGAAAAGCTTTCATCCTTCCAGGCAAGACGAGCCAAAGAGGGTGCAGGTGTGAATAAGCGTGATGTGCAGCGTTATCTTAAGAAACAGCAGAAAGAGGCCAATGAGCCGGTGAACAATGCATTTGCACAGGCGTTGTCAGGAATTAAACTGGATTAAATAAATTGCCTGTCCAGATATCCGGGGTTCGGATGAGCGGAGGACCGGATGCAGATACGTCGGTCGGAGAAATGTGTCTGGCAGAACAGGACAGCAGAAAGAGAGGAAAACGATTTGGGATTACAGGATGACAGAATGTCAGGAAATATTCAGGATATCGCAAGACTGATCACAAGACTTCTTCTTAAGGGAGATATGCCGCAGTATACACTTCCTGCAGCAGAGGCAGATTATACAGAGGCAGACCAGCTTTTTAAGAAGGTTATCGGACTTGCTGATGAGGGTGATATCAACGGAGCGGAAAATGAGCTTCTTATGAACATGGAGGAAGATGATCCAGATTATCTGGAGCTTGCCCTTACCTTTTATCTGCATCTCAATGATATGGACGTAGATTACCTGGATGATCACGATTATTCCAGGGAGGAGATCCTGGACGGGTTGAAAAGCCTGGCTGAGGACTGGGGAGTTACAGGACTGGAGGCACTTGTCTGATGCGGCGGGAGGTTACACTGGAGGAAATTTCCGACGGTCGTTTATACGAGGCAAATGACATGGTAAAGGCAGACTGTCAGGACTGTAAGGGCTGTTTTGACTGCTGTACGGGAATGGGAGATTCTGTTGTACTGGATCCGCTGGATGTATGGCGGTTAAGTCAGGGACTTCACTTAAGTGTGGACCAGCTGCTTGCCGGAAAAATAGAGCTTGGCGTCACAGACGGAAATATTCTGCCGCATCTTAGGATGACAGGGGCAGAGGAACGATGCGTATTTCTGAATAGCAACGGAAGATGCTCCATCCACAGCTTTCGTCCGGGCTTCTGCCGTTTGTTCCCGCTGGGAAGATACTATGAGGACGGGAGTTTTAAATACATCCTTCAGATCCACGAGTGCAAAAAGACCAGCCGCAGTAAGATCAAGGTCCGGAAATGGGTAGATACTCCGGATTTTCAAAATTACGAAAAATTTGTCTGTGACTGGCATTATTTTCTTCTGGATGTCCAGGCGGTTCTCTATGAGAGCGAGGACAGTGATCTGATCCGAAACCTGAACATGTATGTGGTGAACCAGTTTTACAGGAAGCCTTATGATGAGAAGCGGGATTTTTATGAGCAGTTTTATGAGAGACTTGCGGCGGGAAAAGAACTCCTGAGCCTTGGAGTGTGAAACAGACCAGGCAGCGAGGTGTCTGAGCTTACCTGCCTGAAAGTCTCTCGCGCGGAGGAAAGAAAGGATTTTTTGACATATGAACTTAAATCAGCTCACATATTTTGTGACTCTTGCCCAGATCGAAAATTATACCAGAGCAGCCAAGAGGCTGGATATAACCCAGCCAAGCCTGAGCCATGCGATCTCCAACCTTGAAAAGGAACTGCAGGTTCCACTTTTTGAGCGTCACGGAAGAAATGTGACCATGACCAAATACGGGGAAATGTTTCTGAAATATGTGCAGGACTCCTTACATATCCTGAATCTTGGTGTGGAGAGGATACAGGAAGCGGCAAGGATTCCGGGAGGAAGTATTTCCATCGGGTATATCCATACCCAGGGACGCAGATTTATCCCGGAGCTTGTCCGGGGGTTCCTTAATGAACAGGAGGGGAAGAAGATTGATTTCCGTTTTCAGAATGCAGCTACCGGAAGTCTGATCCGGGGTCTGAAGGAAGAGAAATTCGACGTGATCTTCTGTTCCCGGGCAGAGGGCGAGAAGGAGATCAGCTTTGTGCCGGTGTCAGAAGAAAAGCTGGTGGCTGTAGTGCCTGAGAACCATGCTCTTGCAGACCGAAATTCAGTGACCATAAAAGAGCTGGGGCAGTATCCGCAGGTGACCTTTACCCCTGCAAGCGGACTGTATTTTGTGATCCGGGAGCTTTTCGAAAAGGAAGGACTTTCACCGGAGACGGCCTTTGAGGTAGAAGAGGATGGTGCACTGGCAGGTATGGTGGCGGAGGAATTTGGTGTAGGCATTGTGCCGGATGTACCGGTGATCCATACACTTCCTGTGAAAATCTTAAATATTGAGAATCTGCACTGCCGTCGTTACATATACATGGGAATGATGAAAAACCGGTACCCAAGTGCGCTTGTGGAGCAGTTCCGGGATTATATATACAAGCATTACCGGATCTATGAAGTGATACAGTAGAATCTTGGTGATAAAATTTCTGTAAAAAATCTCTGCTTCTGTAAAAGGGCGGAGATTTTTTTGACACAGATCCTGGCGTGAATACTATAGCAATTCCATAAATTACTGCAAACAATTCAGTCCATCATAGCGTGAAGTCCGGCGTCGGATATCTTTGCCGTGCCTAAAAATTATAAAAATAATCTATAGATCACATGCGTAAATTCAATGAAAATTTGGGTTGAGATAAAAATGACCAGTTGGTATAATAAGGACAGATACTTGATTTAAAGTGATAAAGTGATGACGGAAATCCGTAATAAAATGAACGAAGTAAAGGAGATATTATGAACCAGTTAGAAGTATTAAGAGAAAGCCTTGGACAGTGCGATGAGATCATCCTGGACGCACTCCTTATGAGAAACAGGATCGTAGAGGACATCATGGTATACAAGGAAGCTAACGATCTTCCGGTACTTCAGCCGGAACAGGAGGCGAAGCAGAAAGGATGGCTGGAAGCCAGAATGGAAGGCAGACGTCATAAGAAAGAGGTCAATGATGTTTTTGCAAGCATCACACAGAACAGTAAAAGGATCCAGTCCAGAAATCTTTTCAATTATAATATCTTCCTGATCGGATTTATGGGAGCTGGTAAATCTACGATCTCCGATTATCTGAAGAATGTTCTTGCCATGGATGTTGTGGAGATGGATCAGTGTATCGTGGAGAGACAGGGAATGAGCATTTCCGATATCTTTGAGACTTACGGTGAAGAGTATTTCCGTGAGCTTGAGACAAATCTTCTGATCGAGATGCAGTCCAGATCTAATGTTGTAGTATCCTGTGGCGGTGGTGTTCCGATGCGGGAGCGCAATGTTACCGAGATGAAAAAAAATGGCCGTGTTGTACTTCTGACTGCAAAGCCGGAAACTATTCTGGAACGTGTAAAGGATAATCATGACCGTCCTTTACTTGAGAACAACAAAAATGTTTCATTTATCGCTGATCTGTTGGAAAAACGTCGCGCGAAATATGAGGCAGCAGCAGATATAGTTGTTGAGACAGACGGAAAGAGTGAGCTTGAGATCTGCGAGGAGCTGATCCACAGACTTCGTGAGGCAGAGGCAAATAAATAACTGCTGATCATAAAACAGAATAGTTTTACATATAAAAGGGACAGCTGTCCGATAAACCGTACAGAAACAGAACGGAGATCGGGCAGCTGTCCTTTATGATATAAAAGATCCGGACCATATATTTGCAGATGAACAGATCGTTTAATTGGTCTTATAAAAAATCTCCCTCGAGGTTTCCTCGATCACAAATTTTTTAAAGGCTTCCACGACCGGCGGATGGTATACATCCTTCAGCATGGCCATGTAGAAATTCCGCTGCCAGCTTGGAGAGACAAGGGGCAGGATCTTAAGGTTCAGAGAGTGAAGGATCGGGATATCCGGTGCAATGCAGATGCCGAAATCATTGGCAACAAATCCTGCGGCAACCTGATCCTCATCGATCTCAAAAGCCACATCCGGGTACTGACCGATGCTCTTAAATAACTGGTCAATGATCTGGCGGAGACCGCTTCTCTTCTTGAAGATGATCTGCTTGTATGGAAGCGTTTCTTCCAGATGAATCTCGGATTTCTCAGCAAGAGGATGTTCCGGCGGAACGATGACGACCAGATCCTGCTTGGCAACCGGAATAAATTCGATCAGTGGTTCGTCGTCAAATTTGGAACAGAAGCCGATATCGTATTTCTTTTCTTTCAGTCCGGTGAGGATATCGCCGGTAAGCACCTTATCGCAGAACAGATTGAAATGGATCTGTTTTCCCTTATTGGCATTAAGAAAGCTGCGGATGATCTTTGGCATAAAGTCAACACCCAGAGTTCTGAGAAAAGCCACATCGATCTGTCCTTCTCCCTTTCCTGCAAGCTGGAGACCGTTTACAGAGGAATCCAGCCGGTTCAGGGTTTGTTCCACATCCTCCAGAAAAGACTTGCCATATTTGGTGAGAGAAACATTCCGTCCGTTTTTTTCAAATAATTTCACTCCAAGCTCTTCCTCCAGAGAAGAGATCGCGTGACTTAGGCTGGGCTGTGTGATGGCCAGAACATCCGCAGCTTTTGTATAATGTTCCAGATGAGCCAGTGTCACGAAATAGCGAAGATGATACAGATTCATTTTTCAATACTCCTTTCGTAAGTTTATCTGAATGTTTTACTTCGAACAGATCCCCGGTAAGTCTGACAGACATAAGAGATTTGCCGGGCCGTATGCAGTGACGGCGGCAATACGGCTGAATATGTTTTATATAGTATAACATGATATATTGACAAAATCTATGGATTCTCCTGGTACAATCAATTTGTTTTGTATTTAACAAAGTTATATAATGCTTATAGAAAAAAGATACAAAATAATTTAAAAAAAACAAATAAAATTATTTAAATTTTCAGGAGGAATTATCATGTCAAAAGAATTTCCAATCACAATCAGTTCCTGGACACTGGGAGATCAGTGCAAATTTGAGGACCGTGTAAAAGCTGCCAAAGAGGCTGGCTATGAGGGGATCGGCCTGAGAGCAGAAACCTACGTAGATGCCCTGAATGAGGGACTTTTCGACGAGGATATCTTGGCGATCCTGGATAAATATGACATGAAGGTAACAGAGGTTGAGTACATCGTGCAGTGGGCAGAGGAGCATCGTTCCTATGAGCAGAAATACAAAGAACAGCTCTGCTTCCATATGTGTGAATTATTTAACGTAAAACAGATCAACTGCGGACTGATGGAGAACTATTCTGTAGAGTATACAGCACAGAAACTTCGTGAGCTTTGCCACAGAGCAGGCAAATACATCATCGGTGTTGAGCCAATGCCATACAGCGGAATCCCGGATGTGAAAAAGGGCTGGGCTGTTGTAAAAGCTGCTGACTGCGGGAATGCGAAACTGATCCTTGATACATGGCACTGGGTAAGAGCAAACCAGCCGATCGAGCTTTCCGTACTTGAGGGAATCCCGGCAGACAAGATCGTATCCATCCAGATCAACGATGTATGGGAAAGACCATATGCAACAACGATCTTAAGAGATGAGTCCATGCATGACCGTCTTGCTCCTGGAACAGGAATCGGAACAACAGTACCGTTCGTAAAAATGATCAAAGAAAAAGGCATCAGACCAAATGCCATCGGCGTAGAGGTTATCAGCGATGCAAACCTTGAAAAAGGTATCGGGTATGCTGCAAAACATACATATGAGAACACAAAGAAGGTACTGGAAGAGGCTTGGCCGGAAGTACTGTAATTAATATAAGAAACTAATATTTCAGACGGGCCCCTGTTTCCGACGTCATACCGGTGACAGGGCGTTACCGTGAAAGAAACAAAAAGATTGTTTCAAAGGAAAGGAGAACGCATATGAAATTCAATGCGATGTTTCAGCCGATCGAGATCGGTCCTATGACAGTAAAGAATCGTTTTGTTGTTCCGCCAATGGGAAATAACTTTGCAAACACAGACGGAACAATGAGTGAGCAGTCCGCTGCATATTACAGAGAAAGAGCAAAAGGCGGATTTGGTCTGATCACCATCGAGGCTACTGTAGTTCACAAGGGCGCAAAGGGCGGCCCGCGTAAACCATGTCTTTATGACGACTCTACGATTGAGAGCTTCCGCAAGGTTATCGACGGATGTCATGCAGAAGGAGCAAAGGTGTCCATCCAGCTTCAGAATGCAGGACCGGAAGGAAATGCAAAGAACGCAGGAGCACCGATCACAGCAGCAACCAGTATCCCGTCAGTGTGCGGCCGTGATATTCCGAAGCAGCTTACAACTGAGGAAGTTTATGAGCTGATCAAAGGCTACGGTGAGGCAGCAAGAAGAGCTATGGAAGCAGGAGCAGATGCTGTTGAGATCCATATGGCACACGGTTATCTGGTAAGTACCTTCCTCTCTCCGAGAACAAACAAAAGAGTGGATGAGTTTGGCGGATGCTTTGAGAACCGTATGCGTTTCTCCCGTCTGATCATCGAGGAAGTTAAAAAAGCAACACAGGGAAAGATTGCAGTTCTTGCAAGAATCAACTGTGCAGATGAGGTTCCGGGAGGACTTGATATCCACGACAGTGCAGCAATCGCAGCATATCTGGAAAGCTGCGGACTGGACGGACTCCATGTATCCCGTGCCGTTCATATCAAGGATGAGTTTATGTGGGCACCGACTGTTATCCACGGTGGATTCTCTGCAGCAGAGGTTGAGGAGATCAAACGTGCGGTAAATATCCCGGTGATCACAGTTGGACGTTATACAGAGCCACAGTTCGCAGAACTGATGGTAAAAGAAGGAAGAGCAGACCTTGTAGCATTCGGACGTCAGAGCCTTGCAGATCCGGCTATGCCGAAGAAAGCACAGGAAGAGCGTCTTGAGGATATGACTCCTTGTATCGCCTGTCTTCAGGGCTGTGTTGCAAACATGTATGCAGGAAATCCGGTATGCTGTCTGACAAACCCATTCCTGGGTCATGAGGCAGAGCCGCTTGAGAAAGCGGAAGAGCCGAAGAAGGTTATGGTTATCGGTGGTGGTGTTGCAGGACTTTCCGCTGCATTTATCGCAAAAGAGAGAGGCCATGAGGTAACACTTTATGAGGCAGGAGATGTTCTCGGTGGAAACATGAGACTTGCTGCATATCCGCCGGGAAAAGGTGACATCACAAACATGATCCGCAGCTACATCCATCGCTGTCAGAAGGATGGCGTTAAGATCGTGATGAACTGTGAGGTAACTCCGGAGCTTATCAAAGAAGAGAAGCCGGACAGCGTGATCATTGCCACCGGTTCCAAGACTCTGATCCTTCCGATCGAGGGAATCGACAATCCGGCTATCATCCACGGCTCTGACCTTCTGGATGGCAAGAGAGCAGCAGGCAAAAAGGTTCTCGTTGTCGGCGGTGGAATGGTTGGATGCGAGACAGCTGCATTTTTAGGCGAGCAGGAGCATGATGTAACTGTTATCGAGTTCCGTGATACCGTAGGTGCAGACGTGATCCACGAGCACAGAGTATATCTGATGAAGGATTTCGAGGACTACGGAATCAAGGAGATCACCGGAGCAAAGGTATGCAAATTCTATGAAGACGGGGTAGAATATGAGACCGCTGACGGAGTACGTCACGAGTCAAGAGGATATGATTCTGTGATCCTTTCCATGGGATTCCGCAACTACAATCCTCTGGAAGAGAAGATCAAAGACCTTGTACCTGAGACACATGTGATCGGAGATGCTATCCGTGCAAGACGTGCACTGGATGCAACAAAAGAGGCTTATGAGGTAGCTTCCAGGATCTGATCTGCCAGTCGCTGATCGTATTGATACAAAAGAAAATAACTATCCGATAAACCGGACAGTATAAAGATTAAAAAGATGGCCCGACAGACATCGGAGAAAAATAATCCGGTGTCTGACAGGGGAAAATGCAGGAGGTAAAAAGAAATGGAACAGAGAATTAAAGGAACAACTGGTTTACTTGCACTGATCGGAAGCCCTGTAGGACATTCCGGATCCCCGGCTATGTACAACTTCAGCTTCCAGTACCATAACCTGGACTATGCTTACATGGCATTTGATATCAAAGAGGATCAGGTTCCGGCAGCTCTTGATGCAATGCGTCTGTTCAAAATGAGAGGCTGCAATGTAACCATGCCTTGCAAGAACAAAGTAGCTCAGTGTGTAGACGAGCTTTCACCGGCAGCAAAGATCATCGGCGCTGTAAACACCATCGTAAATGAGGATGGAAAACTTGTTGGACATATCACAGACGGTATCGGATTTGTCCGCAACCTGAAAGAGCACGGTGTTGATGTAAAGGGCAAAAAGATGGTAGTCCTCGGAGCAGGCGGTGCAGCTACAGCCCTTACTGTACAGTGTGCCCTTGACGGAGCTGCATCCATCGCAATCTTCAACCCTGACGATCCATTCCTTGACAGAGCAAAAGGAACTGCTGAGAAGCTTGCAAAAGAAGTACCGGACTGCAAAGTAAGCGTATATTGCCTTGATGACCAGGACAAACTGAGAGAAGAGATTGCAAACGCAGATATCCTCGCGAACGGAACACTTGCAGGAATGAAACCACATGATGACATCACACTGGTTGACAAATCCATGTTCCATAAGGATCTTGTTGTTGCAGACTGCGTATACAATCCGGCCGAGACAAAGATGGTAAAAGAAGCAAAAGAAGCAGGCGTGAAGCTTGCGGTAGGCGGAAAAGGAATGCTTCTGTGGCAGGGTGCAGCATCTTACAAGCTTTACACAGGTCTTGAGATGCCGACAGATGAGTACCAGAAATTCCAGGCTGAGAACGAAGGGAAATAAGAAAAATGAGCCAGACAGGTAAGAAAAATTTAGTGATTACTTCTATCGCGCTGTATTTTACATATTTCATCCATGGAATCGGAGCTTCCATCATGGGTCAGTACAAGCCGGAGCTTGCGGCTCACTGGGGAGCAAAGGCTTTAAGTGATGGAACTATGGATGTCAGCATGGTAGTATCTGTAATTGCCGCACTTGGACTTGGAAGACTGATCTCTCTTCCGTTTTCCGGTCCCCTGTCCGACAAATTCGGACGCAGATTAAGCGGAATCATCGGCGTAATCTGTTATGCAGCATACTTTATGGGAATCGCATTTGCTCCGTCTATGGGAGTTGCCTACGCCTTTGCCATTGTAGGCGGTATCGCAAACTCCTTCCTGGACACCTGCGTAAGCCCGACATGTATGGAGATTTATGTAAACAATCCTTCTGTAGCGAACCTGTTTACAAAATTCTCCATGTGTATCAGCCAGTTTCTGCTTCCTTTCCTCATCGGATTTGTAGCAGCGGCGAATATGTCCTACAGAACCATCTTTATTGTTGCAGGTGCTGCGATCTTTATCGATGGAATCCTGATCCTGTTCCTGCCATTCCCGGAGAGAAATACAGCAGGTACAGTAAAGAAAGAAAAAGCAAAATTAAAGATCACTCCTGCAGCTCTTGCAGCAATCCTCATCGGATTTACAAGCTCTTCTACATTCATGCTGTGGCTGAACTGTAACCAGGAACTCGGAAAGCTTTATAACTTAAGTGATCCTTCCAAGATCCAGTCCTTTTATGCAGTAGGAACCTTTGCAGCGATCCTGTGTTCCTCTGTATTTATCAAAAAAGGATTGAAGGAGATCAATATCCTGATCATTTATCCGCTGATCTCTTTCATCATGCTGGGACTGTGTTACTTTATCCAGAATCCGACAATCTGTCTTATCGGTGGATTTGTGATCGGTTTTGCAGGCGCAGGCGGTGTGCTTCAGCTGGCTGTTTCCACAACTGCGGAGTTCTTCCCGGAAAACAAGGGAACTGCAACATCCATGGTCATGATCGCATCCAGCGTTGCGAACTACACCATTCTGACACTGGCCGGCTACATTACAAAGACTGCCGGAACCAGTGCTCCGAGAATGATCCTGCTTCTCAATATGGCAGTGACATTCATAGGAATCCTTCTTGCACTGTTCGTTAAGATGAACCGTGGAAAAGAGGCTTGACTGAATCAAGAAAATCCCTTGGGATGAATATCCGTTTGACTACAGTAAAAAAAGTGAATCATTGTATGGATACAGACAAAGATGACTGAATCTGTGCAAAACAAAGTTCCAATTCGGGAACAATTCCCGGATTGGACTTTACCGTTTCTGAAAATGTTTGTTAATTAACAAACTTACAAAATAAAAGATACTATATATGTATTATCAAAAAAACGACAAAGGAGAATCGTTATGGCACGTGCAGCAAGACAGCGAAGAGAAAACGAACTGCCCTACATTCCGTTTGGGCCATTTCAGATTCGTTTTCCGTTTATTCACTATAAAATTGAGTCCGTAGAGTTTATCCAGGGCCTGATCCTCGGGGTTACGGCACTGGCGGCGGTTCCTTATCTGGAACAATATCTGGGATTGCCTTATGAGCTGGCATGGAGCTGTGTGATCATAGAGACCATGCTGTATATGCTACACAGCTTACTTGGTGATCCGGTTGTACCGGGATGGATCACACCGACCCTTCCGCTGACGATCGTATTCCTGGAAGGCTTCCCTATGGGAAAAGAACGTATCCAGGCAATGATCGCCCTGCAGATGCTGGTTGGTCTCGTGTTCATATTTATGGGCATCACCAAGCTTGCGGATAAATTTGTCCATGCAGTACCAAATTCTGTTAAGGGTGGTATCCTTCTTGCTGCGCCGGTGACGGTTATGGCAGGACAGCTGGGAGAGGGCGGCAACATGCATAAGTATCCGCTGGCGATCGTTGCCGGTGTAGGCCTTCTGATCCTGATCAGCTTTTCAGATAAATATCAGGAGAAGAGAAAGAACAACAAATTCCTGGATCTTGTTGCCAGGTATGGAAACCTTTTCCCGTATCTGATCGCCATGGTGGTAGGTCTTCTTGTAGGAGAGCTGGATGCGCCTGGTCTTGAGCTGGGAACTTTTATCAAGATCCCGCAGTTCAAAGAGATCATCTCACAGGTAAGTATCTTTGGTGTGGGAATCCCGCCGGTCTCCATGTTTGTCAAAGCGCTTCCTCTGGCACTTGTATGCTATGTTATCGCATTTGGTGATTTTGTTACCACAGAGACACTGGTTACAGAGGCACGCCAGTCCAGAGATGATGAGTACATTGATTTCAATTCCAGCCGTTCCAACCTGGTCAGCGGCATCAGGAACCTGATCCTTTCCGTCATTGCCCCGTTCCCGCCGCTTTCCGGTCCGTTATGGGTTGGAATGACAGTATCTGTTTCCATCCGTTACAAGGAGGGAAAGAAAGCTATGAAGTCTCTGATCGGCGGTATGGCATCCTTCCGTATTGCAACGTTTTTAAGTGTGTTGATCATTCCGGTTGTAAGCTTCTTCCGTCCGATCTTCGGAGTCGGTTCCTCCATTACTCTGATGTTCCAGGCATTTGTCTGTGCAAGGATCGGTATGGATTACTGCAGAACAGACCGTGACAAGATGATCGCAGGTGTTATGGCAGCGGTGCTTGCAACTCAGGGAACTGCATGGGCATCCGCATGGGCCCTGGCTGTAGGCTTCGGTCTGAATATCTTCCTTTCAAACTGGGACCCCAGAAAGAAAGAGGAGAATGCCATCGAGGATAAAAATTGATCAGAGGAAGAACAAAGATATAAAAAACAGAAAAAGAAGAAGTGTGCTGGATGGGTCAGCACACTTCTTCTTTTTGTCATGAGATTTGTTGTTTTTAATTATTATTTTAATAGATTTGCTATTATGGGATTAAAATTGCAAAAATTTGTTACATCAATTGGGTTTAAAAATTGGTTTATAATTCGCGTTCTGTTACAAAAATCTACCGTAGATCCTTTTTATGGGAGGTCACAGGATCACAGGCTTTTGTGGATAATGTCAAGAACCTGTGCAAGCTCGTTGACATTGATCTGTCCCGGTGCGGAAGCTTTGGTAGCTGCACCGAAGGTAAGGGCGGAACCGAAGGTTTCGCCAGCGAGACGGCTGACAACACCGGTACCTGCCATGGACATGGTAATGATCGGGCGGTCGGCGAACTGCTCGGACATTTCCAGCGTGGCACTTAAGAGTGTAAGCACGTCCTGTTTGTTTCTTGGCATAACAGCCATTTTCGGGATATCTGCGCCATAGTCCTGCATCATGCGAAGACGGCGCACGATCTCATCCTTCTCAGGAGTTGCGTCAAAATCATGGTTGGAAGCGATGACCTTTACGCCATAGCTGTGTGCTTCCTGGATCATGCTTTTTACGATCTCCTCACCTGTGAAGGCTTCTACATCAATGAGATCTATATAGCCGCTTTTTGCGACAGCCATGTTGAGTGCTTTGTAAGCTTCGTTGGAGATCGCTTTTTCTCCGCCTTCTTTTGCAGTACGGAAGGTGAAGAGGATCGGAGTGTCCTTTAAAACGGTCTGGAGATCTTTTGCCACATCCAGAACCTTGTCTGTGTCAAAAACGTCCTCAAACCAGTCAACACGCCATTCCACAACGTCTACGGGGATCCTTGCGAAGGTCCCTGCTTCAAGGAGGATATCATCCTTTGTCTGTCCCACGATCGGGACACAGATCTTCGGTCTTCCCTCTCCGAGTGTGATATTTCTTACCTGAACTGTTTTCATAATGGTCCTTTCTGATACGACAGGAACAGATAGCAGTTTAGTCGTCGTATCTGATGTTAAGAATCTCTTTCATATGTTCGATCGGCATCGGTTCGCCGGTCCACAGTTCAAATGCAGCGGAGCCCTGGAAAAGCATCATGCCAAGGCCGTTCATTGTCTTGCAGCCAACTTCCTTTGCCATAGAACGCATAGCAGTTTCAAGAGGGGAGTAAGGCACGTCAACAACGATAAGCTCCGGGCGGAAGTAAGACTTGTCCGGAACAACGGACTGACCTTCCAGTGGTTTCATTCCAACACCTGTCGCATTTACGAAAATATAACTGTCAGCCATTTCTTTTTTCAGCTGGTCGAGATCAGCCAGATCATAGAGAACAGCATGGCTTGAAGTTCTGGTGTTGATCTTTTCTACCGTAGATACTGCACGGTCCCAGAATTCATCTTTGCGGTTGAAGATCACAATCTCGCCTACACCGTCAAGTGCTGCCTGGATCTCGATAGCAGTTGCGGCACCACCTGCACCTACGATGGTCATTTTCTTTCCGATGGCGTTGATGTTATTGTCTTTCAGTGCTGCCATAAATCCGATACCGTCTGTGATATGGCCTGTAAGATGACCATGATCATTAACGATGGTGTTTACAGCGCCGCACATTTCTGCTGCCGGTGAAAGCTCGTCAAGGTACTGGCCTACCAGAGTTTTGTTCGGCATGGAAACGTTGGAACCTCTCATTTTCAGAGTACGGATGGCATTTACAGCATCCTCGATCTCGTCTGCACCAACCTCAAATGCAAGATATGCATAATCATAGCCAAGCTTTGCAAAAGCTTCATTCTGCATGGCAGGAGAGCTGGAGTGGCGGATCGGATATGCCATAAGACCAATCAGCTCGGTATGTCCTGTGATTCTTTCTGACATGGTAATAACTCCTCTCATTGGTAAAATCTGGATGAAGATTTGTCTTTTTTAAACCTCCCACCACATAGATCTGAAGAAGCTGCGGACATTCTTCGGACGGCTGCGGGGGAGGAAGACGTGGAAAATCTATGTTACGGATCACCGAGTGAACTGTAACAGATCTATATACACTTTCCGGTAGAAGGATTGAAGTGTTCCCGGAAAGGGTATAGCGGAAAAATATTAAAGGTATCCTTTCTGCTCAAGAATGGTAAGGATATTGCGTCCTTCCTGGGTACCGTCAATGATTCGTCTTGCTCTCTGGCTGTCGCCGATGTTCATGATCTCAACATCCTCAGAAGAAAATTCCTCTGTGAGGTTCTGGTAAAGCTGTCCCTGAGCTCTCATTCCGAGACATACGAAGCCGTACTCAAATGGAAGCTCATAAGGCTCACCGTCGCCCCTGACAAGGAAGGAAGAATCCTTAACCTCAAGGAGAGCAGTTTTTGTAAGCTGATGTACATTGTGTTTTTTCATCATGGTCTTTGTGTCATTTTTGCTTACCGGGTCAAGATCACGTCCGATCTGATCCATCATCTCAACGATAGAGATGTCTGCGTTTCTGTCAGCAAAGAATTCCACAACATCAAGACCTACAGCACCGCCGCCTACAACAACAACCTTTTTGCCTTCCAGATCCTTCGGAAAATCATTAATGTGGCTGATCATACCAAGAATAGAATAAATATTATGGTTCTCGTTGTCAATACGATCCTTCAGTCCTGCAATCGGAGGCAGAAGCGGAGCGGAGCCGGTGGAGCTTACGATGATATTCGGATGGAACTTGCGGATGTTTTCCGGTGTTCCTTCTGTGTTTTTGAAGATGTAAAGATTATCAAGCTGTTCAGCACGATGCATGAGATAGTGCGGGAAATCAGCAAGACGGTTCTTTGCAGGGATCTTTGAGATCAGAGATGCAAGTCCGCCAAGCTCATTGCCTTTTTCAAGAAGGAAGGTATTGCATCCAACCTCTGCGGCTGTACAGGCAGCTTCCAGTCCGGCAGTGCCTCCGCCGATAACGACCACGTTGCAGTTTTTATTTACATGTTTTTTCTTATATACATCGCCCTCAAGAACAGATGGGTTTACAGTACAGCGGATCGGACGGTTTACACCGATACGGTTTCCGGCACAGCCAACGTTACAGGAGATACATTTGCGGAGGTCACACTCATGACCTGTGGCAACCTTGTTTACCCATGCAGGGTCTGCAATCAGACCACGGCCCATACCGATCAGGTCTGCATCACCGTCAGCCAGGATACGCTCAGCAACCTTCGGGTCACGGACATTACCCATGGAGATACATGGCTTGTTGAATTTTTCTCTTACGGCCTTTGCCATGTAGGAACGCCATCCGTCCGGGAGATAATTTGCATCGATCTGGTACTGGATGGAACCGTTAAGTCCGCAGGAAACATCAAAGATATCAACCTCTTCCTGAAGATAATCCAGGTATTCCAGAGTATCCTCCAGTGTATTTCCACCCTCCATCAGCTCATCCGCACTGAGACGGAGCATGATCGGGAAGAAAGGTCCTACCTGTTTCCTTACCTCATCGATGACCATACGGCAGAAACGGGTACGGTTCTCAACAGATCCGCCGAATTCATCGGTACGCTTGTTTGTGATCGGGGAGAGGAACTGACTAATCAGATAGGAGTGTCCTGCATGGATCTCTACCGCGTCAAAGCCAGCTGTCTGTGCACGTTTTGCAGCCTCACCGTATTTTTTTACGATGTGAAGAATCTCGTCTTTGGAAAGAGGACGCGGGATCTCGCCGCCTTCTTTGGATGGAACGTCAGATGCGGAAACCGGCTGCATGTTGATCCTGGAAGAAACAGCGGAAGCTCCGGCATGGTTGATCTGGATCGCGATCTTTGTTCCGTATCTATGAATATTTTCACAGAATTTGAAAAGACGTGGCAGATAGTTGTCATGGTCGATGCGCAGCTGTGTGGTTCCGTTGGAGCCCTGCGGGGAATCGATGCTTGCGTTCTCTACGATGATGAGACCTGTGCCACCCTTTGCACGCTGCTCATAATAATTGATATGAAGAAAACTCATTTCGCCGTTCTGTTCACCGTAGTTGGTGCCCATCGGCATCATAACAATACGGTTCTTGATAGTCATATTTTTAACGGTTAATGGGGAAAAAATATGCGGATAATCATTCTTCATCTGAAAAAAACCTCCCTGGTTATTTTAAATAGAATCGTTTGTTTGTGTTAATTATATAACAGAATAATCTATAAAACTAATTCATAATACGAGCGATATAATAAAAATAATCTATGAATTTTTGTATATCATCTTTCAGGCTGCAGGTACTTGCATGTTTATAATGTGAAAAAAACAGATGTAGAACGGTAACGCTAACTGGAAAATGGTATCGGATCCAGGGGTTTACATATATGATTTTAACGTGTTATCATAACAAATAAAAAAGATACAGAAAACGGAGAAACGGGCAGGATGAAACGGATCAAATGTAAGACTGTATTTCCGCGTTCTGTAAAAAGACAGGAGATAGATAAAATGGAATTCTGGGATATTTACGATGCAGATAAGAAACCGACAGGACGAACTATGAAGCGCAATGACTGGTGTTTAAAGGATGGAGAGTATCATCTGACAGTTTTGGGCGTGGTAGCAAGACCGGACAAGACCTTTCTTATTACCAAACGTGTGATGACAAAGGCCTGGGCTCCGGGCTGGTGGGAGGTTTCCGGCGGTGCAGCCCAGGCAGGAGAGGCTTCCCGTGATGCAGTACTCCGTGAGGTGAAAGAGGAGACCGGACTGGACGCCAGTGAGGCAGAGGGCGGATACCTTTTTACATATAAAAGAGAGAACCCGGGGGAAGGAGATAATTACTTTGTGGATGTGTACCGTTTTGTCATGGATGTGGAGGATAAGGATCTGAAGCTTCAGATGGAAGAGACAGACGGATATATGTTTGCAACCCTGGAGCAGATCCGGGCGTTTGCCGCAGAGGGAAAATTCCTACATTATGACAGTATTAAGAAGGTGTTTGAGTTCTGAGCAGATTTCTGACTGGTTTTCCGCGAGGATTTGAAAATAAATGTTGTTTTTTGTGGATTTCTATTTTTAAAAACGTTGTTTTTTGACTTATTTTCGAAGAATTGTCTTGACATTAAAATTGGTAAATAGTAAAATTAAATCAGATGAACTGCCAGACGGTTTTTTGACCATGAGCAGGTAGCAGAGCGGATTTCAAAGATCTGCTTGACTTTAGGAAGCTGTAAGCCGGATGAATGAAATCCGGCTTATAAAATTATCCAATATTATCAGATCGAGAATAATATAAAATTTTGAAAGCGAGGAATCATCAATGGCGGATGAACATAGAGATCAGATCAGAATCGTACAGGAAACCGTAGCCGGTAAGGAGATCACATTTGCCCATATCATGGGTGGTCCGGCACCTATCATATATCAGAAGCTTGGACTGAATCCGCAGGTGGACTATGGATCATCTGCAATTGGTATCATGAACATGACACCTTCCGAGTCTGCTGTGATCGCATCCGATATTGCTGTGAAGAGCGGTAATGTGTATCTTGGATTTGCAGACCGTTTTACAGGAACACTGATCATAACAGGAGAGATTTCCGATGTGCAGACTGCAATGGAGGAGATCGTGGATTATTTCCGTGATACTCTGGGATATGTAGTATGCAATATCACCAAGAGATAAGGAAGTGTACCATGGAAGAACGGATAACAAAGGAAGAACTGCTGGAGAGGCTGTTTCATGATGATTATGAGAACCTTAAGGGAAGAAGACTTCGGCTGACCCGGGTGAGAGTACCTGGAAAGGAGCTTTCCTTTGCACATGTTTTTACACCAAATGACAGATCGATATATGAGAATCTTGCGTTACATATCGGTGTTCATGAAGGTGAAGATCACAGAGGAGATGCCATCGGCATGGTCCGTGTCACACCCTGGGAGGCAATCGTGGTTGCGGCAGATGTTGCAGTGAAGGCAGCTCATGTGGAAGTAGGATTTATGGATCGTTTCTGCGGGACGCTGATCCTGACAGGCGGTTTTACGGAAGTGATGACAGCTGTGGAGGAAGTGGTACGATTTTTCCATGAGACATTGAAATTCGATGTTTGTAAGATCCACAGAAGCTGAGGCAGGACGGGATAAAAAATGAAAAAAATTTTTCTGATGGGTCGAAGTGAAGCCGGCAAAACATCCCTGACACAGGCGCTTAAAGGGGAAGAGCTTCATTATCATAAGACTCAGTATACCAATACAAATGAAGATACTATTGATTCACCGGGAGAATATGCGGAATCCAAGCATTTCAGCGTAGGACTGGCCTGCTTTTCCTTTGAGGCGGATGTGATCGCCATTGTACAGGCAGCCAATGAGCCCTTTAACCTGTTTAGTGACGGCAGCAGGAATTTTCTACTACGGCCGCTGATCGGGATCATCACCAAGGTGGATTCTCCCCATGCCAACATTCCCATGGTCAGACAGTGGATGGAGAACATGGGCTGTGAGAGGATCTTTATGGTAAATAACAAGACCAGGGAAGGCATCAGCGAGCTGATGGATTATCTGCAGGATGATCTCCCGAAGCTTACGCTTGAACAGGCGAAATTCAAGCAGAGCCTTGGCCTTAACGAATGGGATTCCATGCCGGAAGGGGTGGAGTATCCGGAATCCATACGGTAAAATAGTAATATTCACGAAAAATGAATAAAAATACAAAATTCAAACAGAAAAAGTAGAAATTCCTCCGGAACTGTGATATACTGTCATCGTTTGGAAGATTCGTGGGCTGAAATGTAAGATCCCCAGAGCATGAAGGATAAAGAGGATAGAAACGGGGCTCGCAGATATATGGCAGAAGAGCTGTATGTCGGGAACACCGGGTATCCGTATCTGCCTTCATGTTCCGGGGATTTTTTATATTCTATACACAGATTTTCCGAGTGGATGCAAAAGACAAAAAATAAGAAGGACAGGAGAGGAAAAGATGTTTGAATTATTTGAAAATCTGACCAACTGGCTCTGGGGACTGCCGCTGCTGATCACGATCCTCGCTACAGGCGTATATCTGACAGTACGTTCCGGTTTCTTCCAGTTTCGCCATTTTGGTTACATTGTGAAAAACATGTTCAGTAAAGAACGTCGCCAGGAAGGCGGAGATGACGGAAAGAGCCTGACACCGTTCCAGGCTATTTCAATTGCGATCGGAGGTACTGTTGGTGTATCCAATATGTCCGGTGTTGCAACGGCTATTGCAACAGGAGGACCTGGGGCATTATTCTGGCTCTGGATCGCAGCGCTTCTTGCCATGGTCATCAAGATGGCAGAGGTAACACTTGCTGTATACTACAGAGAGAAACAGCCAAACGGTGAGTACCAGGGAGGCCCGACCTACTACATGCAGAAGGGGCTTGGCGGAGAGAAAAAGCTTCCCTTCTGGAAACTTTTTGCAGTACTGTTCGGCGGCTGTATTTTCATGACATGGTTCATTACTTTGCAGAATTATACAGTATCAGAGGCTGTCGGAAGTACCTTCCACTTGCCGTACATCGTACCGTCACTTTTGTATGTGGCAGCGATCTATCTGATCATCATCGGCGGTGTAAAGAAAGTCGGCGTGATCTCTTCCTATATGACACCGATCATGTGCATGCTTTACATTGTAGGCTCTCTCGCAATACTGGTAGTGAATTTTGACAAGCTGCCGGAAACCTTTGGACTGATCTTCAAGGGTGCATTTACAACACAGGCGGCAGTCGGCGGATTTATGGGAGCCGGTGTTGCAACAGCAATGCGTCTTGGCTTTGCCCGTTCCGTATACAGCAACGAGGCAGGCTGGGGAACATCTCCTATGATCCATGCTTCCGCAAAGACAGACCATCCTGTAAAACAGGGACTGATGGGAGCATTTGAGGTATTTGCAGACACCATCGTAGTCTGCTCCATGACAGGTCTTGTTGTTATCATCACCGGCTACTGGAATTCAGGACTTCAGGGATCAGAGCTGACACTGACAGCATTTGAGTCTGGAATGGGCTCCATTGCGAGAGCACTGATCGCGATCAGTATTTTTCTTTTTGGATTAACAACATCAACTGGATGGTTCACCTACTACAGCGTGATCCTGAAGCACTGGCTGAAAAATAATCAGAAGGTTCTGAAGATCGCAGAGAAGGTTTTTATCCTTGGAACACCATTATGGGGTCTTCTGGTCACAGTGCTTACTCTTTACGGAAACGGAACACCGGCGCAGCTGTGGGTAATTGCAGACTTTACAACCGTATTCCCTACATTTGTAAATGTTGCCACATTATTTATCTTAAGTGGTACTTTCTTTAAACTGCTGAAGGATTACAAGGCGCGTTACATGGGAATCGGAAAGGTAGACAAGGATATGGCACTTTTCTACGAGGATAAAAAAGAAAAAGAGGAAAAATAAACAGTGGATACAATTTTTTTTAACGGATGTATAAGAACACTGGATGACAGTGAAAAAGTGGCAGAGGCTGTGGGAATCGAAAATGGCCGGTTCGTTTTTGTGGGAACTGATAAAGAAGCGGAAGCTTTTTCCTGCAAAAAGCGGATCGACCTTAAGGGAAGGCTGATGCTGCCCGGTTTTGTGGATACACATATGCATATGCTGCATTATGCATTTGTGGAAAGATCTGTAAAACTGTTTGACTGTACAAGTGTTGAGGAAATGCTTGCCGCAGCAAAAAAAAGACTGGAGGAGAGCAAAGGTCAGAAGCTGACCTGGCTCTACTGCAGAGGCTGGAATGAGGAGCATTTTGATAAGCCACGCTATCCGCACAAGGATGAGCTGGATGCGCTCTCAACGGAAATCCCCATCATTATGGTGCGTGTCTGCGGGCATGTGGCTGTGTGCAACAGCTGCGGTCTGGAGCTTCTGAAAAAAATCCCGGAGTTCCCAGAGATTGAGAAGGAAGTTGATCTGGATACCGGACTTCTGAAGGAAAATGCAGTACAGTTTTATTCTTCCGTATTGGAAGCACCATCCCAGGAAGAAGTGGAAGGCTACATCAAATACAGTGCGAAGAAGCTGAATGAATGTGGATTTACAGGTGTACAGTCCGATGATCTTGCCTCACTTCCGGGGAAAAACTGGCGTCGGATCATGGCCTCCTACAAGGCACTGGATGCCAGAGGAGAGCTGAGTATCCGCCATTATGAGCAGTGCCTTTTTGAGCGGGCGGAGGATGCGAAGGCTTTTATTGAGGAAGGATATCGTACCGGACAGAGGGGGGATCACTTTACTGTCGGACCAATGAAGCTGATCCAGGATGGTTCCCTTGGTGCAAGAACAGCGGCCATGAATGAGCCTTACGAGGATTCGCCGGGAAATACCGGGATCATCACATTCAGTCAGGAGGAGCTTGACGATCTGTTTGCTTTTTTTGACCAGCATCAGATGCAGGCAGCGGTACACTGTATCGGCGATCGTGCCATGGATATGGTCATTGAGGCAACTGCGAAATCTCCTTACCGGAAGAATAATAAAAAGGGCAGACATGGTATCGTACATTGCCAGATCACCAATCCGCGTATTTTGCAGGGGATGAAAGACCAGGATCTTCTGGCATATATCCAGCCGGTATTTATCGATCTGGATATGAACACAGTGGAACCTGCCATCGGCGCACACCGTATGGATAAGGTGTATGCATGGAAGAGCATGCTGGATATGGGAATCCATACGTCCGGCGGTTCGGATGCTCCTGTGGTAAGCTTTGATGCCATGGAGAATATTTATTTTGCAGTCACCCGCAAAAATATCAGCGGTCAGCCACAGGAAGGCTGGATCCCATCCGAAAAAATGTCTGTAGATGAGGCGGTGAAGCTTTTTACAAAAAACGCAGCTTACGCTTCCTATACAGAGAAGGAGAACGGAACGATTGAAACCGGGAAAAACGCGGATCTTGTAGTTCTTGAGAAAGATATTTATTCCATTGATCCCGATGAGATCAAGACGGTGAAGGTGGATATGACAGTTCTTGGCGGCAAAGTCGTCTTTGAACGGGAATAAACCATTCCCATAAATATTTATGAAAAAGAAAAAGGAGGAGAGTAAGATGAAGAGAAAACTGGCACTGCTTCTGACAGTGACAATGCTGGCAACAAGTGTGTATACACCGTGGCTGGCAAATGCGGCAGAGTTTACTTCCGGTGAAGAAAACTCTCTGTACACGGAAGAGAAACCGGAAACAGAAGAAATTGAAGAAGAACCGGAAGCAGACACAGAAGAAGCCGGAGAAGAGGAGGTACAGGAAGATATCCTTTCCGACGAAAACACGGACACTGGTGAAGCGGAAGAAATTCAGCCATCAGAGGAAATGACAGAGGAGGAAGAAACACAGGAGCTTCTGCCAGAGCCGGCTGACGGAGAACAGGAATCTGCTTTTGAGGATGGCCAGACAGAAGAAGCCGGCGCAGGTACCACAGGCGTCTGGAACGGACTTAACTATAAGGTATCCAATGGGGAAGTAACGATCCTTTCAGTGGTCTATGATCAGCATTTTGACAAAGACGGGAAAAAGACCGGGGAGGACCGCTGTCAGCAGACAGACGGAAAGATCCCTTCAAGTATCGCAGGCTATCCGGTTACGGAGATCGCAGGAGGAGCCTATGCGAACTGCATTAACATGACTGAGGTGGTCATTCCGTCAACGGTGAAGAGAGTGGAAAGGGAAGCCTTCAGCGGCTGTACTTCTGTTCGCAGTATTTCACTTCCGGATAATGGAGTTACCATCTGTGCCGGTGTTTTTCAGGGCTGTACGGCACTGAATTCTGTTCATATACCGGCATCTGTAAAGGCGGATGGAGCCATCGGGGAAAGTCCGGCCTATGCAGGCGTATTTGCACGATGCAGCGCACTGCGGAATGTAACCTTCGGAGAAGGCATTACCTCGATCCCCAAGGGATTCTTTTTAAGCTGTACCGGGCTTCTCAGTATCAATATACCGGACAGTGTGACAAATATCGAAAAAAATGCGTTTAACAGCTGCGTCAATCTGAAAGATGTCCATCTTTCCGCAAAGCTTGAGTCTATCGAAGCAGGAGCCTTTAATAACTGTAAAAGTCTGAGCAAGATCCAGCTGCCTTCCACACTGAAGGTTTTAAGAGGCAGTGCGTTCAGCGAAACCAGTCTTACAGAAATCAATATTCCGCCACAGATGAAAACAGAGGATTATACCGCAGCCAACAGAGCATGGGGAGGACCGTTTGCAGGTCTGACGACACTTAAGAAGGTTACATTTGAGCAGGGAATGGAAGAAATCCCGAGAGGTATTTTTTATTCACCGGGGTCAATGCTCATGCTGGAGGAAGTGGTTCTGCCGGATTCCGTAAAAAAAATCGGCTATCGGGCATTCTGTAACTGCGGATATCTTAAAGAGATCACACTGCCCAAAAACCTGGAATCTATCGATGCAGATGCATTCTGGAACTGTACGGATCTGAAGCTGAGCAGAAGTGAACTTCCGGCATCCCTGAAAGTCATCAATGGTTCTGCGTTCTATGGCTGTAAAAATATTGACAGGATCGTATTTCCGGAAGGACTGGAATTTCTTGGAGGAAGTGCCTTTGGAGGCTGTACAGGCCTTAACGAGATCAATGTGCCGGCAGGTGTTGATACTGCTTACCGGGAAGCAGGACCTTTTGTAGATTGTTCCAATCTTAAAAAGGTTACATTCGCAAAGGGAATCGATAATGTTCCCTACAGCATTTTTGAGAACTGTAAAGGCCTTGAAACCGTAGAGATCCCGGATACAGTGAAAAAAATTGAGTCCTATGCCTTCAGCGGCTGTACAGGGCTTACAAAGGTGAATATTCCAAAGAACGTAACACAGATCGACAATGATGCATTTCTGAAATGCAGTGCGCTGAAGGAAATCCAGCTTCCGGAATCGCTGGTCTATATGGGATCTGAGGTCTTTAAAGCATGCACGGCACTGGAGAAGATCACATTTCCTTCCCGGAATATTGCAAATGGAACAGGCTCCAATATTTTTGCGGAGTGCAGTTCCCTGAAGAATGCTACGATCCCTTCCGGGGTTACAAAGCTGAATGATAGCCTTTTTGATGGCGTATCAGAAAATTTTGCCATTTACGGATATACAGGATCCTATGCAGAAAGCTACGCAAAGGACCACTCATTCAAGTTTGTTTCCGTAGGAACCACAGAAAAATTAAACTTTAAGATCACATTCAACAAAAATGCGAAAAAAGCAGTGCTGTCGGAGAAACAGAAGACAAAGCTCCTGAAAAAGGGAGAGGCATTCGGAACCCTTCCGGTACCTGTCTATAAGGGATATTATTTCCTGGGATGGTATACCAGAGCAGGAAAAGGCGGCACGAAGATCACTTCCAAGTCTTTATTACTTCTGCCCGAGGATTTGACATTATACGCACACTGGGCAAAAGCAGATCTGACCAAGGCAAAGATCACCGTTGGAAGCCGTACCTGGAACGGAAAGGCATCCCTTCCAAAGGTAACGGTAAAATTTAACGGTATAACCTTAAAATCCGGTAAGGATTATAAGGCATCGACCAAAAGCAAAGAGCCGGGAACCGGAAGTGTGACTATTAAGGGATCGGGTGCTTTTGCAGGATCAAAATCTGTAAAGAAAAATTTCAAGATCAATAAGGCTGCACGTACACTGAAGGTATCCAATGTGATCAAAGGAGCCGGCAATAAAGGAAAAACGTTCACCATTTCCACAAAGATCAACGGAGGTAAGGCAGATAAACCGAAGATCACCTTTAAGAGCAGCAATTCTTCCGTTGCAAAGCTAAACGGAAGTAAGGCGACACTTCAGAAGACGGGATATTCTTATATTACCGTAAATGTAGGCGCCACAAAGCATTACAAGGCAGTATCCAAAAAGGCTCTTGCGGTTCTTCAGGGAAAACAGAACATTACCTTAAATCCGGACGGAATGAAAAAAGGTACAAAAGCCAATACCTATGTTACCTCCGGCGAACTTCTGGCGAAGCCATTAAGAGTCAAGGCACTGGATGAGGCGGCAGTTACCTGCAGCGTGAATGCATCCGGATTAAATGGAGAAGCATGGATCACCGGCGGAGACAAGCTTACGGCAAAGGGTAGAGGAAAGATCACCATCAGGCTCACCGCAAAAGAGAGTAAGCATCATGTTTACCCAAAGACAACCAAAACCATTACGGTGGAGGTGAACGGTTTTGCCGTTTACGGCAAGGAATGGGCTTATGAACAGAACAATAACGGAACCATAACCCTGGTAAGATATTATGGAAAGAATTCCAAGGTCGGTATTCCGTCAAGCCTGAGCATAGCTTCCTCTGCAAGAAAAGTAACAGCACTGGGGGCGGGACTGTTTAAGAACAATACGACGATAACGTCCGTAAGCATTCCTTCCAGCGTAAATACCATTGGAGCCAGTGCATTTGAGGGCTGTAGCAGCCTCAGTGAGGTCAGCAATTCTTCTGCACTTAAGAAGATCGGCGCAAATGCCTTTAAGAACTGTAAAAAACTTAAAAATATCGAATTACCGGAAACGGTTACATCCATTGGAGCCGCAGCGTTTATGAACTGTTCTGCACTTACCATGATCAGGCTTCCTTACGAGCTTACTATCATTGAAGCAAATACTTTCTCCGGATGTACCACAATGGGGGGAGCGCTGTATCTTCCGTTAAATCTGGAGACTATCGGAGATTCTGCTTTTGAAAACTGCCGGGCTATCGGCAAGGTACACGTTTTCGGTTATGTGACCAGAATCGGAAAAAATGCTTTCCAGGGCTGCGAAAGCCTTGCGGAAGCAGCTTATGCCGGAATCAAAAGAGGATGGACTCAGTCCATTTCCTGGGGCGCAGGCAATGAAAAACTTAAAAACGCAAGCCTTACCTCCTATGTTTACGGAGAAAACTTCCTTTCAAGTTTCGTGAAGATGTCAGAAGAAGAATTCCTTACAGATCATGCAGATTACCTTGGAAATGCAGAGATCAGCAAGGTTGCAAAAGAATTGCAGAGTGAATCCTATACTGCAATGGCATCAAAAAGTAAATTTGATGATATGGCAGCAGCACTGATCAGCCAGCTGGAAGCAGGCACACCGAATGTAAAAGCCATATTTGAACATTTTACCGGTGTAAGCTACAGTGAAGATAAGCTTAACATGGAGATGGCCAGAGAACTTCTTCAGAGTATGCAGGAAGAGGACTGGAACAGAAGATATGATTCGCTGGCAGATCTGTTGAAAGTAATAAATGGATTTTTCGGTGAAGCCAAGAATATCCGTGAAAGCTTTAAACTGGACGGGAGAACCCGTTATCAGTTTGCCCGGACAGTTTCCTCAAAGTTTTTAAATGGAGCGGTAGATGCCAGCAAACTGAATAATGCATTTAAACTGTTTACGGATAACTGGGGCAAGATCGAAAAAGCGAACAAAGCAATTGGAAAGGGATTAGACCTTTATGACTTTGTGATCTCCTGGATGCTGGTCCTGCATGTAGAATATGATCAGATCGTACAGCTGATGCATCTGGTTCCGACAGACAGTGGTCTTTATACAGGACTGAATAAGCTGGAACAGTGGTACAGTAAGGATATCTACAGTATGGCGGTGGATTATATAGCAGATGATATTCTGAGTGAAACAGCAGACCTTACCAATGATCTTATAACAAAAGGTATCGTAAATACTGTATGGAAGGGGCAGAAGCTGGGTGCTTCCAGCTATACCCTTGTAGCAAAATGGGGATTTAAACTGGTGGGCAAGGCATTCAGCGGAATCCAGCCATCGATCTCAGCTTACAATAAGGCATGGATCACTATCTGTAATACAAGATATCTTCAGTCCCAGATGGAAAATCTGCGAATAAAACTGGCAAACGGCCAGAATGATAATACAAACAGAAAATATTTTGCAACAGCAGCAAAGGCATACTTCGCATCTCTGCGTCAGCAGGTTGAGTATGTATCCAAAGCTGTTGACAGCAAACAGTCCAGCGAGCTTATGTTCCTGTACAGAAGATACGAACCAGGACTTACCTACAATTCCTACATCTATTCCCAGATCGCACGGTATGAGGGAATCTGACAAAAAAGGAGAAAACTGTAAATAACGCCAAAAAAGCTGTCCGTAAATGCGGGCAGCTTTTTTTACGGGAAACTGAGAAGATGTTACTGTTCACTCCGTTCTCAGTAACAGTAAAATTGATACATGGAAAATACTGATTGAGAAACAAGGGTAAACTGGTTATAATAAAATTAAGAAGTAAGCAGAGCATAGAATGATCAGTAGAAAATGAGGGATGATATATGCCAAAGATGATGCAGGATTTAATCGAACAGTATGTAGAAGAGATCAAGAAGATCTATGGTTCCTATGTACGCCAGATAATCCTTTATGGTTCATGTGCAAGGGGTGACTTTCGTCCGGATTCTGATGTGGACATTATGATTCTGGCAGATATATCAGATCTGGAATTAAAGGCATATGCACAACAGCTCTCGTACATGACCTATGACTTTAATATGGATCATGACACGGATATTAAGCCTATTGCAAAAAGTGAAGCACATTTTAACAAGTGGATTGTGAACTATCCATTTTATTCCAGTAAACTTGCAGAACAAATTTCAAATGATAGTTATGGAATAGAAAATATGGATGCAAAATATCTGGCAGAAGATTTGATCGAGAATGAGCCGAAGCTTTTTGGATAAATTTTTTTACTCTGAATGATATACTGTAAAAGCAACAATAATAAAGATAAAAGCACTCTCTTTACATATAGTAACAGGCAGTATTTACATATCCACAAATTTCAGAACAACAAGGAGAACCGTATGGATCATTTCAAATTACACTCCGAATACAACCCACAGGAGACTAGCCTCAGGCTATCGAAAAACTGGTCAATCATTATAGTGCTTCTTATTGTAGTGGGAATATCTATGGTTACTTTTGGATCCATCGTATGTAATAAATTGCGACAACCACAAAACTATATTGAAGCAGTAGACTCAGATAGTATAGAAATGAAAACTGCTGAATTGTTATCAGGAATTGATGGAACAATGATGTTTCGATACAATTCAAGGGATACATTTAAAACGTTATCTATTTACTTGTCAGAATATCAGCTTGGACAACGAGTTTCACATAAAAAAGTTTTGGAACTTTCCTATGAAGATGTGAAATCTTCCACAAATGGATTGATTGTCATTACACCGGATTTTGATAATTTTACTGCAAAGCTCATCGCAGCAGATAAATATTCAAAATATATGACAGAAATACCAATTTTGGAGGGAGTTAAAAACAGGGAATATTATGGAAGATCAGCAACGACTATTGAAAACAAATGCAGGATAGAGTATGGAACAGAGCAAGGATTAGCAGCACTGATTTATGGAGAAAAAGGATTAAGCTCGTTGCCAATACAGGATATTGCAGGGGAGCATATAGATACAGATAATGAGTACATGTATTACTATTCGGTTGAATTTATAAAATAGCACTAATAAAAAGAAGAGGATGTCACGTAATCTGATTTGATTCGTTGGCATCCTTTTTTGGCATTTAGGACAATAAGCGGGAATCCTCGGCAATTCAATTACCGAGATGAAAGCGCAAGATTGTGCATATCTGCACATTGAAATAATATAATAATCTCCCAATCCCTTGATATTAATGCCGTAACCGGCATATAATCATTCGAAAATATGTTCGATTTTTGCTGCGCATTTTTATTCGTTATGTTATACTATATGTATGAAAGAAAATCTAATACATTACAGGACTTGTGTGTGTAATATTAATTACCATATGGTGTGGTCGGTGAAATACCGGCGGAAGATATTAGACCCAGAAATTGAGGAATACCTAAAGGAACTGGTGCAGCAGATCGCTGAGGATAAAGGTTTTACTGTTCATTTATTTGAATGTGGTGAAGGTGATCATGTCCATTGTTTTGTATCAGCTCCACCAAAACTGTCCATAACAGCGATCGTCAAGTATCTGAAGGGGATCACCGGCAGAAAACTGTTCGAACGTTTTCCGGAAATAAGAGACCAGCTATGGAAGGGAGAGCTGTGGAACCATTCCTATTATGTGGAAACGATCGGATCTGTATCGGAGGAAAATATCCGCCGTTATATTGAGCATCAGAGCAAGTCGTATTAAACCAAGGTGGAGTGTAGATCTCTATCTGCATAGCTGTCCAAAGGGGGAAGAGGAATGCTGCTGTCACACAGAACATCTGTAAAGATCCGGCCGGAATATTCCAATATCATAGGGCATATGTGTTATGCAGCTTCCAAACTCTGGAATGTCTGCAACTACGAACGTCATCATTATAAAGAGCTGGGACTGGAAAAGTATCCTGACTGGTATTATCAGAAAAAAGCGCATAAAGGAGATCTGTGGTACAGGCAGCTTCCGTCACAGACAGCACAGGAGACCTGCAAGCAACTGGACAAAGCATGGAGATCTTTCTATGTCCTGAAAAAGACTGGAGGGATCAAAGATCCAAATCCGCCCCGTTTTAAACAGGATAATATCCCGGTCACATACATGCAGATGGGGATCCGGCATGAGAAAGGTTCAGACCAGCTGCGGCTGTCTCTGCCAAAGGATCTGAAAATCTATATGGAAGAAACCTATGGGATCCATGAAAGATTTCTATATCTTGAAAATAAGATTTTCAGGGACATGGATCATATAAAACAATTGCGGATCTATCCGCCGGAAAACGGAAAATGTGACCTTATCGTTATCTATGAGATCGAAGGACCAGAGCAGCTTTCCCAGAATGGACATTATTTATCTATTGATCCTGGACTTCATAATCTGATGACCTGTTATGATTCCGGAAATGGCCGGACTTTTATCCTTGGAAGGAAATATCTTTCATTGGAAAGATACTTTCATAAAAAGATCGCCAGAGTGCAGTCTGTTTGGTATGCGCAGCAATCGGAAAGAGGGATAAGATATCCAGGATCATCGAAACATATCCAGAGACTTTACAGAAAAAAGCAGAATACAGTGAAGGATTATCTTCATAAAGTGACCAGATGGATTGCAGAATACTGCAGAAAAGAAGATATCCGCTGTGTGGTTGTGGGAGATATCCGAAATATCCGTAAAGAGAAAGATATGGGGCATAAGGTCAACCAGAAGTTTCACGGACTGCCATATAACAGGCTGTATATCATGCTGGGATATAAGCTGAAACTGTATGGGATCCAATTGATAAAACAGGAGGAAAGCTATACCAGTCAGTGCAGCCCGTTATCACCGGAAGTATCAAAAAGATATGCAGAAGCAACAAACCGAAAAGAACGGGGTATGTATATAACTGACAGAGTAAGCTACAATGCAGATGCAGTAGGCGCATTTAATATCCTGCGGAAATATCTTTCCGTATCCGGAAAGCAGAAGGAACTGTCCGTAACCGGACTAAAAAATCCAGAAGTAATAAAAGTAGCTGTATAGCCGAAAGGCAAGCAGTATTGGTGTCATGGACGCACCCTGAAAAAAGGCGGTATCCCGCCAGATTTCAGATGCTCTGGTAACTAAGTTGCCGAGTAGTTCACTTTTTATGACATTATAGATTTCATAACCTATTTCTTATTTTTCGGTATTCTCTCGGTGAATATCCTTTCAACTTGTGAAAAAGCCGACTGAAATAAAGCTGGTTATCATATCCGACAATCTTAGAAATCTCATGGATGGAATAAGTTGTTGTTTCAAGTAACATCTGAGCATTGTTGATGCGGATTCCCACAATGAATTGCATTGGTGTAGAACCGGTATATTTTTTGAAATTTCGGATAAACCAGCTGACACTCATGCCTCGTGAGGCAGCATAATCATCAATATTGATATTTTGATTGTAGTTTTCACTGAAAAAGGTAACAGCATTATCCATCTCATGATCAAGGTATTCATTTTTTAATATGTGCTCTCTTGTCAGTTCCCGGTGGAAACTGATCAAAAGATGACGTAGCAAAAGGACAAGCATTTCCTCATAATTGTCTTGACAGCGTTGCAGCTCGATAATGATACGTTTGAAAATTTGTTCATATTCATTAGATGTACCCACTTGAAAGACACGTTCTTTATCCGGAAACCCATATTGACGTAAGATATTTTTTACATTGCTTCCTGTGAAGTGAATCCAGTATACTTCTGTCTTATCTTCTCCGTAATATTCATATTTTTGGAGTTCTTTCGGTCTGTACAGTACAATGTTGCCGGCTGGAACAATCGTTTCATTATTTACATTATCAAAATGAAAATGCCCACAACCAGCAGTGATATATATAATCTGATAATCCAGACGACCCTTTGGACGGTAGGTCGGAAGTTTGGGATGTCTGGAAAGACGGTAAGTACCACAGCTACCTACAATCAGCGGACGACTTTTGTCTTTGAAATCCATATGTGAGTGGTTCAAATAACCGGTGTTCAAATACATAGGACAGCACCTCTTTTCGTACTTTTTATCATTGTATCATTTAGTGCATATTTTGTCTAATCCAATTCATAGACATATTTTGCGAATTAGGATAAGCTATATATAACATAACTAAGGAACGTAAGCAAAAAGTAAAGTATAAGGTTTTCTTTAGGAAAACAAAGAACAAAAAAGTATATGTATTGGAGGAGAGCTATTTATGATCGTACCACGTTATTATGAAAATCTAAGCGTACTGCACGAAAACACAATGCCAGCCAGAGCCTATTATATTCCGGCATCCAGAAGAATGGATAACTTGGCGGAACACAGAGAAGAGTCAGATCGTATGCAGTTATTGAATGGAACTTGGAAATTCCAGTATTTTAACAGCATCTATGACATTCAGGATTCTTTCTTTGAGAAGAATTATGATACAGAAAATTTTGATGAGATTCAGGTTCCAAGTGTATGGCAGATGGCTGGATATGATACACACCAGTATACAAACATCCGGTATCCATTTCCGTTTGATCCACCATATGTGCCACAGGACATTCCGTGTGGAGCCTATGTACATACTTTTGAGTACAGTAGAGATGAGAAAGCGCCAAAATCTTTTTTGAACTTTGAAGGAGTAGACAGTTGCTTTTACGTATGGATCAATGGCTCTTACATAGGATACAGCCAGGTTTCGCATATGACCAGTGAGTTTGATGTTACCGATGTACTTCAGGATGGAACGAATACGGTGGCAGTGTTGGTAATGAAGTGGTGTGATGGTTCCTATTTGGAAGATCAGGACAAATTCCGTATGAGTGGTATTTTCCGGGATGTGTACATTTTGAAACGCCCAAAACAGGCAATCAGTGATTATCATATTAAAACAAGAATTGAGGATATGCTTGCGAAAGTAGAAATTGAAATGAAATTCTACTCTCCGTTAAATGTAAAAATTTCGATTGAAGATAGAAACGGAGCAGTTGTAGCACTAGGAAGTATTGCTGAAGAAGGAACAGCTGTATTAGAAATCGCAAGTCCGGAACTTTGGAATACAGAAAATCCATATCTATATAAACTGATTCTTGAAACAGAGAATGAAGTAATTGTAGATCACATTGCATTAAGAAAGATAGAGATTAAAGATCAGGTTATTTATTTAAATGGACAGAAGATTAAATTCCGTGGTGTCAATCGACATGATTCTGATCCGGTTACTGGATTTACAATCAATCCGGAACAGATTACAACCGATCTTACGTTAATGAAGCAGCATAATTTTAATGCGATCCGTTCCAGCCACTATCCGAACGCACCATTTTTCTATGAAATGTGTGACAAGTATGGATTCATGGTAATAGATGAAGCAGATATTGAAGCTCATGGTCCATTTATGATCTACAGAAAAGAAGACACTGATTACAATCGGTTCAAACGATGGAATGAGAAGATTGCAGATGATCCGGTATGGGAAGAGGCAATCGTTGATCGCGTAAAACTCATGGTGGAACGTGACAAAAACCGTTTCTGTATTGTTATGTGGTCAATGGGAAATGAGAGTGCTTATGGCTGCAACTTTGAAAAAGCACTGGAATGGACAAAGAATTTTGATCCAGACCGTATCACACAATATGAGAGTGCAAGATACCGTAATTATGATGAAACATATGATTACAGCAATCTGGATGTGTACAGCCGGATGTACCCAGCGCTTTCCGAAATTCAGGAATATCTGGATAAAGATGGAAGCAAACCCTTCCTTTTGGTAGAGTACTGTCACAGCATGGGAAACGGACCTGGAGATTTTGAAGATTACTTCCGGATGATTCAGGATAATGATAAAATGTGCGGCGGCTTTGTCTGGGAATGGTGTGACCATGCGATTGCTCATGGAACTGCTGAGAATGGAAAGACTATATATGCTTATGGGGGCGACCATGGCGAAGAAATTCATGATGGCAACTTCTGTATGGATGGATTAGTATATCCGGACAGAACGGTACATACAGGACTTTTGGAATACAAGAATGTTTATCGCCCGGCAAGAGTTATTTCCTATAACAAAGAAATCGGAGAACTGGTGCTTCATAACTACATGGATTTTGATGACTTGAAAGATTATGTGAAGATTAGTTATGAGCTGACACAGGATGGTCTTGTGATCAGCAAAGGCATACTTCCGGAGTTTTCTGTGGCACCACATGGGGAAGGAAAAACAAACCTGAAGATCAATGTTCCAGAGAATGGGAAATGTTATTTAAAACTTATTTACCATCTGAAAAAAGAATTGCCACTGTTGGATGAAGACCATATTCTTGGATTTGATGAAATTGAGGTAAGTAAAGAGGATACAAAATGTAAACTTGCAGAGAAATGGATACCAAAAACAGTAGTGGACTCTGAATTACAGGTAAATGAAAATGATACACAGATTCGTATCAAGGGGCGTGAATTTGCTTATACCATAGACAAACGTACTGCACTCTTTACAGAGATGAAATTCGCAGGGCGGGAATATCTGAACCACCCGATGGAATTAAATATCTGGAGGGCACCAACAGATAATGATATGTACATCAAGTCTGAATGGAAGAAAGCCCATTATGATAAAGCTTATACAAGAGCTTACACGACAGAGGTCGTGCAGGGAAAGCATGGTGTGAAGATTACAAGCCATGCTTCCGTTGTGGCAGAGACAGTACAGAAGATTCTTGATGTGACGATTACATGGAAAATAGAAGCTGCTGGAAAGATTGATGCAGATATTGCAGTAACAAAAGATGATGAATTTCCGGACCTGCCAAGATTTGGTGTGAGGATGTTCCTGGATAAAAAACTTTCAGCTGCACGATACTTTGGAATGGGACCACAGGAAAGCTATTGTGACAAACATCAGGCTGCGAGCCACGGTTTGTATCAGGCAAATGTAGATGATTTGCATGAGGATTATATTCGCCCACAGGAAAATGGAAGCCATTATGATTGTGAATATGTAGAGCTTAACAACAGCCGATATGGAATTGTGGCATCCGCAGAAAAGGCATTTTCATTCAATGCTTCTTATTATACGCAGGAAGAACTTGAGAAGAAAACGCATAATTATGAACTGACAGAATCAGATAGTGTAGTATTTTGCGTTGACTACGCATTAAATGGCATTGGTTCTAACAGTTGTGGTCCAGTTGTATTGGATCAGTACCGATTTGATGATGTATTATTCCGGTTCCAGTTTACACTGATACCGTATATAAAGGGATAATAAAGTTTCATGTAACCCGTAAACAAGGAAAGAGAGTCTGATTGTTATGTAAAGTCCGGATATACAGAGCAATCAGACAAAAACAGAGAAAAAACTAGAATTAGACATCATACTCTGTTAGACATCTTGAAATTCTAAGTGCGATGAAGATGAGGAGCAAAGAAATTCGATGGAAGAAAAAAAGTATTTGAAATGGTATAACAAAATTGGATACGGATCAGGCGATATTGCAGGTAATGTAGTCTATGCGTTCCTGACATCTTTTATGATGGTCTATCTGACGGACTCAGTAGGACTTGCTGCAGGTGTCGTAGGTACCCTGATTGCCGTATCAAAACTATTTGATGGTTTTACGGATATATTTTTTGGATCAATGATTGACAAAACACACAGTAAAATGGGAAAAGCGAAGCCATGGATGCTATACGGATACATTGGTTGTGCCATTACGCTGGTCTGCTGCTTTGCAGTACCAGTCAGCTTTGGAACAACGGCTAAATACGCATGGTTCTTTATCTCTTATACACTGTTAAATGGTGTGTTTTATACAGCAAACAATATTGCTTACTCAGCACTTACGTCACTGATTACAAAGAACAGCAAAGAGCGTGTGCAGATGGGATCTTACCGTTTTATTTTTGCGTTTTCAACAAGTCTTCTGATTCAGGCGATTACAGTTGGATTTGTAGATAAATGTGGTGGAGATGCTGCGGCATGGAGAACGGTTGCTATTATCTATGCAATCATTGGTCTTGTCATAAATACGATTTCAGCACTTTCTGTTAAGGAACTTCCGGAGGAAGAACTTAACGAAGGAGAAGTAAAGAATGATAATGAAAAGTACGGAATGGTACAGGCATTCAAGCTTCTTGTTAAAAACAAATATTACATGATGATTTGTGGAACATATATTTTACAGCAGTTATATAGTGCCATGATTGGAGCTGGCATTTATTACATGACATGGGTACTGAAAAATAAGAATTTGTTTGGACAATTTGCATGGGCAGTAAATATTCCACTGATCATTGCCCTGATTTTCACACCGACATTAGTTGGTAAGTGGAAAGGTATGTATAAACTGAACTTAAGAGGTTATGTCTTAGCAGTCATCGGTAGAGCACTTGTTGTTGTTGCAGGATATATGGGCAGTGTTCCGCTGATGATGGCATTTACAGCTCTTGCAGCCTTAGGTCAGGGACCATGGCAGGGAGATATGAATGCAGTTATCGCATCCTGCTCTGAGTACACTTATCTTACACAGGGAAAGAGAATTGACGGAACGATGTACTCTTGTACTTCTCTTGGCGTAAAAATCGGTGGAGGTATTGGAACCGCTGTTGTTGGATGGCTGCTTGAGTTCAGTGGATATATCGGAACAAATGCAACTCAGCCGCAGTCTGCACTTGATATGATGCAGTTTATGTATCTTTGGCTTCCGTTAATCTTTGATGTATTGATTATGTTTGTACTTTCAAGAATGAATGTAGAAGATGCAAATAAAAAACTGAAAGCAGAAAAAGAAATTGCTGCAGATGAAGTAACAGATGCATCAGACATAAATTAGAATTGACAGGAGAAAGCGTTGTCTGGTCGTTGCTCGATGAGACAGTGCTTTTTTCTATATATAAAGTGATTGAACTGTATTTTGAAAATAAAAAAGGACCACTTCATTTTTGTGAAATGGCCTTAAGAAAATATTCAGTTTTCACAAAATAGTCCTTTTAGTATTTATACATGGTAAGGATGCTCAAAATATTCAGTGTAGAATACTAAAAGGTCATTCAGATATTTTTTTAGGTTGCTCATTTGCAATTCCTCCTTTCCTTATTTACAAGTTGATTATAAGATAGGTGTAAAAGGATTGCTTGCCAAATCGAAAGAAGATATAGACAAATGTTGCAAAGGGGAGTATTTCATGCAGTTAAAATATGTTGACACAAAAGAGGAGATCATAGCAATAAATAGGAAGTCAAAACATATTGAACCACATCTTCATAATGCACTGGAGATCGTTTGTGTAACAAGTGGAGCATTAGAACTTGGTGTCGGACAGGAACTATACCATATGGAAAAAGGAGATATAGGCTTTGTATTTCCAGATGTTATTCATCACTATCAGGTACTGACACCCGGTGTAAATAAAGCGACTTATTTGATTGCATCGCCATTTACGATAGTCAAATTTGCAGATATCATGCAATCCATGGCTCCTGAATACCCAATCATCAAAGCGGAAAAGATTGAACCGGAGGTATATAGGGTTATAAATGCAATTTTAGAGACAGAACAGTCGGATATTACTGTTGCACAGGCATATCTTCAAATTGTGTTGGCACGCTGCATAGGAAAATTAAATTTGGTAGAAAAGAGCAGTGTGGGGAGCAACGATCTTATTTACCAGACAGTTTCCTATATATCAGCAAATTTCAAGAAGAAGTTTTCGTTGGAAGAGATGGCAAAAGACCTGGGCGTGAGCAAATATGTTTTATCCAGACTCTTTTCCAAGACATTCCATAGAAACTTTAATCAATATCTTAACGATGCAAGGCTGAACTATGCATGCCATCGTTTGGAAAATACGAGTGATTCTATTACAAATATTTGTCTGGATAGTGGATTTGAAAGTCAGAGAACGTTTAACCGAGTATTTAAAGAAAGATATAAAATATCACCAAGTGATTATCGAAGTACTTGTGTGAAAGAGATGTTGTCATAAAAGGTTCTGTTGATCGAAATATTTACTTTGATTTTACAGTGCTATGTATTTGATTTCATGTGTGGATGATATAATATAAAAGTATTTGTAGAAAAAAGAGTTTTATTCTATTATGAAAAGAGTAAGGTGTATTCTAAAGAAACAAGAAAGGCAGGGCGCACATGAACATGATAAAATCCATAATCGATTTTAATGAAAAAAAAGGATTCATCTGTGATATGGATGGTGTGATCTATCATGGCAATCAGATATTGCCAGGTGTTCCAGAATTCATCCAGTGGTTGCATGATGAAAAGAAAGAATATTTATTTTTGACAAATAATAGTGGATATACACCACGGGAATTAAATCAGAAACTGGCAAGGATGGGACTTGATGTGCCAGAAGAACATTTTTACACCAGCGCATTGGCAACAGCCGCTTTTTTAAAGGAACAGGCGGCAGGCTGTTCAGCATTTGTGATAGGAGAAGCAGGTCTCTTAAATGCACTTTATGATGTAGGTATCACAATGAATGATGTAAATCCGGATTATGTTGTTGTGGGAGAGGGACGCTCCTATTCATTGGATACATTAACAAAAGCAACGAATTTAGTTCTGAAAGGTGCAAAGCTGATCGGAGCAAACTCAGATGTTTCCGGACCGATTGAGAACGGCATTGCTCCTGCTTGTCGTGCATTGATCGCACCTATAGAAATGGCAACAGGTACACAGGCATATTTCTGTGGGAAACCGAATCCACTGATGATGAGAACAGGATTGAATATGCTTGGATGTCATTCAGCAGAAGCTGTAATGGTTGGGGATCGTATGGATACAGATGTGATTTCAGGTATGGAAAGTGGTATGTCTACTGTATTGGTTCTCTCTGGATGTTCAACGAAGGATACACTCAAAACTTATGCTTATCTTCCGACAATGGTATTGAATGGAGTGGGAGATATCGCCAGTATGGCAAAAGCAAAAGAGGAATAGTGTGATTAGGCAAATACCAGGAGGTAAAGTATATGATGAAACTTGATAATTTTGTAGGAATGATGACAGGACATTTTGATAATAAGGATCAATTTAATAAGATGCAGGCAGAAGGGAAAACATATCCATATGCGGAACATGTAAATACAATCTGTAATGATAAAATAAATAACCTTCCTGAAGATTTCAAAGGAAAATTTGTTGTTGAAGAGAGTTATTATGAAATTAATGGAAAACGTCATGCATCTCCACATCTTTTCCTTATCACGGAAATAGAACAGGGAATTTTACTTTCTTCTTATAAAATTCCAAAAGGAGAAGATAAAAATACATTTTCATATGATTCTATGAAGAATGTTGATTACTCTAAACTAGAAAAATCTGAAAAATTTAATCCGGCACTTTATCATGAAAAGGACGGAATCTGGGAGGGAGGCAGCACAAGCCAGTTCTCTCCGGTAATGACATTCAAACTTTGGGAAAAGTTTTCCAACAATTTTCTGGAAGTATCGGAAAGCATGGAAGTTAATGGAAAGAGAACTTTTGGATATGATGAACCAATAATTTATAAGCGTGTATAATCAAAGGTCTGCATATTGGGATGAACTTCAGTTTGTAGAGGACTCGATGAATTTGCGTAATATTGGGCGTTACATGAATGTTAATTTAAGGAAATAATATGGTAAGCAAAAGCGGGATAACTTTTCAAAGTCGCTGTTTCTTTGCGTTTACACAAACTTATCATATTGAGTGAAGTATCGAAAGTGATTGAAATAGACTTAATCCTGGAGGAATATTTCAACGCAGCATGATAAAAAATAGAATAGTAGTGATAGAAAAAAGTACAAATAAGAATCGAACATTTGTACTTTTTTCTTGCGTTAATCTATATACTTTCAAAAATTTATTTGATATAATAGGGACTGTTACAAGAACAAACAGTAAAAATATGACAGGACCGGAGGTTAGTATTTTCAGGTATTTCCGAGTGCTGTTTTATCCGCAAATATTAGTTTTGTGACTTTTATTCGTAACGAGGTGAGAAACACATCTATTCACTATAAAAATGAGCTTTTCGTTACGAATCTGGGTACGAATTTTTAGCTGATAATGATCATAGTAAAAGTCACAAATGGAGGGATTTACCATGAATGAGTTCAAATTAAAAGCCCCATACAAGCCAACCGGCGATCAGCCCCAGGCCATCGAGAAATTGGTCGAGGGATTTAAAGAAGGCAACCAGTTCGAGACTTTGCTGGGTGTCACAGGCTCCGGTAAGACCTTCACCATGGCGAACGTTATCGCTCGGTTAAATAAACCAACTCTGGTACTTGCTCACAATAAAACACTGGCGGCCCAGCTTTACGGCGAGATGAAAGAATTTTTTCCTGAGAACGCAGTGGAATATTTTGTCTCCTACTACGACTACTACCAGCCGGAGGCTTACGTTCCGTCCACAGACACCTACATCGCCAAGGATGCATCCACCAACGACGAGATCGATAAACTCCGCCTTTCTGCCACAGCGGCCTTATGTGAGCGGAAAGACGTGATCGTAGTTTCATCGGTATCCTGTATTTATGGCCTGGGTGCGCCGCAGGAATTTTTTGATATGATGATCTCACTTCGGCCGGGGATGGAGAAGGATCGTGACGAGGTTATCAAACAGCTGATCGATATCCAGTATACAAGAAATGAGATGGATTTCCACCGAGGAACATTCCGGGTGCGTGGCGATGTGCTGGAGATCTTTCCGGCTAACTCTACAGACCGGGCGGTGCGCGTGGAATTTTTTGGAGATGAGATCGAGCGGATCACAGATATCGATGTGCTTACCGGCGAAATCAAAAGTGTGGAAAGCCATGCGGCCATTTTCCCGGCGTCCCATTATGTTGTGCCTCAGGAGCAGATCCGCCGTGCTGCGGATGCCATCCTGGAAGAGATGAAACAGCAGGTGGAATATTTCAAAAGTGAGGACAAACTGATCGAAGCCCAGCGGATTGCCGAGCGTACCAACTTTGATGTGGAGATGATGAAGGAAACCGGATTCTGTTCCGGAATTGAGAACTATTCCAGACATCTTACCGGGCTTGCACCAGGGCAGCCACCGTATACACTGATGGATTACTTCGGAGATGATTTTTTACTTATTATAGATGAGTCCCATAAGACAGTTCCCCAGGTTGGCGGTATGTATGCCGGTGATCAGAGCCGTAAACAGACACTGGTGGATTACGGCTTCCGACTTCCATCTGCCAAGGATAACCGTCCATTGAGCTTTGATGAATTCGAGAACAAGCTTGACCAGGTAATGTTTGTATCTGCGACACCGGGAGAATATGAATATGACCATGAGCTTCTCCGCGCAGAGCAGATCATCCGTCCTACAGGGCTTCTTGATCCGAAGGTGGAGGTGCGTCCGATCGAAGGACAGATCGATGATCTTGTAGCAGAAGTAAATAAGGAAATTGAAAAGAAAAATAAAGTCCTGATCACGACTCTGACCAAACGTATGGCAGAGGACCTTACCGATTATATGAAGGATCTGGGAATCCGTGTCCGATACCTTCATTCAGACATTGACACTCTGGAACGTGCGGAAATCATCCGCGATATGCGCCTGGATGTGTTTGATGTGCTGGTCGGGATCAACCTTCTGCGAGAAGGACTGGATATTCCGGAGATCACGCTGGTAGCGATCCTGGATGCAGATAAAGAGGGCTTCCTCCGTTCGGAAACATCCCTGGTACAGACCATCGGCCGTGCAGCACGAAACAGCGAAGGCCATGTGATCATGTATGCAGATAATATGACAGAATCCATGGAAAAAGCAATCTCGGAGACAGAAAGAAGGAGAGCGATACAGGAGGCTTACAACAGGGAGCATGGCATCACTCCAACCACGATCAAGAAGGCGGTCCGTGATCTGATCGCTGTTTCGAAGAAGGTGGCAGAGACAGAAGTGAAGCTTAAAAAGGATCCGGAATCCATGAACCGAAAAGAACTGACGAAGGTGATCGCTCAGGTAGAGAAGCAGATGCGTGCTGCGGCAGCAGACCTGAATTTCGAGCAGGCTGCTGAGCTGAGAGACAAGATGCTTGAATTAAAGAAGAATTTGGAAGAATTAATGGAATAGGCTGCGAAGCAGCTGACAGTACAACACCCCTGGCTGTTATAGCCAGGGGTGTTGCCGGGTATGCTCGATCTGTTTTTGGGAAAAACTTATTTTGTAGTTGAAAAGCCCAGGGAGCGCAGGGTGATGCCGGAGCCTTTGAGAAGATCAGCCCAATATGGAACAGCCATATCCAGAGTGTCGTTGGCAAGCTCGGAAGCATCTTTTTGTGTCAGGATCTGCCTTAGCCTGGAAGAACTGATCCTGGGAGCAGCCTCTGTAACACAGACTGTGCCCGGCAGAATTGTCGATTCTGCCGGGAGTATGGACAGTACAAAGACTGTCATCAGAGATATCAGGATTTTTCTCCATTTTTTCATAGCGATCCCTCCTTCGAAAAAATATGATGGTTCTCTTTATTGATTGATTATAAGTAAAATTCCGGAGAAGGGCACTGGCATTTGTGCCAGTAACTTTGTTATAAAGAAGAGAAGAAGTTATGTATGCTGTTCCCGATAGGCGGAAGGTGTGATCCCCATTTTCTTTTTGAAGCTGGTGCTGAAATAATATTGATTGGCATAACCACATTTCAGGCTGATCTCCTTCAGACTCATAGTAGTCGTAGTCAGGTAACGGGCGGCTGCGGAAATTCGCTGAGATGTGATAAAGTCACTGAGACTGATTCCCTGATTTTTTTTGAAAAGAGCACTTAAATAAGCAGGGCTTACATTGGCAGAGGCAGCAATATCATTGAGGCAGAGCGTATTGTCAGTGTAGTGTTCGTTGATATAGGAAATCACCAGTTCACAGAGCTTCTGGTGATAATCATTCATGGAGGAATCAAGCTTCCGGCATAAAAGATGGCACAGATCCTTCAGCCATTGACATAGCTCTTCCGTATTATGAAACTCATTTATGTGGTTGTAAACATACAAAATTTTAGTTTCAAGGTCATGCGTATCCAGATTTAATTCATAGAAAAATTTCAGGATCCGGCCAAGAAGAGAATAAATCTGTATGAAAGCGAAATTCTTTGTGCGAAATTTCTGAGTGAGCCAGTCGGAAAAATTCTGAAACCAGAGATCTATGGCAGCGGTATCCTTTTTGCAGAGAAGCCGGATCAGTTCATCCTCCTTTGTATCTGAAAAATCTGCAACAGACAGATCGGAACCCAGAGCCTCTCTTCCGTCAAAGATATTCTGATGTGGGAAAAAGAATCTGTATTCCAGTGCATGTACGGCGCTTTTATAAGAATGGTTCAGGTTCCAAAAATCCTGGACAATTGTTCCAATACCTGCGTTGAGAGAAAGTCCCAGTGGCTGGCAGGCATCTGCGATTGAGGAAATAAGTCCGCTGGTAAGCTGGCGGAAGCTGTTGGACTGACAGCCGCTGTGTCCCAGAATGCACAGATAGCCATCCATATCCGGGAGAAGATACACAAAATCAAGAGAAGCGGTTTCCTCAGTTATCAGATCCTGAAGGTTGAAAAGCTCCATCTGAAACTTTTCAATCCCGTAAACAGCTTTTAGATCCGGAGCATTTTCAAGCTCCAGAATAACAACTGTATAAAAATCATAATTCAGCTCCAGGTTCAGATACTTAAGATAAGGCTTCAGTCGGTAGGCTGCTTCAGAAGACGGAAGGTGTGTGATCTCGCGGAAAAATTTTTCCGTAAGAAGAGGCCTGCTTTGTTTCAGAAGCTGGAGATTTTTCTGTTCCTTTTCCATCAGTGCAAAAGCGTTTTTTACCTTCTGGATAAGATAGGCATAATCCAGAGGCTTTTCGATATAATCCAGAGCACCGAGGAGCAGAGCGCGTCTTGCATATTCAAATTTATCATAGGCACTGATCAGGATGATCTTCACCATAGGATTGATCTCAAGAGCTTGACGGCTCATGGAAATGCCGTCAAGATCAGGCATTTCAATGTCAGAAATGATCAGATCTGCCGGTTCTTTTTTCATGGCTTCGATAGCAGAGGTTCCATTGTAGCAGACATGGATGATCTCTGCATTCAGTGTTTCCCAGTCTATGTTTTTTTCGATACCTTCTGCAGATAAGTAATTATCATCTACGATCATTATTTTTTTCATCGATATCTTCCTCCATCTGTTCGAATTCAATGGTGACGTATGTGCCGTTTCCGGGGTTGCTGCGGATCCTTACGGAACCGTTTCCGTATAATGGGTTGGAAATACGGGAACTTACGTTGGAAATTCCAAAATGCTTCTCATAATCAATAACATTATGCTCAATAGCATGGCGCAGCTGTGCAAGGGTTTCGGAGTCCATGCCGGCACCGTTGTCCTCAATGGAGATCACAACCGTATCATCGCCATAAAGAACATGGATCGAAATGAAAACAGCTGGTGTGCCCGAAGAAATCCCGTGCAGAATGGAATTTTCGAGAAATGGCTGAAGTGTAAACTTGCAGATCAGGAAATTTTCGATTCCATCTTCTGCTTCGATCTCCCAGTCCAGATTATCTTTATGACAGAGCTTTTCCATTTCCAGATAAAGCCGGGCAATTTCCAATTCATCTTTAATAGGAATAAGTTCCTTTGATTTACGCAGGGTAAGACGGTAAAAGGCAGTCAGATTTGCAATCATCTGATCAGCAATGTCAAGCTTTCCAAGGGACTGGCAGGTACGGATCGATCCCAGGATATTGTAAAGAAAATGCGGATTGATCTGTGACTGGAGCAGCTGGTATTTCAGACGTTCTTCGTTTACGGAAAGATTTACAATGGACTTCAGGTTTCCGGCTATTGTGTGCTGCATATCTTCAAAGGTGATGCCCAGTCTGTCAATCTCATCATACCTGGAAGGATCATCAGGGTGGGGAACAGTAACGATAGATAGATGTTCCGGGTCATATCCCAGCTGAAAGGCTTCCATTGCATAGGAAAGTGCAGTGATCTTCCGGGTAAGATTTTCGGAAAACAGGATAACGATGATAACAGTAAGGAGCAAGAAAATAAGGACAGTGATCAGTAAGGCACGGATCAGGATGTGCGTGTTGCCCTGAATATAGCTTTCCGGGATTTCGGTAACATGAAGCCAGCCATTGCTTAAGGTGCAGCAGTTATAATATTTGTCGCCGCTGTGAAAAGAAGAATCTGCATTTCCTTTGAGTTTCTGAAACTGTGCTTTGGAAATTCCGGATAAATTCAGTGAGGATGTATTTTTTGCTGCAATCTCTCCGTGATCTGTGAGAATGTAGCTGTATATGCGGGAATCCAAAGCAGCAGGCTGCAGATAAGTGGTAAGCTCTGAGGTGTCCAGAGCAATGCCGTAGGCGTATTCCAGAATACCGGTGGCCTGATTTTTCAGTGCCCGGACGCAGAGGATCACATCGGCAGATGATTTTTTTGTGGACAGTATTTTAGGCAGAGGCATATTGGAAACCGGTATCCAGACAGAGGAAAAGCCTGAACCGGAAACAATATTTTTATCCAGACCATATGCAGAAAGCTCATCTGTGGAAAAGAAGTACAGGCTTTCTTTTGAACCGAGCTGATCGGGCTGCAGAAAAACATATATATGGAAGAAATCGAATGTGGATTTATACAGCGAAATATTGTTTTTTACAGTGGTGAATTTTTTCAGTGCATCTACCTTATTAGAGGAAGGCTGATTTAGGGAGTACATTTGAAACTGTATGGTATCTGCTACATTTTCAACCTGACCGAGGCGGTCGTTCAGCTGAGAGACCAGCTGCTTGTCAGTCATTACGGCAGAATCGATGATACGATCTCTGGCAATGTTATAGGAAATGTGATAGCTGATGAAGGTCAGGGAAATCAGAGGTACCATAGTTGCGATCAGAAATGCGAGCAGGAGCTTATAGCGAAATGAGGAAAAAATGGGTGGGATACATTTGTGGAATTTCATAGTACATATTCTCCTTTATGTCAAAAACAAATTAATGAAACCGAATCCAGCTGTGAAAAAAGCCGTTACAAATATAGATTATATAAAAGGATTATAAAAAATTAACAACAAAAATACAAGAGAACGAAAAATAATATAAAGAAATCATAAAATATTGTATTTAGAATGAGGGGGCTCTCTGGTATCCTTAAACCATCAAAAACAGGTGTGGACAAACACGAAAATGTCCAGAAAGGAAGAAAGATATGAAGAAAAAAGTAATGAGTGCAGTTTTGGCAGCAGCGATGGTTGTGGGTATGGCAGGTAACGTGGTTACTGTTTCCGCAAAGGAAAAATATGATCTTACCTTATACAGCGTCAACACCACAGACCCGGATTTTGAGGACTGGCTTGCAAATGTGGAAGATGCCACGGGCCTGAACATTAATGTAATTGCGGCACCTACAGATACAGATACCCGTCAGCAGAAGATCACCACAATGCTTTCCACAGGAGATACTTCCGTGGATGTCATTGAGATCAACGATGAGATGAGCGCGGCATTTAAAAATTCCGGATGGCTGGAAGGACTGAACGATACAGTAATGACAGATGATATCGCTGATCAGTTTGCCCAGGGATATGTAAAGGATATGATCACAGATAAGGACGGAAACATCGTCGGTGTTCCAGGCTATACAGGATATCTTGCATTCTGGGTAAATCAGGAGATCATGGATGAGGTCGGAATCAAATCCATTGATACAAAAGAGGATTTCATGAAGTATATGAAGGCTGTTTCCAAGGACGGAAGATTCGGCTACGGCGGTTCCTGGGAGAAAACCTATGCATTTAACGAGCTTGCACAGTTTGTAAACATGTTCGGCGGCGATTATTTTGACTGGACCAAAGAGGAAAACAAGGAAGCAGTTCAGTTCCTTCACGATCTGGTTGCTAATAAAGAAACATCCATCGAACAGATTGCAGATAAATATGACCAGATGAATCCGAAGATCAATGACGGAAAATACGGATGCTGGTTCATGTGGGGCCTTGGAACAGATTATGCAAAGGCAGATATGCTTGGCGCAGATAAGATCCACATGGAAATGGTACCGGATTTCAGCGGCAAGGGAGAGCGTGCGATCTTTACAGATTCCTGGAGCTATGTTCTCAACAAAGCATCCAAGAATAAAGATGCAGCTGTGAAATTCCTCCAGTATATGGCTGATGAAGGCGGAATGGAAGCTTCCTATAAAGCATTTGACAGATATCCTGCAAGAAAGGATGTTGCAGAGAAGGTAGTTCCGGATTCTGACCCGGCAAAAGAAATGTACAGCAGATATGCAAATGAATGCAATGTACAGGGACGTCCGATGGTGGCACAGACAATGGAATTTATCACCGATATGGGAACGATCTTCCAGTCCTGTATGAAAGACGAGATCACAGTTGATGAGTTCTGCAAGAAGGCTCAGGATGTGGTAGATATGTATAAGTAAAAGATATAAAAAAACAGCAATGTAAAGCAGAGGTAAAAGTCTGCTTTACATTGCTTGATGAACAGGGAGGAAAGTTCCATGACAATAAGTAAAAAAAATATGAAGTGGATACCGTGGCTTTTGATCCTGCCAGTTGTACTGATTCGAGGCTTTACAACAGTATATCCCATTCTGATGACTGTGAAAAACAGCTTCTTTAATATCAGTATCCTTGCAGGTATCAATGAATTTATAGGCTTCAAGAATTACCTGAAGGTATTTTCTGATCCTAAAGTGCTTACATCGATCAGCTTTACGGCAATATTTGTGGTTGCTTCCATGATCTTTCATGTGATCCTCGGAGTTATCCTGGCACTGATCCTGAATATGAAATTCAAAGGCCGCCGTTTTCTGAGGACCATCGTGCTGATCCCGTGGGCTATGCCTGCAGTAGTAGCCGGTATGGCTGCAAAATGGGCATTTAACAATGATTATGGTCTGATCAATGATTTTATCCGCTGGTTTGTACCGGGTTACCAGAACAGCTGGCTGATCAATACAGGTACTGCAAGAGCAGCGGTAATTGCAATGGACCTGTGGAAGGACCTTCCGTTCTTTGCAATTCTTGTACTTTCCGGACTTCAGTTTATTTCCGGCGATATCTATGAGGCAGCAAAGGTAGACGGTGCAAACGGGATCCAGAGCTTTTTCCGGATCACACTTCCGCTGATCGCAAAAAATGTCCTGACTTTATGTATTCCGTTCACACTCTGGAGACTGACAACCTTCGATCTGGTTTATTCCATGACATCTGGAGGCCCTGGAGAGGATACTGCGCTGATCGCATACAGAATCACAACAGAAGCATTTACAAATCTAAACGTAGGATATGCTTCGGCGCTGGCTATGCTGCTGTTTGTTGTAATGGCGATCTTCAGCTGGCTGAATATACGTGTTATGAATAAGTTTGACAGTTAGGGGGAATTATCGTGAAGAATACAGGAAAATATAATGTTTATCATGGAGTGGTAGCCGTTGGAAGATGGGTTCTGTTTGCAGTTGTGGCTTTTCTGATCCTGTTCCCGGTTTACTGGATCTTTATTTCTTCGATCACACCGTCAGGAGAACTGTTTAAAACACCGATCGATTATCTTCCGGATCATCCCACACTGGAAAGCTATAAATTTCTGATACAGAATGTAGGACTGCTTTCAAAGATCGGAAATACAGTTCTGATCGTAGGCATTACACTTGTGATCAGTACCGTGCTGTGTGCAATGGCTGCCTATGGCTTCTCAAGATTTAACTCAAAGGGAGTTTCTGTTGCATTTGCGTTTGTTCTGGCTACCATGCTGATCCCTGAGGTTGTCACAGCCCGCCCGCTGTATGAGTTTATGCAGAAGGTAAAGCTGTATGATACATATCCGGGACTTATCCTTCTTTATATCAGTACCGTTATACCGTTTACGGTTCTGATCCTCAGAAACTTTGTCGGTGAGATCCCGATCTCACTGGAGGAGGCAGCTGCTATTGACGGCGCATCTTTTTCACAGAGACTGTTTACGATCGTTCTGCCGCTGATGAAGCCGGCAATCGCTACGGTTTGCATTATCAACTTTATTACCTGTCTGAATAACTTTTTCACACCGTTGTTTTATTCAAATGGTATTCAGGTACTTTCTGTTTCCATCGTACAGCTTCCGTTACGTGACAACATGTATGGAGTTCCGTGGGATCTGGTCAGCGCCATGGGATGGATCATCCTTCTTCCGATCATTATCTTTGTAGCTGTTTTTGAGAAACAGATCATGGATGGTATCATGGCAGGTGGAGTAAAAGCGTAAATATAATATTTTTAATTTCCAAAAGAGAGGAGAAAACAGATATGTATCAGGCATTTACAGGCGGACTGGGAGGGATCGCACTTGCAAAGCATGGAAAAAGCCGTGCGATCAACGCAGAAAATCCTCATGGAGAAAAAGGCAGAGGCGGTATGGCTGCAAGTCATCTGGGACCGTCCAGAAAAGGAAGCCCGTGTCTCAGGGATATTGAGCCGGGAACTGTGGTAACTCTGGCAGAAATGGAAGGACCGGGACAGATCAATCATATCTGGATCACCGTTGATAACAAGACTACAGAGGCAGATTGCTTTGTACTGAGAGATCTTGTAATCCGTATGTACTGGGATGACGAGGAAACTCCTTCCGTGGAAAGTCCTCTGGGTGATTTCTTCTGCTGCGGATTCGGAAGGGAATGTTTTGTAAATTCTGTTCCGGTGGCTGTTGTTCCAAACAGGGGCTTTAACTGCTATTTCCCGATGCCGTTTAAGAAGAAAGCAAAGATCACACTGGAAAACCAGCATGCAAATAAAATCCCGGCTTTCTTTTATCAGGTAGATTACTGTCTCTATGATGAGCTTCCGGACGATATTGCTTATTTCCATGCGCAGTGGAGAAGGGAACGGTTGACAGAAAAAACAAAAGATTATACAATTTTGGATGGAGTAAAAGGAAAAGGCCATTATATAGGAACCTACATGGCACTTACCACACTGGAACGTTACTGGTGGGGCGAGGGAGAAATGAAGTTTTATATTGACGGAGATGAGGAGTATCCGACCATCTGTGGAACAGGAACGGAAGATTACTTTGGTGGTTCCTGGAGTTTTGCCAAACAGGTGGATGGAAAAACCGTGGAACAGAATTATAACACGCCGTATCTGGGATATCCGTATTATTCTGCCCATGACGAGCTGATCCACAATTTTTATCATAATGATGACTGCCCGCCAATGAGAGGCTTTTACAGATGGCATTTACAGGATCCAATCTGCTTTGAAGAGGATCTTCGCGTTACGATTCAGCAGATAGGCGTCGGATACCGTGGCCTGTTTGAACGACAGGATGATGTGGCAAGTGTAGCGTACTGGTATCAGACACTTCCTCATGCACCGTTCCAGCCGTTGATGTCAAAAGAGGATAGATGGCCCAGATAAAAAGGGTGGTAGAGATTGAAAAAACAGGTATTTTGCGGGGTATTTGCCCTGGCTCTGGCAGTGACAGGATGTGGAGTCCAGAAGAAGGAGGCTGCATCTGATATTGTGCCGGAGAACAGACAGGAACTGACGATCCTTCATGTGGATGCAGGCACAGAAGGCTTTGATTCTTTTATCAGCCAGGCGGAAAAAGATCTTGGAATAAAGATCCATATTGAAAAATGTCCGGCCAATGCGGACAATCGCCAGGCCAAAATAGCAACTCTTCTGACATCAGGAGATGATTCTGTTGATCTGATCACAGTAAATGATGAGATGATATCCGAATTTAAACATAAGGGATTTCTTCTTCCGTTGGAAGATACGGTTATGACAGAGGAGACAGCGGCGAATTTTCTGCAGGAATACCTGAAAGAAATATGCATGTCAGACGGACATATTTTTTCGGTACCGTTCAGGATGGATATCATGGCATTCTGGGTGAACCAGGAATTGCTGGATCAGGCTGGTCTGGACAGACTCTCCTGTCTCAGTGATCTTGAGATCCTTCAGAAAAAGCTTCAGAATACGGGAAAATATGCATATGGGGATGCATGGGAGATTTCTTACATATATAATAGTATCAGCGAGTATGTCGATTTTTTCGGAGGAGATTATACAGACTGGACGGATCCGAAAACAAGAGAAGCGGCAGAATATATGAAGCGAATGCTGGATACAGGGATGATATCAGAGGAGAATCTGATCGACCAGCATGACCAGCTGAATGAAAAATTTATAAACGGCCAGTATGGATGTATGTTTATGTATACCGGTGTGTTGAGTACTTTTCAGAATGCAGGCGTGTATGGAAAAGATAAGATCCATATGGCACCATTTCCGGAATTTGACGAGAAGGTGACCAATATCGCAACCTGGCAGTATGTACTGAATAAAAATTCTGATCATAAAGAAGCAGCTCTGAAGTTCCTTCAGTATGTGTCCGGATATGAGGCCAGTAAAAATTACGGACAGCTGATAAAAATGTGTCCGGCAAGACTGGATGTGATCGAGGATAAGAATTTTGATCTGGATGGCATTGAAATGATCCGGCAATATCTGAAAGATTATAAGCTGAAAGCAAGACCACTGTGTGCCGATTCCATAGAAGCCGTTTCGTCCATGGGAACGGAATTTCAGAAATATATGCTGGGACAGAAAACAGAAGCGGAATTTTTTGCCGGGGCACAGAACTGCATAGACCAGTATTACAAAAAAGCATCGTACTGATGCTTTTTTTGTTTTGAAAAAATAAGAACTTTTTTTCAAAACATATTGACAAATATTTTACATGGTGATATCTTAAAGACTGTAGATGTTAGCACTCCACTAAAATGAGTGCTAACAGATGTAAAAAAAGAATCAACATCCGTCAGGAAAGAATAAAAAGGAAAGGAGATGGATTCATGGAAGAGGTGTTGAATGAGCGCAAGCAAAAAATCTTAAAAGCAATCATCAAGACCTATATGGAAACCGGAGAACCGGTTGGTTCCAGGACCATTTCCAAGTATGCGGATCTCAATGTCAGTTCCGCAACGATCCGAAATGAAATGTCAGACCTGACAGATATGGGCTATATCGTCCAGCCTCATACCTCAGCAGGAAGGATTCCTTCAGATAAGGGCTACAGACTTTACGTCAATGAGTTGATGAAGGAGAAGGAAGCGGAGGTCGCAGAGCTGCGAGATCTGATCATTGAGAAGACAGATAAGATGGATAAGGTGCTTAAGAAGGTTGCGAAGGTTCTTGCTTCCAATACCAACTATGCTACCATGGTTTCCGTTCCGCAGTACAGCGGCAACAAGGTCAAGTTCATCCAGCTGTCGAGGATGAGCGAGCTTCAGCTTGTGGCAGTGGTTGTCAGTGACAACAACACAGTCCGGAACCAGATCATCAATCTGGATGAGGAAATGGACGACCAGACGATCCTGAAACTGAATCTTCTTCTTAACACCAATCTCAATGGGATCCCGATCCAGGATATCAATCTTGGGATGATCGCCAGACTGAAGGAACAGGCAGGCAGCCACAGCGGTGTGGTGGCAACGGTTCTGGATGCAGTGGCAGCCACCATTCATGTGGAAGAGGAAGATATGGAGATCTATACTTCAGGTGCAACTAACATCTTCAAGTATCCGGAGCTTGCCGATAAAGAGAAGGCAACGGAGCTGATCTCCGCATTTGAGGAGAAGCATGAACTTGCCGATCTTGTAAAAGAACAGATGTCAGATGGAGAGAATACAGGAATCCAGGTTTACATCGGTGATGAGATGCCAATCCAGACCATGAAGGACTGCAGCATTGTAACTGCCAGATATGAACTGGGAGACGGAATGTACGGAACCATCGGGATCATCGGTCCCAAACGAATGGATTATGAGAATGTAGTGGACAGTCTGAAGGAACTGAAGAATCATCTGGATGACGTTTTGAAAAAGAAGAAAACTTAGAAAGGCGGTAGAAAAAAAGTGTCGGAGGAAACAAAGAAAACATCCGAAGAGCAGGAAGCGGAGAAGGAAATCCCCGTAACTGACGGAGATCAGGAAGAAGAAAACCTGACACCGGAGGGAGAAGATCTGCCGGAGGAAGAAAACAATACTCCAGGCGAAGAAGCTGCCTCAGAGGATAAAAAAGAAGAAAAATCAAAAACTTCCTTCTTCGGAAAGAAGAAAAAAGATAAATCTGAGCAGAAGGTGGAGGAACTTACCGATCGCCTGAAGCGTACCATGGCTGAATTTGATAATTTCCGTAAAAGAACGGAAAAAGAAAAATCCAGTATGTACATCATCGGAGCAAAAGAGATCGTTGAAAAGATCCTGCCGGTTGTGGATAACTTTGAAAGAGGTCTTGCACAGGCACAGGAAGGCGATGCTTTTGCAGATGGAATGAAAATGATCTACAAGCAGCTTACCACAACACTGGATGAGCTTGGCGTGAAGCCGATCGAAGCAGTGGGAAAGGAATTCAACCCGGATTTCCATAATGCAGTGATGCATGTGGAGGATGAAGAGGTTGGAGAGAACATCGTGGTGGAAGAATTCCAGAAGGGTTACACCTACAAGGATTTCGTAGTACGCCACAGTATGGTGAAGGTTGCGAACTAACTGACAACAAACTTTATTTTAACAGATACAGACTAAAACAGGAGGAAAAAATCATGGGAAAGATTATTGGTATTGACTTAGGTACAACAAACAGCTGTGTAGCCGTAATGGAAGGTGGACAGCCGACAGTTATCGCAAATACAGAAGGCGCAAGAACAACACCATCCGTTGTAGCATTCACAAAAACAGGAGAGCGTCTGGTAGGTGAGCCTGCAAAACGTCAGGCAGTTACAAATGCAGACAGAACGATCTCCTCTATCAAAAGAGAGATGGGTACCGATTACCGTGTAACCATCGATGACAAGAAATATTCTCCACAGGAGATCTCCGCAATGATCCTTCAGAAACTGAAAAAGGATGCAGAGGCATATCTTGGTGAGAAAGTAACAGAGGCAGTTATCACAGTTCCGGCTTACTTCAACGATGCTCAGCGTCAGGCTACCAAAGATGCAGGTAAGATCGCAGGTCTTGATGTAAAACGTATCATCAACGAGCCTACAGCAGCAGCTCTTGCATATGGTCTTGACAATGAGAAAGAGCAGAAGATCATGGTATACGACCTTGGCGGTGGTACATTTGATGTATCTGTGATCGAGATTGGTGATGGCGTTATCGAGGTTCTTTCCACAGCTGGTAACAACCGTCTTGGTGGAGATGACTTTGATAAGAAAGTTACAGATTACATGCTTTCCGAGTTCAAGAGAACAGAGGGCGTAGACTTAAGCAACGATAAGATGGCTCTTCAGAGACTGAAAGAGGCAGCTGAGAAAGCTAAGAAAGAGCTTTCTTCCGCAACAACAACAAACATCAACCTTCCGTTCATCACAGCAACTGCTGAGGGACCGAAGCATTTCGATATGAACCTTACAAGAGCTAAATTTGATGAGCTGACACATGATCTTGTAGAGATGACAGCAGAGCCGGTTCGCCGTGCACTGTCTGATGCAGGTATCACAGCTTCTGAGCTTGGCCAGGTACTTCTGGTTGGTGGTTCTTCCCGTATCCCGGCTGTACAGGATAAGGTAAGACAGTTAACAGGCAAAGAGCCGAGCAAGAACCTGAACCCGGATGAGTGTGTTGCACTTGGTGCTTCCGTACAGGGTGGTAAACTTGCAGGTGATGCAGGTGCCGGTGATATCCTTCTTCTGGATGTTACTCCACTGTCTCTGTCCATTGAGACAATGGGTGGTATCGCAACTCGTCTGATCGAGAGAAATACTACAATTCCTACAAAGAAGAGCCAGATCTTCTCCACAGCAGCAGACAACCAGACAGCTGTAGATATCAACGTTGTACAGGGTGAGCGTCAGTTCGCGAAAGACAACAAATCCCTCGGCCAGTTCCGTCTGGATGGAATCCCGCCAGCACGTCGTGGAGTTCCGCAGATCGAGGTAACATTTGACATCGATGCCAACGGTATCGTTAATGTATCTGCTAAGGATCTTGGAACAGGTAAGGAGCAGCACATCACGATCACAGCTGGTTCTAACATGTCCGATTCCGATATCGACAAAGCTGTCAAAGAAGCAGCTGAGTTCGAGGCTCAGGATAAGAAACGTAAAGAGGCTATCGACACAAGAAACAATGCAGACTCCATGGTATTCCAGGTTGAGAATGCACTGAAAGAAGCTGGCGACAAGCTTGACGCAAACGATAAAGCAAGTGTTGAGGCTGACCTCAATGCACTGAAAGATCTTCTTGCACAGACAGCAAATGCTCAGGAGCTTACTGATTCTCAGGTTGCAGATATCAAGGCTGCACAGGAGAAGATGATGGAGAGCGCTCAGAAACTGTTCTCCAAGATGTATGAGCAGACTCAGGGAGCTCAGGGTCAGGCTGGTCCTGGACCGGATATGGGCAACATGGGCGGAAACGCTGGTGCCCAGGGCGGAAATGAAGCAGGATACGGCGATGATGTTGTAGATGCTGATTACAAGGAAGTCTAAGACAAGTAGGAAATAATTACAATGGCTGATAAAAGAGATTATTATGAAGTCTTAGGTGTGGATAAAAACGCCGACGACGCAACATTAAAAAAAGCATATCGTAAGTTGGCCAAGAAATATCACCCGGATGTAAATCCGGGTGATAAAGAGGCTGAGGCGAAGTTCAAAGAGGCGACAGAGGCTTACTCCGTTTTAAGTGATGCCGACAAGAGAAGACAGTATGATCAGTTTGGTCATGCAGCATTCGAAAACGGCGGCGGAGGCGGTGCCGGCGGCTTTGGTGGATTCGACTTCAACGGTGCGGATATGGGAGACATCTTCGGAGATATCTTCGGAGACCTGTTCGGCGGCGGAGGCAGAACCAGACGGGCCAACAATGGACCGATGAAGGGTGCCAACCTTCGTGCACGTGTGAACATTACTTTTGAGGAAGCGGTTTTCGGATGCGAGAAAGAGCTGGAGATCGTTCTCAAAGATGAGTGTACCACATGTCACGGAACCGGAGCGAAACCGGGAACATCACCGGTCACATGTCCGAAATGTAAAGGCCAGGGTCAGATCGTTTACACTCAGCAGTCCATGTTTGGTATGGTACGTAATGTTCAGACCTGTCCGGACTGTAATGGAACCGGTAAGGTGATCAAGGATAAATGCAGTGCCTGCCGTGGAACCGGATATACTTCTTCCAGAAAGAAGATCCAGGTATCTGTACCGGCCGGTATCGACAATGGCCAGTGCATCCGTATCCGTGAAAAAGGTGAGCCGGGAACCAACGGCGGTCCGAGAGGAGATCTGCTGGTGGAGGTAAATGTAGCCCGTCATCCGATCTTCCAGAGACAGGATATGAATATCTTTTCAACAGCTCCGATCACATTTGCACAGGCTGCACTCGGCGGTGAGATGCGTATTAATACCGTTGACGGTGAGGTTTCCTATGAGGTGAAACCGGGAACACAGACGGATACAAGAATCCGCCTGAAGGGCAAAGGTGTTCCGTCATTACGTAACAAGAATGTTCGTGGTGATCACTATGTAACCCTGGTAGTCCAGACTCCGACAAATCTCAATGAGGAAGCAAAGAAAGCTCTGGAAGCTTTTGATGCGGCATGTGGAAACCGTCCGTCAGAGGACAGCACATCCGAGACTTCCGAAAAAACCGAAAAGAAGAAAAAAGGTTTCCGTGAGAAAGTTAAGGAAATGTTTGAGGAATAAATAAAGTGAAAACAGGAAAGAGGCACAAAATGCCTCTTTCTTTTTTTTCTGTATTCGTGTATATTAAAAGAAGTGCCCGTTTTCGAGACAATAGAAAACAGGCGACAGACTGGAATGAAAATCCGTAAATGTGTATACAGCATAAGGAGATATAAAAGATGAAATGGAACCGTTTTACACTTAAGACAAAAACAGAGGCAGAGGATATTGTGATCTGTACACTTGCCGAGGTGGGGATTGAAGGTGTGGAGATCCAGGACAAACAGCCGCTGACCGATGAGGACAAAGCACAGATGTTTGTGGATATCATGCCGGAGGGACCAGCAGATGACGGGATCGCATATCTGAACTTCTATCTGGAAGAGGATGCGGATACCGAGGCAATCCTGAAAGATGTGAAGGCTGCACTGGAGGATCTGAGAAGCTTTGTGGATATCGGAGAGGCAACCATCACAGAATCCCAGACAGAGGACAAGGACTGGATCAATAACTGGAAACAGTACTTCCATCAGTTCTATGTAGACGACATTCTGATCGTACCGTCCTGGGAAGAAGTGAAGGCAGAAGATAAGGACAAGATGATCCTCCACATTGATCCGGGAACTGCCTTTGGTACAGGAATGCATGAGACCACACAGCTTGTGATCCGTCAGCTGAAGAAATTTGTGAAGCCGGGAATGGAGATTCTGGATGTGGGAACCGGAAGTGGAATCCTGGGAATCGTTGCACTGAAGCTTGGTGCAGGTCATGTGGTTGGTACAGATCTTGATCCCTGTGCAGTTCCGGCAGTGTCTGAGAACAAGGAGGCCAACCAGATCGAGGAGAAATCCTTTGACATGATGATCGGAAACATCATCGATGACAAAGAAGTTCAGAATCAGGTCGGATATGAGAAATATGATATCGTAACTGCAAATATCCTGGCAGATGTTCTGGTACCGCTGACTCCGGTGATCGTTGCACAGATGAAAAAAGGCGCTTACTACATTACATCAGGCATCTTGGATGTAAAGGAGGATGTCGTAGTGAAGGCTGTAAAAGACGCCGGACTGACGCTTGTTGAGGTGACTCATCAGGGCGAGTGGGTATCTGTGACAGCAAGAAAGGACTGATCTCATGCAGCGATTTTTTGTGGAACCTCATCAGATCGACAGGGACAGACATGAGATCCGTATCACAGGAAATGATGTCAATCATATTGTCAATGTGCTCCGCATGAAAAAAGACGAGGAGCTCTGGATCAGCGATAAGGAAAAAGAATATCACTGTGTGATCGAAAACGCAGGGGAGAATGAAGTCCTGCTTCATATCCTCTATGTACAGGAGCCGGATTATGAGCTGCAGAACCGTATTTATCTTTTTCAGGGACTGCCGAAGGCTGATAAGATGGAGCTGATCATCCAGAAGGCAGTAGAGCTTGGAGCATATTCCGTAGTTCCGGTTTCAACCAGACGCTGCGTGGTAAAACTGGATAACAAAAAAGCAGAAAAAAAAGTATCCCGCTGGCAGCAGATCGCAGAAAGTGCGGCAAAACAGTCCAAGCGTATGCTGGTGCCGGAGGTACATTCTGTGATGACCTTTAAAGAAGCCCTTGTCTATGCAAAAGAACTGGACGTTCTATTGATCCCTTATGAGCTTGCAAAGGGAATGAAAGAGACGAAAGAACTGATCCGGTCGATCGAACCGGGAAAAAGCATCGGTGTCTTTATCGGCCCTGAGGGTGGTTTTGAAGAGCAGGAAGTGGCAGATGCCATGGAAGCCGGTGCGAAACCTATCACCCTGGGACACCGGATCTTACGGACAGAAACCGCGGGACTCGCAGTACTTTCTGTTCTGATGTTTCAACTGGAGGATGAATAGATTATGGAAGCATATTTTGACAATTCCGCGACAACGAGATGCTTCGATGAAGTAAAGGATATTGTCTGCAAAACCATGACAGAAGATTTCGGAAATCCTTCTGCCATGCATAAAAAGGGAATGGAAGCGGAGAATTATGTCCGCAGAAGTGCCCAGACCCTTGCAAAATTACTGAAAGTGAATGAAAAAGAGATTCTTTTTACCTCCGGTGGAACAGAATCGGATAACCTTGCTATCATCGGTGGTGTGGAAGCCAATAAGCGTATGGGAAACCATATCATCACAACTGCAGTAGAGCATGCAGCAGTGGCCCAGCCTTTTGCTTATCTGAAGGAACAGGGCTATGAGGTGACCACTCTTCCTGTTGATCATCAGGGTGTTGTAAAGCTGGATGCACTGGAAACGGCTCTTCGTCCGGATACCATTCTGGTGTCTGTGATGTACGTGAACAATGAGGTGGGAGCCGTGATGCCGGTAGAAGAGATCGGAAAGCTTGTCCATGAAAAAAGTCCGAAAGCACTTTTTCATGTAGATGCCATCCAGGCATTCGGAAAGTATCGTATCTATCCGAAAAAGCTGGGGATCGATCTTCTTTCTGTGAGCAGCCACAAGATTCATGGACCAAAGGGCGTAGGCTTTCTCTATATTAACGAAAAAGTAAGAGTACAGCCGCAGATCCTTGGCGGCGGACAGCAGAACGGTATGCGTTCCGGAACAGACAATGTGCCGGGGATCGCAGGCCTTGGCGTTGCCGCAGATATGGTATACACAGATTTTGATAAAAAGATACAGCACCTCTATGCTCTGAAGGAGCGGATGGCAGAGGGACTTTCAAAGCTTGGCGATATCACTGTCAACGGAATGCCGTTAATGGAGGGAGCGCCACACATCATGAGTGTAACCTTCCACGGAGTACGGAGTGAGGTTCTTCTCCATACGCTGGAAGAATTCGGAGTATATATTTCCGCAGGAAGTGCATGCTCCAGTCATAAGAGAAAACCGAGTGCAACACTGACAGCTATGGGACTTTCAAGAGCGGATGTAGAGAGTACCGTCCGCATCAGCTTCTGTGAGGAAAATACCTTTGAAGAGGTAGATTACTGCCTGGAAGCACTGGGAAAAACAATTCCGATGCTGCGCAGGTATGCACGTCGATAGAGAATACAGAAGAAAGGGATTTTTATGTTAGTACATGCATTTCTGATCAAATATGCGGAAATTGCCCTTAAGGGAAAAAACCGCTATCGTTTTGAAGATGCTCTCGTACATCAGATGGAGATCGCACTCTCCAAGATCGAGGGAGATTTTGAAGTAAAAAAAGAGCAGGGAAGAGTTTATGTATTCTGCCCGGAGAATTATGATTACGATGAGGCTGTAGATGCGCTGCAGCATGTATTCGGTATTGTAGGCATCTGCCCGGTTATGATCTATGAAGAACAGGGCTTTGAGAAGCTTGCCGAAGATGTTGTGGGTTATATGAAGCAGTGGCATCCGGACTTTAACGGAAGCTTCAAGGTCTGGACACGCCGCGCAAAGAAATCCTATCCGATCAGCTCCATGGAAGTCAGCGCTGAGCTTGGCGGACGTATCCTGGATGCGTTCCCGGAGGCAAGTGTAGATGTTCATCATCCGGAGCTGGATCTTTCTGTTGAGATCCGTGACAAGATTTACGTATATTCCCAGACCATTCCGGGCGCAGGCGGAATGCCCATCGGAACAAACGGAAAAGCCATGCTTCTTCTTTCCGGTGGGATCGACAGTCCGGTTGCCGGTTATATGATCGCAAAACGTGGTGTCAAGATCGATGCGGTATATTTCCATGCACCGCCCTACACCAGTGAGCGCGCAAAACAGAAGGTAGTGGATCTTGCCCGCCTGGTAGCCAAATACAGCGGACCGATCCGTCTCCATGTAGTTAACTTTACAGATATACAGCTTTATATTTATGATCAGTGTCCTCATGATGAGCTTACTATTATCATGAGAAGATATATGATGCGTATTGCCGAGCATTTCGCTAAAAAAGACCGTTGTCTCGGACTTATCACAGGTGAGAGTATCGGACAGGTTGCAAGCCAGACCTTACAGAGCCTTGCTTCTACAAATGAGGTCTGCACACTTCCGGTATATCGTCCGGTGATCGGCTTTGATAAAGAGGAGATCGTCCGTATTTCCAGAAAGATCGATACCTTTGAGACTTCTATTCAGCCGTTTGAGGATTGCTGTACCATCTTTGTAGCGAAACATCCTGTAACAAAGCCGAATCTTAAGGTGATCCGCCGTTCTGAGCAGAAGCTTTCTGAGAAGATCGATGAGCTTATGGAAACGGCTCTGAATACCACAGAGATCATTGAAATTCAGTGATCCGTTTTTAGATAAGAAAAAACAAATAGGGAACCTCGCTGCAGAGGTTCCCTGGAATTACCGATATATCAGGAAAAGGGAGTTCATTGAGAACAGAAGGATTCTGAAAGCATGAAAAAAAGAGGAACTGTATCCGATACAGTTCCTCTCAAATATACAGTATAGATTAGTCGATTGTATATTTGGAAATAATCTGCATTACGTTATCCAGAGCAGCGCCATCTGCATGGATGTTGAGGTCGATCGGCTTGGAAAGATCCAGGCTGAAGATACCCATGATGGATTTTGCATCGATCACATATCTTCCGGATACTAAATCAAAATCGCAGTCGAATTTGCTGATCTCGTTTACGAATGCTTTCACCTTATCGATGGAATTCAGTGAGATTTTAGCTGTTTTCATTATAATAACCTCCCTTGATAAATTTTTGTTGTTTTACAGCTTTCATCTTACCTGTCAGTACCCAAAAAGTCAAGGTGAAAAGAGATAAAAATTGTTTTAATAATTAGTTAAAGTGTAAAAAAAGTGAGGAAAAATGGGAAATAAAGTTGCATTACACAACCTGGGCTGCAAAGTAAATGCCTATGAGATCGAGGCCATGCAGCAGCTTCTGGAGGAGGCGGGATATGAGATCGTGCCTTTTGAGCCAGGAGCGGATATTTATGTGATCAATACCTGCACAGTAACCAATATTGCAGACAGAAAATCAAGACAGATGCTCCACAAAGCAAAAAAAATGAATCCGGAAGCGATCGTGGTGGCAACGGGCTGTTATGTACAGACCGGTGGCGAGAAACTGGAAAAAGACGAAGCCATTGATCTTGTTCTGGGAAATAACCAGAAGATCAATATTGTGGAGGCACTGGCCGAATATGCGGAAAACAAACCGGGCCATGGTTCCCATGTGATCAAGATCAATCAGACAAAAGAGTATGAGGAACTTTCCATTGATCATACAGCAGAACATGTAAGGGCATATATCAAGGTTCAGGACGGATGCAATCAGTTCTGTACGTACTGTATCATTCCTTATGCAAGAGGCCGTGTCAGAAGCCGGAATATTGAAAGTGTGCTGAAGGAGGTCCGTGCACTTGCGGAAAAAGGGTATAAGGAAGTGGTCCTTACAGGAATCCATTTAAGCTCCTATGGAGTGGATTTCCCGGAGGAGAAAAAAGAGACACTGCTTTCTCTGATCCGTGCTGTGCATGAGATCGAAGGAATCAGGCGTATCCGTCTGGGATCGCTGGAACCGGGAATCGTTACAAGAGAATTTGCGGAAGGGATCGCGGCGCTGCCGAAGGTATGCCCGCATTTCCATCTTTCTCTGCAGAGTGGCTGTGATGAGACCCTGGAGAGGATGAACCGCAGATACAGAAGCGGGGAATACAGAGAACGCTGTGAGCTTTTAAGAGAAGTGTATGGAAATCCGGCACTGACAACGGATGTGATCGTAGGCTTTCCGCAGGAATCGGAGGAAGAATTCCGGAAATCCTATGATTTTGTGGACAGCATCCGTTTTTACGAGACTCATATCTTCAAATATTCCAGAAGACAGGGAACAAAGGCGGCTGCCATGGACGGACAGCTGACAGAGGCGGAGAAATCCTTCCGCAGTGAGAAGATGATCGAGCTGCATCATCGTCATGCAGGGGATTATGAGAAATCCATGCTTGGCAAAAACCTGGAGGTACTGATCGAGGAAGAGTATACAAAGGATGGACGGACCTGGTATCTGGGACACAGCCGGGAGTATATAAAAACTGCTGTACCGAAATCGGAAGCTTATGGCGTAAATGATATCGTAATCGTAAAGGCAGAAGGCTTTCTTGAAGAGCATATCATGACCGGTGAAGCCGTGGAATGAAGAACGGGATCGTATGTTGAAAGGTTGTTTGTTCACTGGTAATATTTTGCGAAGCGTGTTACTGAGAACGGAGTGAACAGTAACGTTGACAGTTTGTATTCGCAATCCTCGTTAAATTTAAGATTGTAATTTATGTAAATTTATATTAAAATAAAAAAGAATATATTTTAAGGACGTGAGAGACAATGGCAGAGAATAATCTGGGAAATACACAGTATTTCAGAACAAAACCGGATCAGGAGCTTCAGGTAAAAGAAGTCCTGGATCTGGTGTACAATGCAATGGATGAGAAGGGCTACAATCCGGTGAATCAGATCGTAGGATATATTATGTCCGGAGACCCGACCTACATCACAAGCCACAAGGGTGCGAGAAGCATGATCATGAAGGTGGAGCGTGATGAGCTGGTAGAGGAGCTTCTCACCGAGTATATCAAGAATAAGTCCTGGGAACGGTAATATGAGAGTACTGGGACTGGACTATGGCTCGAAGACCGTTGGGGTTGCAGTGAGCGATCCCCTTGGTCTGACAGCCCAAGGTGTGGAAACCGTATGGCGCAAGCAGGAAAACAAGCTTCGTCGTACTCTGGCACGTATTGAAGAGATCATTTCGGAGTATCAGGTTACGGAGATCGTTCTGGGATACCCGAAAAACATGAACAATACAGTAGGAGAGCGGGCCGAGAAATCTCTGGAGTTTAAGGAAATGCTGGAGAAACGTACGGGTCTGCCTGTTGTTATGTGGGATGAGAGACTGACTACCATGGCGGCAGACCGTACTCTGGAGGAGACCGGTGTGCATAAGGAAGACCGTAAACAGTATCTGGATCAGGTAGCAGCAGTCTTTATCCTGCAGGGATATCTGGATGCTGCCGCATACAGAAGAGAGCAGCAGGAAAGCGTGGAAGAATGATCGGAAACGCAAATAGATATTTTGAGCGGATCAGGTAGCAAATGCGGATTGTGAATATCCGCTTGACAAGAACGGATAAGGAAGAATTAAATATGGAAAAAATAATATTTCAGTCAGACGACGGCACAGCTGCTGAGTTTTACGTAGAGGAGCAGACCAATATTGCGGGTGTGACTTATCTTTTGGTGTCCGATTCACAGGATGAGGAAGCAGACGCATATATTCTGAAGGATATTTCAGCTCCGGGAAGCACAGAAGCCTGTTATGAGATGGTCGAGGATGATGACGAACTTCAGGCTGTATATGCAGTTTTTCAGCAGATGCTGGATGACGTGAATTTTGAATGGAGGAGCGATTTTTGAAAAGCGAGAACAACGATGACAACAAAAATGCGGAGAGCAGAGTACAAGTTTCCGCAGGCGGTGCCAGAAGAACCGCAGCAAGACAAAAGAATGCCGGATCAAGAACAAGACAGTATCGTGGTGGCAGCAAAAACCGTCAGGATAAGCCTTTCCGGCCAACAGCAAAGAAAACAGCAGCCGGTGGCGCTGTAAAAAACAGCAGAAACACACAGAAACCGGCAAAGACCGGCGGCAGGCCATCCGGTCGGAAAACCGGCCGCAGAACAACATCCAAGCTTAAGATCATACCACTTGGCGGTCTGGAGCAGATCGGAATGAACATTACCGCTTTTGAGTATGGCGACAGTATTGTAGTTGTAGACTGTGGTCTTTCTTTCCCTGAGGACGATATGTTGGGAATCGATTTGGTCATTCCGGATGTAACATACCTTAAGGAAAATATTTCCAAGGTGAAGGGATTTGTGATCACTCATGGACATGAGGATCATATCGGAGCTCTTCCGTATGTGTTGAAAGAGATCAATGTTCCGATCTATGCTACCAAGCTGACACTGGGACTGATCCGCAACAAACTGAAAGAGCATAACCTTATGCGTTCTACCAAATTGAAAGAGGTAAAACACGGGCAGGTGATCAATCTTGGGGATTTCGCTGTGGAATTTATCAAAACGAATCACAGTATCCAGGATGCATCCGCACTTGCTATTTATTCACCGGTGGGAATCGTGATACACACAGGAGACTTTAAAGTTGATTATACACCGGTATTTGGAGATGCCATCGATCTGCAGCGTTTTGCAGAGATCGGCAAGAAGGGTGTGCTTGCACTGATGTGTGAGAGTACCAATGCAGAGAGACCGGGATTTACAATGTCCGAGCGTACAGTGGGACATGTATTTGATAATCTTTTTAATGAGTACCGGACATCCAGGATCATCATTGCAACCTTTGCATCCAACGTGGATCGTGTGCAGCAGATCATTAACACTGCATACCGGTTCGGAAGAAAGGTTGCTGTGGAAGGCCGCAGTATGGTCAATGTTATTTCCGTAGCGTCAGAGCTTGGCTATCTGCAGATCCCGGAGAACACACTGATCGAGATCGATCAGGTGAAGAATTATCCGGACGACAAGGTGGTTCTGATCACAACCGGAAGCCAGGGTGAGTCCATGGCGGCACTTTCCCGTATGGCAGCCAATATCCATAAGAAGATCACGATCAAGCCTAACGATACCATCATTTTCAGCTCCAATCCGATCCCCGGAAATGAAAAGGCAGTTTCCAAGGTCATCAACGAACTGTCTATGAAGGGAGCCAAGGTTATTTTCCAGGATGTCCATGTTTCCGGACATGCCTGCCAGGAGGAGATCAAGCTGATCTACTCCCTCGTAAAACCGAAATATGCCATTCCGATCCATGGTGAGTACCGTCATCTGACTGCACAGAAACACATTGTGGAAGATTTGGGAATCCCGAAGGAGAATATTTTTATCCTTTCTTCCGGAAATGTTCTGGAGTTGGACGGACAGGATGCCAAGGTGACAGGAAGCGTTCATACAGGTGCGATCTTCGTAGACGGACTTGGCGTTGGCGATGTGGGAAATATCGTACTCCGTGACCGTCAGCACCTGTCTGAAGATGGAATCATGATCGTAGTTATGACACTGGAGCGCCACAGTAATGTAGTTCTCGCAGGTCCGGATATCGTTTCCAGAGGGTTTGTGTATGTAAGAGAATCTGAGGATCTTATGGAGCATGCCAGACAGGTTGTGGAAACTGCACTGGATTCCTGCCTGGAGAACAATATCACGGACTGGGGCAAGATCAAAACCGAGGTCAAGGATGCCCTTGGAGAGTATCTGTGGAAACGGACCAAGAGAAATCCTATGATCCTGCCTATCATTATGGAGGCATAGGTTCATGGATGAGATCAGCATGGAGATCGAGAAGCTTCTCGATGCTGTGCACAGAAGCGATGAATATCAGGAATATCAGAAACAGGCAGCCCAGCTTGAAGCGGATCCTGAGCTGAAAGCCAGAGTGATGAGATTCCGTGGAGATAATTTCAGACTGCAGAATCATTCAGACAAGGATGAGCTGTTCCATATTGCGGAACAGCTCAATCAGGAGTCTGCAAGTCTGAGACAGAACCTGAAAGTAAATGCCTATCTCGACGCAGAGCTTGCGCTGTGCAGACTGATGCAGCGGATATGCAGGACGCTGGTGGATGGGATCGACATACAGATTCCTGACTTATAGGAGGAAAGACTATGGCAGACACAAGAGACAAGGTTGGCAGGGCCGGCGTTTTTCTGGCTGGAGGGGTATTTAAAACCGCTGTATATATCTTTATTATCGTATTTCTGATCTGGGTTGGAAAATCAGCATATCAGTTTGGCTACGATGTGTTTAACCAGCAGGCTATGAGCCCGGGAGAGGGACAGCAGGTCACGGTAGTCATAAAAGAAGGTGCTTCTGCATATAAAGTAGGCAAGACACTGGAGCAGAAGGGTCTTATCAAGGATGCGCTTGCATTTACCATACAGGAAAGAATGTCCGCATATCACGGACAGATCAAAGCAGGTACATACCTTCTCAGTACAGCTTATACACCGACCAGGATCATTGCAGTGCTGTCAGGAGAAGAGAGCAAGGAAGGATCGAACAGCCAGTGATCGTAGAAGAACGCATGCAGACCTATATCAATTCACTGGATATGGGGAATACTCCATTTCTGCAGGAGTTGGAGACAAAGGCACTTGCAGACCGGGTGCCGATCATCCGGAGAGATATGCAGAGCTTTATGAGGATGCTTCTGGCACTGAAACAACCGAAGTGCATTTTGGAGGTGGGGACTGCCGTAGGCTTCTCCACACTTCTTATGTGTGAGTATGGGCCGGAAGATATGGAAATTGTTACCATAGAGAATTATGAAAAAAGAATTCCTGTCGCAAAGGATAATTTCAGGCGCGCAGGAAGAGAGTCACAGATCACGCTTCTGGAGGGAGATGCCGGAGAGATCCTGAAGAATCTTACCGGAACCTTTGATATGATCTTCATGGACGCAGCCAAGGGCCAGTATATCCACTGGCTTCCTGACGTGCTGAGACTGATGAAAGAGGGAAGCGTGCTGGTATCTGACAACGTGCTGCAGGAAGGGGATATTATTGAATCTCATTATCTTGTGGAACGGCGTAACCGTACAATCTATAAAAGAATGAGAGAATATCTCTGGCAGCTGACTCACAGTCCGGTGCTTCGTACATCGGTGCTTCCTCTTGGAGACGGAGCGGCTGTAAGTGTAAAAACAGGAGAACAGGTTTATGAAACGACCAGAACTATTAGTTCCGGCGAGCAGCCTTGAGGTTTTAAAGGTTGCCGTCATATATGGTGCAGATGCTGTTTACATCGGCGGAGAAGCTTTTGGACTTCGTGCAAAGGCTAAGAATTTTTCAAAAGAAGATATGTGTGAGGGAATCGCATTTGCCCATTCCCATGGTGTAAAGGTTTATGTGACAGTAAACATCCTGGCGCATAACCGTGATCTTGAGGGGGTAAGGGAATATCTTCAAGAACTGAAGGAGATCGGACCGGACGCACTGATCATCGCAGATCCGGGAATCTTTATGTATGCAAAGGAAATCTGCCCGGAGATCGAGCGTCACATCAGTACACAGGCAAATAATACCAATTATGAGACTTACCGTTTCTGGTATAACCTTGGTGCCAAACGTGTGGTAAGTGCAAGAGAGCTTTCTCTGGAAGAAATCCGGGAGATCCGGGCACATATTCCGGAGGATATGGAGATTGAAACGTTTATTCACGGTGCCATGTGCATTTCCTATTCCGGAAGATGTCTTCTCAGTAACTTTATGGCAGGAAGAGATGCCAATCAGGGAGCCTGTACCCATCCCTGCAGATGGAAATATTCTGTTGTGGAGGAGAAGCGTCCGGGAGAATACATGCCGGTATTTGAAAATGAGAGAGGAACTTTTATTTTTAATTCCAAGGATCTCTGTATGGTAGAACATATGGAAGATATCCTTACAAGCGGTATTGACAGCCTGAAGATCGAAGGACGTATGAAAACAGCTCTTTATGTGGCAACAGTGGCAAGAACCTACCGCAAAGCCATTGACGACTGTATGGAAAGTCCGGAAAAATATCATGCAAATATGCCGTGGTATCAGGAGCAGATCTCAAACTGTACCTACCGTCAGTTTACCACCGGATTTTTTTACGGAAAGCCGGATGAGAATACCCAGATCTATGACAGCAACACATATGTAAGAGAATACACATATCTTGGATTTGCAGAAGAGATCGATGAGAGAGGTCTGGCAAGACTGACACAGAGAAACAAGTTTTCTGTAGGAGAGACCATCGAGATCATGAAACCGGACGGAAGGAATATTCCGGTCACAGTGGAAGCCATTTATAATGAAGAGGGCGAAGCTATGGAGAGTGCACCACATGCTCAGCAGAGGATCTATGTGAAACTGACTGAGATGCCGGAGGTATTTGATATTCTCCGAAGAGGTGAATGATCCGAAAGGGTGGATAAGAGAGTAAAGGGGAGAACGAAAAGAACGTTCTCCCCTTTACTGATTTTCAGGAAAAAGAGTACGGAGTTTTCGAAGAGCGTTCTTTTCGATACGGGATACATAGGAGCGGCTGATGGAGAGATTTTCAGCAATCTCTCGCTGGGTCAGTGGCTCCTGACCATTCAAACCGTAGCGGCAGCAGATCACCTGGTATTCCTTTGGGGAGAGTACTGTCCGGATATAACGGAGAAGATAGGAAATGCTGTCCCTTTTGAAACAATCATCCACAACATCAACGGGTGGACTTTCAATGATATCGAGAAGGCTGATCTCGTTGCCTTCCCGGTCTGTGCCGATGGGTTCATAGAGAGAAACTTCTCTGGAACGTTTCCTGCGGGCACGGAACATCATGAGAAGCTCATTGTCAATGCACCGTGCAGCATAAGTGGAAAGCTTGGAAGTCCGGCTGGGATCAAAGGTGGAAATGGCTTTGATCAGACCTATGGTGCCTATGGAGATCAGATCATCCTGATCCTCGTCACATCCCTGATATTTTTTTGCAACATGTGCTACGAGGCGGAGATTGTGTTCGATAAGGATATTTTTTGCTTCCGGATCGCCCCTTTGGAGCTGTAGAAGATAGAACTGCTCTTCCGCAAAAGAAAGCGGTTTCAGAAAGGTTTTCAAGGGTTCACCTCAAAGGGGATTTCCTTATAGCTTATGAGCCGGACGTGCTTTTCGTGCTTTTCCAACAGAAACTTTATAAAAAGGACAGAGGCGAACACCTGTTGCGCCACATTCTGATCTGGTGTATAATCATAAAATACGAGTGACAACAATCAGTGTATATTGATGAGGAGTATATATTTTGAAAAAGAGGATAGAACAGCTTCTTAACGGAAAATTTATTTATGAACAGCCTGAGCTTCTGTTTTCACAGGACCGTATTTTCGCTACGCTGAAGGCAGGAGAGACTACAAAGGATGAGATTTATTTCGGTACCGATGACAACCGCAGGATCAGTGGCTTTGTGACTTCATCTGACCGGAGACTGGTGCCCGGATTTGACCGCTTTTCCGGAACCACAGTGCGCATGCCTTATGGGGTAGATGCAGAGGGAATGAGGCCGGGAGAGAGCTTTGAAGGCTGGCTGTGTTTTACTACCAGTATCGGAGAATATAAGCTGCCGTTCACTGTACAGGTACAGACGGAAGAGGTGAAGAGTGCAGGCAGAAAGGTATCTTCTCTGGAAGAATTTCTGCACATTGCAAAGGAAGATTTCCATGAGGCTTACCGGATCTTTACAGAACGACATTTTTTCCTGATCCTGAGTGATCAGAGTGAGAAGATCCGTTCTCTTTATGCAGGAATGTCACAGCAGCCGGTGACCTATCAGCATCTGGAGGAATTTCTGATCGCAGCCGGTGCCAAGGAAAAGGTGACATTGAGTCTGAACAGAGAAGAGGCGAGTTTTTATGATGTCAGTGAATCTGTTCAGGAATCCCTTTATATCCACAGGAGCGGATGGGGACACTTGCGGGCAGATATTGAGGTAAACGGGGATTTTCTGGAGGCAGGCAAGCATGTGGTCACAGAAGAGGATTTTATCGGAAGTACCTGTGAAATAAACTATGTGATCCGCCAGGAAAAACTGGGAAAAGGAAATCAGTACGGCGAGATCATTGTAAAAACCCCATACCAGAAACTGGTATATCACGTTCTTGCATCCAGAGGAACTGAGAGTGCCGTGAACCTGGATCTTCTGGAAAAACAGTATCGGATATCTCTGATGAAGGAATACCTGGGATATCTCTGTAAAAGAACAGATTTTCAGGCCTGGACAGCCTCTACTCATGAGAAGCTTGACCGTATGGGCGAAAACGGACTGAAATATCCGGAATATCAGCTTCTGGAAGCCTATCTTCTTCATCTGGAAGGAGAAGATGACCAGGCTTCAGAAATCCTTGAGCGTTATCAGAATAAATCCTTTCATCACAATGAACTGGAACTGGCAGGGATTTATCTGTATCTGTGTACACAGACCGGGCTGTACCGGGATAAGGAACAGGCCCTCCGCAAGGTACAGAATTTCCAGATGCAGAAGGAAGACAGCTTTATCCTTCTGAAACTGGTATTTGAAATGGATCATACGCTTTCTCCGTCAAAAAAGATCTTTCTGATGGAGGAACTTTTTGAGCGGGGATGTACAAGTCCTTTTCTATATCTGGAAGCATGGAACAGTATTTGTGCAGATATGTCTCTGCTGCATCGAATCAATGGGTTCTGGGCCCAGGTATTCCTTTTTGCAGGAAAAGAACAGATGCTGACGGAAGAGCTGGTCATGCGCCTGGCATATCTTTCCGGTTATGAGAAAGCTTTTAACGAAAGTCTGTACCGTGCTATGGCCATGGGATGTGAAGCCTTTCCGTCGGATGATACCGTGGAAGCTATCTGTAAATATATTATGAAGGGAAATCCAAGAAAACCGGAATATTTTCAGTGGTTTTCCGCTGCCGTGGACCGCGGGATCCGGATCACACGGCTGTATGAATATTATGTGGAAACACTGGATACTTCTTATCGGAGAGTCCTGCCGAAACCGCTTTTGATGTATTTTACCTATAACAACAATACTCTCGGTGATTCCAAGCGTGCCTATCTGTATGCATGCATCATTGCAGGGAAGGAACGTGATCCACAGACATACGAAAGTTATCGTGAAAGCATGGAGGAATTTGCTTTCCGTAAGTTACGGGAAGGCCGGATGAATGAAAATTATGCCGCTGTTTATCAGGAATTCATGCGGGAACCATCGGACAGCGAAAAAGCGCAGGTGATCGCCTCCAGAATGTTTACCTGCCGGCTATATACGGATGATCCGAAGGTTCGCAGTGTGATCGTCCGTCACAGACAGATGAAACAGGAAGAAATCTATCCGTGTATCCATGGGATCGCTTACCCAAGGATCTGCAGCGAAGATGCGGCCGTTGTATTTCAGGATGAAAAACAGAGACGTTATGCTGCTACGGTAGATTATAATCTGACACCACTTTTTGATGATCGTGAGATGGTTCCGGCAGTGTTGGAAAAAGGGGCGGATGAACCGGCTGTGCTTTTGTATTACTGTCAGGGTCAGGAGATCAGTCGTAAGAATCTGGGAATTTTTCAGAAACTGGTCCTTTCACCGGCGTTTACCGATGAATATAAGAGGCTGATCCGCAAAAAGATCCTGGATTATTATCGGGATCACGTGCAGGGAGAAGATCTGGATGCCTGTCTGGAGATGATGGATTATCGGGAATATGCCATGGTCGACCGGAAAACCCTTCTGGAGATCCTGATCCAGCGGGGACTGTTTCCGCAGGCTATGAGCGTGGTGGAAGCATTTGGATTTGAAGGAGTAGAGGAGCGTGCTCTTCTGAAGCTGGTAAGCCGTATGATCATCCGCTGTGACTGTGCGGAAGACGAAGAGCTGATCGCACTTTCCTCTCATGTATACCGACAGGGAATCTATGATGAAGTGATTCTCATGTATCTGATGAAATTCCGGTTTGGACCTGTGGATGAACTTCTGGATATCTGGAAAAGTGCCTGTGGGTTTGAGATGGATACCTATAATCTGGAGGAGAGGATCCTTTCTCTTCTGATGTTTAACTGGGATTACCGGCCAGAGGGTGCGGATATCCTGAAAGCATATATCCGTCATTCCGGAAAAGAGAGTGTGATTGGTGCGTATCTGACTCTGATGTCTTACGGAATGTTTGTAAAAGAAATGCCGGAGATGCCTGGACTTAAGGAGTATCTGAAAAATCGCAGAGAAAAGGAGTGGCCCGGAGACCGGATCTGTGACCTGACCCTTCTGAAACTGCTTTCCGAAGAAAAAACTGCTGATGAAGAAAATCTGGAAATGGAGGAAAAAATCCTCTCCTCCTGTGTAAAGGAAGGAATGCTATTTGAGTTTTTCCGGAATCTGGATCAGAGTATCCTGCGACCGTATCAGCTGGATGATAAGACTTTTGTAGAGTATCATACTTCACCGGAGACTTTGGTCACACTGTATTATTCCCTGGATACAGGACTTGGAACTGTACCGGACTATAAAAGTGAACCGCTCAAAAATGTCTATGAGGGAATTTTTGCCAGAGCATTTACATTGTTTTATGGAGAGACCCTGCGATATTATTTCCAGACAGAAGATGAAACCGGTGTACACAAAACGGAAGAAAAAATACTGACCATGAGCCAGAGTAATGACCAGGCATCCAGCAAATATCAGCTGATCAATCAGATACTCTGTGCAAGGAAACTGGAGAAAGACACGGAAGTGAAGGAGAAGCTGGCACAGTATCTCCGGCAGGAACAGTACGTTAATGAAATGTTTGTCATAGAGAAGGAACCGGAAAGATGAATGAAATTCGTGACTTGATCATAGGAATTGATATTGGAAAAGAATACACACAGATCTGTTATTATGACAGAAAAGCAGAAGAAGCCCGTTCTCTTTCCATGAAGGTAGGAGCCAGTCAGTACGAAGCTCCGGGCTGTATCTGCTATCGTACCGATCACGGTGATTACTGCGTAGGCCTGGAAGCAGAGTATTTTGCCAGGGAAAAGGGCGGGATCATGATCGGAAATATTTATGATATCTGTCAGAAGGAAGAAAAGATCCAGGTGGCAGGAGAGGAAAAAGAGCCGGCAGAGCTTCTGGCACATTTTCTAAGGGGAATCCTGAAATTTCTGGGAATCCAGGATATCGTAAAGAATACCCGGTGCCTTTGTATCACATCGCCGGAGCTTAGTACACTTCAGGTACGGAATTATCAGAAGGCCTGCAGCCTTGCAGGTTTTTCCCGTGAGAAATATATGCTTATGGACTATGGCGAGAGCTTTTATTATTATGCACTGGGACAGAAGCGGGAAACCTGGAATCGAAGTGTAGGCTGGTATGCCTTTGCAGGCGATACGGTAACCTTCCGGAAGCTGACCATCAACGGCTCTTCCAGACCGGTGCTTGTAAAATTGGAGGATCCGGTCAGTACAAAGCTTGAACCGGAAGAAGAGATCCGTGATGTGGAATTTTACCGTTTTATCAGTAAGACTCTCGGCAAAGAGCTCTTCTCCAGTGTGCAGATCACGGGAGAAGGATTTGACCAGCAGTGGGCACAGCAGTCTGTAAAGCTCCTGTGTCATCAGGGACGGAAGGTTTTTTACGGAAACAATCTTTTTGCAAAGGGAGCCTGCATAGCCGGTAAGGACAGGCTGGAGGATAAAAAACTCAAAGGTTACCGCTATTTAAGCGATTCGCTGGTGGCTGCGGACGTAGGAATGGATATGCGGGTGATGGGCTCTCCGGCTTACTATCCGCTGATCGAAAGCGGCAGCAACTGGTATGAATGCAGTGCATCCTGCGAGCTGATCCTGGATGATACCAGTGAACTGGTATTTGTGGTAAGTATTCCGGAAGAAACCGAGAAGAAACGTGTGGCCATGGCACTTGAGGGTCTGCCAAAGCGGCCTAATCGGACTTCAAGGCTTTCCCTCACGCTGAAATACGTATCGCCGAGAGACTGTGAGATCACAGTAGAGGATCTGGGCTTTGGCGAAATGTATCCTTCCAGTGGGAAGATCTGGAGGGAACTGGTACGATGGGATGAGCAGGAAGAAAGGAAGCAGGCATGAGCGGATATATTTTATGTCAGGTAAAAAAGGCAGAGAAGCCGTTTTATATCGAAAATATCAGTACCAATATCTATTCTATAGAAGAACTCTGCTATTATCTTTATAACAATCTTTATCTTGTGGACAGCTCATTGATCAGCAGTAAGCTCTGTACCTGGCTGGAGGAAGAACTGGAGCTTCCGAAGCTTGCGGCCAAGCTGAAACCTTATATTGGAAGAGAGGCCGGACTTGAAGAAGTACTGTATCCGATATTTAAAGAGATCAATTATCTGGCTTATGAAGAGCTTAAGACCTTAAACGGGCGCATTGAAGCCAGAAAACGTGAACCTGAAGAAATACGGGAGAAACGCAAAGGTGATGCGCTGATGGAGAATCGGATGTATGTGAATGCACTCCGTGTTTATCAGAAGCTTCTGGAGCATGGCGGGAAAGAAATCACCGGAGAGATGCGTGAAAGGATCCTGCATAATCAGGGATGCGCATACAGTTACCTGTTCCAGATGGATAAAGCGCTGGATTGCTTTTGGAAAGCATGGAAGGAGAAGCATTCAGAGAAAGCGATGAAGGTTTATCTTCTGGCCTACCGCAGTGTTCACAGTGAAGAAGAATACAGGAAACGACAGGAAGATCTGAAGACAGATGAAATGGTAAGGCAGGAAACAGACCAGGCTCTGAAAAGCTTTGCCGGTCTCCCGGAGCAGCATATCGCATCCGGAGAAACCGACAGGATCCTGGAGGATCTCACAAGAGAATATCACAGAAGTACCGGCTCTTAAAGCTGTTCAAGAAGTCCCAGCAGGATCTGCTGGGCTTCTTTTTTTGTATATACGGATTCTTCCTCAGACAGGGAACAGAGGTAATCATTCAGGGCCTGTCCGATACTGGTCTCTTTCAGATAGATACAGAGAAAAGTATCTTTTTCGGAAAGAAAGCAGAGAAAAACGGAATAGTCAGACAGAACTTCCAGATGGATCCCGGTTTCAGGAAGTACGGAAGGCTTCAGGATCCTGCATTTTTCATGTCCCATATCTGTGTCAAGAAGATGCTTGAGGGCTTTTTTTCGTTCTTCTTTCGGAAGAGGGGTCTGATGGTAGGAATAAGGTCCGTCAAGGAGTCCGGTACAGGCAAATTTCCGGATCCCGCTCAGTGTAAAATAATTGCAGGAAAAGGCAGCTTCTGTAAAAGAAAAGGAAGTCTGGTTCAGAACCGCTGCCAGCTGGGTATAGACCGGATCGGAAAGATCGATATCCCTGTTATCAAACAATGACTGAATAAAGCCCGGACCATAGGACATCAGTGCAAGGCAGGGATGAGATTCCAGTGCAAAATTTGTTGAGATCTTTGTCTGCATGATAGAACCAAAGATATTAAGGATCCTGTCCGGAGAATCCGACTGCAGGAAGAATTGGCTGGAATTCTCAAGAGCCCGCCGGAATTCCTGTTGATATGCGTGGATCGCTTCCGGATTTTCAGTAAAAATACAGGTCATCATATCCGAGGATAACAGCAGCAGCTTTTTTTCAGTGAGTAAGAAAAAAGGAAACAGTTCATAGCTGGAAAACTCTCGGCCTGTCTGAGTATAGTAATAATATGGCTGGTAGCCCACAAAACCTGACAGGATCGGAAGGAGTGTGCAGAGAAAGGTTTCCAGATTCATGTTGTAATCCGGTGAGGCGGACGGGTTCTGGTGAAGCGGCAGGATCTGGATCACCGGTGGCAGTTTCTCATATTTGGGATAAAGATGGGAAAAGATCTGTACAAGAAGCCGGCAGTTGGCCGGAAGGTTGGTACGGATCGTTTCAGAAGAACCGGAAGACAGGATGTCCTCAAAAAGGCTCAGGACCTTCTTTTCCACATCAAGAGAAAAAGTTCCACGGTAAAAGGGAAAGGATGGAAGCCTGAGAAAACCCTCCCGGGAAATGACCTGCTGGGAGCTGATAACACCCAGAAGCTCCTGTATATATTTGCGGTTGTAATATATTTCTTTTCCGATTTTTTCTATTTTATATAATTCCATCAGTTCCCTGCGCTGGGAAGGATTGATCCGGAGGGAATCGCAGAACTGGCGCACAAAATCAATACCGGGAAGACGTTTCCCTGTGATCATACGTTGTAGCGAGGTACGGTCAAGTCCCGAAGAAGCAGATAACTGATAAACGTTTTCTCCTGTATCCTTTAGGTATTCCCGGCATTTGTTGCTGAAATCAGACATAGTAGTACTCCTTTTGGTGCTTATATGACATTATTATACGAAAACAGATCATGAATTGCAATAATTTGTAAAAAAACAAGGCACAATTAGAAGCACATATTGCGTAGGTCTTTCTTTGAAAATAAAATGTTAATATCAGAAAGAGCATGAGGGAGGAAAACACGGCAATGGCAGTGATGACGATCGCGATATGTGATGAAATACGAAAGGATGCACAGAAGCTGTACAGGCAGCTTTCCACACTGGTCCCTGATGCAGAGCTCCTTCTGTATCGGACCAGAGAGAGTCTTCTGAAAGGACTGGCAGAGGGACACAAGATCTGCGATCTGATATTTCTGGGGCTGGATGGTGATCAGGGCAGGAGTCTGGAAACTGTACGGACAATGCGCCTGAAAGGACATTATATCCCGGTTGTGCTGGTGGCAGAGAATGAAAAATTCTATAAAGAAGCATTTGAAGTGTTTGCCTATAACTATCTGGTCAAACCGGTTGAAAGTGGAGAACTGGAACATGTTCTGGTACATATCCTGGAGGTATGCAGGCGTGAAGGCGGAAGAGCGCTGTATTTTCGCTACAGGAAACAGGTTTATACACTGCAGCACGATCATCTGGCATATATATCCAGTAGTCTTCACAGTGTGACATTTCATCTTACCGATGGAAAAAAGATCAGCTGCAGAGCCAGGCTGGGGGATTTTTCGGGACAGCTGTCAGACAGCAGCTTTTTGAGATGTCATCAGAGCTTTTGTATTAACATGGAGAAGGTAACTTCACTTAAGAAGAACAGTTTTGTGGTCGGACAGACGGAAATCCCAATTTCCAGAACATATCTGAAAACGGCCAGAAAGAAATACAAAGATTATCTGGCAGAGCAGAAGGTTTGCTCTTGACAGCTCCTTTTGGGTATGTTACTATAACCATACGCTTTCACGTGGTAGAGTGACCATGTGATAAAGAGATAACCGAAAAAAGGAGAATGACCATGAAGAAAAGAACAGTTGCAGTAGTAATGGCGGCAGCGATGACAATAGGAATGATGGTAACAGGAGTGAGTGTACAGGCAGGTGTTGAGGATAAGACCCTGATCGTAGGATTTGATGCTGAATATCCTCCGTTCGGATATAAGGATGATAACGGAGAATATGTAGGATTTGACCTTGACCTTGCCCAGGAAGTATGTGATAATCTTGGCTGGGAACTTGTTAAGAAGCCTATCAACTGGGATTCCAAGGATATGGAGCTGAACTCCGGAACGATCGACTGTATATGGAATGGATTTACTATCAACGGACGTGAGGATGACTATACATGGAGTGATCCATACATCAACAATGAGCAGGTGATCGTAGTTGCCAAGGATTCTGAAATTGAGAAGCTTGCGGATCTTAAGGGCAAGAACGTAGTTGTACAGGCTGCATCCGCTGCACTGGACGCATTGAACAACGATGACAATAAGGAACTGAAGGACAGCTTTGCATCTCTTACAGAGAATCCGGACTACAACACTGCATTTATGAATATTGATTCCGGAGCTGCAGACGCTGTTGCTGTTGATATCGGTGTTGCTAACTATCAGCTTTCCCAGAGAGGCAAGGATAAATATGTGATCCTTGACGAGCCAATCCAGAACGAGCAGTATGGCATCGGATTCAAGAAGGGAAATGATGAACTGAAGGATCTCGTATGGGATGAGGTCAAGAAGCTTGACGAGTCCGGTGAGGTTGACAAGCTTGCAGATAAGTATGAACTGGATAAGAGCATGCTCTGCATCAGCGAGGACAAGGATAAGACAGAGAATTCTGATTCAGCAGAAGCTGACACAGAAGAAAGTGCAGACAGCACAGAGAAAGAAACCGATTCTGAATCCAAATGATCCGGTACAGATCCGGCACAGTAAAAGCTGTGAAGATATTTTTTTAAGCTATCCAACAGCAGTAGAAATAAGAAACATAGCAGAAGCTTTTGAAGCTTCCGCATAAAAAGGAAATGAGGGTGCTTCGGCGCAGAAAGAGCTGCCGTACACGCTCATTTCCTGTTGTTTACAGGAATTACAGGTATCAGTCCGATAAATAGGACTGATACTCCGAACCAGGAGGAAAAAAATGAGTTTTAGTGTAATGCTCCAGCAGCTGGCAGGAGGAATGCTGGTCTCTATTGAGATCTTTTTTGTAACCTTGCTGTTTTCTCTGCCGCTGGGACTTCTGATCTGTTTTGGCAGAATGTCCAGAAACAAAGTGATCCGTACCATTGTATCCGGTTACATATCCATCATGAGAGGAACGCCGCTGATGCTGCAGCTGATGGTGGTATATTTCGGTCCGTATTTTATCTTCGGGATCCGTATTTCCATGGGATATAGTCTGATTGCTGTATTTATCGCATTTGCCATCAACTATGCAGCTTACTTTGCAGAAATCTATCGCGGCGGCATTGAATCCATGCCGGTGGGACAGTATGAAGCTGCAAAGATCCTTGGATACAATAAGGTGCAGACATTTTTCCGCATCATCCTTCCACAGGTGATCAAGAGGATTTTGCCGTCTATTACAAATGAGGTCATTACGCTGGTCAAGGATACTTCCCTTGCGTTTGTTGTGGCAGTTGCGGAGATGTTTACCATTGCCAAGCAGATCGCAAGTGCACAGACAACAATGATGCCATTTGTGATCGCTGCGATATTTTATTATGTGTTCAACCTGATCGTGGCTGTTGTGATGCAGAAGGTTGAGAAAAGTATGAATTACTACCGCTAACCGGAATGGAGAGTACAAAATATGAAATTATTTGAAATGAAACATATCAAAAAAAGCTTTGACGGACTGGAAGTTCTCAAAGATATCTCTCTTGACGTGGAAGAGGGAGAAGTTTTAAGTATCATCGGTCCTTCCGGTTCCGGCAAGTCAACCATCCTGCGTTGTGCCACAGGACTTGAGACGCCGGACAGCGGCGAGATCATCAAAAACGGTGATGTGGGACTGGTGTTCCAGCAGTTCAATCTGTTTCCGCATTTTTCCGTACTGAAAAATATAGTGGATGCACCTCTGAAGGTGCAGAAGAGAAAGAAAGATGAGGTTTACGCCCAGGCAAGAAGCCTTCTTAAGAAAATGGGACTTGCAGACAAGGAGAAGGCATATCCTTTTCAGCTTTCCGGAGGACAGCAGCAGCGAGTTTCCATTGCCCGTGCGCTCTGTATGAATCCGAAGATCCTGTTTTTTGATGAACCTACATCTGCACTTGATCCGGAACTGACCGGTGAGATCCTGAAGGTTATCAAGGATCTTGCTCAGGAGCATATCACCATGGTGATCGTTACTCATGAAATGAATTTTGCAAGAGATATTTCCGACCGTATCATTTTTATGGATAAGGGTGTGATCGCAGTGGAGGGAACGCCGCAGGAGGTATTTTCTTCCGAAAATGGCAGAATGAAGGAATTTTTGGGAAAATTCCATCAGGGTATGGAGTAACAAACGGTTGCTTTTAAAGAGTCAATGTTATATAATTTCAAGAGGCGTGAATTAACCAGATTCGGGCAGATAACGGATCATTCGCCATTCCGGCCCGGATGTATGTAATCAGGAGGATAATAATGAATACAGACAGATATGTAAGCCCGCTGTCAGAGCGGTACGCAAGCAAAGAGATGCAGTACATTTTTTCCCCGGACATGAAATTCCGCACATGGAGAAAGCTGTGGATCGCACTTGCTGAGACGGAACGTGAGCTTGGCCTTAACATCACCCAGGAGCAGATTGATGAGATGAAAGCTCATGCGGATGATATCAACTATGATGTGGCTAAGGAGCGTGAGCGTCAGGTTCGCCATGATGTAATGTCTCACGTGTATGCGTTTGGTGTACAGTGCCCGAAGGCAAAAGGCATCATCCATCTGGGAGCAACCTCCTGTTATGTAGGAGATAACACCGACATTATCGTTATGACAGAGGCACTGAAACTTGTCCGCAAGAAACTTGTGAACGTGATCGCGGAGCTTTCCAAGTTTGCAGCACAGTATAAAGATCAGCCAACTCTGGCATTTACTCATTTCCAGCCGGCACAGCCCACAACCGTAGGTAAGAGGGCAACTCTCTGGACACAGGAATTCCTGATGGATCTTGAGGACCTTGAGTATGTATTAAGCACTATGAAACTTCTTGGTTCCAAGGGAACAACCGGTACACAGGCAAGCTTCCTGGAACTTTTTGACGGGGATCAGGAGACCATCGACAAGATCGATCCGATGATCGCAGAGAAGATGGGATTCAGATCCTGCTATCCGGTTTCCGGACAGACCTATTCCAGAAAGGTTGATACCCGTGTGCTGAATATCCTTGCGGGAATCGCTGCAAGTGCACATAAGATGTCCAACGATATCCGTCTTCTTCAGCATCTGAAAGAAGTAGAGGAGCCATTTGAGAAATCCCAGATCGGATCTTCCGCTATGGCATATAAGAGAAATCCGATGAGAAGTGAGAGAATCGCTTCCCTGTCCAGATATGTGATGATCGATGCACTGAACCCGGCGATCACATCTGCAACACAGTGGTTTGAGAGAACTCTGGACGACTCTGCAAACAAGCGTCTCAGCGTTCCGGAAGGATTCCTTGCGATCGACGGAATCCTGGATCTCTGCCTCAATGTTGTAGACGGACTGGTTGTTTATCCGAAGGTTATCGAGAAGAGATTGATGTCTGAGCTTCCATTTATGGCAACTGAGAATATCATGATGGATGCAGTTAAGGCAGGCGGAGACCGTCAGGAGCTTCATGAGCGTATCCGTGAGCTTTCCATGGAAGCAGGAAAGAACGTGAAGGTAGAGGGTAAAGATAACAATCTTCTTGAGCTGATCGCAGCAGATCCGGCATTTAACCTGACTCTTGAGGATCTTCAGAAATCCATGGATCCGTCCAGATATACAGGACGTGCCAAAGAGCAGACAGAGGCATTTATCGCCAATGTGGTACAGCCGGTTCTGGATGCACATAAGGATCTGCTTGGCGTTAAGGTTGAAATCAACGTATAATTCCAAGATGTTATAAACATTAAGAAATGAACACAGACAGGAATGACGTGTCTCTGTGTATTACAGGCAGAGAACATGTCGTTCCGAATAATAGAGAAAGACACAAGGAGGAACTGTGTTATGGTAACTGCAGTAGTAGGAGCAAACTGGGGAGATGAAGGTAAAGGCAAGATCACAGATATGCTTGCTGAGAAAGCTGATATCATCGTAAGATTTCAGGGTGGAGCCAATGCGGGCCACACCATCGTAAATGATTACGGTAAATTCGCACTTCATACACTTCCGTCAGGTGTGTTTTACGGACATACAACAAGTGTCATCGGAAACGGTGTTGCACTGAACATTCCGGTATTCTTCAAGGAGTACAACGAAGTAGTAGGCCGTGGAGTACCGGCACCGAAGATCCTGATCTCCAACAGAGCACAGATGGTAATGTCTTACCACATTCTGTTCGATCAGTATGAAGAGGAGCGTCTTGGAGGCAAGGCTTTCGGTTCCACAAAATCCGGAATCGCTCCGTTCTATTCTGACAAATATGCAAAGATCGGCTTCCAGGTAAGTGAGCTTTTTGATGAGGAAGCACTGAAAGAGAAGGTTGTACGTATCTGCGAGACCAAGAACGTAACACTTGAGCATCTCTATCATAAGCCTCTTCTGAAACCGGAAGACATCATGAATGAGTTGATGGAATACAAGAAGATGGTTGAGCCATACGTATGCGACGTATCTCTCTATCTCTGGAATGCACTGAAAGAGGGAAAACAGGTTCTTCTTGAGGGACAGCTCGGAACTCTGAAAGACCCGGATCACGGAATCTATCCGATGGTTACATCCTCTTCCACACTGGCTGCTTATGGTGCCATCGGTGCAGGCCTGCCTCCATATGAGATCAAGAAGGTCGTAACCGTATGCAAAGCTTACTCCAGTGCAGTTGGAGCAGGTGCATTCGTTTCTGAAATCTTCGGCGAGGAAGCAGATGAGCTGAGAAAACGTGGCGGTGACGGTGGTGAGTTCGGTGCTACTACAGGCCGTCCGAGACGTATGGGATGGTTCGACTGTGTTGCATCCAAATACGGATGCCGTCTCCAGGGAGCTACAGACGTTGCTTTTACAGTACTGGATGTTCTGGGATATCTGGATGAGATCCCGGTTTGCACAGGCTATGAGATCGACGGAGAGGTGACAACAGAATTCCCGACAACTGTGCAGCTTGAGAAAGCAAAACCGGTTATTGAGAAGCTTCCGGGATGGAAATGCGATATCCGTGGAATCAAAAAATATGAGGATCTTCCGGAGAACTGCAGAAAATATGTAGAGTTCGTAGAAAAACATATTGGATTCCCGATCACAATGATCTCTAACGGACCAGGAAGAAACGACATCATTTATAGATAATTATTTTTACAGTATCAGGATTATGACAACAGGAAGCGCCGGGGAAGAATTTCTCCGGCGCCCTTTTGGTTCAAAGAGATATTCAGTTAAAATAACAGATAGAATAGCGGATGTATCATGTGAAAGGAAGTTCAATGAAAAATTTTAAAAGAATCGCGGCACTTGCAGGTGTTGTCATATTACTTCTTATATTCTGCCTTCCAATGGCATTTGCCTGGGGAAGCAGTGAAAACGCCCAGGCTTTGTTCCGGGGGGCTTTTGCGGCAGCAGTTCTGGTACCGATCGTAGCGTATGTTTTCTGGATGGCGTACCGGATCTGGGGAAATAAGAAGCCGAGAGAGGATGAAAACCGTATGATCGAGAATATTATTTTTGATGTGGGAAATGTGCTGATGGGCTATGACTGGGAAGAGTATCTTCGGAGCTATGACTTCCCGGAAGAAAAGTATCAGAAAATCGCAGATGCAGTATTTCGAAACCCAATCTGGGAGGAACAGGACCGTGGACAGCATGAGGAGTCCTGGTATGTAGATAAATTTGTGGAAAGTGCACCGGAATATGAAGCAGATATTCGTGAGGTGGTACGACGTGATCCGGAGTGTATGCATCTGTATGATTATGCGGAAACCTGGGTGAAATATCTCAAAAATCAGGGATATCATCTCTATGTCCTTTCCAACTACGGAACTTATATGCTGGATCGTACAAAGCAGGATATGTCTTTTCTGAAATATATGGATGGAGTGGTATTTTCCTGTGATGTGCAGCAGATCAAGCCTGAGGTGGATATTTACAAAACACTTCTGAAGCGTTACAGCCTGAAACCGGAGAAATCGGTATTTCTGGATGATCGTGCCGTGAACTGTGAGGGAGCCGGAAAAGCCGGTATCCATACCATCCAGTTTGAGAATCTGAAGCAGGCGGCGAAGGCGCTTGAGAAGCTTGGTGTGAAATGACCTTCAGTGTGAAAAGAGAAACGCAGAGGGCCTGCACCATCGCGAAGCCCTCTGCATTCTAAAGGGGAGGATATGATAAGTATCTCCCGGAACGGCATCTGTTATACAGAAAATATATAAGATCTTGTAATCTTTTATTCCCTGTTCTTCTTCCGGTATTCACCGGGAGTCATTCCATATGTTTTTTTAAAAGTACGCATGAAATGCTCCGGACTTTCATACCCTACAAGTTCACAGATCGCAAGATTGCTGAGAGAGGTTTCACGCAGAGCATGACATGCCTGGTTCAGCTTGATATCCCGGATGATCTGTAAAAATGTCCGTCCGGTACTTTCCTTGATCAGGGTACTGAGGTGGGAAGTACTATAGCCAAAATGCTTTGCAGCTTCATGTAAGGTAACGCTCTGGTAGTGACGGTTCAGGTAGTTGAGGATTTCCGTTACAGAATTTCCGGTGCTGTCCTTTGTAAGGATGGATTCAATATCATTTTTGTGAAAACGCAGCAGCATGGCCCAGAATATTAAAAGCAACACTGTCATCAAAGATCCCCACACTGTGAGTGGTATGCGGTGGGATGATACAGATATCTCCGGTATGCAAAGTGTGTTCGATCCTTTGTATCGCAGTGTGGGCAGTTCCGTCATACAGACAGAGGATCTCAAAAAATTCATGTTCATGGGGAAAAACAGGGGTATAGCGGTAATGCTTGGAAAGCACGATATTGCCATTTATATCATGAGCAAGTCAGGTATGGATGATCCTGGCGGAAGCAGTCAGCGGCGAAGAAGGAGCAGAAATACTGGATCGTCTGGTGGAACTGAAACCGGAAAAAGGAATGGTTTCTCCATATATGAACCATCATTTTGTGGAAGCACTTCTGATGTGTGGTAAAAAAGACCAGGCAATGGAATATATGAAATATTACTGGGGCGGAATGATAAGCCACGGTGCGGATACATTCTGGGAGCTTTATAATCCGGAAAATCCTGCAGAATCTCCATATGGAAGCAGCATTGTCAACAGCTACTGTCACGCATGGAGCTGCACTCCGACTTATCTTCTCAGAAAATATTTTAACTGAAGCAAGTAAGTCCTCTGCGGGGGCGCGAATATCTGCTTGAACTAAATCACAGTGTGATAAAATAACTCGGATATGAAACAGATGTATTTGATTTCTTCGCCAAAAGATGATATAATAAATAGAAATTGCGAAGCGGAATATAAATCTCCGTCTTATTTATCTAAAATTTTGGAAAAGAGGATCAGACAATGAGCGATATGACAATTCTTGAGCAGTGGCGTTCCATTGCTTATAATCAGAATGCAGATAAGAATAAGCTTCAGCGCTTCTGGGCAAATTATTTTAACATTGAGAAGAATATTTATGAGCAGCTTCTTGAGAACCCGGATGAGACTGTTTCCGGAACTGTAAAAGAGCTTGCTGAGAAATACGGTCAGGACGTTATGACTATGGTTGGTTTCCTTGACGGAATCAATGACAGTCTGAAGGTTCCGAACCCGATCGAGACTATGGATGAGGATACCAAGGTAAACCTTGCATTTGATAAAGAGGCACTCTATAAGAACATGGTAGATGCCAAGGCTGACTGGCTTTACAACCTTCCTCAGTGGGACAAGATCTTCACAGAAGAGAAAAAGAAAACCCTCTACATGGAGCAGAAGAAATCCGGCACAGTTGTGAAACCGCACAAGGTCGGAAGAAACGATCCGTGCCCATGCGGAAGCGGCAAGAAATACAAACACTGCTGCGGAAGATAATGAGCGTAAAGAAGAATCTGGATTACATTATCGTGTTAGGTGCCCATGTGGACGGAACACGGATGACACTTGCCCTTCTGGAACGAGCCAGAAGGGCTCTTCTTTATCTTGAAGAAAATCCGGGTACGAAGGCAGTGCTATCCGGAGGAAAAGGCGATGGAGAAAACATTTCCGAGGCAGAGGCCATGTATCGTTATCTTACCGGTCACGGAATAAACGGGGACAGACTGATACGGGAAGAGGAATCTACCAGTACGAAAGAGAATTTGGAATTCAGTTGCAGAAAGATCGGAACCACAGACTGTTCTGTAGGCGTGGTGACGAACAATTTTCATGTATGGAGAGGAGCAGCCATTGCAAGAAAATGTGGATTCCGGGAAGTGGCCATGGTACCTTCCAGGTATCGAAGCTGGCGTCTTTTTATCTACATTCCCCGTGAGATTTTGGCTATTATCAAAGACAAACTCATGGGAAATCTGTAGATCTGTGCGAGAAGAGAAATCTCAAAAATTTTGTCAACATGCGTTGACAAATAAAAATACTGCGCTTATAATGAACCACAGAAAAAGAAATAAAAAACACGTTGACGAGACGAGTAAGCTGTGAAACGTTACAGAGAGAGATGTGAAGTGCTGGAAACATCTTATCGGGAAACAGCCGAAGACTACCTCCGAGTGGCCCCAATCCGGTCCGGTGATTCCGTTATCATCATAATTGAGAGGCTTTGCATCCTGGCATGACCGGGCAGCAGAGCAAGCAGGGTGGAACCGCGAGAATGAATGAACTCGTCCCTTACAGTATGTGATGTACTGTGAGGGATTTTTTTATTGCAGAATCTCTTGCAAAAGCAGACACATACTGTGTACCATAGAAACTTCATTTCAAATGAAAGGAGAAACAACAATGATCATTACATTAAAAGACGGCTCAAAAAAAGAATATGCAGAAGCAAAAGCTGTGATCGATATCGCATATGACATCAGCGAAGGCCTTGCACGTGCTGCATGTGCAGGAGAAGTAAACGGAGAGGTCGTAGATCTTCGTACAGTTCTTGACAGCGACTGTGAGCTGAATATCCTTACAGCGAAAGACGAGAAGGGCCTTGCAGTTCTCCGTCATACAGCATCTCACGTAATGGCACAGGCTGTACAGAACTTATACCCGGAGGCAAAGGTTGCCATCGGACCATCCATTGATACAGGCTTCTACTATGATTTCGACCACGAGCCATTTTCACGTGAGGATCTTGACGCCATTGAGAAAGAGATGAAAAAGATTATCAAAAAAGGCGCAAAGATCGAGCGTTTTACAAAATCCCGTGAGGATGCCATTGCATACTTTAAAGAGAAAAATGAGCCATACAAGGTTGAGCTGATCGAGGATCTTCCGGAGGGAGAAGAGATTTCCTTCTATTCACAGGGAGACTGGACAGACCTCTGTGCAGGCCCACACCTGATGAGTGTAAAAGGCATCAAGGCATTCAAACTTCTTTCTTCTTCCAGCGCATACTGGAGAGGCAGTGAGAAGAACGCAATGCTTACACGTATCTACGGAACAGCCTATGCTACAAAGGATGAGCTGAAAGAGCATCTGGAGCAGATGGAAGAAGCAAAGAGACGTGATCATAACAAGCTTGGCCGTGAGATGAAGATCTTCACAACTGTAGATGTGATCGGACAGGGACTTCCGCTTATCATGCCAAACGGTGTGATCATGATGCAGGAGCTTCAGCGCTGGATCGAGGATGAGGAGACAAAGCGTGGATACGTAAGAACAAAAACTCCTCTTATGGCAAAGAGCGATCTTTACAAGATCTCCGGACACTGGGATCATTACAAAGATGGTATGTTCGTACTTGGTGATGAGGAGAAGGACAAAGAGGTTTATGCACTTCGTCCGATGACATGTCCGTTCCAGTACTATGTATACAAAGCAGAGCAGCACAGCTACCGTGATCTGCCGATCCGTCTCGGCGAGACCTCCACACTGTTCCGTAATGAGGATTCCGGAGAGATGCATGGCCTGACACGAGTTCGTCAGTTTACTATTTCCGAGGGACATCTGATCGTAAGACCGGACCAGATGGTAAAAGAGTTCAAAGACTGTATCGCACTTGCCCAGTACTGTCTGCAGGTACTTGGTGTTGAGGAAGATGTAACCTATCATCTTTCCAAATGGGATCCGACAAACAAAGAGAAATACATCGGTGAGCCGGAGGTATGGGAAGAGACAGAAGGCCATATCCGCCAGATGCTTGAGGAGCTGAACATTCCATTCACAGAGGATGTGGGCGAGGCTGCTTTCTACGGACCGAAGGTTGATATCAACGCAAAGAACGTATACGGAAAAGAAGACACCATGATCACGATCCAGTGGGATGCACTTCTTGCAGAGCAGTTTGATATGTACTATATCGATGAGAATGGCGACAAACAGCGTCCGTACATCATCCACCGTACATCCATGGGATGCTATGAGAGAACACTGGCATGGCTCATTGAGAAATACGCAGGAATGTTCCCGACATGGCTCTGCCCGGAGCAGGTTCGTGTGATCCCGATCTCCGAGAAGTACAACGATTATGCACAGAAGGTTGAAGCTCAGCTGAGAGAAGCAGGAATCCGCTGCTCTGTAGACGGACGTTCCGAGAAGATGGGATACAAGATCCGTGAGGCACGTCTTGAGAGAGTACCTTACATGCTTATCGTTGGTGCAAAAGAGGAAGAAGAGGGTAAGGTTTCTGTAAGAAGCCGCTACCTTGGTGATGAGGGAATGAAAGAGCTTGGTGAGTTCATTGACTTCATCAAAGAAGAGATCAAGAACAAAACAATCCGTAAGATCGAGGTTCAGGAAGAGAAGAAATAAACAAAACAGATGATTGACGGATAAATAAAAGGCGACCCGTGTGATAGGCGGGCCGCCTTTATTTTTGATCCGGCAATATTGAGGCCACGCTGTGATGCGGAGGCGGTCAGTATTGTCGGATATTTTTTATTTAAAATATTTCTCCCTGACGAGCTCAACCGGCATATCCAGTCCGGTCCAGATGTGGAAAGCCTTTACACCCTGGTGGAGCAGCATGTACATTCCGTTAAAGGTCGGACATCCGGCTTCCCGGGCTTCCCTGAGAAGTCTTGTTTCTCTTGGCTCATATACAACATCGGCTACGGTAAGTTCCGGATGGAACAGAGTCTTGTCCGGGATCACGGTGCCTGTCACATCCGGAACCATTCCCACAGAAGTTGCATTGATGAGGAGATTGCTTTCCTCCAGTGCGTCCTTCAGCGCAGTGTGATCATCCATCTCATGAAGGATCATCTCACATTCTGTCATATGAGACATTTTTTCTGCCATGGCAGCAGCACGTTCCCAGTAACGGCTGGTAGGACGTGCAAAAACATGGATCTTTTTTGCACCCTCCAGGGCGGACTGGCCGCAAATCGCCATTCCGGCACCGCCGACACCCATAACGGTGATGGTGCGCCCCTTTACATCACAGCCGGCATCTCTGGCAGACTGGGTAAATCCATAACCATCCGTATTAAACCCCTTTAATTTTCCATTGTCATTGCGGACGGTATTTACCGCTCCGATCAGCTGGGCAGTGGGGGAAAGTTCATCCAGAAGTTCCACGATCTTATTCTTGTTTGGCATGGTCAGGTTAAAGCCTTTGATTCCGCAGGCTTTCAGTCCCTCCACTGCCTGAGGAAGGGTCTCCTCTGTCACATCAAAACAGAGATATACATAGTCAAGCCCGAGGTAACGAAATGCCTCATTGTGCATTAAAGGTGATACGCTGTGTGCAACGGGGCTTCCCAGAAGGCCGGTAAGCCCGGTATGTCCGGTAATATTGATCATTGTTCGATTCCCTCCTGTATCTCATATAATAGAATTTCTTTACGAAATATAATAAAAAATATTTTAACACTATAAAGTGCGAAAATCAACAAATACAAATATTGTACGGAAATTTATACATTTTTGTCGTCGATTCATAGAAAAAATCTATAAATGTCGAGACAGACAGAAACGACCCGATAAGTTAGAAGAATCGACATCCGGATTTGACAAAATATGCAAAGAGCCTGCCCTATAATAAATACACTTACCAAAGTTGAGAATCGATGGCAGACGAAACAGCAGTGGGGGAAGCTTATGTATCAGAGGATATACATAGATATCGTTTTTATGACGAATTTCCTTATGGATTACATGCTTTTAAGACTTGTGGGAAAATTTCTGCATCTTGACGGGAAACGCAGAAGATGTGTGATATCCGCTGCCTTTGGATCTTTTGTATCCTGCCTGCTTGTATGTGCACCTTTTAAGATCATTTTTCCTGCCGCTGTACTGATCCATGGCGGCTGCGCTTTTTTTATGGCGTCGTTTGCTTTTCGACTGAAAAAAGGCGGCCTTCTTGTAAAAACCATTCTGGCTCTGTATTTCACAGCTTTTGTGGTTGGCGGGATCTATCAGGCACTGGAAACGGAAAGAACCATGACGGTGAAAATATTTCTGCTTTTTCTGGCAGGGATTTATGGCACACTTTATACTCTGGGATGTGTGACCGAGACCTTCCGGTTTGGAAGAAGAAATATTTTTCCGGTCACTTTGAAATATCAGGGGAAGCTGCAGCAGACATACGGCTTTTATGATACCGGAAATCTCCTTATGGATCCTGTGAAAAAACAGCCGGTATCGATCATCAAACAGGAACTTTTGGGAAGCCTGATATCGAAAGAGCAGGTGAAAAAACTGATGGATATTAAAGATAAACCAGAGGCACTGGAAAATACAGGATTTGTCAGTCTGCAGCCGCATTTTCTGAGCTGTCATACCGCAGATGGAAAAAAAGGACTGCTGCTGGCAGTGATCCTTGATGAACTTCTGATCCAAACTCCCGAAAGGGTGGTACATGTAGGAAAACCGGTGCTTGCCATAACATCCGAGCCCTCAGCTTTGGGAGAAGAGTACGAGATACTTTTGAATTCCAGACTATTAAATTGAGAAGGGGGCTTATGTTATGAACAGAGCAGCTGCAAGATCCTATCCGTTTCAGGTAATCCGGAAATTTATGTTCAATCGTCCGGGAGAGGTTTTTTATATTGGTGGAAATGATATCCTTCCGGCGCCGTTGTCAGCGGAACGGGAGGCTGAAGTGATCGAAATGCTGGGAACAGAAAAGGAAAAAGAGGGAAAGTCGGTTCTGATCGAGCATAATCTACGGCTGGTGGTTTATATTGCAAAGAAATTTGATAATACAGGGGTAGGTGTGGAGGATCTGATCTCCATCGGAACCATAGGGCTCATAAAGGCTATCAATACCTTTGATCCGGTAAAAAATATCAAGCTTGCCACCTATGCATCACGATGTATCGAAAATGAGATCCTGATGTATCTGAGGAGAAACAGCAAAACAAAGATGGAGGTTTCTATTGATGAGCCGCTGAATGTGGACTGGGATGGAAATGAGCTGCTGCTTTCGGATATTCTGGGAACGGATGACGATGTGATCTCCAGACGTCTGGAAGATGAGGTGGAGATCGCACTTCTTGGAAAAGCCATCAGCAAACTGACAAAGCGGGAACAGATGATCATCCGTCTGCGATTCGGCATCGGAAACCGGGAAGGAAGCGAGAAAACACAGAAGGAGGTAGCGGATCTTTTAGGAATTTCGCAATCCTACATTTCCCGCCTGGAAAAGCGGATCATGAAGCGGCTGAGGAAAGAAATCGTAAAGTATGAATAGAAGAAACCGCAAATGGCTCCGTGATGTGGAGGCAGACCAGACAGAGGAGGGCGGTGTTGCCCATGTTGTTCCGGATATCATTTCCGGAAACGAAGGGTATAATTGGCTCCTTGAGCAGGGAAGTCATTCGGCAGCAGCGAGAAGATTTAAAATTCCGGGAAATACAGTAGAATTTGTCAGAGACCTTCGATATAATAAATACAGAGTGTTTACAGAACTACGGAATGAACAAAAGAAGAAGGGGTGTGGCAGAATGATCGACATTGCGCATGCAAAACAGGAATTCGAAAAATATCTGGATGAATACGACCGGGAGGATGAACAGATCTGTCTGAAGATCGTACATACCTATGGTGTGGTGAAATACGCAGGAGAGATCGCCAGAAAAATGGAATGTTCCGGTGAAGATGTGGAACTTGCGGAGCTGATCGGTCTGCTTCATGATATAGGCCGTTTTGAGCAGATCCGTAGATTTCACAGCTTTGAGCCGGGAACTATGGATCATGCCGTGTTCGGTGCAGAACTTCTCTTCGGGGAGGAGAAGCTGATCCGGCGTTTCGTGGAGGATGATAAATTTGATGAGCTGATCGATGCAGCAATTCGGAAGCACAGTGATTTCAAACTGGAAGGAATCCACGATGCAAGAACACTTTTCCATGCAAAACTGATCCGGGATGCCGATAAGCTGGATAACTGCAGAGTAAAGCTGGAGGCGTCAATAGAGGCCATGCTTGGTGTATCAGAAGAGGTTGCAGGAGAAGGGCTGATCTCACCGGCAGTGTGGGAGTCCTGTCTCAGAAGAGAATCCGTGTTATCCGCAGACAGACATGCGCCGGTGGATTACTGGGTATCTTATCTTGCACAGTATTATGATATCAATTTTCCTGAGACCTGTGAGATCATCGAAGAAGAGGATTATATCACCAGGATCGCAGGGCGGCTGACTTATCAGGAGCAGGATACCAGAACTAAGCTCCATATTCTCACAGAAGATCTGAACAGGTATCTGGAGATGCCGGCTGTGTCTGTGAAGGAATAGGAGTTATAGCAGGGAGACTTGTTATATTTTTTTGTTTGGGGTTGACTTTGAGGCGGTTTTCGCCTAAAATATATCAAAGATACGGCGATGATGAGAATAGTACACAGGGAATTATCTCAGAGAGGGATCTGCTTTGGTGGAAGGATCCTGTGCGTGAACTGTGGAACCGGCCTCGGAGCTCTGCGTGATTGAAGCGTGGCGTGTGTTTCCGGCGTTAACGGGTGTTGAGAGAACAGCTTTTCAGGCTGTTAACTGGGGTGGTACCGCCGAAGTCATTCGGTCCCTTGTGAGGGATTTGGATGGCTTATTTTTTGTCCGTAAAACAGGATTGTAAATACAGTGTACGGTTTATGGGACAGAAGAGTAAGCTGGAAGGATTCCGGATTGCTGTGGCTGCCTGACAGCCGGCAATATGTAACAGATCACAAGAAAAAGGAGATTTATCATGGCAAAAGAAAAGAAATTAGTACAGGCCATCACATCTATGGATGAGGATTTTGCTCAGTGGTATACAGACGTTGTTAAGAAGGCTGAGCTCTGTGGCTATACAAGTGTTAAGGGCTGTATGGCGATCAAACCTGCAGGTTATGCAATCTGGGAGAATATCCAGCATGAGCTTGACCGCAGATTTAAAGAAACCGGTGTAGAGAACGTTTACATGCCGATCTTTATCCCGGAGTCTCTTCTTGATAAAGAGAAAGATCATGTAGAAGGTTTTGCTCCGGAGGTTGCATGGGTGACTCATGGCGGCCTTGATCCGCTGCAGGAGAGACTTTGCGTGCGTCCGACTTCTGAGACTCTATTCTGCGATTTCTACCAGAAAGAGATCCAGTCCCACAGAGATCTTCCAAAGGTATATAATCAGTGGTGTTCCGTTGTCCGTTGGGAGAAGACAACACGTCCCTTCCTTCGTTCCAGAGAGTTCCTGTGGCAGGAGGGACATACTGCTCATGCAACAGCTGAGGAAGCGGAGCAGCGTACCATCCAGATGCTGAACATCTATGCAGACTTCTGCGAGGAAGTTCTTGCGATTCCGGTCATCAAAGGCCAGAAGACAGACAAGGAGAAATTTGCAGGTGCTGAGGCTACTTATACCATCGAATCTCTGATGCACGACGGTAAGGCTCTCCAGTCCGGTACAAGCCATAACTTTGGAGATGGCTTTGCCAAAGCATTCGGAATCCAGTACACAGATAAAGATAACACACTGAAATATGTTCACCAGACATCCTGGGGAATGACAACCCGTATGATCGGTGCGATCATCATGGTTCACGGTGATAACAGCGGACTTGTTCTTCCTCCGAGGATCGCTCCGGTACAGACTGTGATCATCCCGATCCAGCAGCGTAAAGAGGGCGTTATGGAGAAGGCTGATGAGCTTCTTGCAGCACTGAAGGCAGCAGGCATCCGTGCAAAGGTTGACGCTACAGACAAGAGCCCGGGATTCAAGTTTGCTGAGCAGGAGATGCGTGGTATCCCGCTTCGTGTGGAATGTGGCCCGAAGGATATCGAAAACGGCCAGGCAGTTCTCTGCAGAAGAGATACCCGTGAGAAATACACAGTATCCTTCGAGGAGCTTGCAGATAAGGTAAAAGAGCTTCTGGATACCATTCAGCATGATATGCTGGAGCGCGCACGTGCACACAGAGAGTCACATACTTACGTAGCAAAGAATTATGAGGAGTTCGGTGAGATCATCAACAGCAAACCGGGATTCATCAAAGCTATGTGGTGCGGTGATCGTGCATGTGAAGACAAGATCAAGGAAGATTTCCAGGCAACATCCAGATGTATGCCGTTTGAGCAGGAGCAGTTAAGTGACGTTTGCGTATGCTGCGGAAAACCGGCTAAGAAAATGGTTTACTGGGGACGTGCATACTAAAAAAACACAGCAGGCCACTTCAAAAAAGTGGGATGATCATATTGCGTTACTGTTCACTGGTAATGTCCCGCGAGGTGTTTTGTGTGAGCGAAGGTCACAGAAAACCCGAGACATACCGCGCGAATTTATGCGATCAGCATAAATTCTGTGCATCGCGAAGCGTGTTACTGAGAACGGAGTGAACAGGAACCATATTGCAGAAACAACGGCGGGGCAAAATATGCTCCGCTGTTTTTATGAATCTATGTTATAATAGCGTTAAGGAAAACATATCAGAATATTATTCGGCTGCTGACATGGAGATAATACAGCGAAATGTAAACGTGTTTTGAACGGACAGCAGCGATCATCAAGAGGAGTTATCATGACGATTAATATACCACAAAAGGCAGCGCAGATACTGAAGACCTTGAATGCTGCCGGCTATGAGGCATATGTTGTAGGCGGCTGTGTCAGGGATTCTATCCTGGATCGGGTGCCTGGAGACTGGGATATCACCACCTCTGCACTTCCGGAGCAGGTGAAGGAGCTTTTTCACAGAACTGTAGATACGGGGATCCAGCATGGAACAGTAACTGTAATGATGGGCAAAGAGGGCTTTGAGGTGACAACCTACCGTGTGGACGGAGAATATCATGACGGCCGCCACCCGGATGCCGTGACCTTTACCAGGAGTCTTGAGGAAGATCTGAAACGAAGAGATTTTACCATCAACGCCATGGCGTATCATCCGGAACATGGACTGGTGGATCTGTTTGGTGGAATGGAAGATATCAATGGGAAGATCATCCGTTGTGTTGGTGATCCGGTAGAACGTTTTACAGAGGATGCCCTTCGTATGCTCCGTGCAGTGCGTTTTTCCGCACAGCTTGGTTTTACTGTGGAGGAAAATACGAAAGCGGCACTGGCGCGGATGTCGGGGAATCTGGAGCATGTCAGTGCAGAGCGTATCCAGACAGAGCTTGTAAAGCTTCTGGTATCCGATCATCCGGATTATCTCCGAACCGCCTGGGAGACAGGTCTTACCCGGGAATTTCTTCCGGAATTTGACGCCTGTATGGAAACCGAGCAGAATACCCCTCATCATTGCTATACCGTGGGAGAGCACATTCTGAAAAGTCTTACAGAAATCGAGAATGACCGGCTTCTCCGTATCACCATGCTTCTTCATGACATTGCCAAGCCGGTTGTAAAAAAGACAGATGAGAATGGAAGAGACCACTTTAAGACTCACGGACCGGCAGGCGAAAAGCTGGCAGGAAAGATCCTGCGCCGTCTGAAATTTGATAATGTAACGATCCGAAATACCTGTCGTCTGATCCGGTATCATGATCTTCGTCCCACTCCGGACGCCGAGGATGTGCGGAGAGCTGTGAATCTTATCGGAGAAGAGCTTTTTCCGCTGTATCTGAAAGTGCAGAAGGCAGATCTTTTATCCCAGAGCACTTACAGGAGGGAGGAGAAGCTGGCACGGTTAAGCGGTGTGACGGAAGCTTATCAGGGGATCCTTGAAAGAGGTGAATGTACATCTCTGAAAACCCTGGCAGTTTCCGGAAAGGATCTTATAAAGGCAGGACATCCGGCTGGACCGGCACTGGGAGCACTGCTCGAAAGACTTCTTGACTGTGTGCTGAAAGATCCAACCCTTAATACAAAAGAAAAACTTCTTGAAACAGCAGAAAAAGACAGCATAAAAACCGAATAGAATAACAAAAATCCCCCCTGCATAAAATAGAACGTAAAATAAGGCAGGGGGGAACTTTTTTGTATGATTATGGGTTGAGCGTGCTGGAGCAGTATGGGCTTACAGCTTCATTCTCCGGCAGGGTGCGGGGGGCACTTCTGTGCCGGACAGAAAAAGGTCCGGTGATACTCCGGGAATTTCATGGCTCGGAAAAAAAGCTTTCCATGCAGCAGCAGCTTCTTGAAAAAATGAAAGAACAGAACTGTCTTGTGGACGCCTATCTCAGAAACAGGGAAGGCGTACTGGTAAGCAGGGACAAAGATTCTGTTCCATATACTGCACAGATCTGGTTTGAGGGACGGGAATGTGACACGAGATCCGAAAACGATATTTTAAAAAGCATCCGGACTCTGGCACAGATCCACAAGATCATGCAGCTTCCTGTGGAAATGGATTATGCGGGAAGAAATCTGCAGGAAGAATATATCCGGCATAATCAGGAAATGAAAAAAATACGCCGTTTTATCCGAAAAAAAGGAGCGGTCAATTCTTTTGAGAAAGATTATCTGAAAAGCGTGGAATGGTTTCTGCAAAAAGGAGAAGAAGCGGCAGCTATGCTGGAAACCACGGATTATAAAAATCTGCGGCAGCAGTCTCTTCAAAGTGGCAGTATCTGTCATGGCGAATATAATCAGCATAATGTGCTGATACTTGGGAAAAACACAGCGGTGACGAATTTCAGTCACTGGAGCTTTGATGTGCAGATGGCAGATCTGTACCGCTTTATGCGGAAAATCCTGGAGAAATACAGCTGGGATCTGCACCTCGCGCAGAAGATGCTTTCTGCATATGATTCCGTACGGCCGCTCTCGGAGTCTGAGTGGCAGAACCTGAGAGTCCGGTTCTGTTATCCGGAAAAATACTGGAAACTGGCAAACCATTATTATACACATAACAAGGCTGTGATCTCCGGAAAAAATGTGGAAAAGCTGAGAACCCTGATCCATCAGAAAAAACAGTGGGAGGAATTTTCAAAACAGTGCTTCAGGCAGTAATGATTCTGAATGTGACAAAAACAAAACTTCCCTTTTTCTGAAAATTGTTATATAATATTAAGTATCTTATATAAAGAAACAGGGAGGTATTTTGGAACATGGATTATAAAGAAATCTATAATCAGTGGCTTGAAAACCCATACTTCGATGAGGCGACAAAAGAAGAATTGAAAGCGATCAAAGACGACGAGAATGAGATCAAAGAGCGTTTTTATATGGATCTTGAGTTTGGTACGGCAGGCCTGCGTGGTATCATCGGCGCAGGTACCAACCGTATGAATATTTATGTGGTAAGAAGAGCAACCCAGGGGCTTGCCAACTATATTGCCAAGGTTGACAAGAAATCCCAGGGAGTTGCTATCGCATATGATTCCCGTCATATGTCACCGGAGTTTGCCCAGGAAGCAGCGCTTTGCCTGGCAGCAAACGGGATCAAGGCTTATATCTTTGAGACACTTCGTCCGACACCGGAGCTTTCCTTTGCAGTACGTCATCTGGGCTGTGTGGCGGGTATCAACGTAACAGCCAGCCACAATCCTCCGGAATACAACGGATACAAGGTTTACTGGGAGGACGGCGCGCAGATCACACCACCTCATGATTCCGGTATCATGGGCGAGGTAAAGGCGATCTCCGACTGGAATACCGTAAAGACCATGGACAAGGAAGACGCAGTAAAGGCAGGACTTTTCGAAGTGATCGGACAGGCTGTCGATGATGCTTACATGGCAGAGCTTAAGAAACAGATCATCCATATGGATGCGATCCAGGCAGAGGGCAGGAACCTGAAGATCGTTTACACACCTCTTCACGGAACCGGCAATATCCCGGCCAGAAGGATCCTTAAAGAGCTTGGATTTGAGAATGTATATGTAGTACCGGAGCAGGAGCTTCCGAACGGGGATTTCCCGACAGTCAGCTATCCGAACCCGGAGGCAGCAGAGGCATTTGAGCTTGGCCTGAAGCTTGCGAAGGAAGTGGATGCAGACATCGTACTTGCCACAGACCCGGATGCAGACCGTCTTGGCGTCCGCGTAAAGGATAAAAACGGAGAGTATCATGATCTTACCGGTAACATGTCCGGATGCCTTCTTGCAAACTATGAGCTGAGCCAGAGAAAGGCTGTAAACGGAAGCCTTCCGGAGGACGGAGCTCTTGTAAAGACTATCGTTACAACAAACCTGGCAGATGCCATTGCCAAGGGATACAACGTGAATCTTATCGAAGTACTTACCGGATTCAAATACATCGGACAGCAGATCCTCGGATTTGAGAACAGTGGCAAGGGTACATATCTTTTCGGATTTGAGGAGAGCTACGGTTGCCTGATCGGAACCTATGCAAGAGACAAGGATGCCATTGTTGCTACCATGGCACTTTGCGAAGCTGCTGCTTACTATAAGACACAGGGCAAGACTCTCTGGGATGCAATGATCGATATGTATGAGGAGTTCGGTTACTATAAGGATGCCATTCAGGCAGTTACCATGAAGGGTATCGAGGGTCTTCAGAAGATCCAAGAGATCATGACAACACTTCGTCAGAATCCGCCTGCTGAGTTTGCCGGACATAAGGTGACTGCTGTACGTGACTACAAGCTGGATGAGATCACAGATCTTGCAACAGGTGAGAAGAAGCCGACAGGACTTCCGAATTCCAATGTTCTCTACTATGAGCTTACCGATGATGCATGGGTTTGCGTAAGACCGTCCGGAACAGAGCCTAAGGTTAAATTCTATTATGGCGTTAAGGGAACATCTCTTGCAGATGCAGACGAGAAATCCGATGCAATGGGCAAGGCTGTTCTTGAAATGGTTGATTCCATGAAATGATAAAATGGTCACATTCCGCCTGTAATATGCGAAAAACCTTGACATTATAAGCCAAAAGCGGTATATATATAAAGCAAAGTCAAAAATAAGAGAACATCAATTATAGGAGGAAACACCATGAATAAAACAGAGTTAGTGGCAGCAATGGCGAAAGACACCAATCTTTCCAAGAAAGATGTAGAAGCTGTTCTGAAATCTTTTATCGATGTTGTAACAGATGAACTGAAAAAAGGCGAGAAGATTCAGCTGGTTGGATTTGGAACTTTCGAAGTAAGCACAAGAGCTGCAAGAGAGGGAAGAAATCCTCAGACTGGTGAGACCATGACGATCGAGGCTTCCAAGTCTCCGAAGTTCAAAGCAGGAAAAGCTTTAAAGGACGTTGTCAACGGTAAATAATCTGTTGGTTCAGAGTGATAACGGCAGGGGAAACCGGTTTTTGGTTTCCCCTGCTTTTTTAGGAGGAAAAATTATGCGTCTTGATAAATATCTGAAAGTATCCAGACTGATCAAACGCCGTACGGTGGCAAATGAAGCCTGCGATGCAGGAAGAGTTCTGGTCAATGACAAGCCGGCCAAGGCTTCTGTACAGGTAAAGACCGGTGACACTGTGGAGATCCAGTTTGGAAGTCGTAATGTAAAGGTTGAAGTCCTGGAAGTTAAGGAAACGGTAAAAAAGGATGAGGTGGAAAGCATGTTCCGCTATATCTGATGCAGGGACAGCTGCCGTTTGGGCGTGATGGTCTATTCCGGATGGATTTTTCATAAAATAAAAGAGAAATCATCCCCAGGGAGGTATGGATTGGACGAGAAGAAACCGGCAGCATTTCACAGTCTGATGCTGGAGCGGCAGAAAGGCGGCACCATAACGGGAATCCGGGAGGTGATCTCTTTCGATGAAAAAGAAATACTGCTGCATACAGAGGAAGGAAAGTTATCCATAAAAGGCGAAGGACTTCATGTAAAACATCTTGATCTGAAAAGCGGGCAGCTTAGCTTGGAGGGAAAAATCGACAGTCTTACCTATCTTGGCAGGAAAAAGGACAAAAAAGAAGGATCCCTTTTAAAAAGACTGTTCCATTAAAGCTAAAATGACAGCAAACCGGTTGATATTTTTTTGAAGAAGTTGTAAAATTTGGATGTATAAGCTCGTAAAAGGTAAAGAGATCAGATTGTGTAAAAAAGGAGCAGCAGATTGAAAAATCCAAAAAATGGAAAAGAAAAAAAACGGATCGGATATAATTATCTTGGCATGGCGGGGATCATGGTGATCGCACTGGTGTTGCTGGGAAGCCTTATGCTACAGAGTAAGACTCTGGAACGGCGCAGGGATTATTATGATTCCAAAGCTACAGCACTGGAGAAGTCCATTGAAAGTGAGAAGGAACGTACCAAGGAGATCGAAGCAGAGAAAGAACATATGAAGACCGACGAATATGTGGAAGAGGCGGCTCGTGAGAAGTTGGGACTTGTGAAAGATAACGAGATCGTGTTTCAGGAAGAAAAATAGCTGAAAATCAAAGGTTTCGACGAAATTTTTTTTGACATTTTCGTGCGGCTTTGACAGATATTTCAGGGATCTTCCTTTATAATGTTCAGTCAGTGAAGGTTATAAGGGGAGGGGAAAATATGCAGGAATGGATCATTGCCATGCTCGTAGTCAGCATACTGCTGATACTCCGGGACATGGCAAAAACTGTCTTTTCGGGAAAAACGAAGGAAAAAGAAGAAATGCTGCCGCTTTGTGAAAGCCATCCCCAGAAGGAAAAAGTGGAACGGTATGCAGCATCCTTCCGGAAGCTTGCGGATACATTCTACGGAATGCCTTACCGTAAGGAATTTTTGAGCGGAGGACAGCTGAACCGTATCATATCGGACACCAGTGCGGCTGTATGTTCCAGATGTTATCAGAGAGAGATCTGCTGGGGAGAGCGTGCCGGGGAAACCATGCGGGGCAGTGAGAATATGATCCGTACCATGGAGGAAGGCAATGAAGAGAGTATCCAGAGAGCACGCAGTGAATGGATGGGAGCATGTGGCCGTTCCGCCCAGTATTTTCAGGTCCTGAATGAGGGATTTCGTGAAGAAAGGCAGAATCTCGTGTGGGATAACCGGATGATCGAAAGCCGACTTGCAGTTGCACAGCAGCTGACGGAAATCTCGAGGATCATGGATCATATGGCAGAAGAGCTGTATGATATCATGCCGGCAGATCCGCAGTTTCAGGAAGATCTGAAAAAGGCTCTTCGTAAAAAGCATGTACTTGTAAAGAATGTCTGGGTCATGGATAAGATCGAAGGAAGACGGCAGATATTTCTGAATCTGAGAGCCAGGAGCGGACAGTGTGTTTCCATGACAGAGATCGCACAGATCCTGTCCAGGATCTGCGGAAGCTCCATGACGCCGGACGCCGACAGCCGCAGTATTGTAAATGGAGATTTTCGTATGGTCCATTTTGTGGAGGATGTCAGTTATCAGATGCTTTACGGAGTAGCGCGGCTTACAAGAGAAGCGGAAAAGGTTTCTGGAGACAATTATATCTGTCGTCAGGAAGAGGATGGCAGGTTTTTTCTCTGTCTGTCTGATGGGATGGGTTCCGGAATAGAAGCGTTTAAAGAAAGCGAGATCGTGGTAGAACTTCTGGAACAGTTTCTGGAATCCGGCTTTTCTCAGGAGACAGCTGCCAGAATGGTGAATTCCGCACTGCTATTGAAAGGACGGGAAGGGATGTTTTCTACTGTTGATATCTGTGCGGTGGATCTTTATACCGGGATCTGTGATTTTCTGAAAGCAGGGGCGTCTTCCACATTTATTAAAAGAGATCACTGGGTGGAATCCATTGCTTCGGAAAATCTTGCAGCAGGCTTGGTCCAGCAGTTGGATTTTGATACTGCCTCAAGGAAGCTTTATCATGGAGATTATCTGATCATGATGACAGATGGAGTTCTGGATGCACTTCCTACAGAACGGGAAGAGGAAACCATGAAGGAGATCATTATGGATGTCCGGGAAAAAGAGCCCAGGGAGATGGGACGGGGAATACTGGAAAGGGTCCTGGGATACAGTGATTATCATGCCAGGGATGATATGACAGTAGTTGTGGCAGGATTGTGGAAAAAATAGAGTATTTTTGGTTACAGGAGAAAAAATGATCACACGTGTAAGAAAATATATCAGAGACAATCGGATGCTGAAAGCAGAGGATATGGTTGTGGCAGGGGTTTCCGGAGGGGCGGATTCCATAGCAATGCTTCATATTTTGAAAAGTCTTCAGAAAGAGATCGGTTTTTCCATGGAAGTGGTTCATGTCCATCATGGGATCCGGGGCCAGGAGGCGGACCGGGATGAGCAGTTTGTGGAAAAAATCTGCCGGGATTGGGGAATCCCTTTCCGGTCCAGGCATTATCCGGTTCCGGAGCTTTCCGGAAAGTGGAAGCTGGGAGAAGAAGAAACCGGAAGGATCGTGCGAAAACAGGCGTTTCAGGAGGAAAAAAAGAGACTTGGTTTTTCCGGAGAACAGTCAAAAAAGAACGGACAGTTCCGGGTTGCGCTGGCACATAATCGCAACGATCTGGCAGAGACTATGCTGCATCATCTGGCAAGGGGAACCGGTATCCGGGGACTTTCCGGGATACAGGCGGTAAATGGTGAGATCATCCGGCCGGTTTTGTGTTTAGAACGGAAGGAGATCGTCAATTATCTGAAAGAGAGAGGTATTTCCTATATCACAGACAGCAGCAATCTTTCAGATGACTATACAAGAAACCGGATCCGTAACCATATTCTTCCGGCTATGGAACAGAAGATCAATGCAAAAGCGGTGGAGCATATGGCAGAAACCGCACGGGTTCTGGCAGAGGCAGATTCGTATCTTCAGAAAAAGGGAAGGGAGCTTCTGGCAGGCTGCCGGAAAGAAAATGGCTATCTTCTGGATGAAAAATTTTTTGCACAGGATCTTATCCTTCAGGAATATGCGGTGATGGAGGCGTTTGAGATATTGTCAGGAAAACGTAAGGACTTTACATCTCTTCATGTGGACCAGGTCCTTTCGCTTCAAAAAAAAGAAAACGGTCGTTATATCAACCTTCCGGAATCGCTGCGGGTAATACGACAGTACGGAGGGGTATGTCTGAAAAAGAACTCTGCATCAGACAGAGAGAACGCTGCTTCCACTGAAAAAAAAGTATCGGCAGGTCTCAGAGAAATGTCTATGGAGCTTCCGGTACCTGGAATTCTGGAAAGTCCTTTCGGAGTTTTTGAGTCGAAAATTTTTTCTTATAAGAAACAGAAGATTGAAGAAAAAAAGTATACGAAATGGTTTGATTATGATAAAATAAAAAATAGTCCATGCGTTCGGACCAGAAGACAGGGAGATTATCTTACTGTAAACAGTGAAGGCGGAAGAAAGAAGCTGAACCGGATCTTTATTGATGAGAAGATTCCGGCGGAGATGAGAGACAGGCTTCCGGTTGTTGCGGCAGGATCTGAGATACTCTGGATCCCGGGAGGACGGATGAACGAGAAGTATAAGATCACTTCCACTACAGGGAGAGTGTTAGAACTACATTACCAAGGAGGAGCTTTAGCATGAGCGAAAAAATCAGGGTTTTACTCAGTGAAGAAGAGGTAGATGCCCGTATCCAGGAAGTTGCAGATATGATCAACAAGGATTATGACGGAAAAGATGTACACATGATCTGCGTTCTGAAAGGCGGCGTTTTCTTTATGTGTGAGCTTGCCAAGAGGATCACACGCCCGGTAACACTGGATTTCATGTCTGTGTCCAGTTACGGTGATGATACGAAATCCAGCGGTGTTGTAAAGATCGTCAAGGATCTGGATCAACCACTGGACGGGAAAGATGTTCTGATCGTAGAGGATATCATTGATTCAGGCAGAACCTTAAGCTATCTGCTGCGTATCCTGAAGGGCAGACATCCGGCAAGCATCAGACTCTGTACACTTCTTGACAAACCGGAGAGACGTGTGACAGATGTAGAGGTAGATTACTGCTGCTTCAATATTCCGGACGAGTTTGTAGTAGGATACGGACTTGATTATGCCCAGAAATACAGAAACCTTCCTTACATCGGAGTAGTGGAGCTTCAGGACTGAAAGGAGATTTAACCAAGTGAGCAAGCATTCAGGTAAGATAGGCCTGTACCTTCTGCTTATTGTGGCACTGATTGCAGGATATCTGTATCTCAATGACCAGGTATCTACCCAGGGCAGCTACACAATGGGCCAGCTGGAAAAGGCTCTGGAAGAAGACAAAGTGACGGATGCGGTGATCCATCAGAACAGAGAAGTGCCCACCGGTTATGTAACAGCAAACATTGTTTCAGATGGTCAGAAGACAGTCTACGTAACCGATGTAAAGGAAGCGGAGGCGCTTCTTGAAGAACATGATATCGATCCGACGATCCGCAATGTACCCAAGGACAGCTCCATGATCGGAACAGTACTTCCGGTAGTGCTTACCGGCGCGATCCTTCTCTTTTTCTTTATGATGATGAACCGGCAGATGTCTGGAGGCGGCGGAAGCAATGCGAAGATGATGAATTTCGGAAAAAGCAGAGCCAGGATGTCGTCCCCTGATGATAAGAAAGTAACGTTCAAGGATGTTGCAGGTCTTCAGGAGGAGAAGGAGGATCTGGAGGAAGTGGTGGATTTCCTGAAATCCCCACAGAAGTATACCAAGGTAGGTGCCAGGATCCCGAAAGGAGTGATCCTTGTGGGCCCTCCGGGAACAGGTAAAACTCTTCTCGCGAAGGCAGTTGCAGGAGAGGCCGGAGTTCCGTTTTTCTCCATTTCCGGATCCGATTTCGTGGAGATGTTTGTTGGTGTCGGTGCTTCCCGTGTACGAGATCTTTTTGAAGAGGGCAAGCGTCATGCACCGTGCATCATCTTTATTGATGAGATCGATGCGGTAGCCCGTCAGAGAGGAACCGGTATGGGCGGCGGCCACGATGAGAGAGAGCAGACGTTGAACCAGCTTCTTGTAGAGATGGATGGTTTTGGAGTAAATGAAGGAATCATCGTAATGGCAGCGACCAACCGTGTGGATATTCTGGATCCTGCGATCCTCCGTCCGGGACGATTTGACCGTAAAGTCGATGTGGGACGCCCAGATGTCAAGGGCAGAGAAGAGATCCTTATGGTCCATGCCAAGGACAAACCGCTGGGAGATGATGTGGATCTTCGCCAGATTGCCCAGACAACCGCAGGATTTACAGGTGCAGATCTGGAGAATCTTCTTAACGAAGCTGCCATTGATGCTGCAAAAGAGGGCCGTCCTTATATCATGCAGAAGGATATCAAGAAAGCATTCATCAAGGTCGGGATCGGTGCAGAAAAGAAGAGCAAGGTCATCTCTGATAAAGAGAAAAAGATCACAGCTTATCATGAAGCAGGCCATGCGATCCTGTTCCATGTACTTCCTCATATGGATCCGGTATACACCATTTCCATTATCCCTACGGGAATGGGAGCTGCCGGCTACACCATGCCGCTGCCGGATAATGATGAGATGTTTAATACAAAGAACAAAATGCTGGAGGATATCACCACGCTTCTTGGCGGACGTGTGGCTGAGGAGATCATCTTCGGAGATATCACCACCGGTGCTTCCAATGATATCAAACGTGCCACAGAGACTGCACGCTCTATGGTAATGAAATACGGTATGTCTGAAAAAATTGGTCTGATCGCTTACGGCAACGATGACGATGAGGTATTTATCGGCCGTGATCTGGCACATACCAGAGGCTACAGTGAGGAAGTGGCAAGAGAGATCGATGGGGAGATTTCCCGTATCATCCGTGAGTGCCATGAGAACGCAGAGAGCATCATCCGTGAGAATATCGGCGTTCTTCACAGCTGTGCGGCCCTTCTTCTCGAGAAGGAAAAGATACATCGTGAAGAGTTTGAAGCACTTTTTACAACAGAAAAAGAAGAGGTTGCAAAAACAAACGAATAAAATGCACAAAAAAAAATATTGAATTTTGTGAACTTTGTGCACACTTTTTGGTGGACACATGGTACTATAAATACCGTAAAAACCCCCCAATACATTATATAGTTTTTGCTACACCCCATAAGAAGAAATACCTTCTCCAAAAAAGGCAGCTTAACCAGCTGCCTTTTTTACTGCCCAAAAATAAAAGACGAATTACGGAGAAAACAGATATATATGCTTGCGGGATGGAAAAATTAAGATAATATATTTAAAACATGGTACTAAAAACGGAATGAGGAAGATAGAATGTTATATGAAAGCATGGAGACTGCAAAGAAGATGCGGTATATACTCAATATGAGTCCGGTATTAAATAAAGACGCAATGTTCAGTGACGGGACGGAATATTACCGTACACCTGTGGAGCCGCGGGAAGGTGATACAGTTACGATCCGTTTTCGTACCCAGAGAAATAACGTGGACAACGTCTGTCTTGTGCATGACGGAGAATATCTGGAAATGAAGCGGGAAAAAACTTCCGGAAGCTTTGATTATTATACTGCACAGATCGTAATGGGAAAAGATCTTGTACGATATTACTTTGAGATCCATTCAGGACTTGTTACCTGTTATTATGATACAAATGGTGTAAGCACCAGACATGAGGAAAGGACAGAATTTGAGATCTATCCCGGATATCATGTGCCTGAGTGGCTGAAGGGTGCTGTGATGTATCAGATTTATGTGGATCGTTTCTGTAACGGAGATCCTTCCAATGATGTGGAAACAGGGGAATATTTCTATATCGGGGACACTTCCGTAAAAGTGGATAACTGGGAAAAGGTTCCGGCTGTGATGGGTGTCCGGGAATTTTATGGCGGCGATCTTCAGGGAGTTATGGATAAGCTGGATTATCTTCAGGAGCTTGGAGTAGATGTGATCTATCTGAATCCGGTCTTTGTCTCTCCCAGCAACCATAAGTATGACTGTCAGGATTACGATCATATCGATCCGCATATCGGAAGGATCGTAGCGGACTGTGATGGTCTGTTAAGTCCCGGAGACAGTGATAACAGTCATGCCCTTAAGTATATCCGCCGTGTGACCGATAAACGGAATTTGGAGGCCAGTAATAAGCTTTTTCAGGAGCTTGTGGAGGAAATTCACAGAAGAGGGATGAAAGTGATCCTGGATGGGGTATTTAACCATTGCGGATCCTTTAATAAATGGATGGACAGGGAACGGATCTACGAAAATCAGGAAGGCTACGAGAAGGGGGCTTATGTTTCGGCGGACAGCCCTTATCGTTCTTTCTTCTGCTTCCAGGATCAGAACCGCTGGCCCTATAATCCAACCTACGACGGCTGGTGGACCCATGATACCCTGCCAAAGCTGAACTACGAAGAATCTGAGGAGCTTTGCCGGACGATTCTTGATGTGGGCAGAAAATGGGTTTCGCCGCCGTATAACGTAGACGGCTGGAGACTGGATGTAGCTGCAGATCTGGGCCACAGTAATGATTTTAACCATCATTTCTGGAAAGAGTTCCGGAGGACAGTAAAAGAAGCCAATCCTGATGCAGTGATCCTTGCAGAACACTACGGAAATCCGGAAAGCTGGCTTCGCGGCGATGAGTGGGATACGGTTATGAACTATGACGCTTTTATGGAGCCTGTAACCTGGTTCCTGACCGGAATGGAGAAGCACAGTGATGAGTACCGGGAGGACCTTTATGGCAACAGTGAGGCCTTTATCGGGGCGATGAAGCATCATATGCAGTCTTTGCATATGGGCGCGCTTTATGGAGCCATGAATGAGCTTTCAAACCATGACCATTCCAGATTTCTGACAAGGACCAATCACAGAGTAGGAAGGCTTTCCTACGCAGGCGCAGAGGCAGCATCTGCAGGCATCAATCCTGCTATCATGAGAGAGGCTGTTGTGATTCAGATGACGTGGCCTGGTTCGCCTACGGTATATTACGGGGATGAGGCCGGCGTCTGCGGCTTTACAGATCCGGATAACCGCAGAACTTATCCCTGGGGAAAAGAAGACCAGGAGATGCTGGACTTTCATAAACGTATGATCTGCATACACAAGGCATATCCGATTCTTGCAAAAGGTTCCCTGGAATTTCTGTGGAACGATCATCAGGGCTTGAGCTATGGTCGTTTTTCTGATTCTGAACAGATCATAGTGATCCTTAATAATCAGGATCAGGAGAGAGACATAAGGGTAACAGCCTGGAAAACCGGTGTAAGCCGGAAAGAAGCAACGGCTTTTCAGCGCCTGATGCTTTCTTCCGGAGAGGGTTATACGGAAATGCCGGAAGAATATATTGCAGATGCAGGGATTCTTCAGGTGAAGATGCCTGCATACGGAGCGATGGTGCTTCACCACAGGGCGAGGGATAAATACAAATGATGCACGAGTAAGGCAGAGAAAAAAGCCAATCTGTTCTTCCATTAGGAAGCAGATTGGCTTTTTGCATTGTGTTTTATGAGTTATTCTTCTGTAACGTGTTCCAGACCCTGATTCATGATGGTTGCCACATGGCTGTCTGCCAGGGAGTAGTAAATGGTTTTTCCATCTCTTCGAAATTTGACCAGTGACATCTGCTTCAGTACCCGGAGCTGATGGGAAATGGCACTCTGGGTCATGGAAAGACGATCGGCAATATCCTGAACACAGAGCTCTTCCACAGAAAGTACGTACAGGATACGGATCCTGGTAGGATCACCGAAAACCTTGAACAGGTCGGCAAGCCGGTACAGTGTATCATCATTGATCGGGTAATCTATATGTGTTTTCTTCATTTGCGCATCCTCCAAACTGTTAACTTCTATTGTAGCTGAAAAAAACGCACCGGTCAAATTCTTTTCTGCATCACTGGGGAGTTGTATGGATGCACAGGGATCCGCTGCAGGATATCTGCCCTGCAGAACGGATCTTATTTTTTATACAGGATACGAATGGAATTCAGCACGCAGATCATGGCAACGCCAGTGTCTGCAAATACGGCCATCCACATGTTAGCATGTCCGGCAAGACCAAGGATCATAACTGCGATCTTGATCACCAGGGCAAATATTACGTTCTGCCATGCAATACGGTTTGTGCTTCGTGCAATGGCGATAGACTGAGGGATCGCATCTACATTGGAATTCATAAATACGGCATCTGCGGCTTCAATGGCAGCATCTGCACCGCTTCCCATGGCAGCACCTACATCAGCACCTGCAAGAACAGGAGCGTCGTTGATACCGTCACCGACAAACATAACCGTTCCATGTGCCTGGCGGACCTTTTTCAGGGCATTGAGCTTATCCTCCGGAAGAAGCTTTGCATAGATCTCATCGATTCCGGCATCTTTTCCTACAGCCTGTGCACTGTCTTCGGAGTCTCCAGTGAGCATAACGGTGTGGAGACCAAGCTTTTTCAGAGAAGCAATGGCTTCCTTTGCGTCAGGTTTGATGGTATCGGAGATCAGCATATATCCTGCGAAGGTTCCGTTTACTGCCATAAATACTTCAGAGCCGTAAGCGGCTTCCTTTAATTCTCCGATTGTAACTCCGAATTTATCCATCAGCTTGCGATTTCCGCAGAGAACTTTTCCCTCCGGCATTTCCGCAACGATCCCGTGACCGGAAATTTCTTCCAGGGAGATCGGTTTTTCAAATTGGATCTCACGTTCCTTTGCGGCAGCAACGATGCTGTTTGCAATAGGATGTGTGGAGTTCTGTTCACAGCCTGCACACATGGAAAGGAGTTCATTTTCCGTGTATTTACCGGTGGCAACAACCTTCTGAAGCTGGAAGTTACCCTCTGTGATAGTACCGGTCTTATCCATGATCACAGCGCCGAGCTTACTTAATCCTTCGATGGAAAGGCCACCCTTAAAAAGGATACCCTTTTTAGAACCGGCACCAATCCCAGAGAAGAAGGCCAGCGGGATACTAAGTACAAGAGCACAAGGGCAGCTCATTACCAGGAAAGTAATGGCTGTGTAGATCCAGTAATGCCAGTTTCCGGTAACAAGGGATGGGAGTATGGCAGTTGCCACTGCGATTCCTACAACACAAGGAGTATAAACCCTGGCAAAACGTGTGATAAAGCGGTCGATCTTCGGTTTGCTTGCTGCCGCGTTTTCTACGGAATCCAGAATACGAGTGACCATGGATTCTTCCAGAGGTTTTTCCACGCGGATCTTAAGCTGGCCGGAAGTGTTGACGCAACCAGAAGTGATCTCATCACCTTCATTTACAGCAACCGGTACAGGCTCTCCTGTGATCGGAGAAGTGTCGATACGGCTGTTTCCCTCAATTACGATACCATCAAGAGGGATGCGGTCTCCGGGACGGACCAGAAGAATGTCTCCGATCTGAGCCTCTTCAGAGGGAATTACCTGGATATCATCGCCTGTGACCAGGTTTACAACTTCCGGACGAAGGTCTACGGCATCCATGATCTGCCCGCGGCTTCGTTCAACGGCTTTTTCCTCAAAAAGCTCGCCGATGCGGTAAAAGAGCATAACGCCTACGGCCTCAGCAGAATCATTGATGGCAAAAGCGGCAAGTGTTGCAATGCTCATGAGAAAGTTTTCGTCAAAAATCTGTCCGTGAGAGATGTTTTTGGCAGCTTTTACAACGATAACACCCCCAAGCGCCAGGTATGCGATCACAAATACAGGAAGAGTGGCACTGGTACCAAAGCCTTTGTGTTCCATGATCTCTCCGGCAACGAAGAGTACTGCACCGATGATAATGCAGATGATATCTATGTTTTCCCTGGAGAAAAATTTCTTCTTGGAAGCGGTTTGGTGAGTCACTGTTTTTGGGGACTGAGCCTTTGGCTTCGGATCCTTTTCTTTTACAAGAACTTCGGATTCAATGGATGTACAGATCTTACGGATCTGATCCAGGTATCGATCCGGATTCTTTGCAGTTAAGCGAAGCTGTTTTGTTGCAAAAGTGATGGTTGCTTCGGAAATACCTTCAAGGTTTGCAATCTGTTCCTCCATTTTGGAAGCGCAGTGAGCGCAGCCTAGATTCTCCAGAAGATAGGTCTTAGTTGTTGTGTCAGTGGAAGCTGCCGGAGCTGGATTTCTCGGAACAACTTTAACTTCAGACTCAATGGATGTGCAGATCTTGCGGATCTGCGGAAGCAGAGCGTCTGGATCTGCAGCCCCTAAGCGAAGCTGTTTTGTTGCAAAAGTAATGGTAGCGCTTTCGACGCCTTCAAGAGCCTGGATCCGTTCCTCCATTTTGGAAGCACAGTGAGCGCAGCCGAGGTTCTCCAGAATGTAGACACGCTTTGCGGTGAGAGCATTGTGGGAGTGACCGTGGTGCTCATGATCTCCGCAACCACAACCACAGTGCTCGTCATGGTGGTGAAGGTGCTCGTGTTCATGATGTTCATGTTTATGATCTTCACAACCACAGCTGCAGTGCTCGTCATGGTGATGATGCTCGTGTTCATGATGTTCATGTTTATGATCTTCACAACCACAGCCGCAGTGCTCGTCATGGTGATGAGGATGCTCATGTTCATGATGTTCGTGCTCGTGATCCTCGCAGCCACAACCACAGTGCTCGTCATGGTGGTGAAGGTGCTCGTGAGCATGATGTTCGTGCTCGTGATCCTCGCAGCCACAACCACAGTGCTCGTCATGGTGGTGAAGGTGCTCGTGAGCATGATGTTCGTGCTCGTGATCCTCGCAACCACAACCACAGTGCTCGTCATGGTGATGAGGATGCTCATGTTCATGATGTTTGTGCTCGTGAGCATGATGTTCGTGTTTATGATCCTCACAACCACAGCTGCAGTGCTCATGGTGGTGAGGAGGCTCATGTTCATGATCTTCATGGTCATGATTCTCGCAGCCACAGCCGCAGTGCTCATCATGGTGCTCATGATCGTGATGTTCTTCATGCTCATCATGGCTGTGATGCGCATGCTCGTGACCGCAGCCGCAGGAATCTGCGGACTTCATGGAATCTTTCTTTAATTTTTCTTCCATATGAACTCTCCTTGCTGATTCGTTTGTTTTTTATATGAATATATGAATTAATGTTCATATGACTATTTAATCATATATAAAAATCTTTGTCAACAGCTTTTCAAAGAACGGATCAAAGAAAAGTAAAATTTATTGCAAAAGAAATATAGAAAATATTAATATATTCTGAAAAAATAATCTATTTTATTATTTTTATTTAACATGTTATAATTTCAACAAGTAAAGAAAGAAAGGTAGCAACATGTACAGTATCGACTTAAACAGTGACATGGGTGAGAGCTTTGGCGCATATAAGCTTGGCGGCGATGAAGAGATCATCAAATATGTCACAACAGCAAATGTTGCATATGGCTGGCATGCAGGCGATCCGATGGTAATGGATAAGGTAGTCCGCATGGCAAAGGAACGTGGCGTTATGGTTGGAGCCCATCCTGGATATCCGGATCTTCTTGGCTTTGGACGAAGAAAGATGGTTCTCTCTCATGATGAAGTTAAGAATTATGTCAGATACCAGATCGGAGCACTGGCTGCATTTACCAAGAGCTACGGAATGAAGCTTCAGCATGTCGCTCCTCATGGAGCAATGGGGAATGGCTGCCAGTATGACGAGGATATTTCCACAGCGATCTGTGAGGCAATCTGCGAGTATGACAAAAATCTGATCGTTTATTACTGTGCAGGAGCAGTTCTTGGTGATATCGCTGAGAGCAAGGGAATTCGCACAGCATCTGAGATTTTTGCAGATTGTGCATACATGGATGATCTTTCTCTTGTAAATTGTTAAAAGAATTATATTGTTATATGATTTCGTAAGTGATATACTTAAACATAAGGAAAACCGTGTGAAATTACAGTTTGCTTTTTGCACGGTTTCTTTTATACATGGTAGTTAGTTAAAACTAACAACAGAACGATGTGAAAGTACTTTTGACTATACAGAAAGGAATACATAATGCTAATGAATGTTTTTGAAGGTATACTGATTCCATTTGTTGGAACAACGCTAGGTGCAGCATGCGTGTTTTTTATGAGAAAAACACTTAGCAAGTTACTGCAACGTGCACTTGCAGGGTTTGCAGCAGGTATAATGGTTGCTGCTTCAATCTGGAGTCTTCTGATTCCGGCAATTGAACAATCTGAGAATATGGGAACTTTATCGTTTGTTCCGGCAGTTGTTGGGTTCTGGATTGGTATATTGTTTTTACTCGCACTTGATCATTTGATTCCACATCTTCATGTTGGAAGTGATCAGGCAGAGGGACCGAGAAGCAAACTTGGCCGTACTACGATGATGGTGTTGGCAGTTACATTACATAATATCCCTGAAGGTATGGCAGTTGGTGTAATGTATGCAGGATTTCTTGCTGAAAATGCACAGATTACAGCAACAAGTGCACTTGCTTTATCACTTGGAATTGCTATCCAGAATTTTCCAGAAGGAGCGATTATATCCATGCCGCTTAGGGCAGAGGGTGAAAGTAAGAGAAAGGCATTTCTGGGAGGTGTACTTTCAGGAGTCGTTGAACCGATTGGAGCAGTAATGACGATTCTTGTCGCACAGCTGGTAATCCCGGCATTACCATATTTACTCAGCTTTGCAGCAGGAGCTATGTTATATGTCGTGGTTGAAGAACTAATTCCGGAAATGTCTCAGGGACAGCACTCGAATATCGGTACGCTTTTCTTTGCAATTGGATTTAGTTTGATGATGATCTTGGATGTGGCGCTGGGGTAAGAGGAGAGGAAAGATTCTTATGAGAATATTGATTTATGGTGCTGGTGTGATTGGATCCTTGTATGCGGCTTTATTTGCAGAAGCCGGTTATGATACAAATATTTATGCCAGAGGTAAAAGACTTGAGGCTTTAAGAAATAATGGATTGAAATATAAGAAAAATCAGGAAGTAATAAAGGCAGAGATTAGGATTCTTGGAGAACTACCAAACGATGATATTTATGATTTTGTCTTGCTTACTGTCCGGGAAAACCAGCTGTATGAAGCACTTACTGAATTGAAAAATAATAAAAGTAATACGATTGTTACAATGATAAATTCACTGGACAGTTACAATAAATGGGAAGACATTGTCGGAAAAGGAAGAATATTACCGGCTTTTCCAGGAGCAGGCGGAAGTATAAATGATGATGGTATCCTTGATGCAGCACTTACTCCAAGGTTGATTCAGCCAACAACATTTGCAGAAATATCAGGAAATAAATCCGAAAGAACTAAGCAGTTTTCAGAGATATTGAGGCATGCTCATATACCATACCAGAAAGTAACGGATATGCATCTATGGCAGCTTTGTCATCTTGCTATGGTGGTACCGATTGCAGATGCGTATTATGAATCAGACGATCCGGAGAAAGTGGGAAAAGAATGGAAAATCATGAGGAAAACAGCAGAAAGGATGAAAAGAAATTTTAATTTTTTGCGAAAACAAAAGGGTAAACTGTCACCATGGAAAATGAATATTTTTCGCTTTTTACCATTGTCATTTCTGACGATTATGCTGGCAGTTACATTTGGAAGCAGTTTTGGAGATAAATTTATGTATCAACATGCTATGAAGGCACCAGATGAAATGAGGGAATTGCATAAGCAGTTTTATGCTTATATGAAAAAAATGAAGAAATGCGGATGCAAGGCGAAAAAGGTACAGTGATTGGAGAAAAAAGCATGAAAAATGAAGAATATAAAAAATTGTCAATTAAAGAGTTTACAAAAGCAGCAGGAAGATATGAAAGTAACCATGCTGGCATTTACGAAATGTGCAAGAAAGATTATCCGGATATTCTGGAAGAATTAGAGAAGGAGCCATTTAGAGATTTATTAGATGCAGGCTGTGGGCCTGCTCCAATGATTTCTTTATTAGCAGAAAAACATCCAGACCGGCATTATACAGGACTGGATCTGACTCCTGCTATGATTGAACAGGCAAAAAAGAAAAAAATTCCAAATGCAACATTTGTTGTAGGAGACTGTGAGAACTTTCCTTTTGAAAAGGATTCATTTGATGCAATTATTTGTTCTATGAGCTTCCATCATTATCCGGATCCACAGGCATTTTTTGACAGTGTGAAAAGATGTCTTCGCCCAAATGGAAGATTGATACTGAGAGATGTGACCAGTGACAATAAAGTATTGGTATGGCTAATGAATACATTGGAAATGCCGTTGGCAAATATATGCGGACATGGAGATGTCCAAGTGCCAACAAGAGATGTGGTCATAAAATGTTGCAAAAAAGCAGGATTAAAAGTAGAAAAATTTGAAATTCGTAAAGGTATGCGAATGCATTGTGTTGTGAGAAAACCTATGGGAAAGGCGATAGGAAATGAAAGATAAGTATCTTAGGGAAACACGAATGGTTGATTTTTCTAATCCGGCAATTCAAAAACTTATTCAAAATATGAAATGGAAGGAAATGGGTGAATTTGAAAGGATTAAGGCAATCTACAACTATGTAAGAGATGATGTTTTATTTGGATATAATATTGATGACGGAATTTCAGCTTCAAAAGTACTTGCAGATGGTTATGGACAATGTAATACAAAAGGAACTTTATTTATGGCACTTTTACGTGCCTGCAATATTCCATGCAGAGTACATGGTTTTACGATTGATAAAAGATTGCAGAAAGGGGCTATGACCGGGTTTGTTTACCGTAATGCTCCAAAAAGTATTTTCCATAGCTGGGTAGAAATTAATTTCGAAAATCAGTGGTACGAACTGGAAGCTTTCATTTTGGATAAAACCTACATAAAGAAGTTACAGGAACAAAATTCGGAATGTACAGGTGCATTTTGCGGTTATGGAGTAGCAGTCAAGGATTTCAGAAATCTCATTATTGAGTTTGATAGGAACAATACTTATATTCAGAGCGAGGGAATCAATCAGGATTTTGGTGTTTATGATTGTCCAGATGAACTGTTGAGGGAACATCATCAAGAAATTTCAGCCTTTAAAGCATTTGCTTATAGACATATTGGAAGACACCTCATGAATCGTAATGTCAGGAAGATTAGAGAACGATAGTTTTAAGCTTTTAGAATTAAAATTAAATTTGGAAGGTAATATGGCAGACAAAATACAAAATGCTTATGAAACATCAAAAAATATATATGACGATGTTCTTACGCAAAGAAATATTTTCAGCAAACTGTATATTAAGTTATTTTGGAGTGGCACGGATGATAATGATATAGCACGAAAAGTTTTATCATATGTTCCTGATGACTTTTCAGGAAAGCTTCTTGATGTTCCGGTTGGAACTGCTGTATTTACGGAAAACAAATGGAGCTCTCTGAAAAATGCACATATTACTTGTATTGATTACAGCATGGATATGCTTGAACAAGCCAGAAAAAGACTTGGTAGTCATGCGCATATCAAATGTATTCAGGGGGATGTGGGAAACCTGCAAATGGAGAATGAATCTGTTGATACCGTTGTCAGTATGAATGGTTTTCATGCATTTCTTGATAAGCAAAAAGCATTTCATGAAATATGGCGTGTTTTGAAACCAGGCGGCGATTTCATTGCCTGTTTTTATCCAATGCGTCGTAAAACCCCTTGCTTCAGTTATGGGGATATAAGACGCGTCCATCGAATTTATGCAAGTAATTGAAGATGGACAAAATAGTAATTGTATTAACTAATGAACTATAGTATAATATAAATATGAACACAACATATAAATCAAACAACAATGTCGTCTATTCCTGTAAATACCATGTAGTATGGTGTCCAAAGTATAGACGAAAAGTATTAATTAACGGTGTGGACGTCCGGCTGAAGGAGCTGCTCACAGAGTATGCTACAAATCTTTCTGTAGACATTCTGGAAATGGAGATCATGCCAGATCATGTTCATATGCTTTTGGAAGTAGATCCTCAGTTTGGCATCCACAAAGCTGTAAAGTCATTTAAAGGCTATACGTCCAGAATTTTAAGACATGAATTTCCCTATCTTAAAACGAAAATGCCGACTCTCTGGACAAACAGCTATTTTGTATCGACGGTGGGCGGTGCTCCGCTGGAAACAGTAAAACAGTATATTGAAAACCAGAAAACATCGCAGAGACAAAAGGATAAGATGGGATAATGCAAAAAGGAATTAAATTTAGGATCTACCCGAACAGAGAACAGAAAAACTTCATCCATCAGACCCTGGGATGTTGCCGGTTCATCTACAACCGGGGACTTGCCATGCGTAAGGAAGGCTATGAAAATGGGGAAAAGATCGGCTATTCCCAGACTTCCGCCATGCTGACTGAACTGAAAAAGCGAGAGGAGTTTGCCTTTCTGAAAGCAGCAGATTCCATTGCATTACAGCAGTCTTTGCGGGATCTCGACCGGGGATTTGTGAATTTCTTTGAGAAACGGGCTTCCTATCCAACCTTCAAAAGTAAACATAACCGGTTCCAGTCATACAGAACGGTAAATCAAAAAGATAATATTCGTATTGTGGGAAGATATATCAAACTTCCGAAACTTGGATTTGTTAAAATACGGCAGTCGATGGAAGTGGAAAAGATTAATCACGTGATCATTGAGCACACACCGGCTGGAAAATATTTTGCGGTTTTAAATGTTGATTTTGAACCGGAACCACGCTCAAATGCTGGCGGAACGATAGGGATTGATGTCGGAATCAAAGCGTTCTACTCCGACAGTAATGGAAATACGGTATCAAATCCCAGATATCTGGAACGCTCAATGCGAAAACTCATAAGAGAACAGCGCAGGCTTTCCCGAAAACAAAAAGATTCCTATAACCGCGAGAAGCAGCGGATCAGGGTGGCAAGAGTGTATGAGAAAGTAACCAATCAGCGGAATGATTTCCTGCAGAAACAGTCAACGATGCTGGTGCGTGAAAACCAAACCATCTGTATTGAAGATCTGAATGTTAAGGGGATGATCCGGAATCATAAACTGTCAAAATCGATAGCGAGTGTTTCCTGGGCAAAATTTTTTGAAATGCTGAAATATAAAGCTGGCTGGTATGGAAATGAAATTCACAGAGTACCAACGATGTATCCGAGCAGTCAGACCTGCAGCTGTTGTGGCTACAGAAATCCACGGATAAAAAATCTGGGCATTCGTATCTGGGAGTGTCCCAAATGCCATGCGGTTCATGACCGGGATACGAAAGCAAGTATCAATATTCTGAAAAAAGGACTGCAGATGCAGTCTGCATAAAGATAAAAACTGTACCGTAGGGCATACGGGAACAGTATAAATATAGCTTGTGGACACTGTGTAAGACATTGCAGTACCGTAAGGTGTTTGCCAATGCAGTAGTGGGAGAAGCAAGAATCCCCCTACTTTAGCTGTGGGGAGTGTCAAATCAGGGGAAAATCGAAACGGACAGATTGGCTGGTAAAAAATATTCTTGCAAAGAAAGGGTGGTTTTCTCCACCGTTTCAGACGGAGAAAGAGCTGAGAGATATCCTTCAAAAACTATATAAAGAAACGGATATCCATGTTGACGGTTCTATGGTATATTTCCGTTGTGTGAAGTAATGCAATGATGCTGGATTTATAATAAAGTTTCAGATAATAAGTCTGGAACTTTATTTTTGTCTAAATGGATTATTGTCGTCCGTTCAGGTCTGGATAATGCTCGATTCTCATGTTAAGATAATAGAAAAAAAGGTTAGATGAAACTAATACAAAGAAATACCACTATGTGAAAGGAGAAGAAATTTGAATGTAAATGAAATTGCAAGTCTTGGAAGTAATGTGAAGCCTGTGATTCAGAATGAGAATTGCGCTGTTCTTATGTTAAATGATGCGACAGGAGAGGGCGTTATGACGGTTTACCGAGTAATGCCAGGTGTGATGATTTGTTTTTCAGACATGTACATGGAACAGTGCGCATCTGAATTTTATCTGTATTCTTTTGTGGCTTACCTGTATGAACTGGAGAGTGGGGCTGATTGCAGTGACGGGTGCTGCTGTTTCTCTGATTCAGGATGAAATTGAAATCGAATGGAATTTTGACGATATTTTTTCAGAACAGAGATAACTTGAGCAGGACAAGAATGATTTATCAGAAGATAATAAAGGTGCTGGGACTACCTGATGGAAACGTCAGATAGTCTTCGGCAGAAAAAAATAAAATTTTTTTGTCCTATACTTGACACATCCACATATGCTGAGGCATACGTTTTGCACCAGATGTGCAGAAGCTGGCCTAGATATCAAAGTTTTACAAATGATTATGGGACATAGTGACATAAGCATTACAATGAACATATACAATCACGTAGATGCTGCAAGAGTACAGAATGAAATAAAAAAGCTTGAAAATATAATGTAATAATCAGAGCCATTCCCTTTATCGGGCGTGGCTCTTTTATGACAATTTTTGTGACAAATAAAAGAAAATAGACGCAATCAGACGAAATATTGTTTTTCATGGAAATGCTGAAAATCCTTGTAAACAAAGTGTTCTTGATATATGATGAAACAAGTCGAAGCCCGTTGTTGCTTTATGTGGCGGAAAGCGGTGGATCAAAAATCCTGGTATAAATAATATAATAAGAAGAAACGGTAAAGCAGAAAATCTTCCTGACGGACTTGTGCTTACCGTTTTTTTATTTCTGGCGTTCCCATACCTGCCCGATCGGGAAGGACGGAGTGGATTCTGCAAGAAAGTCTTCCAGTGCATTTTCGAAGAATTCCACGGCACGTTTGCTGGTGGACTTTGGATATTTATGCTTGATCTTATAGCAGACACGGTTTGGCGGTGTGTTTTTCAGTTCACTGATAAAAAGAGGCCGGTAATGGGAAAGCTCCAGGATCACAGACTGTGGTGCGACCATCCAGTTTCCCGGTTTTTTCCAGAGACGGTCCAAAAGTGTGATGGTATCTGCCGCAATGTGAGGCCTGGAAGCGGAGGAAAGCCAGCGGTCATGCCAGATCTGATAATTGTCATCCCAACTTAAAAACAGCTCCAGGGATGGATCCAGCTCATCGGTATGTATTGCCGGAGCCGGAATCACTGGCTGATCCGATTGTATCAGATAAAGTTTTTCTTCGAAGATTTTCTCTGTTATGATATTCTTGTAATGCAATTTGTGGTAGACAAATCCGATATCAATGCTGTGTTCTCCAAGAAGACCGTAGAGCTCTGAAGAATGATGGGACTCGATGTTCAGGTCCAGCTTGGTCTGCTCATTTAAGATCCTGTCATATAGTGGTGCGAAAACAGCTACGTTCAGGCTGTCTGTACAGCCGATGGTAAGCAGCAGGGAATCCTGATTGCGCTGCAACTCCATAGTTTCCTTCCAGAGAGACATCCAGCGTTCCGCAAGGATGATAAAATCTGTTCCCTTGGCAGTCAGTTCCACCTGCTTGTGGCCTTTCTGACGGATCACAAGGGGAAAACCCAGTTCGTTCTCCAGAGATGTGAGCCGGTGGCTGACAGTAGGCTGGGAAAGAAAAAGAAGATCCGCTGTACGGGTGATGCTCTTGGTATTTACAATGGTGAGAAAGGTTTCGATTTCAGCAAGATTCATATGAACAGCTCCTTTTCTTTGGTGTTGTCTATAGGGGGGTAAGCTTTGATAATATAAAAATTATTTATATTATACAGAGAAATTATTCGTTATTCAATAGTAAGCTTGTATGATATGATAAATACAATTAAAAAAGAAAATCAAAAGAAGAGAGGTTTTCATATGGCATTAGGATGTAGGATCAGACGAAACTTTGAAAGACCGTCAAAAGAATTAGTAGAAGCCTTCCGTGGAATTCCAGTTGCAAATATTGATGATAACTGTGGAAGTATCGCTGCCGTAGATTCCAGCATTTTCCCGCTGAACCCGAAGGCAAGACTTCTGGGAACTGCATTTACAGTAAATGCACCGGCAGGAGATAACCTTCTGTTCCATAAAGCACTGGATATGGCTCAGCCGGGAGATGTTATCGTTCTTGCAAACAAAGGAAGCAGGATAGAGTTATCCTTATCAACAACAGCCGTGGTCAGCTTGTTGTTGAGCAGGATCTGGCAGATGCTCTGAATAGTGGGAAGGTTTATGCTGCTGGTCTTGATGTTGTTTCTACTGAGCCGATCAAGGGGGATAATCCGCTTCTCAAGGCTAAAAACTGCATCATCACTCCGCATATCTCCTGGGCTGCTCAGGCTTCCAGACAGAGGATCATGGATATTACGGTTGATAATATCAAGGCTTTTCTGGATGGTAATACGGTTAACAGAGTTAACAAATAGATTTTTTTCGGTGTTTCGATTTCCTATGTATGATGTGTGAGGAAAGGACGGCTGTCTCGCTTTTTGGGGGGTGGCCGTCTTTTTCTTTGTGTGGTGGATTGAATGAACCGTACGCCGGGGATGTGGCAGCGGTACGGGCAGGGCTCCGTCGGCGGATACTGCTAAGGCTCCGGAAATCGGCTAAAAACATTGAGACAGGGGCAGAACTCGCCTCTGGCTCAGACAGCAGCCCCTGTCTCAATAACGCCGATCCCCGCAGCCTAAGCAGTATCACACCTCCTCCGCAGCAGCCCATACCGCTGCCACATCCCCGGCTGAAAATTCAACCGCAGAGAGCAGACAATAGAAGCGAATGTACATTCTGCCCAGTGCCCAAAAAACACAATATATAAAAATAAATCGGCACAACGTTCCACGTCCAACACCGAAGAATACAGGAACCAGATCGGCACAGTGTTCCGCATCCAACACCGAAGCATACAGAAAACGGCCTCAAAACAATCCATAACCAATAAAGCAGCCGGCCGTATCCCCCAAAAAATAAATCGGCACAGCATCCCGCATCCAACACCGAAGCATACAGGAACCAGATCGGCACAGCGTCCCACATCCAATACCCAAGCATACAGACACAAGTCAACACCCTCCCCTCATCCACAACCAAGAACTCCTTAAAAAAGCCCGAGGGGTGTGCAAAGGGGCCGCGGCTTTGCGGCCCCTTTGCGGTTTTCTTTTTGCACAAAAAAAATAGCTCCTACATCGCAAAGATGTAAGAGCTAAATTCGCTGGATGGAGAAGGATTCGAACCTTCGAAGGCGGTGCCAACAGATTTACAGTCTGCCCCCTTTGGCCACTCGGGAATCCATCCGTGAACAACAAATGTATTATATATAACATTTGATAAAATTGCAAGCTTTTTCTCAAAAAAAATAATAATTCCCACAGCATCAGCATTTTTGGTAAAATACTGGACTTACCAAAGGAAATCTGCTATTATGAGTACGGTTGGATATAAAGGACACGGTTTTTCCGTATCCTAATACAGGTTAGGAGGATTTTATCATGTTAGTAAACGCAACAGAAATGCTGAAAAAAGCAAAAGCAGGCCATTATGCAGTTGGTCAGTTCAACATCAACAACCTTGAGTGGACAAAAGCTATCCTTCAGACAGCTCAGGAGCTCAACTCTCCTGTAATCCTTGGTGTTTCCGAGGGTGCCGGTAAATACATGACAGGTTATAAGACTGTTGTAGGTATGGTTAACGGTATGATGGAAGAGCTGAACATCACTGTTCCGGTTGCTCTTCATCTTGACCACGGCAGCTATGATGGATGCCTGAAATGTGTTGAGGCTGGTTTCTCTTCCATTATGTTCGACGGATCTCATTATCCGATCGATGAGAACGTAGCTAAGACTAAAGAGCTGGTTAAGATCGTTGCTGAGCACAACATGTCTCTTGAGGCAGAGGTTGGTTCCATCGGTGGCGAGGAAGATGGTGTTGTTGGTATGGGCGAGTGCGCTGATCCTGAGGAGTGCAAGAGAGTTGCAGATCTCGGAATCAACTTCCTTGCAGCTGGTATCGGTAACATTCACGGAAAATATCCGGCTAACTGGCAGGGCTTAAGCTTTGAGACTCTGGATGCTATTCAGAAACTGACAGGAGATATGCCGCTTGTTCTTCACGGTGGTACAGGTATCCCGGCAGACATGATCAAGAAAGCGATCAGCCTTGGCGTTTCCAAGATCAATGTAAATACAGAGTGCCAGCTTGCATTTGCTGAAGCTACACGTAAATACATTGAAGAGGGTAAAGATCAGCAGGGTAAAGGATATGACCCACGTAAGCTTCTTGCACCTGGAGCAGAAGCGATCAAAGCTACTGTTAAAGAGAAAATGGAGCTTTTCGGATCTGTCAATAAAGCATGATGAATCGAAAATAATATATGAAAGAAGCCGGAATGGGAGTAAGCCTGTTCCGGCTTCTTTTTTCATGATAAAATATCAATATTTTTACTATATAAAAAAATCAACATGTTTCTTGATTTTTTTATATAGTGAAAATGACCTCTTCGATTTACAATAATATCAAGTTAATCGAGAAGCTGATTTGAAGCTTATCGGTCAGGAATATGCGAAATGGACGTTTTAAGCATATCCGCGAAACAAATTGAATATCATATAAGGTAAAGGAGAGGTACGATTATGAGAATGAAAAAAGCAACAGCATTTGGTCTTGCAGCTTTGATGGCAGCTACTATGATCCCGGCAGTTCCGGCTATGGCAAAGGGGGATGACAGTGAAGGCTCTGTTTATTATCTGAATTTTAAACCGGAGCAGGCAGATCAGTGGTCAGACCTGGCAAAGAAATACACCGATGAGACTGGTGTACCGGTTACCGTTGTTACAGCTGCTTCCGGAACTTATGAGTCTACTCTGAAATCAGAGATGGCCAAGGATGAGGTTCCGACACTGTTCCAGGTTAACGGACCAGTTGGACTTGCATCCTGGAAGGATTATTGCTATGACCTGAAAGACAGCGATGTTTATAAAAATGTGGAGAGTGACGATTTCGTACTGAAGGAGGACAGCGGTGCAGTTGACGGTATCGCCTATGTAATTGAAACATATGGAATTATTTACAACAAAGCGCTTCTTAAGAAATACTGTGAGATGGATGGCGCTGTGATCAAGTCTGCAGATGAGATCAACAATTTTGAGACATTAAAGAAGGTTGCAGATGATATCCAGGCTAAGAAAGATGACCTTGGAGTTGACGGTGCATTTACTTCCGCAGGCTTTGATTCTTCCAGTGACTGGCGCTTCAAGACACACCTTGCAAACCTTCCAATCTATTATGAGTACAAAGAAGACGGAATCACATCCACAGATGCGATCAAAGGGACCTATCTTGACAACTTCAAGAACCTGTTTGACCTTTATATCACAGATTCTACCTGTGAGCCAAGCCTTCTTTCCAGCAAGACTATCGATGATGCAAATGCTGAATTTGGTCTTGGAGAGGCTGTGTTCTATCAGAATGGAACCTGGGCTTATGATAACATCAAAGATAACGAAGTAGCAGACGAGGATATGGGAATGCTTCCAATCTATATTGGTGTAGATGGTGAAGAGGACCAGGGACTTTGCACAGGCAGTGAGAACTACTGGTGCGTAAACAAAAAAGCAGATGAGAAGGATATCCAGGCAACTCTTGATTTCCTCAGCTGGGTTATCACAAGTGATGAAGGAAGAGAATCTATAAGCCAGGAAATGGGATTTACAACACCATTCAAGACCTTTGATGAGAATTATGAGTCTGCAAATCCGCTTGTAAAAGCAGCCGACGAATATGTAAAAGCTGGTAAAACTCCGGTTTCATGGAACTTTACAACCATGCCTTCTGAAGAGTGGAAAAACCAGGTCGGCAGTGCAATGCTTGAGTATGCACAGGGTACCGGCGAGTGGGATGCTGTGAAAACTGCATTTGTTGACGGATGGGCAAAAGAGTACAAAGCAGCAAATGAAGGCTGATAAGGTATAACTGAAACGTGATCACGAAGGGGTGGGCGGTTTCCGCCTGCCTCTTTTAATGAAGAGAGGATGTGTAAAGTAGGGAAGGATGCATCCTCAGGAGAAAGGAAGAGAAAACATGCAGAATAAGATGATGAAAAAGTATTTTCCGGTTTTTGTCCTGCCTACCCTGCTGGCATTTACCATTGGATTTATCGTTCCCTTTATCATGGGCGTATATCTTTCCTTCTGTAAATTTACCACAGTAACGGATGCAAAATTCGTGGGATTACAGAACTATGTGAAGATTTTTACTGAGGATGGAACCTTTGGACATGCATTATGGTACACCACCGCATTTACGGTTGTATCAGTAGTTCTGATCAATGTGATCGGTTTTGCAGTTGCGTTGCTTCTGACCAAGAAGATCAAAGGAACCAATATATTCCGTACTGTATTTTTTATGCCAAACCTGATCGGTGGAATCATCCTTGGTTATGTATGGCAGCTTCTGTTAAACGGTCTGCTTCTTCAGATCAATAAAACACTTACATATTCTTCTGTTTACGGATTCTGGGGTCTTGTGATCCTGATGTGCTGGCAGCAGATCGGATATATGATGATCATTTACATTGCAGGTATCCAGAATATCCCGGGTGAACTGATCGAGGCTGCACAGATCGATGGTGCGAACAAAGGACAGCTTCTGAAGCATGTGATCATTCCTATGGTCATGCCGTCCATCACCATCTGTACTTTCCTGACACTTACCAACTCCTTCAAGCTTTTTGACCAGAACCTTGCTCTTACAAATGGTGAGCCTTCCAATATGTCAGAAATGCTTGCACTGAATATTTACAATACCTTCTATGGACGTACCGGATGGGAAGGTGTAGGACAGGCGAAGGCCGTGATCTTCTTTATCCTGGTTGGAGCAATTGCCATGATCCAGAATCGTCTCACAAGAAGTAAGGAGGTACAGCAGTAATGAATAAAAAAGTAAAATTCAGCGGTCTGTGGACTGCGATCCTGAGTGTGGTATCTGTTGCTTATATTTTCCCGATCCTTCTGGTTTTGATTAATTCTTTTAAGAAAAAAGCATACATCAGCCGTTATCCCTTTGCAATCCCAACGGATAAAATGTTCGTAGGTCTGGAAAACTATGTAAATGGTCTAGCAAAAACCGGATTTTTCCAGGCATTTGGATGGACATTATTTATCACAGTATTTTCTGTTGCGGTAATTCTGCTCTGTACCTCCATGTGTGCCTGGTATATCAACCGTGTTACCAACACGCTGACAAAAACCATGTACATGCTGTGCCTGTTTTCCATGGTCGTACCATTCCAGATGGTAATGTTTACTCTTTCCAAGATTGCAAACATCCTGAAACTGAATACTCCGTGGGGACTGATCATCATTTATCTTGGATATGGAGCAGGACTTGCGGTATTTATGTTCAGCGGTTTTGTAAAATCCATTCCGATCGAGATCGAGGAAGCTGCCATGATCGATGGCTGTACCCCGATCCAGACATTTTTTAAAGTGGTTCTTCCGGTTATGAAACCGACCTGTGTAACTGTAGCGATCCTGGAAACCATGTGGATCTGGAATGATTATCTTCTTCCATATCTGGTACTTGATATCAAGAAATATAAAACCATTTCCATTGCCATCCAGTATCTGAAGGGCGGTTACGGAACCATTGATATGGGAGCGATGATGGGCGTTCTTGTTCTTTCCATCATTCCGATCATTGCCTTCTATCTTGCATGCCAGAAATATATCATTGAAGGTGTGGTTGCAGGAGCTGTTAAGGGCTGACAAATTAGTTGAATAATGTTAAAATGAAAGAAAAACGGCCTGCTCTGCGTGCTTTTACGTGGATCAGGCCATATTTGGCGAGGTGAGGAATGTACAGAGTTTTGGTGGTAGATGATGAAAAACTGGAACGTGACGGAATCCGCTTTCTTCTGTCTATGGAGGAGGGAGAGTGGGAGATTTATGAGGCGGCTAATGGCAAGCTGGCATTAAATGAGCTGAGAAAGCATCCGGTGGATCTGATGCTGACAGATATCAAAATGCCGCATATGGATGGTCTGGAGCTTTCAAAAAAAGCAAGAGAGGAATATCCGGATCTGGAAATTATCATTTTCAGCGGTTATGGAGATTTTGCTTTTGCTCAGGAGGCGATCCGCTATGGTGTGACGGATTATGTACTGAAACCGGTGGATCCGGACCGCTTTCATGACACCATACAGAAGATCCAGAAGGAGATCGCATCCCGGAAAAATAAAGAGCAGCAGTCCATAAAAGAAAAGAGCTTTCTTCAGCAGTATTTTCTGTTGGGCTACATTTATTCCGGAGATCAGGAGCGTCTGAAGGAAGCGGAAGGAATTGTGGATTTTTCTGTCTGGGAGCAGTGGCACTGTGCAATTCTTATTGAATCGGATGAAGCTTTTTTTGATTCTGCCAGTGATGAGGTTCCCCTTGAGATCCGGGAAGAGCTTCGCCGTTCTTTCTTCTATTTGAATCTTAATGGCCGTCAGTCTTTGCTTCTTTTTAAGGATGTGTACTGTGATTATGTCCTTGTGGCAAAAAATGTCTATAATCTTCTGAAGCGCCTTCATCCTGTTCGCTTTCATCTGGCTGTAAGCCGGCGTTTTGACGGATATCAGGAACTGCCGGAAATCATGGAACAGCTGGAGCAGCAGATGGAAGAAAAATTTTATCATCCGGATATTCATGTCTACACCAGCGAGGAGGACGAGGAAAAAAATACCGGAGAAGAGGAGCAGGATTCCAGGCTTATGGAAAAAATCTCAGAAGATATTTCCAGAAAGGATGTGAAGCAGCTGTGGAGCCATTTCCGCAGCCTGGCATCCAAATATCAGTCCAATACCCAGTTTTCGGCCATGTATGTGAAATTTGTTTTTTCCAATGTGATAAGGGAGCTGTTTCAGGAGAATCGTTTTGCCGGAGAGCACAGGCTGGATCTGGAGGTGGATCATCTGTATGGCTGTTCTACCATTCAGGAGATCATTGAGGTTACAGAAAAAAATATCCGCCAGTACGAGGAGTTCCTGGACCGTTCCATGAGCGAATCCAGAGATGAGGTGGCAGCAGTCAAAAATTATATTTACAATCACTATGCGGAAGATCTGAATCTGGAAACATTGGCAGAAAAAGTATATCTTTCTTCCGGCTATCTCAGCTTTATTTTCAAGAAGGAGACGGGGATGAACCTGAATCGTTTTATCCGTGTGTTCCGCATGGAAAAGGCCAAGGAGCTTCTACGAACTACCAACATGAAAGTAGCCATGGTCAGCGAGCAGGTAGGATTTGCCAATTCTTCGTATTTCTGCCGGAGCTTCCGGGAATATTACGGAAGCAGCCCGGAGTCCTATCGGAAAGGAAACAATGAGGATGAAGAGTCTTCTGAAGAAGTATAATAATATGAAATACCGGTACAAGCTGACAAATCTTCTTGTGGTGGTATCCCTGGTGCCGATGACTGTGTTGGCACTGTATAGTCACAGTCGTATGAGTAGTCTTGTACGGAAAAATGAGATGGAGGATATGTACTCCATTTTGGAGCAGACCAGAGAAAACATTGACGGGCAGATCGAAATTTATGCCAGCCTTTTGAATTATCTTACCTATTCTCCTGAAATCCAGGAGGTGATCTTCAACAAAGATATGGATCGTTATACTGCATATGAACAGTATACGGAAGTTGTGGATCCGCTGTTGACGGTGCCGAAATCCTACCACGAAGCAATTCTGGGGATACATCTTTTTGCAGAAAGCATTCCCGTGCGCCATGAATATACCTTGGCTCCGCTTTCAGAGGTTGATGGGGAATGGTGGAGTGACAAATTAAATAATACCGTGACGGTTCAGTGGATCGTGGACCGGGATAATCGTCAGATCGCGGCAGTCAGGGAAATATATGATGGTAAGATCAGGGAGGCTGTGCTCTGTATTTTGTTGGATTACGGAAAAGTATTCCAGCCTCTGGCTAATATTATTGAACGGAATTCCGGAGGCTTTGTGGTGGATGATCAGCAAAATATCGTCTATCATGGAGAAAATCTGGCGGCCAGTGATATTTCAGCACAGAAAGAAACCGCAAAAAAGCTGGATCGTCTGAGGGAAGAATATACCTATGTCAGCAGCAGCGGACATGAAACAAGATGGACCTATTATTTTTACAAACCTCCGGCTGTGATCGAGAGCTCGGTTTCAAAAGTATTGATCAGTGAGATCCCACTGATCGGCTTCTGTGTTGTGATCATCATTGTGCTTGGAATGACGTTTTCTAAGCTGTTTACCAGAAAGATTGAGCAGCTTACCAGAAATATGGAACAGGTGAACCAGGGAAGCCGTGAAGTTACGGTTTACAGTGATTCTGGAGATGAGGTAGGACAGCTGGTGAGAAGCTTTCACCATATGATGGATGAAATTAATCGACTGATCGAAGAAGTGTATGAAAATAAGATCGCTCTGAAGGAATTTGAACTGAAAGCGTTGACTGCCCAGATCAATCCCCATTTTCTTTATAATTCTCTTTCTATTATAAACTGGATGGCGATTAAGAGCCGTCAGAAGGAGATCAGCCGTGTGACACTGGCATTATCTACATTTTACCGGACAGCGCTCAGTAAGGGAGCAGATATGGTGACTGTGGAAACCTGTATTCGGAATATCGAAGCTTATCTGGAAATCCAGCTGATCATGCATGACAATGATTTTAAGGTGGAGTGGAATATCGATCCGTCTGTGCAGCAGGAGTTGGTTCCGAAGCTTGCCCTGCAGCCCATCGTTGAGAATGCTCTGGAGCATGGCCTGGATGTGAAGGAGGAAGGGGAAAAGCTTCTGAAACTTTATTTCTTTGAAGAGAATGGAGATGTAGTGATCCGGGTTGAAGATAACGGAATAGGGATGGAGCAGGAGCAGGCAGAAAAGCTGCTCACATATCAGGCAAAAGGCTATGGCCTTAAAAATGTCAATGACCGTATGTGCATTTTATATGGAGAAAAATATGCCATCCGGATCCTGAGCAAGGTAGGTGAGGGGACAAGCGTTGATATGAGGATCCCGAAAGAGGTAAAAAAAGATGAGACTTAGTCTGGGAAAAACAGTGGTATTTCTGAGTACGATACTGAGCCTGGCACTTTTGACGGGGTGTTCTTTAGGAACTGCAGAAATGGAAAAAACAGATATAGATGTTCTGTCCGAAAAGAACAGTAAGAGCTGGGAACAGGCAGAAACCACGCCTCTGGGGAAATATCCGGAGCTTGTAACTTATACTCTGGGACAGATGAAAGGGGCTAATAATTCTAATCTTCCGGACGGGCAGAATTATGAGGACAATGCATATACCCGGTATCTGAAAAAAACACTGAATATTCAGAATAAGAATGTTTTTATGGAGAGTGAGGAGCGGTATGACGAAGCCCTGAACATCCTGGTCAAAGATCGGAATCTTCCGGATATTTTTCTGGTGTCGGACAGGGAAACTCTGGAAGAACTGGTTGAAAATGATCTTATCGAGGATCTGACGGAAGTATACAAAAGCTGCGCTTCCGATAAAATAAAGGAAATGTATGAGAGCTATGGAGAGGAACTTTTGGCATCTGGGACTTTTGACGGAAAACTGTATGCACTTCCGGAGACTGCCATTGATGATGGGGCGCAGCTTTTATGGCTGAGACGTGACTGGATGGAGCAGCTGGGACTGAAAGAACCGAAGACACTGGAAGAGGCTTTTTCAGTGATCCGTGCGTTTCAGGAAAACCGGATGGGCGCAGAGGATGGTGAAGATCCTGTGGGACTTGTCTGTGATCCGGGACTTGTGGGCACGGTCAGCACCAGCTATTCGGTGGACTCTGTGTTTGAAAAGTTCGGGGCATATCCGCAGCAGTGGATTGAAAATGCAGATGGAGAAATTGTCTATGGATCGCTGACGGAGGAGACAAAGGAGGCTCTGGGGTATCTCAGAGAGCTTTACAGGCAGGGAATACTTGATTCGGATTTTGCTTTACGTGCACAGAATAATATCCGTGATCTTGTGGTGAATGGAAAATGCGGAGCGTTTTTCGGGCTCTGGTGGACTCCGAATAATCCTCTTATGGATGAGTATCGGAAGAATAAAGAGGCAGACTGGGAACCGTATTATCTGACTGCGGATGTAAAGCGGACTGTGGAGGTATACTCTACGTTTCGAGATAATAAATATGTAGTTGTGCGTAAAGGGTATGAGCATCCGGAGATTGCAATGAAGATTTTGAGTGTGTTGTTTGACCATTCCAGATATGAGGCAGAGGATGCGGATGAGATGAACACTTATTTTGCCTTGAATGTGGATCCTACGGCGCGTCCGCTAATGATCAATGTGGATTATAATGAGGCTACTTATATAGTGACAAAGCATATCCGTGAGGTTCTTTACAGTCCGGGCGATGAGAAGACCAGGGAGGATCTCAGTGCCATTGAGGCGTCTTATTTTGATGCGTGTAAGGAGTATCTTGAGGCGGAGGTGCCTTCGGTAGAGGCCTGGGCGGCGTATAAGTCCAGGATCTCGGCGGTGGGGCTTCTGGTGGATGCGAATTACCGTGCTCCGGAGAAGAAGTATCTGGGGGATGGTGACGGGGAGATTCCTCAGACTTTGCGTTTGCTGGAGAAGAACGCATTTATCCAGATCATTATGGGGAGGATGCCTGTGAGTTCTTTTGACTCTTTTGTGGAAGATTGGTATCGTAAGGGTGGAGACAGTCTTACGGAGCGGGTCCGGGAAGGGCTTGTGGACTCGTGAGGCGGATGTATAGAGGGACGCTAGAGGAAGGTGGCATCGCTCCGGGATGGATGTTGTTGGGATTTTGTGAGGCGGATGTATAGAGGGACGCCAGAGGAAGGTGGTATCGCTCCGGGAGTGGAGGCAGTCGGGGATGTTTTTGGGGTTTTGAGAGGTGGATGTATAGAGGGACGCCAGAGGAAGGTGGCATCGCTCCGGGCAGGGACTCCGTCGGGGGATACTACTAGGGCTCCGTGAGACGGCTAAAAGCATTGCGGCAGGGCCAGAACTCGCCTCCGGCTCAGACAGCAGACCCTGCCGCAATAACGCCGTCTCCCGCAGCCCAAGTAGTAATCACCCCTCCTCCGCAACAGCCCGGCCCGATGCCACCTTCCTCTGGCTGACGCTTCCAACCGACAGGAAAAAACATGCGGGGGATGGAAGCGGACTGGGCGTCCTGTCCTGAAATGTCAGACTGGTACAGAATATTCCTATAAGTATCGAAGAATACAGAAACGGGATTGGCACAGCGTATCACCATAAATATCGAAGAATACAGGAACTAGATCGCAGATCGGCACAGCGTACCACCATAAGTACCGAAGAATACAGAAACCAGATCGGCACAACGTTCCATTTTGAGTACCGCAGCATACAGACAAAAGTCAACAACGCAGCACACACAACAACGAAGAATTACTTCCGTGCCCAAGAGGGTGGGGGTGCAGGGGGAGGGCCTTCGGGCTACGGAACTCTGAGATGGCCTTCCCCCTGCATATTCCCGCATTGAAAATGCGACCGGCGTAGCGCCATCCAGTGAAGAGTCTTATTATTAAAAAAACAACACAATAAACAACAATAAAGATAATCCTAAAAATTACAAATAAGAATAAAAAATTGTCCTATAAAAATAAACTTCCAGGAAAATCCAAAAAAATTGAAATTTATGGTTGACAAGCATAACTCCCAGTGGTATTATAACTGAGCTGTCGCAAATAATTGCTTTCAAAAAACAAACAATTAAAAAGAATTTCAGAAAAATGAAATTCACAGTTGACAAAAGACAGAAGATATGATAAAGTATCCAAG
>NZ_LN913006.1:405000-662780 GCF_001487165.1 Blautia massiliensis (ex Durand et al. 2017)
ATGAACAGAGTAATCAAACACATACGTTACGAACGTGAGTGTAAACTTCGTGAGAAGAAAGCACTTACTGTAGTAACACGAGAATCAAGAGACCGCATCACCTACGCTAGGGTGATGAAGCGAAAGGTCAAGCAATAAGGGCACAGGGCGGATGCCTTGGCACTAAGAGCCGATGAAAGACGTGATAAGCTGCGAAAAGCTTCGGGGAGGAGCAAATATCCCGTGATCCGGAGATGTCTGAATGGGGAAACCCGCATGAGCAGACCTCATGCATCCATACGCCAATCCATAACGTATGGAGGGGAACCCGGGGAACTGAAACATCTAAGTACCCGGAGGAAAAGAAAGAAACATCGATTCCGTAAGTAGCGGCGAGCGAACGCGGAGGAGCCTAAACCGGTGTGCGTGCATGCCGGGGTCATGGACTGCATTTAAGATTCAGCGAAGTTAACAGAACGGTTTTGGGAAAGCCGGCCGGAGAGGGTGAAAGCCCCGTACGTGAAAGCAGAGCTGACTGAGCAGGATCCGGAGTACCACGAGACACGAGGAACCTTGTGGGAAGTAAGGGGGACCACCCCCTAAGGCTAAATACTACTTAGTGACCGATAGCGCATAGTACTGTGAAGGAAAGGTGAAAAGGACCCCGGGAGGGGAGTGAAAGAGAACCTGAAACCCTGTGTCTACAAGCTGTGGAAGTACTTTATATGTACGACCGCGTACTTTTTGTAGAACGGTCCGGCGAGTTACGCTTACTGGCAAGGTTAAGCACTTCAGGTGTGGAGCCGTAGGGAAACCAAGTCTTAATAGGGCCAGAGTCAGTAGGAGTAGACCCGAAACCGGGTGATCTATCCATGTCCAGGTTGAAGCTGCCGTAAGAGGTAGTGGAGGACCGAACCCACATCCGTTGAAAAGGGTGGGGATGAGGTGTGGATAGGGGAGAAATTCCAATCGAACCCGGAGATAGCTGGTTCTCCTCGAAATAGCTTTAGGGCTAGCCTCGGTGTGAGTCTTGCGGAGGTAGAGCACTGAATTTCCTAGGGGGCGTCAAAGCCTACCGAAGAATATCAAACTCCGAATGCCGTGTAGATATCACCGGGAGTCAGACCGCACGAGATAAGTTGGGCGGTCAAAAGGGAAAGAGCCCAGACCTACAGTTAAGGTCCCAAAGTGCGCGTTAAGTGGAAAAGGATGTGGGATTTCGAAGACAACCAGGATGTTGGCTCAGAAGCAGCCATACATTCAAAGAGTGCGTAATAGCTCACTGGTCGAGAGGTCCTGCGCCGAAAATGTCCGGGGCTGAAACGCGCCACCGAAACTAAGGAATCTGAAAAGATTGGTAGAGGAGCATTGCATGCGGGAAGAAGCAGTACCGGAAGGAGCTGTGGACTGCATGGAAGAGAGAATGCCGGAATGAGTAGCGAGATAGAGGTGGGAATCCTCTAGGCCGAATATCCAAGGTTTCCAGGGTAAAGCTGATCTGCCCTGGGTGAGTCGGGACCTAAGGTGAGGGCGAGAGCCGTAGCCGATGGACAACAGGTTGATANTGGTTGGCTTGCCAAAGCCATGGCCGGGTAGCCAAGTCCGGAAGGGATAAACGCTGAAGGCATCTAAGCGTGAAGCCCCCCTCAAGATGAGATATCCCATTCTTATGAAGTAAACCCCCTTGAAGACGACGAGGTAGATAGGGCAGAGGTGGAAGTGTGGTAACACATGGAGCTGACTGTTACTAATCGGGTGAGGGCTTGACCAACAAGCCGAGGAAGCGGGCAGGATGTAACAGAAATGGGGCGGAACAAGCTTGTTTGTGGAGAACCATTTATGGTACAGACTGGACATTTGCGAAGCAAATGACATCGAGCAACGGAGTTGCGAGATGACCCCCGCTGGAGTAGCCAAAAGAACAGGCGATGCAGTTTTAGCTGCGAGCCCGTGAAAAAAGGTGAATCGGTACGCAGGTTAAAATTGATTCAAAAAAGATTAACGATCATCAACAGAACATGTATGTAGTTTTGAATATACAATCATGAAAGAGTGGCTTAAACAGCCACTTTTTTATTACCCATAAAAACTGTCCCCTAAAAAAACATAAAAATTGCCCCTTGTAATATACCCAAACAAGCGGTACTATAACATCCAAGTTATTACATTCCTACATTAATACAATCATACATTAAAGTAATAACAAAGGTAATAACGAAACGAGAGGGGAATTATTATGAACACACAGAACAACACAGTAGTTAAACTTGCAGAAACTGCGTTATTAGCAGCTTTATGTTATGTATCCTTCACATTTCTGCAGATCAAGATCCCGGTGCCGGGCGGAGACGCAACATCCATTCATATCGGAAATGCTTTCTGCGTACTTGCAGCACTGCTTCTGGGTGGCGTATATGGCGGACTTGCCGGAGCTATCGGAATGGGAATTGCAGATATCATGGACCCTGTTTATATCACAGGCGCACCGAAAACCTTTATACTGAAATTCTGTATCGGTCTGATCGTAGGTCTTGTGGCACACAAGGTTGCAAAGATCAATGAGAGTACAGATAAAAAATATGTTTTCAAATGGAGTGTGATCGCATCTGTTGCAGGACTTGCATTTAACGTAATTGCAGATCCTATCGTAGGATATTTCTACAAACAGTACATTTTGGGACAGCCACAGGAACTGGCACAGGCACTTGCAAAAATGAGTGCGGCGGCAACCTTTATCAATGCAGTTGTATCTGTAATTCTGGTAGCGATCATCTATAATGCAGTACGTCCGGTACTGATCAAAAGTCATCTGATCACAGTTACCAACAACAAAAATCAGGTTGCGTAAAACGACATACTAAAAAAATAATAGAAAACAAGAAATAACACAAGACAGCGAAATGGAAGTTAAAATTCATTTCGCTGTTTTTTATGCGTGTATAGGATCATTTTTTATATGGTTATCCTCACATAGAAAACAAATTTCGGAATAACCAGGATCTGTTTTGACGTATCCATGGCAGTGATTGCTGCGGTACTTTCCTTCGTATTTGCGGGAAGACTGGATGGTGTAAGAGAAGGTACTGTTATTTCCGCATATTCTCCCGCACCTTCGTAGGTGTGCACCCGAAGTGCTCCTGGAACATCCGTCGAAACAGCTTATAATTGGTGAATCCATGGCGTTCCAGGATCACATGCACGGGGTCTTTCGTATTGATCAGATCTTTGTAGATAAAAGAAAGTCTGTATTCATTCTGATATTCCAGAAATGTACCCCCCATCTTTTTCTTGAAAAAACGGCAGAAATATCCAGTCTGGAGATAAGCAACACCTGCAATCTCATCCAGAGAAATAGGCCGTTTGTAATTCTCAGAAATATAATTCAGCACCAGATTCAGCCGGTCCAGATCTTTTTTCAGCCGGCTTAGATCACTTTGAAAAACTTTGACACTGAAATTGTGACACAGCTGGAACAAAAGTTCAAAGATCAGGATATTGCAGACGAGAGTCGTATGGTGGAGTAAAAAGATACAAAAAAAGCGGAGATTTATCGTTATAAAGACTATTGAAAATAAAAGAAGTTTGTAGTAAGGTAGTAGCTACAACGCTTACGAAAGGGAAGACTGTTTCGGGTGGGCAGTCTTCTTTTTGTGGAGAATTTTGGATGAAGGAAAACGAAAAACAAGGGGGAAGAATTTATGGAGAAGGTAAAAGAGAAATCTTCTTTTTTCCGAAAGTTCGTAGGAGATAAGAGGTTTTATCTGATGGTCCTGTCTATTGCAGTACCGATCATGGTACAGAACGGGATCACAAATTTTGTCAGTCTTCTGGACAATATTATGATCGGTCGTATCGGTACCGAACAGATGTCTGGAGCGGCGATCGTCAATCAGCTGATTTTTGTATATAATCTATGTATTTTCGGCGGGGTGTCCGGAGCGGGAATTTTTACAGCACAGTATTTCGGACAGAAGGATCATGAGGGTGTCCGCCAGACACTTCGTTATAAACTGTGGATGGCAGTGATTCTGACAGCGATCACCATTATACTGTTTCTGACAGCTGGGGGTTCACTGATCAGCATGTATTTAAAAGGTGACGGAACCGCACAGGAGATCAGGGATACTCTTATTTATGGGAAACAGTATTTATGGATCATGCTTCTGGGACTTCCGCCATTTATGATGGTGCAGGTCTATGCAAGTACCTTACGTGAATGTGGTGAGACCGTACTTCCCATGAAGGCCGGGATCGTGGCTGTGCTGATCAATCTGATATTTAATTATCTTCTGATCTATGGTAAATTTGGATTCCCGGAAATGGGAGTAAGAGGTGCGGCTGTTGCCACAGTACTCTCCAGATATGTGGAAGCCTGCATTGTCCTGAGCTGGACACATAAGCATACAGAAAAGAATATTTTTGCACAGGGTCTGTATTCAACATTAAAGGTTCCGGCGAACCTGACAAAGAAGATACTTATTAAGGGAACCCCGCTGCTTCTGAATGAGACTTTATGGGCAGCCGGAGTGGCCATGCTGACACAGTGTTATTCAGTTCGTGGACTGAACGTGGTTGCGGGATTAAATATTTCCAATACCATCAACAATGTATTTAATATCGTATTTATCGCACTTGGAGATTCGGTAGCCATTGTTGTAGGACAGCTTCTGGGGGCAGGTAAGATGAAGGAAGCCAGAGATACGGACAACAAGATGATCGCATTTTCTGTGTTCTGCTGTACCTGCGTGGCAGCTGTGATGTTTGTAATGGCACCACTGTTTCCAAGGCTTTACAATACCAATACTGAGGCACGTACTCTGGCGAAATATTTTATTATGCTCACAGCATTTTTCATGCCGCAGAATGCATTCCTGCATGCAACATATTTTACTTTGCGTTCCGGTGGAAAGACCATCGTTACATTTCTGTTTGACAGTGTGTTTATCTGGGTGGTAAGTGTAACGATCGCATTTACCTTAAGCCGTTTTACAGGTCTGCCTGTACTTGTGATCTACGCAATGGTCCAGGCAGCGGATATGATGAAATGTGTCATTGGATTTATCCTTGTAAAAAAAGGCGTATGGCTTCAGAATATCGTTTCATAGAATTTTTTGAAATCTTCCGGGAGGGGTGCTTCCAGGGAGATTTCTTTTTTGTCATTTTTGTCATGATGCATGGAAGCCCGGGTGTCGGAAGCAGATTCATCAATTGAAAATGGAAGTTGAAATTTAAGCTTCCATGCGTGGAGTGCAGCCCGGGAAAACGGATTCGATATGTCCGATAAACAGTACAGAGAATCACCCAGAAGAGGATGCCCGAGAGATGCCATGTGTACACGGATCTGATGGGTACGGCCGGTTTTCAGACGGAGCATTACAAGAGAAGACGGAGCTGCTGCGTCAGGGCCGGTAGATTTCAGAACAGAATAAAGGGTTTCTGCATGTTTGCTTCCGGGAAGCGTGCCATCTGTGGATACGACCATTTTCAGACGGTTATCCGGGTCAGGTGCAAGGGGAACGGAGATCCTGTGAAAAGCTCCATTTTCATCCACAGGCATGAAACCGGAAACTGCAGCCAGATAGGTTTTCTCTGAAATCCCTTCTTCACGCTGGTTCTGTAATCTGGCGGCAGCAGTCTGGTTCCTGGCAAAGAGCAGGATACCGGAGGTTTCTTTATCCAATCGTCCGATAGACCGGACTTTGGTAGGCTCTCCTTTGGAACGGAAATAGGAAGCCACCTGGTTGGCGAGACTGTCACTGTAGTGAGAACCGGAAGGATGAGTGACAATCCCGGCAGGTTTATTTATGGCGAGGATATCCTGGTCTTCGTATATGATCGCCAACTCAGGAAGAAACTGTGACGTTGCAGCCAGTGAATGATAAATGTGAGAATTGACATCAGAACCTGCAAATTCTGAAGCTGCGGAATCAGAATATGAAATTGCGTCTGCGGAGAACTGGAAATGGTGATTGGACAAATTGACAGTAAAGGATGAAGATTCCAGCTGGGTAGAATCCACATCGTCCGCTTCCAGGCATACTATGATCTGATCCCCGGGATAAGCGGTTTCCGTTACCCGGCACTGCTGTCCGTTTTTCCGGATACCACCGGGACGAAACTTCGCCTGGCTGATCTGCTTTTTTGTAAGACCTGCCTGCGTGCGAAGAAAGCGGGAGACAGGTGCCGGAACAGCTGTTTTCGGGATATAGATAGTAAGATAGCGGTTCATTGTGAGGAATCCTCCGATTCTATTAAATTAATAAATATTTACAGGAATTTGGATGCAGGAGATTTTTACTTATGCTGATAATAAAAAACAGCAACTTGAGTCCGATCCCTCAGCTGCAGTTTATCCAGAATGGAACTGAGATAATTTCGTACCGTTCCCTCACTGAGAAAAAGTTCTGTGGCAATCTCCTTATTGCTGTATCCGTTGGCGATCAGCCGGATGATATCCAGCTCCCGTTCGCTGATGTTTCTGGAAGCATAATCAAATCCGTCGGAGGACTGTAGGAGTTCAGGGATTTTGGATATGATCTCTGTGCCGAACACGGTCTGGCCGGAGTAAACCGCCTGAAGAGCCGGAAGAATGCTGGTATGATCCTGCTTCAGAAGATAACCCTTTGTGCCGAGGCGGAGGGCTTTTACAATATATTCATCATCGGAAAAAGTAGTCAGAAGAAGAATTTTTGCCTCCGGAAATCCGCCCAGGATCTTTCTGGAAGCTTCCAGTCCGTCCATTCCTTTCATACGGATATCCATCAGAAGAATATCCGGAAGATACTCTCTGTACAGAGAGCAGGCTTCTTCACCATCAGAGCCGGTGGCAGTCACTTCGATATCCGGGTTTGCTTCAAGAATGGTTTTTAGTGCTCCTGCAACCAGGCAGTCGTCGTCTACGATTATAATTTTCATGTCAAAATCTCCTGTTTATGAGTTATAAAAAGTAAATTTACAGATCAGAAAAAACAGACGGATCCAATATGCCGGGAAAGTACTTTGATCAAATCAGGAAGGTTTCCGGCAAAGTGAGAAATATCTGTCTGATTCAATTAGAAACAGATTTCGGGATCGTCACAAAGATCCGAAAACCATTCTCCTGCGTAATCTGGACTGTACCGCCCAGCGCCTTTGCACGGTCACGGATATTGGACAGTCCCATACCACCGGAAATATTTTTGGCCTTATTGCTGTCTGATCCAGTTTGAATATCCGGAATTCCATTTTCCGGTGTCCCATTATCCTCAATGCACAATTGATAAAGTGCAGGATGCTCCCGCAGAAGAATATCCACAGAATCCGCATTACTATGCCGCATCACATTGGAAAGCCCTTCCTTTGTAATACTGATCAGACTGTATTTCACCTCTCTTGGAATCTGCCTGGACATATCATAAGTAAGATTCACCGGGCAGAAGGTGAAATCCTTTACAAGTCCTTTTATGGCATCTTCCAGATTTATCGCATCGTCATGAAGATCATGTACACTGGAACGGATGCTGTTCATAGCACCGTTCAGGGATTCTTCCAGATTTCCAAGCAGAGGATCAAGAGAATCATTTTTGTTGATGGTTTTGCAGGCAGCAGTCATAAGGATAGAACGGGATAGTACATGTCCCACATTATCATGGATCTCTCTGGCAATTCTGTTTCGCTCGCGCAATGTAGCAGCATAAATTTCGTAATCCTGTTTTTCCAGAAGTGCCTTGTTTTTTTCAGAAAGAAGAAGCGTATGTTCCTCACTGTCATCCCGGATTTGATGAAAATCCTGGTAAAGAGCCTGATATTTTCCGGCATAGAGCCAGAGAAAAAATGAGAGAACGAAACCAAAAATCCCAAGCAGACAAAGAACTGCCGGAAATCTATTGATCTGAAAAACCAGAAATCCCCAAAGTGGAAGCTCAGCCACTGCCAGAGGAAAAAGCCCGGCAGATAAGGTCTGATACAGAAGCAGCGGGAAAAACAGAAGAAAATCCGAAAACCACAGGGAACATAATCCAAAGATCACATAGCTTCCTGCAAGAACCGGAATGATATTTCCGGCGGGTTTCAATACTGGCAAAGAATTGTGTGAACAGGATTCTGTTTTACATACCCTGCACAGATAAGTAATGCAGCAAAGGATCACCGCAAAAAGGAGGGCAAACACAAGAGCCTGATCTGCAGGCACATAAAAAAATGTTAAAGTACTGTATAAAAGCAATAGTATGGAATCTGTAAAATAACGCATAAAAAATATACCCTCCTTTCTACTACAGCATTTTCCGAAAGTCAGGCAGATAACCGGCTAAAATTATCATATCCTGTTCCGGGAGAACCCCTTTTGCTGCACAAATTTCTGAAATCAATGTGCCTTTATTATAATATACCGGTTCCTTCCCTGCAAAGAAAAATCTATCTTTCTGAAAAAGACATGACATTTGTCATTCGCAGGTGGTGACATTCAACACTTGGAGCAGACAGAAGAAAAGGATATAATGGCATCATAGAAGAAATATGAATTTCTGCGAAAAAGGCATAAAAGTCCTGCTTAACGGACTGTAAAAAAGGAGGAAAACATATGCCACAGAGTATGGTCCACATAGAAAATCTGGTAAAACGATATGGTGATCTTACCGCACTGAATCATCTGGAACTGGATATCCGGGAGGGTGAGATCTTCGGATTACTTGGTCCCAACGGCTCGGGAAAGACAACGGCCATCAGCTGCCTTTTGTCACTTCTGAAATATGACAGAGGTGAAATAAAGATATTCGGAGAAGAGATGAAGCCGGACAGCTATAAGCTCAAGGAACAGATTGGGATCGTGCTTCAGAATGTAGCCGTTTTTGATGAGCTGACAGTGCAGGAAAATATCGATTATTTCTGCGGCCTTTACATACGGGACAGGAAACGGAGAAAAGAGCTGGTGGAGGATGCCATTGAATTTACAGGTCTTGAAGATTTCCGCAAAATGTACCCGAAGAAGCTTTCCGGAGGCCTTTTACGAAGATTGAACATTGCCTGCGGGATCGCCCACAAGCCGAGACTGATCATTATGGATGAGCCGACGGTAGCTGTAGACCCACAGAGCAGAAACAAGATCCTGGAAGGGATCCAGACGCTGAACCACCAGGGCTCCACCATTATCTACACATCCCATTACATGGAAGAGGTGGAGCAGATCTGTACCAGGATCGCCATCATGGATCACGGAAGAGTCATCGCTCAGGGAACAAAGGAAGAATTGAAGCAGATGATCAAAACAGGAGAGACCATCACCGTAGAAGCCATTGCCCTGGAAGAAAAAAATCTCCGGGATATCCGCACACTGGAGCATGTGTTTGATGTGCAGTATGAAAAACAGGTGCTGGTCGTGCGCTGTACCGATGCGAAGCATAACCTGATCCGTCTTCTTAATTATCTGCAAAGCCAGGATATTTCTTTTGGAAGAGTCTTTTCCGAACTGCCTACATTAAATGATGTCTTTCTGGAGATCACCGGAAAACAGCTGAGAGATTAGGAGGGATGGGAGATGTTGCATTTACTGAAATACAGTTTTCTTTCCAAGATCCGGAATTTTAACATTGTATTCTGGCCGCTGGTCTTTCCGCTTGTGCTTGGAACTTTTTTCTATTTTGCATTCGGAAATATCAATGAAGCAGATTTTCAGACGGTCCCGGTGGCAGTGGTGAAGGAAGCTTCTGCGGATACGTTTTTTATGACCTATCTGGATGAAGTGGAAAAAAGCAGTCCGGATCTTTTAAAAGCAGAAGAAATGTCGGAAAAGGAAGCGCTGGAAGCACTGCAGGATAAAAAAGTAGAAGGGATTTATTATGTGGGAAAAGAGCCTTCCCTTACAGTAGCAGGAATCGGAATAGAAGAAAGTATCCTTCAGACAGTTCTCGACAGCTGCGAAAACACCAGAACGACCATCACCAATATCATGAAAAAAAATCCGCAGATGGATATGGAAACCATGAAATCCTTGTTAAGTTCCGACAGCCTGGTAAGGGAAGTCTCTCTTGGTGGCCGGACCATTGACGGAAATGTGCAGTTCTTTTACGCACTGATCGCCATGGCCTGCCTGTATGGATGCTTTATCGGATTTGGCTCTGCGATCGGGATCCAGGCCAATATCACACCTCTGGCAGCCAGACGGTGTGTAACGCCGACCCACAAGCTGAAGCTGATCCTTACAGACCAGCTGACATCTTTTGCTCTGGGCTATGTGGACGTGATCATTCTGATCCTGTATCTCCGGTATATTCTCAATCTGGATTTTCAGGGACAGATGGGAAAAATGCTGGTGGTATCTTTTTTCGGAAGTCTCATCGGTGTATCTATGGGAATGTTTATAGGCAGCTTCGGAAAAATGCAGGAAGGCGTCAGAATCGGGCTCATGCTTGGAATCTCTATGGTAAGCAGCTTTCTTGCCGGACTGATGAACGGAAATATGAAGGATATCGTGGAAAAAAGTGTTCCGTTTGTGAACCGGATCAATCCTGCATCACTGATCTCAGATGCGTTTTACTGTATCAATGTATATGATGATATGACCAGATACTATAGAAATCTGATCACACTGGCGGTAATGTGCGTGGTGCTGGTGATGGCATCCTTTTTCATGGTCAGGAGGGAACGTTATGACAGTATTTAAAGGCTATATGAGGATCATGAAAAAAAATACAGGTCTGATCCTCCTGTATCTGGGCATTTTTTTCGGAGTGACAATGGCACTTCAGGCAGCGGCCGGTAAGGAAACTTATACCAGCTATGAAAGCGAAAAAATAAAGATCGGAGTGGTGGATAAAGACAACGGACCACTTGCAGAAGGACTGGTAAAATGGCTTGAAGGTACGCATCACGTGACCATGCTGGAGGATAACAGGGAGAAGCTTCAGGAAGAGCTTTTTTACAGAAATGTAGAATACATCGTGGTGATTCCTGAGGATTTTTATGAGAACTGTATGGTAAACGGCGAAAGTATTTCTGTGACCAAGGTGCCCGGATCTTATTCGGTATATTATGTGGATCAGCAGCTTGAGAGCTGCCTGAATACAATGCGGACATATCTGAAAGCCGGTTTTTCCCAGAAGGAAGCGGCAACAGCGATCCTGGATAAAAAAAGAGGAGAAGTCACCATGCTGGATACAGATGAAAACAGTGGTACGTCCGGATGGCTCTATTATTTCCGATATATTCCATATCTGTTTCTTGCATTACTTTGCTATGTGATGGGATATGTTCTGATGGCTTTCAAAAAAGACGATATACCAAAGAGAATGCAGGCATCTGTGATCTCTGCAAGACGACAGAGTCTGGAAGGGCTTCTGGCCATGTTTATCATGGGCGGGGGCTTATGGGGAATCGGTATGGCTGGAGCCATCCTTATGTATGGAAAAATATTTCTCGGTTCAGAAAATTTCGGATACTATGTACTGAACACTCTGGTAATGATGGCAGTGGCACTTTCACTTTCCTATCTGATCGTTCTTTTTGTAAAAAACAGTAACATGTTAAGCGGGATCGCAAATATCCTGTCTCTTGGAATGTGCTTTCTGTGTGGTGTGTTTGTTCCCATGAATATTATGGACAGAAACGTCCTGAAGGTGTCTCAGTTTCTTCCTGTGTACTGGTATGAAAACGTAAATGAGACTCTTGGAAGTTATAGCCACCTAACAGGTGAGGCAGCTGTATCGGTGTGGAAAGGCATTGGACTGGAAGCTATGTTTGCGGTAGTTTTTGTCTGCATGATCCTGGCAGTGACCAGGTATCAGCGGCAGAAATAACAGAAAATAATAGCAGATGGCTGTTAATTATGGTAGGATATAGCTGATAAAGATGATTTGCGGAGAAAAACATGAAAAAAATACAAGTTTTACTAAAACCACAATGTAATGCAGAAATTCAAAATCAGTTTGCAACAAAATTCGGAGATCAGTGCGAATTTACATTTCAGGGCAAAGAAACTGAGGATGCGATCGCAGCAGCAGAAGTAGTGATCGGAGAGCCAGAGGAAGAAGAAATCCTGAAAGCAGAAAATCTTCGATGGATCCAGCTGACCTGGGCCGGTGCGGACAAATATACAAAAATGAAAGCATTCCCGACAGGAGTTACATTAACCAATGCTTCCGGCGCTTTTGGAAAGATCATATCAGAATATGTGATCGGGAATATCCTTGCGCTGTACCGTGAACTTCCGAACTACTGGAAGAACAAACAGAAACACCTCTGGGTACAGAATCGATCATCAGAAACCATATATGGAAAAAACATTCTCATCCTGGGAACCGGGGATATAGGAAGAAATATTGCCCATAGAATGAAAGCGTTTGAAACGCATGTGACTGGAATAAAAAGAACTGCAGTCCCGGAGCATTTGCAGCAGATGAAAGAGTTTGATGAGGTATATGATCTGACAGCGCTGGATCAGCAGCTTCAGAAAGCGGACATTGTGATCGGCTGTCTCCCGGGAACACCGGAAACAAAAGGCATTTTGAATTACGAACGGCTGTATTCCATGAAAAAAGATGCAATTCTGGTTAATGTAGGAAGAGGAAGCCTCATTCCAACAGAAGACCTGATCAGAGTACTGGAGGAAGGCCACTTAAAAGGAACGGTCCTGGATGTATTTGAAACAGAACCATTGCCGGAGACATCACCTCTTTGGAATATGGAAAACGTCCTTATCACTCCACACATTGCAGGCCCGAGTTTCGGTGGAAACGCTGAAGTTCAGGATATGATCTGGAACATCTGCATGGAAAATCTGGAACGATATCTGAATGGAAAAAAATTAAAAAATATTGTCCGGTTAAAGGATGGGTATTAAATAAAAAAGATAGTTACAAGCTCCTTCTGATAAACTGTGAAGCAGTTATTCGGTTATGAGCAAGTAGCGAAGCGGATGCTTTTATCCGCTTGACTAAAAATACATTTATGGATATTTAAGAAAGAGACAGAGTGCATAATGATAACACGTCAGAAACTGATTGATCAGATAGAAAAATACAAGCCATATAATGAGCAGGAAGAAAAAGATAAAATCCTGATCCTGGACTGGATCAGAAATAATGAGAATGCTTTTTCCAGGGAAAATGCAGTAGCCCATATGACAGCTTCTGCCTGGGTAGTAAACAGAGAACGGACGAAAGTCCTTATGGTATATCACAACATATACAATTCCTGGTCCTGGCTTGGAGGACATGCAGATGGAGAGACGGATTTACTATCCGTTGCTGTCAGAGAAGTAAAAGAAGAGGCAGGGATTTCCAATGTTCGTCCGGTGTCAGAAGAGATTTTTTCCCTGGAATCCCTGACTGTAGACGGCCATGTGAAAAAAGGAAAATATGTATCCAGCCATCTGCACTTTAACCTAACATATCTCCTTGAGGCAGATTCAGAAGAGGCTGTTTCCATAAAAGCAGATGAAAACAGCGGTGTAGCCTGGTTTTCACCGGAAGAAGCATTGATGAGATCAACAGAACCGTGGTTTGTGGAACATGTTTATATTAAGCTTTTGAAGAAAATGAATCTATGTTATAATGGGATAAAGACAAAAGAGGTTTGACATTGACTGAGCAAATACGAAAATCTGACTGTAATGTAAGACAATACAGTTTTGCAGGGATCGACGGGAAGCAAGGTTAAAATAAAAGAATAAAGGACTGGATTGTATGAAAATGCAGTCTTTTTTTTATTCATAAGGAATAGGTAAACTGTTAGCTGAGAAAGGGGGAAACAAACATGAAAAATTATTCAGAGGATGCGGACAGACAGTATCACATTCAGGTAGCAAAAGGAGAAGTGGGACGTTACGTTATTTTACCGGGAGATCCGAAACGCTGCAAAAAGATCGCACAGTATTTTGATGATCCGGTTTTGGTAGCAGATAACCGGGAATACGTAACATACACCGGAACACTGGACGGAGTGAAGGTAAGTGTGACATCTACCGGAATTGGCGGACCGTCCGCTTCTATCGCAATGGAAGAGCTTTATCGGTGCGGGGCTGACACATTTGTACGCATCGGAACTTGCGGTGGAATGCAGCCGGAGGTAAAAAGTGGTGATATTGTTGTTGCAACGGGCGCGATCCGCATGGAGGGCACCAGCAAAGAGTATGCACCTATTGAATTCCCGGCAGTGGCAAATCTGGAAGTGATCAATGCACTTGTGGAAGGAGCAAAGAAAGAAGGATGTGAATTCCACACAGGTGTGGTACAATGTAAGGATTCCTTTTATGGCCAGCATGAGCCGGAAACCAAGCCGGTCAGCTATGAACTGATGAATAAATGGGAAGCGTGGAAACGTCTCGGCTGTCTTGCGTCGGAGATGGAATCCGCTGCTCTTTTTATAGTGGCAAGCCATTTAAAAGTACGTGTGGGCTCCTGCTTCCTGGTGCTTGCAAATCAGGAAAGAGAAAAGCTGGGTTTGGATAATCCTGTGGTACATGATACCGATAAGGCAATCCAGGTTGCAGTACAGGCGATCCGTGAACTGATTCGTGCAGATCAGGCACAGAAAAAAGAAGAATAACGTATACATGCCTGATTCAGGAAAGGTGGGAAAATTATGGAAGAAAAACAGATCAAAGAAATGATCGATCTGGCGATCAGACAGATGGACTATTCCTATGCGCCATACTCACATTTTCATGTAGGGGCGGTACTTCTTGCAAAAAACGGTACCTATTATACCGGGTGTAACATAGAAAATGCTGCCTATACTCCAACAAACTGTGCGGAAAGAACTGCTTTTTTCAAAGCGGTCAGTGAAGGCATGAGAGACTTTCAGGCAATCTGTATCGTTGGCGGCAAGGATGGTGTTCCTACAGAGTATGCAGCACCCTGTGGAGTATGCAGACAGGTTATGATGGAGTTCTGTGATCCGGAAACCTTTCAGATCATACTGGCAGTCAGCAGAGAAAAATATGATATCTTTACGTTAAAGGAACTGTTGCCATTTGGATTTGGACCGGATAATCTGAAGAAACTGAAGTGATAAGCGCATGTGGATACGTGCAGAGATTTTCACGATATGAATGCAGTGAGAAGTAAAATATTGAAAAGTGATCGCCCGGATGTTGATATGACAGGCCGGGCGATCACTTTTTCTGCCATACAATAAAAAACGCTGAAAATCCTTAATTAAGGTTTTTCAGCGATTCTAATAGCAGGGGATGAGAGAATCGAACTCCCACCAAAGGTTTTGGAGACCCCTATCATACCATTTGACCAATCCCCTATATTAAATTGTGTTTTCATCACTGTTGCAATTATACATATAAAATATACAATTGTCAAGAGATGAGAGTGCTTTTTGTATAATAAAATATAAATAAAATTCTTCCTGTCATAAATCGGCAGAAAAGCGGAGATGGAGGGATTTGAACCCTCGCGCCGGTTGCCCGACCTACCGCATTTCGAGTGCGGACCCTTCAGCCACTTGGGTACATCTCCGGATGCAAACCTTTATTATTATATAAGGTATCCGGAGAAAGGTCAATCTTTTTTAAAACTTTTCTTTTTTGTATTATTGACGAATCTTCCAGACTATAATATGATAATGAGATAAAGTGTACAGACAGAAGTGGATGTGCAGAAATGGAGGGAATTATGAGCGATAAGAAATCAGCGATTCTCAGAGCGGCGAAGGGTCTTACTGAGAATTATGCTTCAGAAGAACTTTTTATGCCGAAGAGCGGCAGACGTCTGCCGAACCGTTCGGTGATCATTGATATAGTAAGAGATCTGAAATCTATTGTATTTCCGGGATATTTCAGTACGGATACCAGTGCTACCGTATTTCCGGAGTATTATGTGGGACACAGACTGAATGATCTTTATGACAGATTGAAGAATCAGATCGAGATCGCACTTCTTTATCACGGAGAGGAACCGGAAGAAGCAGCAGCTCATGCAGACAGAACTGCATGTGGATTTTTTGAGCAGCTTCCTGAGATCCAGAGACTGCTTCTGACAGATGTACAGGCTGGTTTTGATGGTGACCCCGCAGCCAAGAGCAAGGAAGAGATCATTTTTTCATATCCGGGATTATTTGCTATCTACGTGTATCGTCTGGCACATGTTCTTTATAAAGAAGAGATCCCATTTATCCCGCGCGTGATGTCGGAATATGCTCATGGCCGTACAGGAATCGATATCAACCCGGGAGCGACCATCGGAGAGTATTTCTTTATCGATCATGGTACCGGTGTGGTTGTAGGTGAGACTACAGAAATCGGAAATAATGTAAAACTGTATCAGGGAGTGACACTGGGAGCGCTTTCCACAAGAAAGGGACAGCAGCTTGCCAATGTAAAACGTCATCCGACGATCCGTGATAATGTAACGATCTATTCTAATTCCACAGTGCTCGGTGGTGAGACGGTTGTAGGAGAGAATACGATTATAGGTGGTAATACCTTTATCACAGAATCCATTCCTGCAAATACCAAGGTCAGTGCAAAAAGTCCGGAGCTTGTGATCAAGAAACCGAAGGCCCAGGTTTCTGCCACAAATGTATGGGAGTATTGATAAAAAATCCAATAAATAAAAAAAATAAAAAATTTCAAAAAACCTGTTGACAAATAAAACAGCATGCTATATACTAATCATCGTTGCAGCGGTCAAGCGATCGGTAATCACCGAAGCGACGATGCGCGGGTGTAGTTCAATGGTAGAACACCAGCCTTCCAAGCTGGATACGTGGGTTCGATTCCCATCACCCGCTTATGCGATAGTGGCGTAGTTGGTAACGCGCGACCTTGCCAAGGTCGAGACCGCGGGTTCGAGCCCCGTCTATCGCTCTCATCGAAGGATGAAGATTTATAATTTCATAACTGCGGGTGTAGTTCAATGGTAGAACACCAGCCTTCCAAGCTGGATACGTGGGTTCGATTCCCATCACCCGCTTATGCGATAGTGGCGTAGTTGGTAACGCGCGACCTTGCCAAGGTCGAGACCGCGGGTTCGAGCCCCGTCTATCGCTCTTTGGAACTCTGAGGATGATCAGAGTTCTTTTTTGTTGCGAAAAAATCCTCTGCTTTATTTTTATGCAGCAGAGGATTTTTCGCGTTATGTGTTACTGCGTAGCTTATTCAGTTGTTTCAACCTGATCGATCAGAGTATAGAAGGTCAGAAGATAAAGCCCGCATAAGCCTACAAGTCCGTAGATGATCCGGGAGAGCCAGCTCATGCTTCCGAACAGGAATGCTACCAGATTAAAATTAAAGAAGCCGATCAGACCCCAGTTTATGGCACCGACCACAGCAATGGTCAGGGTGAAGTACTGCAGACATTTATTTGACATAAGTCACCATCCTTTCGTTATACAGGAAATAGTTTTTCATAGAATCGAAAAAATATACACAGGAATGAGAAAAAGAAAAACGGAAATTTCTGCCAGCCATGAAAAAATCATGAAGGAGAAATTTCCGTTTTCCTTTCATATGCAAGATAAAATGTAAATTTCCGGTTTATCGAATTTGGATCGTAAATATCCGCCAGGCGATTCCGATATCTTACTTCAGCTTCAGAATCTGAGAGGTTGTCTGTCCGCCGCTTACATTCAGAGTTTCTTTGCCCTGAAGCGTTACATCATTGGTAGTATCCTTCAGAAGAAATACCTGGCATACAGTGACGGTTTTTCCGGGATCAATGGTGCTCATGTAGTTATCTACAGCATCATCGCTGGCTTCCGGATAAGTTCCTTCTAGAACTTCTCCGTTCTGGGAAGCCTGCAGGGTGAAGTCTACAAATGCACTGGACTGGGAATCGCCGGAGTTTGTATAGTCGTAGTAGATCATCAGACAGGGATTTCCGCCGTAGTCCTTGGAAATCGCAAACTGTTTGAAACGGACGGAGAATTTGTCAGTTGTAATATCAATGGATGCACTTGTGCCCTCAGCAGAGGCTGTGCTGCCTGGGGTGGAAGAATCCTCTGCAGCGGCAGAACTGCTATCTGTGCTGTCATCCGTAAGCTGGGATGATATTTCGTCTTTTACGCTTTTGAAGTTTGCGCACATAACCTTGACTGTGGTGTCATCCAGAGAAACGATCTTCCAGTCGCTGCCGATTTTGATCAGAGGATAGGTAATATCGATCTCACTGTATTTCTCATCAGCTGTGGAAGCATTTTCGGCAAGAAGTGCAGCGAGCATTTCCTGGATATCATCCTGTGTCATTTCCTTTCCGGCATAGGCTGCGACAGCAACCTTACGGGTGTATTCCTGAATAGTTGCTGCATAGATATTGGTTCCGTCAATATATTTCATGTGAACCGTTATCCTGGCAGTTCCGTTCTGGATGTCAAATTTGTTTTTGGTGATCTTGTAGGTCATTTTTTTGTTGACGGTAGTGAAGAAATCTGTGTAAGCAGAATCACGGATATCTGCATCATCCAGAGCACTGAGATCATGACTTTGGAGAAGGTTCTCCATTGTGGTAAAATCCATGTTCTGCATGCCTGTGAGAAATTTTTCTGTGGCTTCTACCGGTTTATGGCGCTGCATCATATACCAGGCGGTTCCGCCGGCTGCGGCAGCGATCAGAAGGATGATCAGACAGATCACAAGAGGCTTTTTGCTTTTTTTCTTTCTGTGGGGAGTGTCGTCTTCAAAATCATTGGAGATCAATGATCTGGAGAGCTCATCGTCATAAAAATCATTATTGTCTTCTGTATTCATTATTCCTCCTTACAATAAGTCATTCTGGTTTTCGGGTGGGTGGGTCAGAGGATATCTGTTTGCATTTGCGGGCAAACAGCATCACCCTGTGTTACCGTAACGATTATATCATAGGTTTACTGTTTGAGAAACCCCCTGTGTTATGATATACTGGAAGACACAGAAAAAGTGGTTGAGTACAGGTGACAAAGCGGAATGCGAATGCCCGCTTTATGCAGCAGAAAAGGTGAGGTGAAATATATGTTACGGACAATTCAGTATTCATTTCCTTCAAAAGCAGACGGATTGGAAATTTCCTGCCTGGCAGTAGTGCCGGAGTTGGAACGTAATGAGAAATACCGTGGGATCATACAGATCGTTCACGGAATGAGTGAGTACAAGGAACGCTACATTCCTTTTATGGAATATATGGCAGAGCGAAAATATATAAGTGTGATCCATGATCACCGTGGCCATGGGAAAAGCGTACGCAGTAAAGAGGATCTTGGGTATATGTACGGTGGTGGGGCGGATGCCATGCTGCAGGATATCCATACGGTGAACTGCTTGATCAAGGATCATTTCCCAGGTATTCCGCTGATTCTTTTCGGACACAGCATGGGCTCTCTGGCAGTTCGTGCCTATGCAGCGCATCATGACAGCTGTATGGATATGCTGATCGTCTGCGGCTCACCCAGCTATAATGTATTTCGTCCGGTCGGAGTAGCTCTGGCAAAGGCGGGAAAGACTGTTTTCGGGCCTAAACACAGTGCGGGTCTGATCGAGATGATGTCTTTTGGAAGCTATGCAATGCACTTTAAAAAAGAAAAAAACCGTTTTTCCTGGATCTGCTCTGATCCGCAGGTTGTGCAGGATTATTCGGATTCAGAATACTGTGGATTTACCTTTACGGATGATGCATATCTGGCACTTTTTGACCTGATGAAAAGAGCCTATGATGTGAAGCACTGGAAGTGTACAAAGCCGGAAATGCCGGTGCTGTTTATCAGTGGGGCGGAGGATCCCTGCATGGGAAATGTGAGACAGTTTGCGAAGTCTGTCCGTGCCATGCGTTGTGCAGGATACCGGGATGTCCGGGGGAAATTATATCCGGGAATGCGCCACGAGATCCTGAATGAGAAAGACAGGGAAAAGGTTTATCATGATATATTTACATATATCTGCAAAAAAGGACTTTGAACGCTCTGTGACAGAGTGATATAATAAAAATCTGAGTGCTCCTGCAGACATCTGTGAGAGGGCGCAACTACTGAGAAAACAGGAGGATTCGTAAATTATGAGAGCAAGTGGGATTTTACTTCCGGTATCCAGTCTGCCATCGAAATATGGGATCGGATGCTTTTCTGAGGAAGCATATGAGTTTGTAGACCAGCTGGCAAGAGCAGGACAGAAATACTGGCAGATTCTTCCTCTCGGACCTACCGGATATGGAGATTCACCATACCAGTCTTTTTCTACCTTTGCGGGAAATCCGTATTTTATTGATCTGGAGGCTTTTGTAAAAGAGGGATATCTGGATAAAAGTGATTGCGAGGACTGTGACTGGGGTACAAACGAGAGCTATGTGGATTATGAGAAGATTTATAATTCCAGATTTCGGCTTTTGAGAAAAGCCTTTGAAAATTATGACTGTGAGACAGATCAGGAATACCGTAAGTTTGTAAAAGAAAATGCTGCCTGGCTGGAAGATTACAGCCTGTATATGGCAATCAAGGACAGCCTGAATGGGATCAGCTGGATCGAATGGCCTACGGAACTCAAAAACAGAGAAAAAGCTGCATTGGCTGAAGAAAGAGAGAAGCTTGCAAAAGAAGTGGGATTTTACTGCTTCCAGCAGTTCTGCTTTTTTAAACAGTGGGCAGCACTGAAAGCTTATGCAAATGCTAAGGGAGTGGAGATGATCGGAGACATCCCGATCTACGTTGCGTTTGACAGTGCGGATGCCTGGGCACAGCCGGAATTGTTCCAGTTTGATAAGGAAAATATTCCGATCGGCGTTGCCGGATGTCCGCCGGATGCTTTTTCCGCCACAGGGCAGCTCTGGGGAAATCCGCTTTATGACTGGGAATATCACAAGAAAACAGGCTATGCATGGTGGACACGCCGAATGGCAAATTGTATGAAGCTTTATGATGTGGTAAGGATCGACCATTTCAGAGGCTTTGATGAGTATTATTCCATTCCGTACGGAGATAAAACTGCGGAGTTCGGTCACTGGGAAAAGGGACCGGGAATGGATCTGTTCCGTGCGCTTGAAAAGAATCTTGGAAAGCTGGATGTGATCGCAGAGGATCTTGGTCTCCTTACAGACAGTGTGATTGAGATGGTGGAAGAATCCGGATTCCCGGGAATGAAGGTATTGCAGTTTGCTTTTGACGAGAATGAGGACAGTCCGTATCTGACGCACAGATATGAAAGGAATTGCATTGTTTACACAGGTACTCATGACAATGAGACAACAAGAGGATGGTTCCGCAATCTGAGCCAGCATGACCGAAATTTTGCCAGGGCCTATATTGGCTGTGAGGGCAAGCATGAGACTGCGGCAGTGTGGAGCATGATACGTGCGGCGATGTCCAGTGTTGCAGATCGCTGTGTGATCCCGGTACAGGATTATCTCGGCCTTGGAAATGAGGCAAGGATCAATGAACCGTCAACTCTTGGTGACAACTGGAAGTGGCGTATGAAAAAAGGCCAGCTCAATGAAACAATTATTCAGAAGATTTATAAAATGACAAAGCTTTATGGAAGACTTGTAAAAGAAGAAACGGAAGAGAAGGAAAAAACAGAAGCTGACAGGGAAAAGATATCTGACAAATAGAGAAATATAAGGATATCAGAAAGGACAGAAATACATCATGGAAAAACAGAAAAGAGAAAATAAGGAAGAGCTGCAGCAGGAAACTGCTGAGGAAAAGAATTCCGGACAGGGAAATTCTTCCACAAGAAGCAGTCTTCTGTGGATCTTTGCAGGCGGTTATCTTGTGTATACAGGATATCGTCTCTGTGCCAGTGTCATAAGCGGAGCAGAAGACTCCGGTGTGGTATTTCTGGCAGCGGGAGGTATTTTTGTTGTGATCGGAGCAGTGCTTCTGATCATGGCGATCCGTAATCTTGCAAAGGCTGGCGCACAGAAACATGAGCTGGAAGAAGCTGCTGCGAAAAAAGCGGCAGAGGAAGCTTCTCAAAATCCGGAAACCGTGGCAAAGAAAAAAATGTCAATTGCGGAGCGGGCGCATCTTGCGGAAAATCTGGATGACGCACCGGAGGAGAAAGACGAAAAATAAAACTGGATGCAGGTGAGAGTAAAATGCCTGCTGAGATATGACGATTAGTAATAGCAAAAACGGAACATCATAAGGCAAAAAAATCCTTATGTATGTTCCGTTTTTTAGATCAGGCAGATCGCAAAACAGTTATCTGCGTCTTTGTGCGTTTCTGCGCTTTTTTCGAGATTTTTTTCTGCCGGGGGTATGTAAGGTAGACCAGCAGAATGCCTGTACCAGCAAAATTCCGATCATTGCTCCGCAGCTGTCGATCCCTACATCCCTTACGGAAGGTCCGCGGGCCTCTACAAAAGACTGGTGGTATTCATCCAGTCCGGCAAATCCTACACATACAAATCCGGCAAGGAGCATCAGCCAGATTCCCCGAACTCCGTATACATAGATGGGGAAGGAAATAGATATGGCCAACAGGCAGTATTCTGTCATGTGAGCAGCCTTACGGACATAAAATTCGATACCGGCAGCTTCCTGGGAAAGCTGTTCCAGGCTTTTGCCGGAAGCTAATATTTCGTTTTTGGTTTCTACGATCTGGTAGCTGATCTTGTAGCTCAGGGCACCGGAAACATCTCCGGTCTGTGCGGAAAAAGAGTAGATCACGCACATCATCAGGATCGCAGGTGCAAAAGAAAAAGGTTTTAATAATGTAATCAGTATTTTCATGGCTCTTAATATAGCACTCCCGCATGGAAAAGTCCAGAAAAATACAGAAAAAGAACAGGGAAAAGGAAAAACAGGGAGAGAAGGTTAAATGGGATAGGAGGTTAAAGGGGAAGTGGACAGTAAGGACTGAAATGTGTTAGAATATAAAATAAATTTCAGGGGCATTTTTAAGAAAAAAAGCAGCCCGGGATCGAATAGAAGAAAATTACAGGAGGAAATCAACAAATGAGTCTTGCAGATAATATATTCATTGACATGTGCAAAGATGTCATAGAAAACGGAACCAGCACAGAAGGTGAGAAGGTACGTCCTGTGTGGGAGGATGGAACTCCGGCTTATACCATCAAGAGATTTGGTGTTGTGAACCGTTATGATCTCCGGAAGGAGTTTCCGGCACTGACTTTAAGAAAAACAGCGTTAAAGAGTGCAATGGATGAGATTCTATGGATCTGGCAGCAGAAATCTAATAATATCCATGATCTTCACAGCCACATCTGGGACAGCTGGGCAGATGAGAACGGTTCCATCGGAAAAGCCTACGGCTATCAGTTAGGTGTGAAGCATCAGTATAAAGAGGGAATGATGGATCAGGTAGACAGAGTTCTTTTTGATCTTAAGAACAATCCGTACAGCAGAAGGATCATGACCAATATTTATGTACATCAGGATCTCCACGAGATGAATCTTTACCCATGTGCCTATTCCATGACTTTCAATGTAACCAAGGAACCCGGAAAAGACAAGCTGGTCCTTAATGCGGTGCTGAACCAGAGATCTCAGGATATCCTGGCTGCAAACAACTGGAATGTGTGTCAGTATTCTCTTCTTCTCATGATGATCGCACAGGTCTGCGATATGGAAGCCGGAGAGCTTGTTCATGTGATCGCAGACTGCCATATTTATGATCGTCATATTCCGGTAATTAAAGAACTGATCTCCAGAAAACCGTATCCTGCACCGACAGTAAAACTGAATCCGGAGATAAAGGATTTTTATAAATTCACCACCGATGATCTGATCGTGGAGAATTATGAGACATGGCCACAGATCAAAAATATTCCCATTGCAGTATAATTGCATAAAGAAAGGAAGAAAGAATGAATATTATTGTTGCAGCAGATAAAAACTGGGGAATCGGAAGAAATAATGAACTTTTGGTAAGTATTCCGGCAGATATGAAGATGTTCCGTGAGGAAACTACAGGAAAAGTGGTTGTTATGGGAAGAAAAACACTGGAGTCTTTTCCAAACGGACTTCCTCTGAAAAACAGAACCAACATTGTGATCACCGGCAACCGGGATTATCAGGTAAAAGGTGCGGTGATCGTTCACAGCATCGAGGAAGCACTGAAGGAAGTGGAGAAATATCCGGCAGAGGATGTGTACTGTATCGGCGGAGACAGTATTTACAAACAGATGCTCCCGTACTGTGATACAGCTCATGTGACAAAAATCGATTTTGCATATGAAGCGGATGCGTATTTTCCAAACCTGGATGAGGACCCGGACTGGGAGATCACAGCGGAGAGTGAAGAACAGACATACTTTGATCTGGAATATGCGTTTGTGAAATACGAGAGAAAAGATAGGTAATGTGAGCACAGATCATAAAGCAGAATGAGAATGCCCGCTTTGTACAGAAAAACAATGAAGAAATAATAAAAAAACAGACCACCGAAAAAAATACGGCGGTCTGTTTTTTTGTGCTTAATGTTATGTATAATGACGAAAATCCGGTAATTACTCGATTACGTGGATCCATCCCTTCGGTGCTTCGATGCGTCCCATCTGGATACCGGTCAGTGTGTCGTACAGCTTCTGGATGACCGGACCCATCTTCTCCATTCCGCTTGGGAAGCAGATTTCTTTGCCGTGATCATTGATCTTTCCGACAGGAGAGATAACTGCAGCAGTACCGCAAAGACCACACTCTGCAAAATCTTTAACCTCATCGAAGTAGACCTCACGCTCTTCAGCTTCCAGTCCAAGGTACTCCTTTGCAACGTAGATCAGAGAACGACGTGTGATGGAAGGAAGGATGCTGTCAGACTTCGGTGTTACAACCTTGCCGTCTTTAGTAACGAAGATGAAGTTTGCTCCGCCTGTCTCCTCAACTTTTGTACGAGTCTTGGGATCAAGGTACATGTTCTCATCAAAGCCCTGTTTGTGAGCATCTACGATAGCATGAAGGCTCATTGCGTAGTTCAGGCCAGCCTTGATGTTACCGGTTCCGCAAGGTGCGGCACGGTCATAGTCGCTGACACGGATCGTGATCGGTTTGGCGCCGCCTTTAAAGTACGGACCAACCGGTGTTGTAAGGATACGGAACTGATATTCGTCAGCCGGTTTAACACCGATCACGGCGTTGGAACCAAACATGTACGGGCGAAGATAAAGTGTTGCGCCGGAACCATATGGCGGAACCCATGCAGCATTTGCCTTAACAACCTGCTCAACAGCGTCGATAAATCTTTCCTTCGGGAATACCGGCATTTCAAGTCTTGCTGCAGATGCAGCCATACGCTCTGCGTTCAGGTCAGGACGGAAAGTAACGATATGTCCGTCTTCTGTTGTGTATGCCTTCAGACCCTCGAATACACTCTGAGAATACTGAAGCACACCAGCACACTCGTTGAGTACGATATTAGGGTCTGTGCTTAAAGTACCCTCATCCCATTTTCCATCTTTAAAATTAGACACGTATCTGTAGTCGGTTGGCATGTAAGCGAATCCGATGCTGGACCAGTCGATGTTCTTTTTTTCCATAACGATTCCTCCGTTTACAATTTTTACTTTTTACCATTGTAAAACTTTTACGTGATGACTTCAATAGTTTTTTGTTCCTTTTTTTCATTTGCTTGTAATTTTAATATGATTTCGATATAATAAAAATTATCTATGGACTGGAGGGAAAAATGGACAATCACGAATTTGAAGACCTTGGAAAAAAGATTCAGGATATTGTAGATAATGCAGTGAATTCAAACAGCTATCACGAATTAAGCCATACGATCAACCAGACAGTAAATAAGGCCATTAATTCCGGAAGCGAAGCGCTGAAAAATGCGCTGAATTCCGTATTTGATCCGGGTGCTGATCCGGAATTCCGTAAGAAAAGCTATACATACCAGAGCCCTTATTACGGAAGAAGCAGAAAAGCAAAGCAGCAGGCTGCAAGGAAACAGTCGGAACTGCTCTACGGAAAGACTACCGGTGAGAATCTCAAAGGCATGATGATGGCAGTTTCCGGTGGGATACTTTTAAGTGGCATGGGGCTTGGAGCCATGGTGCTTCTGATCTGGATGGGCATTGGACACAGCGGTGCACTTGCAGCAGGTGTGCTTGGAGTGATGTGTGCAGGCGCAGCAGGTGGCGGTGCTCTTTTGGGAGCGGGAACAAGCCGTCTCGGAAGACTGGGACGTTTCCAGAAATATATCCGTGCGCTGGGAGACCACACCTACTGTAATTTTCAGAAGCTTGCCCAGGCAGCAGGAAAGAACGAGAAATTTGTAAAAAAAGATATCAGCAGAATGATCCAGAAGGGCTGGTTTCTGGAAGGCCATGTGGATGAGCAGGGAACCTGTCTGATCACCAGCAATGAGACCTATCAGCAGTATCTGGAAACACAGAAGCAGCTGGAGCTTCGTAAACAGGAAGCAGATCCTAAGGTTCAGCTGGAGGAGAATATGAGTCCGGAAGCCCAGGAAGTCCTGAGAAAAGGAAATGAATTTCTGGTAAAGATCCGTGAGAGCAATGACGCCATTCCCGGGGAAGAAATTTCCGCAAAGATTTCCAGGATGGAAATGATCGTTCAGAAAATTTTTGAGCGTGCAGGAGAGCATCCGGAGGTGATTCCGGATCTTAAGAAAATGATGGATTACTATCTGCCCATGACTGTGAAGCTTCTGGATGCTTATGAGGATATGGATGGACAGCCTGTACAGGGCGAGAATATCACGGCTTCCAAGAAAGAAATTGAAGAAACCATTGATACACTGAATATTGCTTTTGAGAAACTTCTGGATTCCATATTCCGGGATACCGCATGGGATGTATCCACCGATATTTCTGTGCTGCATACGGTTCTGGCACAGGAGGGACTGACAGAGGATGATTTCGAAAAAATGAAACAGAATGCGGAAATGAAATAAGTACAACGAGCAGATCAGAAGCTGGAATACAGACATCTGCCGGAAGGTACAGCTGATCAAGGAGAATGCTTATGGGAGAAGAATTTAAAGACTTTGAGGTAGAAGCACCGGTGCTGACTTTGGAACCGGATCTCACGGAAGAAAAAGAAGAAATTGCAAAAAAAGAACCGGAGAAACCCCAGGAGCCTGCAGTAGAGGAACCGGTGTTATCTCCCCAGGAACAGAAAATCGTAGAAGACTTTGCAGCAAAGATCGATATTGAAAATACAAACCAGATCCTGCAGTACGGAGCCGGCACTCAGAAGAAGATGGCAGATTTTTCTGATGCAGCGCTGGTAAATGTGAAGACACAGGATCTTGGGGAGGCAGGAGAGCTTCTTGCAAATGTGGTAGGAGAATTGAAGGATTTTGATGCCACAGAGGAAAAGGGATTTTTCGGTTTTTTCAAAAAACAGACAGCGAAGGTGGAAACTCTGAAAAACCGTTACACAAAGGCCGAGGGAAATGTGACGAAGATCACGGAAGCTCTGGAGCAGCACCAGATGCGTCTGATGAAAGATTCTGCCGTGCTGGATAAAATGTATGAGCAGAACCTTGCATATTTTAAAGAACTTTCCATGTACATTCTTGCGGGTAAAAAGAAGCTTAGGGAAGTCAGAGAAGGCAAGCTCAACGAATTGCATCAGAAGGCAGCGGCAAGCGGACTTCCGGAAGATGCACAGGCTGCCAATGATCTGGAAAGCAAATGTGACCGCTTTGAGAAAAAGCTTCATGATCTGGAGCTTACCAGAACCATTTCTATGCAGACTGCACCGCAGATCCGCATGATCCAGAACAATGATACGACGATGATCGAGAAGATCCAGACAACCATTGTAAATACCATTCCTCTCTGGAAAAGCCAGATGGTGCTGGCTCTAGGGATCGCGCACTCCACAGAAGCCGCACAGGCACAACGGCAGGTTACGGATTTTACCAATGAACTTCTGAAGAAAAATGCGGAAACGCTTCACCTGGCATCTGTGGAAACTGCAAAGGAATCCCAGCGTGGTATTGTAGATATTGAAACTCTGAAAAAAACCAATCAGGAACTGATCCAGACACTGGATGATGTGATGAAGATCCAGCAGGAAGGCCGTGAAAAACGTCAGGCAGCAGAGGCAGATATGAGACGTATGGAAAACGAACTGAAAACAAAGCTGCTGGAGATCCGACGTTAGGAGTAAGAGTAAAAAGATAGTTCGGAAAGGAAAGGCAGGGCGTTTGAAGACACCTGCCTTTCAGGATTCATAAAGGAGATTTTTATGTACAGAGATCATACAAAAGTAATAAAAATTGGAAATCGTGTTATCGGAGGAGGAAATCCGATCCTTATCCAGTCCATGACCAATACGAAAACTGAAGATGTAGAAGCAACGGTTGCGCAGATCCTTTCACTGGAAAAAGCAGGCTGTGATATTATCCGCTGCGCAGTTCCTACTATGGAAGCTGCGAAGGCTTTATCCCAGATCAAAAAACAGATCCATATTCCGCTGGTTGCGGACATCCATTTTGATTATCGCCTTGCCATTGCAGCCATGGAGAACGGTGCGGACAAGATCCGTATCAATCCGGGAAATATCGGTTCCAAAGAGAGGATCCAGGCAGTTGTGGATACAGCAAAGGAACGGAATATCCCTATTCGTGTAGGAGTAAACAGCGGTTCCCTTGAAAAAGAACTGGTAGAAAAATATCACGGTGTTACAGCCGAAGGACTTGTGGAGAGTGCTCTTGATAAGGTGCACATCATTGAAGAGATGGGATATGACAATCTTGTGATCAGCATCAAATCTTCTGATGTTCTCATGTGCGCCAGAGCCCATGAACTGATCGCAGAAAAAACACAGTATCCTCTTCATGTGGGAATTACAGAAGCAGGAACTCTGTATTCGGGAAATATCAAATCAGCTATCGGACTTGGGATCATCCTGTATCAGGGAATCGGAGATACCATCCGTGTTTCTCTGACAGGCGCACCGCTGGAAGAAGTGAAATCAGCCAAAAGGATCCTGAAAACGCTGGGACTTCGCAAAGGAGGCGTGGAGGTTGTTTCCTGTCCGACCTGCGGAAGAACAAAAATCGATCTGATCGGCCTTGCAAACCAGGTAGAGACCATGGTACAGGATATTCCTCTTGATATTAAGGTTGCGGTTATGGGCTGTGTGGTAAATGGACCGGGAGAGGCGAAGGAAGCAGATCTCGGAATTGCAGGAGGCGATGGTGTTGGTCTTCTGATCCGGCATGGAGAGGTTGTAAAAAAAGTACCGGAAACGGATCTTTTGGATACACTTCGTCAGGAACTTCTTACCTGGAATGAGCAGGAGTCATAATGGAGAAAGATTTTTTTGATGTATTTCCGCATCTTAAAGTGAAGAAAGAGCTGGAAGAACTTCTGGACATGGTATTTGTGACAAAGGTTTCCATGAACCCCGGAAGAACTCATTTGAGGGTTTATATCGAAAGCAGCCGCTGGATACACAAGAAGAATATTTTTGCGCTGGAGGATGAGATCGAACGGCAGTGCTTTCCGGGGATTCCCATGACTGTAACAGTTGTGGAAAAATTTCATCTTTCCGAGCAGTATACACCGGAGAACTTTCTGGAAAGCTACCGTTCCAGTATGGAGATGGAGCTGCGCAACTATAACATGCTGGAGTACAATCTGTTCCGTAGATCAAAAATCATTTTTACAGGAAAAGATACCTTGCGTATGGAGCTTCCGGATACGGTTATTTCCAGACAGAAAAGCGAAATACTTGTTGAATATTTTCATAAGGTTTTCTGTGAACGCTGCGGTATGGATCTGAAAGTGGAACTGGATTTTGTGGAAGTGAAAGAGAGTAAATACCGGAAAAATGCTGCACTTCAGATCAAACAGGAAGTGGAAAATGTCCTGAAGCATGCCAAACTCAGCGGGGATCAGGAAAGCGAACCGAAGCAGGAGGATACAGCCAGGGAAGAGACAAAGAAAACCTCTGGAGATAAGAGCGGCGAAAAGACAAACGAGAAGAAATCCGTTGACAAAAAACAGCAGAAGGTTCAGAAGGGGGATTTCCGCGGCAGCTTCGGATTCCGCAGGGACAGCAATCCGGATGTGGTTTACGGCAGAGATTTTGATGGAGAAACGATTCCGCTGGAGAGCATTACCGGTGAGATGGGTGAGGTTATCATCCGATGTCAGGTTATGGATGTGGAAGCTCGTGAGATCCGAAATGAGAAAACGATCCTGATCTTCCCTGTGACCGATTTTACGGACAGTATTGTTGTGAAGATGTTTCTGCGTAACGAGCAGGTTCCGGAAGTGACGGAAAGTGTAAAAAAAGGCGCATTCCTGAAGCTGAAGGGAGTTACCACCATTGACCGTTTTGACAGTGAGCTTACTATTGGAAATATTACAGGTATCAAGAAAATCGCCAATTTTACCAGCACAAGAATGGATACCAGTCCTCAGAAGCGTGTGGAGCTTCACTGTCACACCAAGATGAGCGATATGGATGGTGTCAGCGATGCAAAGGCATTGGTAAAACGTGCCTATGAGTGGGGACATAAGGCTATCGCTATCACGGATCATGGCGTGGTGCAGTCCTTCCCGGAGGCAAATCACTGCTTTGATGCCTGGGGCGGTTGTGTTCCAAAGGAGTCTGATTTTAAGGTGCTCTATGGAATGGAAGCGTATCTGGTAGACGATCTGAAGGGTATGGTCACCAATTCCAAAGGGCAGCGTCTGGATGGAGATTTTGTTGTTTTTGATATTGAGACTACGGGATTCTCAGCACTAACCTGCAGGATCATTGAGATTGGCGCGGTAAAAGTGGAAAAAGGACAGATCACAGATCGTTTTTCCACCTTTGTAAACCCGGAAGTGCCCATTCCGTTCCGTATTGAGCAGCTGACAAGCATCAATGATTCCATGGTCCTGGATGCACCTGTGATAGAGGAAGTACTGCCGAAATTCCTGGAATTCTGTGAGGGCTGCGTGATGGTGGCCCATAATGCGGACTTTGATATGAGCTTTATTATTGAAAACTGTAAACGGCAGGGGATTTCGGATGATTTTACTTATGTGGATACCGTTGGTATGGCTAGATTCCTTCTTCCTGCCCTGAACCGTTTTAAACTGGATACGGTAGCCAAGGCAGTAGGTGTTTCTCTTGATCATCACCACAGAGCTGTGGATGATGCGGCATGTACCGCAGAGATTTTTGTGCGGTTTGTAAAGATGCTGGAAGAAAGAGATATTTTTGATGTGGATGAGATGAACAGGCAGGGTGCGGTTTCACCGGATACCATCCGAAAGCTGCCCACATACCATGCTATTGTTTTTGCAAGAAATGAGACCGGAAGGATCAATCTGTACAAGCTGGTAAGCCAGTCCCATTTAAAGTACTATCACAGAAGACCAAGGGTTCCCAAAAGCGTGCTGGAAAAATACAGGGAAGGCCTTCTGGTGGGAAGTGCCTGCGAGGCAGGAGAGCTTTATCAGGCACTTCTTCGCAATGCACCGGATCAGGAGATCGCCAGACTGGTAAATTTTTATGACTATCTGGAAATCCAGCCTCTTGGGAACAATGCGTTTATGCTTGCGGATGAAAAACATGATATGATCAATTCTGAGGAAGACTTAAAAGAGATAAACCGGAAGATCGTAAAACTTGGAGAACAGTTCAAAAAACCGGTGGTTGCCACCTGTGATGTGCATTTTATGGATCCTCAGGACGAGGTTTACCGACGGATCATCATGGCAGGAAACGGATTTTCTGATGCAGATAACCAGGCCCCGCTTTATCTTCGTACAACGGAGGAAATGCTGGAGGAATTTTCCTATCTGGGAAGTGAAAAGGCGGAAGAGGTGGTGATCACCAATACCAATAAGATCGCGGATATGATCGAGAAGATATCACCGATCCATCCGGATAAATTTCCACCGGTCATTGAGAACTCCGAGCAGGATCTTAAGAATATCTGTTTCACGAAGGCTCACGAAATGTACGGAGATCCGTTGCCGAAGATCGTGGAGGACCGTCTGGACAGGGAGCTGAATTCTATTATCTCCAATGGTTATGCGGTAATGTATATCATTGCACAGAAGCTTGTGTGGAAGTCCAATGAGGACGGCTATCTGGTTGGATCCCGTGGTTCTGTAGGTTCTTCTCTGGCAGCGACCATGTCCGGTATCACGGAGGTAAACCCTCTGCCGCCTCATTATCTCTGTCCGAATCCGGACTGTAAATACAGTGATTTTGATTCCCCTGAGGTGAAAAAATACGCGGGTATGGCAGGATGTGATATGCCGGATAAGATCTGTCCGAAATGCGGTGCCAGGATGAACAAGGAAGGCTTTGATATTCCTTTTGAGACATTCCTTGGTTTTAAAGGTGATAAGGAGCCGGATATCGACCTGAACTTTTCCGGTGAATATCAGGCCAATGCTCACCGGTATACAGAGGTTATCTTCGGAAAAGGGCAGACCTTTAAGGCGGGAACCATTGGTACCCTTGCGGAAAAAACCGCATTTGGTTATGTGAAGAACTATTATGAGGAACGGGGGCAGCACAAGCGTTACTGTGAGATCAACCGTATCGTGAAGGGCTGCACCGGTGTCCGCCGTACCACTGGCCAGCATCCGGGAGGTATCATCGTACTGCCTATGGGTGAGGAGATTGAGAAATTTACACCTGTGCAGCACCCGGCCAATGATGTGAACAGTGATATCATCACCACACATTTTGATTACCATTCCATTGACGGAAATCTTCTGAAGCTTGATATACTTGGACACGATGATCCGACCATGATCCGTATGCTGGAGGATCTGACCGGCATCAGTGCAAGAACAGTTCCGCTGGACCAGAGAGATGTCATGTCCCTGTTTGCGGGAACGCAGGCTCTGGGGATCAGCCCGGAGGATATCGGCGGCTGCAGGCTGGGATGCCTTGGGATCCCGGAGTTTGGTACAGACTTTGCCATGCAGATGTTGATCGATACCAAGCCGAAATATTTTTCCGACCTGGTACGTATTGCTGGACTTTCCCACGGCACGGATGTATGGCTTGGAAATGCCCAGGTATTGATCCAGAATGGTACAGCTACCATTTCCACAGCAATCTGTACGCGAGATGATATTATGATCTATCTCATCGGAAAAGGAGTGGAAAGTGGTCTGGCGTTTACCATCATGGAGAGTGTCCGTAAGGGAAAGGGGCTTCGTGAGGAATGGATCCAGACTATGAAAGAGCATGATGTTCCGGACTGGTATATCTGGTCCTGTAAGCTGATCAAGTACATGTTCCCGAAAGCCCATGCGGCAGCTTATGTTATGATGGCGTATCGTATCGCATGGTATAAAGTGTTTCATCCACTGGCTTATTATGCAGCATTTTTCAGTATCCGTGCCACTTCCTTTTCCTATGAACTGATGTGCATGGGAAAAGAACGTCTGGAATATTATATGGCGGAGATCCGGAAAAAAGGTGATGAGGCATCCAAGAAGGAACAGGATACACTGAAGGATATGAGGATCGTACAGGAAATGTACGCCAGAGGTTTTGATTTTGTGCCGATCGATCTTTATAAGGCAAAGGCACACCGGTTCCAGATCATCGGAGATAAACTGATGCCTGCTCTGGATACCATAGAGGGTCTTGGAGATAAGGCAGCAGAGGCAGTTGTGGATGCTGCCGCAAAAGGCAGATTCCTTTCCAAGGATGATTTCCGTGATCGTACCAAGGTCAGCAAGACCGTTATCGATCTGATGGATGATATGGATCTTTTCGGAGATATCCCGCAGTCCAATCAGATGTCACTGTTTGATTTTACGGGTTGATATATGATACCGGAAGGGCTTACAATAAATAAAAAATACTGCCGTTTATCCTGAAGGCTGATCTGGCAGTGAGAACTCCCAGGAGGATACCAGATACTATGAAAAAAGAAGAATTAAGATACCTGCAGCGACTTGCGGAGCTATATCCTACTATAGCAAAGGCTTCAACAGAGATCATCAATCTGCAGTCTATATTAAACCTTCCGAAAGGTACCGAGCATTTCATGTCGGACATTCATGGAGAATACGATGCGTTTTCCCATGTTCTTCGGAATGGATCAGGGGCTGTACGAAAAAAGATCGATGATGTATTCGGACATACCTTAAGCAACAGCGACAAACGTTCTCTTGCCACACTGATCTATTATCCGAAGGAAAAGATGGAGGTTGTAAAAAAACAGGAAGAAGACATGGAGAACTGGTACAAGATCACACTTTATCGTCTGATCGAAGTATGCAAGACAACGGCATCCAAATATACCCGTTCCAAGGTCCGTAAGGCACTTCCTGCAGACTATGCATATGTGATCGAGGAGCTGATCACAGAGAAAGCGGAAGTTCTGGACAAAGAAGCATATTACGATGCCATCGTCAATACGATCATTGAGATCGGCCGGGCAGAGAATTTTATCATTGCCCTGGCAGAACTGATCCAGCGTCTTGTTGTGGATCATCTTCATGTGCTGGGAGATATTTATGACAGAGGTCCGGGCCCGCATTTCATCATGGATCGTTTGATGAAATATCATTCGCTGGATATCCAGTGGGGAAATCATGATGTGGTCTGGATGGGAGCTGCTACAGGACAGAAAGCCTGCATTGCAACGGTGATCCGGAACAGCATCCGTTACCGAAATATGGATATTCTTGAGGATGGATATGGGATCAATCTCATGCCTCTGGCAACCTTTGCAATGGAGGCTTATAAGGATGATCCATGTACTGCTTTTGAGATGAAGGGAGATGCCAATAACTATAGTATTCTGGAAGAAGAGCTTGGACGGAAAATGCACAAGGCTATTGCCATTATCCAGTTTAAGCTGGAGGGTCAGCTGATCCGCCGGCACAAAGAATTCCATATGGAAAAGCGTTGTTTGCTTCATAGGATCGATCCGAAAAAGGGAATGATCACACTTCCGGACGGAAAAGAATATCCGCTGACCGATACATATTTTCCTACTATTGACTGGAAAAAGCCATATGAACTTACTACAGAGGAAAAGGATGTAATGGAACGCTTGGATTCCGCGTTCCGAAACTGCGAGAAACTGCAGAATCATGTCCGGCTTCTTCTGGACAAGGGAGGCCTTTATAAAACTTATAATGGAAATCTTCTGTTCCATGGAAGTATTCCGCTTAATGAGGATGGAAGTCTGAAAGAAGTTCAGATTTATGGAAAAACCTACAAAGGAAAAGAATTGTACGATGTTCTTGAGACTTATGTGCGCCGGGCGTTTTTCTCTGTAAATGAGGATGAAAAGCGTAAAGGCAGGGATATTATGTGGTATATCTGGGCAGCTCCGAATTCACCGCTGTTCGGAAAAGACAAGATGACCACTTTTGAACGTTATTTTATTAAAGATAAGGAAACACATAAAGAAACTAAAAATGCCTACTATCATCTTCTGGAAAATGAGAATGTTGTAGATGATCTGCTCCGTGAATTTGAACTAGATCCGGAAAAAGGTCACATCATCAACGGGCATGTGCCGGTTCACCAGAGTGAGGGAGAGAGTCCTGTAAAATGCAATGGCAAAGTTCTTGTGATCGACGGCGGTTTTTCCAGACCATATCAGAAGGTTACGGGGATTGCCGGTTATACACTGGTTTATAACTCCTACGGGCTGATCCTGTCTGCTCATGAGCCTTTTACTTCTGCGGAAGAAGCGGTAGCCAAGGAGCAGGATATTGTTTCCAACAGGGTGGCGGTTCACTACAATAACAAACGTACACTGGTCGGTGATACCGATACCGGAACTGCTCTGAAGGAAAGGATCAGTGAGCTGATCCAGCTTCTGGAAGCTTACAGAAAAGGTATCATCAAAGAGAAAAAATAAGCAGAATTGAGAAATACAAGAAGGGTTTCCTGTATGCTATAGTAAACAGAGGTAATGCAGATGAGAAAAAACAAAAGAAGAAAAAAACGGCTGAGAGCAGTTCTGATCCTGTTGATCATTCTGTTTATTCTGGCAGGACTGGGAGGGATGCTGTATGTTTCCCACAGGGATAAAGTGGAAAAAGAACAACGAAGAGAGGCCGCATTGGCTGCATTGGACAGTATTCCGGAGGTGACAGCAACTCCGGCAGCAACAGCAACACCGGTTCCGACAGCGACACCGACACCGTCATTGACACCGGTCCCGACAATCCTTCCGGCATTTGAACCGGAAAATTATCAGGGAATCTGGTACAGCGAAGACGGGCTGACAACGATCGATATTTATGATATCAGTCTGAAATCTGTTTCCTTTACCTATAAGAGAGTGAATGGAAAAGATCCTTCCATGACCGCAGAAGTAGATGTGACTGCAGAGGTAGCAGGAAATGCCACACAGTTCCGTTTTAAGGATTCCGAAGGGAATAAGGCAAAAGGAGAGTTTGTTTTCGATAAAAGTGGTGAGCTTTATGTGAAGGTAAAAACATATGAACGGGGAGAGGGATCTCTGACCTATCCGAAAACAGAGTCTATTATGACCCGGCAGGAGCCATCCCTGGAAGTATCCGAAAATTCCGAAGAGGATGCTTCCTATAATGAAAGCAACGAAAATTCCTATGAACAGGAATCCTACAGCGAAAGCAGTGAAGATTCTTCTGATGAGAATACAGAAGAATATGAGATTCCCTACGGAGAAGAAGAAACCTATTATACGGAATGATCAAAAAAAATAAAACACGATAAAATAAAGAATCCCCGGATTTTGGCAATCAGGGAATCCCGATACAGGAATTCCCGAAACTGTTCCACATTTCCGGGGATCTCTTTATTTGATCATTTTTTTGCGGTCTGTGCGGCCGACGAGATAATCGATGCTGGTGTCGTAATAATTTGCCAGCCGGATAAGCATTTCGATAGGAATATTACGGGATCCCGTTTCATAATGGGAATAAGAACGCTGACTGATATGAAGAATCTCACTTAATTCTCTCTGGGACAGATCCGCGTCTGTACGTAAATCCTGAATACGCTGAAATTTCATTGTGCTCACCTCTTCTTTCTATTGAAAGTATAAAACAGAACGAAATGCACCCTTGCAAAAGGGAGCAAAATGGACTATACTAAATTTATTATCTTCTAAAATTCAGAAAATGTCTATCTGAAAATTCCCTTGTTTTTAACCAATGCGGATTTCGAATATCCGCCTGACCTGAAAAGACGAAAAGATGGAAGATCGGGATCCGTTTTTTCGCAGAAAGGAATGTATTTGTTTGCGAGTGTTTTATCAGCAGCGATCTACGGAATGGAAGTACGTGAGATCCAGGTTGAGGCAGATGTCAGTGATGGTCTGCCTTCTTTTGCTATGGTAGGATTTCCCTCTGCCCAGGTGAGAGAGGCCCAGGAAAGAGTCCGGACTGCATTTAAGAACAACCGGCTTTGTCTGCCACCAAAAAAAGTAACTGTAAATTTTGCACCTGCCGATATGAAAAAGGAAGGAGCCGGTTTTGATCTGCCTGTGGCGGCTGCAGTACTTGCGGCTGCCGGAATTCTGGAACCGGATCTTCTGGAAGGAGTTATGATCGTAGGAGAGATCAGTCTGAATGGAGAGATCCATGGGGTTGCCGGAGTTTTGCCTCGGGTGATCCGCGCAAGAGAGCTGGGCTTACGCTTTTGCGTTATTCCGGAGGAAAACATCCGGGAGGGGAATCTGGTGAAGGATATGCCGGTGTTTGGAGTAAAAAGTCTGAATGCCATGATCCGATGTCTGAGAGACCCAAACACTTATACAGCTGCGTATCAGGAAAAAGAAAAAACAGAAAACAAACCGGAAATACCAAAGGTTGATTTTGCGGACATCTGCGGGCAGGAAGGAGCCAGGCGGGCGGCAGAGATCGCAGTGAGCGGTTTTCATAATATTCTTTTTATCGGACCGCCAGGATCCGGAAAGACCATGCTGGCAAGACGTCTGCCGACCATTATGCCGGAGATGACATTTGAGGAAAGCCTGGAGATCACCAAGGTATACAGTGTGGCAGGACTTCTCACGGAAAAAGATCCGCTGATCCGGCAGAGGCCTTTTCGAAGTCCGCATCATACCAGTTCCCCTCAGGCTTTGGCAGGTGGCGGCAGGATACCGGGGCCGGGGGAGATCACTCTTGCACACAGAGGTGTTCTTTTTCTGGATGAGATGCCGGAATTTTCCAGAAAAAGCCTGGAGATCCTGCGTCAGCCGCTGGAAGATAAGGAGATCCATCTGTCCAGAGCTGCCGGAACTTATATTTTTCCGGCTAGTTTTATGCTGGCGGCAGCGATGAATCCCTGTCCCTGCGGATTTTACCCGGATATGAACAGATGTCGTTGTACGTCAGGGGAGATCACGCATTATCTTGGAAAGATCAGCCAGCCTCTCCTGGAGCGTATTGATATCTGCACAGAAGTTCCGGCAGTGAGTTTTTCAAAAATGAAAAAGAAAATTGCAGGGGAATCCTCTGCGCAAATAAGAAAGAGGGTGGAAGCAGTACAGGAGATCCAGAGAGAACGTTACAAAAAGGAAAAATTTTGCTTCAATGGGGAGCTTGACGGAAGAAAACTGGAAAAATACTGTGTAATGACGGGAGGGGCAGACAAACTTCTGGAGCAGGCATATGAGCAGTTTCAATTCAGTACCAGAGCATATCATAAGATCCTGAAAACGGCCAGGACCATCGCGGATATGGAATCCTCCGAAAAGATAAAGGAAGAACATATCTGCGAAGCTCTGACGTACCGGGCATATGATAAGAAATACTGGTCATAAAACAGAAAAAAGGAAGGTATTTTATATGGAAGAAATACAGCAAACAAGGATCCGGTGTGCCCGGAAGGACAGTAGTGTTTATCCGGCAAGACTTCAGGAACTTCCTGGTATGCCAAAACAATTATATTATATTGGAAGATTTCCGGATGATGACAAACCTACAGCTGCAATTGTAGGAGCAAGGCTGTGCAGTCCTTACGGACGGATACAGGCATTTAATTACGGAAAATTCTTAAGCGAACATGGGGTACAGGTGATCAGCGGTATGGCGGCCGGCATTGATGCTGAGGGCCACAAGGGTGCTCTGGAAGGTGGTACCCCGACCTTTGCCGTGCTGGGAAATGGCGTGGACATCTGTTATCCTTCATCCAGCAGAGGTATTTACCGGAGAATCCCCGAAAAAAACGGAGGGATCATCAGCGAATATGAACCAGGTACCAAAGGCAGGGCATATTATTTTCCGGCAAGGAACCGGATCATCAGCGGACTGGCAGATCTGGTGCTTGTGGTGGAAGCAAAAGAAAAGAGCGGATCACTGATCACAGCTACCTGTGCACTGGAACAGGGGAAGATGGTATACGCCATTCCGGGAGCAGTAAATGATGCGCTGAGCAGAGGCTGTCACAAGCTGATCTACGACGGAGCAGGAATTGCATACTCTCCGGAAATACTTCTGGATGAGTGGGGATTATCTGTGAAAAAAAAGACAAATTTGTCTGAAAAAAGCAAGTTAGGACTTGCAACGGATTTGGATTTGGTGTATAGTTGTCTCGATTTACGACCAAAAAATCTGGATCATATTATCAGAAAAACCGGTTTTTCACCGGGAAAAACAGCCGGGATCCTGGGACAGCTTATTTTGATGGGGCTTGTGAAGGAAACCGGGAGACAGTATTATATCAGACTTGAATAAATGCTTTTTTGCCCGGAGATTTAGCAGGAGTTTTTAAGCCGGACAGGAAGGCAGAATGAGATTAGGAGAGGTAAAATGGCCAAAAATCTGGTGATAGTAGAGTCACCTGCTAAAATGAAGACAGTAAAGAAATTTCTGGGGGCAAATTATACAGTAGAAGCGTCCAACGGTCATGTGAGGGATTTTCCCAAGAGCCAGTTTGGTATTGACGTGGACAATGATTTTGAACCGAAGTATATTACAATACGGGGAAAGGGTGAGCTTCTTGCAAAACTTCGTAAAGAAGCAAAAAAAGCAGATAAGATCTATCTTGCAACTGACCCTGACCGTGAGGGAGAAGCAATTTCCTGGCATCTGATGCAGGCTTTGAAGACAGATACTGCAAAGATGCACAGGATCACATTTAATGAAGTAACAAAAACAGCAGTTAAGGCGTCCATCAAGCAGGCCAGGGAACTGGACATGAATCTGGTAGATGCACAGCAGGCAAGGCGTATGCTGGATCGTATGGTAGGTTATACCATCAGTCCGCTGCTCTGGGCCAAGGTAAAAAGAGGCTTAAGTGCAGGCCGTGTACAGTCTGTGGCACTGCGTATCATCTGTGACAGAGAAGATGAGATCAATGCATTCATTCCTGAAGAATACTGGAGCCTGGAGGGTGAATTTCAGGTAAAGGGTGAGAAGAAACCGTTGACAGCCAAGTTCTATGGAACAGATAAAAAACTTCCGATCAGAAACCGTCAGGAAATGGATGAGATCCTGAAAAGTCTGGAAGACTGTAAATATGAGATCACAGAAGTAAAAAAAGGCGAGAGAATCAAAAACGCTCCCCTTCCGTTTACCACAAGTACTCTGCAGCAGGAAGCTGCCAAGACACTGAATTTTTCTACGCAGAAGACTATGCGCCTGGCACAGCAGTTATATGAAGGTGTGGATGTAAAAGGCAGTGGTACGGTAGGTCTGATCTCCTATCTGCGTACAGATTCTACTCGAATTTCAGAGGAAGCAGATGCAGCAGCAAGAACTTATATTTCTGAGCAGTATGGTTTGGATTATGTTTCTCAGACAGAGAAGGCAATCAAAAACGGACAGAAGATACAGGATGCTCATGAGGCGATCCGTCCTACAGATATTGCGAGGACACCAGTTCTGGTGAAGGAATCCCTGACCAGGGATCAGTTCCGTTTATATCAGCTGATCTGGAGACGTTTTGCGGCGAGCAGAATGGCACCGGCACGTTATGAGACCACGTCTGTCAAGATCGGAGCAGGTGAGTATGTGTTCACGGTTGCAGCATCCAAGGTTGCCTTTGATGGCTTTATGTCTGTGTACACAGAAGAGGGCGATGACAAAAAGGGCAATGTTTTAAGTCAAAGTCTGGAAAAGGGTATGGAGCTGAAGCTGAAAGAACTGAAGCCGGAGCAGCATTTTACACAGCCGCCGGCACATTACACAGAGGCTTCACTTGTAAAGACTATGGAAGAGCTTGGAATTGGACGTCCGAGTACGTATGCGCCGACCATCACAACGATCATCAGCAGACGCTATGTATCCAAGGAACAGAAAAATCTTTACGTCACAGAGCTTGGAGAGGTTGTTAATAATATTATGAAACAGGCTTTTCCAAGTATTGTGGATGTAAACTTTACAGCAACTATGGAGGGGCTTTTGGACTGCGTGGAAGCAGGTACCGTACAGTGGAAAACGGTTGTACGTAACTTCTATCCGGATCTGAAGCATGATGTGGATGAGGCTGAGAAAGAGCTTGAGAAAGTTGATATACAGGATGAGGTTACGGATGTGATCTGCGACAACTGTGGCCGCAACATGGTGATCAAGTACGGTCCTCATGGAAGATTTCTTGCATGCCCCGGATTTCCGGACTGCCGTAATACAAAACCATATTATGAGAAGATCGGTGTTGCATGTCCGAAGTGCGGCGGCGAAATTGTCATGAAAAAAACGAAAAAAGGCAGAAAATATTACGGATGTGAGAATAATCCGGAGTGTGATTTTATGTCCTGGCAGAAACCTTCTGCAAAGAAATGTCCGAAATGTGGTAATTATATGCTCGAAAAGGGAAATAAGCTGGTTTGCAGCCAGGAAACCTGCGGATATGTGGAACAAAAACCAAAAGATGAAGATTGATTGAATAAATGCTTTTCTATTAATTTTCAGAAAATCCCGTTAAAAATAAAAAAAATATAAAAATGTCTTGTAAATTTCCAGAATAACGTGTAATATTAGACTAGAAAAACGATTTCTTTCAAGGTACGAAAGTGAAAGGAGGAAAAATGAGCGTTCAGTTGCTAGATAAAACTAGAAAAATCAATAAGCTTCTGCATAACAGCAGCTCAAGCAAGGTAGTGTTTAACGACATTTGCCAGGTGCTCATGGAAACCTTAAGTTCCAATATCCTGGTACTCAGTAAGAAAGGTAAGGTTCTGGGAGTCAGTATCTGCCCGGGTGTGGATGAGATCACAGAGCTGATCGATGACAAAATCGGCGGACATATCGACCCGTTATTGAATGAGAGATTTCTTGGTGTTCTTTCCACAAAGGAGAATGTCAATCTCCAGACACTTGGCTTTGAGCATGTACCCGGAAATTATCAGGGAATCGTGAATCCGATCGATATTGCAGGTGAGAGACTGGGAACGTTATTCATGTACCGCAATGATCATCCCTATGATATTGAGGATATTATCGTCAGCGAGTATGGTACAACAGTTGTTGGCCTGGAAATGATGCGTGCGGTTCATGACGAGAACGCAGAAGAAGACAGAAAACAGCAGATCGTTAAATCGGCATTCAGTACACTGTCCTTCTCAGAACTTGAGGCGATCATCCATATTTTTGATGAGCTGGATGGGGATGAGGGTATCCTGGTTGCCAGCAAGATCGCTGACCGTGTAGGTATCACCAGATCCGTGATCGTAAATGCACTGCGTAAATTCGAGAGTGCAGGTGTGATCGAATCCCGTTCATCCGGTATGAAGGGAACTTACATTAAAGTTCTTAATGAAGTGATCTTTGATGAGCTTGAGGAGATAAAAGCACAGAGAAGCAAGAAGGCATAATGTGATCAGCACTGTCAGATGCTTGATATAAGATAAAGAACGTGACAAAAGAGACTTCCCGCTAGCGTGGGAGTCTCTTTTTTGTCTGTTTCATAAAATCAAAATAAATAATGAAATTAAGAAAACAAGAGAAAACAAGAGTATAAAAGAGATAAAACCAGAATAATATAGAAAAACCATATCTTAAAAGGGTTGCGAAAATATGTGAAATTCACTAATATAGCCATAGTGATTAGCACTCGTATAAAGTGAGTGCTAGCAGACGAAGACGGAACTTATAAAGGAGGAACATAGATCATGAAGTTAGTACCTTTAGGCGACAGAGTAGTATTAAAACAGGTTGAAGCAGAAGAGACAACAGCATCCGGAATTGTGCTTCCGGGACAGGCACAGGAGAAACCACAGCAGGCAGAGGTTATTGCAGTTGGACCTGGCGGAGTTGTAAACGGGAAAGAAGTAAAAATGGAAGTAGAAGTCGGAAATACTGTTATCTATTCCAAATATGCAGGAACAGAAGTAAAGATGGATGGAACGGATTATATTATTGTAAAGCAGGAAGATATCCTGGCAATCATTAAATAATATAAACATCTTATCGTATATCAATATAAATAGGAGGTCATTTTATCATGGCAAAAGAGATCAAATACGGCGCAGAAGCAAGAGCAGCACTTGAAGCTGGTGTAAATAAACTTGCAGATACAGTAAGAGTAACACTTGGACCGAAAGGAAGAAATGTAGTACTTGACAAATCTTTCGGTGCTCCGCTTATCACAAACGATGGTGTTTCCATTGCAAAAGAGATCGAACTTGAGGACGGATTCGAGAATATGGGTGCTCAGATCATCAAAGAGGTTGCATCCAAGACAAACGATGTAGCTGGTGATGGTACTACAACAGCGACCGTACTTGCACAGGCAATGGTACATGAGGGAATGAAGAACCTGGCAGCAGGAGCGAACCCGATCATCCTCAGAAAAGGAATGAAAAAAGCAACAGATGTTGCAGTAGAAGCAATCAAGAACATGAGCCAGGCAATTAACGGAAAAGCTCAGATCGCTAATGTAGCCGCAATCTCTGCAAGTGATGAGCAGGTTGGACAGCTGGTTGCAGACGCTATGGAGAAGGTTTCCAAGGATGGTGTTATCACTGTTGAGGAGTCCAAGACCATGCATACAGAGCTTGACCTTGTTGAAGGTATGCAGTTTGACCGTGGATATATTTCCGCATACATGTCTACAGATATGGAGAAGATGGAGGCAACTCTTGATGATCCGTACATTCTGATCACAGATAAGAAGATCAGCAACATCCAGGAGATCCTTCCGCTTCTTGAACAGGTTGTTCAGGCTGGTGCAAAGCTTCTCATCATTGCAGAAGATGTTGAGGGTGAGGCTCTCACAACCCTGATCGTTAACAAACTGAGAGGAACCTTCCAGGTAGTAGCTGTTAAAGCACCTGGCTATGGTGACAGAAGAAAAGAGATGCTTCAGGATATTGCGATCCTGACAGGCGGACAGGTGATCTCTGACGAGCTCGGTCTTGATCTGAAGGAAGCTAAAATGGAGCAGCTCGGACGTGCAAAATCCGTTAAGGTTGCAAAAGAGAATACAGTTATCGTTGACGGCCTTGGCGATAAAGATGCCATCGCAAAACGTGTTGCTCAGATCCGTGCGCAGATCGAGGAGACAAAATCCGAGTTTGATAAAGAAAAACTTCAGGAAAGACTTGCAAAACTGGCAGGCGGCGTAGCTGTTATCCGTGTAGGTGCTGCTACTGAGACAGAGATGAAAGAAGCAAAGCTTCGTCTTGAGGATGCTCTTGCAGCAACAAGAGCAGCTGTTGAGGAAGGTATCATCGCAGGCGGCGGATCTGCTTACATCCATGCTTCCAAAGAGGTTGCAAAACTTGCAGCAACACTTGAGGGAGATGAGAAGACAGGTGCTTATGTGATCCTGAAAGCCCTTGAGGCTCCGTTGTTCCACATTGCTGCAAACGCAGGACTGGAAGGCGCTGTTATCATCAACAAGGTAAGAGAGTCTGAGGTAGGTACAGGCTTTGATGCTCTGAATGAGAAATATGTAAACATGGTTGAAAATGGAATCCTTGATCCTGCAAAGGTTACAAGAAGTGCACTTCAGAACGCAACAAGTGTTGCATCTACACTTCTTACAACAGAGGCTGTAGTTTCTACGATCAAAGAGGATACTCCTGCTCCGGCACCAAACCCGGGAATGGGAATGATGTAATTTCAAGCAGGCAGGTAAATAATTTACAAAATGAGAGGGCCTGCGTCATGGACGCGGCTCTCTTTTTGTGTTATAATCAAAAGAAATCAGTAAATTACGAAAGGAAGAAGCAAATGAGTGACTTATATTCAGAACTTCTGGTAAAGAAGAAACAGACAGGGAAGGATCTTGTTATAAAATACGGTCTTATTGTACTGACCGTGATCATGGTTCTGGGAGGTCTGGTGCTGAATGCACTTCTTCTGGTTCCGGCTATCGCTCTTGGTGTTGCATGCTATTTTGTAATTCCGAAAACAGACCTGGAATATGAATATCTGTTTGTTAACGGGGAACTGGATATTGATATGATCATGTCCAAGTCAAAGAGGAAAAGAGTAAAATCACTTCAGCTTGCGGAGGCTGATCTTGTGGCACCTCTGAAATCCCACAGAATGGATTATTACAACGGAAATCAGAAGATGAAAACCATAGACTTTTCCTCAGGTATTGAGGATCATAAGCGCTATGCCATGATCGTAAGAGACAGCGGAGAAACCTGCAAGGTGATCCTGGAGCTGGATGATGAACTTGCCAATACCATGAAAAATTCTGCACCGAGTAAAGTTTTTTTGGATTGACATGAATCTTGTTTTTTGTTACACTAGTTCACAAATTTAAAATATCTTACACAAAGGGAGGAAATGCAATGGGTACTATTATTGGTGAAGGCATTACGTTTGATGATGTCCTGCTGGTTCCGGCTTATTCTAAAGTAATTCCGAATCAGGTTGATGTTTCAACGTATTTAACCAAGAAAGTAAAGCTGAATATCCCCATGATGAGTGCGGGAATGGACACAGTTACAGAGCACAGAATGGCAATTGCTATGGCCAGACAGGGTGGTATCGGTATCATTCACAAGAATATGTCCATTGAGGCACAGGCAGAAGAGGTTGACAAAGTTAAACGTTCTGAGAACGGTGTTATCACCGATCCATTTTATCTTTCAGCAGAGCATACACTGAAGGATGCCAATGATCTGATGGCGAAATACCGTATTTCCGGTGTTCCGATCACAGAAGGCAGAAAACTGGTAGGTATTATCACAAACCGTGATCTTAAATTTGAGACAGATTTCAGCAGAAAGATCAAGGAGTGCATGACTTCAGAAGGACTGATCACAGCTAAGGAAGGAATCACACTTGAGGATGCCAAGAAGATCCTTGCGAAATCCCGTAAGGAGAAATTACCCATTGTAGATGATGACTTTAATTTAAAAGGACTCATTACCATCAAGGATATCGAGAAACAGATCAAGTATCCGCTTGCAGCCAAGGATGCACAGGGAAGACTTCTCTGTGGTGCTGCGGTTGGTATCACAGCAAATGTGCTTGCACGTGTTGATGCGCTTGTGAAGGCTAATGTAGATGTGATCGTAATTGATTCTGCACATGGTCATTCAGAAAACATTTTAAAAGCAGTCCGCGAGATCAAGGCAACATATCCGGAGCTTCAGGTAATCGCAGGTAATGTTGCAACAGGCGAAGCTACCAAGGCTCTGATCGAGGCTGGAGTAGATGCAGTCAAAGTTGGTATCGGACCGGGATCTATCTGTACAACACGTGTTGTTGCAGGTATTGGTGTTCCGCAGGTTACTGCAGTTATGGATTGTTATGAAGTGGCTAACAGCTACGGAATCCCGATCATTGCAGACGGCGGTATCAAATATTCCGGAGATATCACCAAGGCCATCGCAGCAGGTGCCAATGTCTGCATGATGGGAAGCATGTTCGCAGGATGCGACGAGAGCCCGGGAACATTCGAACTTTATCAGGGAAGAAAATATAAAGTATATCGTGGAATGGGATCTATCGCAGCTATGGAGAATGGCAGCAAGGATCGTTATTTCCAGGAGAATGCAAAGAAGCTTGTGCCGGAGGGTGTTGAGGGTCGTGTTGCGTATAAAGGACATGTTGAGGATACCGTATTCCAGCTGATCGGTGGTTTAAGATCCGGTATGGGTTACTGTGGAGCAGAGAACATTGAGAAGCTGAAGACAACAGGCAGATTCATCAAGATTTCAGCTGCATCTCTTAAAGAGTCACATCCACATGACATCCACATCACAAAAGAGGCTCCAAACTACAGTGTAGATGAATAATAAAGGAAAAAAAGGTAAGACCGGTAAAAAGTCACCCAGGCCGTCCCATAGCGGGCGGCCTGTTTCCGTAAAGAAAACTTCCTCCGGGTCTTCCAGAAGAAAAAAGAAGTCTTTGAGAAAAAAGAACCCGATCAAGATCCTACAGAGGATTGTGTTGATATGTATCATTGTGATCGTTGCTTTTGCTGCGTGTGCGTTAGGATACGCATTTTTTGAGATGCGCATGGAACAGAGTGAAACTCAGTCCGGACAGGAAGAAATATCCGGGAATGCCAGCGGAAATGGCGGACCGGAACAATGGCAGGCAGAAGGAGCACCTTTTATTGATGTGGAGCTTTTGACACCGAATTCCTATTCCAGACCACAGATTTCTATGGAACAGGTAAATTATATAGCCATTCATTATACGGCCAATCCGGGATCTACTGCCGTATCCAACCGGAATTATTTTGAAAATCTTGCGATAACGCAGGACAACAAAGTCAGCAGTCATTTTGTGGTAGGGTTGGAGGGAGAAGTGGTACAATGTATTCCCACTTCGGAAATATCCTATGCCACAAATTCCAGAAATGTAGATACCATATCCATTGAATGCTGCCATCCGGATGAAACAGGGCAGTTTAATACAGCAACCTATGATTCGGCGGTAAAGCTGACAGCGTGGCTTTGTACACGCTTTGGACTGACTTCGGATCAGGTGATCCGTCATTATGATGTCACAGGTAAAGACTGTCCGAAGTATTACGTGGAAAATCCCGATGCATGGATCCAGATGAAATCAGACATTGCAGCACAGATCCAGACAGATTATGCATTACAGGGGAAATAAAGTGTTATTGTTTATTTTGTGAGCAACAAGAAGTCGGGAAAAATAATTTCTGAAAATAGGGGCTTGAAAATTAAGAAGAAGTATTGTAGTATAACAGCAGAAGCTGCATGACTGGCGGAAAGTAGGATTACCTACAGGGAGTGCAGTGAAGTGAGAAGCCGACCGCCTGGGCAGCCTGATAAGGGGTGTCCAGGCGGTTTTTTGTTACCGTTCATATCCTGGGATAAGCCCCGGGCCTTACATTAGACAAGGAGGACTGTGAAAAATGACGACATTTTCACTTGAAAAAGAACTGAAAGAAAATTCCTATCCGGGAAGAGGAATTGTGATCGGACGTTCCGCTGACGGGAAACATGCAGTTACTGCATATTTTATTATGGGAAGAAGCGAGAACAGCAGAAACCGTATTTTTGTTGAGGATGGGGAAGGAATCCGTACACAGGCTTTTGATCCATCCAAGCTTACAGACCCGAGCCTGATCATTTATGCACCGGTACGTGTCCTTGGAAATAAGACCATCGTAACAAACGGTGATCAGACAGATACGATCTATGAGGGAATGGACAGACAGCTCACCTTTGAACAGTCTCTCCGCAGCAGAGAGTTTGAGCCGGATGCGCCGAACTATACACCTCGTATTTCAGGTGTTCTTCATGTTGAAGACGGTAAATTCAATTATGCGATGTCTATTTTAAAGAGCAATAACGGAAATCCGGATTCCTGTCTTCGTTATACATTCGCCTATGAGAATGCGGCGGCAGGACAGGGACGTTTTATCCATACTTATAAATGCGATGGAAATCCACTTCCAAGTTTCGAGGGAGAGCCGAAGCTGGTAGAGATCCCAAGCGATATTGATGAGTTTACGGATCTCCTCTGGAAGAGCCTGAACCAGGATAATAAAGTTTCTCTCTTTGTTCGTTTTATTGACATTGAGACAGGAAAATATGAATCCAGGATCGTAAACAAGAATAAATAAGAAAATAGGGATATCACAGAGAACGGAGGAGCTTTTTCATGAAAGAATTACAGTTAAAATACGGATGTAACCCAAATCAGAAACCATCAAAGATCTATATGGCAGATGGAAGTGAGCTTCCGATCCAGGTACTCTCCGGAAGACCAGGATACATCAACTTCCTGGATGCCTTTAATGGCTGGCAGCTGGTACGTGACCTTAAGAAAGCAACCGGACTTCCGGCAGCAACTTCATTTAAGCATGTATCTCCGGCAGGTGCTTCCATCGGACTTCCGCTGAATGAGACACTGGCAAAGATCTACTGGGTAGATGATATGGACTGGAAGAATTTTTCCCCGCTTGCATGTGCGTATGCAAGAGCAAGAGGTGCAGATCGTATGTCATCATTTGGTGATTTTATTTCTCTTTCTGATGTCTGCGACAAAGATACCGCAATGCTGATCAAGAGAGAGGTTTCTGATGGTGTGATCGCACCAGGATATACAGAGGAGGCTCTTGAAATTCTGAAGCAGAAGAAAAAAGGCAATTACAATGTGATCCAGATCGATGAAAACTATGTACCGGAACCTTTGGAGCACAAACAGGTATTTGGAGTCACCTTTGAGCAGGGCCGCCAGGAGCTGGCAATTGATGATGCGCTGATCTCCAATATTGTAACAGAGAATAAAGAGCTTACGGAAGAAGCCAAGAGAGATATGAAGGTTTCTCTGATCATCCTGAAATATACACAGTCCAATTCCGTATGCTTTGTTAAGGATGGACAGGCTATCGGCGTTGGTGCAGGACAGCAGTCCCGTGTACATTGTACACGCCTTGCAGGCCAGAAAGCAGATAACTGGTACCTCCGTCAGTGCCCGAAGGTACTGGAGCTTCCGTTTAAAGACACGATCACACGTGCGGAGAGAGATAATGCCATTGATGTTTACATTGGTGAGGAATATATGGATGTCCTTGCAGATGGTGCATGGGAAAAGACATTCACAGAGAAGCCGGAAGTGTTCACAAAAGAAGAGAAGAGAGCATGGCTGGATGGTCTTACCGGCGTGACACTGGGATCCGATGCATTCTTCCCGTTCAGTGATAATATCGAGCGCGCATATAAGAGCGGTGTAAAATATATTGCAGAGCCGGGTGGATCTGTACGTGATGACGCAGTTATCGATACATGTAATAAGTATGGAATGGTGATGGCATTTACAGGAATCCGCCTTTTCCATCACTAAAAGATGCATGCCTTGGCCATGATATGCAGCTGAAATAAAAGATAAAAAATATAAAGTCCCGAATCTGAATTTCTGGAAAAAAGAGATCAGACTCGGGACTTTTTGATCGAAAAAGGATAGTTTTAAAAATGAAAAAAGAACTCTGAAAAACTCAGAGTTCTGAAGAGCGATAGACGGGGCTCGAACCCGCGGTCTCGACCTTGGCAAGGTCGCGCGTTACCAACTACGCCACTATCGCATATGCCTTATCGCTTCACATATTTCCCTCAGCGACAAGACATATATTAGCATAGATTTTATATTCTGTCAAATGTTTTTTGGAATTTTTTTGAAATTATATACAACATATAAAGTTTATTCCAGACATCTGAAATAGAACTTGTATATGACAATATTTCGCTGGTTTATGAGTTATTGTCTAAGTGGTAATAGCGCAAAACATGATCCGGATAGTATTGGTCACCATAGTCCCATGGACCGGCAGGATCATGAAGGGGATCATCTTCATCACGTTGTGTGCCGCCGCTTGCCATCTGAGCAAAGGCCTGAGCACTTTGGGCCGTCCACACAGTTTGACCGTTTTCTTCCAGATAAGCAAAATAGGAATCGGCTCCGAAATTGTATGCCTGCAGAGCCAGACGGATCTTGGAAAGATCAGTCGGACCGGTACAGCCGGCTTTATCCAGAGCATATTTCAGCTCCTGGATGCCACAGGAAATAGAGTAAGAAGGATCTGTGATACCATTGGGCTGCTGAGGATATCTGGTGTTGTAGGCTCCTTCTGAGGACTGCATGGGATCGGTACCCTGTCCGGAGCTTTCCTGCATCATCACAGCCAGGATCAGGTCTACATACTTGGACATATCATATTGTGCTGCTTCGCTGGAGACCTCATCGCGATAAGCTTCACAGGCTGCATTGATCTGATGGGCTTCCTCCTGCCTGCCGGAAAATTTGGAAAAACGCAGAAGGATACAGCCCACGATCAGCAGAAAAAGACATGTCAGAAAGATCTTCTGCCTTCGCACCTGCTGTACACGGAGTTTGTGGCGCTGTTTTTTAGTAAGGGTTGGTTTCTTGTGTTTTATATTCATATAAGTATTGTATCCGTTACGGATAGATTTGACCAGTTAAAAAATATGATCTTTTTGTTAAAAATTTCTGAAGACTGTCCTGTGAAATTGCAAAATATGATCTGATATGCTATGATAGTCGGGACAAACCGTAGAATGCCGGAATAAAGGAGGCAAGATTTCATGCGAAAAAAGCTTCTGGTAGTTATTTTATGTGCTTCTATGCTTTTCCCTGCATCCGTATCAGCAGAGGTATTGGGATATGAAGCAACACTGGATACATATACAAAGGAGAAAAAAACACCTCAGCAGTTTCAGATCGATGATGGGGCGGGAAACACAGTAAATGTTTTGGCGAAGAGTGATACGCTTTATGTTACAGCGAAAAATACGGAAATCCGGTCCAATCCGGGAGACAGTGGTACAGAGCTGCGTTCTGTGATCCTGGGAACGAAGCTTGAAAGAGTTGCAGTCTGTGACAATGGCTGGAGCAAGGTGACCTTCCAAAAGAAAGGTGAGGACAAGATCATCGGTTATGTTTCGGACAGCGTGCTCAGTGATACGGAGATCGTAAATAAATTTACAGATACAGTTACAGCGGCACAGGACAGTGATATCCTGGATTATCCCGGCAAGAAGGACGGAGAGGTTGTAGGAGAGGTCCTTCAGGATGATGAGCTGAAAAGAACAGGTACGGTAGATGCTATCTGGAGCAGGATCGTTTACACAGATGACAGTGGTTCAGATCACGTCGGCTATATTCCGACCAGCTGTCTGGAAGGTTATCAGGCTACGGAAGTGGCCAAGGCAGAGCAGGAAAAGAATACAAAAGCAGGATCCCTTACTAAGAGTTCCGGGGAGGGCGTTTTTGCGGATGCGGTGGATGGTGTAACTTCCACAGGTGGTTCCGGAAGTACCGCAGCTGGCGTACAGATCGGAACGCCGGTATCAGTATCTTCGGACGCGACACTGAAACCACTGGGAACATTCCGGATCACGCATTATTGTCCGTGCAGCATCTGCTGCGGACCATGGGCGAATGGAATTACTTCCACAGGAGTAACGGCCACTACCAACCGTACGATCGCAGTGGATCCGAGTCAGATCCCATACGGTTCCAAAGTAGTGATCAATGGACAGGTTTATGTTGCAGAGGACTGTGGAGGAGCGATCCGGACCAATTGCATTGATGTATATGTGGCAACACACTCCGAAGCAGAGCAGAAGGGCGTGTTTTATACAGAAGTATATTTGCTTCAGTGATCAGAAAAAGACTGCTGTAGATTCCACAAGGGATTTGCAGCAGTTTTTTGTATAAAAAAACTCTGACCAGCAGAGGCTATTCTGCGATCAGAGTAAAAAAATAATGCCCAGAGCCGGAATCGAACCAGCGACACGAGGATTTTCAGTCCTCTGCTCTACCAACTGAGCTATCTGGGCATGTCTCTTTTGAGTACTTTGTTACTTTAACACATTTATGTAGAGAATGCAAGGAAAAAATAAAAAAAGCAGATGTTTTTCTGAAAAATCTGATTTTCAAAAAAACATCTGCAATATTATGGCTACAGATTTATCTGGCAGCAAGATAGATTTTTTCCATATCTTTCATGTTAAGCTGTTTGAACACACCGATGGTACGGGTGTCTTCAAAGCTGCATTTAAACGCCAGATCATGGATCTCCTTTTCTGTAAGATCAAGACCAAGCTCATGAAGGCTGGTAGGCATCTGGATGGAACGGAAATAATCTTCCATGGCTTCTATGCCGGCAAGAGCAGTTTTGTTGAAGTCGGTACTGCAGGGAATGTCAAAGATATTGACTGCAAACTGGGCAAAGCGTTCCGGATTTGCATCATAAACGTAACGTGCCCAGCTTCCCCACAAAGCGGCAAGACCGGCTCCGTGAGCCACATCGTAGGTGCCGCCCAGTTCATGCTCCAGCTGGTGACAGGCCCAGTCACCACCGCCGGTTCCGCAGCCGGTAAGTCCATTGTGGGAAAGACTGCCGGCCCACATGATCTCTGCCCGTGCAGTATAATTATCCGTCTCCTTCATCAGGATCCGGGAGTTATAGATCACGGTCTGCATCAGAGATTCGCTGATACTGTCGGTGATCTCCATGGTTTCGATATTTACAAAGTACCGTTCCATAGTATGCATCAGGATATCCACACAGCCGCTTTCGGTCTGATATTGCGGCAGGGTATAGGTGAGGCGGGGATTTAAAATAGCAAAACGTGGGCGGCACAGATCGTTGCGGGCACTACTCCGTTTCAGCCAGCCCTCTTCATTGGTGATCACACAGGATCCGCTCATTTCACTTCCGGAAGCTGCGATCGTCAGGATAACGCCTACAGGAAGACAGGCTTTTGGGGTTTCGGTGCGGAGAAAAAAGTTCCATACATCTGTATCCGGATTGGCAAGTCCATAGCCGATGGCCTTGCAGGAATCAATAACGCTGCCACCGCCAACAGCCAAAAGAAAATCAACCTGTTCTTTGCGGCAAAGCTCAATACCCTCACGTACCTTGGAGAGACGGGGATTGGGAACCACACCGCCAAGAGTGACATAGGAAATTCCAGCTTCATCCAGAGAAGATCGGATCTCATCGATCAGACCGGAGCTTACTGCACTGTGGCTGCCATAATGGATCAGTACTTTGCTGCAGTTCTGCTCTTTTAGAACAGTGCCGATCTTAAGGTGTGTATCTTTTCCGAAAATAACCCGGGTAGGGGTAAAATATTCAAAATTTCTCATAGAGATTAGGCTCCTTTTTATGATTCATGATCTATTGATAAATATAAGGAATCCGTTTCCTTACAGGTCAAGCAGATATTTATGATCCCGCAGGGGTATCATCTTGATTCATTTAATTGGTTTAAAGTCGTTATAATAATAGCATAGAAGAGAAACAGACGCAAATAAAAGCTATTGAAAAAAAGGTGTAATTTTGGGGGAATGTGATATAATGACTTCTGTGAAGGAAAAGTGACCTGATCACAGAAACAGACCAATGCGAAGCGTATATTATAGAACAGATCCAAACGAAGAAGAAAGCAGGTGTCTGAAATGGAGAATATCATTATCATAGGAGCAGGTCCGGCCGGGATCTCGGCAGCACTTTATGCGGCAAGAGGAAATATGGATCCGCTGATCATAAATACAGGGATCGGTTCACTGGAAAAAGCGGAGAAGATCGAGAACTATTACGGACTGGAGCAGCCGCTGTCCGGCAGAGAGCTTTTCGAAAGAGGTCTTGCCCAGGCAAGAGCACTTGGAGTACGGATCCTGGATGCCCAGGTTGTGGGAATGGGTGGTTTTGATACTTTTGAGGTGAAAACTACCGTAGGAGATTTTGAGGCACGCAGCGTGATCCTGGCAACCGGAAGCAGGAGAGCTTCTGCCAGGATTCCGGGAGTAAAGGAATTTGAGGGAAAAGGTGTCAGCTACTGCGCAGTATGTGACGCATTTTTTTACAGAGGAAAAGAAGTGGCAGTGCTTGGAAACAGTGATTTTGCTCTTCATGAAGCAGAAGAACTTTCTCATACCGCTTCCCGTGTGACGATCTTTACAGATGGAAAGAAACCGGAATTTTCAAGAGAAAATCCGCTTCCGGTTAACACCATGAAGATCCAGGCGATCGAAGGAGATGAGCGTGTTTCCGGCATCCGCCTGAAAAGTGATGTGTCCATGCAGGAAGCAGGTACCGGAGCAGATTCTTTTGTGCCGGCAGAGGGAGTCTTTGTAGCACTTGGTACAGCCGGAAGCTCGGAGATGGCCCGCCAGATCGGAGCGGAACTGAATGAAAAAGGAAATATCCGGGTCAATGAAGAGATGGAGACTACAGTTCCGGGACTGTATGCAGCAGGTGATTGCACCGGTGGACTTCTCCAGGTGGCAAAAGCTGTTCATGACGGTGCCCAGGCAGGACTTTCCGCCTGTCAGTATGTGCGGAAGCTTCTGAAGGCGTAAGCATAAGCTGATACTAAAAATAAATACAGAATCAAGGAGGAATTTTATCATGGCAAAAGTTTTTACAACAGACAATTTTGAAACTGAGGTATTAAAGGCAGAAAAGCCGGTACTGGTAGATTTTTGGGCAACCTGGTGCGGACCATGCAGACGTCAGGCTCCGGTCGTGGAAGAGCTTGCAGAAGCCGGATATGAGGTTGGCAAGGTTGACGTAGACAAAGAGCCATCACTGGCACAGCAGTACAAGATCATGAGTATCCCTACACTGCTGGTATTCAAAGAAGGAAAAGAGACCGCACGTTTTGTGGGACTGACATCAAAGACAGAGCTTGAGGCAGCGCTTCAGTAACCAAAACAGAAAACAGAAAAAACAGATACAGCTCTGGGAACCGAAACGGTTTCCGGAGCATTGTTGGTTTACTGAAAATTTTAGACAAGGGTTAATAAAAATATGGATGAGAAAATAATAAAAAAGAATGCAGTGCCTGTGATCGCGGCAATGATCACAGCGCTGGCCTTTTCTTTTACGGGCCTTCCAATGGATGGAAATACTTCTGTAGAGAAAATGAGCGATGTTTATAATGGATTGGGATGCACGAGCTTGCTTGCATGGATCCTGCTTCTTATTTTATACGTGAAAGGATGGGAGGGCTACCGGAAATACAGAAACTGGCAGGCACATGTTTTGGCAGTGATCTTTTCGGCGGGAATGCTTCTTGGAACTTCTTATTTTACAAATGGAAACTGGGATTTTCTGTTTGGCGCAAAGAAACAGATCCTGATCTCAGCCGGATGTTTTATAGGATTTTATATTATCTGTGATATGGGAATCACTTATTTTTGGAGGATTCCTGAGATGGAGTTTTTCCGAAAGGCCTGTGGGCGTATCCCGGCCAGAGAGGAAGAAGTAATGTGGTTCCGCCTGGCAAAGATATCTATGATCATTGGATGGACACCGTTTATCCTGGCATTTCTCCCAGGTTCGATCCCGGCAGATGGATTTCGGCAGCTGGATGTATTTTTGGGAGCTATGCCGCTGGACAATCATCATCCATGGGTCCTGACGATGATCATGGGTGGACTGCTGACACTTGGAAAAACTATCTGGTGTTATAATTTTGGAGTATTTTTGATCGTCATTGTGTTTACTTCTGTGGAAATCTGGTGTTACAGTGCGGTAGTCCGCTATCTGTACAGATGGAAGGCTCCAAAATGGATACTTTTTGGTACTGTTCTGCTGTTTGCATTTGTTCCCATATTTGGAAGCTATGCCCAGGCAGTGATCAAAGACGGATTGTATACGGCAGTCATTACTTTGTATTTTGCAGTGTATATAGATATTTGTCATTCCTTTTCCAAGAGAAAGGCAGTATATTTATTTCTTCTGGGAATCAGTGTTTGTCTTACCCGAAATAATGGCATTCATCTGGTCCTGCCTTCTTTGATCCTTTTGTTTTTCTTCCTGGTAAAGGGTGCGAGGAAATATGCATTTATTGTGGCTGTCTGTGTTTTTGCCTGCTATCTGGGCGTAGAAAAGGGGGCAGCACCTGCCCTTGGCGTGGCACCTGGATCCCGATGTGAAATGCTTTCGGTACCGTTTCAGCAGACTGCCCGATATCTGAGAGAATATCCGGATGATGTAACCGCAAGTGAGAAGAAAGCGATAAACAGGATCCTGGATTATGATGTTCTTGCCGAGAAGTATAATCCGGAACTGTCGGATCCTGTGAAAATTACATTTAGGTTCAGAGATGATGATAATGATCCTAAATTGGATGGATACATGAAAGATTATTTTAAAGCCTGGTTTGCCATGTTCCGTCGTCATCCGGGAGTATATGTCCAGGCGACATTGAATAACACCTACAGCTATAATGATCCGTTCCATATGGGAAGAGGACAGCAGGGCGTGTACCGGTTTTACATAGATAAACTGTATCAGAAAAAATCCGGGATCGATGTCAGCTATGTGGGCCCAAAAAAGATCCAGTATCTATTCAGGCTTTATGATGAATTATGGATGCGTGCACCTGGGCTGGGACTTATCTTAAGTGCAGGAACGTATACCTGGCTTACTCTGTTGCTGATGGGATATCTTCTGGTGAAGAAGCAATGGAAAAAACTCCTGATCTTTGCCATACCGGTGCTGAATATACTGATATGTCTTGTGTCTCCTGTAAATGGGATGATCCGTTATATGTGGCCGGTAATGACTATTATGCCGATGCTGTTCTGGTGGATCTTGCAGCCGGCACCTAAAATATCTTCAAATTAAAAAGTATTCATCATTTCATAAAGACGTCTTTTATCCAGAATACGGATCGATCCCCGTGAGATCTGGATAGAGCCGTCTTTATTCATTTTTTTAAGGCTGCGGCTGACAGCTTCTCTGGCACTTCCGATGGAGCGGGCGATGGCTTCCTGTGTGAGAGCGAGCTCATCGGAACCGGTATCTGCAGCTTCATCCAGAAGAAAGGCTGCGATTCTCTGAGTCAGGGTCATAAAAAATGTCCGTTCGATTCCTGCGATCACATCTGAGAAATGTTCAGTTGTCCGTTTGTAGATGAAATTTTCCAGATAGATATTGTTTTTCATCAGCCGGGAAAAAGGAACTGCCGGAAGCAGAAGCAGATCACAGTCTGTTTCTGCATCGATCTGTACATCAAATGTAATGGCAGAAAGCATGCAGGAGGCGGAAAGAGTGCAGATGTCACTGTCCCTTAAACGGTACAGGGTAGCCTCTTTTCCCTGAGCGGACAGTAGATAAACACGGAGAACTCCATTCAGAAGAAAAAGAGTTCCTAGGCACTGGCGCTCTTCAGACTGTATGGCAGCACCTGCCGGGTAATGAAGCTCGCGAATGTTATCAAGAAGAAAATTCCGATCTTCTTCCGTCATATGTTCCCAGAAGGGAAACGCCTGAAAATAATTCAGACAGCTGTTTCGATCCATAAAAAGATTACTCCTTTATAAAAATATATAGTACTCATTTTAACGCTGTTTGGATGGAAATACAACAAAAACGGCATTTTTGCGGCAGGAGGGAAATCCCTGTTTGTTACTGTTCACTCCGTTCTCAGCAACACGCTTCGCGATGCACAGAATTTATGCTGATCGCATAAATTCGCGCGGTATGTCTCGGGTTTTCTGTGACCTTCGCTCACAAAAAACACCTCGCGGAATATTACCAGTGAACAGTAACCCCTGTTTTTCTATTTACATCCGGTGGCGGGAACGTTATAATCATAAAGCGAAAAGGATCAACAGAGAAATAATGAAAACTGCCGGGGAAAGAAATTATCCGACAGAAGTTAGGAGAATATAAAATTTGAAAATCTTACTTGCAGCATGCAATGCAAAATATATCCATTCCAATCTTGCGGTATATAACCTGAAATCCTGTTCCGGAGAATATAGCTCCAGGGTTGTGGTCAAAGAGTATACGATCAATCAGATCAGGGATGACATTTTAAAAGATATTTATCTGGAGCAGCCGGATGTGGTCTGCTTTTCCTGCTATATCTGGAATATTTCTTTTGTCAGGGAGCTGGTGCCGGATCTTAAGAAAATCCTTCCACAGGTGGAGTTTTGGGCAGGAGGCCCGGAGGTATCCTACGATGCGGTGGAGTTTCTGAAAAAGAATCCTGCGTTTTTTGGAGTGATGGTGGGAGAAGGAGAGGAAACCTTCCATGAACTGGCAGGTTATTATATAGAAAGAAAACCGGAAACTTTGAGTGAGATCCGTGGAGTGGCTTTTCGTGATGAAAACAAAGGCAGGGATATTGTACATACGGGCTGGCGGGAATTGATGGATTTAAGTAAAGTTCCGTTTGCATACAGTAATCTTACAGAGTTTAAAAACCGCATTATTTATTATGAGAGCAGCAGGGGATGCCCCTTTTCCTGCAGCTACTGCCTTTCTTCCATAGATAAGAAGCTTCGGTTCCGTGATATTGAGCTTGTAAAAAAGGAATTGCAGTTTTTTATTGATAATAAAGTTCCTCAGGTCAAATTTGTGGATCGTACCTTCAACTGCAAGCATGACCATGCCATGGAGATCTGGAGGTATATTACGGAGCATGATAACGGGATCACCAATTTTCATTTTGAGATTTCAGCAGATCTTCTCCGTGCGGAGGAGCTGGCGCTGATGAAAACCATGCGTCCGGGACTGATCCAGCTGGAGATTGGTGTACAGTCTACCAATCCTCAGACCATCAAAGCCATTCGGAGAACCATGGATTTTGAAAAGCTGAAAGGGATTGTAGAACAGATCCACAGCTTTGGAAATATCCACCAGCATCTGGATCTGATCGCAGGACTTCCCTATGAGGGCTATGATAGCTTCCACAAGTCCTTCTGCGATGTTTACGCACTGCGTCCGGAACAGTTTCAGCTTGGTTTTCTGAAAGTGCTGAAGGGCTCACACATGATGGAAATGACAGGGGAATATCAGATTCTTTACAAGGATCGGGAACCCTATGAGGTACTTTCCACAGCCTGGCTGACCTACGGGGAGATTTTAAGGCTGAAAATGGTGGAAAGTATGGTGGAAGTGTATTATAATAGTGGGCAGTTCAAAAATACCCTTGTATTTCTGGAGAAGTATTTTGACGATCCTTTCCGGATGTATGAGGCACTTGGCAGATTTTATGAGAAAAAAGGATACTCGGAGATCTCTCATTCCAGGATGAGGCGCTATGAGATCCTTATGGAGTTTGCCGGAGAACAGAAAGAGATTCCGTCGGAAGCACTTTCCGATGTAATGCTCCTGGATCTTTATCTTCGAGAGAATTTAAAGAGCAGACCATCCTTTGCTTCAGACCAGAAGCCGTATGAGCGGCTGATCTGGGATTACCGGAAAGCGAAAAAAATCCCGAAAACCGCCCATATCGAGGTGTTCCGGGACGGAAAGAAGCTTCTTTTTGATTATACAGACAGGGATCCTTTGACCAACAATGCGCAATTAACGGATATTACAGATGAGGTGAATAATAATTATGGGAATGTTTGATCCGAAAAAAAGAAAAGTGATCACAGCGATCATCGCAGTTATTCTGGTACTGGCAATGGTAGTTCCGACTGTGCTTTCGCTTATCCTTTATTAAGGCGGCAGTTATGAAACTTGGAAAAAAAGCACTGGAGGCGCTTCAGGCAGAGATAGACGGACGGCTTATGCCGGGAGACGAGCTGATCGTGGCAGGCCCTGTGGCAGCAGAAGGAACTGCATGGATCACAAAGAATTATCATGACAGGCTGCGAGAGTTTTTTGCAGAACGGTTTCTCGAGGATGCTGTAAAGCTTCCTGAGGTTTACGGAACAGGAACAGAGAATGATAAAATTTGGAAAATGGCGGAAGAATCCGGAGCCAGTGCCCGATATCGGATGGGAGAAGGCGGCTTTCTTGCTGCCCTCTGGAAAATGGCGGAGGCATCCGGAGTAGGTCTTAGTGCAGATCTTCGAAGTGTGCCCATCCGACAGGAAACCATAGAGATCTGTGAGATCTTTGATGTGAATCCGTACAAGCTGCTTTCCGGCGGAAGTATTCTTATGGGAATCCATGGCGGTGATGCGTTTGTGCAGCAGTTGCGGCGAGAGGGGATCATGGCAGCAGTGATCGGGCAGACCGATTCCGGAAATAACAGGCTTCTTTACAGCGGCGGAAATGCCAGATATCTGGAACGCCCGGCAGAAGATGAGACCAAAAAGCTTGGCTTTTTGATCTCATGAGCAAGCAGCGAAGCGGATTGCGAATGCATATTTTGTATATTTAATGCTATGTAGAAAAGAGGAAAAATAAATGGGAGTTTTGAACATTGTGCTCCATGAGCCGGAAATTCCGGCAAATACAGGAAATATCGGAAGAACCTGTGTGGCAACAGGAACCAGGCTGCATCTGATCGAACCGCTTGGTTTTCGCCTGAATGAAAAGGCCATCAAGCGTGCAGGTATGGATTATTGGGAACATCTGGATGTGACCAGATATCTGGACTATGAGGATTTTCTCAAAAAGAATCCGGGAGCAAAGATTTATTACGCAACCACCAAGGCACCTCAGACTTATACAGATGTGCAGTATGAGGATGACTGTTTCATTATGTTTGGCAAGGAGAGTGCGGGAATCCCGGAGGATATCCTGGTAAACAATCAGGAAACCTGCGTGCGGATCCCGATGATCGGAGATATCCGTTCCCTGAATTTAAGCAATTCAGTTGCCATTGTGCTTTATGAGGCGCTGCGACAGCATAATTTTACGCATATGAATCTGGAAGGCCATCTGAGAAATTACGACTGGAAATAAGCCTGCAAAGAGTAAATAAAAACCTCTGATCCGGAAATACTGTAGGAGATATTGAGAGATATTTCTTTTACAGCCTTCCGGATCAGAGGTTTTTTGATGTTTTATTTTGCTTTTTCCAGTGTAAAGATAAATTCTGTTCCAACACCTACGGTGCTGATCACATTGATATTCTGCTTATGAGCGTTGATGATCTCTTTTACAATGGCAAGGCCAAGCCCGGTACCCTTGCGGTCTTTTCCACGGGAGGCATCGATCTTATAGAAACGATCCCAGATCCTGGAAAGACTTTCCTTTGGAATTCCGCTTCCATGGTCTTTGACTGAGACAAAAACCTTGCCATGATTGACTGTGGTTTCCAGTGTGATAGAAGAATTGTCGTTGCTGAATTTTACTGCATTGTCCAATAAATTGTACAGTACCTGCTGGATCTGTTCCATATCTGCACGGACAAAAAGCTCTTTTCCCGCAAGGAGGAGCTCCAGACGGATGTTTCGTTCTGAACAGGTTCCCTCAAAGGTGGCGGCTGTGGTACGGATCGTTTCATTGATATCAAAACGCCGCATATGCATCATACGCTTTTTGACATCCAGTTCGTTTAAGGTAAGGAGACTTCGAGTAAGCTTCTCCAGACGGGTGGATTCAAAAGCAATGACTTTCAGATAACGTTCCTGCATTTCCGGTGGGATGGTACCGTCCAGCATGGCTTCCACATAGCCTTTGATGGAGGTCAGAGGCGAGCGGAAATCATGGGACACATTGGAAATGAATTGTCGTTGATACTCTCCGTTTTTGTTCAGCTTGTCTGCCATGTAATTCAGGGAGTGGGAAAGATATCCCATCTCATCTTCAGAATCTACGGGGATCGTGTAGGTAAGATTTCCGTTGGCAAATTCCAGGGCACCCTTCAAGATTTCTTTCAGAGGTTTGTGGACTCTGTAAAAATAGATCAGAAGAAAACTGAAAAACAGTGCATAGATCACAATAAAGATCAGGATCATAACCTCTACGATATTGCTGCGGCTTTCGTAGAGGTTTTTCATAGGGTAGTGGATCACCAGATAACCAGTCACCAGATCCGTATCTTTTATGGGAACGACTGTGCTTAGCTGTGTGGTTTTTAATGTCCCGTAAAACGTACCGGAGGAATAGCAGGTATCTTCGTAATCTTCCGGTCGGAAGTTCCTGACGGTGATATCACCGGAATCAGAGGACTGCTGGTTTGTGTTTATCAGAACGTTCCCATCTGTATCCATAACCCAGAAATCTGCATTTTGAAAGGCTGCTGCAGAGGAAAGAGCCAGGGTGAGGGATTCGTTTTTGGGGTTTTTTACAGCCTGACGAAGTTCATTTTTGGAAACCAGCTGGCTGGCAGTGCGGTAAAGGGACTCTCCGGTAGAGCGCTCCAGCCTTTTTTCTACCAGGTAGGAGCCACCGGAGGAAAGCAGCAGAAAGCAGATTCCGCCCAGCATAAAGTACAGGATCAGCAGTTTAGTATAAAGATGCTGTTTCATGAATCCTTTACCTCAAATTTGTAGCCGATCCCCCAGACTGTGGAAAGAGCCCAGTTTGGATTATCCTTGATCTTCTCACGTAGACGTTTGATGTGAACGTCTACGGTTCTGGTATCGCCAATGTATTCATAGCCCCAGATGTGATCCAGAAGCTGTTCTCTTGTGAAAACCTGATTGGGAGAAGCTGCCAGGAAATAGAGAAGCTCCAGCTCCTTTGGCGGCATATCGATCTGGTGTCCCATATAAGTTACAGAATAGTTGGTCAGGTTGATCACTAGATCCGGATAGGAAACACATTTTTCCTTTGGTGCGGCAGACGGAGATTTTACATGAAATCTGCGCAGTACCGCACGGACACGTGCCACCAGCTCTTTGGAGTCAAAAGGCTTGATGATGTAATCATCTGCTCCAAGCTCCAGTCCCAGGACTTTGTCAAAGGTTTCTCCCTTGGCGGAAAGCATGATGATCGGTACATCGGAGGTGTGACGGATCTCACGGCATACCTGGTATCCGTCAATGCCCGGAAGCATGAGATCCAGAAGGATCAGATCCGGGTGAAAAATATGGAACTGCTTCAGGGCTTCCTCGCCGTCATTTACGATCTTAGTCTCAAAGCATTCTTTTGTGAGATAGAGAGCAACCAGCTCTGCAATGTTGTTGTCATCGTCAACAATGAGGATTTTCTGTTTTGTAGCCATGGCTTCAGCTCCTTTTTATTTCTTGAATTCTACAATGGTCACGCCGGCATCGCCTTCTCCGAATTCGCCGAGACGGAAGGAAGCTACGTGCTTTTGGCGCTTCAGGTAATTGTGGACACCTTTGCGGAGGGCACCGGTACCTTTTCCGTGAACGATACGGACGGATTTCATGTGTGCGATATAGGCGTCATCCAGATATTTATCCAGCTCTGCAACTGCCTCATCTACAGTTTTTCCGAGAAGATTGATCTCTGTGGAAATGCTGGCTGCCTTGGACATACGGATTTTTCCGGCGCCGGTACGCTGCATGGACGGAGTAGTGATCACCGGCTCGTCCACAAGCTCCAGATCGGAGATATGAACCTTGGAACGTATGATACCCATCTGCACAAAGAGATATCCTCTGGAATCCGGATGACTGGAAACTGTTCCCTTGAGATTCAGGCTGAGCACCTTTACGGTATCGCCAAGAGAAAGATCGGATGGCTTCAGCTGTTTCTTTGGCTTTTGCTTCTGCTGCCTGGAAGACATTCCATTTTCGGCTTTTGACATACGTTTTTTCAGGTTCTGGCGCTCTTTTTCCACGGAAGCGGTATCTACGTGATCCTTCTGGAATTTATGGAAAAGCTTCATGGTCTGATCTGCGTATTCCTTGGTATCGCGGAGAATCGCATGTGCCTGTTCATTGGCTTCTCTGAGAATCCGCTCTTTACGTTCATCCAGTTTTTCTTCTTTTTCCTGAAGGGATTTTTTCAGCTCTTCTACCTGCTCTTTGTAACGGGCAATTTCAGCACGCTCGTTTTCGATGGTGACACGGCTCTGCTCCAGGGATGTCAGAACATCTTCAAAAGATTCATCCTGCTCGCTGATCTGTTCCTTTGCTTTGTCGATGATGAAATCCGGAAGCCCCAGCTTGGAAGAAATGGCAAATGCGTTACTTTTTCCCGGAACACCGATCAGAAGGCGGTAGGTCGGACGTAAGGTTTCCACATCGAATTCACAGCAGGCATTTTCCACACCTGGAGTGGAGAGGGCATAGATCTTCAGTTCGCTGTAATGGGTGGTTGCCATGGTACGGATACCCTGCTCGTGAAGATGTGACAGGATCGCAATGGCAAGAGCGGCACCCTCTGTAGGGTCCGTACCTGCACCAAGCTCATCGAAGAGGACCAGGGAATCCTGATCTGCGGATTTCAGGAAGGAAACCACGTTTGTCATATGAGAGGAGAAGGTACTTAAGGACTGTTCAATGCTCTGCTCATCTCCGATATCAGCATAAACCTCGCGGAAAAGTGCAAGTTCGGAACGATCGAGCGCCGGGATATGGAGACCCGACTGTCCCATCATGGTAAGAAGACCTACGGTTTTCAGAGAAACAGTTTTACCACCGGTGTTTGGTCCGGTGACAACCAGGAGGTCAAAATCATCCCCGAGACGGATGTCAATAGGAACGGCTTTTTTCTTATCGATCAGTGGATGACGGGCCTGGCGAAGCCGGATCCGGCCTTCTGTGTTGAAAACAGGTTCACTGGCGTTCATGTCCATGGCAAGTGCGGCACGGGCAAAAATAAAGTCCAGCTGTACCATGATGGAAAGATCTGCGTGAATAGCCTCCAGCTCAGCAGCTACCTGCTGGCTTAAGGATGCAAGGATTACTTCGATCTCTTTCTGCTCTTTCAGCTCCAGCTCGCGGATGTCGTTGTTCAGCTTGACAACAGCCATGGGCTCAATGAAAAGAGTGGAACCTGTGGCGGACTGGTCGTGGATCATACCGGGAACCTGGCCTTTATATTCAGCTTTTACCGGGATACAGTAGCGACCGTCGCGCATGGTGATAACGGAATCCTGAAGATAATTCCTGGCACTTCCTGCAACCAGAGAAGAAAGCTGGGTGTGTATCCGGTCGTTGGTGGCTTTAATGCTGCGGCGGATCTGACGAAGCGTGCTGCTGGCATCGTCACTGATCTCATCCTCAGAAAGGATACAGCGGCGGATCTCTGTGCTGAGGGGGGTCAGAGGTTCCAGTGCCGCAAACATTCCGTCAAGGGAATCGGTCATTCCGTCATCACGGTCACTTCTGGAATAGGCCTTTACACGACCGGTATTCTCAAGAAGACTGCAGACAGAAAGCAGCTCCGGTGCATTCAGGGCGCTGCCAACAGTAAGACGTTTTAATGTGCCACGGATGTCCTTGACACTGCCGAAGGAAATGCCGCCTTTTTTGAACAGGCGTGCAAGGGCATCGTGTGTCTGCAGCTGCATGGCCCGGATCTCTTCAATGTCTGTGGAAGGGGTAAGCTTCCGACAGAGATCCTTTCCCATGGGGGAGGATGCCTTGTCTGTGAGCAGATCTATGATTTTATAGTATTCAAGTGCTTTGTATGCTTTTTTGTTCATTGTTGCTATAGTTACTCCTTTTTGTTACTTCTGTTACTTCTGTGCTTTTCTGCGTAACACAGGATATGCAAAAAAACACTTCGTTTCCTATTTTACATGATTTCCATAGCAAAGGAAAGTAAAATGTGTTATGATACTGAATAAAGCCCGGAAGTAAGTGGAAACTGTGCAAAAATGCCAGAAAGCCCGGACCGGGATGCGGCCAAAGATCATAAAGAAAGTCTGGCTATGAATGCAAAGTGTGAAGCGGATGTGTTCGTGAGTATGTCTGCTTTGAAAGTAAAAAGAACAGAAAGGCAAGAATTTTATGCGTTTTTTAAATGAATTACATGAGGGAGACAGAGTAAACGGGATCTATCTCTGCAAACAGAAACAGGCAGCTACAACGAAGAATGGCAAGCCCTATGAGAATCTGATCCTTCAGGATAAAACAGGTGTGATCGATGGTAAGATCTGGGATCCCAATTCTCTGGGAATTGATGAGTTTGATGCGCTGGATTACATTGAGATCATGGGAGATGTGACAAGCTTTGCAGGCGCCATGCAGCTGAATATCAAGAGAGCACGCAAGGCAGGAGAAGGGGAGTATGATCCGGCAGATTATCTTCCTACCAGTGAGAACAGTGTGGATGATATGCAGAGCCAGCTGCGAGAGCTTATCAACAGTGTGAAGAATCCCTATCTTTCCCAGCTTCTGAAGAAGCTCTTTGTGGAAGATCAGGAATTTATGAAGATATTTGAGGGACATTCTGCAGCCAAGACCGTACATCACGGCTTTATCGGCGGACTGATGGAACACACTCTTGGAGTGACACGTCTCTGTGATTACATGGCAAATGCATATCCGCTATTGAACCGTGATCTTCTGATCACAACCGCACTTCTTCATGATGTGGGCAAAACGAAGGAGCTTTCTGCTTTTCCGATGAATGATTATACAGATGAGGGACAGCTTCTTGGACATATTGTGATCGGGGCACAGATGGTACATGATCTTGCAAAAGAGATCCCGGGTTTCCCGGAGAAGCTTGAGAATCAGGTGATCCATTGTATTCTTGCACATCATGGTGAGCTGGAGTACGGTTCTCCCAAGAAACCGGCACTTGCGGAGGCAGTTGCCCTGAATCTGGCAGACAATACAGATGCAAGGATGGAGACACTGACAGAAATTTTCCACGCAGACAAAGGCAAAAAAGAATGGCTTGGTTTCAACCGGCTTTTTGAGTCCAATTTAAGAAGAACAGGAGATATTTAATACATGGAATTCCGTAAAAACGATATACTCACTTTAGATATAGAGGATTGCGGAGTTGACGGTGAAGGTATCGGGAAAGCCGATGGCTTCACCGTTTTTGTGAAAGACGCCGTGATCGGAGACCGGATCAAAGCCAAGATCATCAAGGCAAAAAAGAACTATGGCTATGGCCGCCTGATGGAGGTGATCACACCGTCTCCATACCGTGTGAAACCTGCCTGCTCTATTGCCCGCCAGTGCGGAGGATGCCAGCTTCAGGCATTATCCTACGAGCAGCAGATGAAATTTAAAGAGAAAAAGGTTCGTGGACATCTGGAAAGAATCGGAGGTTTTCAGAATCTTGATATGGAACCGATCATGGGGATGGAAGACCCCTATCATTATCGAAACAAGGCACAGTTTCCGGTAGGAAAAAATAAAGACGGAAAGATCATCACAGGCTTTTATGCAGGAAGAACCCACTCCATCATTGATAACCGAGAATGTATTCTGGGAGTGAAACAGAATAAAGAGGTTTTGGACCGTGTGATCGGACACATGGAAAAATATCATGTACAGCCCTACGATGAGGCCACGGGAAAAGGCCTTGTACGTCATATTATGATTCGTTACGGCTTCCATACAGATGAGATGATGGTCTGTCTGATCTTAAACGGAGATAAGATCCCTGCAGAAAAGGCTCTTGTGGAATCACTCTGTGAAATTCCGGAAATGACCAGCATTACCATCAATGTTAATAAAAAACGGAACAATGTGATCCTGGGTGATCAGCTTCGCCTCCTTTGGGGACAGTCCTATATAACGGACAGCATCGGAGATATTTCCTATCAGATCTCTCCCCTGTCCTTTTTCCAGGTCAATCCCATCCAGACCGAAAAACTGTATGGAAAGGCTCTGGAGTACGCCGGCCTTACGGGAAATGAAACTGTCTGGGATCTGTACTGCGGAATCGGAACTATCTCCCTGTTCCTGGCCCAGAAAGCAAAATTCGTCCGCGGCGTGGAGATCGTACCACAGGCCATTGACAATGCAAGAGAGAATGCGAAACTCAATGGCATTGAGAATGTAGAGTTTTTTGTCGGAAAAGCAGAGGAAGTGCTGCCGAGAGAGTATGAGAAGAATGGCGTTTATGCAGACGTTATCGTGGTAGACCCGCCACGGAAGGGCTGTGATGAGGTACTTCTGAATACGATCCTTAAAATGAAGCCGGAGAGGGTTGTGTATGTGAGCTGTGACAGTGCGACACTGGCGAGGGATCTGAAGGTGCTGTGTGCGGAGGATTATGAACTGGTGCGGGTTTCTACTACTGATATGTTTCCGCAGGGAGTCCATGTGGAGACGGTAGTTTTGATGTCAAAAGTGAACCCTAAGAAGTAAAAATAACGTAGTAAATAAAAGGCTTTTCAGAGAGCTATCGTTATTGAGTACGATTGGCTGCTGGAAAGCCTTTCTTTTTATGCTTGAAAATGGCTTTGCGGGAATTAGTTCATAATGCAGGGTTGACACTAGGGGATAGATAACAAGGAAAATGAACCCTGGGGTTCACCTTGTAACGATTGTAAAAGTGAGAAAAAACAGCGGCTGGAGAAGGCTCCGGCCGCTGCACGTCATTAACGATAATTCTTATTGTAGAGTTCTTTGGCGTATGCCTGCATTTTCTTTACGTACTCATATGCCTGGCTCTTTCCCTTTTTCAAGTCGACCTGCTTCAGAGCATTACTGATTTGTGGGTCGTCCATCAAAAGGGAGAAGACAGCTTTTGCCTCCGGGTACTTAAGTGATACCTCGTTGATGAGATCGTCGATCATCATAAGACTGAGAACTGAGTTTTCAGTTGAAGTATTATCTGTTGGCTCCCAACCGTTACAATTAGTATCGTTGTCGTTGTTATCATCCATAAACTTGTCTAATGAAATATAACGCGAGAGGTACAGATCCTTTTCAGAACGTTCACACCCTTCACATTTATTGCACTTAGGGCAGCGGATGTATTCGCCCTTGGAATTAAGAATTAAGCATCTCTTTTTACGAGTCGATTCAAGATACGCATCTTTTTCTTTCCAGAATCCTTCCATGTAGGATTCGACCTGATCCTTATGGATAGCTGTGAAACCTACAAGAATCTTTCTACCGCGAATATTCCAGGTTTCGAAGTTATCTTCGATAATTCCTTCATTACGCTTGCGAATACCGTCTTTAATATCCTGATGGTAATTCTTTAAAACTTCATGTGCTAAGAATGGAACCAAAGCTTCATTCTCTTTTGGTGCTACGCCATCGTAGCTGTGCTTGTTACTGTAATCATAAATTTTCTCTGCCATGTAGCTTTCCTCCTTGGATTGACGCGGAGGAAATTCCACATGTGCGATACCTGAATATAGTTGGCCATTGCCATAGCGAGTTTCCTCCTATTGGTTGGCCAGCTTGTCCTATTCAGCTGGTTTGGTTATTTAGTTGTTCATCAGATTCAGATAGGACCGTTCTTGATCAGGAAACGCATCGTCTGATGATGGGCACCTTTAACATCGGCCTCCGGACAATGTATTAGTTGTCATTTGCTATCATTTCTAAATCAGAGAATACTTCGCTGTAATAGCAAGAAGATAAATCATAGAAACCGTGAGCGTCGTATCTGGCAAACACGGACTTTACAGTAGAGGAACCATACTCGGCAGCCGCTGCATTAGCAGCATTCTCGATGTTGATTTCCCAATCAGATTTACTCATTAGCATCACTTCCTTCCTGTTTTAGTGGCCACATTGAATTTTGATGATTCGAGTTTAATATTTTTAATGAAATGCTTTTATGCCTAGGATTTGGCAGTTTTATGCCCGGTTTTATGCCCGAAAATGCCCTGTGTAGCGATATGTATAAATGTTAATTTCATATGTTACTTTAGTAATACTGACTTGCTATATGTTGATTCTAACTTGCTTTATGTGTAGTTACGTGATATTCTTTAAAGGTAGTGATATGAATTCATTTATATAGATATGGAGGAAAGATATGAAATTCAGCTATAACAAGTTATGGAAGATACTGATCGATAAGGGAATGATGAAAAAAGACCTTGCAGAACGAGCTAATATAACCTCCACAACAATGGCAAAAATGGGTAAAGATATGCCGGTGAGTATGGAAATTTTAGGCAGAATATGCGTGACATTTAGATGCAATATTGGAGATATAGTTGACGTGGTCATTGATGACACTAAGGAGGAAGAGTAATTGATACGATTTACATCCGGATCATTATTTAAAGTGATTTCCTTATGTAAAAGTGGGAGAAGATATTCAGATGAAAAAATTGCTGAGATGCTTTTCCCGAATGTTGAGTACACAACTAACTACATAGGTCATGTGAAAGACTGCACAAAAAATCTTCCTGATGAGATAACTCAATATATGAGCGATACAGATCAGGAAGAAATTATAGATACGTTGAATAGAGCAGTTAGAAAGGTATTTCTTACGGTAATAAGTTCAGAGAAACAACCAATATTGATTGCTGCTATTCAAAAAATATTAGAAGAAGATTTGTCGATAGCTGATTCAACACAAGTTGGATATTTGCCATCCTATACAAAAGGAAATATGAAAAATGCAACTACAGTTGAACCGATAGAATTTATCGCAAATGCACTATTTAGCGTTTGTAATCAGCAGAATAATCAAGATGGAAAAGAAGATATTAAAAATATTAATCCTTCTTTCCTTGAAAAATTGAAATCATCTGCTCAGAGAATTACTCTTCAGATTGTGCAGAAACCTGAAGAGAAGATTGTAATAAATGCGATTCAACCAGCTGTTGCAGGCGATGATTACAGTATTATATATGAAGATCCTAAAGGTGATCATAGTGTAGGCATTTATGAGAAATTTACCCATAAGTGGAGAATTAAAAATACTGGGACAATTCCTTGGGAAAACAGATATTTAACGCTTCAAAATAAAGGTGAGATTCGAGTAAAAGCTATACAGGATCAGTTTGATATCCCTGCATTGAAACCAGGTGATACAGCTGTTGTGAATGTAGAAATGGACTCACGTTATTTTGAAGGAACTTATACCGTGATTTGGGAAATGAAAATGTCAGATGGAACCTTGTGCTTTCCGAATAAAGAAAAAGAGTTTTCATTTGATGTAACGGTAAAAAGTGATATGTAAGTCCTGATAATTGGACATTACGAAATATATACTGATAATTGTAAAAATATCGGAATGAAAGGAATTGTTATGAATAATCAAGTACATACACAAATTGTTAGTTTTATATGGAGTATCGCGGATGATTGCCTGCGAGATGTATACGTTAGAGGAAAATATCGTGATGTTATTCTACCAATGACCGTTATCAGAAGACTTGATGCCATGCTTGAAGGCACTATTGAAAATGTAAGAAATACAAAGAAGCTTCTTGATGAAGCAAAAGTTGATAATCAATGGCCTGCTCTTTGTAATGCTGCTGGTCAGCCTTTTTGTAATGCATCACCATTTCTTTTGAAAGATTTGACGAGCCGTGCTAGTAAACAAAAATTAAAAACTGATTTTGAAACATACCTGGATGGTTTTTCTCCTAATGTACAGGAGATACTTGAAAAGTTTAAATTCAGAAATCAGATAGCAACAATGGTTGACGCTGATATTCTCGGTTCAGTTATAGAGAAGTTCGTGTCTTCTGATATTAATCTTAGTCCAAACCCGGTATATAAGGATGATGAGAAGACGATCCTCAAGCATCCAGGCCTTGATAATCATGGCATGGGTACTATTTTTGAGGAACTTATTCGTAAATTTAACGAAGAAAACAATGAAGAAGCCGGAGAACACTGGACTCCTCGTGATGTTGTAGAACTTATGGCAGATCTTATCTTTATACCAATTGCGGATCAGATCAAGGATGCTACTTATACATGCTATGATGGTGCGTGTGGTACGGGAGGTATGCTTACTGTTGCGCAGGACAGACTTCAGACACTTGCAACAAGACGTGGTAAGAATGTATCAATCCATCTATTTGGACAAGAAGTACAACCAGAAACATATGCTATCTGTAAAGCAGATATGCTTTTGAAAGGTGACGGTGAACAAGTAGAGCACATTGTATATGGCTCCACTTTATCTGCTGATGGAAATGCAACTCGTCAATTTGACTTTATGCTTGCAAATCCGCCGTATGGAAAGAGCTGGAAGGTTGACGCAGAAAAAATGGGTGGTAAGAAAGAAATCCTTGATACCCGTTTCAATACTTATTTAGAAGATGGAACTGAAATGAAGATGATTCCACGTACAAGCGATGGTCAACTTCTATTCCTTCTTAATAATGTCGCAAAAATGAAAAAAGACTCCCCACTTGGAAGTCGTATTGCAGAGGTGCATAATGGTTCTTCTATTTTCACAGGAGATGCAGGTAGTGGAGAAAGCAACGCTCGACGCTATATGATTGAAAACGATCTTGTTGAAGCTATTATCGCATTGCCAGAAAATATGTTCTACAACACTGGTATTGGAACCTTTATCTGGGTTCTTTCCAATAAAAAAGAAGAACGTAGAAAAGGTAAAATACAATTAATTGATGCTACTGACATGAAGTCACCTCTTCGTAAAAATATGGGTAAAAAGAACTGCGAGTTCACACCTGACATCCGAAAAGAAATTATTCGTATCTTCCTTGATATGGAAGAAAGTGAAGTCAGCATGATTTTGGATAATAACGATTTTGCTTATTGGAATGTAACTGTAGAAAGACCTCTTCGTTTGAGAGTGTTCCCGGAACGAACGATTCCTGCAAATACTTTCAAAAAAGCTGATGAATACGAGACAGTAACCACTGCCATTGCAAAAGCCTCTGCTACTGCTCCGCTTGATGATTGGAAAGCATTTGCAAAGGTAACAAAACTCAAGAAGGCACAACTTAATAAAGTGCGTCCATTTATCACTGAGAAAGATGCAACCGCTGTGGCAACAGATGAGCCAGACACCGATCTTCGTGACACAGAGAATATCCCATTCACATATGAAGGTGGCATCGAGGCTTTCATGCAGAATGAAGTCCTTACTTACGCTCCGGATGCCTATATTGATGAGAAAAAAACACAGATTGGCTATGAAATCAGCTTTACAAAGTATTTCTACAAGCCAGTAGAACTTCGTGAAATGTCAGAAATTATCGAAAGCCTTAACTCACTTGAGAAAGAAGCTGATGGAATGATGGCGGATATTATGGGAGGGATTCGATGAAGAATATAAATTTAAATTGGTTAGGAACTCCTCCTGAACATTGGAAAGCTCTCAAGTTACGACAAATCCTTAGACCATTTAGTGAAAAAAATCATGCTGATTTGCAGTTATTGTCTGTTGTTAGAGAAAAGGGAGTAATTGTTAGAGATACAGAAAATGACGATAATCATAATTACATTCCTGATGATTTGAGTAATTATAAAATGGTTAAATCAGGACAATTTGCCATGAATAAGATGAAGGCCTGGCAGGGATCGTACGGAGTGTCTAAATATACAGGAATTGTAAGTCCAGCATATTTCGTGTTTGATTTTAATTATGATATGAACCCTGATTATTTTCACTATGCTATTCGAAGCAGGGTGTATGTTAGTTTCTTTGGTCAAGCATCAGATGGCATACGAGTTGGTCAGTGGGACTTATCGATACAAAGAATGAAAGAAATTCCATTTTATCTGCCTCCCCGCTCCGAACAAGACCAAATTGTGCGATTTTTGGATTGGAAGGTTTCGAACATCAATAAGCTGATCAACATCAAGAAAAAGGAAATCAAAGATATTGATGCTTTGAAAAGGTCTCTGATAAGCCACGCCATTACGCATGGGCTGTCGGCAGATACACCAATGAAGTACAGCGGTGTTAAATGGCTCGGAGACATTCCGGCTCATTGGCAGATTATGAAATTACGGCAAATCTTGCACTCTATCAGCGTGAAAAATCATCCCGAGCTTCCGCTGCTGTCCGTTGTCCGCGAACAGGGCGTCATACTGCGAGATGTTGAAGATACAGAGTCCAATCACAATTTTATTCCAGACGATTTGAGCGGATATAAGGTTGTGAAAAAAGGACAATTCGCCATGAACAAAATGAAAGCATGGCAAGGTTCCTATGGAATTTCAGACTATACTGGAATCGTCAGCCCTGCTTACTTCATCTTTGATGTCGCTTTTGATAATTTGGAGTACTTTCACTATGCTATCCGTAGCAAAGTGTATGTGAATTTCTTTGCGCAGGCATCCGATGGTATTCGTGTGGGACAGTGGGATTTGCAGATGGATAAGATGAAGGAAATTCCTTTTATTATTCCTCCCGCCGACGAACAAAATGTCATCGTAGAACATATAAAAAATACATTACCAACATACAATAACGCCATTGAAAAGCTAACTGCGGAAGTTGAGGTATTAGAGGAATATAAGACAAAGATTATCGTAGACACAGTTACTGGCAAAATTGATGTTCGTGATATAGAAATACCAGAATATGAATTTACAGAGGAATCTGCCGACAGTGATTCTGAAGATGCGGATCTTGATGGTGATGGGGAACAGGAGGATTAAGTATGCAATTTTCAAATACCAAAGAAGACGGTTTAGAAACAATAATCGTTGATTGGCTTGTTAAGCATAATGGCTACGAGCAAGGTACAAATGCAGACTACAACAAAGAGTATGCTATAGACGAAACACGCCTTTTCCGCTTCCTTGCTGACACTCAGCCGGATGAGATAGAAAAGCTGGCAGTCTTTAAGAGTGAGCAGAAAAAGAGAACATTCTTGAATCGCCTCCAGGGTGAACTTGCCAAACGTGGAATCATCGATGTTCTTCGCAACGGAATCAAGGTGTATCCAGCTGACCTCATTATGTTCTATCTGACACCGAATGAAAATAATGATACGGCGAAGGCGCTTTATGCCAAGAATATATTCAGCGTTACAAGACAGCTTCGCTACTCTATCGATGCAGGAAAACTGGCTCTTGATCTTTGCATATTCATCAATGGTCTGCCTGTAATTACTTTCGAGCTTAAGAATCAACTGACCAAACAGAATGTAGAAAATGCCGTTCAGCAGTACAAAGATGACCGCAGTCCAAAAGAACAGATTTTTTCTTTCAAACGTTGCATGGTTCATTTTGCTGTGGATGACGACCGAGTTAAGTTTTGCACCAAACTTGCAGCTCAAGATAGTTGGTTCTTGCCTTTTGATAAAGGTTATAACGATGGTGCAGGTAATCCACCTAATCCTAATGGTTTAAAAACAGACTACCTTTGGAAAGAGATTCTTACAAAGGATAAGCTGACACGAATTATTGAAAGCTATGCTCAAGTTGTAACTGAAGTTGATGAAGAAACAAAGAAAAAGACTGTAAAACAGATATTTCCCCGTTATCATCAGCTTGATGTTGTTGAAAAACTAATTGCCGATGTCGAAGCAAATGGTGTCGGTAACAGATACCTTATTCAACATAGTGCCGGGAGTGGTAAGTCGAACTCTATCGCTTGGCTTGCTTACAGATTAATGGAATTAGAAAAGGACGCTCATCCAATTTTCAATTCTATTCTGGTTGTTACTGACAGACGAATTCTCGACAAGCAAATCCGAGATAATATCAAGCAATTTGCACAGGTAGGTAATGTTGTGGCGTGGGCAGAACATTCCGGTGATTTACGTAAAGCTATCACTGACGGCAAGCGTATTATCATAACCACAATTGAGAAGTTTCCATATGTTGTACCGGATATTGGTGCTGAACACAAAGATAATAAATTTGCAATTCTTATCGATGAGGCTCATTCCGGTCAAAACGGGCGTAACTCTGCACAAATGAATCTTGCTCTATCAGGTCTTGCTTCTGATAACGATATGGATAACGAAGATAAAATTAATGCCATGATGGAAGGCAGAAAACTTTTGAAGAATGCCAGCTACTTTGCTTTTACCGCTACGCCTAAGAATAAAACCTTGGAGACATTTGGTAAAAAGTTGACAGATGAAAAGGGAAATCCAATTTATAACGAGGATGGAACACAGAAGGCTCTTGCATTCCATGTATATACAATGAAGCAGGCAATCCAAGAAGGATTCATTCTTGATGTGCTGAAGAATTACACACCTATCGACAGTTTTTATAAGTTAAAGAAGATTGTCGAAGATGATCCTCAATTCGATAAGAAAAAAGCTCAAAAGAAATTACGTGCATTCGTAGAGAGCGATTCTTATACCATCGACAAGAAGGCTGCTATGATGGTGGAACATTTTCATGAGCAAGTAATCGCAAAAGGAAAAATTGGTGGACAGGCGAGAGCAATGGTGGTTACTTCTAGTATTCCTAGATGTATTGAATATTTTTATGCGATTAATAAGCATCTTGCAGAAAGACATAGTCCGTACAAGGCGATAGTTGCATTTTCTGGTGATCATAAATATAACGGTCAGGAGCCTCCACTCACTTCAGCTATTATGAATGGTTTTGCAGACTCAAAGATACCAAAGGAATTTAAGAAAGATCCATACAGATTCCTTGTTGTTGCGGATATGTTCCAGACCGGATTTGATGAGCCATTGCTTCACACAATGTATGTTGACAAGCAATTGTATGATATTCAGGCTGTGCAGACATTATCAAGATTAAATCGCTGCCATCCGAAAAAGCACGATACATGTGTTTTGGACTTTGCTAATAAGCCAGAAATTATACAAGAGTCATTTTCAAGATATTATAGAACGACGATATTGTCTGGAGAAACAGATCCGAATAAACTATATGATTTAATTTCAGCAATGGAGAAGCATCAGGTATATTCGCGTGATGATATTGAAAACGAAGTTAATTTATACCTAAACGGTGCTCAACGCGATAAGTTAGATTATATTCTTGACGTTTGTACAAATATTTACAAAACATTAGAGATTGAAGAACAAATAGAATTTAAGAGTAGTGCAAAGGCATTTTGTCGTACATATGGATTCTTGGGGGCAATTTTGCCTTATGGAAATCCAGAATGGGAAAAGCTATCAATCTTCCTTAATTTATTGATTCCTAAGCTACCATCACCTCAGGATGATGATTTATCCCAGGGAATTCTTGAAACGATAGACTTAGATAGTTATCGAACTGAAGCTCGTGAAACAATGTCGATCCAACTTGATGATGCCGATTCAGAAATGGCACCAGTTCCAGCTGGTAAAAGTGGACATATTGTAAGTCCTGAGATGGACTTGCTATCTATCATTGTTAGCGAGTTCAATGATATGTTTGGAAATATTGATTGGAAAGAGCCTGATAATGCAAGACGTCAGATTCTTGAAATTCCAGCGATGGTTTCTAAGGATGAAAAGTACAGAAATGCGATGAGAAATTCTGATGAGCAGAGTGCAAAATTGGAAAGCGAGCGTGCATTGCAGCAAGTGATCTTTTCAATAATGGCAGATAATATGGAGATATTTAAGCAATATCAAGATAATCCATCATTTAAAAAATGGTTGTCGGATTTGGTATTTAATTTGACCTATAACAAAGAAGGAAACACATATGAGGCGCCGACAACTGGGAAAGTTACATCGTATCAAAATGTAGATACACCAACACTTATGGTTGCTGAATCTAAAACAGAATACAAAATAGAGAAATAAAAGTTAGGAGGTCATTATGGTAGAAGATATATCACGTACGTTGAAGAAGAAATCGTTAGATGGAATCTTCAATGAAGTAGTACATAATGAAAAACTTGGAATTAGTAACAACGAAGAACTACACCTATTCTATTTGGCTGTGCGTGGAAATAAATTCTATACAGAAGACCTCCAAACAGCTCTCTATCGTAATATAGGACGTTATGTATTTTCACGAGCAGCATTAGAGGATTTTCATATTAATGATGACGACGATAGTATCATTTCCCAGGCTCTTAAGGTCATGTCAGAAAATGGAGAGTTTGATGCTAAGGGAACTGGTAACGAGTTAGGCGAAATGCTTATTTATGCGATGCTTGAGGAGATGCTTGGTGCTAGAAAGTTGATGAGCCGAGTTGAAATTGATTCTAATCCTTTAAGCAATGGATCGGAATGTGAGAGTATTCATTTGTTATCCGGTACTGATTCAAATGGAAAAATTTCGTATGAGATGGTATTTGGTGCATCAAATATTATAGGAGACATAAAAGATGCTATTGATAATGCCTTTGAAGAAATAGAACGTATCGAGAAGCATGGTAATAAGGATATAAAAATGGTAGAGAAGACCGCTTTAAGTGGTTTTTATAATAAGAGTGAAATTGATTTTATCAAAAAGCATATTATTCCAGAACCAGGGAAAAGCGGAGATTATGAGATTGCATATGGAGTTTTTCTTGGCTACACACTTGGACTTAATTCCACAGGTCTAAGTAGTGCTGAATACAAAGAAAAAGTTAACAGGCGATTGGAATTGGATATCAAACAGCATGCATCTTATATTGCTAATAAAATTATTACGAAAGGACTAGATGGACACTCCTTTTATTTTTACATTTTACCTTTTAACGATGCTGAGACAGATAAAAAAGAAATTATGGAGCATATTATGAAGGGGGAAGTGACGTTATGAGTGAAGAACTAATAAATCTTGGCGAATCTATCTTCAACGAAATTGATCAAAATGACTATTTGAATAGCATATACGACAACATGCTCTATAACTATGCTCTAATCAAATTTCATCTTACAAGCGTTCGTCAGAGACGTGATTATGATGTTAATGCAGCTCTTCAATTTGCCGACTTATTATCGAATTCGACACATACATCTAAAGCGGATGATCATAAAATGTGGGCGCAAGAAATAATTTCGTTGCTGCTAGAATTGGAACCAGAGAATGAACAAGTGAAATATTACGCTGGTTCAGTTCTTACCAACGTAGGAAATTTTCGCGGACGAGAGCTTGTAAAATCCTCTTATACAGAAAGGACTTTACAGGAAAAGGCATTTGCTACTTTTTGTAAGCAGTATTTAACAATTCCGGCAGATAAAAGTAAGACGTTTTTTTTACAGCAAAAAAACATTTATGATAGATTAAGTAGCAATTTTTTGAGTTATTCTGCTCCGACGTCAATGGGAAAATCGTTCATTATGCACATGTTTATTAAGGAACAGATAATGAATGGCGTTAAGATGAACTTTGCAAGAATAGTTCCTACTAAAGCCTTAATCAATGAAATGCGTAATGACACTATTAATGATCTAAAAAATATTCTAGAAGAACAGAATTATCGTGTGGTAACAGCTGCTAGTGATATTTCTCTTGAAGAGGAACATAATTTTATTCTTATTATGACTCCTGAAAGATTGCTATATTTTTTAATTAGTAATCCTGATTTTCAGTTAGATTATTTGTTTATTGATGAAGCTCATAAAATAGGCGGTCGTAATAGCAGAGGACCATTCTATTATAAAGTTGTGGATCTTCTTTCAAGAAAGAAACAGGTGCCTCATTTTATTTTTGCATCGCCTAATATTCCGAACCCGGAGGAATACCTAAAGCTCGTAACTGAAGCTGAAAAGGGAGCGGAGAATGCAATAACATCATCATATGCACCAGTTACGCAGTTTAAATTTATTATTAATTGTGAAGATCAGACCATTAGTATATATAACGATCATACGAAAACTCCGGTGTTCGTATGTAAAATAAAGCGATCTGGGACAGAATTAATGTCTTATATGTTGTTAATGGAACAATATGATCCCGAACACAAACAGAGAACGCTCGCGTACGTAAATAGCAAAAACAGTGCTATTGAAAATGCACGTTTGTTTGCAGATAGAAGAGCCCCTCTTAATGATCCAGAACTCAAGCGTTTAGCTAGCGATATTAAGAGAGAGGTTCACGGAGATTATTTTTTGTCAGATATTGTTGAAAAGGGTGTGGCATATCATATTGGATACCTTCCTTCCTCTATCAGAAGTAGAATCGAAGAGCTATTTAAAGATGGAAAAATTACAACTATGTTCTGTACAAGTACGTTGATTGAAGGAGTGAATCTTCCGGCAGATAATCTCTTCATTGCAAATAATTATAATGGGCGTCCAAAGATGAGTGGGGTTGAGTTTAAGAATCTCATTGGTCGTGTTGGACGAATAAAATTTAATTTATATGGGAATGTTTTTTTCGTGACAGACGGAAAGAGAACTACTGAGAAAGAGTACTTAGAACTTTTAAGGGAGCCTGTTAAAGAGCAGAAGCTATCTGTGGTTCAAGATCTAAAACCAAAACTTAAGAAGCATATTGTGGAAGCTTTACTTGAGGGAGATGCAGTCATTGATAAATACAATGATTCTCAGCCGGAAGAAGAATACATTATGATGCGTAAGTTTGGGCTGATTTTATTACAGGATATTGTTGATGAGCGTGATAGTCTTGTGAAGAGGGAATTTTCAAAGCAATTAAGTAATGAAGATTTATTGAAAATAAAGAATCTCTATGACAATAGCAAGAATTATATTGATAACGATATCAATATATCGGTTGACCAAACGAAGAAATTAGCAAAGGCTATACGAGAAGGTAGTCATTTCCCTGAAGCCGAGAATGGCTATTTTAGCCATAAGATGGTCTATAAATTTCTCGATGAATTACGGCAAATATTTGATTGGGATAGATACGAGTATTCTACTCTTGGTAAGAAAGATAAAGATGGAGAATACAGAATGTTATCCTGGTATGCGGTGATTCTTTCACAGTGGATGGAAGGCCATGGATTAAACAATATTATGAGAAAGGCCTTGACATTCAGAAGAGAAAATCCGTATCCGTTTTACTTGAACCGCTATACAGTTGTAACCTATGATGATTCACCAGAACATAAAAATGTTGTTTTTGCTAATACGCTAGAGGTTATTGAAAATATTATTCTTTTCAGTATTTCAAACTATTTCTTGCGTTATGCAAATATGTATAAAAGTATTCACGGTGAGAATTCTCTGGATAAAAATAACTGGTATGAATTCGTTGAATACGGTACAACAAATGAAGTAACAATATTCCTTCAGAGAAATGGATTTTCGAGAGAAGCAGCAAATTATATTAAAGATCATGCAGAAGAATATATTGTGTATGCTGATGGAGAAACTTCCGAAATCAAACTAAAAAAGAATCTTCTCGAATGTAGCAATAATACGGTAAGAACTGATGCGGAATCAATTATATATAATATTCCTCAATTGTTCTTGAATGAAGAAATGTGATGAAAAGAGGGATACTATGGCAAGAGGAAAAAACATACAGTTATATCTGATGGATGGTGACGTTAATGGACGGATTAAATGTACGCTTGCAAATTGGACGGGATTAGCGTTCAAAATTCCAAGGACGGCTCTTGATTTGTGTAAAGATAGGCCGGAACTCAAGCAAACTGGTGTATATTTGCTATTCGGCAAAGATGAGAATGATAAAAGTGTCGTCTATATAGGACAGGCAGGAGTGCGAAAAAATGGAGAGGGCATATTGAATCGTTTAGTTGAACATAATCGCAACTCTAAAAAAGACTATTGGACAGAAGCAATAGCCCTGACAACCTCAAATGATTCTCTTGGACCGACAGAGATAAGCTATCTTGAGCATCAGTTTTATCAGCTTGCTGTTAAAGCAAAACGGTATGATGTAAAAAATGATAATGATCCAACACCGGGTAACATTTCAGAAGAAAAAGAAAGCGAGTTAGATGAGTTCATTGAGTACGCTAAAGTTATTGTAGGTACTCTTGGTCATAAGGTTTTTGTTCCACTATTAGCAGATAATAATGACGGCGAGAACACTACTTCAGAAAGCATAATTTTGTATTGTACACGAAATGGCATAAATTCTATCGGTGTAAGAACAAGTGACGGATTTGTAGTTAAGAAGGGAAGTATAATTTCTCAAAAGATTACTAAGAGCTGTCCTGATTATGTTCTAAAAAAGAGAACTCAACACAAGAACATTATCGATGCAAATAATATGTTAACAGAAGATATTTTATTTAATACGCCTTCAGGTGCATCTAGCTTTGCGTGCGGAGCTAGCACAAATGGCAATATTGAATGGAAAACATCCGAGGGTATTACATTAAAATCACTTAATGAACAGGGAAAGTGATTTTATTGATTCAAACTTGTGATTTAGGTGGTGATATTAGAATGATGGAATTGTTAGAAGATGTACTAATAAGGTGTTCAGAATGCGGAAGTGTAATAGAAATACATAAGGAAGAAATCGAGTTTGACGCTTTCACATATGATCATGGCGAGAATGGCATGGGAGATGAAATTGAATATCGATATGATGGGGTGATTGTATGTGAAGAATGCGGAAACGAGATCCAATTCAGAATCTCAGGATTTGAATATCCTGTAGGCGCATATAACTACGATGATTACGAAATATATGGCGGCGATTTTGAAAAATCACCAATCGTAGGAATCGTATATAGTCAGGAAGAATTTGATATTGATTATGCTTACAATGAGTTTAATAGGGTTGAACGGCTTATTTTAGAAATATCAGACAATCCAGACTTGATTTACAATATTTCGCCGAGAGAGTTTGAAGAAGTAATAAATAGGGTGCTTCAAGATGAAGGCTTTGAGACCGAGCTAACTCAGGCAACGAGAGACGGTGGACGTGATATTGTTGCTACAAAATATGAGATGGGAAAACCTATTGTGTTTTACATAGAATGCAAACGATATGGTAGAAGAAATTCGGTTGGAGTGAGTATTGTGCGTTCTCTATATGGAGTTCAGACATCAGATCAGATAAATAAGTCAATCTTGGTGACAACAGGACATGTAACTAGAGGCGCTAGACGTTTTGTCGAAAAGCAAAATACGATGATGAGCATCCTTGATGTAAATGAGATTCATCATTTGATTCAGCGAAGTGCAATGAAGTATAGATAGAAATAAAACCAGGAGGTTGGCAATTCTCCTGTATACGGTAAATAGTTAGTACCGTGCTTTTCACCTAAAACCATGAGATAATCCCTTTGTAAAACTAAAAGTTTTTTAAAGGAGGATCTTATGGATAAGATCACACGTCAGGTCCGCATTGAACATTGGACCCAGATCATGAATGAATGTTTGAACAGCGGTATGAATAAAACTGAATGGTGCCGGGCTAATGGGATCTCAGACAAACAATTCTTTTACTGGCAAAGGATTCTCAGAAAAGAAGCTTTTGCTGCTTCGACATCAAAGGACCTTTCGGTTATCACAGACCCGGCAGATGAAACCAGCCCACAAAAGATTTCGTTCGCAGAGATCAGCATTCCAATAAAACAGGAGTCTGTCAGAAATGGATTCCATCCGGATATCATCCTCCGAAAAGGACCGGTCTCTGTAGAGATATCCAATTCCGTTTCAGCAGAACTCCTGTCACGTATCGGAGATATCTTTCATGCTGAATGATGCTTCCGGGTTCCGCAGGATCTATCTCGCTACCGGCTACACAGATCTGAGACGTGGTATGGAGGGGCTTGCATCCATTATCAAGTTCAATTTTCAGCTGGATCCGTATCAAAAAGATATTCTGTTCCTGTTCTGCGGAAGACGTACTGACCGCATCAAAGGGCTGGTCTGGGAAGGCGATGGCTTCCTGCTTCTATACAAAAGACTGGAGTTGGGTGCATTCAACTGGCCCCGCACAAAAGAAGAAGCATTGGAGATCACCCCAGAGCAGTACCAATATCTCATGCAGGGACTGGAAATTGTTGCACGCCATCCGATCCAGGAAGTCAGACCGGATAAGATCTTATAAGATCCTGTGCAAAACAGAGAAAATAAAAAAACATCTTCCAATCATCATAAGTCCCGAAAAAGAGTTATCCACTTTTCATAATTCCGCTGCCTTCATTTATTCAGGAGTACTTTCAGGCCCCTTTACAGGGCTTGTGGATAAGTACTCTGAAAAGCCCGAAAAACTAATAGTTTTTTGAGTTTTTCAGAGTATTCATCTATTAGTAAAAATGACGAATACCCTGTCTGCCTGATTCGCTTTTTCTTTATCTTTGCGTTACAATAGGAACATCAGATAAAGGAGAACGGCATCCATGGCAAAAGTATATACAGAAGAAGAACTGAATAATTTCAGCAGGGAAACACTTATGGCAGTCATCCTGTCCATGCAGGATCAGATTCACCAGCTGAATACAAACATGGAGCGCCTGATCGAGCAGATCGCTGATGCAAACACTAAGCGTTACGGCCGTTCTTCCGAAAAACTGGAAACGATCTCCGGACAGCTGGAACTGGAGCTTATATTTAATGAGGCTGAAGCACTTACGGAAACACCGTATGTGGTTGAGCCTGTTGAGGAAGATGTGATACAGCCGCGTCGTAAAAATAAAGGAAAACGGGAGGCAGATCTAAAAGATCTTCCGATTGAAGTGATCGTCCATACCCTGTCAGAAGAAAAACTCCAGGATGTCTTTGGCACAGATGGATGGAAACAGCTTCCAGACGAGATATATAAAAGGGTACGTGTGCAGCCGGCAGTCTATACTGTTGAAGAACATCATGTGGCAGTCTACGCTGGTAAGGACAACCAGACAATCATAAAAGCGGACCATCCGGAAGAATTCCTGAAGGATTTTAAAGGGATCGTAGTATGCGACGGTTACTCTGCATACAGGAAGCTGGACAGGGAAAATCCAGACATCGTCTTTGCCGGCTGCTGGTCACATGCAAGGCGCAGGTTTGCGGAGGCATTGAAAGCCCTGCCGAAAGCAGCACAGAAAAATGCGAAAGAGACTGTAGCTTACGAAGCAGTCAGCCGGATCGCAGCAATCTATCATCTGGACAACCAGATGGAGGGACAGCCTGCAAAAGTCAGAAAGATGTACCGTCAGGCCAATATCAGACCTCTTGTAGAGGCCTTCTTTGCATGGGCAAAAGAGATCCAGATTAAAAATCAGCTTTCCAGAGGAAAGACTCTGGATGGGATCAACTACTGTATCAATCAGGAAGTTTCTCTGAAAGCCTTTCTGGAAGACGGTGATATTCCTATGGATAACAATGCGACAGAAAGTGCTCTGCGTAGCTTTTGTCTCCATAAGCATACATGGAAGCTGATCGACAGTCTGGATGGCGCAAATGCCAGTGCCATTATCTACAGCATCACAGAAACGGCAAAAGCTAACAATCTGAATCCTTTTCGGTATCTTGAACATGTCCTGACTGTATTGAAGGACCACCAGGATGACAGGGAATATAGTTTTATAGATGATATCCTGCCATGGTCTGAAAAACTTCCAGCAATATGCCGGAGCAAAACAAAAGCAACTAATATTTAAAACCTTGCCGCCGGAAACGGCGGCTTAAAGTTAGAGCAGTACGGATAGTTTACCGTATACCAATTTAAGATAAGTGGCCTAAGTAAAATTAAAGATATATTAACAGAAATAAACGAAGAAGGAAAGCATGATAGAAATGATGGGTTCAAAACTGCATCAAAAGCATCTCGGTTTGATTTTTTAGATTAAGGCGACTTACTTATAGCTTAAAAAGTTTTTCTTGTTCAGGGCGGAAAAATATTTTTATTAAAGGAGATAAATTATGCCTAAATATACAGATGAAGATATTAGAAATATGAGTAAAATAACATGTAAGATAGCGGCAGATTACCTAGGCATATCCCCTATGGCGGTTAGTATCGGCATGAGAAATGATCTTTTACCGATCGGTTTTGCAATTCACAATGAAGAAAGAGATAGAACATATTCTGAGAGTTGGTCCTATCACATAATTGGTGAGAGATTGATTGCATATAAGTATGGGAAAACATCAGAAGTACAAGTTCAAAATATAGAAAAGAGTCTAAATACTATAATAGAACAGTTTGAAGAAATGAAAAAAGATTTGGTTTTTCTATTAAGCGAAAACGAGGATCAGCAGGATTAGAGCTTTATGAATATGCGTTTTCGCTGGGAAAATACAAAGATGTTGACAAAAAATATGCAGGAAAGGAGCTGCCAGGATGGAGAATGAAAAAGGAATAGTTAAATTGACTCGTAAGCAGCTCTATGATGAAATATGGGCTCTTTCAGTTGCAGGGGTAGCCAGAAAATATAACTTGAATTATGGTAAACTGATAGCAACTTGTAAAGTAGAAAATATATCTTTTCCTTCTTCTGGTTATTGGACTAAGAAGAATATGGGAAAAGATGTATCGAATGAGATTGTAGAATTTTCTGGATTGGAAGATACAGAAATTTCATTGATAACGAAAGACGCGGTTGTTAAGCGTATTCGGAAAGCTAAGGCAGAAGTAGTAGAGAAAGTGCATACTGACGTAACAGAAGAATTGGACGTAGCAGTCGAGGAAGATTTATCACAGAAAAAAATGGAGAATATACCTAAGTGGCCGGATGGAATTCTTGATTATTTGGATGAGACGGAAAGAAATAAAGTATTAGAATATGCATGCAATCTGCAGATAAGTCAAAGTACACGATTGCATAAAATGTTGGTCCAATACAAGAAGGATATTGCAGATTATAAGTCAAAACTGAAAGAAGCACAGAGTAGACCATACTATAATCCAAGACATAATAAACCAGAAAACGAACCTGCATTCTTTAAGGAAATGTCTGATGAGTGTATGTCACGTGCAATTGCTATATTAGATACCGTATTCAAATCAATTGAATCTTTAGGTGGAAGTATTAATAGTGATTTGTCTGTGAAAATTAGAGATGATATTGTTAGATTTCGTATGGTTGAGAGTCAAGACCAAGTAAAGCATGAAATGACTAAGCAAGAGGCACAGGAGCTCGTAAAGTATAATGATGATATCAAAAATCATAGATGGGCTTCAAAACCGCAAATTAGAAAATATGACAAGGTATATAATGGTAAATTTCGTATTGAGTTTGGGGAGCGAAGCTACATTAGAGATAAGGATTCTGAAAAATTAGAAGATAGACTGGGTGATATTTTGGTTACCCTGTATGAGAAGGCAGAAGAGAATAGAATTGTACGAGAAGCACGTGAAGAGGCAGAACGTAAGAGAGTTGAAGAAGCGAGATGTAGAGAAGAAAATAGACAAAGAAAAGAACAAGAAATTCGTCTTGTAAAAGAACTTGTAAACAAAGCTGAAGACTATAGAATTGCAAAGGAAATAAGAGAATATATTCAGGCTATGATAGATAGTGGAAATGAAGATATTACTCCAGAATGGATTGAATGGGCGCTGAAGAAAGCTGACTGGTATGATCCGTCTATAGAGACTGAGGATGAATATCTGGGAAAACGTCAGCATGAAAAAAGTGCTGAAGAAAAGGAAAAATCTTTGCAAGACAGTATCAGAAAGAGCTGGTATTGGTAAAAATGAATGGAGGCAATTTGATGGATAAAGATCCTTTTAAAGAGTATATAAGGCAATCAGAACCAAGTAAAAGAGACAAAGGTTACGCCTGGCATACAGCTATCGGACTTCAAGCAGTGGATGGATTAAAGCCTTCGAAGTATTTGATTGATACTGCAATAAAGAATATTGAAGGTGATATTTCGATTGATGAAGCGCAGGAACTTCTAAATACGTATTATGAAGAAAATCCAAAAGCAGATACAGACGACCGTACGGAAGAGGCCGACAAAGTTGCTGTTAGAATTGCAAAAATTTTATCGGAGAAAGCATTTAGTTTTACTCCGAATGAGTATATCTCTATTCATAAAAAGTTGTTTGCTGGGATTTATGGACATGCAGGAAAACTGAGAGATTATAATATTACAAAAAAGGAATGGGTGCTGAATGGAGCAACGGTTCTTTATGGAAGTGCATCAGAACTTCGCGCAACCTTGGACTATGATTTTGCAGAGGAAAAGAAGTTTAGTTATAAAAACTTGAGCATGGAAGAAATTATTCACCACCTGGCGTTTTTTGTATCAAGATTATGGCAGATACATGTATTCGGAGAGGGAAACACACGAACTACGGCAGTATTTTTTATTAAGTATCTTAGAACACTTGGATTTGATGCAACTAACGACATTTTTGCGGAGAATGCATGGTATTTTAGAAATGCACTTGTTAGGGCCAATTATAACGATTTGAAAAATGGTGTTCATGAAACAACCGAGTATTTGGAATTGTTTTTAAGAAATTTATTGTTGGATGAGAAGAATGAACTTCATAATCGTACGATGCACATTAGTGGAAGGTTTGCAGAAGTGGACATTGAAAGAGTAAAAGTGGACATTAAGAGTGGAGAAGTGGACATTGAAAGCACAAAAGTGGACATTCGAAATAAATTACTTTCTTTCTCAGATACGATTTCAGAAAAAACAATAAATCATACAGTAGAAATATTTTCAAAATGTGGAAAAGAAAATTGTTTCGGAAGAACGATAGTTGAAGAAATTACTGGATTAAAGCCATCAAGAGCTTCCAAGTTAATAAAACTGTTGGTTGATAGTGAGGTAATCGTACCTGTAACAGGACATGGAAAAGGAAAATATCGGTTTCAATAAAAGTGAACATTGAAAGGGTGTTAATGCCATTCGCAAAAATGCCCAAAACAAATCGGCGTACTGATATATTACCAAATATGGTAGCAGTATTTAGAATAATTTTGTATTATAAAAGTGTTACAAAATATCGGCGTACCCGCCACACGTTTACAAAGTCAAACGGTCTGTACGCCATGTCTTAACCTTATGATTGCAGATATTAGCAACCTGTCAAAGGGTGTAAAAACTCAGTAACTATGCGGGTTCGCGTACTGTTAAAGCAGTGAAAAACGACACCGCATGTGGAGACGGTAGTACTGCTTTCCCACAAAAAGCCAGACGGACATATCAACGTAAAAGTTGAGTTTGGCGAGGGTGAGGGAAAAGTTCCATTTGATAATATTGCTAAAAGAGCGGAAAGCTATAAGCCCAAAGAACGAGTGACCTACAAAATGATAAAGGAGTACATAGAAGCTAAATACGGCTTCAAAGTACATACCGCATATATTGCAGAGGTAAAGAGAGATTTAGGCTTGCCGATGTACGATGCTCCTAATGCGGTAGAGAAATTGAAACAGCCGAGGAAGCATCCAACTCCAGAGAAGGTTGAAGCAATAAAGGATGCATTGAAGCATTTTGAAGTGATTTAATAATGATGAGCGTATCATTAAAATAGTGGTACGCTTTTCTTTAAAATATTTGGGAAGCAATATATAAGTGCTGAATATGCTTGAAAGGAGCATTCCTGTAATTCATTAAAAGCGCCAATTGAATAAAAAAGAACCTCAAGGTATGATTGAGTTGCATCTTGGCGGATGTAAACAAAACAATCAAGCACTGGAGGTTCCAAATGAATTATACACAGAATGAAAAGATTGAGCAAGTAACAGATTCAACAATGGTTGTCGGAGTTGATATAGGAAGCCAGATACATTATGCAAGAGCTTTTGATAACAGAGGACGCGAACTTACAAAACGTATTTTTTCTTTTCATAACGATCTGGAAGGGTTCAATTCTTTCAACCTTTGGGCAGAGACACTTAAGACTGAGAATAAAAAGACTGCAGTTCTGATCGGCTGCGAGCCAACAGGTCATTACTGGTTTGCGTTTGCGAAGTATGTAAATGATCATCAGAAAAGATTAGTAATGGTCAATCCATTCTCGGTTAAGAAGATCAAGGAACTTGATGATAACAGTCCAAAGAAAACAGATTCAAAAGATCCAAAAACAATCGCAAAACTAGTTGTGGATGGGAGATATTCAATCCCATACATGCCAGAAGGCATTTATGCCGAAATAAGAGACCTGGTATACAGCCGTGAGCCTATATGGATAATCTGAGGCATAAGTGTCGTGAAGAGCCGTATGCCTGAATTGGGCACGTACGGATCTGTGGGGGATATACCTAGTAATAGGTGTTTCTACCCGACAATTTAGGACTCGTCAGAGGATGGTGATCCTGGTAGACATGAGAGGTTAGTTACGAGAGGTCCTCACCCACTGCTTATTGCTTTTCGCAACCTCCACAGGGGAGTTACTTGATTCGGTTAAAATATATGTAAATTTTCCACCAAAATATTATTGACGTAAGAAAAACCACATGGTATTTTATTTTGGAAAAAATGAAAATTATTTTAAAGGCAAACCTGTTGAAAGGCAGGGTCGCAAAGCCAGAAGGGACTAAAGTCAGAAAGTTTGACCATGTCAGCCGGTTGCCACTGTTTCCATATCATCATAATATATGGAAAAGATGTTTGAACAGGAGAGATTCCGATACCTTTTATACTATATAGATGTGTGATTTTAAAGAATATAGTAGGGACACTGGCAGATTTTGGCAGATGTCCTTTTTGTATGCAAAAATGGGTAACAAAACTAGCAGGGACAGGTTTTCTGTATACAGATAAAAGCAGGATGAAGAAGGCATAAGACGGAGAGAGGACTTTTATAAAATGAAAAGTTATGAAGACAAAATATATTCCTTAGGTGAGACTGTAACGGGGCAGACACAGGCCATGTCACAGGCCGTACAGAAAACACTGGAAAATAATGGCGGGGTAGGTATAATGACAGGATCTTATGACCAAAACCTGTCTATTTTGTCTGTGGATAATCTGCTGTTGCATAGTACAGGATATACATTCGATACTTTCATGGAACAGACAAAAGGCTCATTGAGAAATTTCTTTTATGACGAGGAAGATATACTGGAGCGAGACCGTTTTTTGCAGCTTCATGGAACAGGGGAAGCACAGATCCTTGCAGCAGACGGTACAGTGAATAATGTACGGCTTTGTAAAGAGGATGCGACAGATGAGGCGGGCAGACAGATCTGGGTTATGTCCGTACAGGTCAACTGGGATCATGTAAATCTGGCACTGCTCAATGAGGCTATCTGTTCTGGCTTCTGGTATTTTGACTGTGACGAAAACAGTGAGATTGTGAATGCAAACTGGAGTCATGAATTTCGAAAAATGCTTGGCTATCATGACACCCTGGACTTTCCGAATAAACTGGAATCCTGGTCAGATCTTCTGCATCCACAGGATAAAGAAAGAGTAATGGTGCAGCTTCAGGCGGCAATTAAGGATAAGACGAACCAGATAAAATACCAGGTAGAGTATCGTATGAGAATGAAGGATAATCAATACCAGTGGTTTCGGGCATCGGCAGAAGTAATACGCCGTCTGGATGGTTCTGCCAGCAGGATTGCCGGGATTTTTATTAACATTGATGGGGAGAAAAAAGAAATCATGCAGGCACAAAAATCTGCTGCTTTCCACCGGGCTTTTACGAAAGCAGATTTGTGCGAGTATTATGTGAATCTGGAAGCGAATACTTTTGATACCTTTAAGGTTGAACCGTCCCTGATGACCGTCTTTGAACAGAGTCATACGTGGGATGAATTGATCCGGCATTTTGTGGATTCCTATGTTGTGGAGACAGATAAGAAGGCGGTATCCTCTTTTTACGACCGTGGTTATATTGCAGAAAGGCTGAAGGGGCTGGAAACCGAATTGGCTTTAGAGTGCCGTATCACTCTGAATGGAGAAGAACGATGGGTCCGCAATGTGGTCATACGTGGCGAAATAGAGGATTCAGAATATGCCATGATCTTTCTGCGTGATATCACAGAGACAAAGGTAGAGAGCGCACGGCATCTGCAGATGGCAGCAGATAATGCTTCCATGGAGCAGCTGATCCAGAGCATAGTGCGTCTGGTTGACCGCTTTGTTGTCTGTGATCTGGAAAATGACAGATATGAATTCTACAATCTGAATGGACAGATGATATATAAACCTCTGGGATTTTATCATGATTTTCAGATGCAGGTTCTTGAAAAATATAAGACACTGGAACCATTGGAAGCTATAGATATCCTGATAGCCCCGGATAATATTCGGAAAAAACTGAAAAGTGAAAATGATATTTATAAGTTTGAGTATTGCAGCCTGGATGAAAAGACTTATAAAATCGCTTCTTATATTCCCTTGGAATGGAAGAATGGAAAGCTGGAAAAGGTATTGCTGGCATCCATGGATGTGACACAGGAGAAGAAAGCAGAGATTGAATCCCGTCAGGCACTGAAAGAGGCTTACCGGTCCGCAGAAAATGCAAATCGTGCGAAAACAGAATTCCTTTCCAATATGTCCCATGATATCCGGACACCAATGAATGCGATTGTGGGTCTGACAGCAATCGCAGGAGCAAATGTTGAGAGCCAGGACAGAGTCATTGAATGCCTCGGCAAGATCACAGAATCAAGCCGCCATCTGCTGGGGCTGATCAATGAAGTATTGGATATGGCACGTATTGAAAGTGGAAAAATGACACTGGCACAGGAAGATTTCAATCTGTCAGAGCTGGTAGATAATCTTATTACACTTACGAAACCGGTGCTTGATGAACATAAACATAATTTTGATATACATATCAATCATATTGAACATGAGGCTGTCTGTGGTGACAGCTTGAGGATTCAGCAGGTATTTGTGAATCTGATGAGTAATGCGATCAAGTATACACCGGATGGCGGGAATATTATTTTTTCCATAGAGGAAAAGCCAAATGGATTTTCAGAACTTGGATGCTATGAATTTACGATTGAGGATAATGGGATCGGCATGTCACCGGAATTCCAGAAAATCATGTTTGAGCCGTTCAGCCGCGCGGATGACCACCGGACAACCAGAGTCCAGGGAACTGGTCTGGGAATGGCAATCAGCAGAAATATTGTGAACCTGATGAATGGCACTATTAAAGTGGACAGTACCTTGCACAAGGGAACTAAAATCACAGTAACAATTTATCTGGAGCTTCAGGAAAAAGAAAAAGAACAGGACAGAGATCTGATGAATCTGCCGGTCCTGGTTGTGGATGATGATAGGACATGCTGTGAAAGTACAGTTGCAACATTAAAGGAAATCGGTATTATGGGTGAATGGGTTCTCTCTGGCAGGGAAGCGGTTGAGCGCTGTTATGCACGGCATGAGTTGAAAGATGATTACTTTGCTGTTATTTTAGACTGGAAGATGCCGGAGATGGATGGTATAGAAACTGCCAGACAGATCCGGAAACGGATAGGAAAAGAGATTCCCATCATTGTACTGACATCCTATGAATTCAGCGAAATTGAAGAAGAAGCAAAGGCTGCAGGTGTAGATGCTTTTATTGCAAAACCGCTGTTCCGTTCCCGGCTGACGGCAACACTGCGGCAGTTTACTTCAGGAAGAAAAGAAAAAACGGCAAGAAATTATCTGGAGAAGCTGTCAGAATCAGACTATACGGGAAAAAGAATTCTGCTGGTTGAGGATAATGAGTTGAACAGAGAAATTGCTGGTGAAATTTTGCAGATGACAGGTGCAAAAGTGGAAACGGCAGAAAATGGGAAAATTGCAGTTGAAAAAGTGGAAGCTTCTCCGGATGGATTGTATGATCTTGTTTTTATGGATATCCAAATGCCTGTCATGAATGGTTATGAGGCAACTGCAGCAATCAGGAGCCTTCCGGGTGAAAAGGGAAAACTGCCTATTGTTGCCATGACTGCCAATGCTTTTGCAGAAGATGTACAGCTGGCCAAAAATACAGGCATGAATGGACATATCGCGAAACCGCTGGATATGAATAAGCTGAATGATGTTCTGGAAAGCTGGCTGTAACTGATTTTCATGTGATCACAAAGTATATTACTAGGAACAGAGTGAACAGTAACAGTAACTCAGGTTATGCTGCATAAATCCTCAAATACTCCTTGCAATAAAAAAATACAGCAATTATAATATAAATACAAAAGCCGGATGCGGAGGCTGACTTCTGAAAACAAAGAAAGGAAGTATAAAATGGCGAAAATTTTAATCAGTCCGTCCAAATATTTACAGGGTGCGGGAGAAATGAAGAATCTTGGAACTTATGCTGCAAAGAGCGGAAAAAAAGCGTTGGTTCTGATCAGTAAAGGCGGATATAAAAGAATCGGTAAAACGATCGAAGAGAGCTTTGCTGAGAGTACCTGTGAGGTGGTTTTTGATTATTTTAACGGAGAATGCTGTAACAGTGAGATTGATCGTCTGGTAAAGATCGTAAAAGATGAGCAGTGTGATCTTACCATTGGTATTGGTGGAGGAAAGATCTTTGATACAGCGAAGGCAGTTGCATACTATGCGGGAACACCGGTATTTATCTGTCCGACGATCGCATCTACAGATGCCCCTTGCAGTGCTTTGTCTGTTATTTATACAGAAGAAGGAGTTTTTGAAAAATATCTGTTTCTTCCGGCGAATCCGAATCTTGTTCTGATGGATACAGATATCATCACCAAATCGCCGGTTCGTCTTACTGTGGCTGGTATGGGAGATGCACTGGCAACATATTTTGAGGCAAGGGCATGCAAGAGAAGCGGAGCAACTTCCTGTGCAGGAGGTAAGACAACAGAGGCTGCCATGGCACTGGCTGAACTTTGCTTTAATACCTTGATGGATGAGGGCGTAAAAGCTAAGATAGCTCTGGAAGCAGGCGTATGCACACCGGCAGTTGAGAAAGTGATTGAGGCTAATACACTTCTTTCTGGAATTGGTTTTGAAAGTGCAGGACTTGCAGGTGCACATGCGATCCATAACGGATTTACTGTACTGGAAGAATGCCATCATATGTATCATGGAGAAAAAGTTGCATTCGGAACCATCACACAGCTGGTACTGGAGAATATTCCCCAGGAAGATCTGGAAGAGATCATCTTATGGTGCATTGAAGTAGGACTTCCTGTTACTCTGGCAGAGCTTGGAGCTGGGAAGGTAACGGATGAGCAGCTTATGGAAGTTGCCACAACTGCATGTGCGGAGAATGATACACTTCACAACATGCCATTTGAAGTTACACCGGAAACTGTATTTGCAGCAATCAAAGCGGCAGATGCATATGGAAGATATTACCTGGATGAGGAATAAACAGATAAAAAGTAAATAGCTGATATAAAAATTGCAATCTGCAGAAACAAGAGTTATCAAGTATTGTTATCCTGCAGGTTGCTTTTTTTTATGTATGGCTGTAATATAACAGAAAGATCAGTAAATATCGGAACAGAAAACATACGGAGGAATATTTGTGGCAAAAAAACGAAAACCCAAAATGGAGCTTCGGTATTACAAAATGCCGGAAGGGAGTCCGATTCTTGCATTGCTTGGTCAGAAATGGATCCAGAATTACGGAAACGATATCGATTATCTTCATTTTCATAATTATCTGGAGATTGGTTTCTGCTATGAAGGTCAGGGGTTCTTGATTCTTGGAGAAGATAAGGTACGGTTTCATGACCGGGAATTTACAGTGATCCCGCCCAATTATCCCCATACCACAAACAGCGACATTGGAACTGTCAGTCGGTGGGAGTATCTTTTTATTGACGTGGAAGGATTTTTGAATAAATTTATTGACAATTCCGTGAAAAAGGAAAAGATCGTTCAGCGTATCAACTCCAGAGCACTTTTTCTGAATGAAAAAGAAAACCGATCCATGGCAGGTAAGATCCTTAAGATCCTGGATATCATGCGGGATGGAGAGGAATTTTATCTGGAAGAAGCTAAGGGAGTTTTGGCATCGCTTCTTGTGGAAATCGCAAGGATAAACCGGGATTCAGGCGAAGAACGTTGCAGCGAAGGCAGAGGAAAAGTCATGGATATGATCTCCAGGTTCCAGGATTATATTTCTGATCATTACATGGAGGATCTTCGTATTGACGAACTGGCAGAATACTGTCATATCAGTGAAACTCATTTGCGCCGGATATTTACGACTTACATGAAGATGAGTCCGCTGGAATATATCAATACGATCCGTATCCAGGCGGCCTGTGATTATCTGAAAAAAACAGATCAGCCAATTGCAGATATAGCACATAAGTGTGGTTTTACCACCAATTCCACATTTAACCGGAATTTTCGTCAGGTTACGGGAATGACACCTCTGGAGTGGAGAAAACGTCCGGAGAACTATGAACAGCAGCTTCTTAAGTTTGACATCCATTCAGAGGAAGGCTGGTAAAACAACAAAACCAGATCTGTGGATCTGTCACGACAGAATAGAAATATCAGACTGTATGCGGATCGGGCAGATAGAAAGAGGTAAGAAATGTACGATTACAGGATTGTGGAGCAGGTCTCCAGAAAAAAGAAACATATGTCAGGAGCTCTCAGAAAAGTAATGGTGATCTTTGCGGCAATTTTTGTACTGATGGGTATCACGATCTCTCAGGCATTCATGCTTCCGGGATTTCTTCTGGCGCTGCTTTACTTTGCTTATGACATATTCAGCCAGAGAGACTATGAATATACCATGGAAAACGGACAACTGACCATAGATGTGATCTATGGTAAAAAATATCGTAAAACAGCTCACGTGCTGAAGCTTGAGGAGATGGAAGTGACAGCACCTCACTATCATGAAAAAGTGGCAAAATATAAAAAGAATACCGGAACGGAGAAACTGAAAAAATACGATTATACCTCTTATGAAGATGATGTGCCTTACTATACCATGATCATTCAGGAAGATGGACGTAAAATAAAACTTCTTCTGGATCTGACAGAGGAAATGCTGCATACGATGAAAACGCAGTTTCCTGAAAGGGTTTATTTTGCATAATATGCAGAAATGTTTGTGAAATATGTATGAAAAACAACATAAAATTTTATGAAATAGAAACAAAAACCTTCTTTTTTGACAAAAAATGTTCGCACAATGTCAAAAAAGAAGGTTTTTTGGGGCATCCTGACGAATATAAAAAGAAAAAATCTTCAAAGTGCATATTTTTTGTAAAAATATAGCGTGACAATAGTGCACAATCAATAAAATGGTTGAAATTGCACATTATATGAACAATTCTGCAAACTATAGAGGAAATACGGATGCTATAATCTATTCATAAGCAAACGGGAAATGCTTAATAAAGGAGGAAAAGTAAATGAAGAAAAAATTACTCGCAGTATTAATGACAGGTATCATGGCAATGTCTTTTGCTGCAACTACTACAGCAGTATATGCAAAAGGTGATGACGATAACACCCTGACTGTATGGGCATGGGATCAGAACTTCAACATCAAGGCTATGAATATTGCAGGTGAGCAGTATGCAAAGGATCACGAAGGATTCAAGGTTGATGTAGTTGAGACATCTTCTGATGACTGCCAGACCAAACTTACAACAGCAGCAAACGCCGGAGATTACAGCACACTTCCGGACATCGTTCTGATGCAGGACAACAGCTATCAGAAATATCTGAAGAGTTATCCGGATGCTTTTACAGATCTGAAGGATATGGATATCAACTGGGATGATTTCGGAAAACTGAAACAGTCCTACTCCATGGTAGATGACACACATTACGGAGTTCCGTTTGATAACGGTGCAACAATTGCCTGCTATCGTACAGATATCCTGGAAGAAGCAGGATATACCATTGATGATCTTACAGATATCACATGGAGCAAATTCATGGAGATCGGAAAAGACGTTCACGAAAAAACAGGTAAATATCTCCTTACAAGTGAAGCAACAGGTGGCGATACTCTGATGATGATGATCCAGTCCTGTGGAGCAAACTTCGTAAATGATGACGGAGAGGCTTATATCGTTGGCAACGATGTAGCAGAGAAATGCGTAGATCTTTATGTGGATCTTGTAAAGAACAATGTTGTTAAATTAGTAAATAACTGGGATGAGTACATCTCCACAATCACAGGCGGAGAGGCTGCCGGTATCGTTAACGGTAACTGGATCACAGCTACACTGATGGGAACAGAGGATCAGAAGGGTCTGTGGCAGATCACAACAATGCCGAAAGTTGACGGCGTTGATACAGCTACAAACTATGCAAACAATGGCGGATCTTCCTGGTACATTACATCCAACTGCAAGAATGTAGAGCTTGCTGAGGACTTCCTTGCAAGCACATTTGGTTCCAGCACAGACTTCTATGATGCAATCCTTCCGGAAACAGGTGCAATTTCCTGCTACCTGCCGGCTGGTGAGTCTGAGGTTTACAATGAGCCAAGCGAGTTCTTCAATAACCAGCCGATCTTCTCAACAATTGTAGAGTACTCTTCACACATTCCGGAATTTACAAAAACTCCGTACCACTATGAGGCAAGAGAGTGCATCAACACAGCTGTTGTTAATATTGTAAACGGCGCAGATAAAGAATCTGCACTTCAGGAAGCACAGGATACACTGGCATTCAAGATGACAGAGTAAAGCTGAAATATTAATGAAATACAGGGCAGGGGACTGCATGCAGTCCCTTGTCTTATGTAAAGGTTTAGATGTTTGAAAGGAGGAGTTCCTGTGAATTCCAAAAAAAGTGGCATGTCTCTGGTAGCGAAACAAAGAGCGGCCGGCTGGATCTTTCTGGCACCGGCAACCATTATGATCGCTGTCATGAGTTTTTATCCGATGATCCGCGCATTTATCATTTCTTTACAGACAGGTGCCGGAGCAAACATGAGGTTTGCGGATCCGATCTTCAGTAACTATAAACGTATCATGATGGATAAGGTATTCCAGCAGTCCATCGTCAATACTTTCCTGTATCTTATTATTCAGGTACCGATCATGCTGGTCCTTGCGATCCTGCTTGCACAGCTTCTGAATAACAAGGATCTGAAATTTAAAGGCTTTTTCCGTACATGTGTATTTCTTCCATGTGCAACATCTCTTGTATCTTATTCTCTGATCTTCCGTTCTATGTTTGCAACAGACGGTCTGATCAACAGCATCCTGATCAAACTTGGAATTTTAACAACTGGCTATAACTTCCTGGGTAACTCCACAAGTGCAAAGATCGTGATCATCATCGCACTGATCTGGAGATGGACAGGATATAACATGGTGTTCTATCTGGCAGGTCTTCAGAATATTGAATATTCTGTATACGAGGCAGCAAAGATCGATGGTGCCAATGGCTGGAAGACCTTCTGGAAAATTACCGTACCACTTCTGAAACCGACAATTATCATGACATTTATTATGTCGATCAATGGTACACTGCAGTTGTTTGATGAGTCTGTCAACCTGACAAAAGGTGGCCCGGCGAACTCAACCATCACAATGTCCCATTATGTTTATAATACATGCTTCATCAACGTGCCAAACTTCGGATATGCGGCAGCAATGTCATTTATCATATTTATCATGGTAGCGATCCTGGCCTTTATCAATTTGAAAGTAGGTGATACACGTGACTGAGAAAAAGAATAAATCCGCAATTCAGAGAAGATTGATCCCTACATATATTTTTCTGATCATCGTATCATTTATCTCTGTATTTCCACTGTATTGGATGATCTCTGCGGCAACCAATACATCCACAGATGTATCCAGAGGCCGTATCCTTCCGGGTACATATTTTATGCAGAACTTTAAAAACCTGACTGCACAGCAGCCGCTGTGGAGAGCTCTTGGAAACTCTCTGTTTTATGCAGTTCTTACTACAGTGATCTGCCTTCTGATCTGTTCTATCGCAGGTTATGGCTTTGAGGTATATCATGACAGATGGAAAGACAGACTGTTTTCCACCCTGCTTCTTGCAATGATGGTTCCGCAGGTTGCAACGATGGTTCCTTTATTTAAGATGTTTTCAAAAGCCGGACTCTTAAATACAGCGGTAGGTTTTATCCTTCCGATCATTTCCACACCATTTATGATCATGATGTTCCGTCAGAATGCCAGAGCATTTCCTATCGATATCATTGAGGCAGCACGGATTGACGGATTAAGCGAGGTAAGGATCTTTTTCCAGATGTTTATCCCGACTATGAAATCTACTTATGCGGCGGCAGCAGTTATCACATTTATGAATGCATGGAATTCCTATCTGTGGCCGAAGGTAATCATGACAGATAATAAGGCGATGACCATGCCGATGTTGATCGCCAATCTGATCACAGGATATGTAACGGATTACGGCATGCTGATGTGCGGCGTATTATTCTGTTCCATTCCGACCATGATCGTATTCTTCGTATTACAGAAACAGTTCGCAGAGGGTATTACCGGAGCTGTAAAATAATTTTAAAACAAAAAGGATGCTGCCGAAATCTGTAGGTATATTGTATAATATGCTTTAACTGGATCACGCAGCATTCTTTTTATACCAGATCAACTGTGGATCAGTTGTCTGGTATAAATTTTCTCAGAGAAGAGGATGCTTTTGTCCGCTTGATGTGAATCAAATCATAAGGAGATAAAAAATGGCAGAGCAGATTAGATACAGCCATTATCTGCACGGTGGCGATTACAACCCTGAGCAGTGGCTGGACAGACCGGATATTCTGAAAAAAGATATCGAATATTTCAAAAAAGCCCATATCAATACCGTTTCCATGGGAATGTTTTCCTGGGCAGTGCTGGAGCCAGAAGAGGGAAGATATAACTTTGACTGGCTGGAAGAAGTGATCGATAATCTGTATAAAGAAGGAATTTATACGATACTTTCCACACCATCCGGAGCAAGACCGAAATGGATGGCAGATAAATATGAAGAAGTTCTTCGCATGGATCCGGATCGCACGAGAAGATTTTTCGGTGGAAGACATAATCACTGTTATACTTCTCCAGTATACAGGGAAAAAGTCTACAATATTAATAAGAAGCTTTCTGAACGTTTCGGAAAACATCCCGCAGTGCTTTTGTGGCATATTTCCAATGAATATGGCGGAGAATGCCACTGTCCTCTGTGCCGGGAAAAATTCCGGGAATGGCTGAAAGAAAAATACGGGACCATCGAAAATTTAAATTCCAGATGGTGCACAACGTTCTGGAGCCATACCTATAACAGCTTTGATCAGATCGAAAGTCCTTCGCCAAAGGGGGAAAATGCTCTTCATGCACTTACCTTGGACTGGAAACGTTTTGTTACAGACAGGACTGTGGATTTTATGAAGCATGAGATTTCTGCGATCCGTGCAGGTGGTTCCGAGCTTCCGGCAACCGCCAATCTGATGTATGACTACAACGGACTGGACTATAAAAAATTTAAGGATGTTATGGATATTGCATCCTGGGATAATTATCCAAGCTGGCATAAAAAAGACAATTATACCACAGCGTTGGACGGAGCCATGCAGCATGATCTTATGCGAAGCATCAAGAAAGCACCGTTTCTTCTGATGGAATCCTGTCCCTCTGCGACCAACTGGAAGCCTATCAACAAGCTGAAAAAACCAGGAATACATCTGGCTGCCTCTCTGCAGGCAGTTGCTCATGGTTCAGACAGTGTTCTGTATTTCCAGCTTCGTCAGAGCCAGGGAGCCTCTGAGAAATTCCATGGTGCGGTGATCGATCACTACGGTGGGGATGATACCCGTATTTTCCGCGAAGTGACAGAGGTAGGAGAAGCGTTGGAGCAGATCCGGGAAACTGCTGGAAGCGTGACGAAGTCTCCGGTGGCTGTTCTCTATGACCGGGAAAATGACTGGGCGCTGAAGGATGCGCAGGGACCTCGAAACGAGGATATGCATTATCAGGAAACTGTACTGAAACAGTATCGTGCTCTCCGAAGAAAAGGCTATAATACAGATGTCATCAATATGGAACATGATCTGTCCCGGTACCGTTTGGTAACGGCACCGATGGCCTACATGTTTTATCATGGATATGCCGAAAAGCTTCGCGCTTTTGCAAAAAACGGTGGTACTTTGGTAATTTCCTACTGGTCCGGACTTGTAGATGAAACAGATAAATGTTATCTGGAGGGAACCCCTCACGGACTGATGGAAGCAGCTGGTATCCGTACGGAAGAGATCGATGCACTTTATGACTGGGAAGAAAACGTAGGTATCCCGGAAACAGGAAATCATCTCAGACTTACAGAAAGCTATACCTGTAAAAATCTCTGCGAGCTTGCAGAGGTTTCCGATGCGGAAGTACTGCTGCGTTATGGAAGGGATTTCTATCAGGGGTATCCGGTACTGACTCACAAGAAATATGGAAAAGGCCATGTTTACTATGTAGCGGCAGATATGGAAGCAGCCTTTTATGAGGATTTTCTGGGAAGGGCAGCAGAGGAAGCAGGCGTGAAGATGCCGCTTACATTTATACCGGAAGGTATTTCTGTGACAACCAGAGAAAATGAGGATACGGAATATCTGTTTATCCAGAACTTCGGAGAAAAGACAGAAACAGTTTCTGTCTCGGGGGATTACGAAGTTCTCTACGGATCAACAGATGAAAATATTGCTCCGCTTGCCACCAGGATCTTAAAGCGGAAAAAATAATCATAGTAAAAAAATCACAGCAAAAAGTATAAAGCATATTTGGTTTCGGACGGTATGCTTTTTACTGCTGTCTGGGAAAGAGAAGGTAAAATGGCAGGTACACCAAAAGAAAAGATAAAAAGAATAGCGGATCAGTTTGCATTTACCGGAGAACTGGTTTCCTGCGGCCCCTGCGGAAGCGGGCATATCAACGAAACCTATATGCTTAGATATCGGATCGGAGAGATGGGGTCCATTAAGGTGATCCTTCAGAAGATCAATCGGGAGATCTTTCAGAAACCGGAAGAACTGATGGAGAACATTGCCGGAGTCACCAGGCATCTGAAAAAGAAAGTTCTTCAGAAGGGAGGAGATCCGGAACGGGAGGTTCTGAACCTGATTCCGACAAAGGACGGGAAGGCATTCCTGACAGATGAAAACGGAGAATGCTGGAGAGCTTATATTTTTATTACCGACGCAGTAAGCTATGATCTGGCGGAAAAACCGGAGGATTTTTATGAAAGTGCAGTTGCATTTGGAAAATTCCAGGAAATGCTGGCGGATTACCCGGCAGAGACTCTGCATGAAACGATAAAGGATTTCCATGATACAAAGAAACGTTTTCAGACTTTGAAAAATGCCATAGAGAAGGACAGCTGCCATCGTGCCGCATCCGTAAAAGAAGAGATCGCATTTGCGTTTCAGCATGAGTATCTGGCAAATGTATTCGGTGAGCTTCTGGCAAAAGGTGAGGTGCCCCTTCGGGTAACACACAACGATACGAAGCTGAATAACGTTATGATCGACCTGGAAACAGGAAGGGGAATCTGTGTAGTGGACCTGGACACGGTTATGCCGGGACTTGCCATGAATGATTTTGGAGATTCCATTCGTTTCGGGGCCAGCACTGCATTGGAGGATGAGAAAGATTTAAGCAAAGTTTCCTGTGATATGGAGCTCTATGAAATCTATGTAAAAGGCTTTCTGGAAAGCTGTGGAGATAAGCTCAGTGCAAAAGAGATCGAGATGCTTCCCATGGGAGCTAAGGTGATGACTTATGAATGCGGCATTCGCTTTCTTACCGATTATCTGGAAGGAGATCATTATTTTAAGATCGACCGGGAAGAACACAATCTAGACCGCTGCCGCACACAGTTTAAGCTGGTGGCTGATATGGAACAGAAATGGGATACTATGCAGACGATCGTGAAAAAATATCAGAAATAAAAAAAACAGGGGTTTTTACAATGGAGGTAAAGCGATGAGCGAAACAAAAGGAAGAGTGACTATTCCGACAGATCTGGATGTGATTCCGGAGACACTGAAAATGCTGGACGAGTGGGGTGCAGATGCCATCCGTGACTGTGACGGAACGGAATTTCCGGCAGAGTTGAAGAAAACCGGCGCAAAGATTTATGCAACTTATTATACCACCAGAAAGGATAATGCCTGGGCAAAGGCCCATCCGGAAGAAATCCAGCAGATGTATATCATGACATCCTTTCACACGGCAGTGTCGGATACTCTGGAAATCCATCTGATGGATCATCTGTATCCGGATATGCTGGCTGTGAATACAAGAGATGATATCAGAAGATGGTGGGAAGTCATTGACCGGACTACAGGGGAAGCTGTCAGTACAGAGGAATGGTCATACGATGAAAAAAACGGAAATGTTGTGATCAGGCCGGCGAAAGAGTTTCATGAGTATACGGTAAGTTTTCTTGCATATATCATGTGGGATCCGGTACATATGTACAATGCAGTTGTCAATGACTGGAAGGATGTAGAGCCTCAGATCACTTTTGATGTGCGTCAGCCCGCAACACGTGCACATTCCATGGATCGCCTCCGCAGATTTCTGGATTCCCATGATTATGTGAATGTAGTACGATTTACTACCTTTTTTCACCAGTTCACACTGATCTTTGATGAGATGGCACGGGAAAAATATGTAGACTGGTTCGGATATTCTGCTTCGGTGAGTCCCTATATCCTGGAACAGTTTGAGCAGGAAGTGGGATATAAGTTCCGCCCGGAGTTTATCATTGATCAGGGATATATGAACAACACTTATCGGATCCCGTCGAAAGAATTTAAAGATTTCCAGGCTTTCCAGAGACGGGAAGTGGCGAAGCTTGCAAAGGAAATGGTAGACATTGTCCATGAATACGGAAAAGAGGCCATGATGTTCATGGGCGATCACTGGATCGGTATGGAGCCCTTTATGGATGAGTTTGCTTCCATCGGGCTGGATGCGGTAGTGGGAAGCGTCGGAAACGGAGCGACCTTACGTTTGTTCAGTGATATTAAACATGTAAAATATACAGAGGGAAGATTTCTGCCGTACTTTTTCCCGGACACCTTCCATGAGGGCGGGGATCCTGTAAAAGAGGCAAAAGTAAACTGGGTGACTGCAAGAAGAGCTATCCTTCGAAGCCCGATCCAGAGAATTGGATACGGCGGTTATCTGAAGCTGGCTCTGGAATTTCCGGATTTTGTACAGTATATCAAGGAAGTCTGCCAGGAATTCCGTGTGCTCTACGACAATATCCAGGGAACCACACCATACTGCGTAAAACGTGTGGCTGTTTTAAATTGCTGGGGAAAAATGCGCTCCTGGGGCAACCATATGGTACATCATGCCATCTATTACAAGCAGAATTATTCCTATTTCGGAATTATCGAGGCATTAAGTGGTGCGCCTTTTGATGTGTCCTTTATCAGCTTTGATGATATCCGTCAGGATAAAGATCTGCTGAATGATTTTGATGTGATCATCAATGTAGGTGATGCGGACACTGCACAGTCCGGTGGTGAGAACTGGGCAGATCCGGAAATCCTTACAGCAGTGCGGAAATTTGTCTATAATGGCGGCGGATTTATTGGCGTCGGTGAACCGGCAGCTCATCAGTGGCAGGGAAAATTCTTCCAGCTGGATGACATCCTTGGTGTAGAGGAAGAAAGAGGATTTAATCTTAATACCGATAAATACAACTGGGAAGAGCATAAAGAGCATTTTATCCTGAAGGATACAGACGGAACCGTAGATTTCGGTGAGGGGAAAAAGAATATCTTCGCACTTCCGGATACGAAGATCCTTATCCAGAAGGACCAGGAAGTCCAGATGGCAGTAAAAACCTTCGGAAAAGGCAGAGGTGTTTACATCAGCGGACTTCCGTACAGCTTCTGCAACAGCCGTATCCTTTATCGTGCTGTGCTCTGGTCAGCAGCGGCAGAAAATGAGCTTTTCTGCTGGTTTTCTTCCAATTATAATGTGGAAGTACATGCTTATGTGAAAAATAAAAAGTATTGTGTGGTAAACAACACCTATGAGCCACAGGACACTACGGTTTACACAGGGGATGGAAAGAGCTTTGACCTTCATCTGGAAGCTAATGAGATCCGCTGGTATCAGATCTGAGAAAGCAGGATGCAGGTTTACTGATAAAGAAAAGCTGTGAAATTGTCTGAGGGCGTTGACAGAGAAAAAAACTTATAATATAATAAATCCATTCCAAAAGTAGGAAAACAAAGCTGTTGTAATAGAGAAAATCTATTATAACAGCTTTTTGTTATTGTTGACAAATAATTTTGCTTACAAAGAGGAGGCCTTTATGAACAAAAAGATTAAGACAGTGTTTTCATATCTGATGATCATTGTGGGAGCGATCCTGGCCAGTTTTTCTGTTGCCTGTATTTTGCTTCCCAATGATGCCATCGATTACGGAACTGCCGGAATCGCCATTATCATAAGCAAGCTGACAGGGTATAATCTGTCGTTATGTGTGCTACTTGTGTTTCTGCCGTTTCTCATAGCTGGGGTCATTCTTATCGGTAAGTATTTCTTTGCAAAAACGTTCGTGGGCTTTGTTGTCTACACAATAGGTCTTTCCTACTTTGAAAAAATCCCTTTTGAGCTGAATACAGAGCATTTTATTGCAGTAGTCTTTGGAGGTGCGATCCTTGGTGTTGGACTGTCTCTGATCCTTCGAAACGGTGGCTGTATTGACGGTTCTGAGATCTTTGCCAATATCATTGTAAAAAAGATCTACAATCATTCCGGAAAGGACTACAGTATTTCCTACATATTGATCGCATTTAATGCGTGTGTATATGGAGCTGTGTTTGTACTTCTTGACAGAGATTCCGCACTTTTAAGTCTTCTGGTATACATTGTGGCGACTTCCATCATCGATCATTTCACAGATCATTTTGAGGCACTGAAACAGGTGACGATCATCACAAAGGATCCTGATGCGATCATCTGTGATATTAAGGAGGAACTGAATAAAACCTGTACCATCATCAACTCTTCCGGCGTGATCGCAGGAGAGAACAAGACTCTGATCTGCTATGTAAATTATTTTGAACTGCAGAAAGTAAAAGAGATCATTTCAAGGAATAAAGGTTCTTTCAGTACCGTTTCCACCATTGACGAGATCCTGCGGTAAGGCATGTCTGTAAATGAGAATGCAGATATTTCTTTTGCAGAAAAAGAGTGCTTTTTCTCCGAAAAATAAAAGCAGAAAAAGCAGTATTGTGATAAAATAGAAGAAAAATATTTCAAAGACAAACTAAAATGATCAGAAGAAGAGAGGTAGATAGATTATGATAAAAGCAGAAAAAAAGACACTGAAGCTTTCAGTAGAGAAGCCTCAGTATATTACAGTAAATGATATTACTTACGCACAGGTGGATTCCTGGTTCGGACATTGCAGGCGGGATCTGAAACTGGATATAATCTACCCGGAAACAAAAGATGGAAAAATCTATCCCTGCATCCTCTGGATCTGCGGAGGCGCATGGCTGATGATGGATAAATCCGCACATAATCTTTATCTGAGCAGACTGGCATCCAGTGGCTTTGTAGTGGCAAGTGTGGAGTATCGTACTTCCAATCAGGGCCCGTATCCCATGCCGCTGCAGGATGTAAAGGCAGCTATCCGTTACCTGAAAGCCCATGCAGACCGGTTCCGCATCAACAAAGAGCAAATAGGAGTTATGGGAGAGTCTGCCGGAGGATATCTTACCTGTATGGCTGCGCTGGACAATGATCCGGCTCTGGATGTGGGAGAGTATCTGGAAGAATCCAGTAAGGTACAGGCTGCCTGCCCATGGTATCCGCCTACGGATCTTTCCGCATTTCCATGTGAATCTGCAGAAAAATGTGCTTCTTCCGCAGAATCCCTTCTGCTTGGATTTAATTCCATGTTAAATAAAGAAAAGGCATACCAGAGCAGTCCGGTTTCCAAGGTTACGAAGGATGCACCGCCATTTCTGATCATCCATGGCAACTGCGATCAGGTCGTTCCTTATGTTCAGTCGGAAACTTTATACGGACTTCTGGAGAAAAAAGACTGTGATGTCACTTTGCTGACACTGGATGGTGCAGACCATGCAGATATCCAGTTTTTCCAGGATGAGGTGTGGAACCGGATCGCAGAGTTTTTCCATGAAAAACTGAAATAAATAAAAGACAGGAGCACAGATTATCCAGCAGTTGTTGTAAATATGTGATCCTGAAAAGACCAAAATAGAAAAGAGAAACACAAATGATAACATTAAACGATTATCTGTATTCCGGAGATACTCTTCTCCGGATACTGAAGAAATACATTCGGGATCTTAGGACAGAGGCGAAGGAAAAACACAATGAGATCGATCTGGTACACTGTAATTTTTTGATCCAGATTCAGGAGCTTCTGGAGCATAATGATTTCCTCACTGCCCAGTCTCAGAAGATCCGGGAATTTTATAAATATATGGCAGGGGAATATCCGTTTCTGGCGTTTACCTTCAAGGGAAGAATCAAATCCCTGATCCGTGCGGAGGAAAAATTTAACGGATATGTAGTAGAATTTATTTATGACTACTATAAAGAATATGGGGAATATCCTTCCGTATCCCAGATCAAGGAACGGTTAAGCTGTTTCCGCGATTTTATTGCCTACAGGATCGTTATCGCCATGCCCAGATGTCATTTGAAAAATGGTGAGAATGTCAGAGAAGAAGAGCTTCGTTATCTTTATGAGATCGCCAATATACTTCCGGGATTTCTGGAAGAAAGAGGATTTACCGCAGAGCCGGCCAGAGGAGTGCAGGAAAGTACATCGCCACTGCTCAGCAGGGAAGCAAAGCCTTACTATAGGGATTACATCTGTAATAACAGTGAGGATGATTATCAGTCCCTGCATATCACGTTTTATGATAACAGTTCCCGAAGCTATATGGAAGTACAGCTGCGGACCAAAGACATGGATGATGTTGCGGAGATTGGTTCCGCCAACCATTTAAGCTATGAGAAAAAACAGGAAAGTGAACGCAGGAGAAGGGACGCGATTCCCCAGGGGGAATGTATCTATTTTGATGAGGCTTATGAGCGGGGTATGCGACTTCTTGGACTGGATCTTGCTGCGCTGGACGTTAATATGTTTGGTGCGGTAAACAACAGCCTGATCAATGATGGCTGCGGACTGTTCCGCGGAAGGATGATCCTTCCTTATGAGCATCTTTCCCGTTTTCAGAATGATATCGTTGACTGAGGGAGGATGACATGAAAGACTTGACAAAAGGGAAGCCTTCCACATTGATCCTGTCCTTTGCGCTTCCTGTATTTCTGGGAAATCTCCTGCAGCTGACGTACAGCCTGGCAGATACCCGGATCGTGGGAAGCTTTCTTAAAGAAGATGCGCTGGCGGCAGTAGGGGCCACCAGTCCTTTAAGCGGGCTGATCATCGGTTTTCTGATGGGCCTTGCAAATGGATTTGCCATTGTCACCGCACAGAAATTCGGTGCCGGAAACCGGGAAGAAGTACGAAAATCTTTTGCGCTGTCTCTTGTAATGGGCAGCGTGATTTCTCTGATCCTGACTGTTTTGGGACTTTTGTTTCTGCATCCGATCCTGAGGTTCCTGAATGTTCCGGATCATTTGACGGGAACTGCCAGGCAGTATATCTTTATTATTATCGCAGGTATGCTGGCAACGTTTCTTTATGATACCTGCGCGGCATCTCTGCGCGCACTTGGGGATACGGTGACGCCTCTTGTGATCCTGGCGGTGTCTGTAACTTTAAATATCGCAGGAGATCTGTTTTTTATTCTGGTAGTAAAAGCAGGAGTTCAGGGAGCGGCCGTTGCCACGGTACTTTCACAGACGCTGGCATTTCTGATATGCTGGTTTTACATGATCCGCAGGTATGAGATCCTACGGCTGAAAAAAGAGGATTTTTTCGGTCTCGAAAGAAATATGATGAAAAATATGCTGAGTGCCGGACTTTCTATGGGACTTGTAAGATCTCTTGTAAATCTTGGTACACTGGCACTTCAGACCTCCATCAATCGGCTGGGAAGAGATATCATTGTGGCACATACAGCAGCTCGTAAGATCACAGAGATGTTTATGATCATGTTTGGCGTGTTCGGCCAGACCATGGCGATCTTCTGCGGCCAGAACGCAGGTGCAGGGAGGATGGACCGGGTACGCCATGGAATCGGTCTTGCAGTTCTGTATACCTGTATCTGGTCCGTGATGACTGTGATCTTCAGTTTTACCATTGGAAAACAGCTGATCTATCTGGTCACAGGAAGCCATAATGAAACGGTGATCCGCAATGCCGCCAATTATCTTAAATTTGATACGATCTTTTATTTCGTAACGGCTGTGATCAGTGTCCTCAGAAATGCTATGCAGGGCCTTGGAGAAACGGTGATCCCTCTGGTTTCCAGTGCGCTGGAGATGATCGGAAAAGTAGTGATCGCGGTGACTCTGGTGCCACTTCTCGGATATACCGGCGTGATCGTAGCAGAACCGATAGTCTGGGTCATTATGGTGATCCCGCTGATCGTGAAGATACTTAAGATGCCTGAATTAAAGAAAACAGTCTGAGAGATTCGAAGATCCGATGAGAAAGATTCGCGTGAAAAATAAAAAGCACATTGTATGGAATGAGCCGCCACCGGAAAGTATGACTTTTGGGGTGGTTCAACCATAGCAATGTGCTTTCTTTAATTTTACATAGTTGCTGTCGCTTCTTTTACGTTTTCCTTTTCAGGGAAGATATGTCTGAAAATAAAACGTACGATCGGACCTGCATAGATCAGCTGCCAGAAGAATGCCATCGGGAAGTTGAATGCGGTTGTCTGAAGCCATACAGCTACAAACTGATTTCCGGCATTCTTAAAGAGAATGGTTGCCGCGAGGCTCATTAACGGGCACATGAAAGCAACGGAAGGAACGGAGATCGCAAGGATCCTGCTGAACGGATGGCAGTTTTTGAAATCTACCATGCGCATTGCACAACCAAAAGCAAGCTTGGATACAAGGAAGAAGTCAAGGATAAATGCGATCGGTCCCATGATCACCAGTTCATGAAAAGCGTCAAGGAACACACGGTTTGTCATACTCCCTGTGTTCAGGGAAATGTTGTAGCAGATCATGGCGTAAACCATGAAAAATACCATGATAAGGGTAAAGATAACTTCCTGGAATTTGTTTTTTGGCATAAAAAATCCTCCTTTAAAATGATTAAGTGATAATGTAAAACCTCAGAGCATGTGTTGTTCGTTAATCATTCAGGAGAATGTGCGTTTCCAATATATGACAGAATTTTGTCATAAACCATATTCGGTTTTTTGACCAGATCAAACTGCGAAGCAGTTATTTGGCTGTAAACAGGCAGCAGAGCGGTTTACGAATATCCGCTTGATACCGGCGATTATGATATCATAAGCAGCAAAGCCTTGTCAATAAGTAAAATTCGCAACATCCTGCGGAATGTTCTGAAAAAACATGGAAATATCAGAAGAGTAATTGAGAAAAAAATGGCAATAACTCCTCTTGACCGTTAAAGTTAGATATAGTAAACTTGTAAACAGTTAGCAGATTCTAACTAATGCGTAAAATTTGTGGCGGGCCGTATCCCCTGACAAAATGCGGCCTGAACAGGAGTTACGGACAGGGCGAAAAGACCAGACAGGAGGATAAATATCAAATGGATTATTTAGAGATTGAGAAGGTCATTGGAAGAGAGATCATTGATTCAAGAGGAAATCCGACCGTAGAGGCAGAGGTTTATCTGGCAGATGGAACGGTCGGAAGAGGAGCAGCACCAAGCGGAGCGTCCACAGGAGAATTCGAAGCACTTGAGCTGAGAGATCAGGATAAAAGCCGTTTTGGAGGAAAAGGTGTTTCGAAGGCCATTGAAAATATCAATACAGTAATTAATGATGCGCTGGCAGGAATGGATGCATCTGATATTTATGCAGTGGATGCTGCCATGCTCAAAGCAGATGGAACAAAGGACAAATCAAAACTGGGCGCAAATGCCATTCTTGCGGTTTCTATTGCGTGCGCACGTGCGGCTGCGATTTCTCTTGACATCCCCCTTTACAGATTTCTTGGTGGGGTGAACGGAAACAGACTTCCGGTTCCGATGATGAATATCCTAAACGGTGGTGCACATGCTGCGAATACCGTTGATGTTCAGGAATTTATGATCATGCCGGCAGGAGCACCAAGCTTTAAAGAGGGACTTCGCTGGTGTACGGAGGTATTCCACGCTCTTGCTGCACTTCTGAAAGAAAAAGGCCTTGCAACAAGCGTTGGAGATGAAGGTGGTTTTGCACCAGACCTTGGAAGCGATGAGGAAGCCATTGAGTACATCCTTGAAGCAGTGAAAAAAGCGGGATATGAGCCTGGAAAGGATTTTGTACTTGCCATGGATGCTGCATCCAGTGAGTGGAAAGGAAACAAAAAGGGGGAGTATGTTCTTCCGAAATGCGGAAAGAAATTTACATCTGCGGAGCTTGTTGATCACTGGAAAAATCTGATCGAAAAATATCCGATCTACTCTATTGAGGATGGCCTTGATGAGGAAGACTGGGAAGGCTGGCAGATCATGACAAAAGAACTTGGAGGAAAAGTACAGCTTGTAGGTGATGACCTGTTTGTTACAAATACAGAGCGTCTTGAGAAAGGTATCAGCCTTGGCTGCGGAAATTCTATTCTGATCAAACTGAATCAGATCGGTTCTGTATCCGAGACTCTGGAAGCCATCAAAATGGCACATAAAGCTGGCTATACAGCGATTTCTTCCCATCGTTCCGGAGAGACAGAGGATACAACCATTGCAGATCTTGCAGTGGCACTGAATACCTGCCAGATCAAGACAGGAGCTCCTTCCAGAAGCGAACGTGTGGCAAAATATAATCAGCTTCTCCGTATTGAGGAAGAGCTTGGAGATGCAGCAGTATATCCGGGATTCCGGGCATTCAATATCAAGAGATAAGATCATAACTAACACATTTCTCAAAAAGGTACGCTTTGGCGTGCCTTTTTTTGGCGAAAATAAGGTTGCCAGATTTCTCAAAATAGTATATTATGATTTACAGCCGTGTGAAAAAATAAAATTGAATATTGGAGATGCTATGAAAGAATACGTAAATACTTTTATACGTTACAGGTTTCTTCTGGGAGAGCTTGTAAAAAAAGGAATCAAACTGAAGTACAGACGTTCCTATCTTGGTATCATCTGGTCTCTTCTTGAGCCGTTGCTTACCATGATCGTACTGACGATCGTATTCGGTACCCTGTTTGGAAACAAGGATCGGACATTTCCTGTATATATCCTGACAGGACGTCTTTTGTACACATTCTATTCCAGTGCCACAAAAGCGGCATTGAAATCAGTAAGAGCGAATTCGGCAATGATCAAGAAAGTTTATGTGCCAAAATATCTCTATCCGCTGTCAAGTGTACTTTTTAACTATGTGATCTTCCTGATCTCACTGATCGTGCTGGTTCCGGTAGGAGCAGTACTTGGTGTGGAGCCGACACTTTATATGTTCCAGATCCCGATCGCGCTGATCCTGGTATTTCTGTTGTCTTATGGTTGTGGAATGATCCTTGCTACGATTGGCGTTTTTTTCAGAGATATGGAATATCTGTGGTCAGTAGCGCTGATGCTGATCATGTATACCTGTGCGATCTTTTATTATCCGTCCAGACTGCTGAAAAGTGGTTTTTCATGGATCCTGAAATATAATCCGCTGTACTGTACCATCGATGTTTTTCGTTCAGGAATGTTCGGGGAGCCGATGAACCTGCATTATGCGGCATACGCACTGGTATTCAGCCTTGTGACGATTGCCATCGGAATGTTCTGTTTCAAGAAGAAACAGGATGAGTTTATCCTTTATATTTAACAGGAGAAAAATATGGAAAAACCTGCAGTAGTTGTAGATAATGTAAGTATGAAGTTTAATCTCAGTAAAGAAAAGGTAGACAGCCTGAAGGATTACGTGATTAAATTCTTAAAAAAAGAAATTAAATATAATGAATTCTGGGCTCTTCAGAATGTTGATTTTGAGGTAAAAAAAGGTGACCGTGTAGGAATCCTGGGACTTAATGGAGCGGGAAAAAGTACTCTGCTCAAAGTAATTGCCGGTGTATTCAAGCCTACCGAAGGCAAGGTGGTCCGAAACGGCCGTCTGGTCCCTCTTCTGGAACTGGGAGCCGGTTTTGACTCGCAGTATACAGGACGTGAGAATATTTTTCTGTATGGTGCGATGCTCGGATATTCCAAGAAGTTTCTGGAATCGAAATTTGATGAGATTGTTGAGTTTTCTGAACTGAAGGAATTTATCGATGTCCCTATTAAGAATTATTCTTCCGGTATGAAGGCAAGACTTGGATTCTCCATTGCCACACTGGTATCACCGGATATCCTGATCCTGGATGAAGTCCTTTCTGTAGGAGATGCCAAATTCCGGAAAAAGAGTGAAAAGAAAGTCTTAAGTATGTTTGATAAGGGCGTTACGGTACTGTTTGTATCCCATTCTCTGGAACAGGTACAGCGCTTGTGCAATAAAGCAATGATACTTGAAAAAGGAAAACTGATCGCATATGGAGATATTGATGAGATCTCGGCCAAATATACGGAGATGATCAGATAAAGAACAGAAGGCGGCCTAGGCAGTCGCATAAATAAAAAGAACCGGACAGTGAACGGTTTGAATAGCAGATAGCCAGACGATTTGCGGAAATGATGCAAATGTCTGGCTATTGTGTTATTATATTACGAAGAAAACAGGGAGGCAAAAAGATGACTTTACAGCAGATCCTTGAAGAGGTAAAAAAAGGCCAGCTCTCTGTGGAGCATGCAGAGGGCCTTCTGAAAAAAGAGGGATATGAAGAAATGGATTATGCGAAGCTGGATACTACCCGAAAAGCGAGGACCGGTTTTGCGGAGGTAGTTTACTGTGCGAGAAAAGCAGACGAACATCTTTTGAATATCTATCAGAAGCTTTATGAGGAAGATGGAGAAGTCTTTGGAACAAGGGCGTCAGAACATCAGTATGAACTGGTAAAAAAGGTTCTTCCTGATGTGGTTTATGATCCGGTTTCCGGAATTTTGAAGATTGAAAAAGAGAAGGAGCATATCGGAAAGGTGGCAGTGTGTACAGCCGGAACAGCAGATATTTCTGTTGCGGAGGAAGCTGCCCAGACAGCAGAGTATTTCGGCACACATGTGGAGAGGATCTATGATGTGGGAGTCAGTGGTATGCACAGACTCTTTTCCAGGCTGGATACTATCCAGGAGGCTAACTGTGTGGTTGCGGTAGCAGGAATGGAGGGTGCGCTGGCAAGTGTTATGGGTGGTCTTGTGAAACGTCCGGTGATCGCGGTACCTACTTCTGTGGGATATGGCGCCAGCTTTCATGGATTGTCAGCGCTTCTGACAATGATCAATTCCTGTGCCAACGGAATTGCAGTAGTAAATATTGACAACGGATTTGGGGCAGGATATCTGGCAACCCAGATCAATCGGCTTGCGGAGGGAAAATAAATGAGAAACAAATTATATCTGGAGTGTACCTCCGGGATCAGCGGGGATATGACAGTTGCGGCTCTTCTGGATCTGGGTGCAGATCAGAAAAAACTGGTGAGAACTCTTAAAAGTCTGCCGGTAAAAGGTTTCGACATAAAGATCAGCCGTGTGATGAAATCAGGGATCGATGCCTGTGATTTTGATGTACTACTGGATCATGATCATGAGAATCATGATCATGATATGAAATATCTGTATGGGCATGATGGAGATTCTTACAGCCAGGATCATGGGGAACATCATTATCAACATAGTCATGAAGCCCTGGAAGCCCATGAGCATCCCCATTCTCATGAACATCATGTACAGGAAACCCATGGAAACAGTCATACATATACAGAAACGATGCATTCCCACCACGGACACCATCACCATGAACACCGTGGCCTTAACGAGATCATGGAGATTATCGACCATGCAGATATGACAGATCGTGCAAAATCCTATGGAAAAAGGATTTTTAAGATTCTTGCCGAGGCAGAAGCAAAAGCCCATAATGTACCGGTGAATCAGGTCCATTTCCATGAAGTGGGTGCAGTGGATTCCATTGTGGATATTCTTTCTGTTGCAATCTGTATGGATGAGCTGGATGTGGAGGAAGTGATCGTTCCAAGACTTTGTGAGGGTAGCGGAACGATTCGCTGTCAGCACGGAATCCTTCCGGTGCCGGTACCGGCGGTAAGTAATATTGTAAGTGCTCATCAGCTGAAGCTGCATATCACATCGGTGCAGGGTGAACTGATAACGCCTACAGGAGCAGCCATTGTGGCGGCATTCCTTACATCAGAAAAACTGCCTGAAGATTTTACGGTGGAGAAGATCGGTATCGGAGCAGGCAAGCGCCAGTATGAGTGCCCGGGAATTCTCCGTGCCATGCTGATCCGGGAATCCGGGGAGGAGGCTTCAGGCAATGATGCTTGTACGGAAATAGACACCATTATAAAGCTGGAATCCAACATTGATGACTGTACAGGAGAAACGCTTGGCTATGTTATGGAGCTTCTGTATGAGGCAGGAGCCAGAGAGGCCAATTACATGCCTGTATTTATGAAGAAAAACCGTCCGGCATGGCTACTTACCGTTCTATGTAAAAAAGAACAGGTTTCAGCGATGGAGCAGATCATTTTCAGAGAAACGACAACCATTGGGATCCGTCGCCAGGAGATGGGGAGAACCATTCTGAAAAGAGAGAAAAGAACGGTTACAACCCCGCTGGGAAATGTAGAAGTGAAGGTCTGCACTTTTGGCGGACAGGAATATTATTATCCGGAATACGAAAGCGTAAAAAAACTTTGTGAAAAAACAGGGATTTCTTATAAAGAAGTATATCATATGGCTGTGCGGGGATAAGATCGGGTTGGTTGCCTTGTATAATGCACTTACATATTGACACCTTTTCGAAAAAACTATATAAATGTATATAGAAAGATTATTGCCGAACAGAACAGCTGGCAATGATACAGTAAGGCAGAGGCAGGAGAAGGATTTATGGCGGTAACAATACAGCAGATTGCAGAACAGGCAGGGGTTTCCAGGGGAACCGTGGACAGAGCATTGAACCACAGAGGACGGATCAATCCGGAGGTGGCAGAGAGAATCTGCCGTCTGGCGGACGAGATGGGATATGTACAGAAAGAACGGAAGCATTCCAGAACAGCTAAAGATGAAAAACTGAAGATCGGAGTGGTGACACAGCTTGCCAGATCTTCTTTTATGCAGGAAGTAAACCGTGGTATTGAGAAGGCAGCCGTGGAACTGAAAGAAAAAGGGATCCAGCTGATCCTGAAAGAGGGTCTTTCCGTTGATGAAGAGGAACAGCTGCAGGCCATTGAGGAACTGGAACAGGAAGGAATCCGGGGACTTGCGGTCATGCCGGTAGACAGTGAGACTGTCCGGGAGAAACTGAATGCTTTGATCGAAGAGAAGAATATCCCAGTAGTAACCTTTAACTCTGATATTGTAGGAACGAGAAGAACCTGTTTTGTGGGAATGGATAACCGCAAGAGCGGACGTACCGCAGCCGGACTTCTTGGAATGCTGACAAGAGGAAATGGAAAGATCCTGATCATCACCGGATATTTCAGCAATCATGTTGACAATCAGCGAGTGGATGGCTTTGTGGAGGAAACCAAGCGGACTTTTCCACATCTGGAGATCGCCGGTGTTCACGGAAGCTTTGATGAAGCAGCTGAGGTGGAGCACATTATAGAAAATGCCATGATGAGTACTTCAGGGATCAGCGGGATCCTGGTGGTATCCGGAGGCCAGGCAGGAGTGGGTAAGGCATTTGAAAAGCTGAGACTTGACCGCAGGCCCTACGTTGTGATCTACGATCAGACTCCGAAGAATGAACGGGCACTGAAGAATGATCATGTGGATTTTCTGATCGACCAGAATGGATATGTCCAGGGGTATGAACCGCCAAGGATCCTGGCGGATATCCTGACAAAAGGACAGGAGCCGGAGAGAGAATATCTCTTTACAGATATCAAGATCAAAACAAAATATAACCTTTGAACATGTATTGTGCAAAGTATCATATAAAATAGTCTGCAGGATGAAAACTGCAGGCTTTTTTATATTACAGGAAATCTGTAAGATACTACGATATGGAATATAGATTCCAAGAAAACAACTGTCTGGATACATTTGATTGCGTGCTAATAGCGTGATAAAAATATCAACACGCAAATGCACATGCAGATAATAGCTACTTTGAACAAAACAAAACTACAAAAATTGTATAGAATAACTGAAAAAAAGAAAAATGAAAAGAAGTACTTGCCCAAATTGTAAAACAGTGCTATATTAACATCATAAGAAACACGCAAGAAAGCACGCTAAATAAAAGAAAAAGCACGCAAAGTAAAAAAGCACACAAAAAAGAAGTAAAAAATAAACCATCAAACAAACGGAGGTAAGATCATGAAGTATATCGAATTTGATGAATCCAGACCAATGGACCTGGTGCTCCTTGGAAGAGTTGCCATTGATTTTAATCCTGCTTACAACGATCAGGTAAAGGAGGAGTTCAAACCCCTGAAGAAGGTACATATGTTTGAGAAATTTGTAGGAGGATCTCCTGCAAACATCGCTGTAGGTGTTACCAAGCATGGCCTGAAAGCAGGATTTATCGGAAAGGTTTCGGATGATCAGTTCGGTGAGTATGTTGTAGATTATTTTGATGAGAGAGGAATCGATACCTCACAGATCACAAAATGTACAAACGGAGAGAAGCTGGGACTTACCTTTACCGAGATGCTTTCTCCAAAGGAAAGCAGTATCCTCATGTATCGTAACCGTATCGCAGATCTGCAGCTTCATGTAGACGACATCCACGAGGATTATATCAAAAATGCAAAAGCGATCCTCATTTCCGGAACTGCTCTCGCAGAGAGCCCTTCCAGAGAAGCAGCGATCAAAGCGGTTATGCTTGCTAAGAAAGTAAACACAAAGATCATTTTTGATATTGATTACAGAGAGTACAACTGGAAGAATGCAGATGAGATTTCCATCTACTATTCCATCGTAGCTAAGGAAGCTGACATCATCATGGGCTCCAGAGAAGAGTTTGACCTTACAGAGAAACTGATCAAAGAAGGCATGACTGATGAGGAGAGTGCAGCTTACTGGCAGGCAAAAAATGCAAAGATCGTTGTCATCAAACACGGTATGAAGGGTTCCACAGCCTACACAGTTGATGGACAGAAGTTCAGCATCAAGCCATTCCCGGTTGAGGCAAGAAAAGGCTTCGGCGGCGGCGACGGATACGGCTCCGGATTCCTGTATGGACTGTATCAGGGCTGGGAGATCATTGACTGCCTGGAGTTTGGTTCTGCTGAGGCATCCATGATGGTTAAGAGCAACAACTGCTCCGATTCCCTTCCGGGACCGGATGAGGTTCATGCATTTATTAAAGATGAAAAAGAAAAATTCGGCGAAATGATCGCAAGAGTATAAAGAAAAGGAGTGGAAAAAATGTCAAAGACAGTAAGAATGACAACTGCACAGGCAATTGTAAAATTTCTGGATAATCAGTATGTTTCCATGGACGGAGTGGAGACAAAATTCGTAGAAGGATTTTTCACGATCTTCGGACACGGTATTGCTGTAGGACTTGGCGAGGCACTGGATACCAATCCGGGGCAGCTGAAGGTTCTTCAGGGAAGAAATGAGCAGGGCATGTGCCACGTTGCAACCGCTTTTGCAAAACAGAGCAACCGCAAAAAAATCATTGCATGCGCTTCCTCCATCGGACCTGGAGCTGCAAACATGGTAACAGCATGTGCAACAGCAACTGTAAATAATATTCCGCTTCTTGTATTCCCGGCAGATACTTTTGCATCTCGCCAGCCTGACCCGGTTCTCCAGCAGCTGGAGCAGAGCAGCAGCCTTGCCATCAGTACGAACGATGCATTCAAACCAGTCTGCAAATACTGGGATAGGATCACAAGACCGGAGATGGTCATGACCGCTCTGATCAATGCAATGAGAGTTCTTACAGATCCGGCTGAAACAGGTGCATGCTGCATCGCACTTTGCCAGGATGTTGAGGGTGAGTCCTTTGACTTCCCGGAGTACTTCTTCAAGAAGAGAGTGCACAGGATCACAAGACCGGTTGCAGTAGAGGAAGAGCTTGAGGATGTGGCAGAGGTCATCGCAGGAGCGAAGAAACCGCTTATCGTTGTTGGTGGTGGTGTCCGTTACTCAGAAGCTGGAGAAGCTGTTGAGAAATTCTGTGAAGAGTTCAAGATCCCATTCGGCGAGACACAGGCCGGAAAGAGTGCCTGCCAGTCTGGCAATCCGTACTGTCTTGGCGGTATCGGTGTAACAGGAACCTACGCTTCCAACATCATCGGTAAAGACGCAGACGTGGTAATTTCTATCGGTTCCAGAATGTCTGACTTTACAACAAGCTCCAAGCATCTGTTCCAGAATGAGGATGTTCAGTTTGTAAGTATCAACAACTGCAGATTCCACGCATACAAGATGGATGCAGTAAAAGCAGTGGGTGATGCAAAAGCTACCGTAGAAGCACTTGCAGAAAAGCTTCGTGCAAGAGGATATAAATCTGCATACACAGATGAGATCGAGAAAGCAAAAGCTGCATGGGATAAAGAGATGGAGCGCCTTGGAAGCATTGAGTACACAGGAGATGATTTTGAGCCGCTGATCAAGGCAAGAGATCCTCGTACGATCCCGGAATATGTAAAGCTTACAAATGGAAAGATCACACAGACAGCAGCACTTGCAGCCATCAACAGAACTATCGACAAAGATGCAACCATCATCACAGCAGGCGGTTCCCTTCCAAGCTGTATGCAGCGTATGTGGAGAACAGACAAACGTGGCGGATATCATGCAGAGTACGGATATTCCTGTATGGGATATGAGGTTGCCGCTACCCTCGGCGTGAAATTTGCTGAGCCGGATAATGAAGTATACTGCGTAGTTGGAGATTCCAGCTTCCAGATGCTTCACAGTGAGATCATGACTATCATGCAGGAGAGACAGAAAGTCAATATCATGGTATTCGATAACTGCGGATTTGGCTGCATCAACAACCTTGAGATGAACCACGGAATCGGAAGCCTTGCAACAGAGTTCCGTTATACAGACGGCAAGAAACCGACTGGAGATCTGATCCCTGTAGATTATGCAAAGATCGGCGAAGGCTATGGCCTGAAGACCTATACCTGCCGTACAATCCAGGAGCTGGTAGATGCTCTGGAAGATGCCAAAAAGCAGGAGATTGCATGCCTCTTTGATCTCAAAGTTATCCCGAAGACCATGACAGACGGATATGAGTCATGGTGGGATGTAGGAATCGCAACAACATCTGAGAAAGAAAGCGTAAGAAGGGCCTGCGAAGGAGTTATGAAAGGCCGTGAAGAGGCAAGACTGTACTAATCTGGGAGGTAAGAAAATGAGTAAAGTATTTGGTTATCCGGAATATGACGAAAAAGGCGAAAAGATTCTTACAACATACGATAATGAGTACAAGGCCATGATGATGGACATCCGTGTTTACCGTATGAAGGCAGGGGAGACAAGAACATTTTTAAGAGAGGGTGAGGAGACAGCAGTTCTCCTCCTCTCCGGAAATATCACCTATAAATGGAACGGAAACGAAGCAGCAGCAACCAGAAAAGATGTGTTCACAGAGGGACCTTGGTGCGTTCATGGATGTACAGGAACTGAGATCACAGTTGTGGCAAATGCGGAGTCACAGATCCTTGTTCAGTGCACAAAGAACGAGAAAGATTTCGGTGCAAAACTCTACAAACCGGAAGATGCTCCGTGGGGATATTCCTGCGTAGGCAAGTTCGGAAATGTTGCGAAGAGAAGAGTAAACACCATCTTCGATCATGACATTTCACCGGAGTCCAATATGGTTCTTGGTGAGGTTCTCAATGACAGAGGAAACTGGTCCGGATACCTGCCGCACAGACATCCGCAGCCTGAGACATACTTTTTCAAATTTGATCATCCGGAAGGGTTTGGAGCAAGCTTTGTCGGTGATCAGGTATTTAAGAGTACAGACGAGAGCTTTTCCGCAATTCCAGGAGGAGAGCTTCATCCGCAGGCAGTTGCACCTGGATATCAGATGTATACATGCTGGATGATCCGCCACATTGACGGAAATCCGTGGCTGCAGACAGACCGCTGCGAGGATGAGAGATATACCTGGCTTCATGACGCCGAGTTTTAAGGATTCGGAGATACTGATACTGGATCGTAAATAACAGGCAGCAGGAAGAGGAAAATGCTGTTGTTCGTGAGGAGCGGACAGCAGTAGACCTGCTGCTATTATGAAAAAAATTGTACTGACTGAAGGGAGATTTTGACAATGGCAAGAGAATTTATTGTACCTGGAGAAATTATTTCCGGTTCCGGAGCACTGGACATGGCAGAAGGAGCACTGAAACTCCTTGGTAAAAAAGCTCTGATCGTAACCGATAAAGTAATGATCGACCTGGGAAACTGTGCAAAAGTTGAGAAGGCGCTGACAAATCAGGGCATTGAATACAGCATTTATTCTGACATCTGTGGTGAGCCAACAGATACCATGATCGAAAAAGGCTTACAGATCTATAAAGATGAGAACTGTGACTTCCTGGTAGCTCTGGGAGGCGGAAGCCCCATTGACTCCATGAAAGCCATCGGCTCACTGGTAGTAAACGGTGGAAGCATTTCCGACTACATGGGAAAAGTGATCGATGTAAAGATGCCGCCAATGGCGGCGATCCCTACCACAGCAGGAACGGGATCTGAGGCAACACAGTTCACGATTATCACGGATACCAAAAAAGACATCAAGATGCTTCTTAAAGGCAAAGTTCTCATGCCGGATCTTGCCATTATCGACCCACAGTTTACTATGACTGCACCTCCAAAGATCACAGCAGCAACAGGTCTTGATGCACTTTGCCACTGTGTGGAAGCTTATACATCCAGAAAAGCACAGACACTTTCCGATACTTTTGCAGTATCTGCAGTAAAGAGGATCTTTAAATATCTTCCGGTTGCATATAAAGACGGAAAGAATGAAGAAGCTCGTGTACAGATGTCTGTCGCTGCTCTTGAGGCAGGAATCGCATTTAACAATGCATCTGTTACCATTATCCATGGAATGAGCCGTCCGATCGGAGCACTGTTCCATGTAGCACACGGACTTTCCAATGCCATGCTTCTGAAGGAGTGCCTTACCTTTGCGCTTCCCGGAGCATACGACAGATTCGGAGCGTTGGGACGTGATATTGGTGTGGCGGATGCAACTGATTCTGATCAGGAAGCGGCTGAGAAATTCCTGAAAGCAGTAGAGTCACTTGTAAATGAACTGGATACTCCGACTCTGGAGCAGTTCGGTATCAATAAAGAAGAGTTCTTCAACGTCATCGACAAAATGGCACATGATGCCATGGACAGTGGAAGTCCTCAGAATACCATGCGTGATGTAACAGAAGAGGAAGTAAAAGAAATCTACAGAAAACTCTGGTAAAATGTAAATGTAAACCCTGCATTGCCAGATAGGAAAAGACTCCGGACCGGAGAAAAAGGCTCCGGAGTCTTTTTTCCCGTGGCAAATATAGCTGCAAAAGAAAAGGAGGCATATCCCTCATGAGAAAAAAGTATATCTGTATTCTGGTGGCAGTCATAGGAGTTTGCAGCCTTTCCGGATGCGGGTCTTCTGCAAAGAAAACAGAAGAAGAGCAGGTAACGATCGGTGTTGTTACAAAATCTAAAAGCAGTGAATATTGGTTGTCTGTCTGCGACGGAATGAAAGATGCAGCAGAAAAATATCATGCAGATGTGGTGATTCTGTCCCCGGATTCCGAAACAGAAGAAGAGGTTCAGAAAAATATGATCCGGGATCTTCTGAAAACCGATATCCAGGCGATGGCAGTTTCTCCTATAGATTCCTATGAATGCGAAGATTATTTAAATTTCGCAAGAGAAAAGGGGATTTCTGTATATGCCTGTGATACTCCCATAGAGGATTCAGAAATCCCTTATATTGGAATTGACAATGAAAAACTAGGCTATGAGCTGGGCGAGCAGCTTGCAAAGGCTCTGGATCATAAAGGAAAGATTGGCGTGATCGCCGGTGATTTTAAGCAGGCTGGACACCGGATGCGTGTTGCCGGATTTGAAAAATATATGGAAAAAGAGCCTGGGATCATCATTGAAATGGTTCGGAACGGATACAGCAATATGCGGGTTTCCCAGAAGGATGTGGATGAGATCCTAGTGAAGTATCCGGATCTTAACGGAATCATGACCACAAGTGCAGTGACGGCCCTGGGACTTTCAGAGGCAACTGAAGGACGGGAGATTTCTATTGTTTCCGTAGATGCTCAGGAAGATGCCTTGAAAGCGGTTCAGGATGGGCGTATCGTGGCGCTTGGCGCGCAGTCCGGTTATCAGATCGGTTATGAAACCATCCGGTATATTGTGAAGGATCTGGAGGGAGAGGGAACAGGAGAAGATGAGATTCTGGATTCCCAGGTGCTTACCGAAGAAAATATTGATACATATATGAAGGATGACGGACATTCTCATCCCTGATACAAGCAGGTTTCCATCCGCTGCTTATTATTTTTTACAATCCGGCAGAGGCATTGACTGATTCGGTAAAAAGTCAGGCTGGTATCCAAAAATAAAACACAAAACATAAAAATAGGACAAAAGAAGGATGTAGAGATATCAGAAGCAGAAAAACTTTGGTACAGATTTAACAGTCAGGTAAAAATAATACCGAAAAAACTAAAATTTCTCATACTATGATAATCCCGTATTTTCGATAAAATAGAATCATCAAAAGGAAAGCGAAAATAAAAAAACGAAAAGAAATGAAAGGGCGGGATAATAAGATGGAGAAGAAAAAACTTTCGGTATCAACAGGGCTGTGTTATGCTGGAGGAGATGTAGGATGTAATATCGTGTTCGGAATGATCGGAACACTGCTGACGCTGTTTTACACAGATTATGTAGGGATAAGCGCAGCAACAGTAGGACTGGTAATGTTACTTTCCAGATGCTTTGATGGATTTTCCGATCTGGTCATGGGTGTCATTGTAGAGAGAACCAATTCCAAATGGGGAAAATCAAGACCCTGGCTTCTGTGGATGAGCATTCCGTTTGCGCTGTCAGCAGTACTGCTTTTCACAGTGCCGCGTACAACAGGGATGCTTCAGTTTCTGTATCTCTTTGTAACCTATAACTTCTGTACGACCATATGCTATACAGCGATCAATCTTCCATATGGAAGCCTTTCTTCAATGATGATCCGCGAATCATCAGAGAGAGATAAACTCAGTGTATTGAGAATGGGACTGTCACCTATCGGAAAGATCGTTGCAGCAACCTGTACACTGCCGCTTGTAAAGCTTCTTGGAAATGATCAGGCTGCATGGATCAAGGTTATGAGCGTATGGGCAGTGCTTGCACTTGCACTTCTGCTTCTCTGCTTCTTCAAATGTGAGGAAAAGGTTCAGATCGAAGCAAGAAAGAAAGATGAGAAGCTTCCGATTCCGACAATGCTGAAGGCACTTTTTGCAAATCAGTATTTCTGGGCAGTAATGCTTCTGTGGACAGTACAGAGTGTATCCTTTACGATCACAGGAACCATTCTTCCGTACTACTGCAAATATATTTTCAACAATGATACATGGATGTACAGCGCACTGTTCCTTACAGAGACCCTGGTTCTGGTAGTGGGAATCTTTATCTGCTCACCGTTGATCAAGAAATTCGGAAAAAGAAATATCGCATTTGTCGGCGGATTTGTTGCACTTGTCGGCCAGATTCTGTTTTTCCTGAATCCATACAGCTTCGGCTTCATGGTTATGAGCTGTGTCACACGTGCCATCGGACTTGCTCCACTGAACGCAGTTGTATTCAGTATGGTTGGTGATGTGGTAGAGTTCGGACAGTGGAAAAACCATATCCGTCAGGAAAGTCTGATCTTTGCAGGCGGTTCCATCGGAACAAAAGTTGGCGCAGGTCTTGCCTCCGCAGTGATCACAGGTCTTTTAAGCAGTTCCGGATATGTAAGCTCATCTGCAGGAATAACTGCACAGCCGGAAACAGCACTGGAGATGATCGTTTCTCTTTATAAATTTGGACCGATCCTCATTGCAGCAGTGATCATTGTAACGCTTTTCGGATATAAGCTTGACAAAATGTATCCGGCGATCATGCAGGAGCTTACCGAGCGCGAGGCACACGGACAGTTATAAACATTTTATTGTAAAACATATATTCAACCGCAAACAGGAAATCAGGCAGGGGTAGGATACTCCTGCTGTTTCCTGCGTTTATGGGCATATAGCATAGAGAGGTGTATATCCGCTTTACGGAAGGGAGGAGTTCTATGTTAAAAAGTATCCGGGCAAAGATATTACTGGCGATCCTGACAGTAACCATGTTTACTGCCTGTTCTCTTACGGTGGTATTTTATTTTCGGGCAGCAGGGATGATCGAAGAAAATTATTCAGGTATCCTGTATGGACGGATGCAGCAGACTATAAAAGATCTGGACGAATCCCTGAAAGAGATTTATTATGTGAATACGAGAACTGCCTGGGATACAGATATACGGAATAATGCGAAGGAATACAGCTGTACAGGAAATGAAAACGGCCTGGAAAATATGGCTGGGCTTCTCCGGGAACACAGTCGGGAATATAAAGATATCAACTCCCTTTACTTTGTTTTTCCAGACAAAAAAATGGCTGTGACTTCTGAGGAATTTCCGGTAAACAAGCAGGGGATTTCAGGAGAACATATCGAGGAATTGGAAAAAATACAGGAACTGGATTCCTTTCCGGTTCTTGTGGAATCTCCGATCCATGAAGGCGGCAGCTTTCTTTCTGTGATCCAGAAGGTAGAGGATGATAACGGAGAGATTCTGGGGTATGTTGTCGCAGACATCAGGGAACGGGCAATTTATTACGAATATCTGGAAGCTGTCAATGACGAAAAGATCACCAGAATAGTTCTGGTAGACAGAAATGATGAAATCGTGACATCCGGAGACTACAGTGACATTGGAAAAACATTTCCGGAGATTACAGACCAGAATGTTCCGAAAATGGAAGGCTATGCAGAAAAAAACGGTGTGATCTCTTTTTTCAGCAGAGGTAGCTTTTCAGACTGCGGCTTATATCTGGAGGTACCGAAAAAAGAAGTTTTAAGCGGACTTTCCCGGATGCGGCTCTTTCTGATCGGAATATTTGGTGCAGTTTTTGTGGCAGCTGTGCTGCTGGCACTGTGGCTCTCCAGAGTAGTCTGCGGACCGCTCAGATCCATGACTGGCACGGTTGAGAAGGTTGGTGAGGGAGATTTGAGCCTCCGTACAGAAGTGACTACTGCTGATGAGATCGGAACCCTCGGAAAAGAATTCAACCACATGCTGGATTATATCGAAGCTCTGATCGCCCAGGTGATCGAAGAGGAACAGCAGAAAAAAGATGCAGAGCTGGAAGCACTGCAGTATCAGATCACACCGCATTTTATGTATAATACATTGAACTCCATCAAATTTGCGGCATTTCTGAAAGGGGAAAAAGAGCTGGCGGGGCTTATTGGAGATTTCGTGGAGCTTCTGCAGGCCAGTATCAACAAAAAGGGAAGCTTCCTTTCTGTTGCCGATGAGATCCATATACTGAAAAATTATATCCATCTGCAGGATTTTCGCTATCAGGGAAGCTTTCAGGTGAAATATGAGATCTCTGAGGAAGCATACCGGTGCTATATTCCAAGACTGATCCTTCAGCCGCTTGTGGAGAATGCTCTTCTTCACGGGATCGACATCAAACGGCAAACAGGAAAAATCTGGATCAGCGGAAACGTAAGTGAAGGAAAGCTGATCCTCATAGTAAAGGATAACGGCAGAGGAATGACAAAAGAGCAGATCCGAGATCTTTTTAACAGTCATGCAAAAAAAACAAACGGACTTTCCGCAGTGGGGATTCCAAATGTAAAAGAACGCCTGGAGCTTTATTACGGGACACAGGGAGGAATGGAATACGTAAGCAGTGGAAACGGTACAGAGGTCACGGTATTTCTGCCTGCGATCTATGATATGCCTGAAGAAGGGAGAAAAAATTAATGTACAGAACACTGGTGGCAGATGATGATTTTCTTGTAAGGAGCTATCTCAAAACCCTGGATTCCTGGGAAAAAGCAGGATATGAGATCGTGGATGATGCAGAAGACGGGGAGGAAGCTTATGGATTCCTTCAGAAAGAAAAAATCGATGTTCTTGTGACGGATCTTACCATGCCTGTGATGGATGGAATTGAGCTGATCAGAAAGATCCGTGAGGAAAACAGGGATATCTATATTATCGTGCTCAGCTGTCATGATGATTTTGAATATGTAAAAGAGGCCATGCGTCTTGGGGCGGATGAATATGTATTAAAGAACAGTCTGGACGAGGATAGTCTTTATGATACTCTGGAAAAATCAGCCCGGCTGATCGAGAAGCGCAGAGAAAAAAGTCAGGAACAGGCACGGACGAGAAAGCTGATCCATCTGGGAAGTCACGCTCTGAAGTATTATTTTTTTAACGGACTGATCTCGGGGATGCTGAAAAATCAGGCACGTGAGGAAAAGCGTGTGGAAGCTGGAATCGCCGGGAAATATTTTAACAGTGCTGTGATCTGTATGTTTATGGAGAACTGGGCAGAGAGGGAAAGACAATGGACGCCGCTGGAAGTGGAACAGTATTCCCATCATTTCCGTCACAGACTGCTGGAACGTACGGAGGAGCTTCTTGGGACAGAAAGTGAATTTACGGAAGTGGTCTATCTTGGCGCAGGGATTTTTTGCTGTTTTCTTGATCTTTCCGGAGACTGCAGGACATCGGCTATGCAGCAGAGACTGACTGAGGCAGCAGCGATCTGCTACCGGCACTGTCAGGAGGATCTTTGTGATTTTGGTATCAGTGTCAGCAGTGTCTGCATGGGAGAGGATGGGATCCGCCAGGCTTATCAGCAGGCCAGAGAAATGATGAAGCTGCATTTTTATGAGAAAAAAGAGATCCTTTATTTTGAAGGACGGAAGAAAGCGGACAGTGTTTTACCGGAAAGTGCTGAGAAGCTGGAAGGGCAGATTTCCAGGCTGAAGGCAGGGAAAGACCGAAAGAAAGCGGAGGAGCTTTGGACACAGGTTCTCGCTGACTGTCAGGATCGTTATACCGACGGAAGACTTCTGGTACAGTGGCTTAAGAAATTGAATCAGACAGCCGGAATTGAGAAAGAGCCCATCTGGTATGGAGATATTGAAAGCTTTGAGAAATTCAGGGAAAAGGGCAGTGCCTGTATTTCACAGCTTTTTGTGGGGGAAGAGGATGCTGTTCCGGAGGGGACCTCTGCTGCTGTGAAAAAAGCTCTGGAGTTTATCCGGGAACATTATGAAGCGCCGATCAGCCTTCAGGATGTAGCAGATGCGGCGGAGGTGAATCCTGCTTATCTCAGTTATCTTTTCAAACAGGAGATGAAGATCGGTTTTTCCAATTATGTGCAGGAGCTTCGGATCGACTGTGCAAAGAAGCTTCTTTCAGAGACGAACTGTAAAGTGAAGGATGTGGCATTGCGTTCCGGTTTTGGAGATTATCATTATTTTTCCAAGACATTTAAGAAGTTTACGGGCTTAAGTCCTGCGGAATACAGAAAAGAATCCGGATTATCATAGAAAGAGGTGCTTAGTATGGGAGTTACTATAAGGCAGATCGCGGAAGCTGCCGGTGTTTCCAGAGGTACTGTTGACAGAGCGTTAAATAACAGGGGCAGGATCCGTCCGGAGGTTGCTGAGAGGATCCGTGCCATCGCTGATGAGATGGGGTATAAGCCGAATCAACTGGGCCGTGCTCTATCCATGAGCAGAAATAATATTAAGATCGGCGTGATCCTGCAGGGTGCGGAAACACCTTTTATGAAAGAAGTTCTGAAGGGAATCCAGGAGGCGTGCGCTGAGGTGGATAATCTTGGTGGTACAGTCCTGGTCCATAAGATCGAGCATCAGAATGCGGAGGATGTTATTCTCGCCATGGAGAAGATGCGGATGGAAGAGGTTCGTGGTATTGCCATGGTTCCTTTGGATGAGGAACGTGTGAAAAGGGAAATTGACCGGTTTGTAGAGGAATTTCGGATCCCGGTGGTGACGTTTACTTCGGATGTGGAGGATACGAAACGGCTTTGTTTTGTAGGGCAGAACGGTGTGCAGTGTGGCCGTGCGGCTGCGGGGCTTATGGGGGAGCTGACCGGTGGAAAAGGAAAGGTTGTTGTGATTTCCGGCTATAGTACCAATACTTCTCTGAGTAGCAGGGTGGTTGGATTCCGTGAGGAAATTGCGCGGAAGTATCCTGGGATTGAGATCATTGGGCCGGAGTATTGCTTTGAGGAGAATGGCAGGGCCAGGGAAATTACGGAAGGGATATTTAAGGATGTTCCGGATCTTGACGGGATATATCTTACTTCTCATGGGGAGGAAGGGGTGTGTGAGGCAATTGCCGGAGCGGGGAAAGCTGGTCAGGTGAAGATGGTTGCCAATGATTTTATGGGGCGGAATTATGAGCTGATGAGGGAAGGATTTATTCATTTCCTGATCGGGCAGGATGCCAGGATACAGGGGTATGAGCCGGTGATGATTTTGTTCCGGCTGCTGTTTAATGGGGAAGCGCCGGAGAGGGCGAAGATTTTTACGGAAATATATATAAGGAATGAGTATACGATTCCGGAGGGGAGACACTGAAGTGGGGTGTCTTCTTTTTTTGTGCGGAGGGACGCCGCGGAAGGGGATGCTGTCTGGTCTGCGGCTTCGTCGGGGGCTGGCTTCTAGGACGCCGGAAATCTGCTAAAAGCGTTTTTCAAAAGTCCGAACTCACGGCCTGCTGCCGCTCAGACAGCGGACTTTTGAAAAACAACGCAGATTCCCGCCGTCCAAGAATCAGCTCCCCTCCTGCAGAAGCAGAGCCAGACAGCATCCCCTTCCGCGGCTGGTGCTTCCAGCGAGAAAAAATGTCGTTTGACGATAGGTTGTGGGTCGTCAGCGCTGCGCTGGACGACTGCAAGGGCTGAGTTTGCGCCTGTTTGCAGGGAGAGTTTGGGCATCGGCGCTGCGCTGGATGCTTGAAGGGATGTAAGCTGTGATGCTGTGCTGGATGCTTGAGGGGATGTGAGCTGTGATGCTGCGCTGGATGTTTGAAGGGATGTGAGCTGTGATGCTGTGCTGGATGCTGGAAGGGATGTGAGCTGTGATGCTGTGCTGGATGTTTGGAGGGTGGTGGGATGTGGGATGATTAGGGTGATTGCATGGGGATGTGTTGGAGATATTTTCGGTGAAGTTAACCTAAAAATATTGCATATTGTGGCTAAAAATAGTTCTCGTCATTTTTAATAGAAAAAAGATGGTGATATTGTACAATATTAGGGGTTGCGATTTGTGTGTTGCGATGATATTATATTAAGCATAAAGAGCGTGTTCGGACACGCAAGGAGATTACATTGGGAAAATAAATCAAAAGGAGATCAAAACTATGATTAAAGTTGGTATTATCGGAGCAGGTAGAATTGGTAGAGTTCATATTACCAGTATCACAACAAGGGTGCCGGATGCGGTGATCAAGACGGTTGCAGATCCTTTCTTAAATGATGAGACTGCTGCATGGGCTAAGAGCATGGGTGTTGAGCACACGACTAAGGATTATAAGGAGATCATCAACGACCCTGAGATTTCCGCAGTTCTGATCTGTTCTTCTACAGATACTCATTCTCCGATTTCTGTAGAGGCTATCAAGGCTGGCAAGCATGTTTTCTGTGAGAAACCGATCGATCATGACATTGCCAAGATCAAAGAGGTTATCGATGCTCTTGAGGGCACAAATCTGAAATATCAGGTTGGTTTTAACAGAAGATTCGACCATAACTTTGAGTCTCTTCAGCAGGCTGTTGCAGCTGGTAAGGTTGGTAAACCGGAGATCATCAAGATCACTTCCCGCGATCCTGAGCCGCCTAGCATTGATTATGTTAAGGTTTCCGGTGGCATGTTCCTGGATATGACAATTCATGATTTCGATATGGTTCGTTATCTTGCAGGCTGCGATGCTACAGAGGTTTATGTTCAGAGCGCAAATCTGGTTGATCCGGCTATTGGTGAGGCTGGGGATGTTGATACAGCTGTTATCACTCTTCAGATGGAGAATGGTGCTATTGCTGTTATCGATAACTGCAGAAGAGCTTCCTATGGCTATGATCAGAGAGCTGAGGTTTTCGGTTCTGATGGTATGGCTGCTATTTCCAATGACAGCCAGTCTTCCACAGTGATCAGCAATGCTGAGGGTGTTACAGGTGAGAAGCCGATGTTCTTCTTCCTTGAGAGATACATGGATGCTTATGGTAAAGAGGTTGCAGCATTTATTGATGCGATCGTTAATGACAAAGAGACACCTCTTAATGTTTATGATGGTCTGAAACCGGTATTAATGGGTCTTGCAGCTAAGAAATCCAGTGAGGAGCACAGACCGGTTAAGATTTCTGAGATTATGGAATAATTCAAATAAAAAGGAGAATTGACCAATGTTTGATAAGAATAAAGTAAAGCTTGGTATTGCACCAATTGCATGGACAAATGATGATATGCCGGATCTTGGCAAAGAGAATACTTTTGAGCAGTGCGTCAGTGAGATGGCTCTTGCCGGTTTCACAGGCTCCGAGGTGGGTAACAAGTATCCGAAGGATCCTGAGGTTCTTAAGAAGGCTCTTGAGCTTCGTGGTGTTGAGATCTGTAACCAGTGGTTCTCAAGCTTCCTGATCACCAAACCGTTTGAGGAGGTTGAGAAGGAGTTCCGTGCACAGCTTGCTTTCCTGAAAGCTATGGGCGCGAAAGTGATCGGCGCATCTGAGCAGAGCCACAGTGTTCAGGGCCAGATGGATACTCCGATTTTCGGACATAAATATGAGATGAATGACGAAGAGTGGGATACCTTCTGCACAGGTATGAACAAGCTTGGTAAGATCGCAAAAGAGGAGTATGGTATTGCTCTTACTTTCCATCATCATATGGGTACTGTTGTACAGAGCCTTGCTGAGGTTGACCGTATGATGGAGAATACAGATCCTGAATATGTAAGTCTTCTTTTTGATACCGGTCACTTTACATACTGTGGAGAGGATCCTCTTGAGGTTGTAAAGAAATATGTTCACAGGATCAAACATGTTCATCTGAAGGATATCCGTCCGGAAGTTGTTGAGCAGGTTAAGAAAGAAAACATGAGCTTCCTTGCAGGCGTAAGAGCCGGTGCCTTCACGATTCCGGGAGATGGATGCATCAACTATGATCCAATCTTCAAGGTTCTCGAGGATGCAGGCTACGAGGGATATATGGTTGTTGAGGCTGAGCAGGATCCGGCTAAGGCTAATCCGCTTGAGTATGCGATCCGTGCAAGAAAATTCATTGCTGAGAAGACAGGCTTATAATTACGACAGGGAAATAGGTGCATGCTGATGTACAGTTAAGCGGAATAAAGATGTCCGCTTTGCATAGAAAAAGCGGTATCAGCCAGTAGTGCTTTGACACCGCTTTTTTCTGTAAGAAGATGCAAACAGTGTACGATAAACAGGACAGGAGGGCCGAATCATGGCACTTGTGAAAATGAAAGATCTGCTGAGACGTGCCGAAGAGAAAAATATTGGCTGCGGTGCTTTCAGTGTTGGTAATATGGAAATGGTAAGAGGTGCGATCCGTGCAGCAGAAGAACTGGATACTCCGATCATCCTTCAGATCGCGGAGGTGCGTTTGAAAAATTCTCCGCTTCACCTGATGGGACCGATGATGGTACAGGCTGCAAAGGAGGCTAAGGTGGATGTGGCTGTCCATCTGGATCATGGTCTTACTTTTGAGACGGTTGACAAGGCTCTGGAGCTTGGCTTTACATCGGTTATGCTGGATGCTTCTACGCTTCCTTTTGAAGAAAACATCGCCAGAGTAAAGGCCGTTGTGGAGAAAGCACGTAAATACGGCGCTACAGTTGAGGCTGAGCTGGGACTTGTGGGCGGAAGTGAGGATGGAAGTTGTGACCACGGTATCCGCTGCACAGATCCGGATGATGCGGTCGTTTACGCAAGAGAGACAGGTATTGATGCGCTTGCAGTTGCCATCGGGAATGCCCATGGTAATTATCCGGTAGCGCCGACGCTTGCTTTTGATGTATTGGAGAAGATCCATGAGAAAGTGGATATTCCGCTGGTTCTTCATGGCGGCAGTGGCATCACCGATAAAGATTTCCAGAAGGCGATCTCTCTTGGCATCCGTAAGGTGAATATTGCCACAGCAAGCTTTAACAGCCTGACAGCTCATGTGGAGAAATATATGGAATCAACAGACAAGCATAATTTCTTTGACCTCAATGAGGCTATGGTCCAGGGTACTTACGAGAATGTGAAGAGACATATTCTTGTATTTAATAAGCCATATCAGGAGTAGGCCAAGGATTTTCTTGTAAAAAAAGAAAAGGTCTGATAAGATGTTCTCAGTGAAAATAACTGGGAACATCTTTTTTGTGCCCATAAAAGAGGAGAGATAAAAATGGAACAGAAAGAGACTGTCTGTTCAGTTGCGAAGAAATGCGGCGGTTGCCGTTATCAGGGTGTATCCTATCAGGAGCAGCTTCGCAGGAAACAGAGAATTACAGAAGGCCTTCTGAAAAAATTCGGAAAAGTAGAGCCGATCATTGGAATGGAAGATCCTTATTATTACAGAAACAAAGTTCATGCAGCCTTTGGCCGTGACCGGAAGGGAAACGTAATTTCCGGGATTTATGAGGAGAAGAGTCATAGGATCGTTTCCGTAGATGACTGTATGATCGAAGATAAAAAAAGTCAGGAGATCATCCGTACCATACGTGGTATGCTGAAATCCTTTAAGATCAAGACCTATGATGAGGATACAGGATATGGACTTCTCCGCCATGTGCTTGTGCGGAGAGGCTTTTCCACAGGAGAGATTATGGTGGTATTAGTTACGGTTTCTCCAATATTTCCATCTAAGAATAACTTTGTAAAAGCTCTCCGTAAAGAGCATCCGGAGATCACTACGGTGGTTCTCAATGTCAATGACAGACAGACAAGCATGGTACTTGGAGACCGCAATATCGTACTTTACGGACCGGGATTCATCAAAGATCGACTTATGGGACTGACCTTCCGTATTTCTCCATCTTCTTTTTATCAGGTAAATCCTGTGCAGACAGAAGTACTTTACGGAAAGGCTATGGAGTTTGCGGCAATGACAGGAAAAGAGAGGGTGATCGATGCTTACTGCGGCACAGGTACTATCGGGATCATCGCTTCCGGGAATGCCAGGGATGTCATTGGTGTAGAACTGAACCGTGATGCTATCCGTGATGCCAGAATGAATGCCAGGGAAAACAAGATCCGTAATGTTCGTTTTGTTCCGGGAGATGCAGGATGGTTTATGGAAGGAATGGCAGCAGAGGGAGAGAAGGTGGAGGTTGTTCTCATGGATCCGCCACGTTCCGGAAGTGACCGTAAATTCCTTCACTCCCTTTTGACTCTTTCACCGGAAAAAATTGTTTATGTATCCTGCAACCCGGAAACCCTGGCAAGAGATCTTGCCTGCCTTACTAAGAGAGATTACCTGGTAAAGAAGATGCAGCCGGTTGATATGTTCCCACTCACCGATTCAGTGGAGGTTGTTTGCCTTCTGGAGAATCGTAGGACCAGACCGGGAAGAGCTTAGATTTTTGGCAGCTCACAGTGATATGCGATGCCAAGAGGCGTAACAAGAAGCGGATGGACCGGACGGTATACCGGAAGCTTCAGCCTCTTTTCAAAAACGGTAGTAAATTCCTTAAACATGGAAGAACCGCCAACTACATAAACAGCCGGAACCTGATAGCCCTTTAGAAATTTCTCGGTGATCACAGCCATTTTTTCTACAGTGGCCTTGATCACAGGGAAAATTTCGTCTTCTTTTTCCGGAGTAGTTTTCAATACTTCGGCTTCCTCATAAGGGATCTTATAGTGACCGGCGACTGTCATGGTCATATGGCTGCCGCCAGTAGCCTCATCATCGGTGTAGATAACTTTTCCGTCTTTCAGGATGCTGATACCGGTTGTGCCGCCACCCACATCCACAACAGCACCGTCTGTGATCTTAAGGACAGCAGCTGCGGCAGTAGGCTCGTCCACGATATTTGTAACCTCGAAACCGGCACCCTCCAGAACATAGCCGATGCTTTTGACACTGCCCTCAGAAACTCCTGGAGGGATGGCAGCAGCACCGTAAATAAGTTCTGTGCCAAGCCTTTCCTCCAGCTCATTTTTAAGCTTTGTCACAAGCTGGACAGATTCATAGTAATTGACGATCACTCCATCCTGGATCGCATGGGATGGTGCGGAAATTCCGGCTATGGGACGGTTATTCCGGTCGACAACGGCAAGAACGGTATTGGCAGTACCAAGGTCGATGCCTGTCTTCAGACGACCGCGGAATTTTTTACATTCACCTGTTTCTACAAGTTCTGCAAAATTGGACAAAGTTCTGTTTTTTAATTCCATTCAAAATACTCCATTTCTTTCAGACAGGGACAAAAAGAATTTTGCCCCTGATATAAATTCTAATAATTGCGGCCGGTAAAGATGGCAACGGATCTGGGCCGCATGCAGAAATCGTGTTCAATGCGTGGCTCCTGGCCTTTTTCGTAGAAATAACGGCCATTTCCGTCACCGAACGTGTTGACACAGAGATACCATGCACCGGGACGGGCAAGCTCCGGAAGTGTGACCGTTACGTCCTCCCAGTATGCGTTGATCACAATGTAGATCAGGTCATCAGTGCCTTTGCTCTTATCATAGCCTGCAAAGCTTACAGCGAAGGTGTGGGCATCTCTTGGAATGGTCACATCCCTTGCGTCAATGTTATGAGTGTGGATATTTTCCATACCGCATACTGCGTTGGGAAGCTTCCGGGAGATAACAGGGTGGTCTTTACGGAACCGGATCATAAATTTGAAAAATTCAAAAAGATCGTGATTTTTCTCCAGAAGCTTCCAGTTGATCCATGAGGTTTCGTTATCCTGACAGTAGGTATTGTTATTTCCGTGTTTTGTGTTTCCGAATTCATCACCTGCAAGGAACATCGGGGTTCCGCGGCTGGACATCAGTACAGCACAGGCATTTCGTATCATGCGGAAGCGGAGGGAGAGCACTTCGGGGTTGGTGGAATCGCCCTCTTCTCCACAGTTCCAGCTGCGGTTATCGTTGGAACCGTCGGTGTTATTCCAGCCGTTTGCTTCGTTGTGTTTTTCATTGTAGGAATAAAGATCATACATGGTGAAGCCATCGTGGCAGGTAAGGAAATTGACACAGGAATTGTATCCTGCATAATTGTCATTATGATCAGAATAAAAGCCTCCGTACAGATCACCGGAACCGGAAATACTCCATGCAGCGTCCCAGGCATTCCAGAAATCTCCCTTCAGGAAGGAACGGAGGCAGTCACGGTAACGGCCATTCCATTCAGCCCATCTGCGGCTGGCGGGGAAAGAACCAACCTGATACAGCCCGCCGGCATCCCAGGCTTCTGCGATCAGTTTGACATTTCTAAGGACCGGATCGTAAGCGAGAAGCTCCAGAAGGGGCGGATTGTTAAGTGGAGAACCGTCCTCATGGCGTCCGAGAATGCTGGCAAGATCGAAGCGGAAGCCGTCCACACGGTAGTTGATGGTCCAGTAACGTAAGCATTCAAGGATCATCTGACGTACAATGGGATGGTTACAGTTCAGAGTATTTCCACATCCGCTAAAATTGTAGTAATTTCCCTCTGGAGTCAGCATATAATAAACCTTATTGTCAAAGCCCTTAAAGCAGAAGGTTTTTCCCAGCTCGTTTCCTTCGGCGGTATGATTGAATACAACATCAAGAATTACTTCGATGCCATTTTCGTGGAGCTCACGGATCAGCTCTTTCAGCTCAGTTCCCTCACAGTTATGCTCCGGCTTGGAAGCATAGCTGGTGTTTGGAGAAAAGAAGTTGACAGAATTGTATCCCCAGTATTCCAGAAGCCGTTTGCCATTTACAGTACGGGCATTCATATTCTCGTCGAACTCGAAGATCGGCATCAGCTCTACGGCGTTGATCCCCAGTTCCTTGAGATAAGGGATCTTTTCACGAAGACCGGCAAAGGTTCCCGGGTGCATAACACCGGAAGAAGAATCCTGTGTAAAGCCGCGGACGTGAAGCTCATAGATGATCAGGTCACTGATCTTACGGGTGGACTGCGGCATGTCTTCCCAGTCAAAGGAATCACGTACCACACGGGCATGATAGCTTCCGATCTTTTGCTGGCCCCATTCACGCTGACCGGCAACGGCTTTGGCATAAGGATCAAGAAGAACCTTTGTCTTATCGAAGATGTGACCCTTTTCCGGTTCGTAAGGACCGTCAATGTGGTAGCCGTACTCCAGATCTTCGATGTCCAGTCCCATGACGATCATGGAGTAGACATCACCGATACGACAGGCATTGGGAAAAGGAAGGACTGCGAAGGGTTCCTCTTCTCCGGAGTGGAAAAGAAGAAGCTCGCAGGATGTACCGTGGCGGGTATGTGCGGTAAAGTTGACTCCGTTGGAAAGAGGAGTAGCGCCATTTAATTCAAAAAACCCGGGACGTACAGGAAATCCCGCAATAATATCTGTGGGCCGGGATGTCAGTGTATTCTCAGAGAGCATAGTCTGATTCTGTGTTTTCATTTCCGGTATCCTCCTTGGCGAAAATTTTTTTACAAACAAAAATATTATAACTGATTTTCAGAAAAAAGTACAGGCTGGGTTGTTGAGAACAAAGTGAACAGCAGCATTCTAATAACGCGGGAACCTTCGGGAAAATCTTCTTGAGGTTTTTGACGGGAAGGCTTACAATATGAACCAGAAACTTTGAAAATATAAGGAAAGGAATAATAGCAGTATGAATGAAGAAACACTGGAGATTTCTTTTGACCAGATAGAGAAAGAACGGGGGAAATATCTTCTGATAGATACCCGTGATAAAGTAACTGTAGAATATGGAATGATCCCGGGAGCAATCTCTGTTCCGGAACAGGAACTGGAAGAGCGGGCAGAAGAACTGAGGGGGAATAAGATACCGGTCCTTTACTGTACAAGAGGGCTTTTCAGCCAGGAGGGTGCAGAGATGCTCCGGGAAAAAGGAATTCCCGCACTGAGCCTGAAAGGTGGATATACAGGATGGCTTTTTCAGCAGATGCAGAAAGAATCCGGTAAAGAGAACAGTGAAGAAGAGGAAAATGATGCAATGGAACAGCGGCGGAAGGATATCGAGCTGAGTATCCGCAAAAAGTTCCATAAGCAGCTGTTTTCCAGATTTGCCAGGGGAATCAACGATTATGAGCTGGTGAAGCCGGGAGATAAGATAGCAGTCTGTATTTCCGGTGGTAAGGATTCCATGCTGATGGCCAAACTGTTCCAGGAACTGAAGCGTCATAACAAGTTTCCCTTTGAACTGGTGTTTCTTGTGATGGATCCGGGATATAATGAGGCAAACCGTGCGGTGATCGAGCACAATGCCAGGCTTCTCGGGATTCCGATCACAGTGTTTGAGACTGAGATCTTCGATGCGGTTTATAATATAGAAAAATCCCCATGCTATCTCTGTGCCCGTATGAGAAGGGGCTATCTTTACAGCAAGGCAAAGGAGCTTGGCTGCAACAAGATCGCTCTTGGACATCACTATGATGATGTGATCGAGACGATCCTGATGGGAATGCTTTACGGAGCGCAGGTACAGACTATGATGCCGAAGCTCCATAGTACAAATTTTGAGGGAATGCAGCTGATCCGTCCTATGTATCTGATCCGGGAGGCAGATATCAAACACTGGAGAGATTATAATGACCTTCATTTTATCCAGTGTGCATGTAAATTTACCGATACCTGTACTACCTGCCGTACAGATGGTACCAGTGTTTCCAAGAGAATGGAGATCAAGAATCTGATTGCAGAACTTAAGAAGGTAAATCCACATGTAGAAAGTAATATTTTCCGAAGTGTGGAAAATGTTAATCTTCATACAGTTATCGCATACAAAAAAGATGGAGTGAAACATTCTTTTCTGGAAGGGTATGAGGACTGACAGATATAAATAAAAGCTGCTCAGGCGTTAGCCCGGGCAGCTTTTACTTTTTCCCGCTGTTTGGTAAGATCATAATATTCATCAGAGATGATCCCGCGACTGGAAAGTGCTTCGTAGGTTTTCTGCTGTGCGGGGGTCATCTTCATTCCGATAGTGGAATTGACATCGGTCAGTACGCAGCTTGTTTTTTCTACCAGCCAGAAAAGTGCGGAATCATCATCGGGGATCATTTTCCAGATTTCGTTTTCTGTATATGGAAGAAGGGACATGAGAGTTTTTAAGTGTCCATCCTGGATCAGACGGTAATCCCCGTCCGGCATGATGATGCCATCGCCATAGAGTTCTTTTTTCTGTTCCATTTTCTGCAGAAGTTTTTCTGTGAGTTTCATGATCGGCTCCTTGATCTTTATTATTTCAACAGTTTTCAGGCACTGCTTTTTTATGAAGTTAAAAAAATAACAATCAGCGTCTATTGTATGAAGCGGCGACAAAAATGTCAAGAGGTTAAAAAGATTTTCGATGCTTATGAATGAATTTTGTTGTGCAATTTGTTTGCTTTTGTGAGGCTAAAGGTTAAAATTATGTAAAAATTATCGTAAAATAAGATCTTCTGTGGTATAATATGAATATTTAAAAAATTCAAGGAAGGACGATGCAGATGTTGAAAAACTGGAACCCGGAACAGATTCGGGAAAAAGAGGATATCAAAGTGCGTTTAAGCGCTGCAAGAACCAGATTATATGAATTGCAGATGGCTCTGAAAGAGCATAAGATTCCGGTGATCGTGCTGTTTGAAGGCTGGGGAGCTTCCGGAAAAGGAAGTACCATAAGTAAGGTGATCAAGAATATCGATCCTCGTTTCTTCAAAGTTGCGACTATGTCAGCACCTACAGAGGAAGACCTTCGGAAACCATTTCTTTACCGATATTTCAGGGAAATCCCGGAAGCGGGCAAGTTTACATTCCTGGATTCAGGATGGATGGATCAGACCTGTCGTGAACGTATGGATAAAAAGCTGAAGGGTGACAATTATTCAAAACGGATTGACAGTATCCGGAGATTTGAACGTCAGCTGACGGATAATGGATATGTACTCCTGAAATTTTTTATGCAGATCGATCGGAAAGAACAGGAAAAACGTATGGGCATCCTTCTGGAAAGCAAGGATACCAGATGGAGAGTCAATGAATATGATCTCTGGCAGAATGATCATTATAAGAAGTGCAGAAAGATTTTCGACCAGTATATGCAGGATACCAATACATCTGCGGCTCCATGGTATATTGTCGATGCCGGTGACCGGAAGTGGGCAGAACTGCAGGTACTGGAAACCATGATCAGCAATATAGAGGTTGCCATGGAAAACAGCAAACATGCAGTGCCGATCCTACAGAATGTTTTTCCTCTGGTGGAGATGCCCAGATTAAGCGAGATTCCTCTGGATGGAAAAGAAGTGGGGGATGAAGAGTACAAGGCAGAGCTTAAGGAACTGCAGGCAAAACTTGGAAGCCTGCATAACCGTCTTTACCGAAAAAGAGTGCCTGTGATCATCACCTATGAAGGCTGGGATGCTGCCGGAAAGGGAGGAAATATCAAGAGGATCACGGAGGCTCTTGATCCCCGTGGATTTGAGGTACATCCTATCGCAAGTCCGGAGCCTCATGAAAAAGCCCGTCATTATCTGTGGCGTTTCTGGACAAGGCTTCCCAAGGATGGTCACATTGCCATTTTTGACCGGACGTGGTACGGAAGAGTGATGGTAGAACGTCTGGAGGGCTTCTGCAGCGAGAATGACTGGAGACGTGCCTACAATGAGATCAATGAATTTGAGAAGGAGCTTTCTGACTGGGGCGCTGTGATCGTGAAATTCTGGGTCCACATTGATAAGGACACCCAGCTTGCCAGGTTCAACGACCGCCAGAGCAATCCGGAAAAACAGTGGAAGATCACGGATGAGGACTGGAGAAACCGTGAAAAATGGGATCAGTATGAAACAGCAGTAGATGAGATGCTTCAGAAAACTAGTACTGCTTATGCACCATGGCACATTCTGGAATCCGTAGATAAGAAATATGCAAGGCTGAAGGCGCTTCGGATCGTGATCGAAGAAATTGAGAAAGCGCTGAAATAAGAGATAAAAGCTGCGGCAGGATAACAGATATTCTGCTGCAGCTTTTTGTCTGAAGAGAGATGAATCAATTCCGGAGATAGTTTCGCATACTGCGAAGAGCATGTTTTTCCAGTCGGCTGACCTGAGCCTGGGAGATACCAATCTCATCAGCTACCTCCATTTGGGTTTTTCCCTCGTAGAAGCGGAGATCGATAATGTGACGTTCACGCTCTCCAAGCCGGTTCATGGCATCTCGAAGAGAAATATCCTCCACCCAGTTTTCTTCCAGGTTCTTTTTATCACTGATCTGATCCATAACATATAGGGTATCTCCGCCTTCGGAATACACGGGCTCAAAAAGGCTTACCGGGCTCTGGATCGCATCCATGGCATAGACGATCATTTCCTTGTCGATACCGATCTCATCAGCGATTTCTGCAATGGTAGGCTCTTTGAGATGCTGCCGCATATAGTTTTCCCGGGTATAGATGGTTTTGTAAGCGATATCCCGCAGAGAACGGCTGACCCGTATGCTGTTGTTATCACGGAGATATCTTCGGATCTCTCCGATGATCATGGGAACTGCATAGGTGGAAAATTTTACCTGAAGAGTGGTGTCGAAATTATCGATCGCTTTGATCAGGCCGATGCAGCCGATCTGAAAAAGGTCATCCGGATTTTCACTGCTGTTCTGAAAACGCCGGATCACGCTTAAAACAAGCCGCAGATTGCCTTTGATGTACAATTCCCTGGCTTCTTCATCGCCAGCTTTGATTCTTTTAAAGAGCTCCGCCTTTTCTTCCTGATCGAGAATGGGAAGGGTTGAGGTATTTACTCCGCAGATTTCAACTTTATTCAGTGCCATCTTAGAATCCTCCTTGTCTTGTCAGTACATTAAGATGATTCTCAGAGGGCGGCTGAAATATACTTTTTCAGGGAAAATATAAAAAATAAAGGGCCTTGACAATAAGGAGGTATTTATTCTCCGGACAGCAGTTTTTCATTACGGAAATCAACAAGGATGATATCTTCGCCGATCTGGCGGATGCAGTCCCATGGAATGGAATATTCATTTTCTTTGGAAAAACACCAGCAAAATTTTCCAGGTTCCGGCATGATCAGGGCTTTCAGACGTGCGGTTTCACAGCAGAATTCCACATCAAGAGGGCAGCCAAGACTGCGGCAGGTATGGATATTGATCACTTCTTTTTGTTTCAGCTCACAGATGCGCATAAATTCATCACCTGGTATGATTTTATGGAAAATCTGTAAAATTTATGCAAGTCCGATTATTGACACATTATGTGCATTTATTTTATAATAAAAACGAATTTAGTAATGATTTACTGATCCGGAAAGGGGGAGAGTTCCGTGAGATGTCCGTTCTGTAACCAGGATAATACAAGAGTTGTAGATTCCAGACCTGTAGAGGATACCAATTCCATCCGCCGCCGCCGTCTCTGTGATGCCTGCGGAAAGCGTTTTACAACTTATGAGAAGGTGGAAACGATTCCGCTGACTGTGATCAAGAAGGATCAGAACCGGGAAAGCTATAAACGTTCCAAGATCCAGGATGGTGTTCTTCGTGCCTGCTATAAGCGCCCCATTCCCATTGAGAGAGTGGAAGAGATGATCGATTCCATAGAAGGAGATATTTTCCGGTCAGAAGACCGTGAGATCAGCAGTACCAAGATCGGAGAGATCGTTATGGAGCATCTGAAGGATCTGGATGCGGTGGCGTATGTACGCTTTGCGTCTGTATACAGAGAGTTTAAAGATGTCAGTACCTTTATGGATGAGCTGAAGAAGCTGATCAATTAAGAGATTAAATGAATAGACCGCAAATGCAGGAGATTTCAGGCCGATTGTCAAAAGACAACCGGCCTTTTTTGAAACATGAATGTTCGATTTTTCAGAGATCGTAAAAGTGGATACAAAAAAACAGGAACCGCCTGGGAAAAATCCTCTGCGGTCCCTGCTATAAATATACATTAATGATTCAGGAAACTTAATTAAACAATACCCTGAGCTTTCATAGCGTCAACAACTTTTTCGAAGCCGGCGATGTTTGCACCTACAACATAGTTGTCTTCCATACCGTAACGTTTAGCAGCGTCATCAGCTTTGTGGAAGATATCGATCATGATGTTGTGGAGTTTCTCATCAACCTCTTCTCTTGTCCAGGAAAGTCTCATGGAGTTCTGGCTCATCTCAAGTGCAGATGTGGCAACACCGCCAGCGTTTGCGGCTTTACCAGGCATGAAGAGAACACCGTTCTCCTGAAGGTATGTTGTTGCATCAAGAGTAGTAGGCATGTTTGCACCTTCAACGACGTATTTGCAGCCATTTGCAACCAGTGTTTTAGCTCCGTCAAGACCAAGCTCGTTCTGAGTAGCGCATGGAAGGTAGATATCACATTTGATATTCCAGATGCCAAGTCCCTCAGTGTAGGTAGCACCCTCAACACGGTCTGCATATTCTTTGATACGTCCACGTTTTACTTCTTTGATATCCTTTACGACGTCAAGGTTGATTCCGTTCGGATCGTAGACATATCCGTTGGAGTCGTTCATTGCAACAACCTTGGCACCAAGCTGAGTAGCTTTCTCAACAGCGTAAATAGCTACATTACCGGAACCTGTTACAACGATTGTTTTTCCTTCTACAGAATCATTGTGAGCTTTGGCGATCTCGTTGAGCATGTATACAACACCGTAACCGGTAGCCTCTGTACGGATCAGGGAACCTCCGAAGGAAAGACCCTTTCCTGTAAGGACACCCTCATAAAGGCCACGGATTCTCTTATACTGTCCGAAGAGATAACCGATCTCACGTCCGCCGACACCGATGTCACCAGCCGGAACATCTGTATCTGCGCCGATATATTTGCAAAGCTCTGTCATAAAGCTCTGGCAGAATGCCATAACCTCTCTGTCAGATTTACCCTTAGGATCGAAGTTGGAGCCACCTTTTCCACCGCCGATCGGAAGGCCTGTAAGAGAGTTTTTAAAGGTCTGCTCAAAACCAAGGAATTTCAGGATACCCTGATTTACAGAAGGATGGAATCTTAAGCCGCCTTTGTATGGTCCGATGGCGCTGTTGAACTGAACACGATATCCCTTGTTAACCTGTACAGTTCCGTTATCATCGATCCACGGTACTTTGAAGGAGATGATCCTCTCTGGCTCTACAAGACGCTCAAGGATGGAAAGTTTACGATACTCTTCCTCATTTTTGTCAATTACGACTTTAAGGGAATCGAGAACTTCCTTAACTGCCTGATGGAATTCTGGCTCGCCAGGATTCTGTGCTACAACTCTTTCATAAACTTCTTCTGTGTAAGACATTGTTGTTTCCTCCTCATCACATATTAAATTGCGTTGAAAACTAAATTCGAGTGCTATTATACATTAACATGCTAAAAAAGGGAAGTGCTAAATTTGATTTTTTTAAATTTTTATTTCTTGCGTTGAAAGCCTAAATGTGAGATGATATAGAATAAATATTTTTTGACTATGAAATTAAAATGGTTAAATAATAGTGAAAATTAGAAGAGGAGTGGTTTTTATGAGAACATTCGGGAAATCATCAAAGCTTGACAACGTGCTGTACGATGTGCGCGGACCGGTTGTGGATGAGGCTGCCAGAATGGAAGAAGATGGAATGGAGATTCTGAAGCTGAATATTGGTAATCCGTATCCATTTGGGTTTTCAGCACCTCAGGAAGTGATCCTGGATATGCTGAGTAATGTTCGTACTTCCCAGGGATATTCCGATTCCAAGGGCATTTTTTCTGCAAGAAAAGCGATCATGCAGTATGCACAGCTTCGCGGGATCCCGGGAGTTACCATTAATGATATTTATACGGGAAATGGTGTCAGTGAACTGATCAACCTCTGTATGCAGGCGCTGCTTGATAACGGGGATGAGATCCTGATCCCGGCTCCGGATTATCCGCTGTGGACAGCTACTGCAACACTGGCAGGCGGAAATGTAGTTCATTATATCTGTGACGAACAGTCTGACTGGTATCCGGATATTGAGGATATCAAGAGCAAGATCACACCAAGGACCAAGGCGATCGTTATCATCAATCCCAATAACCCTACAGGTGCAGTATATCCGAAGGAGATCCTGGAACAGATTGCAGACATTGCAAGAGAAAATGAGCTGATCATCTTTTCTGATGAGATCTATGACCGTCTTGTTATGGATGGATATAAACATACATCGATTGCATCCCTTGCACCCGATGTGTTCTGTGTAACATTTTCAGGATTGTCCAAGTCTCATATGATCGCAGGTTTCCGCATCGGATGGATGATTTTAAGTGGTGCAAAAAGTAAGGCGAAGGGTTATATAGAGGGAATCAATATGCTCTCTTCCATGCGTCTCTGTTCAAATGTTCCGGCACAGTCCATTGTACAGACTGCACTTGGCGGATATCAGAGTGTCAATGAATATACGCAGCCGGGCGGACGTGTTTATGAGCAGAGAGACTTTATTTACAAGGCACTGAATGATATTCCGGGAATTTCCGTTGTAAAACCACATGCGGCATTTTATATATTCCCGAAGATCGATACTGAGAAATTCAATATTTTCAATGATGAACAGTTTGCTTTGGATTTTCTTCATGAGAAACAGGTGCTTGTTGTTCCGGGCAAGGGATTCAACTGGAACCAGCCGGATCACTTCCGTATTGTTTATCTGCCGGATATCCGCCAGCTTGACAAGGCAATGAAGAAGATGAAAGAGTTCTTTGCTACATATAAGCAGGGCTGATCGCAGATAGACAAGAAGAGATTTGCGATCCGCATTCGCTGCCTGCTCATAACCGATAAACTGTAAAGCAGGTATTCGGTTATATTTTCGGCATAGACCGGAACCGAAAAAAATGTTATAATATATCTGAAATATCCCGGCCAGCTACGCCGGGATATACAAATAAGACCAGAATTGCTTGAGAGGGGAATGAGGAGGGACCGTTATCGAACAGCAATAAAACAGAAATCGAAAGGGGAAATAACTGATGAGCAAATTCAACATGAAAGTGACACCTGAGATTGAGAAACTTACCCAGATCTGTCGTGAGAATGACAAACTGGATCTGTCTTTATATGGTAAATACGATGTCAAGCGAGGCTTGCGTGACCTGAATGGAAAGGGTGTCCTTGCAGGACTGACCCAGATCTCCAATGTCCAGGCAACGAAGATCGTGGACGGAAAAGAGGTTCCCTGCGCAGGTAAGCTTTCTTATCGCGGGTATGACATTAAGGATCTGACAAATGGTTTTATCAATGACCGGCGCTTCGGCTTTGAGGAAGTAACCTATCTGCTTCTTTTCGGAAAGCTTCCGGATCAGGAAGAACTGAATGGATTTTCCGGGATTCTTGCGAACCAGCGTATGCTTCCGCGGAATTTTGTAAGGGATGTCATTATGAAGGCACCATCCAGAGATATTATGAACGCTCTGTCAAGAAGCGTGCTGACACTTTATTCCTACGACAAAGACCCGGATAATATTGAACTGGAGAATGTGCTCCGTCAGTGTATCAACCTGATCAGTGTTTTCCCGCTGTTATCTGTTTATGCATATCAGGCCTATAACCACTATGAGAGAGGCGAGAGTCTTTATATCCATCAGCCTAAAAAGGAGCTTTCCACAGCTGAGAATATCCTGCGTCTGTTAAGACCGGATAAGAAGTATACGGCACTGGAGGCAGAGATCCTTGATATTGCTCTGATCCTTCATATGGAGCATGGCGGTGGTAATAACTCTACTTTTACTACACATGTGGTTTCCTCTTCCGGGACAGATACGTATTCTGCGATCGCGGCAGCACTAGGTTCTCTGAAAGGCCCGAAACACGGCGGTGCCAACATCAAAGTCGTAAAAATGTTTAACGATATGCGTAAACACGTACATGACTACAGTGATGAAGAGGAGATCAGTGCATACCTTAAGAAGCTTCTTCATAAAGAGGCCTTTGATAAACGTGGACTGATCTATGGTATGGGACATGCGATCTATTCTGTTTCAGATCCACGTGCAGAAGTCTTTAAAGGCTATGTGGAACAGCTTGCAAGAGAAAAGGGCAGAATGAAGGATTATCAGCTGTATGCTGCAGTAGAGCGTCTTGCACCAAAGGTTATCGCAGAGGAGCGTAAGATCTATAAGGGTGTCAGTGCCAATGTGGATTTTTACAGCGGATTTGTTTACAGCATGCTGGATCTGCCGCTGGAGCTTTACACACCGATGTTTGCTATTGCACGTATCGTAGGCTGGAGCGCACATCGTATGGAAGAGCTTATCAATGTGGATAAGATCATCCGTCCCGCATATAAGAATGTCCTTCCGGAAGCAGAGTATATTCCTCTTTGCGAGCGATAGGAAAGGACTGAGGTGGAATAGATGTTCAGATGCTTTTTTCCGGATGAATATCTGGATTCTGCGTATGGGATCGATTATGAGAAGCTTTACAGAGAAGGATACAGAGGGCTGCTCTTTGATATCGATAATACCATTGTTCCCCACGGGGCACCGGCAGATGACCGGGCAAAGAAACTGTTTGAAAAGCTGAGGACTCTCGGGTTTCGATACTGTTTTGTATCCAATAACCAGAAACCTCGTGTGGAGCCCTTTGCCAAAGCAGTAGAGGGGGATTTTATAGAAAATGCCCATAAACCGGCTGTGAAAAATTATAAAAAAGCCTGCCAGGTGATCGGAATCGATCTTGACAGGACGATCTTTATAGGAGATCAGTTGTTTACGGATATTTATGGAGCAAAGAGAGCAGGGATCCGGACGATCCTTGTGAAACCGATTCATCCAAAAGAGGAGATCCAGATCGTACTGAAGCGATATCTGGAAAAAATAGTATTACATTTTTACCAAAAAGAGGAGGGAAAGAATTCATGAACCATATTGTAATCATCGGCTTTATGGGTTCAGGAAAGACACGAGTTGGAAAGAGACTGGCGAAGGACCTGGGGCTTCCGTTTATTGACGTGGACAGACTGATCGTGAAAAAAATGAACATGTCAGTAAAGGAGGTATTTGAACGCTTTGGAGAAGCATTTTACCGTGCGCTGGAGACTATGGCAGTCAAGGAACTGTCCACAGACAGCGAACGGAAGGTAATCTCTGTAAGTGCGGGATTGCCTCTTCAGGAGCAGAACCAGAAATATCTCCAGAGTATGGGAACGATCATCTATCTGAAGGGATCTGCTGCAACGTTGATCAAACGTCTGGAAGGAAGTAACAATCCCACATTGGAAGGAACTGAGAATAAAGAAGAGAAGATCAAGAAACTTCTGAAACAGAGAGATCCGGTTTATGAGAAGTTTGCGGACATTAAAGTTGTCACAGGAGTGAAGCCTTTTGATGAGCTGATCGCAGAAATTGAAGAAAAATTGAAGGCTTAAACAAAAAAACAGTTGAAAAATGGCAAAAGGTATTATAGAATAATCCATAGCGAAAAAGAACCGCATATATTAAGGAGGAAATATTTATGATTTCAGCAGGTGATTTCAAAAATGGTATCACACTTGAAATTGATGGAAACGTATGTCAGATCGTTGAATTCCAGCATGTAAAACCAGGAAAAGGCGCAGCCTTTGTAAGAACAAAATACAAGAACATTATCACAGGCTCTGTAGTAGAGAAATCCTTCCGTCCTACAGAGAAATTCCCGGCAGCACGTATTGAGCGTGTAGATATGCAGTATCTGTATCAGGATGGTGGTTTATACTACTTCATGAATACAGAGACATATGATCAGGTTGGTCTTACAGAGGAGCAGGTTGGCGATTCTCTGAAATTTGTTAAGGATAATGAGATGGTTAAGGTTTGCTCTCATAACGGAGAGGTATTCGCAATCGAGCCACCTCTTTTTGTAGAGCTTGAGGTTATTGAGACAGAGCCAGGATTCGCAGGAAATACAGCACAGGGTGCTACCAAACCGGCAACTGTTGAGACAGGTGCACAGGTTCAGGTTCCTCTGTTCGTAAACCAGGGCGACAAACTGAAGATCGATACAAGAACAGGTGAGTATCTCTCACGTGTATAATGCAGCAAAAAACCCGCGTAAGCGGGTTTTTTTGTGCCATAAAATTAAAAGATCATTTTGATAGTATTTAAAATACCAAAGTTTGAATGCATATTCCAGACTGTACAGGTAAGAAAAACTGTACAGTCTGGACTTTTTTTGAAATATCCTTGACACGAAAAATCATTCTGGTATAATTAAACCCAGTCAAAAAACTGACTAAGAAGTTCGTCTGTCCACCAGAGATGACCGGAAATGATCCTGTCACAGAAGTCTTTTAAGGGCTTGTACTGGTTTCGACGGGGGCTTTGAAGTTAGGGAAGCCATCCGCAGACTCCTGGACTGCGTACCAACCGGGAACTAAATATAAACGCAGACGAAAAGTTAGCGTTAGCAGCCTAAGCTGCTCGTCAGCCCCGTTGCACTCACACATCGGGAATCTGGCGTCGACCATGTGAGAAACCTTGCCGGGTAAGCTTTGCCCCGGTAGATGTATCATGAAGCTACTGAAGCAGTAAGCCTGTCGGTGGGCGTACTGCTGAGGGAATGTTAAATCAGCGACTGTGATGGGAGATGCCTTAAGGGATAGGCTTTCGGACAGGGGTTCGATTCCCCTCAGGTCCATTTATGGAACGTCCCGGAAAGACAGCATTTATGCGGCTTTCCGGGAATTTTTTTTACTTTCTTTATTACTCGTGGATATCAGGAAATTCTTCGCAGATACAGAAAGCGATGGTGATAGAATGAAAAAAACTCTGCTTAACAGAAAAAAGCAGAATAAGAAATCTGATTATTATGATTATAATCTGGTAGCTGTTATTGTACTGCTGGTGTGCTTTGGACTGGTCATGCTTTACAGCACCAGTTCATATATGGCAGAAGTGAATTATGGCAACGATATGTTTTATTTTAAGAAACAGGCACTGATCAGTGCAGCATGTCTGATCGGAGCGTTATTTATTTCAAAAATACTGGATTATCATATCCTTCTTCCTTTTACAACTGCGTTGTATGTGGCTTCGCTGATCTTTATGGGACTTGTGCGGACTCCGCTGGGACATTCCTCTCATGGTGCTACCAGATGGCTGTATATCGGACCGATCAACTTTCAGCCTGCCGAGCTGGCAAAGATCGCGGTTATTATCATGATGGCTTACATGATCGGAAAAATGGGACGAAAGGTGAAAACTTTAAAGAGCTGTATGATCCTGGGACTTCCGGGGGCAGGACTTGCGCTTGCGGCTTATATACTTACAGATAACCTGAGTACAGCCATGATCATTTTGGGAATAACAGTTGGAATGGTGTTTGTGGCACATCCGGATATGCGTCCGTTTATTGCTGTGGCAGCGGCAGGAGTGATCCTTATTGTGATCGGAGTACTTTTTCTGGTTGCGACGACCAAGAATAGTGACAGCTTCCGTGTTATGCGAGTACTTGTATGGCTTCAGCCTGAGAAATATTCCGATGAAGGCGGTTATCAGACGCTGCAGGCATTGTATGCCATTGGCTCCGGAGGGCTTTTTGGCCGCGGGCTTGGAAATAGTATCCAGAAGCTTGGAAGTGTTCCGGAAGCACAAAATGATATGATCTTTTCCATTATCTGTGAGGAGCTTGGAATTTTCGGAGGGATTTTTGTACTGATCCTGTTCGGATATCTTTTGTACAGGTTGTTTTTTATTGCGCAGAATGCACCGGATCTGTTTGGCTCACTGATCGTTACCGGGATTTTTATACATATTGCGCTGCAGGTGATCCTTAACATTGCTGTTGTATTGAATCTGATGCCCAATACAGGTGTTACCTTGCCCTTTATCAGTTACGGAGGAACGTCCATTGTGTTCCTGATGCTGGAGATGGCAATAGCTCTCAGCGTGGCCCGTCAGATAAAATTTCAAGAGTAAAATAGTTTTAAAATCAAAATATTTTTGCTCTGGAGCCATTTTTTGGGAAAATCCTCTTGACAACTGTTTTTGCAGACTATATACTTTGCTCAAAAAGAGGAAACAGATTCGATCTGTAATGATTAAAGGAGAAAAAAGACATGTTAGAAAAAATGAAAGAAATGCTTGCAGAGCAGTTAAATTGTGAGGCATCAACAATTACACCGGAGACATCTTTCAAGGATGATCTTGGAGCAGATTCTCTTGACCTGTTTGAGCTGGTTATGGCTCTTGAGGATGAGTACAATGTTGAGATCCCGGCAGAGGAGCTTACAGATCTGAACACAGTTGGAGATGTGATCGATTATCTTAAGAACAAAGGCGTAGAAGCATAAACAGGAATCAAGGATCCTCTGGGACGACGGTGTCTCAGAGGATTTTTTTTGTATATGCGAAGATACATGAGAGGGATGGCAGGGTATTCCGCCGGAAAACCTATGGACATTTTGAAGGATTTGGGTATATAATAGCACCTATAAAGAGAAACAACAAAAACGAGGAGAAAAGAAATGACAAAGATCAGAACAAGATTTGCACCGAGCCCTACAGGAAGAATGCATGTGGGTAATTTAAGAACAGCTCTTTATGCTTATTTGATCACAAAACATGAAGGCGGAGATTTTATCCTCCGTATTGAAGATACAGACCAGGAACGTTATGTGGAGGGAGCTGTAGATATCATCTACCGTACTCTTGAGAAAACAGGACTTCTCCATGATGAGGGACCGGACAAGGATGGCGGATTTGGCCCGTATGTACAGAGCGAGCGTCAGGCAACAGGCATGTATCTGAAATATGCCAAACAGCTTATTGAGCAGGGAGATGCATATTACTGCTTCTGCGGCAAGGAAGAACTGGAAAGCATGAAACGTACTGTTGCAGGTAAGGAGATCTCTATTTATGACAAGAGATGTCTCCATCTTTCCAAGGAAGAGGTTCAGCGCCGTCTGGATGCAGGTGAGCCGCATGTTATCCGCTTTAATATGCCAACAGAGGGAACCACTACATTCCATGATGTTATTTACGGAGATATCACCGTTAACAATGAGGAGATGGAGGATTTGATCCTGATCAAATCTGACGGTTATCCGACCTACAACTTCGCAAATGTAATTGATGATCACCTTATGGGAATCACACATGTTGTAAGAGGTAACGAATACCTTTCCTCTTCACCGAAGTATAATCGTATTTATGAGGCATTCGGATGGGAAATCCCGACCTATGTTCACTGTCCGCTGATCACAGACGAGACACATCAGAAGCTTTCCAAGAGATGTGGACATTCTTCCTATGAAGATCTGATCGATCAGGGATTTGTGACAGAGGCAGTGATCAACTATGTTGCACTCCTTGGATGGAGCCCGGCAGACAACCGTGAGATCTTTTCTCTTCCGGAGCTTGTGGAGGCATTTGATTATCATCATATCAACAAATCACCGGCAGTTTTTGACATTGCCAAGCTGAAATGGATGAATGGTGAGTATATCAAGAAGATGGATCCGGAGGCATTCTATGAGAGAGCACTTCCGTATCTGAAAGAAGTTCTGAAAAAAGACTTTGATCTTAAGAAGATCGCAGGAATGGCTCAGACCAGAATTGAAGTATTCCCGGATATTCCGGAGCTTGTAGATTTCTTTGAGGCAGTTCCGGAGTATGACAGTGCGATGTACCGCCACAAAAAGATGAAAACAACAGAGGAGACTTCTCTTGCAGTTCTCAAGGAAGTGCTTCCGGTACTGGAAGCACAGGAGGATTATACCAATGATCCGCTGTATGCATCTTTAAGCGCTTTTGTAAAGGAGCACGGATATAAGAATGGTTATGTTATGTGGCCGCTTCGTACAGCAGTATCCGGCAAGCAGATGACACCGGCCGGTGCAACAGAGATCATGGAGATCATTGGCAAGGAAGAGACACTGAAACGTGTACATGCAGCAATCGAAAAGCTTGAAAATAAATAAGAGTGTGATCGATAATCCAGTTATGAAACGAAATCCATCTCAGAAAAGGGCGATCGCCCACCTGTCAGGACCTATGATGGTTCTGGCAGGCCCCGGTTCGGGGAAAACTTCCGTCATAGTAGAAAGAACAGCACATATGATCCAGGAAGGGAAGATACCGGCTTCCTCTGTTCTTGTTGTGACTTTTTCCAGGGCAGCAGCAGTGGAAATGAAAGAACGGTTTCTGAAATTTACCGGTGTTCAGCGAACCGGCGTTACTTTCGGGACTTTTCACGGAGTGTTTTACGGGATCCTCAAACAGGCTTATGGTCTGAATGGAGGAAATATCCTGTCCGAAGAAGAAAAATATGCGATCTTAAGAGAACTGGTGGTAAACTGTGCTGCAGAACAGTCCCAGGAAGGGGATTTTGTGGAAGATATTGCCAAGGAGATCAGTGTTGTAAAGGGTGGAAGGATCGCTCTGGAGCATTATTATTCTTCCTGCTGCCCGGATGAAGTGTTCCGACAGATCTTTCAGGGATATCGAAAAGTCCTGAATGAAAGAAGAAAACTTGACTTTGATGATATGCTGTTGAGCTGTTATGAACTTCTGAAAAAACGAAAAGATATTCTGTCTGCATGGCAGAAAAAGTTTCACTATATTCTGGTGGATGAGTTTCAGGATATCAATCATCTTCAGTATGATATCGTGAAGATGCTGGCAGCACCGGAGAACAATCTGTTTGTGGTGGGAGATGATGATCAGTCTATCTATCATTTCCGTGGCGCTCGCCCGGAGATCATGCTGAATTTCCCGGAAGATTTTAAAAATGCGGAGACAGTGATCCTGAATATCAATTACCGGTGCAGTGGAAATATCCTGGATACAGCTATGAAGGTGATCAATTACAATGAAAACCGTTATGCAAAAAAACTTTCCACACCAAATGAACCGGGAGAGCCGGTGCAGATAAAAGAATTTCGAAATCCCAGAGACGAATATATGGCAGTTGCAAGCCTGTTGCGGAACCGGATGGAAGAAGGGGATAATATTGAAGATACAGCGCTGCTTTTCAGGACTAATCAGGAAACCGAAGGACTGGTCGCTGCGTTGATGGAGTATGGGGTTCCTTTCACTATGAAGGAAAAACTGCCCAACCTGTTCCGACACTGGATCTGCCGGAATATGATCGCTTATTTGAAAATGGCAGAAGGAGACCGGAGCCGCAGTACATTTCTGGAGATCATGAACCGGCCAAACCGATACATAGCCAGAGATGCTCTGACAGAAAAAAACGTTGATTTTAAAGCATTGGGAGAGTTTTACAAAGACAAAGACTGGATGTGTGACAGGATCACAACGATGGAGACACATCTTCGGATCTTAAAGACTATGGCCCCTTATGCAGCTATTAATTTTATCCGGAATGGCATGGGATACGAAGAATACTTGCAGGAATATGCAAGGTATCGTAAAATAAAACCGGAAGAGCTTATGGAAACCCTGAACCGGATCCATGAAAGTGCCAGAGGAATGAAAACATTGGAAGAATGGATGGCCTATATGGACGAGTATACCAGAAAGCTGGAAGAACAGGCGAAGAAACAGGATGTGAAACGGGAAGGAGTGGTGATATCCACTCTTCATGCGGTCAAAGGTCTGGAATATGACAATGTATATATCATGAATGTAAATGAAGGCAGCATGCCTTATCGGAAGGCAGTCCTGGAGGCACATCTGGAGGAAGAACGGAGGCTTTTCTACGTTGGTATGACACGGGCAAAGAAGAAACTCTGCCTGTATTATGTAAGACAGCAGTATGAGAAGGAACGGGAACCGTCCCGTTTTCTTGAGGAGGCCGGATTATGAATGGGATTATTTATTATACGAAGATCAGAGATGAATATAACAGCAAGAACATGGAGCATATGATCGGGGAAAAGCTTCTGGAAATCGGACTTGAGCGGGAATTTGGACGGAAGCTTGCTTTTGAGCCTCGGTCAAAGGGGGAACATGGGAAACCGTTTTTTACCCTGCTTCCAAGAATTCATTATAATATCACACATTCCGGAAAATATGTGATGTGTCTGTTTGCCGGAGAAGAGGTGGGCATTGATGTGCAGATCCACAAGAAGGTAAATTACGAACGGCTCCTTGAAAGAATGGTACCGGCAGATATGATACGGGAAATCCTGGATGCAGATGATATGGAGAAAGCCTTTTTTGCCCAGTGGGTTTTGAGAGAGGCATATATCAAATGGACCGGAGAGGGATTGTCCAGGGATCTGCGTACGATTTCCATGGATAAGGGAAATTACATAATGCTGGAGCTGGAACCGGGATACAGTGGTGCGATTTGGTCCAGGGACAGCCTGGAATTACGATTTGAATACGAAGACATCATTTTGAAATAGCAAATAGAGACGATAAAATGAACAAAGAGATGAAACACAGCTTCAGGATTTTCATTCTGAAGATCCTGGCAGTTGTTTTTGTGCTGTGCATATGTTATTTTTTATATGCATTTGTTTACCGTGCAAAAACTGAGCTGCCCACAAAAGCTGTGGTGACAAACCGAGGTGCTGCAGTGTATACACTGCGGGGACAGAAACAGATGCTTTCCCAGAAAGAGGATTTTTCTTATTTTGCCTTTGATGGGAGAGAAAAAGAGAAGGAATATGGAACATATGTCATTCCCGGGCTGAAGAATACCAGGACGCTGCTCACAAAAAAGGGTGCCACTCCTGCCATGTGTACATCCATGACGCCTCAGGGACTGGCGGTTACAGAGGATTATGTGCTGGTCAGCGCTTACTGCAGCACACAGAAACATAATTCGGTCATTTATGTGATCGATAAGGAAAATCATAATTTTATTAAAGAAGTGATACTGCCTGGGCAGCCTCATGTGGGAGGACTTGCCTATGACCCGGAGCATAAGTTATTATGGTATTCCTCCAATATCAACGGGATCGCACAGGCAGTGAGTATAAAGATGGATACAATAGAAGCCTACGATTATGATGACAGCCATCTGCCGGTGGATACTTTCCAGATAGTCAGTCTTTATGGGATCGTGAGAGATTCTTTTATGACCTTTTATGAGGGGTGTCTGTATGTAGGCTGCTTTGAAAAATATAACGAAAGTGTAATTGCACGATACGGAGTTGACGAAGAGGGAAAACTGATCAATACCATGGACGAGAAACTGGGCATGGATTTTGAAATGGCAGTTCCGTTGGATTATTCCACCATATCGGAGCAGGTTCAGGGAATTGCTTTTTATAATGATAAGCTTTTGATCTCTCATTCTTTTGGAATCCTGCCATCCAGGCTGGTGTTTTATGAACAATCCGATAAGCGTTTGTATGTAAACGAGAATTCTGCCAGAACTTATCGTTTTCCGGAACGACTGGAACAGATCGTGGTGGAGGGTGACAGTCTTTATGTGATGTTTGAATCCTGTGCCTATGCATACCGTGCGTCCTCCGTAAATATTGTGGATCGGGTCCTGAAGCTGAATCTTTCGAAGATGGAGACCTATGACGAAGAAGAAAGTCTTTTTTTTCTGTCGGAATAAAGAAAAAACGAGAGAGCATCAAAAAAGACAACAGGTACTAAATCCGGCATGTCCGCAATATATTTAAGTGTAAGAGGTGAAAACATGGACGCAAACCAGATCCAGAACCTGTTTGCCAGTAATGTCCGCCAGCTTCTGGTGGATGCAGACCTTGATTATGATAAATTATATGAGATACGTCTCCGCGTGGGAAGACCTCTGTTCCTCACTTATGATGGGGGAGAATGTTTCCTCCGGCAAAAAGATACAGAACCTTATCTGGTTACGCGGGAAGATCTTAAGGAAACACTGGAGTATGTCAGCGGCTATTCCCTGTATGCTTATGAAGATGAGATTCGCCAGGGGTTTTTGAGTGTACAGGGTGGGCACCGTGTAGGAGTTACCGGAAAGGTGATCCTGGACGGAAACCGTATCCGTGGGATGAAATATATTTCCTGCATCAATGTCCGTCTGGCACATGAAATCCAGGGATGTGCAGAAGAAGTGCTGCCATATATCCAGACAAGAGAGCAGATCATGCATACCTTGATCGTTTCTCCGCCCAGATGTGGGAAGACCACGCTTCTTCGGGATATCATCCGGCAGATGAGTAATGGATGGGGAAATATTTCCGGTGTTACGGTAGGAGTAGTCGATGAGCGCAGTGAGCTGGCCGGATGCTATCAGGGGATCCCTCAGAATGACCTTGGAATGCGTACGGATATCCTTGACGGCTGTCCGAAAGCAGAAGGGATGCAGATGCTGATCCGCTCAATGTCGCCGGTTGTGGTTGCTGTGGATGAACTTGGAAAAGAAGAAGATTTCAAGGCTGTGGAATCAGTTATCCACTGTGGATGTCGTCTGATCGCAACTGCACATGGAGCTTCCATGGAAGAAACATTATCCCAGCCGTTTTTCCGGAAATTGTGGGAAGCGCGGGTTTTCCAGAGATATATTTTTCTGGGAAAGCATGAACGTGCAGGAATCGTGGAAGGAATCTATGATGAAAATGGGAAATGCCTATGTACCGGATTGTAGGATGTATTCTGGTAGTGGCGGCAGGAGCCGGAATGGGATTTTCCGGAAGTATGAGACTTTCGGAGCAGATCCGTATACTGGAAAAACTGCTTCAGATGGTGATCTGCCTGAAAGGCGAGATCCGCTGCGGGAATGCATCACTGCCGGATGCTTTTTATGGAGCAGCAGGAAGAATGAATGGAAAATACAGAGAGTTTCTCATCAGTGCCGCGGACAGGATGAAAGCGGGAACAGGAGAAAAACTTTCACAGATATGCAGGGAATGTGCGGAAAGCGCCCTGAAAAAAAGCTGCCTTACCCATGGGGAAAAGGACGCTTTTTTTTCTTTCGGAGAATATCTGGGCTATATGGATCTGGAAATGCAGATGCGACAGCTTTCCCTGTATGAAAATAATTTGGAAGCAGAGATCTTGAAGCGGAAAGCGGAGGTTTCCGGAAAGAAAAAACTGTACCAGGGAATTGGGATTCTTGGAGGCCTGCTGCTTGCGGTTCTCCTGGTATAGTATTGTTTATCAGACAGTAGTAAGAAGGACAGGCTTTCAGAAGAAAAGGAGGGATCATTTGGAGGTCAGTATCATATTTAAGATCGGTGCAGTAGGGATCCTGGTCTCTGTTCTTTCTCAGATCCTGAAACATAGCGGAAGGGAGGAACAGGCTTTTCTGGTGAGTTTTTCAGGACTTCTTTTAGTACTGTTCTGGATCGTGCCGTATATTTATGAGCTTTTTAAAAATATCCAGCAGCTTTTTGTACTGTAGGGGAGGGAAAGAACCGTGGATATTCTGAAGATTTCTGTTCTGGGAACAGCGGGGGTTCTTCTGGGAATTCTTCTGAAAGACCGTGCGCCGGAGTATGTAAGCCTTGTTACGATGGGAATAGGTCTTGTGATACTGGGATTAGCGGTAGGGAAGATCAGCTATCTGTTCCAGTCCCTGGAGAGACTGAAACAGAGTCTCCCGATTGATGGAAGCTATATCACTACTTTGCTGAAGATGATCGGGATCACCTATATCGGACAATTTTCATCCGGTATATGCAGAGATGCAGGATATTCCTCCACTGGTGCACAGATCGAACTGTTCTGCCGGTTATCTGTAATGGTTTTAAGTATGCCGGTTCTTCTGGCACTGCTGGATACTATACAGGGATTTCTTGCATGAAAAGATATTGGTCAGAGATTTGTGCAGCCCTGTTTCTGGCTGTAGTTATAAACTGTTTTGGCGGTGTGATCGTTTATGCTTCTTCGGCGGAACAACAGATCACAGATCAGATGGAGCTTACCAACCTGCAGTCCATGGTAGATGAGATGCTTGGAGAAAAAACATTTTCTGTTACAGAAGCGTTTCACAGACTGTTGTCAGGGGAAGAGGTGCTTTCGGAGGAGAGTGTGCGGGAATTTTTGCACAGTCTCCTTTTTTATGGCATTGAAAGAGAAAAAGAGCTGATCGTGAAGTTACTGCTTCTGCTGTTGTTCGCTGCCGTTTTTTCCGGGTTTGCCGGTGCCTTTGATAACGGGCAGGTGGGAGAGATCAGTTTTTATGTGGTGTATCTTCTTGTTTTTACTCTTCTGATGAACAGTTTTTCCGGTTTGAGTGCATCACTGCTTTCAATACTTGCGTGGATCACGGAGTTTATGAAGGAACTCTCACCGGTGTATTTTATGGCAGTGGCAGCAGCGTCAGGTGCATCCAGTGCAGCTGCTTTTTATCAGGGAGTACTGCTTCTGGTGTGGCTTTTTCAATGGATCCTGGAACGAGTACTGCTTCCCGGAGTGAGTTTATATATTCTTCTGAGATTTGTAAATCATCTTTCCAGGGAAGAAATGCTGGGAAAAATGGCTGAGCTGATCGAGACGGTGATCTCCTGGGGGCTTCGGACATTACTTGGAGTGGCAGCAGGACTGCAGGTGGTGCGTGGGCTTGTAGCTCCGGTAATGGATTCTCTGAAGCGGAGTGCTGTGGGAAAAACTGCCGGTGCTCTTCCTGGGATCGGGAGCGCGGTAAATGCAGTTACGGAACTGGTCCTTACCACAGCTGTTCTTGTAAGAAACAGTCTGGGCATTGCGCTTTTACTGGTGATCCTGGCGGTGGGGGCGGGGCCATTGGTCCGATATGGACTTTTGTCACTGACTTATCGCTTTCTGGCGGCTGCGGCGCAGCCTGTATCAGACAAACGGCTGGTAGAAGCCTTTGGTACCATGGCAGAGGGATGTGCACTTCTGATGAGAATCCTGTTTACTGCGGAAATTTTATGTATGCTTACATTTCTGATCCTGATGGCAGGAGGAGGCTTGGGATGAGAACAGAACTTTATCAGTGGATGAAAAGCCTGGCTTTTTTTCATGTACTTACTACAGCACTTCTGCATATTCTGCCTGATAAGCGTTATGAGCAGTATATACGGCTGTTTATGGGGCTTCTGTTGGTGCTTTTGATCTGTACACCTATATTTGCCGTAGTGGGAAAAAGTGAAGAACTTCTGTCCGGATTCAGCAATAATTATGGGAGAGAAGAACAGGTACGTATGGAGACAGAAGCAGAAGGAATAAGGGAAACATTTCTTAAAGGAGCATATGAACAGGAGTTGAAGGATCAGGTTCAGGGTATCCTCAGGAAAGAAGGGGTTTTTTCGGCAAAAACAGAAGTAGATATGGAGAAAGAGCTTCAGCTGACCATAACACTTTATGGAACAGTCACAGAAAAACAGAGGGAGGCGGTGAAAAATGAGCTCGAAAGAATCTGCGGACTCAGGAAAGGACAGTATCAGATCCTGGCTTCTGAGGATGGGATGGAAGGAGTGGGGAGTTTTCCTTCTTCTGGGAATCCTTCTTCTGGTGGCAGGACTTCCGGTAACCCGAAAGAATAGTAAAACAGCAGAGGATCAGAATGCGGAGAAAACCCGCCTGGAGAGCCGCCTTGAGGAACTGCTTTCCAATGTGGAAGGAGTCGGAGAAGTGGAAGTGATCATTATGACCGGGGATGAGGGAAATACGGAAAACTTTTCCATAAGCAGCAAAAATGAAGTTACCGGTGTGCTGGTGGCGGCCCAGGGAGCAGGCAGCGCAGTGACAGTCCAGAATATTCAGCAGGCAATTATGGCATTATTTCAGATCGACGCTAATAAAATTAGAATAATGAAAATGAAATGAGGAGAGTAGAAGTGAAAAAGATCATGAAGAAAAATCAGGTAATCATCACCTCGCTGGCCATTCTCATTGCTGTGGCCGGATATCTGAATTTCGCAGATGTGGATCTGGGATTTAAGGATAAGGAGACGAGTACAGACAGCAGCAGTATCCTGGATGACGTGGATTATGACCTGACCGATGAAACAGCCCTTCTGGATGAGAACGGGGCAGATGGCACAACCCAGTCGGAGGTGATGGATACCGCATCCCCGGGCGAGGCCGTACTTACCGGTGCTTCGGATTTTGCAGCACAGGCAAAAGTCAGCAGGGAGCAGGTGCGTTCCCAGAACAAAGCGGACCTGCAGGCGATCATCAGTAATAAAGACATCAGCGAAGAGGAAAAACAGAATGCTATTAACACAATGGTTTCCATGACAGATCTTACAGAAAAAGAGGCGGCTGCAGAGCTTCTTCTGGAGGCGAAGGGCTTTGAAAATGTGATCGTAAATCTAACGGGTGAAACTGCGGATGTTGTGGTGCCGGATGCAGATCTGGAGGATGCAAAACGTGCACAGATCGAGGATATTGTAAAGAGGAAAACCGGTGTGGCAGCAGAGAGCATTGTGATCACGCCTCTGAGTCAAAGTAAAAATGCATCGGATGTCATAAATACTGCAGATGAAGCTGAAAAAAATACGGGAGGTGCAGAGGATAATGCGGAAAGTACAGGTGAGGAGGTGCAGGATACCGCTGCATCTGTGGAAAGCGATTCGGCGGATCAAACATCTGAGGACGCAGAGACGGCTGCAGATATCCAGAACGATCAGACTATTGATACAGAGGGAATTTACGACTGAATTGCCTTGACAGCAAAGCCTTGTCTATACTAGAATAGGAAAGGTTATAGTAAAATAGAGATATCAGAGAATATACAGGAGGCTCACGTGTCGAAGTATACGAAAGAAATAGAAAAAAGAAGAACATTTGCCATCATCTCTCATCCGGATGCTGGTAAAACAACATTAACAGAAAAATTTCTGCTGTATGGAGGGGCCATCAATCTGGCCGGAAGTGTAAAGGGTAAGGCTACGGCCCGCCATGCAGTATCAGACTGGATGGAGATCGAGAAGGAAAGAGGTATTTCCGTTACTTCATCCGTTCTTCAGTTCCATTATGACGGATATTGTATAAACATTCTGGATACACCTGGACATCAGGATTTCTCCGAGGATACCTACCGTACATTGATGGCTGCGGATTCAGCAGTTATGGTCATCGATGGATCCAAGGGTGTTGAGGCACAGACCCGTAAGCTTTTCAAGGTCTGTGTTATGAGACACATTCCGATCTTTACTTTTATCAATAAGATGGACAGAGATGCCAACGATACTTTTGATCTTTTGGATGAGATCGAAAAAGAGCTTGGTATTGCAACCTGTCCGATCAACTGGCCAATCGGTTCCGGTAAGAAATTCCGGGGTGTGTTTGATCGTAATACAAAGAAGATCCTTACCTTTTCCGATACACAGAAGGGCACCAAGGAAGGTGTGATAGAAGAGATTGATATTAATGATCCCCGTGCAGATGATGTCATGGATCCTGAGCAGAAAGAGCAGCTGATGGAAGAAATCGAGCTTCTGGATGGTGCAAGCGCGGAGTTTTCTCAGGAAGAGGTCAGCAAAGGACAGCTGACACCGGTATTTTTCGGTTCTGCTCTTACCAACTTTGGTGTGGAAACATTTCTGGAGCATTTCCTGAAGATGACCACTTCTCCGCTTCCGAGAACTGCAGACTGCGGACCGGTAGATCCTATGAGTGATGATTTTTCAGCCTTTGTATTTAAGATTCAGGCGAATATGAACAAGGCTCACAGAGACCGTATCGCATTTATGAGGATCTGTTCAGGCAAGTTTGATGCGACCAAAGAGGTTTATCATGTGCAGGGAGACAAGAAGATGCGACTTCTTCAGCCGCAGCAGATGATGGCAGAATCCCGTCATGTTGTGGAGGAGGCGTATGCAGGTGATATCATCGGTGTCTTTGACCCGGGTATTTTTTCTATTGGAGATACCATCTGCGCACCTGGAAAGAAATTTGCCTTTGAGGGGATCCCGACCTTCGCGCCGGAGCATTTCGCACGTGTGCGTCAGATCGATACCATGAAGAGAAAACAGTTTGTAAAAGGTATCAACCAGATCGCTCAGGAAGGTGCAATCCAGATATTCCAGGAGTTTAACACCGGTATGGAAGAGATCATTGTGGGTGTTGTAGGTATCCTGCAATTTGATGTCCTGAAATACCGTCTGGAGAATGAGTATAATGTAGATATCCGCCTGGAAACACTTCCATATGAGCATATCCGCTGGATTGCCAACAAGGAGACTGTAAAAGTAGACAAGATCGTGGGAACTTCTGATATGAAGAAAGTCACAGACCTTAAGGGAAATCCGTTGCTGCTCTTTGTCAATGCATGGAGTGTTGGCATGGTTGAGGACAGAAACCCTGATCTGGTACTGACAGAATTCAGTAAATAAGCCCTTTTATTTCATAACTTTTTTTGATATAATAGTATAAAATTACGAACAAAAATATTATATCCGTAGGAGGGTTTCCCATGGCAGAAAAAAGAACAACATATAAGATACAGGATTTGGGCGGAATCGGTGAAGTTCACATTGCAGATGAAGTTGTTGCGATCGTTGCAGGACTTGCAGCAACAGATGTGGATGGAGTTGCTTCCATGGCAGGAAATATCACCAATGAGCTGGTAAGTAAACTTGGAAAGAAGAATCTGTCCAAGGGCGTGAGAGTAACCATTCTGGAAGGAGTCGTTACCGTGGATCTGTCACTGAATATCGAGTATGGCAGAAACATTCTTGAGACAAGCAAGAAGGTTCAGGAGAAGGTTAAATCCGCTATTGAGAATATGACAGGACTTGAGGTTGCAGATGTAAATATTCATATTGCCAGCGTGGATATGGAGAACGAAAAAGGAAAGTAAACCTTTCCTTTTTTCCGTCTTAGGAGGAAATTATGAGAAGAAGAGAACAGAGAGAACATGTATTTAAACTTATGTTTATGACAGAGTTTAATTCAGAAGAAGAGATGACAGAACAGCTCTCTCTTTATTTTGAAGGTCTTGGAGAACTTTCAGAACAGGACCAGGAATATATGAAGAAGAAGTACGCACATGTGAAAGAACATCTGGAAGAGATCGATGCACAGCTGAACAGTGCAAGCCGTGGATGGAAGACAAAGCGTATGAGCCGTGTGGATCTTGCGGCACTTCGTCTGGCAGTATATGAGATGGAATATGATGCAGACGTACCGACAGGAGTAGCTATCAACGAAGCGGTAGAACTTGCCAAAAGATTTGGCGGAGATGCTTCCGGCTCCTTTGTAAATGGAGTACTGGGTAAGATCGCATCTGAGAAGGATGAGAAGAAAAACGAGGAGGAGACTGCTGATACAGAAGAGAAGGCAGCAGAAGCCCCGGAAGAGAACGCATGAGAAATGTCTATTCTGTCGGTCAGGTAAACCATTATGTCAAAAATATGTTTACCCAGGATTACTTTCTCCGGAAAGTCTATGTAAAGGGAGAGGTATCCAACTGTAAATACCATACCAGCGGACATATTTATTTTTCCCTGAAGGATGAAACAGGCACATTAAGCTGTGTGATGTTTGCGGGACACCGTAGGGGTCTTGCTTTTCGCATGAAGGACGGGGATAAGGTAGTTGCAGGCGGAATTGTAGACGTATATGAGAGAGACGGGCGTTATCAGCTTTATGCAAAAGAGATCACACTGGAGGGTGCTGGTGCCCTCTATGAGCGGTATCTGGCACTGAAACAGGAACTTGAGGATATGGGGATGTTTGCCCAGGAATATAAGCAGCCCATTCCTCATTTTATTCATACCCTTGGCGTGGTGACAGCACCTACTGGTGCAGCAGTACAGGATATCCGCAATATTGCAGGCAGAAGGAATCCATATCTGCAGGTGATCCTTTATCCGGCACTTGTGCAGGGAGAGGGAGCGGCGCAGAGTATCGTAAAGGGAATCCGGATGCTGGATGAAGCAGGGGTGGACGTGATCATCGTCGGCCGTGGAGGTGGCTCTATTGAAGATCTCTGGGCCTTTAACGAGGAGAGCGTTGCCCGTGCTATTTTTGAGTGCAGGACACCGGTGATCTCGGCAGTGGGACATGAGACGGATTTTACCATTGCGGATTTTGTAGCAGATCTGCGGGCACCTACACCATCTGCTGCAGCAGAGCTGGCAGTGGATGATTTTCGCAGTGTTCTGGAGAGCTTTCATATGTACGGAGACCGTCTGCAGCGTGCCATGAACAGTAAGACAGAACTTTTTGCCGCAAAACTTAAGGCCTATGAGAACAGATTCCAGTATCTGAGCCCGGAGTCCATGTTACGTGAAAAACGTCAGTATGCATCGGAGCTGGAGGAATGCCTGCGTTCTTCCATGGAACAAAAGCTTACAGAGAAAAGACATGAACTGGCAATATGGATCCAGCGGTTTGAGGGACTTTCTCCATTAAGAAAGCTAAATGGAGGATATGCATTTGTGTCCGACTTAGGCGGACATGCGGTGACAGAGATCAGTCAGATAAAAAAAGGTGACAGGATCTCCATTGCAGTAACCGATGGAGTCATAGAAGCAGTTGCGGATCGCATCAGGAAGGAAGAGCGATAATGGCAGAAGCAAAGAAAGAAGAGAAATCCATAGAAGATACTTTTGGGGAGCTTGATCTGCTTGCCCGGAAGCTGGAGGATAAAGAAACACCTCTTGAGGAGTCTTTCCGCCTCTACAGACAGGGAATGGAGCTCCTAAAGGATCTGAACGGAAGACTGGATACTGTAGAAAAAAAGATGCTTCAGATGAATGAGGATGGGACATTTCGTGAATTTTAAAGAAGAACTGAAAAGAAGAACAGAAGAAGCAGAACATGTGATCCGGGAATATCTTCCGGAAGAATCCGGTTTTGCAAAAACCATGGCAGAGGCCATGAATTACAGTATGACGGCAGGTGGAAAGAGACTTCGCCCGATCCTGATCAGGGAAACCTACGAGCTGTTTGGAGGAAAGGATAAGCTTTGTGAGCCTTTTATGGCGGCTATGGAGATGATCCATACACATTCGTTGATCCATGATGATCTCCCTGCACTGGATAACGATGATTACCGAAGGGGAAGGCTGACCACACATAAAGTATACGGAGAAGCCATGGGTGTTTTAAGCGGCGTGGCACTCCTTAACAGGGCTTACGAAGTGATGCTTTCCGCCTTTGATCTGACCGGGGATAAAGACCGTGTGATAGCCGCCATGCGGATCATTGCAGATAAGACCGGCATCAACGGTATGCTTGGTGGACAGAGTGTTGATGTGGAGAATGATGGGAAACCTCTGGAACACAAGATGCTGGATTATATTTACAAAAACAAGACCTCCGCATTGATCGAGGCTTCCATGATGACCGGTGCTGTGCTGGCAGGGGCATCTGAGAAAGAACTTAAGGTTGTGGAGCAGGCTGCAGAAAACATCGGGCTGGCTTTTCAGATCCAGGATGATATCCTTGATGTGACCAGTACCCAGGAGGAACTGGGAAAACCGATCCACAGTGATGAAAAAAACAACAAGGTTACCTATGTAAGCCTTGTTGGAGCCCCGGCAGCAGCCAGCAGGGTTAAAGAACTTTCTGACCATGCGGTAGAACTTTTAGACGACCTTGACAGGAAGAACGGATTTCTGGATCTTCTTGTGGAAAGTCTTGTCAGCCGCAGGAAATAGAAAGAACAAAGGAAGGGTACAAATGATTCTGGAAAAAATTAAAAAGCCAAATGATATTCATAAAGTTTCATTGGAGGATTTTCCGCGTCTTGCCGAGGAAATCAGGAGCTTTTTGATCCAGAGTGTAAGTGAGACAGGTGGCCATCTGGCATCCAATCTGGGTGTGGTGGAGCTGACTCTTGCTCTGCATAATGTGCTTGATCTTCCACAGGATAAGCTGATCTGGGATGTGGGACATCAGGCTTATACACATAAAATCCTTACAGGAAGAAAAGACGGCTTTAAGGATCTTCGTAAAGAAGGAGGTTTAAGCGGTTTTCCAAAAAGGAATGAAAGTGACTGTGATTCGTTTGATACCGGACACAGTTCCAATTCCATTTCCGCAGGACTTGGCTATGTCCGTGCCAGAGACCTGATGGGAGAGAAATACCATGTGGTTTCCGTGATCGGAGATGGTGCGCTTACCGGTGGGATGGCTTATGAAGCATTGAACAATGCGGCTGAGCTGAAGACTAATTTTATTATTATCATCAATGATAATAACATGTCTATTTCCAAGAACGTAGGAGGAATGTCCACCTATTTAAGCGCTCTGCGTACAGCTGAGACTTATACAGGAATGAAGATCGGCGTGACAAAAACACTCAAAAAGATTCCCCATGTTGGAACCGCCGTGGTAGATACGGTCCGAAAGACCAAGAGCAGCATCAAGCAGTTGATCATTCCCGGAATGCTTTTTGAAAATATGGGGCTGACTTATCTGGGACCGGTAGATGGCCATAATATGCGCCAGATGATGAAGCTTTTTAATGAGGCAAAGAGAGTGGAGGGACCGGTTATTGTCCATGTCCTTACAGAAAAAGGCAGAGGCTATGGACCGGCATCTTCCCATCCGGAGCGTTTTCACGGAACAGGTCCTTTTGACATCCAGAGTGGCAGACCTCTTGCAGCAAAAACAGCGCCGACATATACGGATCATTTTTCCGGTGCAATATGTTCTTTGGCAGAGAAGAACAAAAAAGTAGTTGCTATTACAGCTGCTATGCCAGATGGAACCGGACTGAACCGATTCCGGAAGAAATTCCCGGAGCGTTTTTTTGATGTGGGTATTGCGGAAGAACATGCAGTAACCTTTGCGGCAGGCATGGCACTTGGGGGAATGATCCCGGTTTTTGCGGTATATTCTTCGTTCCTGCAGAGAGGGATCGATCAGATCCTTCACGATGTATGTATGCAGGATCTTCATGTGATCTTTGCCATTGACAGGGCAGGATTTGTCGGAGCAGATGGTGAAACACATCATGGATGCTTTGATTTTTCCTATCTGTCCATGATTCCCAATATGACAGTTATGGCTCCCAAGAATGGAAAAGAGCTTGAGGAGATGTTGAAATTTGCAGTAGAAGAGCTGGATGGTCCCTGTGCGATCCGATATCCGAAAGGATCGGCATGTACCGATATGGAAGAATGTCATGAGCCACTTAAGAAGGGAAGAAGTGAAGTGATCACTCCAGGCAGTGAGATTGCAGTTCTCGGGGTTGGCAGCATGGTTTCTGTCTGTCAGAAGGTCTGTGAAGAGATAAGAGATCACAAAATAGCAGGAGCTACGTTTGTCAATGTCCGTTTTGTAAAGCCTCTGGATACAGAGCTTCTTGATCGGCTTTCGCAGAACCACAGTCTTTTGGTCACTGTGGAGGAGAATGTAAAAAGCGGTGGGTTCGGAGAACATGTATCTGCTTATATGGAAGCCTGTCATCCGGAAGTAAGAGTTCTTCCACTGGCAATACCGGATCATTTTATTGAGCATGGAACGGTGGACCGTCAGCGAATGAAAATAGGTTTAAATGTACAGGGAATCCTGGATGCGGTAGAACAGAGCTGGGAAAATCTTGTGAATAACAGAAAATAAAGGACATAGCCTTTGCAGAAGAATACGAAGCTGTGAGGCATTTTACAGCCCGGCACATAAAGAGCCGGGCTGTTGGAGGATAATATGAAAAAAAGACTGGATATCATGATGGTGGAACAGGGACTTGCACCGTCACGCGAAAAAGCAAAAGCGTATATCATGGCCGGGGAAGTATATGTCAACGGTCAGAAGGAAGACAAGGCTGGCTCCATGTTTGCTGAGACTGCCAAGCTGGAGGTAAGAGGAAAGACTCTTCCTTATGTCAGCAGAGGCGGACTGAAGCTGGAAAAAGCCATGAAAAATTTTGGCGTGACGCTGAAGGATAAGGTGTGCATGGATGTAGGCGCATCCACCGGCGGTTTCACAGATTGTATGCTTCAGAACGGAGCGGTCAAAGTCTATTCCATTGATGTGGGATATGGACAGCTGGACTGGAAACTCAGGAATGATCCAAGAGTTGTATGCATGGAAAAAACAAATATCCGCTATGTGGTACCGGAAGATCTGGAAGGTCCGGCAGCATTTTCTTCGATCGATGTTTCTTTTATCTCCCTTACAAAAGTGCTTCTTCCTGTAAGAAACCTTCTCACAGAGGACGGAGAGATCGTATGTCTCATCAAACCTCAGTTTGAGGCCGGCAGAGAAAAAGTCGGAAAAAAAGGCGTTGTCCGTGATCCGAAGGTCCATGAAGAAGTCATTGAGAAAGTCAGAGATTATGCCATGAGCATTTTTATGGAGCCCTGTCATCTTTCCTTTTCTCCCATCAAGGGACCTGAAGGAAATATTGAATATCTCCTTCATCTGAAAAAACATCCGGAAGGAACAGAAGTACCTGTGAGTCTTGACGTATCCGTAGAGGATGTGGTAAAGGAAGCCCACGGACAGCTGGACTGATGTTTGGAAAGGACTGAAGCAATATGGACAGATTTTATATAATTCCAAACAGTGCCAAGGATCCGGAACTGACATTTTCTAATAGGATCATTGCCTATCTGGAGAAGCATGGTGCCAGGTGTCATGTGCAGAAGATCACCGAAAAAATGGAAGGACCGTATCATTATACGGACCCGGATGGGATTCCGCAGGATACACAGTGCATTATTGTACTGGGTGGAGATGGAACACTTCTGCAGGCTGCAAGGGATGTGGTGCATCTGGATATCCCTCTTCTTGGAATCAATCTGGGAACTCTGGGATTTCTTGCCGAGGTGGATAAAAATTCCGTGTATCCGGCTCTGGATCGGCTTTTGTCAGATGACTATGAGCTGGAAGATCGTATGATGCTGGAAGGAAAGATCTATCGGGGAGAAGAACTTATTGGAAAAGATATCGCATTAAATGATATTGTGATCGGAAGAGAAGGACATCTCCGTGTGATCCGTTTCAAGAATTATGTTAATGATGCATATATGAATTCATACAATGCAGATGGTATCATCATTTCCACTCCGACCGGTTCTACCGGATATAGTCTGTCAGCGGGAGGTCCCGTGGTTTCTCCCAGTGCCAGTATGATGATCATGACCCCCATCGCTCCCCATACCATGAACACCCGAAGTATCATTCTTTCCGGGGAAGAGGCAGTTACAGTAGAGATCGGTGAGGGAAGACATAATACCATTGAGAAAGCGGTGGCCTCTTTCGACGGGGATACCCAGATATCCATGGTCACCGGTGACCGGATCGTGATCCGGAAAGCCACAGTCAGGACAAAAATCCTCAAGCTGAACCATCTGAGCTTTGTGGAGGTTCTGAGACAGAAAATGAGTAACAGCTGATGCAGGAGGTTCAATTTTGAAAGTAGCAAGACATGAAAAAATTATCGAACTGATCCGTCAGTACGAGATCGATACACAGGAAGAACTTGCAGCAAGACTAAATGAGGCCGGTTTTAAGGTTACGCAGGCTACCGTATCCAGAGATATCCGTGCTCTGAAAATGACAAAGGTTGCAGGCAGCAACGGAAAGTCCAGATATGCGATCCTGGAAGAACATACACCGGATGTGTTAAGTGATAAATATTCCAGAGTTCTGAAAGATGCAGTGATCGCTATGAACATCGGACAGAATATCGTAGTGGTAAAAACAATTCCGGGAATGGCCATGGCGGCAGCAGCAGCTCTTGATGCTATGAAATGGCCGGAAATCCTGGGATGTATTGCCGGAGATGATACCATTATGTGTGTGGTGAAAACCTCTGAACAGGCACCGGGTGTAGTTCAGAAGCTTGGCGGGATCTTATCCAGAGGAAAATAAAATGACAGAATATGTAAATGCTTTATACCAGAAAGGAAATCAATGTTAGTACATCTGCATGTAAAAAATCTTGCACTGATAGAGGAATCAGAGGTGGAATTCGGACCAGGCTTAAATATCTTAACTGGTGAGACCGGAGCCGGAAAATCCATTCTGTTAGGATCCATACAGCTTATCCTTGGTGGAAAAACTTCCAGAAGCATGATTCGTGAAAATGCTTCCTATGCCCTGGTAGAGTTGCTGTTTCAGGTTGAAAACACGAAAGCCAGAGAGTCCCTTGCGGCGCTTGACATCTATCCGGAAGACGGACAGGTGCTGATGTCCCGCAAGATCATGGACGGCAGAAGTATCAACAAGATCAACGGAGAGACAAGTACTGTCAGCCAGATGAAAGCAGCAGCAGCCTGTCTTCTGGACATTCACGGACAGCATGAGCATCAGTCACTTCTTTATGGAGACCGCCAGCTGGCTATTTTGGATGTATATGGAAAGGAACAGATCCTTCCTGCCAGGGAGAAGGTCCGGAAAGCTTATCAGGAGTATCGGGACTGTGTGGATCAGCTGAAAGCACTGGATATGGATGAGGAACAGCGCAACCGTGAAAAAGCCTTTCTGGAATTTGAGATCAATGAGATCGAGGAGGCAGCTCTTATTCCAGGAGAGGACGAAACACTGGAGGACCGCTACCGGAAGCTGAGCAACGCCAGAAGGATCATGGAAACAGCACAAATGGTTCGTGGGATGACCGGATATGAACAGGGCGCCGCAGATATGACCGGAAATGCCCTGAAAGAGTTTTCAAGAATTGCAGATTACGATAAGGATCTTGCACCTTTACAGGAAGCTCTTATGGAAATCGATTCACTTCTCAGTGACTTCTGCCGTGATCTGTCCTCTTATATGGATAGTTTGACTTTTGACGAAGAAACTTTTTTTGAAACAGAAAAAAGACTGGATCTGATCAATAGTCTGAAGGCAAAGTATGGACAGACGATCCATGAAATTTTGTCTTATCAGAAGGAACAGCAGGAAAAATTAGAAAAACTTCAAAGATTCGAAGAAAATTTCCGGTTACTGAAAGAAAAACTTATGCAGGCAGAAAAGATTCTTGAGGAAGCTTCGCATGAACTTTCAGAGATACGGAAAGAATACAGTAAGCAGCTGGATGAAAAGATTATCGAAGGATTGAAGGAACTGAATTTTGAGGATGTGGATTTTTCTATCCGTTTTGACCGCAGAAAAAATTATACAGATAATGGTTATGATGCGGTGGAATATGAGATTTCCACAAATCCAGGTGAGAGCAGAAAACCGCTGGGACAGATCGTATCCGGTGGTGAGCTTTCCAGGATCATGCTTGCCATCAAAGCGATCCTTGCAGATAAAGATCAGATCGATACACTGATCTTTGATGAGATCGATACAGGGATCAGTGGGCGTACTGCACAGAAGGTCTCTGAAAAAATGGCAGTGATCGGACAGCACAGGCAGGTGCTTTGTATCACACATCTTCCACAGATCGCAGCAATGGCAGATACCCATTTTGAGATTGAGAAACATGTAGAAGGAACAGAAACCATCACCCAGATCCATCCTCTGGAAGGAGAGGAATCTGTTCGTGAGCTTGCCAGACTTCTGGGCGGTGCCCAGATCACGCCGGCTGTTCTTGGAAATGCAAGAGAGATGAAGGAATTGGCACAGCAACAAAAAAATACAAGACTGAAATAATTTATACGTTACATACTAAGAGAGGACGGCCGAAAGGTCGGTCCTCTTTTTTAACCGAATCAAGTCAGTCCCCTGCTTCAGTTGCGAAAAGCAATAAGCAGTGGGTGGGGATTTGCTTGTATCAGAAAATTACAAAGGATGTGACGTAAGATGAACAGAAAAAGAAAATATCGATGTTGGCTCCTTGTATTTCTTGCGCTGGATCTGATTCTGATGGGATGGCTGGGCTACCGGCTTCTGGACAGAAAGATCCCGGATCAGATCCTGGTGGATCATGAGGACAGCCGGGAAGTAGCCAATCTTCTTAAACGCCCTTTTATCAGCTTTGATGATGCGATCACCGTTTCAGGAAAAGACAGCTATAAGTTGCACTGCAGACTCTTGGGAGTGATCCCTTTTAAGGATGTGAAGGTAAAAAATATAACTGCAAAAGAAGTATATGCAAGCGGAGATGCAGTAGGTATTTATATGCAGACGAAAGGAGTTCTGATCATTGATACAGGCGAGATCCTTTCGGAAAGTGGTGAGATGGAAGAACCGGCCCGGGACATTGTAAAGCCGGGAGATTATATTGTGGCTTTTGATCAGAACCGGATTCAGTGCAAGCAGGATCTTTTGGAGGATCTTGCAGATCTTTGCGGAGAATCTGTAACACTGAAGGTCCGCCGGGGAAAAGAGATGATTCCCCTGTCCCTGACGCCGGTGAAAGATGAAAAAGGAAAATACAAGCTTGGAATCTGGGTGAGGGACGATACACAGGGAATCGGAACCCTGACTTATGTGGACGAAAATGGAGGGTTCGGTGCTCTTGGTCACGGGATCAGCGATGTGGATACCGGCGAACTTTTAAGTATCGCAGATGGAAATCTTTACAACGCCCAGATCCTGGGGATCCGGAAAGGTGAAAAAGGAAATCCCGGAGAACTATCTGGTCTGATCCGATACGAAGCTGACAATATCCTGGGTGAGATTTCCGAAAACAGTAAAAACGGCATTTTTGGAACTGTGGATGCTGATCAGGTGAAAAATCTGGATCTGAAGAAGATTCCTGTAGGTTACAAACAGGATCTGAAAATTGGACCCGCATCTGTTCTCTGCTGCACAGACGGCGAAGTAAAAGAATATGCCGCAGAGATCACCAGGATTGATATGAACCATGAGGATTCTAATAAGAGCTTCGTGATCCAGATCACAGATAAAGAACTCCTGGAAAAAACAGGTGGGATTGTTCAGGGAATGTCTGGAAGTCCTGTGCTTCAGAACGGAAAACTCTTTGGTGCTGTGACTCATGTATTTGTGCAGGATTCTACCGGCGGATATGGGATTTTTATTGAAAATATGACAGGCAATGCATAATCTGCAGTTGAGGAAAGAGGCACAAAAACATGGAAAAAGTCCGGGAAAAGTGCCTCTTTTTTATATGGGGAAAAATGCCGGATACAGATGGAAATACCTGCATTTTGGTGAATTTTGTGATATATAAGAGAAAAAATGTCGAAAAATATCGTACGAAAGTGTGATAAAATAACTACTTTTATCTTGATTTTACTACAGGATTTCCACTATAATAATTTTGTCGCCAGCAAGGGGAAAGCGCAGGCAGCTAACAGTGTCGGTTACTGCCGTGGTGACAGGGGGTATGTCTGGAAACCCAAGGAGATAGAAGTTAGGAGGGTCCTCATGGACAAATTAAATGTTGCAATTGCTGATGATAACGCGAAAATGACAGACATGCTCGGTCAGATGATCGAAGAAGATAAAGACCTTGAACTGGTCGGAAAAGCACACAACGGAGAAGAAATCTGTAACATAATCAAAGATAAGGAGCCGGATGTGGTGATTCTCGACATCATTATGCCGAAGATGGACGGTCTTTCCGTTATGGAGAAATTTTCCCATAACGCAAATGTCAAAAAAGTTCCAGTGTTTATCGTATTATCTGCAATTGGACAGGAGAGGATTACAGAGGATGCATTCAGTCTTGGAGCAGACTATTATGTTTTGAAGCCTTTTGACAACACCACACTTTTAAACCGGATCAAACATATTCGGAAGATTGGGGACAGAAGAGTGCGGGAGATTGCAAGGCCAGGTATCACAGAAACCAAAAAGCCTCAGCCGGAGAGGAATCTGGAAACCGATGTGACGAATATCATTCATGAGATCGGAGTTCCGGCACACATCAAGGGGTATCAGTATTTAAGGGATGCGATCATTTTGTCTGTCAATGACATGGAAATGCTCAATTCCATTACCAAGGTATTATATCCAACCATTGCGAAACGCCATCAGACAACACCGAGCAGAGTGGAGCGGGCGATCCGACATGCGATCGAGGTGGCATGGAGCCGGGGAAAGATGGATACCATTGATGAATTGTTTGGATATACTGTAAGCACCGGAAAAGGGAAACCCACGAATTCTGAATTTATAGCACTGATCGCAGATAAAATCAGACTAGAATATAAAAATCGGTCTTTAAATTAGATGAATTTTGGAGTATAATCATAAATAAAAACGGGTGTACCCAGGGAGGGGAATACAGATGAAAAAAATTCTGTTTGCTACATCAGAAGCAGTACCTTTTATCAAAACAGGAGGACTCGCTGATGTTGCCGGCTCACTGCCTAAGTGCTTTGACAAAAAATATTTTGATATCCGCGTGATTTTACCGAAATATGCCTGTATGAAACAGGAATGGAAAGACAAAATGGAGTATGTGACCCATTTTTATATGGATCTGGGATTTAAGAACTGCTATGTAGGCATTATGCAGATGCAGTATGACGGGATCCAGTTTTACTTCATTGACAATGAATATTATTTCAGCGGTCCGAAACCATATGACAGCGCACCATGGGATCTTGAGAAATTTGCTTTCTTTTCCAAAGCTGTGTTATCGGTTCTTCCGGTGATCGGATTCAGACCGGATATCATCCACTGTCATGACTGGCAGACAGGACTTGTTCCGGTTTACCTTCACGATTCTTTCCAGGAGAATGAATTCTTCCGTGGAATCAAGACTGTTATGACAATACATAACCTGAAATTTCAGGGTGTATGGGATGTTAAGACTGTTAAGGATATCACAGGCCTTTCCGATTACTACTTTGCGCCGGATAAACTGGAAGCATACAAGGACGCAAACTTCCTGAAGGGCGGTATGGTATTTGCAGATGCCATTACCACAGTAAGTAATACCTATGCAGAAGAGATCAAGACACCGTTTTATGGTGAGAAGCTGGACGGACTTCTCAATGCGAGAGCCAACAGCCTGCGTGGTATTGTAAATGGTATTGATTACAATGAATTCAATCCGGAGACAGATCCGAATATCACCAAGAACTACAATGCAAAGAACTTCCGCAAGGAGAAGATCAAGAACAAGATCCAGCTTCAGAAAGATCTTGGACTTGAGCAGGATCCGAAAGCTATGATGATCGGTATTGTATCCCGCCTGACAGATCAGAAGGGATTTGATCTGATCGCTTATATTATGGACGAACTGTGTCAGGATGCGGTTCAGATCGTTGCTCTTGGTACCGGTGAGGAACGTTATGAGAATATGTTCCGTCATTTTGACTGGAAGTATCATGGCAAGGTATCTGCACAGATCTACTATGATGAGGCAATGTCTCACAGAATTTATGCAGCATCTGACGCATTTCTGATGCCGTCACTGTTTGAGCCATGTGGCTTAAGCCAGCTGATGAGCCTTCGTTATGGAACTCTTCCGATCGTCAGAGAGACCGGTGGTCTGAAGGATACAGTTGTCCCGTACAATGAATTCGAGGGAACCGGAACAGGATTCTCCTTCGTAAATTACAATGCACATGAAATGCTTGCTACGATCCGTTATGCAGAGAGTGTATATTATGACAAGAAACGTGAATGGAATAAAATGGTAGATCGCGCGATGGCTGCAGATTTTTCCTGGAACAATTCCGCGCGTCAGTATGAGGAAATGTACAATTGGTTAATTGGTGAGTAAGGATTCACCGAAGCGGTTCTCGCAATAAAAAGGCGCAGACGACAGATAATATGTCGTTTGCGCTTTTTTATTGCGGGAATATACATGGATGTTATTGTATGTCTGCAAAAAAAATATGAAGGTGTTTGTTTATCAAACAGGAATTGTGTTAAAGTGAGAAAAAATATAAATGTTAATGATAAATAACTTTTGAATTGGTATTATTTGTACGAAACTTATCAGATTAATCAGTTATTGTCAAATAACTTAAATTGTGTTACATTTATATTAGTACATCGTTTTTGAAATAACTATACCATTCACTTGTCTGTGAATCCGATTGATATAGTTATTTACGAAACGATGTACCAGTGGATAATACAGATATATGTATTGACCATGTAAATTGTACTTATGATGAGGTGACAATATGACACTGGACAAATTAAAGACTGGAGAATGTGGCAGAATCATCAGTGTTCGTGGCGAGGGGGAGCTGAGACATCATCTTCTGGATATGGGGCTTACACCGGGGACAGAAGTGTCTCTTCGTAAAACAGCTCCTATGGGAGATCCGGTACAGCTTGTGCTGCGCGGATATGAGCTGACATTGCGGCTGGCGGAAGCTGCAAAGATTGAGATCGTATCGATCGAATCCATGACGGAAACGAAGAAAGAAAATGAACGGCATCAGCCGATTGCTCATCCTGGTGTGGGAGAACTTGGAAAGGCTCGAGATTATCGCAAGAACCGGATCGGTGATACGATTCCCAAAGGGGAACCGATCACGTTTGCACTGGCAGGTAATCAGAACTGTGGAAAGACAACTCTTTTTAATCAGCTGACAGGCTCCAATCAGCATGTTGGTAACTTTCCGGGTGTAACTGTTGACAAGAAAGAAGGAAGCATCCGGAGGCATCCGGAGGCAACGGTAACGGATCTTCCTGGAATCTATTCACTTTCCCCGTATTCCAGCGAGGAGATCGTAACAAGAGATTTTCTGCTGAATGAGAAGCCGACAGGAATCATTAATATTGTAGATGCTTCCAATATTGAGAGAAATCTTTATCTTACCATGCAGCTGATGGAGCTTGGAATCCCAATGGTGCTGGCCTTAAATATGATGGATGAGGTAAGGGCAAATGGAGGCTCTGTTCGGATCAATGAACTGGAGGAGATTTTAGGAATTCCGGTTGTACCTATTTCAGCAGCGAAGAATGAAGGAATTGATGAGCTGATCGATCATGCAGTCCATGTTGCAAGATACAGAGAAGCACCAGGAAGAATTGATTTCTGTACTGACAATCAGTCACCGAAGGATCCGGTAGGCGCACTTCACAGATGTATCCATGCAGCCGTACATCTGATCGAACCCTATGCAAAAAAAGCAGGACTTCCTGTACGTTTTGCAGCTACGAAGATCGTAGAGAAAGATTCTCTGATCGAAAAACGTCTGGCTTTGCCTGAAGGTGAAAAAAAGGTTCTTGATGGGCTGGTACATGTTATGGAGAAGGATGGCGGTCTGGACCGTGAGGCAGCTCTTGCGAACATGCGCTTCAATTTTATTGAAAAGCTTTGTGAGAAAACTGTGGTAAAACCGGCAGAAAGCCGTGAGCATAAACGAAGTGTCGCCATAGATCGTATCCTTACCGGAAAATATACAGCAATTCCCTGTTTTGTAGGAATTATGGCAATTGTATTTGTGATGACGTTTAATTATCTGGGAGCCTGGCTTTCAGACGGAATGACTATGGTCGTGAACTGGGTAATTGCACTTATTGGCAGGGGACTGGAGGTGGCAGGTGTCAGCTCAGTACTGCAGTCACTGGTTGTGGATGGAATTTTAAGCGGTATCGGAAGCGTGATCGGATTTCTTCCTACGATCGTTACTTTGTTTTTCTTCCTGTCAATCCTGGAAGATACCGGATATATGGCTCGTGTAGCCTTTGTTATGGACAAGCTCCTTCGAAAGATCGGACTTTCCGGAAGAAGCTTTGTGCCGATGCTGATCGGATTCGGCTGTTCGGTGCCGGCCATTATGGCAACCAGAACATTATCCAGTGAACGTGACCGGAAAATGACGATCCTGATTACTCCGTTTATGAGCTGCAGTGCCAAGCTTCCAATCTACGGACTTCTCACCAGTGCATTTTTCCCGAAGCAGTGGAGAGGAGTTGTGATGATCAGCCTTTATTTTGCAGGAATTCTCTGCGGGATCCTGTATGCGCTGATCCTGAAAAAGACGAAATATAAGGGAGAGCCGGTTCCGTTTGTCATGGAGCTTCCCAATTACCGGCTTCCTTCTGCAAAAAGTGTAGGACAGCTGATCTGGGAAAAGGCGAAGGACTTTATCCAGAAAGCGTTTACAATTATTTTTGCGGCAACGCTGATCGTGTGGTTCCTGCAGAACTTTGATGCAGGTCTTAACCTTGTTACCAGCACAGATCAGAGCCTTCTGGCACAGATCGGAAGCATCGTGGCACCACTTTTTGCTCCGCTGGGCTTTGGTGACTGGAGAGTATCCACCGCATTGATCACGGGCTTTATGGCAAAAGAGAGTGTTGTGTCTACGCTGACAGTCCTTCTGGGCGGAAATACGGCGTTGCTTCAGACGTTGTTTACACCGTTTACTGCTTACGTATTTTTGATCTTTACCTTGCTCTATACACCCTGTGTTGCAGCTATTGCAACTGTGCGTCGGGAGATGGGAACTGTAAGAGCTGCCGCTGGTATTGTAGCAGTACAGTGTGCCACTGCATGGATCGTTGCGTTTGCGGTACATGGTGTGGGAATGATGCTTGGATTATAGAAAAAATACCTTACATATGGCTTTTCACAAACTGCAGAAAACATTCTGCAGAGGTTGTGAGAGCCATATTTTTTTTATGGGCAATTCCAACAGATAGCTTTTCCAGTCCATTAACCGGGATAGCAACAAGCGAAGGCTGACGAAAGAACTGAAAGCTGCTTTCTGTAAGAAGACTGATCCCTTCGCCAATTTCCACTGCGCTGACAATAGATTCTGCACGGGCAGTACGCAGAAGCTGAGGGTGGATCCCTGCATTATGAAAACTTTGCATACAGAAACGGTAAATGGAAGTGTGCGGAGGCATCAGGATAAAAGATTCTTTTTTCAGTTCGGAAAGAGAGACCGATTTTTTGGACGCAGAGGGATGAGCTTCAGGAAAAACAGCAACCAGACGGTCTGCTGTGAGAGCATGAAAAGTATAGAGTTCCGGGTCTATCATGTGTTTTCGTACAAAGATCAGATTAAAAAAGTCTTTTTCAAGACCGGAAAGAAGTTCTTCGTCTTCTACCTCTTTCAGAGAAAAAGAAAGCTCCGGGTGTGTATCACAAAAACTGTGTATCACAGAAGTAAGACGGTACTGAGAAAGAAAAGGAAGTGTTCCAATATGAAGTGCCTGGAGCTTACTGTCCTTAAAATGGTACACTGCTTCCAGAGAACGATGATACTGTCTGGAAATCTTAAGTGCTTCTTTGTAAAAAAACTCTCCTTCAGGAGTAAGCACAGCAGTACGCTTGCTGCGGTCCCATAAGGTAAGCTCCAGTTCTTTTTCCAGTTTCATGATCTGCTTGGAAAGGGAGGACTGGGAGATATGCATAGCTTCTGCAGCATCAAAAAAAGTCCGGGACTGAGCTGCACAGATAAAATAGTCGATCTGTTCAAGAGTCATGGTAACACCTGCCTTTTAGAAAATAGTGACGAATCATTCCATATTGGAAACAATTATATCATAGAAAGAATTGATTCACCATGTAAAAAAGAGATAAAATAACATAAGAAAATAAAGATGTTACTGAGAACGGAGTGAACAGTAATATAAAGATAACGCAGGAGGTTTTTTATGGCAGAAAAAGTAAGAGATCTGAGAAGTGCTCTGGCACTTCTGGAGCAGATGCCAGATCAGCTGATCGAAACAGAGGTGGAAGTTGATCCGATGGCAGAGCTTGCAGGGGTATATCGTTATGTAGGAGCCGGTGGAACGGTGAAGCGTCCCACAAAGGAAGGACCTGCCATGATCTTTAATCGTATAAAAGGACACCCGGATGCAAAGGTAGCTATCGGTCTTCTGGCAAGCAGAAAAAGAGTTGCTGCTTTACTTGACACTCAGCCGGAAAATCTTGGAAAGATGCTCTGCAAAAGCGTGGAGAATCCAATTCCACCAGTCGATCTTGAAGGCGATGCACCGTGTCAGCAGGTGGTGCATAAGGCAGCAGATCCAGATTTTGACCTCTATAAGCTGGTTCCTGCGCCAACGAACACACCGGATGATGCGGGCCCGTATATCACACTTGGCATGTGCTACGCCACACACCCGGATACTGGAGTTCACGATGTGACCATTCATCGTCTTTGCATTCAGGGAAAAGATGAGCTTTCCATTTTCTTTACACCTGGTGCCAGACATATCGGAGCAATGGCAGAGCGTGCTGAGGAGCTGGGACAAAGGCTGCCTATTTCTATCAGTATCGGAGTTGATCCTGCTATTGAGATCGGTTCCTGTTTTGAGCCACCTACAACACCACTGGGGTATGATGAGCTGTCTGTAGCCGGTGCACTGCGCAAAGAGCCGGTGAAACTCTGTAAATGTTTAACCGTTAACGAGCGTGCCATCGCCAATGCGGAATACGTGATCGAGGGAGAAGTGATCCCGGGTGTGCGTGTAAAGGAAGATCAGAACAGCAATACCGGATACGCCATGCCGGAGTTTCCGGGATATACAGGGCCTGCAAGTGATCAGTGCTGGCTGATCAAGGTTACAGCAGTGACACATCGTGAAAATCCGATCATGCAGACCTGTATCGGGCCAAGTGAGGAGCACGTATCCATGGCGGGAATCCCTACAGAGGCCAGCATCTATGGCATGGTGGAAAAAGCAATGCCTGGAAGACTTCAGAACGTATACTGCAGCAGTGCCGGAGGTGGAAAGTATATGGCTGTCCTTCAGTTTAAAAAGCTTTCTCAAAGTGATGAGGGAAGACAGCGTCAGGCTGCACTTCTTGCATTTTCCGCCTTCAGTGAGCTGAAAAATGTATTTCTGGTAGATGAAGATGTGGACTGCTTTGATATGAATGACGTACTTTGGGCGATGAATACGAGATTCCAGGGGGATGTGGATGTGATCACCATTCCGGGTGTCCGTTGTCATCCTCTTGATCCGTCCAATGATCCTGCATTTTCTCCAAGTATTCGTGATCATGGAATTGCATGCAAGACTATTTTTGACTGTACGGTGCCTTATGATCTGAAGGAAGATTTTCACAGAGCCCGTTTTATGGAACTGGATCCGGAGAAATGGCTGAAAAAATGAAAAAGAGAATTATAGTTGGTGCGACAGGTGCAAGCGGCCTGCCGCTCCTTGTAAAATGTCTGGAGATCATCCGGGAGAATCCGGATTTTGAGTCTTATCTGATCATGAGTTCCAGTGCAGAGCTGACTCTTCGCCAGGAGACGGAGCTGGAACCGGAGGATGTGAAACGATTGGCAGATCATGTATGTGCACCGGGAGAAATTGGGGCAAAACCGGCCAGTGGTTCTTTCAAAACAGAGGGGATGCTGATCGTGCCCTGCAGCATGAAGACGATCGCGGGGATCCACAGTGGCTATGCAGATAATCTTATTCTGCGTGCGGCAGATGTGACGGTCAAGGAACAGAGAATACTGGTGCTGGCAGCCAGAGAAACACCGTTAAGCGGGATTCATCTCCGAAATCTTTATGAGCTTTCCATGCTTCCGGGAGTGCGGATCATTCCGCCGATGCTGACGTTTTATCATAAACCGGAGAGCATTGATGATATGGTGTATCATATTGCAGCAAAGCTTTTGGAACCGTTTGGGATCGAAGCAAAGGAGTATCGCAGATGGAATGGATTATAAAAGAGTGTGTGGAGACTGCAGGCTGTGAGCTGGAGGTCAGTGCTGCATTTATCGGAGAGGATGTGCTTATCTGTCTGAAAGGCGGAGAGAGACCTCATCTGGGATGTGTGGTGCAGACGGAACCGAGAGTGTCTCTGACAGGGGATGGTTCTGTGAGTGCGACTTCTTCAGTTTTGAATTTTCCGGGACATAAGGACGAGGTGATCTGCCGGTGGATGGCGGAGAAGGTTTCGAAAGAGCTGGGAAAGAGAGTGGTTTGCACCGGGGGATTTCATAAGGATGGTATTTCGGAGAAAGAGATCCGGGAGGTGCAGGGAAGTGTTGTGCGTCTGACAGAGATGGTGATAGAAGGACTGCAGCGGTAGTTGAGTAACGAACGGCTGGAACCTGCTAAAGTTATTTTCCAAAAGTCCGAAACTTTCTTCGCTCAAACAGCGAATTTTTGAAAAATAACGCAGATTCCAGCCGTCTAAAATGTTTCTGTATTCTATTTATTTTCAAATATATTCTCGCGGGTAATATTCTTAGCCCACTTCCCACTGAGATACCTTTTGATCACCCATGGCCACTTCACAAATTCATCCGTACAGAGCAGAAAATACACCCACATAACCGGCAGCTTCAGTACAAAAGCAGTGAAGAATCCAAGGGGTACTGCATATACCCACATATCAATGGTATCACAGATCAGACCAAACTTTGTATCACCACCTGCCCGGAACACACCAGCGATCAGGGTTGTATTTACGGCAGACCCCATAATATAGTAGCTGTTGATCAGAAGCATATATTTCAGATAATGCATGGCAGTGGGTGTCAGGGACGCAAATCTCATTACGAACGGTGTGATGGCAAGAACGATAAGTCCGCCCAAAAAACCTGCAATAACAGTAAGCTTCAGTGTTTTGGAAGCATAACGCCTGGAACGTTCCAGATCGCCCTGCCCCATAACATTGCCTAGAAGGATACCTCCTGCACTGGCAATACCAAAACAGAAAACAGAGCCGATATTACGGACTACTACAACCAGAGAATTGGCAGCAACCGCATCCGTACCAAGATGCCCCAGGATCACAGAGTACATGGAAAAACCAATACTCCAGGAAATATCATTGCCAAGAGCCGGCAGGGAAAGCCGCACGAAATCACTGAACAGCAGTTTGTTTTTTGTGAACATACATCGGAGATCCAGTCGGACATTTTTGCTGAAAGCAGAAACAATAAAACAGGCGATCAGCTCGATCATTCTGGAAAGTGCAGTAGCAATAGCTACACCGGTAGCACCAAGCTTGGGTGCTCCGAACAATCCGAAGATAAAAGTCGCATTCAAAAGGATATTCAGTCCAAAGGCCAGCATATTCATCGCCATGCTGGTAGTCACCCGTCCAATGCTTCGAAGAACAGCCAGATAAACCTCCGTCATACCCCAGCAGATATAGGTGATACCCATAATGCGGATATAGGAAGAACCAATGGCCAGAAGCTTCGGATCATTGGTGAACAGTTTCATCATCATCTGCGGCATGGTAAATGCAACGAGCGCCACGAGAACAGAGATGATCATGGAAAAACGAAGAGCGATTCCCTCGATGATCTGAATGGCTTTGTAATCTCCCTTTCCATAATACTGGGCACAAAGCAGGGTGGCTCCCGTACCAAGACCGTAATATACCATAAACAGGACATTGGAATAATTCGCTGCTAGAGATACTGCGGAGATGGATGACTGACCTACAAAGTTCAGCATGATAACATCGGCAGAATTTACTGCTGCACTTAGCAGGTTCTGAATGATGATGGGGATGACAAGCTTAACGATCTGTGGATAAAAATCATCCCGCTGTGAAAGTTGATTTCTCATTTCCTCCTCCCAAAAAATACAATTACAATGACGTGAAAAACAGTAGATCACATACATGGTAACTGTGTCAGCTTTTGTAAAAAATGAAAGCAGACATGATTGCACGATAACATAGTTTACAGGCAGTGTCAATCGGCAAACTGTGGAACTGTTTAAACAACTTACGGGAAAATGACGAATATAAAAAATGCATAAAAAACCATATCAGCAGTTGTTGAGATTTCCAATCCATGATAAACTGAATGAAGATATTTTTCAGAGAAAGAGGAGTAAAAAATATGCCAGTTTTTGATTTCAGCGCAGCGCCGGCAGATAAAAAAGAGACAAAAAGCCAGTGCACATATACAACATTTCGTTCTAATGAAACAAAAGCCACACCGGAGAAACCGGTGCTGATCCTGGATAACAGCAAAAGAGAGTGGAAACATCATTCCTGCGGATATTTTTCCAATCCTGCGAAGCAGACTGCATTTGAGTTTAAGGAAGAGGACGGTGTTTTTCCGGCAGACATCCTGAAGATCGATTCCCGTTTTACAAGCCTGATCAAATGGCTCGGAGAAAATCATATCAACATCCGTCTTTCAGGACAGAATACAGAAGAAGGATATGCCGTTTACAAAATCCGCGAGATCGCTTTTGGCGGAGGCACCAAGCTTTCTGCTGAGGACGGATTTCTTCAGTTTATGATCGAGCGTCTGTTTGCAAGCAGTGCGCCGGCAGAAGAAAATGAGAACGATGAGGAGGAAGAAGACGGTGACGATATGAAGCTTACCAGTATTCAGAGTATCACCGACTTTATGAACTGTGCCGGAAAGACTATGCCGGATAATATCCGTCTCTGGGCAAGAAGAAATCTGGCAGTTGCCCGTTCTCATGAGGTTTCTCAGGAGGAAAGACGCCATGCCCAGAGAGCACTTTCCATCATGATGAATATTCAGTGGAAGCATAATTATTTTGAGTCTATTGATCCGAAGGAAGCACGCCGTATCCTGGATGAGGAGCTTTATGGAATGGAGCGTGTAAAACAGAGGATCATTGAGACGATCATTCAGATTAATCGTACTCATACACTTCCTGCCTACGGACTGCTTCTTGTAGGACCTGCAGGTACCGGTAAATCTCAGATCGCTTATGCAGTTGCAAGAATCCTGAAAATGCCGTGGACAACCCTGGATATGAGTTCGATCAATGATCCGGAACAGCTTACAGGAAGCTCTCGTGTTTATGCAAATGCCAAGCCTGGAATCATCATGGAGGCTTTTTCCATGGCAGGAGAATCCAATCTGGTATTTATCATCAATGAGCTTGACAAGGCTGCATCAGGTAAAGGAAACGGAAATCCGGCAGACGTGCTTCTGACACTGCTGGATAATCTTGGTTTTACAGATAACTATATGGAATGTATGGTTCCGACAGTTGGTGTCTATCCTATTGCCACAGCCAATGATAAGGCACAGATCAGCGCACCTCTGATGTCACGTTTTGCAGTGATCGATATTCCTGATTACACACCGGAGGAAAAGAAGATCATCTTTTCCAGATTTGCGCTTCCCAAGGTTCTGAAACGTATGAGCCTGAAACAGGAAGAATGTATCGTAACAGATGAGGCGCTGGACGCAGTAATTAAGAAATTTGAAGATACCACAGGAATCCGTGATCTGGAGCAGGCTGCGGAGCATATTGCGGCCAATGCCCTGTATCAGATCGAGGTGGATCATGTGAAGGCTGTAACCTTTACTCCCGAGATGGTACAGGAGCTTTTGGACTGACAAAGGGATCTGTTTTGCAATGATAAAAATGCTTCCGGAGATTTTTTCGGAAGCATTTTTGGCTGAGGGAATGCACCTGTTTATGCCGGGCCTGTCTGATCGTAAAGGAAAATTATAAAAATAATGAAATCAGGGATTGCCTGAGAAAGTGTAAATGTGTATAATGGGACAAAGAGCGTGCGCGTGAACACAAAGCGCACAGGAGAGGTTTTGGAGGGTAAAATATGGCAGTAACATTACAACAGATTGCGGAAGCAGCAGGAGTTTCAAGAGGCACTGTGGACAGGGCACTGAACAACAGAGGCCGTATCCGCCCGGAAGTAGAGGAAAGGATCAAAAGGATCGCCCGGGAGATGGGATACCAGCCCAGCCGTGCCGGTCGTGCTCTTGCCATGGCAAAGAGAAAGATCCGTATCGGTGTGATCCTTCAGTATATGGAGACTCCTTTTATGCAGCAGGTTTTAAATGGGGTCCTGGAAGCAAAAGAAGAAGTGGAGAGCTTTGGCGGAACAGTAAAGATCTATGAGATCGAAGGTGTGGAACCGGAAAAAGTAATGGCTGCAATGGAAGAACTCCGGGAAAAGGGGTTTAATGGAATCGCGCTGACTCCATCAGAGGATCAGCTTTTGAGAGCGAGGATCGATCAGTATCAGGAAGAGTATGGAATTCCGATAGTTACCTTTAATGCGGATCTGGAAGATACAAAAAGGTTATGCTTTGTGGGACAGGATACCTTTCAGGCCGGTCGTACGGCAGCAGGCCTGATGTGGGAGATGACAGGCGGAAACGGGCAGGTTGCCATAATTTCCGGACAGGTTGCCAATCCTGGTCTGATCAGCAGGCAGAAAGGATTTACGACAGAGATTAAAGAAAGCTTTCCGGGAATCGAGATCGTGGATATAAGGTATTCTTATGATGACGAATGGGTGGCATCCAAGATCGTGGAAGAATTTCTGGAGCTTTATCCGGAGCTGACCGGGATCTATATTACGGGTCATGGTGTAAAGGGTGTCTGCCAGACCTTGCAGAAGCTTGGAAAGGATAAAACCATGCATGTGATCGCCAATGATTTCCTGGAAGAAAATCTGAAATGGCTGAAAGAGGGGACGATCAATTTCCTTATCGGTCAGGATGCGGCTGTACAGGGACATTCTCCGGTGATTATTTTGTTCCAGCTTCTCTTTGACAGCAAGGCACCGGAAAAGGAATACCAGTATACAGATATTGTGATCCGGACGAAATATAATATGGATTAAAAAGGAATTGCTGTTGCGTATAGAACCCATGATCAGAAATATCATATGGCAGAATCCTGTACAGGGAAAGCAGATTCAGGAGGAAAAATGAATTATAAAAATGTAAAGATCGCAGAAGGTGCCAGGATCGCAAAGCAGTCTGTGATCCTTGGAAATGTAACGATCGGCCGTGACAGCTGTGTATTATATTATGCGGTGATCCGCGGGGATGATGCGCCGGTAGTGATCGGAGAAGAAACAAATATCCAGGAAAACTGTACCATTCATGTGAGCCACAACATGCCGGTCCATATCGGAAACAACGTTACTGTGGGACATAATGCGGTGATCCATGGATGTACCATCGGAGACCGGACATTGATCGGAATGGGAGCCGTGATCCTGGATGGTGCAAAGATCGGAAACGACTGTATCATAGGAGCCGGCAGTCTTGTGACTAAAAATGCGGTGATCCCGGATGGTTCTCTGGTAATGGGAAGTCCGGCCAGGATCAAACGAAATCTTACCTGGGAAGAGAAGCTTGGTATCGTGGAAAACAGCAAAGAATATCTTGCTGTGTCCGAAGAGATGAAAGCACAGGATGTATTATAAAAAAGTGAAGAAGACATTTGTAAACGGACAGCTCCGACTGCTTTGTAATATGAGAAGCAGTCGGAGCTGTAACTTTGTTATATAAAATGCTTATATTTATCGTTTTTTTATTTATCGATCACTTCCACCGGTGTGTCATCCCGTGCATCCAGATCGTTGATATATTTTTTGGTCTCTTTTACGATCACATTGGAAAGCAGTAGTACTGCGATCAGGTTTGGAATAGCCATCAGTGCATTCAGGATATCCGCTACGGTCCATACCAGGTTCAGAGAAATAACAGGGGAGATGGCAGCTACCGCAATATACAGCACACGATAGGGGATGAGTCCCTTTTTGCCGGAGAAATACTCCACGCACCGCTCGCCATAATATGCCCATCCAAGGACTGTAGAATATGCGAAGGAAATGATACCCACTACAAGGATCACAGGACCAAGAACCGGGATCTGCTGAAAAGCCAGTGTAGTAAGAACACCGCCATCAGTGATATTTCCCATGTCGATCGAAGGATTTTTCATAATACTGGTTACCAGAACAAGACCGGTCATCAGACATACCACAACGGTATCCCAGAATGTACCGGTGCTGGAAACGAGAGCCTGACGAACCGGATTTCTTGTCTGTGCGGCAGCAGCGGCGATGGGGGCAGAACCCATACCGGATTCATTGGAAAAAAGTCCTCTTGCGATTCCATACTGCATGGCCATCATGATACCACGTCCTACAAGACCTCCTGCAGCAGCACCAGGGGTAAAAGCAAATTTGCAGATGGTTTTTACTGCGGGAATGATAAAATCGAAATTGATCCCCAGGATGATGATACATCCGATCACATAGAAAAATGCCATAAACGGAACAAGACGTTCACATACATTGGCGATGGATTTGATCCCGCCGAAAATAACAAGGGCAGTAAGAACTGCCACAGCAATGCCGATCGCTGCCGGCGAAATATGAAGGTTCTCATTACATACCGTTGCAATGGCATTGACCTGGGTAGCACATCCGATTCCAAAGGAAGCAAAGCCACCGAAAAAGGCAAAGATCAGACCAAGCCAGCGCATATTTAATCCGCGCTCTAGGGCATACATAGCACCACCCTGCATACGGCCGTCTTTGGTTTTGACGCGGTATTTTACAGCGATGAGAGACTCACTGTATTTGGTGGCGATTCCGAAGACACCGGTAAGCCAGCACCAGAGGACTGCACCGGGACCGCCAAGAGCAATGGCAGTACCGACACCGATGATATTTCCGGTTCCAATAGTGGAAGCAAGGGCTGTTGTCAGGGCGCCAAACTGGCTTACTTCACCTTCCGCATTGGTATCTTTGGTGACAGACAGGCGAATGGCGGTACCAATCTTACGCTGGATCACACCGGTACGGATGGTCATGAAAATATGGGTGCCCAGAAGTAAAATGATCATCCACCAGCCCCACACCAGACTGTCGATCTGGTTTATCACACTTCCGATTGCATTCATCATAGAAATCTCCTCCCTTTCTCAAAGCGAAATATCCGCAGGACTGCAGAAATAACACAAAGGCGTACAGACACAGGAAATATGTGCTGTACGCCCTTGTACGTTACGCTCTTAAGTTTTGATTATTGTGTCAATTATACAGGAATATTCAGAATAATGCAATAAAAATATTCCCTCTGAACAGAAGATTTTTTGCTTCAATATATGTTGATCAAAACACTACAGGACCTTCTTCGCAGTACATATAAAATCCCGGGCGTACTGTGGGAGATAGGTACCTCTTCGGTATGCAATTGTCAGTGTGCTGAAGACGCCATCTTCACCAATGGAAAAACAGGCTGGTTTTACAGGGAGGTCCATATTTTGAACATAGGTTTCCGGGGTGAAACACATACCAAGTCCTTGCATGCAGAGTTTGACACAGGTTTCTGTGTTGCGGCTCTGAATTGGCACATAAGGCTTGATATGGGCAGCTTTCAATGCTTCCAGCGAAAGCTGTCCGGTAGTCTGTTCTGGAAAATGCAGGATAAAAGGCTCTTCTGCCAGAAGTGAGAGATCAAGCTTCGGGTATATGCCGTGAGTGGATACACTGCCGGCAGCAGCCAATGGGTGCTCCGGAGGCATGATCAGAAGGATTTCTTCTTTTTTCAGCAGTTCGTATTCCAGCTTGGGGTGTTTATGTACTTCATTGAAAATGCCAAAATCAAGCTGATCATTGAGCAGAAGTTTTTCCTGGATAGAATATGCCTCTTCCAGGATATTGACCTTTACTTTAGGATATTTTTGAAAAAAAGAGGTCATGATCTGAGGAACCATACAGGTACTCCTCATCAGTGGGAAAGCAACATTCAGTTCTCCTTCATTATTTTCTGTAAGATCTTTCAGCTCTTTTTCCCAGTCCTGTTGTATCTGCAGGATCTTTCGGGTATACTCCATATATTTGCGGCCCGCAAAGGTAGGTGTATAGCTGTTTCCGCTGCGGCTGAACAGCTTGGTCCCCATTTCTCGTTCCAGTTTCTGGAGATGCTTGGTCAGGGTTGGCTGGGAAATATAAAGCTCCTGTGCGGCTTTTGTAAGATTCTGATATTTGGCAATGCAGAGAATGTACTTCAGTTCATGATAGTTCATGTTTTCCTCCAACTATTCCATTTTGGCATAATTTTTATGTATAATATGAATTTGACTTCCTGATATGCATATTTTACAATACATCCTATCATCATATCAAGGGGGAAAAAATAAATGAAAAACTGGCTGGAAAAACAGTTCAGACTGTCTGAGTTCAATACAAATATAAAAACAGAACTTCTGGCAGGACTGACAACTTTTGTAACTATGGCGTATGTGCTTGCTACGATCCCAAATATTCTGGCAGGCGCCGGTTATGATAAACACACGACTCTGACAGCTATGATCATTCTGATCATTGTGACCAGCTGTGCAATGGCATTGGTTACCAATCGACCGTTTGCTCTGGCTCCGGGACTTGGAAGCGTTGGAATTATTGCATCTATGATTACCAATGAAGGCGTAAGTATGCCGATCGCAGCAGGTGTGATATTCTGGAGTGGTGTTCTTTTTATCATAATTTCATTCTTTGGTCTGAGAGAAGCCGTGGTACGTGTGATCCCGGTAAGCCTGAAACAAGCGGTTAGTGCCGGTATTGGTCTGTTTATCGCACTTCTTGGTGCAAAAAACTGTGGCCTGATTGTGGCAAATGATGCAAAAAACTGTCTTTCCTTTGGAGATCTTGCATCTCCATCTGTGATCGTAGCAGTGATCGGATTTCTGATCCTTCTGGTGATCAAGGTACGAAATATACCGGGTGGTATGATTCTTGCGATCCTGCTGACCACTCTGGCAGGAATTCCTTTCGGTGTTACACATGCTCCGGAATCCATTTTTGCATTTCCGGCAGGTATCGGCCATCAGTTCCTGAAAGTTGATTTTATGGGAGCGCTGAATTTTGCTTATATTCCATTTCTGATCGCTCTGTTTGTACCGGATTTCTTTTCTACATTCGGAACAGTTCTGGGAGTGGGAGCAAAGGCAGGCTATCTGGATAAGGATGGAAATCTTCCGGGTATTGATAAATGCTTTAAGGTAGATGCGATTGCAACAAGCTTTGGAGCATTGTTTGGAATGCCGAGTCTTACTACTTATCTGGAGTCATCTGCAGGCGTAGAAGCAGGAGGAAAAACGGGACTTACGGTTATTTTTACAAGCATTTTCTTCGGACTTTCGCTGTTTCTGGCACCACTGGCTCTTGTGATCCCATCTGCGGCAACCGGTCCGGTGCTGATCTATATCGGCATCAATATGCTTGGTGCTATGAGAAATATTGATTATTCGGATATTACAGAGTATATTCCGGCATTTTTATGTGTAACCTTTACGATTTTTGCAAATAATATCGCAAATGGTATCTGCGTGGCGCTTCCGGCTTATCTCGTTATGAAGATCGCAGCAGGAAAGATCAAAAAGGTTGAACCGGTCATGTATGTACTGGTAGCAGTCTGTCTGTTGTATTTTTATTCAATTATCTAAGGATGGTGAAATGGTATGGAGCAGGTTCATCTGCTGATCAAAAACGCAAAGGTATTTAATTCCTATCTTAAGAAATTCATATCTGCCAATGTTGCGGTGAAAGATGGAAAATTTTATTACATAGACAGAAAACAGGATACGGATCTTCAGACTGACAATGTGATCGATGCAAAGGGATCATACATGATTCCAGGACTGACAGATATTCACATGCATATTGAGAGTTCTATGGCCACACCGGCTTTTTTTGGAAAATGTGCAGGAGAAAATGGTGTGACGACGGTGGTTTCAGAGCCTCACGAAATGGCCAATGTCAAAGGGATCCGAGGGATTCTGGAAATGATCTCTGCGGCAAAGAATGCACCTATCGATATTTTTTACGGGATTCCAAGCAGCGTTCCGTCAACCAGTGAAAAGCTGGAAACAACAGGCGGGATCATTGACTGCAGTGCAATGAAGCATCTGCTGGAAGAAAAAGATGTGGTATGTGTAGGCGAAATCATGAATTACCGGCAGATCATCCGGGAAAATGATCTGGAGATCAGCCGGTTTCTGGAATATCTGAAAAAAGACCATCCGGGATATGTGATCGAGGGACACTGTCCGTCATTACTGGATCTGGATCTTGCAAAGTTTCTTTATCTGGGTATTAATGGTGATCATACAGAACATACTCTTGAGGAAGTAAAGCAGCGGATCGAAAACGGAATGTTTTTTGAGATCCAGGATAAAATGTTGAAACCGGAAATCCTGGAATATATCTGCCAGAACCAGCTCTACGAGTATTGTTCCTTTGTAACAGATGATACTATGGCAGATGTTTTGTATGAGCAGGGACCGCTGAATGCAGTGGTACAGAAAGCGATCGATATGGGATTTCCGATGGAACAGGCAATCTACTGTGCCACATATACACCATGTCAGCGGATGCATTTTTATGACAGAGGAGCTATCGCACCGGGAAAACTTGCGGACTTTATGCTGCTTAAAGATCCGTCCGTTCTTAAACCGGAAGCTGTATTCAAAAATGGTGTTCCGATTTATGCAAAGGATGAACCGCAGTTGCCGCTGTCTGCTTCCACATATGAATTTCCGGCAGATTTTTACCGGAGTGTACAGCTTCCGGAGATTTTTCTGAAGGATTTTCAAGTGAATGCTCCTTTTCAGGAAGGATATGCAACGGTTCGTGTGATAGAGATCAATTCGGATCGTACCCATACTACTGAAAAACTGGTGGAAATGCCGGTGAAAGCTGGAAAGATCTGCTGGGAAAACAGCGGATGTCTTCTGGCTATGGTGGTGGAACGTCATGGGAAGAACGGAAATATCGGCTATGGATTTCTTACAGGCTCCTGCTTGAAAAAGGGAACTGTGGCAACAACATATTTTCATGATCATCATAATCTCTTTGTGGCAGGAAGCTCTCCGGATGATATGTTATTTGCTGTAAACAGGATCCGGGAACTGCAGGGGGGATTTCTGACAGTAAAAGATGGAAGGATCCTTTCTGAACTTGCACTTCCGGTATGTGGGCTTTTATCCGAAAAATCAATCAGGGAGAATGGCCTTGCATTGAAGGCGGTAAGAAAAAGCCTTACAGATCTGGGATATGTGCATAATAATCCGATCATGTCAGTGGCAACACTTGGATTACCGGTAAGCCCGGCACTGAAGCTGACTGATAAGGGACTGGTGGATGTAAAAAAAGGAGAAATTGTTCCGCTGATCGTAAACACAAAGAAAAATAAATAACATTGTTCTTATTGCAGCAATATAAGCGGACGTGAGTCGCGGAAGGCAGCATAATAATCAGATATCGTTGTAAAAAAATCTGCAGATTTCAATCTTATGATTGGAATCTGCAGATTTTTTGTTATGGAGAAAAAACAAAAATCATGGTAAAATAAAAATACATGATATAAAAGGTCAAATTAGGAGAAAACATATGAAAAAGAATCACTTTGAATTAAAAAATTATGTTATGGCAACCGGTGTTTTTATTTTGGCGGTTGTAGCAGGGATTCTTATTTTTTTCGAGTGTGTGCAGAGGGCTGTACAGGTGAATTCTCAGAATACATTGAAGATAAATGTGCAGAGACAAAGTGAACACTTGCAGACGATACTGGATATTAATTATCAATATCTGAAAGAGATTGCCTCTGCAATGGGAAAATCAGAAGAACTTTTTTCAGAAGAAAATAAAGAACGACTGGTATCCATTTATGAAAAAACAGACCTGGAGAGGGCTGCTCTTATTGATAAGAATGGAGATGCATACTACGACAATGGAGTAACCAAGAATGTTTCTCATCGCAGATATTTTCAGGAGGCCATCAGCGGAGAGCAGACCATCAGTGATCCCCTGGAGAGCAGTGTGGACCATGAAGTGAGGGTGGTTTTAGGCGTGCCGATATACAAAGATCATAAAGTCATCGGTGTGCTGGGCGGATCCTGTAATGTTACAGCGCTGAGTCATATGCTTTTTAATGATCTTTTTGACGGAGCGGGAAACAGTCTTCTGGCTACAAGTGATGGAGAGATCATTGCCTTTGACAGTGGTTCGGCGTCCGGTACGGAGATCACATATGGAATCAATCTTTTTAAATATTACGGAGAAAAAAATCTCAAAGGAAAGAATACTCTTCAGGATATTCAGGAAGATTTTAAATTTGGCGAAAGAGGTCTGGTGAAGCTTAGCCTCAAAGAGCGAAAAGAAGAGGACCGGTATCTGGCATATATGCCTCTTGGATACAACGACTGGATGATCTGTTATGCAATTCCTGTAAAAAGTGCACAGCAGGCTTATGAATTCATTTCCGGTTATGAAATCCTATTTATGGGAAGCTTCTGTATTCTGGTGCTTCTCCTGCTCCTGTATATTGTTGTAAGAAATAATCAGGAGAAAGCAGAATTGGTACGTTCTGCCCAGAAGGATGCGCTTACAGGCGTTTATAACAGAGAGAATACGCAGAAGGTGATCGATGCTATTCTGAGAGAAAAAGCTCCGGAAGGCTTTCATGGCTTTCTGATCCTGGATATGGATCATTTTAAAGAAGTGAATGATGTTTACGGACATGTCATGGGAGATAATGTATTAAAGATGCTGGGAGGTTTTCTTAAAGAGCAGTTCCGGGAACAGGATGTGATCGGGCGTATCGGCGGGGATGAGTTTGTGATCCTGCTCTGTAATATCGGTTCACGGGAAAATATGGAGAGCAGAATAAAAAATCTTCATGAAAAGCTCAGGGAGATCCGAATGGAAGGAATGGGAGAGTATACATTTACTTTTAGTGCAGGAATTGCTTTTGCACCACAGGATGGAGATACCTTTATGGAACTGTATCAAAAAGCAGATCTTGCCCTTTATCAGGTGAAACGCTCCGGAAGGAATGGCTACCGGATCTATAAATAACAATAAAAAAGACAGAAGATATCCTGAAGAGAAAAAAGGAAATCTTCTGTCATTTTTTGTATAAATTGGAATGGGAAGCTTTGATATCCTTATGCTTCCGGAATTTTTTGAATGATCGTTCTGTTTATGACAACTAGGAAAGTTACGGACACGATCAGAGAAATGATCTCCGCAATGGGGAAAGACCACCATACTGCGTGAAGTCCACCGATGGAAGCAAGGATATAAGCTGCAGGTATCAGGACAAACAGCTGACGCATGATAGACACGATCATACTGAATACAGCTTTTCCGAGTGCCTGGAATACAGTTCCCGCAATGATACAGAACCATGCGATCAGATAGTGGATTCCTATGATACGAAGTGCAGGGATTCCGATGGTAAGCATATCTTCGGAAGCACTGAACAGTCCCAGCAATGTTTTCGGAATAAATTCAAAGGCAAGGAAACCAATGAATGTAAAACAGAATGCGATGGACATGCTGACTTTGACAGTTTTAAGCATACGCTTTCTGTGGCGTGCACCATAATTATAGGCAATGATCGGTGTAATGCCGTTGTTAAGTCCAAATACAGGCATGAAGAAAAAACTCTGCAATTTGAAGTAAACACCAAATACTGCAGTTGCAGTGACTGTGAACTGTACCAGGATCAGATTCATGCAATAGGTCATGATAGAACTGATGGACTGCATGATGATCGATGGAATACCTACTGCATAAATATGGCCGATGATCTTAAGGTCAGGACGGAAGCCCCTGAAGCTGAGCCGGACTTCATGATTAAATTTATGGTTGCAGATTCCTGCAACGACGCAGGCTACACACTGTCCGATCACAGTAGCTGCAGCAGCTCCGGTAACACCCATTTTCGGAGCACCGAACAGACCAAAGATCAGGATCGGGTCAAGGATGATGTTGGTGATGGCACCGCACAGCTGAGAAGTCATGCTGAATATGGTTTTTCCTGTGGATGTGAGCAGACGTTCAAAGAAAAACTGTCCAAGCAGACCAAAGGAGAATATCATAACTGTGCTCAGATATTCAATCCCAAATTTAAGGATCTCAGGGTCTGCGTTATGTACCTGGCTGGCATAAAATGGTTTTACTACTGTAAATCCAAGGATCAGGAAAACCAGATAGCTTAAGCTATACAGGAAAGCAGCATTGCTGGCTGTCCGATCAGCTTTTTCAAAGTTCTTTTCTCCAAGGGATTTGGAAAGCAGTGCGTTCATACCCACACCGGTACCTGCACCTACTGCGATCAGAAGTGTCTGCAGTGGAAAAGCCATGGAAACTGCCGTCAGAGCATTTTCGGAAAGCATGGCTACGAAAACACTGTCCACAATATTGTACAATGCCTGCACCAGCATGGAGATCATCATTGGCAGAGACATGTTTAGTACAAGCCTTCCTACGGGCATGGTCCCCATTTTGTTTTCTGCTATGAGAGCAGATGTACTTTTTTGATTCATATTTCCTCCATTTTGTATTTTGTAGTTTTTGGCCTAATTATATATATTAGCATGAAAATATGAGGGATTCAAGAGAAGAATATCCTTCTGACATTATTATAAATGGTTCATACTATAAGTATTTAAACGATTTTGATAGTTGACATGAATTTTCAGATATGCTATGCTTATAAAGATTTTGAAGGACAAGAAAGAGTCTTTTCAAAGCAATTATTTTGGACCACTCCATTTTGGGGTCAAGGCCATACGGACAGCCGGGTCCACTGCCGCTGATGGTAACTTTGGTTGCCTTATTGATTGAGTTAGAAGCTCAAATTTTATAAGTTGGTTCCTTTGATAACCGTCATGCGCCTGTTGCGCAGACTTGTGAAACGGTCAATAAGAGTAGTAAAAGTATGATTGCTATATAGACTCTGACATATATCATCCGGATTCTGATCTCATGTAAATATGAGGATTCTCACATTTATATGCGATGAAAAAAATCAGGAAGAATGATCTAAGCAGGTTTACGGTTTTGTATCGGCCTGCTTTTTTTGTGCGGATAAAGGAACTGGAAATGGAGAAGCAATGAACAGAAGTCGTTTTAAACTGGACCAGAATCATGCTCCAATTCATGAAGCTCTGGAAAAATTCCTGCGTATGAGAGTAGTACCTTTCGATGTGCCGGGACATAAAAGAGGAAGAGGAAATCCGGAGCTTACGGAATTTCTGGGACAAAAATGTGTAGGTGTGGATGTAAACAGCATGAAGCCGCTTGATAATCTCTGTCATCCTGTATCTGTGATTCGGGAGGCGGAAGAGCTGGCAGCAGATGCTTTTGGAGCAGCGCATGCATTTCTTATGGTTGGAGGAACTACAAGCTCAGTGCAGACTATGGTGCTAACTGCCTGTAAGAGGGGAGATGAGATCATTCTTCCCCGAAATGTCCACAGAAGTGTGCTGAATGCGCTGGTTTTGTGCGGAGCAATCCCGGTCTATGTGAATCCGGAGGTGGATCAGAGACTTGGGATTTCTCTTGGAATGCGACGTGAACAGGTGGCAAAGGCAATTAAGGAGCACCCAAATGCGGTGGCTGTGCTGGTGAACAATCCCACCTATTATGGAATCTGCAGTGATCTTCGCGCAATTGTACGCATGGCTCATGAAGCAGGAATGCTGTGTCTGGCAGATGAGGCACATGGAACTCATTTTTATTTTGGCGGAGGTCTGCCGGTTTCGGCAATGGCAGCTGGTGCAGATATGGCGTCTGTATCCATGCATAAAAGCGGCGGAAGCCTGACCCAGTCCAGCCTTCTTCTTACAGGACCAGGTGTTCATGCCGGTTATGTCCGTCAGATCATCAATCTGACTCAGACTACTTCAGGCAGCTATCTTCTGATGTCAAGTCTTGACATTTCGCGCCGGAATCTTGCACAGCGAGGACGCCAGATTTTTCATCAGGTAGCAGATATGGCAGAGTATGCAAGGGAAGAGATCAATGCTATTGGCGGCTATTACGCATTTGGAAAAGAACTGGTGAATGGAGATTCGGTTTTTGATTTTGACATTACGAAATTAAGTGTACATACCCTGGATATCGGACTTGCAGGGATTGAGGTTTACGATATACTGAGAGATGAATATGATATTCAGATCGAATTTGGTGATATCGGAAATATTCTGGCCTATCTGTCGATCGGAGATCGTGTCCAGGAAATAGAGCGGCTGGTAAGTGCTCTTGCGGAGATCCGCAGGCGATTCCAGAAGGATAAATCAGGATTGCTGGATCAGGAATATATCGATCCTCAGGTAGTGACAAGTCCTCAGGAAGCTTTTTATGCAGAAAAATGCAGCCTTCCTCTCAGAGAAACCGAAGGCAAGGTATGCAGCGAGTTTGTAATGTGTTATCCTCCGGGAATCCCGATCTTGGCTCCGGGGGAACGGATCACTCCGGAAATCCTGGATTATATTGAATATGCCAAGGCAAAAGGATGCAATATGACAGGCCCTGAAGATCCGGATATATTGCGTTTAAACGTACTGGCAGGGAGGTAAAGAAAATGGAAATGTGGTTTTCGGAATTTCATACACCGGATGTGAAGCATAGTATCCGGGTAAACCGTCAGCTTTATTCAAAGCAGAGTGACTATCAGAGAATTGATATTTTTGAGACACCGGAATTTGGCAGGGTGCTCACACTGGACGGTAATGTAATGCTCACAGAGCGTGACGAATTTATTTATGACGAAATGATCACGCATGTACCTATGGCTATTCACAAAGAAGCTAAAGATATTCTTGTGATCGGAGCAGGAGACGGCGGAGTTGTACGTGAACTGACCAGGTATGACCGTGTCAGCCATATTGATCTGGTAGAGATGGATCCTATGGTAGTAGAAGCCTGTCGCGCATATCTTCCGGGAAATGCCTGCAGGCTGGATGACAGGAGAGTGCACCTTCATTATGAAAATGCGTTGAAATATATACGCCGCTGCGAAAATAAATATGATCTTATTATTGTAGATTCCTCGGATCCTTTTGGCCCATCGGAGGGATTATTTACCCGTGAATTTTACGGAAACTGCTATAATGCGCTGAAGGCGGATGGAATCATGGTTAATCAGCAGGGAAGTCCTTTTTATTCCGAGGATGCGCATGCTATGCAGCGCAGTCACAAAAGAATTGCCAGTACTTTCCAGATCAGCCGTGTTTACCAGGCTCATATTCCTACCTTTGCTGCCGGCTACTGGCTGTTTGGCTTTGCAAGTAAAAAATATCATCCTGTGGATGACCTGGATTCGAAGGCATGGAATTCACTGAATCTTCGCACCCGTTACTATACTACAAGGCTTCACAAAGGTGCATTTTATCTTCCGGCTTTTCTGGAGGAAATGCTTCAGGAGGTGGAGGACTGATTTATGATCTTACCAAATATTGAAAATTTTATCGGTTGTGACAGCAGCTTTGAGGAAGCAGAAATTGTTCTTTACGGAGCTCCCTTTGATTCGACCACAAGCTTTCGTCCGGGAGCCAGGTTCGGTCCTTCTGCCATTCGTCATGAAAGCTTTGGACTGGAAACCTACAGCCCTTATCAGGATCGTGACCTTATGGATATCCGGGTATTTGACAGTGGAGATCTGGAGCTTTGCTTCGGCAGCAGTGAAAAAGCGCTTGCTGATATACAGGATCGTGCAGAGGAAATCCTGAAAGAGGGAAAAATGCCGTTGCTTCTGGGGGGAGAGCATCTGGTGACACTGGCTGCTGTGAGAGCTGCCGCCGGGAGATATCCGGGACTTCATATTATTCATTTTGATGCGCACGCAGATTTAAGAGACGATTATCTTGGTGCCCATTTAAGTCATGCGTGTGTTATCCGCAGATGCTATGATATTCTGGGAGATGGGAGGATACATCAGTTTTGTATCCGAAGCGGGGAGAGAGAAGAATTCCGGTTTGCAAAAGAGCATACAGATTTTCATCCCTTTACCTTTGAAGGCCTGGAAGAAACCGTACAGGAATTGGCCAGGAAGCAGGTGCCGGTATATTTTACCATTGATCTGGACTGTCTGGATCCATCTGTATTTCCGGGAACCGGTACACCGGAGGCAGGAGGCGTAAGCTTCCTTGAATTGCTCGCTGCTATCCGGAAGGTATCAGAATTAAATATTGTGGGAGCAGATGTCAATGAGCTGGCACCTATGCTGGATCCAAGTGGTGTTTCCACAGCTACAGCATGTAAGGTGGTCAGGGAACTGCTGCTGGCGGTGGCAAAATAAAAACAGTTACGAAAATTGAGTATAAAAAAGGAGACAAAAAACATGAGCAGAGTACTTGTAATCGGCTGCGGCGGAGTAGCCAGTGTAGCAATCCAGAAGTGTTGTCAGGCAGATACTGTATTTACAGAACTGTGTATAGCAAGCAGGACAAAAGAAAAATGTGATGCACTTGCCCGGAAACTGGAAGGAAAAACAAAAACAGTTATTACCACCGCAAAGGTGGATGCGGATGATGTAAACCAGCTGATCCAGCTGATCAATAGTTACAAACCGGATCTGGTAATGAACATTGCGCTTCCGTATCAGGATCTGACCATCATGGATGCATGTCTGGCATGTGGTGTAAACTATATGGATACGGCAAACTATGAGCCGGAGGATACGGATGATCCCAAATGGCGTGCTATTTACGAAAAACGCTGCAAGGAAGCGGGATTTTCCGCATATTTTGATTATTCCTGGCAGTGGGCATACCGGAAGAAATTTGAAGAGGCAGGACTTACAGCACTTCTTGGCTGCGGATTTGACCCGGGTGTTACCCAGGCATATTGTGCATATGCATTAAAGCATGAGTTCGACCAGATCGATACCATTGATATTCTGGACTGCAATGGAGGAGACCACGGATATGCATTTGCAACCAACTTTAATCCGGAAATCAATCTTCGTGAGGTAAGTGCGCCCGGAAGCTACTGGGAGAATGGACATTGGGTGGAAATTCCTCCGATGGCGATCAAGCGGGAATATGATTTTGATCAGGTCGGCGATAAAGATATGTATCTTCTGCATCACGAGGAGATCGAGTCCCTTGCCCAGACAATTCCGGGAGTAAAGAGAATCCGTTTCTTTATGACCTTCGGACAGAGCTATCTGGATCACATGCGCTGTCTGGAGGATGTGGGAATGCTTTCTACTACTCCGATCAACTATAATGGACAGGAAATCGTTCCTATCCAGTTTTTGAAGGCTCTTCTCCCGGATCCGGCCAGCCTGGGTCCACGTACTAAGGGAAAAACTAATATTGGCTGCATTTTCACCGGGGTAAAGGATGGAAAAGAGAAAACCTATTATATTTATAATGTTTGTGACCACCAGGAATGTTATAAAGAGGTTGGAAGTCAGGCAATCAGCTATACGACAGGCGTTCCGGCTATGTGCGGAGCATTAATGATGCTTACCGGAAAATGGATCCGCCCGGGAGTGTACACAGTAGAAGAATTTGACCCGGATCCGTTCCTGGAAGCACTTGACAAATATGGACTTCCACGCAGCGAAAATCATGATCCGGAGCTGGTGGATTAATGGAAAGAACAGATACAAGACCACCCTTTGCAGCGTCCGGCGGAATTATTTCGCCGGAGCTGCGGAAGATCAAAACACCTTGTTATGTTCTCGACGAAGCGGCGCTTATAAAAAATGCAGAATTAATGGGGAATATTGCCAAGAGAACAGGCTGCAAAATGCTCCTGGCACAGAAGGCTTTCAGTAATTATGACTGCTATCATCTTTTGGAACCATATTTGACAGGAACAGAAGCAAGCGGACTGTACGAAGCCAGGCTTGGTGCCCAGGAGATGCCCGGAAAAGAGGTACATGTATTTTGCGCCGGATATCGTGAGGATGAATTTGAGGAGCTGCTTAGCTTTGCAGATCATATAGTGTTTAACTCTCCTTCTCAGCTTCTTCGCTTTGGAAAAAGAGTGAAGGAGGCCGGGAAAAGTGCAGGGCTTCGGATCAATCCGGAATGCTCTACCCAGGAGGGACATGCTATTTATGATCCCTGTGCCCCAGGCAGCCGCATGGGTACCACAAGGGCGCAGTGGGAGATTGCTGTGAGAAAGCATCCGGAGCTGATCGGATTATTGGATGGTATTCATTTTCACACCCTTTGTGAGCAGGACTCTTCTGATCTGGAAACTACTCTTACAGCAGTAAAGACGAAATTCGGAGATCTGATTTCTCAGATGAAATGGCTGAACCTGGGAGGTGGACATCATATTACAAGACCAGGCTATGATATTGCACGGCTTGAGAAGTGCATCAGCGCAGCAAAGGAAGAATGGAAGGTAGATGTTTATCTGGAGCCCGGAGAGGCATGGGCCTTAAATGCAGGATTCTTTTTGACAACTGTTCTGGATGTGCTGCAAAATGGTGATACCCGGCTTGCAATTTTGGATGGAAGTGCTGCCTGTCATATGCCGGATGTTCTGGAAATGCCTTATCGTCCTCCTCTTCTTGGAGCAGATGAACCGGGAGAAAATGCAGTCACAATCCGGCTCGGAGGACCAACCTGCCTGTCAGGAGATATCATAGGAGATTACAGCTTTTCAGAGCCGTTGAAGTACGGAGATATCCTCATGTTTGGTGATATGGCCATTTATACAACCTGCAAGAACAATACCTTTAATGGAATGCCTTTGCCTGATATATGGCTGAGACATGGCGATAAAACCATGGAACGTCTTACTGATTTTGGGTATGAAGATTTTAAAGGCAGACTTGGACGCTGCAGGAAATAAGGGCAGTTTTTTTGAAAAATAATATTGACAGGTTTAATGAAAAATGGGAGGGAGATTCAAAAATGAGCAAAAACGAAGCCTGCAAATAAAAAGTCAAGGCTAAATTGAAAGAACATTGCTACGAAAATAAAAATCGCAGCCAAGACTTGAACCTTGACAACAAATGTTTTCAACAATTATGAAAGCATCACTATAAAGCAGTCATAATAATGGCTGCCAGCAGTGAAATATGATTTGTACAAAAGATGGATTATACTTGAGCTTCAACCGTATAGCCATGTTTTTCTAATTCTCGTATATAACGGGAAAGTTGTTTTTGCTCACAGTTTTTGCGCCTGACTTCAAAACAGTTTTCATCAAAATTAGTGCCTTGTTTTAGCATTGTATAAATGATAACAAGTAATTTACGAGCAAGAGCGACAATGGCTTTTCTGGCTCCTTTTTTCTGCTTGATTCTCCAATACCAGGCTGAAAGATATGTGTTTCGTTTGCCGGCAATTACCCAGGCAATCTCACAAAGCATACTTTTTATATAAGGATTGCCTTTTGTGATAGAGGTACTTTTTCTTTTTCCGGCACTCTCGTTATTGCCGGGACACAGACCGGCCCATGAACAGATGTGTTCTGCAGTTTTAAATGGTTTCATATCTGTACCGATTTCGGCAATGATTGCACAGGAAGCAGTTGTACTTATTCCATAGATAGTATTTAACTGTTCAATTTGTAAAGCGAATGGAAGCATATCTTCCTGAAGATGAGTTTCAATTTCAATAAGATGCTCTTTCATGGAATCATAATGACACATGAGGATTTTTAAGAAAGATTTTTGATGTTCTGAAAGAGTCCCATTTACAGACATGAGGATTTCATCAATGCGTTTTCTGGTTTTTGTTTTGAGATAAGAATCCAAAGATATTTTATCAATCCATCCATGTTCCATCAAATGTAGAATAATGTTTCTGCCGGAAGTACCAAAAATATCAGAAATAAAAGAAGACAGACGAAAACCGGAACTCTGCAGGAATTTTTCAACCCTGTTTTTCTGGGAAGTAATATCGCGGATAATACTCTTGCGATAACGGTTTAAATCACGAAATTCACGAATCTTGCATTAAGGAGTCCTGCACGTAGTAATGTAGAAATCCATTCAGAATCACGCATATCAGTTTTTTTGCCAGGAACGTTCTTCATATGGCGGGCATTAACAACTAATAAAGTGATATCTCCAGAGAAAGCATCTTCTAATATTTCGTAAATTGGAATCCAATAAATGCCAGTGCTTTCCATTGCAACATGATGGCAATTCTCTGAAATGATCCAGTCTCGTAAAGCAAGCATATCAGGAATTAAAGTGGTAAATTCACGAATTTCAGAGTGAGTAGGTTTACCTAATGGACCAGTTAGGATACATGCAACAATTTTTTCTTTGTGGATATCCAAACCACAGGAAATTTCTAAAAGATCTTTCATACAGACAGCCTCCTTTATAATAGAATTGACAGGAGATTTGCCCGAGATAATATGGACTTTGCTACTCGTGCTATCTGTAAAAGATGCGACAATATGCTGTACTCAAGGGCAAAACATTTACGTTGAAAAACGGGGTGAAAATCCTCCAAGGTACAATCAAACTTAATCCTGTCAATAACTATTGTAAAACAAGGCAGGAAGTAAAAAAAGTAGTGGAGGTCAATCCCCTATTTTCATTATAGGCTGTGATAAGCTTTCATGATTCGTTGAAAATTTTATACAGGTTGAAAATTGGGTATCAAAATAAGACCCCACACCAGTGCTGGTCTGAAAATATTAGTGGATAATTAAGATTCTGGAAGAGATGAAAGATATTCTTTCACTCGTCCGTAGTAGATTCTTAGAAACTTGTTAGCACCTGCAGTCATATAGACATAGTAAGGCTTGCCTTGAGCACGTTTCTTATCTAAGAACTGATAAACAGGATCATCTTGAGGATGCGTTTTAATCAGGACATCCATTACCTGAAATAAAGTCTTTCTAAGATCAGCGGAACCTCGTTTTGAGGTAGGAACACTTTTTTGTTCATAGGTTCCGGATTCATTAACACCAGGATCTACACCGGCAAATGCAGTAATAGCACTTTTGTGAGTGAAACGGGAAACATCTCCGATCTCAGCCATCAACTGAGGACCAAGTGAAGTTCCAACCCCTTTCATAGCCATAACGACAGGATATTCCGGGAGTTTGGATGCAGTTTCATTCATGAGAGTGCGTAGTGATTCAACAGTTGTAGAGGCACTATTAAGCTGGTCTACAGCCTGCTTGATAATAAGCTTTGTAATGGCATCCTTTGGAAGTACAGGAACAAGTTCCTTTGCTTTTCCATAGATTTCTTCAGCTTTTGACTGACTGAAGTTGTACTTCTTGCGTTTGCACCAGTTTTGATAATGGTCGATAAAGGCATTCAGGGACATTTTACGGACACAGTCCACATGCCAGTATGTAGATGCAAAATCAACCCATTTCTGGCTGCCGTCACTGCGTGCAGGACTGTCAAAGTAAGTATTAACACCAGGATAGGTTTGGTCAAGGATGCCGATAAGATTATTTTTCATAGCCGTCTTGTGTTTCATGTAAAAGCCGAACTGACGGTTCATGGTTTTGAGCTGATTGCGTAATTCATCCATAACATTATACTGTTTAAGATTTTGCCATTTGTCAAGAGCATATTGGGCAATCTTAACAGCATCCGCTTTATCAGATTTCACTTTACGAAGAGAATCATTATCAAAGTCTTTGATAAGTTTTGGGTTAATGGCACTGACGAAAAGATTTGCCTCTGAAAGCTGATGAGCGAGGACTTCATAATAACGTCCTGTGTGTTCCATCACGATTCGGGACTCACCTTCAACAGAATTGATTAGTTCTACAAGTGAACGGATGTCACTGGCCGTGTGTTTGATTTCAAAAGGTGTGGAAACAATTTCACCGAATGGTCGCATGATAGCAACCATACTTTTACCTTTTGAAACATCGATACCTACTGCGTTCATAAATTGTCACTCCTTAAGATTATTGCAATGGATAAATACCAGTTTTACTCATTGCCTATTCAATCTACTGTGGTGTGACGCGAATGCACCTATGGCGATTCAACCTGCATAAAACGAACGCTGCGAATGAGGAGCTGGTTATCAGTCTTAATTGCGGACGCGATGTCCAAGAAAAGGGACGATATACCAATTGCTCCATCATTATACAGCTTAAGCAACAAGATGGATAAATCCTTACTGGCTGTAAGGGATATTAACCATAAATATATTGTAGTAGGAAAAGGGTTAAAGTCTTTTAACAAGGGATTCCAAGTGCCTGATACCTACATTATCATCTTTTTTGTAGTTGTTTTCGCAGCACTTATGACATTTCTTGTACCAAAGGGATTTTACGAAACACAGGATATTTCATATATGATCAATGGTGTTGAGAAAACCCGTACAGTAATCAAAGACGGAAGTTTCCAGTATCTGACAGATGATACAGGAAATGTAGTAACAGAAGGAGTAGCACTCTTTAGTGGAGATGGTGGAACAGGATTTTTCAACTATATGTATAACGGAATCGTAAATAGTTCTGCAATCGAGATTATCGCATTTCTTATGGTAGTAGGTGGTGCATTCGGTATCATGATCCGTACAGGTGCGATTGAATCCGGATTGATCGGATTGATCCGTAAGGCAGAGGGAGCAGAAAAACTACTGATTCCGATACTTTTCGTACTGTTTTCTCTTGGTGGAGCAGTTTTCGGGATGGGAGAAGAAGCGCTTCCGTTTACTATGATTCTTTGTCCGTTGTTTGTAGCAGTTGGATATGATTCAGTTATCGCAGTTCTTGTTACTTATGTTGCAACACAGATTGGTTTTGGTTCATCTTGGATGAATCCATTCTCTGTAGGTATTGCACAGGGTATTGCAGGTATTGACGTATTCTCCGGAGCAGGATTCCGTATGGTAATGTGGGTAGTATTTACAGCACTCGGCTGTGGAATGACTATGTTCTATGCATCAAAGATCAAAAAGACTCCGACAATCTCAATCGCATATAAGACTGATTCATATTTCCGTGAGCAGAATGAAAAAACAGGAATTGACGAAGGACATTCATTTGGTCTTGGACACATTTTAGTTCTTCTGACACTGGCTGCTACAGTAGTATGGGTAGTTTGGGGAGTTATGACTCAGGGATACTACATGCCGGAGATTGCTACACAGTTCTTTATTATGGGAATTGTTTCCGGTGTGATCGGAGTTATCTTTAAACTGAACGACATGAAACTGAATGATATCGCAATATCATTCAAAGATGGAGCAAAAGATCTGATTGGTGCTGCACTTGTTGTTGCTATGGCACAGGGTATCATGCAGGTTCTTGGTGGATCTGATCCGACCACACCTACAGTTATCAATACAATTATGTATAATATTTCAAATGCATTGTCTGGAGTTTCCGGAGCGGTTGCAGCAGTACTTATGTATCTGTTCCAGTCCGTATTTAACTTCTTTGTTGTATCCGGAACAGGACAGGCTGCGATCACAATGCCGATCATGGCTCCACTGTCAGACCTGTTAGGTGTTTCACGACAGACAGCTGTAGTTGCATTCCAGCTTGGTGATGCATTTACAAACCTGATTGTTCCTACATCCGGATGTCTGATCGGATCTCTTGCAATTGCAAAGATTGAGTGGTCTAACTGGATTAAATTCATGTGGAAATTCCTTGGCGTCTTAATGATTGGTGCAATCATTACAGTTCTTATTGCAGTTGGAATTGGATTCTAAAACATGCATTGGATAATTGGGAGTGATTTATGATGAAATTAATTCAGAATATTGATGTTTATGCTCCACAGCATCTGGGGAAAAAAGATGTACTTGTGATCAATGATAAGATTATTAAGATTAAAGATCCAGGTTCTATATCCGCAGACGGATTTCTTTCTGAGGCAGAAATGATCAATGGAGAGGGGTTACTTTTAACTCCGGGATTCATTGATAGTCATGTTCATGTACTCGGAGGCGGTGGCGAAGGTGGATTCGCCAATCGTACTCCAGAAGCAACTATGGAAGGACTTACGAAGTTTGGAGTAACAACAGTTGTTGGCTGTCTTGGAACAGATGGAATCGGTCGTGATATATGTGCACTGGTTGCAAAGACAAAAGGATTGAATGAGCAGGGAATGTCTGCATACTGTTATACAGGCAGTTATCAGATTCCGGTTCGTACGTTGACTGACAGTATTGTGAAAGATATTATGATGATTCAGGAAATCATTGGAACTGGAGAAATCGCGATCTCTGATCATCGGTCTTCACAGCCGACTTTTGAGGAATTTGTACGTGTCGTTGCGGATACAAGACTTGGTGGTGTTCTTTCCGGGAAAGCTGGTATTGTAAATGTTCATCTTGGTGACAGTCCGAGATGCTTAGATCTTATTGAACGGGTGGTAGATGAGACAGAGATACCGACTTCTCAAATACTGCCAACACATATCAATCGAAATGAGCTGCTTTTCTGCAAGTCAATGGAATATGCGCTGAAAGGCGGAGCAGTAGATTTTACCGGAAATGAAGATATTGACTATTGGGAAACTATCTGTGATGAGGTACGAGTATGTAATGGTATCAAACGGATGTTAGATGCAGGAGTAAATCCTAACCGCATGACAATTTCTTCTGATGGACAGGGAAGCCTTCCGATGTACAGTAGTGATGGCGAATTTCTTGGAATGGGCGTTGGACAGTCCAGCTGCCTTCTGAAGGAAGTTAAAGAGTGTGTGTTTAAAGCGGATATCCCGTTGGAAATTGCACTTTCAACAATAACATCCAATCCGGCAGAAATCCTTCGCCTTAATGGAAAAGGAAAGATTGAAGAGGGCTATGATGCGGATCTTTGTATCCTGGATCAGGACCTGCAGCTTGTTGAGGTAATAGCAAGAGGTAAAACAGTGTATACAAAATAGAATTAGAAATATCCGGTATAAGAACAGATGTGTTCCGTACCGGATATTTTACTAGCATACATTCTAATAGATGGGGGCAAAATAATGCTGACTTATACATATGTTTCAAAGGGAAAATTTGAACTAATGGAAAAACCGAAACCAGTGCTCATGCATGAACGAGATGCCATTGTAAAGGTGACACTGGCCAGCATCTGTTCCAGTGACCTGCATATTAAACACGGAAGTGTTCCGCGTGCAGTCCCGGGAATTACAGTTGGCCATGAGATGGTAGGTATTGTTGAGGCAGTCGGTTCTAAGGTGACGCATGTAAAACCGGGAGACCGGGTGACTGTAAATGTAGAAACCTTTTGCGGAGAGTGTTTTTTCTGTAAGAAAGGATATGTAAACAATTGTACCGACAAGAATGGTGGCTGGGCACTTGGCTGTCGTATCGATGGGGGACAGGCAGAATATGTCCGGGTTCCTTTTGCAGATCAGGGATTGAATAAAATCCCGGAAGGTGTTACGGACAGACAGGCTTTACTGGTAGGAGATGTTCTTGCTACTGGTTATTGGGCAGCACGTATTTCTGAAATCACAGAGGAAGATACCGTACTGATCATTGGAGCCGGTCCAACAGGAATATGTACTTTACTTAGTGTTATGCTGAAAAACCCAGCGAAGATCATTATATGTGAAAAGGACGAGACACGTATTCGCTTTATTAATGAGCATTATCCGGAGATTCTTACTGTTTCACCGGAAGACTGTAAAGAGTTTGTTAAGACTAATAGTGAGCATGGTGGAGCTGATGCAGTCCTTGAAGTTGCCGGAGCAGAATCGACATTTAAACTGGCGTGGGAATGTGCCCGACCAAATGCAATCGTGACAGTGGTTGCGCTTTACGATAAAGCGCAGATGTTACCACTCCCAGATATGTATGGTAAAAATCTCACTTTTAAAACAGGTGGAGTGGATGGCTGCGATTGCGAAGAAATTCTGAAGCTGATATCAGAAGGTAAGATCAACACGGAACCGCTGATTACGCATACCTATCCGTTAAACAGGATTGAAGAGGCATATGAATTGTTCGAAAATAAGAGAGATGGTGTGATTAAAGTAGCAGTGGAATGCTGAGAAACAGGTACGGGAGGCTGAACAATAGTAAGTTTATTACAAGTAATTTTACCCGTGATCATAATGCTTATTATTGGGATGATCTGCAGAGAGAAAAAACTGATCCGCCCAGAGGGAATTGAAGGACTTCAGGCATTGGTTATGAATTTTACACTTCCAATCTCATTGTTTTATATTTTTTATCGGGCAAGTATTAAAGCAGATACTGTGATATTTCCGGTTATCTTCTTCGTAGTGACCGCAGGTGGGATTTTTGCAGGAAGGCTGCTTTGTAAACTTGTAAAAGAAAAGGATGTCTATTTTCCCTTTACACTGACAGGATATGAAGCTGGAATGCTGGGATATGCTCTGTTTGGTATTCTGCTTGGAAATGATAAGATCACGCAATAACTTGCTTAATCTTGCCCCATTTTGCCAAGATGGCAGCTAAAACACACATTTCACAAATCCCCGAAATCCATTGCAAAACAGGGCATTTCCGGGCAAATCAAGGAGAAATAAAACAATGATAAAAATATTTTTCATCTGCCACGGCACTCTTTGAAAGATTCTTCAAAAAGCCAGTAAAATCAAGGTCTGGAAGGCATAGGCGGTTAGAAAATAACCCGAAAATAACCCATGGGATTTTGTGCAGATATTACATGTAAATATAGATGATGTTTGGGATGCAACATGATAGAAGAGCTGTAAGATTTTGAAAAGAAAATCTTATGGCTCTTTTTGCAAACAAATAGAAGAGGAAAATAGTGGTGAAAAAGTTATTGACATACACCACGAATATAGTTATAATTCTAAATGTTTGAATTATAACTATTTATATGATAAAAGAAGGAGCTAAATAATAAATGGATGATTCATTTCACTACCTGTCTATGATAAACCATATGACTGTCCAGAAAAAACTAATGGAACAGCTGGCAGACACAGGCCTTACCTTGGGACAGCCCAAAGTATTGGATTACCTGAAAGATCACGATGGTGCCAGCCAGAAAGAGATTGCGGCAGGATGCCTCATCGAGGCAGGATCTTTAACGTCCATTTTGAACCGTATGGAAGAAAAAGGTCTGATCGAAAGAAAAATGCTCAATGGAAACCGTCGTACTTTTCATATTTTTATGACAGAATCCGGAAAGAAAAATCAGAAGCTTGTGGAGGAGGCTTTTAAGAAGATAGAAAAAACTGCATTAAATGGTATTTCCGAAGAAGAGCAGAAGTTGTTTATGGATATTTTTTGCCGGATCTATCGAAATCTTGCAGATATGAAATGAGGGGGAAATAAAAAATGGAGAAACGAAAACGATATTTAATATTTCTGGTGGGATTGTTTGTAAACTCCCTGGGAGTCAGTCTGATCACAAAGGCAAACCTAGGAACATCCCCGATTTCATCAATTCCTTACGTATTAAGTCTTAATTTTCCATTTACACTTGGAAATTTTACCATCTTTTTCAGTATCTTTCTGATCGTACTGCAGTTGATCATCCTGAGAAAGAACTTTAAATTGGAGCACATCCTTCAGATTCCGGTATCCATCATATTTGGATATTTTATTGATCTTACCATGATTCTTTTTTCCTGGGTCAATCCGGAAGCGTACATCATGAAGATTGTATATCTTCTCATCGGATGTCTGATTCTTGGCGTAGGTGTATATATGGAGGTCTTGGCAGACGTTGTCATGCTTCCGGGAGAATCTTTTGTCCGTGCTATTGTTCTTACATGGAAAACAAATTTCGGAACAACCAAGATCTGTTTTGATGTATCCATGTCAGTGATCGCTGCTGTACTTTCTTTCGTATTTGCAGGAAGACTGGCTGGTGTAAGAGAAGGTACCGTTATTGCTGCCCTTCTGGTAGGCTTTATCGCCAGACTCATCGGTAAGAAACTTGTATTCCTGAAAGATATGATTTTCCTGGAAAGCGTATCTGCAGAAAACGAGAACGAAGCAAAAGAACAGACAGCAGGAACCTATGGAAAAAATGTTATCGCCATTGGAAGACAGTTTGGAAGTGGCGGCCACGATATTGGCAAGATTCTTGCAGAAAAGTTGGGATATGATTTTTATGATGCGGAGATTATCCAGATGACAGCAGGAACCACCGGATACACACCGGAATTTATCAAGAAAAACGAAGAGATCATGACAAACAGTCTCATCTATGATCTGGTTAATCAGATGTATCTGAATGCGGATATGCAGGATGAAGCACCGAAGGATAAGATTTTCGAGGCAGAATGTCAGGTTGTACGTAATCTTGCGAAAAAAGGCAACTGCGTGATAGTAGGCCGTTGTGCAGATTACGTTCTCAGAAATTCCGGAAACTGTCTGAAAGTATTTTTTTCAGCGCCTCTTGTGAGCAGAATTAGAAGAGTGGCACAGAGACAGAATATCTCCGAGGGAGAAGCCAAAGCTACGGTTCAGAAAAATGAAAAACTCCGTGCAGATAACTACCGTTATTACACCCGCCGTATGTGGGGTGCAGCCGGAAACTTTGATCTCAGCCTGAATACAGATTTGGGAGAAGAATATATTGAGAACTGCATCCGCAGTGCTATGAAACTGTAAAAATATATAAAGCCTTATAATATTTGTCGTAAATGATATAGCCCCTTAAGGAACAGTCAATCTAAAAATCATATTTGAGGGACATATTATTTGCAGTAATATTATAAGGCTTTTTCTTTTCTATTGTATACAGATAAGACACATACAGGACTTATAAAGTATTTCGGTATTCCGCTGGTGTCATATGGAACTTTTTCTCAAAAATTTTATAAAAATGCGTAATGTTGGAATAACCGATCTCTTCCATGACAGCAGTAACAGAACGATCAGGCTGCTTTAACATTTTCGCCGCTCTGGACAGACGTATATTCTGGATAAGAGAAGAAAAAGTCTGTCCCGTATAATTTTTTAGGATAAAAAGCAGGAATCCTCGGCAATCAATTACCGAGATGAAAGCGTAAACTGTGCATGTCTACACTCATAATAAATGAAAAGATTGCAGAAAAGTACAACACAACACCAGAAGAGGTACGCAGAGAAATGCAGATAGCCATAGATGCAAGATTTGATAATCCTGATCCGGCTGTGCAGGAAGTATTTATGGGAAACCTGAATCCGGTCATAAGGAAGGTGAACCGGATGTAGTAGGAACACTTTCCGTAAATCGGGATGAAAATTTAACCGTGATGGCTAACCGGGGAGATATTGAGGATAGATGTTCGCTGATAATAGGTATTTATGATATCCTGTAAAGTAATCATATTCATTTTTTCTTCAGCAGTTTTTTGGATTTCATTATAGAATTCCTGTAAAGACAACTGAATATTAATGCCAACGCCGCAATCAGGGTTGGTATGAGTATCTAAATGAAGCAGCGGCTTCTCACCTTCAACTGCTTTATAAATATCCAGCAATGTAATCTGATCTGCTGGTTTTGAAAGAGAAGGACGGGCATGTCCGGCTACACTGGTCATAAGTCCGGCTTTTTTTAGTTTTAACATAAGCTGGCGTACAAAGCCGGGATTTGTATGGACACTTTCTGCAATTGAGGCACTGGAGAGAGATTTTTCCTGGTTGATAGCAATCAGAACCATCACATGAACAGTATCGCTTAATTTTGTTGAATATTTCATGATAAGAAACTCCTTATAGTATGATATAATGATTTTTTTTCACATTTTTGAGACAAAAATATTTCTGGTTTGTCTAAAACATTTCAAGTTCTCAACAGTTCTTTTCAATGTGTTGAGAAACTGTGCATATTTATTATTTTGATGATTGTAAATAATATAATTACAACTATAATGAAATTTAAAGGAAAAGTCAACACAGTAATGAAACTTACGGAGGAGTGTATAATATGCTGATCGTAGACAAATCTATGAAACTATGACTGAGGTAATGAGTTTTGTCCAGGAATGGATAAAAGAGAATCCGGACAAAGTTAGATTTATGAGAACACCAAAATCCTTGTATAAACATTGATTATTACATGATACTATAAATGTTCACAAAGGAGAGCTTATGGAATACAAAAATCAAACAGAAAATCGTGCATTTCAGGAAATGTTGCAGGCAGCAGTAAAACGGCTGCAAAATCGTTCCGGAGAGGATCTTGCTGCAAAAAGTGGGGCTGTTTTTCATAGCAGTCGAAATGTGCTTGAAGTACTGAGTTTTTATGAAACGATTGAAATTCAACTCCCTGAGTTTCGTATTAACTCAAACATGGACGAATGGCATTATCTGACATTGCTGCATTATCTGGATATGGCGGATGGAACAGAAGGTTCACAGAAGCTCATTACTTTTGGTAACCTGAAAGATGGAATGATTCGAGGAACCAAGTTTGACCGGACTGCAGAGCAGAAACTGGAAAAGCTTTTGCAGGATAAAGATCCTGAGAAAATTCAGAAAGCATGTAAAAACCTGGGTGCAGAATTCACAGAGACAAAGGCGGATCTGTGTGCTGTTTTTCCAGTTCTGCCAAGATATCCGGTAACTTTAAAGATATGGTTTGCAGATGAAGAATTTCCTGCATCTGGCAAAATATTTCTTCAGGATCATGCCGATCATTATCTGAGTGTAGAAGATGCGGTAACAGTTGGAGAAATTTTGCTGCAAAAATTATCGGAAGCATTTTCTTCCCTCTGATCATGGATCAGAAAACTTTCCAGTCCGGCTTTGATAAATTTGTCAATTGTTGTCTGAATCTGTTTCCAGTCATTACAGTGATTGCGTAGCATCAGTCTGTTGATGGAAAGGCAGCCATTCATTTGAAAATAAAAAACCGATTCTGCCTGCTCAAAGGTCAGGAGGCTGTGTGACATAAGCCAGGTCACATAGCCTTCTTTTGTATTTTCTGCTAATTTTTCCAGAAGAATGGGGGCAATTGCATCATCCAGAAACAGTGCCCTGTATTGTGATTCCATCTGTATTTTCTGACAGAACGGATAGGAACAGCTTTTTTGATTTAGACAGAATAAATGATCTACAGTTGTTAACATATCCTGAGTCATATCATTAAAAATATCTGATAATACATCATGGATATCGTAGTAATGAAGATAAAAAGTGCCACGGTTGATTTCAGCATTTTTGCAGATCTCTGTAACTGTAATTTTCGTAAAACTCTTCTGCTTTAACAATTCTAAGAACGTATCTTTTATGGTTTGCCTGGTATAGCGGGTACGGCGATCTTGTTTTCTCGTTTTTTCTGACATTATATACTCCTGTATTATTTGGTATCATATGATTCCTCAACAATTTTTCTGATGTGTTGAGTAGCCATACAAATCTCACAGATTGATTATTGTAATTTATATAGTAACAACTATAATGAGATTTAAAGAAAAAGTCAACAGATTGTTCAGAATTTTAGGAGGAAAAACATGGGACATGTAATTGCTGTATCAGGAAAAGGCGGTGTAGGGAAAACAACCCTTTGTGGATTGTTGATTCAATATTTATGTGAAAATGGAAAACATCCGGTTTTAGCTGTAGATGCAGATGCAAATGCGAATTTGAATGAAGTGCTCGGCGTTGAACCGGAGATTACACTCGGAGAACTGAGAGAAGAGATTGAACGTGCAGGAGTTGATCCACGGTATCAGATTCCGACAGGAATAACAAAACAGGCTTATCTGGAAATGCGTCTCTCCGATGCAATTGCAGAAGAAGATGATTATGATTTGATGGTAATGGGGCGAACCCAGGGACAGGGCTGCTATTGTTTTGTAAATGGTCTTGTGCAGACCCAGGTTCAGAAACTGCAAAGCCATTATCCATATATTGTGGTTGATAACGAAGCAGGTATGGAACATATCAGCAGAGGAATCCTGCCAATGATGGAAGTTGCGATTCTTGTAAGTGACTGTTCAAGAAGAGGTGTTCAGGCGGCCGGACGTATTGCAAAGCTGATGAAGGAGTTAAACTTTAAACCACAGAAAACCGGATTGATCGTGAATCGTGTTCCAGATGGAAAATTGGATGCCGGAACTCTGGAAGAAATCCGAAATCAGGGACTGGAACTGTTAGGGGTTGTACCACATGATGACCAGGTATATCAGTATGACTGTGATGGAAAGCCGATCATACGGCTTCCGAAAGATTCTCCTGTAAGAAGTGCACTGGGAGAAATTGTAAAGAAGTTAGGATTGTGAGCTGGAGGATTGAAAGTTTGAAGATTGAGTAAACAGAAATATTATCTGATTTGGTATAACCAATTGCAAAGAAAGGAAAATCCTCAAGAGAAATCATTGGACAGAAATAGAAAAATATTTAGAAGACCAGAAGATAGCGCAGGAACTGATTGGAGAACTGAGAGATTTTCACATGCGTTATGAGGTAAAGGATCAGGTAAAGGAACGAGTAGAAAAACCGGATATCCTATTTTATGGGAAAAAGATTCTGGAAATGTCAATAGCAGCGCTTCTTCAGGGAGATAACCTGTTACTTTCCGGTGCGAAAGCTACAGGAAAAAATGTACTATGCGAGACACTGGCATGGATATTCGGAAGACCGGAATACGACATTTCTTTTCATGTAAATACAGACAGTGCCGATCTGATCGGAACGGATACCTTTATAAATAATGAGGTTCGTCTTCGGAAAGGCCCCATCTACCAATGCGCGGAATTTGGAGGATTTGGAATCCTGGACGAAATCAATATGGCAAAAAATGATGCGGTTTCTGTATTGCATGCCACACTGGATCATAGGCGCAGAATCGATATTCCAGGATATAACAGAATTTTACTTCATCCGGCAACACGATTTATCGGCACGATGAATTATGGTTACGCAGGTACCAGAGAGCTAAATGAAGCATTGGTTTCAAGGTTTATGGTAATTGATATGCCTGAAATGGATGAGGATAGTGTCCTTTTTGTATTAAGACAACATTTTCCAGATGGGAAAAAAAGTGCACTGAAAGCATTTGCAGGACTGTTTCTGGATTTGCAGATCAAAGCTTATCATGGAGAAATCTCAACAAAATCTCTTGACCTGAGAGGATTGGTTTCTGCTGTAAAAGCAACAAGAAGCGGACTTTCTCCAATTGATGCAATCCAGATGGGGATCATAAATAAAAGTTTTGATGTATTTGAAAAAGAGATCGTAGAAGATGTGGTTTCTACCAGAATCCCATCTTCCTGGACCGGAAAAGATATATGGGGGTAAGCTTGTATGGAGGATGTCAGATGGCCGGCGGAACAACTGGAAGAACATCGTCTGGAGATCAGTAATCGTATCAGAAATCTTTTTTGGACAGTCAGTGGTGATTATGATATGGAATTTGAACCGGATACAGAAAAATATGTTTATTCAAAACAAACGGTTCTGTATGAGGCAGTGAAGCAGGGTGCCTTTGCACGATATTTTGATCAGAAGAAACTTGGCATGTATTTGATGAAAAAATTACATTTTTCTGCTGGAGAAGATATGCTTTTGCCTCTTGCCGGATTATGCATGGATGCTGCAGTGAATCGGTTTATCATTCGAGAACGTTTGGGAACAAAGGAAATCAGAGAACAGGCGTTCAGAAAATTGGAAAAGGCCGAGGAAGAGCAGGTATCAGACAAAGCTGGAACAGACCTGATTCACAGGATTAGGCTTCTGTATATAAGGCATGTTCTGGAGAACACAGACGATGAGGGAATGGATCCACAGGCAGAGATTGCATTGTACAAGATTCTTTCTCTGAAGGATGCGGAAAATACGGAAGAGGTCATAAACGTGATAGATGAGATTTATAATCATGTTCTGGATCCCTCTTTTGAAAAAAGGAATGGAAATCTGGAGAAGATTTTGAATTTACCGGATATGGCATTGGCCAATGATGCGTGGCAGGAATGCATGACGGATGAACAGATGGAGGACATCATTCAAAAATATCTTTCTAATCTCAAAAAAAAGATGATGAGTCTGGATATCAGAAACAAAAAGAAAAAAAGATCTTATTTTTCTCCGGAAAAAGAAGAAGTTCCGGAAAGCCCGGAGAATATAAATCCACAGGCAGTGCGACGGATACGGGAATATGTGGAACTGAATTACGGAAAATCGTATCTAAGTGAATCGGAGCAGGCCAGAGTCAACCGGAAATTTTGTACAGGAATCCACAAAAACTGTATCCTGTATCTTACAGATGGAATTTTACAGAACCCTGTGATAAAAAATAATCAATACCGTTTTTCTCAGCTGCAGTTTGAAAAAAATAAAGCCTATTATGGAAATAATCACTGGATCATCAAAAGAAATATTTCTGAGTTGGCAGAGTCACTGAAACGGGCATTTATAATCCGAAAGGATGATTTTGTCAGCAGATCTGATGCGGGGCAGCTTGTTCCTGAAAGGTTATGGAAAATTGGAAGAACAGACGATGACAAGTTATTTAATAGAAAAAAGAGATCAGAAGATTCTGAGTTTGTAATAGACGTCCTGATTGATTCCAGTGGTTCTCAAGCTGGCAGACAGGCTCAGGTAGCGGCGCAGGGATATATTATCAGTGAAGCATTAAGCCAGGCAGGAATTCCTCATCGGGTGACAGGATACTGTGCTTTCTGGGGATATACAGTACTTCAGAGATTTCGGGATTATGAAGATCCAAGGGAAACAAATGAAAGAATCTTTCAATTTCGGGCATATGCCAATAACAGAGATGGGCTTGCCCTGAAAACCGTTTGTTCTTCTCTCATGGAGCGACCGGAAAAAAATAAGATTTTAATCGTATTAAGTGATGGAAAACCATGTGATATGAGCATACAACGACCAGGAACCCGCCAGCCCAAGATCTATGATGGAGAAGGAGCTGTGAAAGATACTGCATATGAGGTACGTCGGGCCAGAAATCAGGGAATTTTCGTAATTGGTATTTTTGTAGGGAATGAAGAAGAACTCTCCGTGGAAAAGAGAATCTATGGAAAAGACTTTGCCTATATTCGTAATATCAGCAATTTTTCCCGTATGGTAGGAACTTTTTTGCGAAGACAAATTGATATGGAATGAAAATGGAGGAATCACTATGGGTAAAATTGGATTTGCCAATTGCCAGGATGTAAGAAATCAGAAAAAGATACGGGAATTAGATTGTCCACGCTGTCATGAACCGGGAGGTATTGAAGCCTTTGTGAAAGACGGGATACTTGCAGAGGATGGAGTATGTGATAACTGCGGATATATTCTTCCAGAAGGAACAGAACTGGAGGAAGTGGAGTAAGAAGCATTTAAGGAGACAACAGATGAAAATTGCTGTAACTGGAAAAGGCGGAGTAGGGAAAACCACGATATCTGCAGTATTAGCACGGCTGTATGCAGAAGAAGGGAAAAAAGTATTTGCTGTAGATGTGGATCCAGATGCAAATCTTGGACTTGCACTGGGTTTTTCAGAGGAAGAACTGGAGAGTATTACGCCTATCAGTAAAATGAGAAGGTTGATCGAGGAGAGAACAGGTGCAGATAAAAGTAATACTTTTTATAAAGTCAATCCAAAAGTGGATGATATTCCTGAAATTTACGGAAAAGAAAATAATGGTGTTCGACTTCTGGTTCTGGGAACTGGTCCTATGTCAAGATTTAGTACAAGTTAAAAAAACAAAATATCTGCTGTTGGAGCAAACTCATTATACATCAGAAAGCCCTGTACGATATTTTTTTATGAAAAAGTTGTAAAGTGGTGTAAAGATTAATGATCTTTGTATTGGCACCGAAAATATATTTATTTCTCCGCGGCTTTTCTTCCAGGATGTGAGAGTGCCGCGGAGAATTTTTTGCGAAGAAAGAATTGCTATAGCTTTTGTAATTCCGGGAAAACCTTTATCTAAGAAAAAAATACAATATTAACATGAATATCATGAATATAATATTGGAGGCTGTGAATATTCCCAAATACTTCCCTCTCAGATTCCTGTTTTCTTTTGCAATATATTTGAAACTTATCAGGCTTGCCATGGATGCAATCAGAGTGCCGAGACCTCCAATATTGGTTCCGACAATTAAAGCCCGGCAATTATCTGTAAAGCCGGATAAAAGAAGCGCAGCGGGAACATTGCTCATAATCTGACTGGCAAGAACAGCAGTAAGTGTTTCCCTTCCTGCCATGATTCTTTCCAGAAAACTGCTGAATTGCGGAATCCTTCCAAGGTTGTCGATAAAAATAAATAATGCGATAAAGGTGGCAAGCAGGGAGTAATCCACCCTGCTTATATTTTCCCTGTTTCTTAGCAGCATATATATAAGAACCAATACAAGAGGAATCTGGTATGGAATGATACGTGCAACAGTGAGCAGGCAGATTGTAAATAAGATCAGGTAAGCGGCCAGGTATTCCATGTTAAGTTCTTTTCTGTCAGAGAATCCCAAAAGAGTTTTATCTTTTTCGGAACCGCATACGTGAGGTGCTTTGGCAGCGGCTACCTGTATCCATATCAGAAGAAGGATAAGTGCTGTGGCGGAATAGGGAAGCATCAGGGTTATTAATTCTGCCGCGGACATCCCTGCTCTGGCATATAGATAAAGGTTCTGCGGATTTCCGATTGGTGTGAGCATGCTTCCGAGATTAGCAGCGATTGTCTGCATGGCTACAATTTTAAGAAGCCAGTAATTGCCCAGTTCCTTTGGCAGTTTATGCACAATGATCAGTGCAAGAGGAACAAAAGTAATCAATGCCACATCATTGGTGATCACCATTGACAGGAAGAAACATAAGAGTACCAACAGCCTGATCACACCCACAGTTCCCGATGTTCCCATAAGCAATTTTTTGGCAAGTATATCAAAAACACCAACAGCCTTCAAACCAGCTACAATTGCCATCAAACAGAAGAGGAGCCCGAGAGTCCTGAAATCGATATAAGTAAAATAAGCCTTATCCGGTCTGACCCAGAACATAGAAAGAAGCGCCAGGATCACTGCAATTGACAAAACGGTTTCTTTCCTGAAAAAAACATATAATTTTTGTAACATAATATTTCCTTTCCGGTCTGATACGACCGCGCATAAGTATATCACAGAAACATCCAGAAAAAAAGAATATCATTTTGTATTGTGGATTGTGTTTGCGATTACCGCCACATTCCTGTATAATAAAAATGTTATCAATGGCGACATCATTTCAAAAGTTCAGAATATGAAAGGAAAACGTTTTGGAAGAACTATACAGAAAATATCAGGGAAAAACAATAAAAGATGACTATGGGAAAAAATTCCAAGGAATTTATAGATTTTGCAAATGACATGAAAAATAGCATGAAAATTAATGACGCAAAATATGGATTAAGGCTTATTACCTTTGAGACGGGGCATTACGATATGTGCGGATATTTTAAGGACAACGAAACAAAAAAAGTATGCATATTTTTCATTCCATGAATGCAGGAACCACCCCATAGATTTCGACATGATGAACTCTAAGGGATTTCTCGTCCGTTCTGCAAAAGGATTGAACGATTGCACTGGAGGATATAACAACTTTACGGCGTATCTGCGTCATCAGAATCTTTATGCGATAAAAGAAAAGTGCCAGCACGGATCCATTCAGGTTCCATACAGTTACTATGACTGCGGTATACCGGATTATTTTACGAGTGTACCGCTGCACTGGCACAGTGAAATGGAATTAAATTACATAAAATCTGGAAATGTTTTTTCAAATACGAGGATCAGACCATCTCTGCCAAACCAGGAGACATCTTTCTGATCCAGCCCAACGTCCTTCATGCTATCATGTCGGATGAGCACAGCTCTTTTTTTTATGATACCATTGTTTTTCATCAGAATATGTTGGTGGGAAGTTACGATGACCGTTGTTATACAGATATTCTGCTGCCGATCTTTTCTTCCAGACGAAGAGTTCTGGTCCCTGTATTTCAGGAACCACCGGGGTATCATGAACTCCATGATTCGGTCCGGACTATTATGCAGTGTGCGCACAAAAATCTTGCAACGTCTGATCTGTTACTGAAAAGCGAACTGCTTCGCTTATTTTATCTGCTGGCATCGACACCGGGACTCTGCACCGAACACACGGTTTCGACAGAATCTCGGATGACCGAAACACTTCGGCCTGTTCTCACTTATATACAGAAACATCATTCTGAATCTGTCACCATAGAGCAGCTGGCAAAGATCGCTCATATGAGCAGCAGTTACTTTATGAGCTGTTTCAAACAGAATTTCGGTCTCGAAGCCATTGAATATCTGAATCAGGTACGTATCTGATCAGCATGCGATCTTCTGCGCAATACGGATCGCAGTATCTCCGACATTGCTTTCGATACCGGATTTCATAACCTTTCAAATTTCAATCGACAGTTTCGCACCAAGGTAGGATGTTCTCCTCAGACTTACCGAAAAGAATCCGTTCTTTCCTGATAGATCCAGTAAGTGATCATCAACATGATCCAGGCGCCGATCCAGGCAGATACTTCTGCCAGAGCAACACCACGAAAAGCCAGATATGGAGTCAGTAGCTTTACCATGACCACTCGAAGAGACACTTCCAGGACTCCTGAAAGCATCGGAACAAACGTATGTCCCATGCCCTGACACCCGTTGCGGAACACAAACAGCCATCCCAGAGGAAACAGACAGATGCCAGTAACCGCCAGAAAATCTCTTGTGTAAGAAATAATCGACGCATCATTCAACATGAAAGAAGTCAGAAACTCAGGAATACACAGCAACATCAAAGCCAGTGGAATATTTATCAGGATCGTCAGGATAACTCCTTCCCGGATACCGGTACGTATCCGCTCCTTTTTTCCGGCACCATAATTCTGTCCCACAAAAGTAAGAAGTGCCAGGCCCACTGTATTTGCCGGCTGTTCAAAAAGACTGAGGATCTTGGTGCATGCCGCATAGGCAGCCACATAGCTTGTTCCCATATTGTTGACAAATGTCTGCAACACCATTCCACCCACTGCAGTGACAGAATTCATAACGGCAACAGGCAGACCTTTCAATGTCAGTCTTTTGATGATTACACTCTGTGGTTTCCAGTCCGTTTTTTTCGGAATCAGATTTTTTTCCCTTCCTATGTAGTAACAGCAGTAAAGCGCAGACAGAACCTGTGCCAGAACAGTGGCTAACGCTGCGCCAAAAACACCCATATGCAGCGGAAAAACGAATAACAGATCCATCAGAACATTAGCAATGGCGGAAATTATCATTGCAACCAGAGGCACCCGGCTGTTTCCGACGGAACGCAGAAGTGTCATGGTAAAATTATTAAAAATTGTAATGGTGGTTCCCGCAAGAATTGTTCCGAAATATTGCAGTGTTTCCGTCATCAGATCTTCCGGTGTATGGAGAAATGTAAATAATTGCCGCATGAAGGCCAGACTTACCACTGTGATCACAATCCCAATAGCCAGACAGATCCAGACAGACATTGCCAGCTCCTTACGAAGTTTTTCATAATTGCCACTTCCAAAAGACTGAGAAATACAGATTCCCAATCCTCCTGTCAGCCCAATTGCGAAACCAATGATCAGAAAATGTACGGAACCGGTATTTCCGACTGCTGCAAGTGCCGTATCGCCAATTCCTTTTCCCACCACCATAGAGTCTGCAAAGCTGTATAACTGCTGAAACAGATTTCCTGCCAGGATCGGCAGAAAAAACTGTACCAGTAAACGCATGCAGTTTCCCTGCGTCATATCATTTGTCGTGTTCTTACCCATTATGTTACCTCCTGATGTCTAAACGGTACTCTCCAAATACTGTCTGCTTTTAGCCAGTATTTTACTACTGAAATGATACTTTTTCTATGACATTACTATGCTGAAATATTAGCAGAAAGTTTCTTGTTTAAATTTTTTATGATGTTTTCAGAGTTATCTTTTGAATAATATCTCATTTTTGCTGCCGATAAATAGTCCATAATAATACCTCCTCTTCAAAATTAATTCTATCATAAAATGACATATAAATCTAATAAAGATATGCTTAAAAGACAAGAGTTCATAATGATTAGTGAACATCATAATATTTTTAGAGTAGCATCCAAATATCACAAACCGATTTGATGAGGAGAAAATACCAGAGCAAGATCCACCCGTGTATTACAGTATTGTCATTTTGACAATTTTGTATTACTTACGAGTAGCAGACCTTGATTGGGATTACGTCCCCATACCCACGTGAAAATATAATTGCTGGCAATTATATTTTAGCAGATATGCAGGCATATCTGGATAAGCGTCACAGACAACAAAATAAGGAAATTTTGATAAGGCATTCACCTGGAATAGGTGAGTGTTTTTTTGTTTTTAAGTATTCAATTAACCGAAAAAATAAAAAAATTTTCCTCAGGGGGCTGTAAAAATGCCTCTCAGCGTTTCGTATTAATGAAAGGGTATTTTTTGCAGGAAAAATAAAAAATTTTCATCAAAAAATGACAAAAAAGGAAAAATAGTACAAAGGAGTCAGCTGTGTGACCACCTTGTCGGAAGGAGAGATACTATGAATGCAGAAAGCAATGAAATGCTTCCTGTTAGTGAGAAGTATATGCTCACCATCAAGGAGGCAGCAGCTTATTTTAATATTGGTATAAAGAAACTGAGAAGAATTGCAGAGGATAACCTTGGAACGGTGGCGGTGTACTGTGGAAACCGATTCCTCATTATCCGCCCGAAGTTCGAAGAATTTATTCTTAATTCTTCAGAAATATAGTTCCTTTTATCTGCCGAAAGTAGTTGCTATTACAGGGCATAAGAGCGAACATAGGATGACCCCGAAAACCCTTGAAAACAGCCACTTTTGGCAGAAAGGAAGTACTTTTATGGCAAGACCAAGTTTAGCAGAAAAGGATATTTTGAATCCTTCTGAGGCAATTGAATATTTTGTTCTGAGCCGGAGAAAATTTTATGATTTATTGAATAATACGGATGGGGAAGATTTTCTAGCATACTACGGAGAACGCAAGCTGATTCTTCGTGTAGCCTTTGAAAGGTATCTGCGTAACCATCCAGAACTAAGGAGGCGGGTATAATGGCAAAGGCAGGAAGAGGACAGACAAGGCGGGATTCCAAACGCAGGGTTCTCAGGCCGGGAGAGAGCGTAAGGGCAGATGGAAAATATCAATATAAATATCACATTGATGGAAAACCACATTTTGTATACAGTTGGAAACTGGAACCTACGGATAAACTTCCAAAGGGCAAAAAGCCATGCCTTTCCCTTCGTGAGTTGGAAAAACAGGTAAACACAGATTTGGATATGCTTGTAAATATCGTGGACGGGCAGATGACTGTCTGTGAACTGGTAGACCGTTATCTGAAAACCAAAACAGGAGTAAGGCAGAGCACCAAGCAGGGATATGTTACAATGCAGAGATTACTTGCAAAGGAATCTTTCGGGAAAAAGACAATCCGAAGTGTGAAAACATCGGATGCCAAGTTATTTCTCATCAAGCTGCAACAGGAAGATGGAAAAAGCTACAGTTCCATTCATACCATCCGGGGAGTGCTGCGACCAGCTTTTCAGATGGCTGTGGATGATGACATTTTGGTAAAGAATCCATTCGGATTTCAGCTTGCCGGAGTATTGGTAAATGACGCAGTCACAAGAGAGGCAATCACAAAAGATCAGATGCGAAAGTTTCTGAAGTTTGTGCATGACGATGTGGTGTACTGCAAATACTATGAAGTGGTGTACATACTCTTTCATACGGGAATGCGAATATCGGAATTTTGTGGACTGACGCTGAAGGACATTGATCTTGAGAACAGAACTGTGAATATTGACCACCAGTTGCAGAGACCATCGGATATGCGGTATATCATAGAAACCACAAAGACAGATGCCGGAACAAGAGTACTGCCAATCATAGAGGATGTGGCACAGATGTTTCAGGCAATCATCGAGGACAGAAATGCACCAAAAGTGGAGAAATCTATAGATGGATATAGAGGATTCCTATTTTACGATGAGAATGGAATGCCACTTGTGGCAATGCATTGGCAGCACCGATTCAACCACATGGTCGGCAGATACAATGATATCTATCGGGTGCAGATGCCTAATATTACACCTCATGTATGCCGACATACCTATTGCAGCAATATGGCAAAATCAGGAATGAATCCCAAGACACTGCAGTACCTTATGGGGCATTCGGATATATCAGTTACGATGAATGTCTACACGCATATCAGCTTTGATGATGCTGAGGAAGAACTGAAACGAATGGAAGAGTTTAGGAAGGCACAGGCGGAGGTTGAGCAGAAGAAAGAGAAACCGATGTCGCAGAAGATGTTTAAGGTAGTTTAATATGGAAAAGAGATGACGCTCCGGCTTAGGCTGGGGCGTTTTTTGAGTGGAAAAAAATTGCTTATACATATATAATGAAACTGGTGGTTTTCTGCGATTTTAGGGAAATAATATAAAAGATTGGAGTGAAAAGCTTGGTATATAACGAATTTATTAGGTGTGAAGTCTGCGGATGTATAACAAGAATTAGATTGCAGGTTGGATGGCTTGATGAGCATCCTATTGCTGTAACTTGCGGAAAATGTGGTATATCATTAAAAGGAAAAGTAAAGATTGGACAAGATACCTTGGGGCTTAAATTTGAATTTGAAAATGCTGAAAGAGTTAATGCCGCTCCAACAACTATTCCAGATTACGTAGTAGAGTGTTCAGGAGAATTCACAACAATTAAGATGTGTGATGGATGGTGCCTACAGGAAAATTTTATTACACCATTTATAAGATATCAGCAGAAAAGTGGTGATTTTGATAATTATAAGAGTTTTGGAAATAGTGTGAATACGCTAAAACAAACGGCTAGTAGATGGCCTCAATATAAACGTGTTTTACAATTGTATAAAAATGGAAATCAAGAATATCTTAAACAAGAGATAAAGAAACTATTTCCAGAAGAATATATTATGTGTAGAAATGAACTTGAAATAATGAGAGCAGTTCGCATGATTGAAGTTCATGGATTCCTGTCACCGCTAAAACCAGTCATATTGGATTTTCCACAAATTGGATCTGATATTCTGAAATTAGATAAAGAAAAAATGAATTGTCTTATAGAATATCTTAATACACACGATGGATATTCGTTAAAACAGATGCAGGAACAGATTAATAGTAAGCGTCAAATAAAACAGTGTATAGAAAAATAACCGTCAGCCTTTTATACTAAAAGGTCAACGGTTATCGACAGAATTCTTTTACAAGAGGATTCCAAGGCAAATAATCATCCAGATATTCAGGATGTTCAAGAAAAGCACTCCCCGGCATGTCGGACAGGATATATTTTATATATTTCATCGGGGCAAGCCCATTCGCTTTCGCTGTCTCTACCAGTGTATAGATTCCTGCACTGGCTTCCGCCCCTTTCGGACTGCCGGAGAACAGCCAGTTCTTTCTGCCGATCACAAAGGGACGGATACAGTTTTCCGCAAGCGAATTACTGATGGAACAATTCCCGTCTTCCAGATAATTCCAAAAACCTTCGCGGTTATTTAAGGCGTAATGAAAAGCTTTTGAAAGTTTGGATTTCGGCAGCTCTCCGATGGCACTTTTTTCTGCCCATGACCAAAAAGCCTCGAGAAGCGGTTTCTCGCGGATAAGACGTTCTTTTTTCTTCTGATCAGGAGGGAGCGCCTCCAACTCTGACTCTATGTTAAAGAGTTGATTCAGACGGAGGATTGCTTCCGCTGCTTTTGATGCTTCCGAATTATGGATGTCTTTTGGGAGCGCATCCACGAAAGCCCGGCGCAGATGCGTATAGCAAAGACATCTTTTTACTCCTGAAACTGCATTGTATCCGGAGTAAGCGTCTGTATGGATATAACCTTCATATTCCCTCAGAAACGCTTCCGGATATTTCCCGCTTCGTCCCGGCTGGTACTCGAAGTAGCGGATGGGATTTACGGCATCTCTGATGCTGCAGTAAACCCACATATAGGAATCGGACGTATTTTTCCGTCCCGGTTCTTTCAGCACCTGTACATGTGTTTCATCGATATGAAGGTATCTCTGTTTCAGAAGTTCCAGCTTCAGACGGTGGACGATGTGTATAAGCCAGTCCCGATAGACAACCAGAAGCCAGTTTGACATAGTCGCTCTGCTTAAACGTAATCCCAAAGCCTCCCATTCTTTTTCCTGTCTGTACAGCGGGATGCTTAATTCAAACTTCTGGTGGATGAGCCAGGTGATGGTAGATGCAGATGCCAGAGAATGCAGGACGGGAGGATATGGCACCGGAGCCTTCTCCATATAAAGAGTTCCGTTTTTCCGGCATGACCTGCATTCATACGTTTCCCGGTAATGGTCAATCACCTTGAGTTTTGCAGGGATAAACTGTACTTCTGTGCGGACGAATTCTTCCCCTACTTTCACCATCGTACTCCCGCAGTTATCGCATATCTGTTCCCTTTCATCTATGGTATGGAGTACTTTGCTGTGAGGGAGATTTTTTACCAGTTCTTCCCGCTGACCGGTGTACTTCCTTTTACGTAGGTGCTTCTCTATCTCAACAAGCTCCAGTTCGTGTGCATCAGGATCCGCACAGGTTTCGATTTCATTAAAAAGAGACATCTGCCCCTCGATTTCGAGAGTAGATGTCTTCTCGGATTTTGTTCCATAAAGTTTACGGGTCAGGAAATCAACCTGCTCTTTCAGGAGCCGGACCTGCTGTTCCAGTTCTTTGATATGATTTTTATACTCCTGTTCCGTAGCTGACATAACCTGAAAACCCTTTCGTTTCGATAGGATTATTATAACATAGAATCGTCAGATTTCCCAGCATTTCTAAGGATTTTCAGTATTTTCAGACTTATGCGGGAGCCATTTCTGAACCGCCTTTGGCTGCTCCGGGTTCAAACCTTCCAGAAGCCAGCGCAGCTGCTGATCAGAAATCTGTTTTGCTTCTTCGCCGGTCCGCGGCCATTGGAGACGTCCGTTTTCGTACCGTTTGTATAAAAGGCAGAAACCGTCTTCCTCGTAATGGACTGCTTTGATCCGGTCAGCCCTCTTTCCACAGAACAGGAATAAGGAATTGCTGTAAGGATCCAGTTTGAAGTTGTACTGGATGATATCCAGCAAGCCATTGAGCTGCTTCCTCATATCGGTGTAGCCGCATCGGATATAGATTTTCTCCACATGGGAAAGATCTCCTAACATGACTGCACGGCTTTCAGAATGTTTTCCAGCATCTGGGCAGATGTGCCTTCATAAAGTTCCACTGTTATGGATCCGATATGAAGTATGGCTGCAGGAGTGGAACGGGAAATGTTTCTGTCCGGAAGTGAAAGCTCCGCAAACTCAGCCGGGGATTCCGTTAAAGCAGTTGACTGTTGGTCTGTACACATGTGGATGCCGTTTTTCTTACGGGGCACTTCTTCCAGGGCAAGCTTTCGAATTTTGGAAAGCCAGTAATAATAACTTTTCAAAGAGATATCGTGTTGTTCACACCAGATCTGATTTGTCAGTCCTGAGGCCCTGCATTGCCGTATTACATCCAGCCAGTATTGAAGTTTCACCTGTTTGTCTGGAGTCAAAGAAGAAAGATTCATAAGCCTGCTCCTTAGATTAGATTTAGAGTTTTTAGAGTCAACTCCCAAAACTCTAATCAATAGTTTACATGCAACAGCCAGAAATTTCGATACACCCTCTTATTGGACGCTTACGATTAATACTCTATTAGGCGAGTTTATAGTGGCTTATCCTTATTTGATTCCGGCTTTGTCGTTACAATTTTGTGATGAAGGAAGTGTAGATCTTGAAGTGGAGGGAACTACAACAAGTACGTATGAAGATGTAAAGCAGTTTTATTTAGATGCATATGAGACGTTAGGAAATCTTTTGATTATTCCAGCGGCAATTGATAATATAAAAAATAGAGGTGATGCGAACGATTTTATTGCGAACAATGCAGGAATTGTTTCTTTGGATAAATTTATAGCTGCGACAAAAGCTAATAGATTTCATTTATATAACAAGAATGAACTCTATATGCGTACGATAGATGTAAAGTATAATCAAAAACTTCGGAATGCAATAGGACATAATGATGTTGAGTATGAAACATCAACTCAAAAAATAATATATATTCCAGATCCTAAAAAGAGAGAAAAGAAACTGTCTGAATATCTGCTTGAATTTGAAATTGAAGCATTAAGTATGTTTCAAGCAATTTTGGTTATTTCAGAATACCTTTATAGGTTAAGAGAATTAGAATTGCTTGCTAAAGGGGTAGTGCCTTTGCCAGTTGAATTTCCTATAAAGGAAAGAAAAAAGAAAAAGATTTATCCTAATGAAAAGTGTCCATGTGGCAGTGGACTGAAATATAAAAAATGTCATGGAAGACTCTAAAAATCCTTAGTAGTAATCTTTTATTTTTTACTACCAATTTTACTACTAACAGGTAGTAACAACATGCTCAATTCTGCTCTGATTTGCTATAATCTGTAATTTCAGAGCATTTCACAAAATCTCCAGAAATCCTTGCAAAACAGGGTACTGCAGGGCAAAACAAGGAGAAACAAGGAGAAACAAAATTATGATAAAAGTGCTTTTCATTTGCCACGGCACTACCTTAGCAAAATTCTGAAAAACCTTGATTTTACAGTATATTTTTGAACCAGTAGGGATGTTTTACTAAGTTTTTACTAAAGAGAGGAATCCCTAGCACGAATTTAGAAAAGTAACATATAGTATGACCTTATTAATTGGTAGAACAATTGGTAAGGTCCTTTTTTATTTCAAGGAGGTTCAAAATGAAAAGTACAGCGTTAGGAGCAGAAAACATTATTTTTATCAGTGATGCACATGAAAAATTCTACTATGAAAAATTACAAGAAGTACGGTATCAGGATGTGTACCATAAGGCATTGTGTTATTGTCTGGGTATTAATGGAGATACCAGAAAAAATGCTGACAGAATTTATAATTTTAAAACGGGGTCTGTTAAAACGAAATGTTTACATGAAGGATGGCAGACAAGCGGTAGCTTAAAAGTGGTAAGGATGGCATTTAATCTGTACTGTAACAGCACGCCAAGCGTTTGGGATTATGAAGATGCAGAGGAACAGGTAAACGAGTGCAGACAGTATACAGTAGAGGATATCTTCTGCTGTGTATATGCACCATATTTTTGGCAGGCAATACAGATCCGTTATCCGGAATATGTAGTGTACAATCAAAAGTTACATGCCATGCTTGGAGGAATAGATTAATGCTGAAAGTGAGACTGATGGGAACAAAAAATGATATTGCATGGTTTCAGAAAATCCTGCAGCGTCATCCTAAAATTGAAGTTATGGAATTATCGGAACTTTATTCCAATAAAGGGACGAGCAAATATTATAGAGCTTATGCTGAAATTGAAAAAAGTAATGTAAATAAAAAATAGTAGAAAAACAGGAGAATTATATCATGTGCAAAATAATCGCAATCGCAAATCAAAAAGGTGGAGTAGCAAAGACTACAACCACTATTAATCTTGGAGTAGGACTGTCTAAGGTTGGAAAACGTGTAATGCTGATAGATGCTGATCCACAGGGACATTTGACAATGGGACTTGGTTTTCCAAAGAACTTAAGGGTAACATTGAAAACAATGATGGAAAATATCATTATGGGATTAGAATTTGATCCCAGGGAAGCAATTTTACACCATGAGGAAGGAATAGATGTAATTCCATCTAATAAACTTCTTTCGGGAATGGACATGTCATTATTTACGGTAGAGGACAGAGAAAAAGTCTTAAAAGAATATCTGGAACTTTTGGAAAATGATTATGACTATATCCTGATTGATTGTATGCCCTCGTTGGGAATGATGACAATTAATGCGTTAAGTGCAGCTGATAGCGTTTTGATTCCGGTGCAGCCTCAATACTATGCGGCAGATGGCCTCATGGAATTACTGAAAGTTGTGAAAGGCATTCATCAGAGATTTAATCCTGATTTACAGATTGAAGGGATTCTGTTTACAATGGACAGCAGTCATTATAATAATTCAAAGAGAAATAAGCAGGCAGTACGAGATGCTTATGGAGCAGAGATTATAATTTTTGATCAGACAATTCCAAGAACAGAAGCTCTTGCCGAAACTGCATCAGAAGGTGTCAGTATTTTTTCTTACGATGCAAAAGGAAAAGGTGCGTACAGTTATCAAGCACTTGTCCAGGAGGTGCTGAATCATGCGTAAACCTAAGAAAGAAATTCAGCTTACTTCTTATGATGAATTGCTTGGAATCAATGAAGCTGAACAGAATACTCTTAATCAGATTGTTGAAGTGCCATTAAATGAGTTACATCCTTTTAGAAATCATCCATTTCATGTAAATGATGATGAAAAAATGGCTGAAACAGTAGAAAGTATCAAGAATTATGGCATCTTAAATCCTGCATTGGTACGTCCTCGCGCAGAGGGAGGATATGAACTGATTGCTGGTCACAGGAGAAAACGTGGTTGCGAACTGGCTGGAAAAAGTAAAATGCCAGTACTCATACGGAACTATACCGATGATGAAGCCGTAATCGTTATGGTGGATTCTAATATACAGAGAGAAAATTTGCTTCCAAGCGAAAAGGCATATGCTTATAAGATGAAGATGGATGCAGTAAAACATCAGGGCATAAAAGACGAAAACGCAGCTTCTGTTGACAGTGCAGATCTGGTTGGACAGGCTGCCGGTGACAGTGGAAGAACCGTTCAGCGTTACATACGCTTGACCTGTCTTATTCCGGAATTGCTGAAATTGTTGGATGAAGGAAAGATTAATTTTACAGTAGGTGTTTCATTAACCTATTTATCAGAAACGGAGCAGATTTGGGTGAAAGACTGCATAGTGTCTGGAGCAAGCTCTGTTACAGGTTCAATGGCGACAAAACTGAAGCAATACAGCGATGAAGGTAATCTGACAGAATTAGCGGTACAGCTTATTCTGAATGAAAAGAAAACAGAGACAGGAAAAGTTACTTTAACTGAAAAGAAAATACGAAAGTATTTTCCAAAGGAATATAACAGAGAACAGATTGAACAGGTTATCTATGAACTGCTTGATAACTGGAAGAAAAGCCAATAACGAGGGAAGGAGGGAAAGCAAAATGGCAAAATCCGAAAGCACAAAAATAGAGTTTGGTTATTTTCACGATTATGAATCGGAACAGTTTGCTTTTTACCGTATTCCCAAAGTATTATTCACAGATGAATATTTCCGTAATCTGTCCAGCGATGCAAAGGTTCTTTATGGGCTGATGCTGGACAGAATGGCTTTATCTATCAGACATCAGTGGTTTGATGAAGAGGGTAAGGTTTATATTATTTTTACTGTTGAACAGGTTATTCAGTATATGAATTGTGGAAGAGATAAAGCAATGAAAACGCTTGCAGAACTGGATACCAAAAAGGGAATCGGATTAATTGAAAGAGTCAAACAAGGATTTGGTAAACCGGATATTATTTATGTAAAGAACTTTATTTTAAGGACATCAAAAGATGTTAAAAACAATGATGAATCCGAAGAGAGTATTCAACAAAATCGAGAGGTCGAAGAAGTCGACTTATCGGAGTCGGAAAAATCGACTTATCGTGGTCGGAAAAATCGACTTCAAGGGGTCGGAAAAATCGACTTCAAGAGGTCGGAAAATACGACTTATCGTGGTCGAAAAATCAGAACTACAGAGGTCGGAAAAATCGACCCAATTAATACTAAATATAATTATACTGATATTAGTAATACGGACAGGAATAATACTGATCTTATCAATCTTTCAGATTCTTCCGAACAGCAGTCAATGGATTTGATGGAAGAGATGGAGTTATTCCAGATGAATACTGCACTTGTAAAAAGAAATATTGAATATGACTGTCTTGTACAACGATGCAGACTAGGGGAACAGCAACAGTTGGATGAAATTGTGGCACTAATTGTGGAAACAATCAGCATAGAACGGGAGAATATTACGATCAGTGGAGTGAAATACCCATATCAGTTCGTAAAAAGCAGATTATTGTTGCTGGAAGAAAGCCACATAGAGTATGTACTTGATTGTCTGCATGAGAATACCAGGGAAGTAAAGAACATAAAAGCGTACTTGCTTACCTGTCTTATGAATTCAATAACGACAATAGGCAATTATTACCAGGCAAAAGTAAATCATGATATGTACGGAGGTGGCATATGAGAGGAAAAGAAATTATAACAAAATTGATAATTCCTGGTGCAATAGCTATGATTATCTGCTTAATTGTTCACCCTATGTGCATGAATGGTGAAATATTAGACTGGAGAAAATTATTGCTTTTTGTGGGAATACCTTTCGGAATCCAGAAAATGTTTTTGTTGGTCGTTCCAAGAAATGTGGGGACAGGGGAAATGCTTGGTTTGGTGGTACTTAAACTGATGGTAGGAAGTTTGATTGGAATAGGGGTTCTTGCCTGGAGATTATTAGCTGTAGCAGGCATTTTGCTAAAAAACGGCATTTCTGGAATTATATGGATCATAAAAAGACTGAAAGAAATGGTGATCAAAAATGAGCGAAAAGCAACTGGAAAAATTGTATTATAGCATTTATCCAATGAATCAATGTGAGACACAAAGTAAAAGTTATGAAGAGACAAAGGAACTGTGTGAAACATTAGAAAAGGAAATGATAAGTCTAATGAGTCCGGATCTGCAGGCAATGTTTGAGGATTACAAGGAATATACTTTAAATCTTAAACAAACAGAACAGAGAGACGCTTACATAGATGGATTAGCGTTTGGGATTCGCACAATTTCGGAAGCCTTTTTACATGAGAACAAAAATAGAATATGGTGATTGAAAAAGCAGTCTGTCAAGGCTGCTTTTTCTGTACCGCTTACATAGGAGGATGAGATGTGATTGATTTGATAATTATTATTATGGCAGGAATAGTGCTTTTGTTTTTGCTGTCTTGTTGCTTTATGGTTGCAAGGCTATTGGATGAGGAAATATCTATGTATGGATATGAAGGAAAAGAAAACTGGGAAAGGGAACAACTTCCCGACAAATTGTCGAGAAGTTCAACAGATGAAAGACATGGAGATAAATGAAAAGATTCGTTATTTTCGGAAACAGAGAGGGCTATCGCAGGAGCTGCTTGCAGAACGAACAGGAATTAATGTGAATACAATTCGGAAGTATGAAATAGGCATACGAAAGCCGAAAGTAGAACAATTAAAGAAAATTGCGGATGGACTTGAAATTAGTGTAATAGAATTTTTGGATATTGAAATAGAAAATGAAGCGGACTTGATTGCTATGCTGAAAAAAATCAGTCCGTTTTTTAAATGGGACGGATTGCTTCATGTATTGGTGGGGGAAAAGTTTTTATGATTGGTGTTGGAAGTGCATTGGTATCACTGTTGCTGATCTTTGTTTGTTATTCACTGACACTGACAGCGAAAAGAGCAGATGAAAATTTATTGATGATTTGTGAAAAGAATCAGAAAAATGAAGAAGAGAGAGGAAACCGAGAAATGGAATCACAGAGAGACATTTTAAGAGTAATTGAAAAAGAAATCAAAAAAGGAAGTGCGCCAGTTGCATTTGCAGGTTTGGGGTTTTCCGAGGAATGTTATCATTTGGTAGATAGTCAGGCTAAGATGAACCAACTTTTAGATTATTTTTTTCGCAATGAAGAATACGCAGCTTTGGCAGAGCGGCAGGTGAAAAGTAATATCTATGCAGAAATGGGCAAAAGGCTGAATTTCCGTAGTGCCAGATCTGATCGAGACAGAAAGAATATGGAGGTAGCGGCAAAACGATGGATTAAGAAAAAGCATCCAACATTTGATGGTGATGTATATGTCGAAAATATCCGGTGTTTTCTGGACATTTCCCAAGAAGAGTTAGAAAAACGTAAATGTACAGTCAATGAACAGGATACGACAGCACTTATTTTCAGCCAGAAACATCTTGAAGCATTATACTTGCAATGTCTTATGCACAGACGAAATGCGATGCAAGAGATTCCGGAATTAAAAGGTTTGTCAGAAACGTGCAACAGGATTTATAAATTGCAGGATGTAGATGTATTATTCCAATGCCTGCTGATGGATCAGATGGATTGGGAAGAAGAAAAGTTATATGTGCAGTTCAGCACAATTTATTTATTGAAGCAGACAGTGAAAAATTAAAACCCATGACTTCTCGACAATTTGTCGGGAAGTGGAAAGGAGTCAAATTCCAATGAAAATATATCTCCCCCATCTGTTAGTACCACCGTAATTTGCTGATCAGAGTCGAAAGGAGGCGTGCAAATTGCAGGAAGAAGTTACTCAGAAAACAATCGCATTGTCGGTTAAAACTGCAAGAGTGACTGCCGACGTGTTAAAAAATATGCTGCGGAAGTATCTGTCAGGACAGAAGCAAAAGGGAAAGAATTCTTATAAGGTTGGAAAACAGTCATACAAAGAATTGAAAAGCCAGGGTTCTGGTTTATCTAATATTGAGATCACAGATGGAAATATCAAGTCTTTTGAACGTGTGGCGAAAAAATACCGTTTAGATTTTGCCTTGAAAAAAGACAGTTCGACCAAGCCACCGACCTACTATGTGTTCTTTAAAGGACAGGATACAGAAATGATGAATCTGGCATTTAAGAAATATTTGGGTGTACAGATGAACAAAAAGGATAAACCATCTATTATGAAAAAACTTATGCACTTTAAGGATGCTGTGTCTAAAGGAAAGAACAGAGAACGAGCAAGAGAACAGCAGAAAGACAGAGGGCAGAGTTTATGACGGAGAAAAAACAGCAGCATAAGAAGAAAAGAGGAAAAGTTCAGCATATCAGAGGTTCTCCGAAAAAGAGAAAAATATTTGGAAAAGCTGTTTTTTCTTCAGAGAGTATCCCAGGAAAAATGCTTGCGGATGTGAAAAATCTGATTACGGACAAGGCAAGTGAATTGAAGAGGGCAGATCAGAAAAAGCTGTTTTTAGCTAATTTCCCCTATCTGATGTTTGCTTATTTTTTCAATAAGATTGCCTGGCTGTATAGGGTAAACACCGGAGCAACTTCTTGGGATAAATTGATGAATACCATTACTTATTTTGAACTGGCGTTTCAGAATCTCTGGCCAAGTTTGAATCATATAGATTTGTTGTGTGGAATCGCAGGAGGCGTGGCTGTAAAGTTTATTATTATTTACCGCACGAAAAATGCCAGGAAATATCGGCTGGGTGTGGAGTATGGTTCTGCCAGATGGGGAACAGAAAAAGATATACGACCATATGCTGATCCTGAATTTGAAAATAATATTATTCTCACAGAAACAGAGAGTCTTACTATGTCAAGCAGACCAAAGAATCCGAAATACGCCAGGAATAAAAACATTCTGGTAATTGGCGGTTCCGGTTCTGGAAAAACCAGATTTTTTGTAAAGCCTAACATTATGCAGATGCACAGCTCTTATGTGATTACTGATCCGAAGGGAACTGTGCTTCTGGAAGTTGGCAGTATGCTGGCAAAAGGCAGTCCGATGACGGATGAGAATGGAAAAATCGTGCGGGACAAAGAGGGAAAAGTTATATATGAACCGTATAAAATCAAAGTTTTGAATACAATTAACTTCAAAAAATCCATGCACTATAATCCATTTGTATATATCCGCAGTGAAAAAGATATTCTAAAACTGGTAACAACCATTATTGCTAATACCAAAGGTGAAGGGCAGCAATCAGGTGAGGATTTTTGGGTAAAGGCGGAAAAACTCTATTATTGTGCCTTGATTGGTTATATCTGGTATGAAGGCAGGGAAGAAGAAAAGAATTTTAATACTCTGTTGGAAATGATCAATGTGTCAGAAGCCAGGGAAGATGATGAGAATTTCAAGAATCCAGTAGATCTGATGTTTGATGAACTGGAGCAGAAAGACCCGAACCATTTTGCAGTAAGGCAGTACAAAAAATACAAGCTGGCTGCCGGTAAGACAGCAAAATCTATTCTGATCAGTTGTGGTGCAAGACTCGCACCCTTTGATATTGCGGAACTGCGGGAGCTTATGAGTTATGACGAGCTGGAATTGGATCTGGTTGGTGACAGGAAAACTGCATTGTTTGTTATTATTTCAGATACCGATGATACCTTTAATTTTATTGTTTCTATTATGTACACACAGCTTTTTAATCTGCTCTGTGACAGAGCTGATGATGTATATGGAGGCAGACTTCCAATTCATGTGAGGTGTCTCCTGGACGAGTTTGCGAACATCGGACAAATTCCTAAATTTGAAAAATTGATTGCTACGATTAGAAGCCGGGAAATCTCAGCTTCTATTATTTTGCAGTCAAAGTCTCAGCTTAAGGCAATTTATAAGGATAATGCCGATACCATCGAAGGGAACTGTGATACGACCTTATTCCTGGGGGGAAAGGAAAAAACGACATTAAAGGAAATAGCGGAGATCCTGGGAAAAGAAACCATAGATCTTTATAACACATCGGATACGAGAGGCAGTCAGCGGTCTTATGGAATGAACTACCAGAAAATAGGAAAGGAGTTGATGAGCCAGGATGAAATAGCAGTCATGGACGGAGGAAAATGTATTCTGCAGGTGAGAGGTGTCAGACCATTTTTCTCAAATAAATACGATATTTGCAAACATAAAAACTACAAATATCTGTCCGATTATGACAAAAAGAATATCTTTGATATTGAAAAATATCTGAGTACTAATCTGATACTGAAACCAGAGGATGAAGTGGAACTGTATCAGATGTAACTTCTCGACAAATTGTCGGGAAGTGGATCATGGGAGGAAATCATGAATAATTTGGAAAAAAGGAACAGTCGGTATCCATCGACGAAAATGAATATACCGACTGTACGTGTGAAGAATTTTCCAAGTAGAAAATCCTATGCTTAGTGTAGCACAAAAGGCAGGGTTTATATAGTGTTTTCTTCCCTTTCTGGAAAAAATCTAAGAAAGGACTGGAAAATGTAAGTTTTCCAAAGGTACACTTATGGCATTTTTTACAACGGCAATTACGACCTTAAAAACATTGGTTTGTGCGATCGGAGCCGGACTTGCAGCCTGGGGAGTGATCAATCTGCTGGAAGGATATGGAACGGACAATCCGGGTGCAAAGTCACAAGGAATAAAACAGCTTATGGCTAATTAAATGTAATAAAAGTGAAGAAAGGAAAAGCACAATCCAGACGGAACCGGCGGTGCGGTCAAGAAATATTGTGGAAACGCAAGATTTCTGCTATAATGGGTACAGAACATTTGACGATGGAAAGAGAGGCGGGAGCCTATGCACATCAGCTATCAACCGCTATGGGACACTTTGAAAGAGCGTGGCATGAGGAAAGAGGACTTGCGGCTGTCCGCCGGTCTGACCACCAATATGATTGCCAACATGGGCAAGGGAAAGCATATCAGTATGGAAACACTACTGCGTATCTGCAAAGCATTGAACTGTGGAATTTTGAATGTGATTGAATTAGAGCATGACGAAGAAGCTGAAATATCAAATTAACAAGGAAGGTTCTGCGAAATGGACAATAGAGAAAGAATTATCAGACTTTGGTTTGATATGTGGCTTACAAAGAAAGATTTAGGTATATCCGATATTTTTTCAAATAATGCCATCTATATTGAAAGCTGGGGGCCGGAATATCACGGAATAAAGAAGATAATACTTTGGTTTGAGGAATGGAATACCCGGGGAACCGTCTTACAATGGGACATCAAACAGTTTTTCCATAAAGACAATCAGACTATCGTTGAATGGTATTTTAAGAATAAAATGGACGACGGTAATGTAGAAGCGTTTGATGGAATATCACTGATTGAATGGACACCAGATGACAAGATTGCCCTCTTAAAAGAATTTGGTTGCAATGAAAATCGATATGACCCTTATAAAGATGGCACTATACCACATTTCAGAGATGAAAACGCAAAGTGGTTTTAGCCGGGAAATTTAGTTGTTGGAGGTAATTATGCAGAATGGATAATTGGTTTACCATTGAGCAAATAGACCGTGATACATTCTCTATTAGCGAATACAAACACTGGGAAGAAACACATTGCTATCTATTATGTGGAGAAAAATGCGCTATTCTCATTGATACAGGCTTAGGCGTTTCCAACATCAGAAAAATTGTGGACAGTCTAACAGAGCTGCCTGTTATGGCAATTACTACTCATGTTCATTGGGATCACATCGGCGGGCATAAGTATTTTGATAATATCGCTGTATATGAAGCGGAAAAGGACTGGTTATCAGTCAGGTTTCCGATACCGTTGCAAGTTGTAAAGAACAATTTAACAAGACTTCCTTGTAATTTTCCAAGAGATTTTGATATTAACGCCTATCAGATATTTCAAGGTATGCCACAAAGAATCTTGCAGGATGGAGATTTTCTGAATTTAGGCGGACGGGAAATTCAGGTTATTCACACGCCGGGACATTCTCCCGGACATTGTTGCTTTTACGAGCCAGAAAGAAATTACTTGTATTCCGGGGATTTGATATACAAAGGAAGCCTTGACGCATTTTACCCAACTACTGATCCGCAACTATTTTATCAATCCATAAGGCGGATACAGAAATACAAAATAAAAAAAGTTCTGCCCGGACACCACCAGTTGGATATTCCTGTTTCTTTGATAGGTGACATTGAAGCCGGATTTGCACAATTATCGAGAGCCGGAAAACTCAAACAGGGAAATGGATTGTTTGAGTTTCGAGACTTCCAAATTCATATATGATTCAAAACTGCCGTTGCAGGAACACCCGTTCCCACAACGGCAGTTTTCATTTCCACGGCCTGCGCCGGAAGTTGATCCCGGAATTTTTAATCAGTGGCGATCTTTTGAACAGTCTTTTCAGGGTCACTCTTTCCTCGTCTGTGAGCCGCTTGTATTTTAGCTGGAACGCCTTGCAGAAGATTTCCAGAAATTCCTGCACCCTGTCGCCGGTGGATTGCATGGCCTTTCGGACTTCCTTTATCAGTTCATCGGCGGGTGTGGTATCCGGCGCACTCTCCATGTCGTTCTCATGGACTTTGCGTATATCGTGAAGGATAGCGTCCCATGTTTTGTGTGTCACATGACAGAAAAAATCTTCTTCCTCTATCTGACCGGCTTCCAGAATTTTCAGGGAACGGTCTGCGGCAGCTTCGGGATGTTCTTCCAGTATCATTGCCCGGACAGCAGCCAGCGCACTGTTGATGTCATGGAACCGCATGGTAACCATTCCATCCACATAGATTTCTGCGTCAGCCATCAGCTCTGCAAATTTTTCGTGGGACATCATCTCGCACAGCAGCCGGGTATTGATCCGTCCGCTTTTCAGAAGCGCCACAGCTTCATCGGTCAAATGCAGTTCGGACAGCGGGGTATTTATCTGCTCCCGGTTTTCTGTCCGGCAGAACAGATAGTCAATGGACACCTCATAAAAGTCTGCCAGTGCGATAAGGTTGCCGTGATTGATTTCCTTATTTCGGTTTTCTTCATTTTCATAGCTGGCTAAAGCAGATTTTGAAATGCCGGTCTTTTCCGCCAGTTCTTCCAGCTTCAAGCCCTTTTCCACCCGTAAATCTTTTAAGCGTTCCTGCAAGGAAACATGGTCTTTCATTGGTTTGCCACTCCCTTCCCATGTGGTTTTCGAGCATATATAACCATTATACCATACCGTTCCGAAATCGTGGAAATTTTCGATTTTGGGGCGGTATTCCTACTTTCTGGACATACGGGAAAGGGTTCAAAAATGAGCTATGATTAAGTCAGTTCATCGATGGATTATTCCAATCGAATGACCGGCCTGATGAGATATGCTCCCCGGCGATGTAGCGCAACGACCTGCGGCAAGGAGTTGGAGGAACCTTGACCGCAGCGAGCGTACCAACGGGAACAAAACGCTGCTGTGAGATTCAGGGGCAGGAACGACATCAGGGAAACCCGGCAGAACTGACACCAAAACGCTACCCAAACATGACGAATCGACGGGGCGTAGTCTGCCCTGTCCATGATACTATGGGGCTTTTTAGGGCGGCTCTATGGCCGCCTTTTCCTTGAAAATCGCCCCGAAACATGACACCAAAAACCGCTATCCGCCCATCTCTACCGTTACGGCTGAAATGGGCGGATTTTCCATGATAGGAGGCACCATGCCGAGAATGAGCAAGAAACGGAAGTTGGAGTTGTCCTTCTTCCTCAATGACCGGGGGCGTGTGGCCTGCAATGACCTGTGCCGGAAGTGTCAGCATGAGTGCAAACAGAGCTTTCGGGCTGTCGTGATCGACTGCCCCCATTACCTGTCCAAACGAGCCAAGCGAAAGGAGAAAACCGACTAAATGGAATTTGAATTTATGACCGCAGACACCGTTCTGCCGCCCTGTATGCCACTTCCCACCGCCATACTGCGGCTGCCGGTCAGCAGCACCGCAAAGGTCATGTATGCCCGACTGCTGGACGCCACCTTTGCGGCGAGTACGGAGGATACCAACGGGATATTGTTTGTCCGCTTCCCCATTGTGGAGCTGGCGGCGGCCTTGTCCCGCAGCTCCGTGACCGTCAAGCGTTCCTTGAAAGAATTGGAGGACGCTGGACTAATCCTGCGGGTGCGCCGGGGCGTGGGAGAACCGAACCGCATTTACACGCTGCTCCCCAAGAAGGAGGGCTGCTGTGATGAATGAAAAGCTGAAAAAGCTCAACCAGCAGCTTGCCAAAAGCGAAGCCAGACTGCGGCGGGCACAGCACGAAGAAAAGATACTGGAACACCAGATGAAGCAGCTTACCCGGAAGGAACGGACGCATCGGCTCTGTACCAGAGGGGCTATGCTGGAAAGTTTCCTGATAAGGCCGGAAGTGCTGACGGACGATGATGTGATGGACATTCTGAAACAGGCATTTTCCCAAACAGGCATGAAAGAAGCTGTTGCAGAAAGTGTGAAACAGAGGGTAGCTGGGGAACCTCTTACGAAGTAAGGGCGCAACTATACACCGGTCGAGCCGGTGCGTTGCGTCCTGCCGGAAGCCCCTTGCAGGGAGCAGATGATTTCCGCAGATTTTCAATCTGTTCCAATCATCACAGGGGAAGCTATACTTCCCCTGCGCTGGCTGCCGCCAGCTACCCCTTTGTGGACTTGCCGCCCAGAAACACCTTGCGCTACAAGCTGTTCCCGTCCAGCAAGTTTTATCAGTCAAGCTATCCTTATCTACGGTAATTTAGTATAATAAGGTTAAAAAACAGAACGCTATCTTTGTGCAACCGATATGCAACTGATAATTGCTTGATAGTTGGTGGTAGCAACACGGTAATTCAGATAGAATAAAGCCAACAAAGAAAGGAGGTCGTCCAAATGTTAGTAAACATCATTATGATTGTAGTCGGAATAGTTTTCTCATGTATCTTTGTCGGCTTGCTTACCGTTGTTATTCGTGCATTACTTAAATATATCCGCACAGAGGAATAAAGCCGACAGCAACATTAGGAGGTGGTCAAATGAAAGTAAGCGTATTTATGATAATAGTTGGAATAATTTTCTTATGTATCTTTGTTGGTTTGCTTACCCTTATTGTTCGTGCATTACTCAAATATATCCATTCAAAAGATGTACGGCAAGAAAAATCTGTAGTGAGGAAATCGCTGGGTGAAGCACTCAAAGCGCACAGAACACAGTGCAAAATGACGCAGGAATTTGTTGCTGAAACGATTGGTGTTAGCAGGCAGGCTGTTTCAAAATGGGAAAATGGAACATCTGACCCTTCCACATCAAATCTTTTTGCACTTGCAAAACTTTACGGTGTTTCTGTTGAAGAATTACTAAAAGAAGTTGAATAATCTTCATACAGATATTTTATTTCATCTTCGAGCCATCCTGACCCGAACTTTCAAAACTGAATACCAGCGGCCCACCGGCACCACCGAGCAGGAAATCATTGAACGGTTTCCTGCTTTTCTTTTACCCAAAATGCGGTGGCAAACCACCACCTCATCCAATCACCCACAGGAAGGAGGAAGCCGTTATGCCCTGTCCCCACCACGATATAAAAATCGTCCAGCGCAGCAACCGCCAGTCAGCCGTAGCCGCCGCAGCTTACCAGAGCGGCGAACGGCTGTTTTCTGAGTACGACCAGAAGCAGAAATACTATTCCGAGAAACGAGGAATTGTCCACACGGAAATCATGCTGCCGCCCCACGCACCGCCGGAGTACGCAGACCGCAACATCTTGTGGAACGCTGCCGAGACACAAGAAAAACAATGGAACTCCCAGCTTGCCCGCAGGATCGTACTTGCCATACCGAGGGAAATCCCCTCGGAGCAACACGCCGACCTGATCCGGGACTATTGCCGGGAGTTTTTTGTTTCCAAAGGCATGATTGCCGATTTTGCCATTCACGATAAGGGGGACGGGAATCCCCACGCCCACATCTTGCTGACCATGCGGGCAATGGACGAAACCGGGAAATGGCTTCCCAAGAGCCGGAAGGTTTATGACCTTGACAAGAACGGCGAGCGTATCCGGCTCCCGTCCGGGAACTGGAAAAGCCACAAGGAGGACACCGTAGACTGGAACGACCAGAAGTACGCCGAGATATGGCGGCAGGGCTGGGCGGCTATCGCCAATCGCTATCTGGAAGCCAATGACCGCCCGGAACGCCTTGACCTTCGTTCCTATGAACGGCAGGGGCTTGATAAAATCCCCACCGTCCACATGGGGCCAGCGGTCAGCCAGATGGAGAAACGAGGGATACAGACCAACATCGGCAATCTCAACCGGGATATTACCGCTGCCAACCGGCTTATGCAGTCCATCCGTCAGATGGTGCGTCACCTGAAAGGCTGGATCGCAGACCTGAAGGAGAAAAAAGTCGCCCTGCTGGAAGCCTTGCAGGAAGCGAAGAAACCCACCCTGCCGGAGCTGCTGGGCAAATATCTGGATTTGCGCCGGGAGGAGCGCACCAGCTGGACGAGCAAAGGCCAGCTCAAAGGCACTGTGAACGACTTCAACAAGGTCATGGACGCTATCCGCTATCTGCGGGAAAAAGAGCTGTCCACCGTGGAGAGTTTGGACACCTATCTGGATACCGTCAGCGGGCAGGCCGTTTCTATCCGGGCAGAGATGAAGCCGAAGGAAAAGCGCATGAAAGAGATCGACACCATGCTTTCCCATATCGCCAACTTTGAAGCCCACAAGGCAGTTCATACAGAATATGCCGCCATCCGGTTTAAGAAGCCAAAGGAACAGTTTGCCGCCGCCCATCGGGGCGAGCTGGACGCATACAATGCCGCTGTCCGCTATTTCAAGGTGCATTTGGAGGGAACCAAGTACAGCACCAAGAAATTGAACGAGGAACGGACACAGCTTGCCGGAGAGGTGGCCGAGTACAGAGAACGCCTGTCAGCGGTGCAGGAGGATGTGAAGATTCTCCGGGATGTGCGTCACTGGCTCAATCAGGTGCTTCCGTCCGAGCAGTACCGCCAGACAGCCGAACCGGGCAAGAAACCGTCCATCCAGCAGGCAGTCAAAGGCAGGGCGCAGCGTATCCGGGAGGAACAGGGCGAGAAACGCCAGCAGCCCCGCACAGAGAAAAAACAGGATATGGAACTTTAACAGGCGCTTGCCATTTTCTTTTCGAGAATGACAGACGCTTTTCTTATTTTCAAGAGGATTTAGTTGAATGTATTTGAAGCTGTCAAGCAGTCTGTTACCACCCGGCAGGCTGCCGAGCATTTCGGAATCCGGGTGGGACGAAACGGGATGTGCGTCTGTCCCTTCCATGCCGACAAAAACCCAAGCATGAAGGTTGACCGGCGCTTTCACTGTTTCGGCTGTCAGGCAGACGGGGATGTGATCGACTTTGTTTCCCGTCTGGAAGCTGTCAGCCCCAAGGAAGCCGCCCTCATACTGGCACAGGCGTTTTCTGTCCCCTATGAGAACAGGGAGCCGCCCCACAGGAGCCAGAGGAACCCCCGGCAGGAAACCCCTGAACAGCGGTTCCGCCGTATGGAGCGTTACTGCTTCCGGGTGCTGTGTGATTACCGAAACCTGCTGTGCCGCTGGAAACGGGATTATGCCCCCAAGACGCCAGACGAGGATTTCCACCCGCTCTTTGTGGAAGCCCTGCAAAAGCAGGACTATGTGGACTATCTGCTGGATGTGCTGCTCTCCCCGGACATGGAGGAACGGGCAGCCCTTATCATCGACTGTGGAAAGGAAGTGAGCAATCTTGAAAGACGAATGGCAGAGCTTGCCGCCGGAGATACGGCAGGCCGCAGAACAGACCATGCAAGAATCACCGCCGCCCCGGAGCGTTGAGGAAGTCAAAGCCATGCTGGAAAGCACCGAGAAAGGCGGCGTCCGCAACAGTATCCGAAACTGCCTGACCGTCTTTCAGAATGACCCGCTGCTTTCCGGGGCAATCGCCAAAAATCTCTTGACCGAGCGCACCGACATCATTAAGCCCATCGGCTACAACCGTACCGGCACCGCTATCACGGACACGGATATGAACTATCTGCTCCTGTATCTGGAAGAAACCTATGGGCTGACCAGCGAAAAGAAGATTGCCGCTGCCATCGGGATCGTTGCCAATGAAAACGGCTATCACCCCATCCGGGACTACCTGAACGGCCTTTCATGGGACGGAACCGAGCGTATCCGTACCTGCCTGCACCACTTTTTAGGAGCCGACAGCGACCCGTACACCTATGAAGCCCTGCGGCTGTTCCTGCTGGGAGCCATCCACCGGGCATTTCATCCCGGCTGCAAGTTTGAGGTCATGCTCTGTCTGGTGGGCGGTCAGGGAGCCGGAAAATCCACCTTTTTCCGGCTGCTGGCTGTGAAAGACGAGTGGTTTTCCGATGACCTTCGCAAGCTGGACGATGACAATGTGTACCGCAAGCTGCAAGGCCACTGGATTATTGAGATGTCGGAGATGATCGCCACCGCAAACGCCAAGAGCATTGAGGAAATCAAGTCTTTTTTGAGCCGACAGAAGGAGGTCTATAAAATCCCATACGAAACCCACCCGGAGGACAGGCTGCGGCAATGCGTGTTCGGCGGCACTTCCAATGCCCTGGACTTCCTGCCCCTTGACCGTTCCGGCAACCGGCGCTTTCTGCCGGTCATGGTGTACCCGGAACAGGCGGAAGTTCACATTCTGGACGATGAAGCCGCTTCCAGAGCCTACATGGAGCAGCTATGGGCGGAAGCCATGACCATTTACCGCAGTGGGGATTTTAAGCTGTCTTTCAGCCCCGAAATGGTGCGCTATCTCAAAGAACACCAGCGGGATTTCATGCCGGAGGACACCAAGGCCGGGATGATCCAAGCCTACCTTGACCGCTATACCGGCAGCATAGTGTGTTCCAAGCAGCTTTTCCGGGAAGCCCTGAACCACCCCTTTGACGAGCCGAAGCAATGGGAAATCCGGGAGGTCAACGACATTATGAACCATTGTGTCACAGGCTGGCACTACTTTTCCAATCCCCGGATGTTCCCGGAATACGGCAGGCAAAAGGGCTGGGAGCGTGAAGCCCCGGCAACGGATACCAGCAACGGAGCCGAAAAAATTCCGGAGGGATTTGTGGAGGTCACAGAGCAGATGGAGCTTCCTTTCTGAAAATCCCACCTCGTTGCCGACTTTGTTGCACTCCCGTTGCCGGGCTGGTTGCCGGGGAAAGCCCCGTAATTGCGGGCTTTTTCCCCTATCAGCAACCAAAGCAACAGAAAAATAAAAGAAAATATAAATTGTAACCAAACCGCCAGACAGAGATGGTTTTGAGGTTTTTTGAAGCCCGTTGCCGGACTTCGTTGCCGACCTTCTCCTTGTCTGGCTATTCTATTATGGAGGATAACTGCCTATGGCAAAAACGAAAACAGAGATTCATGTTACCACAGTTTTTGACGGTGAGCTGGACGCAGCGGATGTCTTTGTGAGCCTGATTGCCCAAAAATATGGGCAGAATACCGGGAAGGAAAATCTTGCGAAAACACAAGATTTAGGATATAATAAAGACGAGGTTCAGAAGAACCGTGTTCCGTCTGGATTGTGCGGGTAAACGGTTATGATGAACGGATATGAATACACAGGCATGGACGCAATTCTGGCGGGCAGCTTCCGGGTGGCCATCTATTGCAGGCTTTCCAAAGACGATGACCTTGACGGGGAGAGCGCCAGTATTGCCAACCAGCGGGATATGCTGGAAAGCTACTGCGAAAAGCAGGGATGGGAGGTTGTGGCAGTCTATCAGGACGATGGCTACACGGGGCTGAACATGGAGCGCCCCGACCTGAAACGGATGTTAAAAGCCATCGAGCGCAGGCAGATAAATCTTGTGATAACGAAAGATTTATCGAGGTTGGGCCGAAATTACTTGCAGACCGGCACACTGATCGAGGACTTCTTCCCCCGTCACGGCGTCCGCTATATCGCCATGAATGACGGTATCGACACCATGCGGGACAACAACGACATTGCGCCGTTCAAGAACATCCTGAATGAGATGTACAGCAAGGATATTTCCAAGAAGGTACATTCCTCGTATCTTCTGAAAGCCCAGCAAGGCCAGTTTACCGGCTGTGTGGCTCCCTTTGGGTATCGGAAAGACCCAGAGGACAAAAACCACCTGCTGGTGGACGAGGAAACCGCCCCCATTGTCCGGCAAATCTTCCTTTGGGCGCTGGAAGGACACGGCCCCAACTTCATCCGGCGCAGGCTGGAAGAACAGAAGGTGCCTTGCCCTACATGGTGGAACCGGGAACGGGGCTTCCGCAATGTCCGCACCAAATGGGAAAAGAAAGACCCGGAAAACGGGCGGTATATGTGGGACTTCTCTGTGATAAAAGACATCCTGATGAATCCCGTTTATACTGGGGCGATAGCTTCCCAAAAGAAGGACTACCGCTTCAAAATTGGAACCATTGGCGAGAAGAAGCCGCAGGACTGGATTGTGGTGGAGGAACGGCACGAACCGTTGATTGACAGCAAAAGTTTTGCCATCGTGCAGGACAAGCTGAAATCCCGCCAGCGCCCCCGGCAGGACGGGGAAACCAGCCTGTTTGCCGGGCTTATCAAGTGCGGCGAGTGCGGCAAGTCGTTGACCATCCGCACCACCCACGCCAAGCACCCGCAGCAGATTTACGCCTGTAAGACCTATGGGGCGTTTGGCAAGAACCATTGCACCCAGCACCGGGTGGAGTACGACACCCTTTACCACCTTGTCCTGAACAAAATCCGGGATTGCGCCAAGGCTGCCCTGACCGATGGGGAAGCCATTGCCGGGAAGCTGACCGACACCTGCGAAGCCGAACAGAAAGGCCAACGGGAAGCGTTGGAGCGTTCCCTGACAAAAGACGAGGAACGGATTGAGGTGCTGGAAAAGATGGTGCTGCGGCTCTATGAGGACATGGTTGCCGGGCGGATCAGCGAAGCCAACTTCAATCTCATGCTGGACAAGACGCAGAAGGAACAGGCCGAGTTGAAAGAACGGGTTGCACAGGGACGCAAGAAGCTGGCTGATGAAATGCGGCTGGCGATGGACGCCAAACAATGGGTGGACGCCATTCAGGAATATGCCGACATCACGGAGTTGGACGCCGCCACCTTAAACCGCCTGATTAAAGAAATCGTTGTCCATGAACACATCGACAGCGATAAGACACGACACATTTCTATCGAAATTCACTTCAATCTCAAACCCATCCCGGAGGTGGAACAGGTCAAGGGCTGACCTGTCCCCTCCGGGGCGGTTCTAAAACAATTCCATATATTTTTTGACACGCCGCCGCCTGCCATCGAGCAAGGTTTTACTCCTATTTGGGGATAAAACAGTTGATGGCGGGCGGTGGCATCGTACTGATTGGAATAAACCTGATTCCACAGCTTGCAACTTTGTTTGGATAAATAAATGGGTGGAATAACCGAAAAAATAACAGAGTTCATAAAGGATCTGCTAACAGGCTGGATCACATCAAACCTGGATACCATGTTCACCGATGTAAATACCAAAGTAGAAACGATTGCTACAGAGGTTGGGAAAACACCCCAAAATTGGAACAGTGGCATTTTTTCCATGATAAAAAATCTGTCGGATAATGTCATTGTCCCCATTGCGGGGATGATTATTACATTTGTACTGTGTTATGAGCTGATTTCCATGATTATGGAAAAAAACAATATGCACGATACGGATACGTTTATGTTTTTCAAATACATTTTTAAGATGTGGGTAGCGGTATATCTGGTTACTCATACTTTTGATATTGCGATGGCAATTTTTGATGTAGCGAATCATGTGGTATCCAATGCTGGCGGTATGATAACCGGTTCCGCATCTATTGATGTTACAGAAGCATTGAAAACGCTTCTTGAAACGCAGATTGAAGATATGGGAATCGGAGAATTACTGGGGCTTGGTCTGGAAACGATGCTGGTCAGTTTATGTCTAAAAATCATATCAGTCCTGATTACCGTCATTTTATATGGACGAATGATAGAAATATATCTTTATGTCTCTGTGGCACCTATTCCGTTTTCAACATTTACGAACAGGGAATGGGGAAGTATTGGAAATAATTATGTGAAGGCATTATTAGCGTTGGGATTCCAGGGATTTTTTATGATGGTATGTGTTGCGATTTATGCAGTTCTGGTAAATGCTATTACAGTTGCGGATAATCTTCATACAGCTATCTGGTCAGTTGCAGCATATACAGTTATTTTATGTTTCAGCCTGTTTAAGACCAGTTCCCTGGCAAAATCAATCTTCAATGCACATTAGGAGGAAACAAGAATATGGCATATGTTCCAGTGCCGAAAGATTTTTCAAAAATAAAGACAAAATTAGCACTGAATTTAACTAAAAGACAAATTATATGTTTTTCTCTGGCAGGAATTTGTGGTGTTCCGGTCTATTTGCTGACAAAAGCAGGACTGGGAACAGATGTGGCAGCAACGCTTATGATCATAGTGATGCTGCCATTTTTCTTTTTTGCAATGTATGAAAAGGATGGATTTCCAGCAGAGAAAATATTGCTTCACATTATCCGGCAGAAATTTTTAAGACCTGGAATCAGGTTCTATCGTTCCCAAAACTTATATGACCGGATTATAGAGTACGATAAATTAGAGAAAGAGGGTGCATGGCTTGAGAAAAAGGCAAAAGAAGCCAGGGAAGCGAGAAATCCGTTCCATTTCCTTAAAAAAGCAGACCGAAAAAAATAAGAAACAGAAAACCGGACTTACGAAAGAAGAAAAAAAGCGTCTGAAAGAACTTCGGATGATAAAAGCGGAGAATCAGAAGAAGAGGAAGCCTTTTACAGCGCAGGATACGATTCCATATAAGGAAATATATAAGGATGGTATCTGCAGGACGGATGATAACTATTATTCAAAAATGGTGCAGTTTTACGATATAAATTACCAGTTAGCGCAGAATGATGATAAAGCGGCTATTTTTGAGAACTATTGTGAGTTCCTGAATTCATTTGACAGCTCTGTTGAGGTACAAATTACATTTCTTAATCAACAGGTGAATTTTGATGAGTATGCAAAAAATATTGATATTCCAGAGCAGGATGACTGTTTCAATGATATTCGGAAAGAATATTCGGATATGTTGAAAATGCAGCTTTCCAAAGGAAATAATGGGCTTGTAAAAACAAAATATATTACATTTTCCATTAAGGCGGATAATCTGCGAAATGCAAAATCCAGGCTGGAGAGAATTGAAGCCAGTGTATTGAATAATTTTAAGGTGATGGGAGCCATGGCAGAGCCTTTAAATGGGGTAGAACGTCTGAAAATCTTGCATGATGTGATGAATATGGACACAAAAGAATCTTTCCATTTCCATTATGGGATGGTTGCAAAAACAGGTCTGCAGACAAAAGACTTTATTGCACCTACCGGATTTGATTTTCGCAATGACAGCTATTTTCGGATGGGACAGACTTTTGGATGCGTGTCATATTTACAGATTACATCACCAGAACTTACGGATAAACTGCTGGCAGATCTGCTGGATCTGGAAGAGAATCTTATCATCAATATGCACCTGCGTCCAATTGATCCCAAGGCAGCTATTAAAAGCCTGAAAAGTACGCTGTCAAATATTCAGAAAATGAAAATTGAAGAACAGAAGAAAGCGGTCAGAAGCGGATATGATATGGATATTATTCCAACGGACATTTCTACATACGGAGAGGATGTGGAGGGATTGCTCAATGAAATCCAGTCCAGGAATGAGAAACTTTTTGAACTTACTTTTTTGCTGATGAATACAGCGGACAATAAGAGAAAACTGGACAATATTGTGTATCAGACTGCAGGAATCGCCCAGAAATATAATTGCAATATACGGAGACTTCAATATCAGCAGGAACAGGGACTTGTGGCATCACTACCACTGGGAATGAACCAGACTGGAATACAGAGAATTATGACTACGACTTCTACAGCAATCTTTGTTCCGTTTACCACACAGGAACTTTTCCAAGGCGGTGAAGCTCTTTACTATGGCTTAAATGCACTGTCAAACAATCTCATTATGGTGGATCGGAAACGATTGAAAACACCTAACGGCTTGATTTTGGGTACTCCTGGTTCCGGTAAGAGTTTTGCAACGAAAAGAGAAATTCTCAATGTTTTCCTGATTACAGACGATGACATTATTATCTGTGACCCGGAGGGAGAATATTTTCCGCTGGTAAATGCCTTAAATGGTGAAGTTATTAAAATCAGTGCAAAAAGTAATGATTACATCAATCCTATGGAAGTGAACCTGGATGTTATTTATCATCCGGAGAAATACAGGATTAATGGCGATGTGGAGGATATTGATACCATTATTGCTGATAAAGCAGAGTTTATCACATCTTTCTGCGAGGTCATTATGAAGAAACCTCAAAATGCAGAATTAAATGGTGATGAGGTTTCCATGATTGACCTGTGTGTAAAAGACATTTATAAAAAATATCTTTACAATGATCCAAAACCGGAAAATATGCCGACTTTGCAGGATTTCTATGAACGTCTGAACTTTTATGCACCAGATAAAACAGCAGCACAGAACATTGCCAACAGTCTGCAGTTGTATGTAACAGGATCGCAGAATGTATTTAACCATCGAAGTAATGTCGATACGCAGAACAGAGTGGTATGCTTTGATATTCGGGAACTTGGAACCACACTACGAAAAGCAGGGATGTTGATTGTCCAGCATATGGTTTGGACAAGAGTATCACAGAACCGCAGTCGTAGGAAATCAACCCGTTATTATGTGGATGAATTTCACCTTTTGCTGAACCAGCCACAGACTGCTAATTATTCTATTGAAATGTGGAAGAGATTTCGTAAGTGGGGTGGAATCATTACAGGAATCAGTCAGAATGTAACAGATTTTCTTGGCTCTCTGGCAGTAGAAAGTATTGTGGGAAACAGTGATTTTATCCTGATGTTAAATCAGCACAGCGGGGATCAGAAGATCCTTGCGGAGAAATTGAATATTTCCAAGCATCAGATTTCTTTTGTAAATAACAGTAATGCAGGAGAAGGGCTGCTCTTTTACGGAAATGTAATCATACCTTTTGCAGACAGATATCCGCAGGATACCAGAACCTATGCTTTGATGAGTACTAAACCGGATGAGATTCAGACTTAACGGACAAAAAAGCAGAGGTGAGGTACATTGGGAAAACAAAAATATACGGCGAAAGAGAAGAAAGTCAGCCGTATGACCAGAAATGGTCTGGTTGAGGAAAATCTTGCAACAAAGGAGACCAGAAAAGTTACAAACAGCGATCAGGAGTTGCCTTATAAACAGAAGGATGTAGAACAGGCATTTATTACTTCTGAAAAGAAGAAAAACTCTCATAAAAAAGCTGAAAAGAAACAATTTTCCGAAAAAGTTCAGGAGGGAAATCCTGCCAAAAAAGAAGAGGCTGCAAACAGTCCTCCGGGAAAACGAAAAACACAGGGACGGTACAGATACCGGGACAAGCCTGCAGGTGTATCTGTGGATTCAGCGGTAGAAATACGTGAGCGCAAAGAAAAACACAGGAGCCAGTATCAGCGACAGAAAAAGAAACAGCAGAGACTGCAGTTTGGAAAACTGGAGACAGATGGAAGTCTGAAGAAAGAAAAGAAAACTTCGGCTGAAACAGATGGAGGACATTTTCAGGCAGAGAAGAATGATGTTTCTACAAACCGAAAAAAAGGAAAGCAGAAATATAGCCGAAAAACAATAAAAACTTATCAGGAAGTGGATAAGGCTGCAAGAAAACAGGAAGCTGAGAGGCAGAACAAAATTCCGAAAGATTCTGTTTATACCAAGAAAACAAATGAGGAACAGAAAGCAAAGGTAAAGTACCATTTATATTTCGACAAAAAAACAGGGAAAACGGATGGTAAAAAGAAAACCTTGTCTTCTGTTCCAAAGAAAGCATTAAAAAATGCAGTATATCAGAAAGCAGGCGAAGACGAAGAGGAAAACAGTGCTGTAGATGCAGCACATAAGCTGGTGCGTTCAGGTGAGTGGATATTACAGGAACATAGCAGTAGAAATATCCGGAAGAACCGCAGTCAGATACATAAAGAAAACCGTTTAGAGAAAAGAGCCTGGAAGAGTGCATCCAGGTATCAATATCAGAAATATCTGGAAGAACATCCAGAGATGCAGAAAAAGCTGATCAGAAAATTAATACAGAAGCAGAGGATTAAGCGAGAGTATCAGATGGCATACCGGGCTGGGAAGATTGCAAAAGAAACAAAAGACACCTCAATCCGGTCAGTAAATCTTGCTACTAAAATTGCAAGAAAGGCACAGGAAGTATTTGTAAGAAATGTAACTACTCTGATCTCAATGGGGTTGTTATTGATTTTGCTTCTTTCCGTAATGACAGGATTTGCTTCCTGTTCGGCTATGTTTTCTAATGGAATTTCTACGGTAATCGCTTCCAGTTACATTGCGGATCCGGACGAAATTGAAAAAGCAGAGTTGTATTATACGCAGTTGGAAACATCGCTTGACAAGGGCACACAGAGAAAAACAACTGAAAATGAGCTGCCAAGCCTTACACAATGCACCGCCTAACAGGACATAGGCGGTGTTTTTGTATGCAGACAGCGTTTTCTCTGTGTGCCGAAATGGGCCAGCCGTGCGGCGTGGCCTAAATTCTTGTCAAGGAGGTTATTCGTGTCATGGCAGAAGAAAACAAGCATCCCCCTACCACGGAGGAACAGGCCCCGCCTGAAATGCCGGGAAAGGCCCCGGAAATGGAGCAGGCCGAGATCCCTGATGTGGGCGGTGCCCCCGCTCCGTCCGCAAAGGTGATCGACCTTTCCGCTGTGCGTTCTGCGCCGGAAAAGGACGCTCCGCCGGACATCCCCAAGGAACCGGAGGCCCCGCCCGTTTCCGTCACCGAGTACAGCAAGCAGGAATGGGAAAAGCCCATGCCGGAGCCGGAGAAGCCCAAGCCCAAACGGGGCCGCCCTGCAAAAGCTGAAAAAGCTGCGCCTGCCGAGCCGGGGGCCAAGAAAGAGGAAAAGGCGGAAAAGCCCCGCCGTGGCCGTCCGCCCAAGGCGGAAAAGACAGCCCCGGAGCAGACCGATCCGCCCAAGGCTGGCAAGACCCATGCGGCCCCCGAAGAAAAGGCAGCGCCCCCGGCCCCGGAAGTGCCGCCTACGCCCCGTGACGCTACCAGAGGTGAAAAAGAGGAAATCGTCTATCTTGACCTTTCCGACCTGCACCCGTTCAAGGATCATCCTTTTGGTGTCCGTGACGATGCGGAAATGAAATCTCTGGTGGAGAGTGTCCGCAACGGCGGCGTCAACCAGCCCGCGCTGGTACGTCCCCGTGAGGGCGGCGGCTATGAGATCATCGCGGGCCACCGCCGCCAGATGGCCAGCCAGCTTGCCGGGTATCGCAATATGCCCTGTATCGTCCGCAATATGACGGACGATGAGGCCATTCTCGCTATGACGGATGACAACCTCCGTCAGCGCGAAACGATTTTGCCCAGCGAAAAGGCCCTGTCCCTGAAAATGCAGTATGAGGCCATCAAGCATCAGGGAGCGCGTGGCGACAGCGCCGAGGCTGGAAAGCTCTCTCTTGAAAGCGTGGGCCAGCGCAACGGCATGAGCGTGAAAACCGTACAGCGGTATATCTGGCTCAATGATCTTGTGCCGGAATTGAAGCAGACGATGGATGACGGAAAGCTGTCTTTTACCCCGGCTGTGGAAATTTCCCGCGTGCGCCCCAAGCACCAGAAGTATATCGCCGTGTCCATTGAGGGCCAGCAGGCTTCGCCCTCCAAGGGTCAGGCAAAGCGGCTCCGTGAGCTGGACAAGGAAAACAAGCTCTCCCCGGACGTGATCGATGGTATTTTGTGTGAAGAAAAGAAAAAGGAGGATCGTGACGTGATCATTACTGGCGCTGAACTGGAAAAGTTTTTTGGCAAGGAGGCCACGCCCCGGCAGATGAAAGACCAGATCATGACGCTGCTGGAGGACTGGAAAGAGCGGCAGCCGCCCGAGCTTGCCAAGCCCGACAAGAAAATGGATATGGAGAAGTAACGACCTCTGGCCACTATGACCAGAGGCTTTTTGCTGCCCCGATAGGATATGGCTCTTGCGGTTATATCCCCCGTCGCCGCCCGTAATTGAGCACAGGCGGGAGCGGGCCGTCAAGGGGGCTTCGCCCCCCCGTATGCCTGTCTCTTATATAAATCTAGGTGTGCATAAG
>NZ_LN913006.1:662953-680468 GCF_001487165.1 Blautia massiliensis (ex Durand et al. 2017)
CTTCGCCCCGCCGTATGCGGCGGCTTTGCCCTTGACCGCCTGCCCCGGCTGTGCTTTTTCTCCGGCAAGCGGCGGGGGCATATCCTCCAGAGCCGCCCCCTTTTCCACGATTGGAAAAGGGCGGGGGAAAAGGTTGACCCACTACATTATATAAAAACGGAGGTTTTCACAATGAAACGACCCCTTGCGTATATCACCGCCGCGTGGAGCGGCGACCCCTGCGAGGCGACGGAGCAGGCCGCCAAGTATTGCCGTGCTGTCTATGAGGCGGGCTTTTCGCCCATCTGCCCCACGCTCTATCAGCCCCTTTTCCTGAACGACGCCGTTCCCGAGGAGCACAAGAGCGGCATCGACATGGGCCGTGACCTGCTCCGCCGCTCTCATATGCTGGTGGTGTGCGGCAGTATCTCCACGGAAAGCATGAAAAACGATGTGGCTGTGGCCCAGCGGCTGGGGATCACGGCAACCACGCTGGACGGCATCCTGACCGTAAAGCGTCAGGGCCGCCGCTGATATGAACGAGATCCGGCTGGGGAGCCTGTTTGACGGGATCGGCGTGTTCCCGCTGGCGGCGGTGCGCTGCGGTATCGTGCCTGCATGGGCCAGCGAGATCGAAAAAGCGCCTATCTCCATCACGAAACGCTATTTTCCCGGTATGGCGCATTTAGGGGATGTGACAAAGCTGAACGGCGGCGACATTCCGCCTGTCCACATTATCACCTTTGGCTCACCCTGCCAGAACCTCTCACAGATCGGCAACAGGGCCGGTCTTGCCGGGGAAAAATCCAGTCTGTTCTTTCATGCGATCCGTATTATCCGTGAAATGAGGGAGGCGACAAATGGTATATTTCCAGCAATCGCTGTTTGGGAGAACGTCATGGGAGCGTTTTTTTCAAATGACCGGATGGACTTTAGAGCCGTGCTCTCAGCGTTCACAGCCGCCGACATTTCAATGCCTGCTTCTGGAAGATGGACAGGAGCCGGAATGGTGCGAGGGCATACGCCCGATCTCGCATGGCGGCTCATGGATGCCCAGCATTGGGCAAGCCCCCGATTGGCACGACGGCAGCGCGTCTTTGTTGTGGCAGACTTTGGAGGACAATGTTCCCACGAAATACTTTTTAAGCCCCGCGCAGTGCAGTCAATTTCTGCGTCTGGCGGAGATTGCTGGCTGTCCGCCGCCTGCGGAGATCGAGGCTCTTTTATTGAAGCAGGGCGGCGTGTACCGATCACCAGACCCTTTCAATGCTACCGTATGCGGGCATCGGCAAAGGAGCGGACAACGGAGGCGTTCCGAAACAGCTTCGGATTGCCAACTGACCCTTTTCCCACTCTGTTAGCCAGCGCGGTCAGTCCCTTTGCCTTTTGGTATGAGGACGATCCTGCCGGGGGCTGTGTCCGTTTTCCCACAGAAAGAGAATGTGAACGGCTCATGGGGCTGCCGGAGGGCTGGACAAAGTACGGCGCGGATGGTGAGGAAATCCTGTCCGCCCATCGCTACCGGGCGCTGGGAAATGCTATCGCGCTGCCCTGCGCCGAGTACATTATGCGCGGCATATACGACGTTCTGACAAGGAGGTGCTGAAAATATCATCCCTGTTTGAAGCCTATATTACCAACCTCGGCAAATACAACGAGGGGCGGCTTGTGGGCGAAACGCTGAAATTCCCGGCCACCACGGAGGAGGTGCAGGCCCTTTTGAAGCGCATCGGCGTGGATGGGGTACGGTATGAGGAAATCTTCATTACCTCATTCGACGGTGATGTGCTGGGCCTGTATGACCATTTGGGCGAGTATGAAAGTATTGACGAGCTGAACCATCTGGCCCATGTGCTGTCTGACCTCGACCAGAGCGACATTGAAAAGTTTGAGGCCGTCATTGACAGCGGCGAATACACGGGCAGCGTCCATGACCTGATCAACCTCGCGCAAAATCTGGATTGCTATGACTTCTACCCCGGTATCGACAGCGAGGAGGCGCTGGGCCGGGTCTACATCGAGGAAATGGAAATGCTGGATGTACCGGACAATGTGCTGCCCTACTTCGATTTTGAAGCCTACGGGCGGGACGCACGGATCAACGAGGGCGGCCATTTTGCCCCCGGCGGCTATGTGTTCAATAACGGCGGCAGCTTTGTGGAGCAGTATCACGGGATGGAGGATATTCCCCCGGAGCACCGCATCTTTGCCTATCCCAAGCTGAATATCCGGGAGCAGATGGCGGCGTATCAGGAGGTCATAGACCGTTCGGCGCTGAACGAGGAAAAGCTGCGGCTTCCCACCAGCCGCGAGGACAGATAGGCCGCTTCTGGTCACGGTGGCCAGAGGGCAAAGGAGGTGTAAGCTATCGTCGGAGATGAAGTGTCCCGGCAGACCATCGCCGTCAGCGTCAAGGCGTCCAAGCTGACCGCCCGTGCGCTGGCCTATGTGGTGGCCGCCGTGGGACGGAAGATTGCCAAGGAGCACCGCAAGGCGCAGACGCCCCACGGCAAGCAGAGTGTGCGAAAGCTCATGGGCCACGGTGGGGACATCAACGCTATTGAGGTGGACACGCCCAAACTGTTTGACAAGGTGGCCCGGAAATGGGGCGTGGACTACGCCATCCGTCGTGTGGGGGATGAAAAATATCTGCTTTTGTTCAAGGCACGGCAGGCCGATGCCATCACAGGCTGCTTTGCCGAGTATTCCCGTTTGGAGCTGAAACGGGCCAAATCCCGGCAGCCGCCGATCCGGGAGCAGCTCCGGCAGGCCGAGGAACAGGTGAAAAAGCAGCCCCAGCGGGAATTGACAAAGGAGGCGGCGCATGGCGACAGATAAAATCAGGAAGTATGTTCTTCCGAACATCCCGTACCTGTTCATCGGCTGGTTTTGCCTGAAAATTGGCACGGCATACCGTCTGGCCGCTGGCGCGGGCTTCGGGGAAAAGCTGCTGGGGCTGGGCCAGACCATCGGCACGGCCTTTGCCAGCTTTGCCCCCGGCCTTGCCCCGCTGGATTGGTTTGTCGGCATTGTGGGCGCAGTCGGCTTCCGGTTGCTGATCTACTGCAAGGCGAGAAAAGCAAAGAAATTTCGCCGCGATGCCGAGTATGGCACAGCCCGCTGGGGCAACGAAAAAGACATCAAGCCTTTTGTCGATCCCAAGTTTGAAAACAATATGCTGCTGACCGCCACAGAACGGCTTACCATGAATACCCGCCCCAAAAATCCCGCCAACGCCCGCAATCTCAATTTCTGCGGGATCGGTTCGTCCGGCTCCGGCAAGACCCGCTTTTGGCTCACGCCGCAGCTTTTGCAGGCCCATTCTTCCTATGTGGTGGTAGACCCCAAGGGCGGTGTGCTGGGGCAGGTCGGGGTCTTTCTCCAGCGCCGAGGCTATCAGATCAAGGTGTTCAACAGCATAGATTTTTCCAAGTCCATGCACTACAACCCTTTGTCGTATATCCGCAACGAGGCCGACATCCTGAAATTCGTGAACGCCCTGATCACCAACACCAAGGGCGAGGGTAAAGAGGGCGATCCGTTCTGGACGAAAGCGGAAACGCTTTTGTACTGCGCCCTAATCGCCTACATCATTTTCGAGGGGCCTGCCGAGGATCGGAATATAAATACGCTGGTGGACATGATCTCCGGCATGGAGGTCAAGGAGGATGACGAAAACTATAAAAACGCTGTGGATTATATGTTTGACGGCCTTGCCAAACGCAAGCCGGATTGCTTCGCCGTGAAGCAATACCGCAAATTCAAGCTAAGCAGCGGCAAGACCGCAAAAAGTATCCTTATTTCCTGCGGTGCGCGTCTGGCCCCCTTTGACATCCCCCAGCTTCGGGAGATCATGTCCTATGACGAGCTGGAGCTTGACCGCATGGGAGATCGCCGGACGGCTACTTTTTTCTGCATCAGCGACACGGACAGCACCTACAATTTTCTTGTGGCGCTGGCCTTTTCGCAGATGTTCAACCTCCTGTGCGAACGGGCGGACAATGTTCACGGCGGCAGGCTGCCCCATCATGTGCGGGTACTGTGGGACGAGGCGGCCAATACGGGACAGGTGCCCCAGCTTGAAAAGCTGGTGGCCGTCATCCGCTCCCGTGAGATCAGCCTGTGCCTGCTGTATCAGCAGTTGGCCCAATGCAAGGCCATCTACGACAAGAACGCGGAAACCATCCTCGGCAACATGGATAGTGTGCTGTTCCTCGGCGGACGCGAAAGCTCCACTATCAAGGAAATCTCGGAGAACTGGCTGGGAAAGGCCACCATCTCCATGCAGACCGAGGGGCGCTCCCGTGGGCAGTCCGAAAGCTACAGCCAGAACACGCAGCGGCTGGGCCGGGAGCTGATGACCCCAAGCGAGCTTGCCACCATGCCCGGAGATCGATGCATTTTGCAGCTTCGGGGCCTGCCGCCGTTCTACTCCAAGAAGTACGATTTGAAGCAGCATCCCAACTACAAATACACCGCCGAGGCCGACAAGGTGAAGAACGCTTTTGACCTCAACAGCCTTGTGACGCGGCGGATGGACAAGCTCAACCCCAACGAAACCTATACCGTTTACAAGGTGGACGTGCCGGATGAGGCAATCACAGGCGAGGACGAGGACATCCTCAACTATGACGATCTCGACGACCCGGATGCCTTTGTATAACTTCTGGTCACGGTGGCCAGAGGATCAGCTGCCGCCAGAAATGGCGGCTTTTTTCATGGCCGGGGCGTTGCCCCCGGAGAAATGGAGGACTTATGCAGTTTTTTGCTTCTGCCGTTACTACCCTGCAAACTCTCGTCGTGGCGCTGGGCGCTGGCCTTGCCGTGTGGGGCGTGGTCAATCTGCTGGAGGGCTACGGCTCGGATAACGCAGCGGCCAAAAGCCAGGGCATCAAGCAGTTCATGGCTAATTAAAGGGAACAAAAAGAAAGGGAATGCACAATCCAGACGGTATCAGCGGCAGGCTACAAGAATAAATTGTGATTTCACAAGATTGGTGTTATAATAAGAGAAAAGTTCCTGCCGGGGCAACCGCCCCGGTGGTATGGATAGAAAGGCAGGAAAACAATATGCACATCAGCTATAAACCACTCTGGCACACACTGTTAGAGCGTGATATGAGAAAAGAGGATTTAAGGCTTGCTGCTGGTATGACAACAAATATGATTGCCAACATGAGCAAAGAGGGAAAGCACATCAGCATGGATACATTAGCCCGTATCTGTGAAACTCTGAATTGTGAGATTACTGATGTGATTGAGTTAGTACCAGACGAGCCTGCTTCCACAGGAGGTAAGGAACATGAGCGAATTGAAACCAAGAATAACGGAAAACGGAATTGATTATATCCTTGTCGGAGATTACTACATTCCAGGCTTGAAACTGCCGGAGGAACACCGCCCTATCGGAAAGTACGGACGAATGCACCGGGAATATTTAAGAGAAGTCCACCCAGCCAGATTGAATACATTGATACTGACCGGAGAATTGTTGACATATCTTGCAGACCTGAATGAACAGGCACAAAAACGGTTAGACACTATCATGGAGCAGATGAAAGCTACCGAGGGCGTGACAGAGGAATTGAAGTGTACCCGACAAATGGAATGGGTGCAGCGTTGCAATAACATTCACAACAGGGCAGAAGAAATTGTTTTGTATGAGATGATTTATTCATAACGGGAGCAATTAAATCGGAGGTATATAAGATGATTGAAATTGTATTTGGTGAAAGTGCCTGTGGAAGTTTGAAAATTGCCCAAACTTACGGCAAGGGAAAGTATAGAGGAAGTGCTGTTTCAATATTTATGAGGCACGAAGACGGGAGTGTTCCATCTTCAGATGAAATGAAAAAGGCACAGCTTCAAGCACAGGAACAAGAACGCATTGCTTGGGAGAATGCTATTCCATTGGGAGGCAAGAGCAGTGATGTTTATTGTTTTGATATGGTTCTTAGTGTGGGAGATATTTCTGATAATGGAATTGGCGAACAGCGGAAAAATATTTTCAAGAAAATGCTGTCTGTCTGCTTTGTAGAAGATTTAGATTATCAGGTTGAAGAAAAAATACAGAAAATTAAAACTACATTGACCTCAGTGATTGAACGATATGTAGCTGGGGAAGAAATTCGCATTTGGTATAGCTATAATCCAGATGAGCTTTGTGGTATGTATTGGCTTATGAAACAACTTCAACCATTAAACTGCCAGACAACAATTTATTTGGTTAAGTTACCTACATGGGAATATGGAAAAGAAAATACTATGACATCCAAAATAGCATGGGGCGAGGTGTCTCCTGGCGAATGGGGAAACTATATAACGCTACAAGAGAAAGCTAATCCTGTATTTCTTTCAGCTTGTACTATGAAATGGAATCAACTTCAAAATGAAAATGCACCTTTGCGTGCAATGTTAAATGGTAAATTGCAAAGCGTTTCAGAAGATATATATGATAGTTTCATTCTTCGTGAAATTGCGGAACAGCCAGAACAATTCAAAATGGCTATTGTCATAGGTAATGTTTTAGGAAAATATCAACTTGGAATTAGTGATGTATGGATTTCCAATCGCATTGATAAAATGCTTGAAGATGGTGTGTTGGAAATTATACAGGACGCACCAAAGGGAGAAACAAATTATCGCCGGATATTAAGAAAACGAATGAAATAATAACCACAGTAAGAACCGCTGCTACATGGAAGGCATCCCAACCATGCAACAGCGGTTTTTCTTTATCGTTTTTTCCTCTGGCTGATGGGCGTTCCCATTTTCTTTGACTTTTTGAGAATCCGAATCAGCCAGCGAAATTCTTCATCTGACAGATTTTTATAGTTGATACCAAGCTGCTTACAGTAAAGGACAACCAGCTTTTCATCACGGCTGCCCTTGAAATTTTCGACCGCTTCCAGATTTTCTTTCAGTTCATTGGCAACAGTGGTCTGGGGTGCACTCTCACTGTCCTTTTTATGGGCTTCTCGAATATCCCGGATAATGAGGTTGAGGTCATCCCGTACCATCTGACTGAAATACTCATCATCGCTGATATGGGCGGCTTGCAACACTTTCAAATGGGGGTCATCTTCGCCGGGGCGATACCGTTCAATGATTTCATGCCGGACAGTATCGACAAGGGCGTTGAGGTTTTGAATCTGCATGGTGGCAATCCCATCCACATAAATCTCAATGTCCGCAAGAAACTTGATAAAGTCCTTATGGGTGGCAAGTTCGCACAGCAGACGGTTGTTAATCCGACCGCTTTTCAGAAGTGCTACCATCTCATCACTCAAATGCAGCTCCCTTAATGGCGTGTTGATCTCCGCCCGGTTCTCTGTCCGGCAAAAGAGATAATCAATGGACACCCCATAAAAATCTGCCAGCAGGATAAGGTTGCCATGATTGATTTCCTTATAGTCATCTTTTTCATAACTGCCAAGAGCCGATTTTGAAATACCCGTTTGCTCAGCCAGTTCTTCCAGTTTTAATCCTTTGTTTAATCGTAAATCTTTTAGCCGTTCCTGTATTGTAGTAGCTCCGTTCATTGAAGCAGTTCCCCCTTCTGACAACATTTATAACCGTTGAATTGATTATACCATATCAATTCCGCAATCGTGGAAATTTCTGATTTTTACCCTTAATTCCTACTTTGTGGACATACGGCACAGGGTACAAAAATGTTCTATGATACAGGTAGTTCATCGATGGATTATTCCAATCGAATGACCAGCCTGTGTGGGATATGCTTCCCCGGCGATGTAGTGCCATGACTTTTGGCAGGGATGTGGAGGAATCCTGACCAAAACGAGCGTACCAAAGGGAGCGATACGCCGCTGTGAGATTCAGGGGAGGAACGACACCGGGGAGAACTGGCGAACTGACACCGAAATGATACCGAAACACGACAATCTGATAGGGGGATAGTCTACCCTATCGCTGTATACTTCGGGAGATTTTAAGCGGCTCTATGACCGTAATTTTGCCGAAAATCGCCCCGAAACCATACACTAAAACGGGAGGAAGCGCAATATGCCGAGAATGAGCAAAAAGAGGAAGCATGAGCTTTCCTTTTACCTCAATGATCGGGGGCGTGTCACTTACAACGAATTATGCCGGAAATGCCAGCATGGGTGCAAGCAGAGCTTCCGGGCGGTTGTGATTGACTGTCCCCGTTATTTATCCAAACGAGCAAAGAAAAAGGAGGAACACACCGAATGAATTTTGAATTTATGACGATAGACACACCATTGCCGCCATGTATGCCATTTCCCAGAGCGTTGACAGGATTTCCAGTCAGCAGCACCGCAAAGGTCATGTACTGCCGGATGCTGGACGCTATGCTATCCAAAGGGCAGGAGGACGAAAATGGAATCCTGTTTGTCTGCTTCCCTGTCACAGCCATTGCTACAGTCCTGTCCCGCAGTCCCATGACGGTCAAGCGTTCTTTGAATGAACTGGAAACCGCCGGGCTTATCATGCGGGTGCGTCAGGGAGTTGGAGAACCAAACCGAATTTATGTGCTGATACCGGGAAAGGAGGACGCTGCCCTTGCCTGATACCTCAAAGCTGGAAAAGCTCAACCGGGAGCTGGAAAAAAGCGAAAAGAAGCTGCGGAAAGCCATCAATGATGAAAAGGCGTTGCAGCACCAGTTAAAGCAGCTTACCCGAAAGGAACGGACGCACCGGCTCTGCACTCGTGGCGGTATGCTGGAAAGTTTTCTGCAAGAGCCGGAACGCCTGACAGACGATGATGTCATGCTGTTGTTGAAACTCATTTTTCACAGGCAGGACACGCAGGAACTATTGAAGAAACTGCTGGAACGGGAGAAGCCGGAAACCCCTTAGTTTACTAAGGGCGCAATTATACACCACCCAGAGGATGGTGCATTGCGTTCTCCGAAGGCTCCTCGCCGGAGGGCTGTGATTTTCCGCAGTCATGGTCTGCTCCAAATCAAACAGGGGACGCTACGCTTCCCCTGCGCTGGCTGCCGCCAGCTACCCTTTTGTGGACTTGCCATCTGGGGACACCTTGCGTTGCAAGTTGTTCCCAGCCGACAAGTTTTACAAAATCTCTCTATACTTTGACGGTCGAATAAAGTATAATGAAGTCAACGACTAATCGGAGTTTGTTACTCTTTTTGGAGGTGAATTGGTAATGATAAAATTAAAAATGTCTATTGAAGATATAAGTGAGTATCAGACAGGTATTTTACCAAAGAATGCTGTTAAAATAGAAACACCTCAGAGCATTGAAGAGATGATGAAAAAAGCGGCACCTATTGCAGCGGTATTATGTGTTTTAATGTTTGTAACGATGCTGTGTAAAACAGTTATGAACAAGACAGTTGTTATTTCACATGTATTTATTTTGATTGGTTTTTGTCTGGGGTATATTTGTTTGGTGATACACGAGTGGTTACATGGGATTGTCTATCCGAGAAACGCACTGGTTACGATAGGTAAAATAACGGGTAAGATATCATTTGTTGCATTAGCATCATATCCTCTGAAGCGTAGAAGGTTTATTGTAATGTGCCTATTACCATTTGTGCTTGGAATAATACCATTATTGATTTTTATTGTTAGTCCGGCAGAATATAGAGAACTAAATGGACTAATGTTTGGCATGTCATGTATGGGTATGGTTTCACCATTTCCCGATGTATATAATGTTTTTATTGTCTTAAAAAATGCAAATAAAAAAGATGCAATAATGTTTTATAAAAACGATATGTATAAGGTATCGTAAATTCCAGTTTGCCACCCACACATCGGGTCAACTTGTCCCAAACTTTTACAACTAAATACCCGCCGCTCACACAGCGGCACACCGAGCAGGAAATCTGAAAAAGGTTGCCTGCTTTTTTTCTGCCCAAAATGAGGTGGTAAAGCGCCACCCCATCCACCAATTACCGAAAGGAGGGACACAAAATGCCCTGTCCACACAACGAAATCACGATTGTTCAGCGCAGCCAGCGGCAGTCTGCGGTTGCCGCCGCTGCTTACCAGAGTGGTGAAAAGCTGTTCTGTGAATATGACCAGCAAGTGAAGCACTACCCGGAAAAGCGTGGGATCGTCCACAATGAAATCCTGCTCCCGGCAAATGCTCCCCTGGAGTACACAGACCGCAACACCCTCTGGAACGCTGCCGAAGCTGTTGAGAAGCAATGGAACTCCCAGCTTGCAAGGCGGTGGGTGCTTTCCATTCCCAGAGAGATACCGCCCGACCAGTACGCCGCCCTTGTACGGGATTTCTGCCGCCAGCAGTTTGTTTCCAAAGGAATGTGCGTGGATTTTGCCATCCATGACAAAGGGGACGGAAACCCACACGCCCATGTCATGCTGACCATGCGGGCAATGGATGAGCGTGGGAAATGGCTTCCCAAGAGCCGCAAGGTCTATGAACTTGATAAGAACGGGGAACGAATCAAGCTCCCGTCCGGCAGGTGGAAAAGCCACAAGGAAGATACGGTTGACTGGAACGACCGCAAATATGGCGAAATCTGGCGGCATGAATGGGAGGTCATCCAAAACCGCTATCTGGAAGCCAACAACCGCCCGGAACGAGTAGATCTCCGTTCTTACGAAAGACAGGGGCTTGATATTATCCCTACCGTCCATGAAGGGGCTGCTGTCCGGCAGATGGAAAAGCGTGGGATTCAGACGAACATCGGCAACCTGAACCGAGAAATCAAAGCCGCCAATAGTTTGATGAAGTCCATCCGGCAGCTTATTAAAAATCTCAAAGGCTGGATTGCGGAGCTTAGCGAAAAGCGGAATGAACTGCTTGCCCAAAAAGCTGCGGAGGAAGCGGTCTTTCTTCCCAATCTGCTGATGAAGTATATGGAGATACGAAAGGCAGAACGGAGCAGCTGGACACGGGCGGGACAAAGCCGGGGGACTTCCAAAGACTTAAAGGCAGTCAGCGAAGCCCTGTCCTATCTCCAGAGAAAGGGACTTTCCACCGTGGAGGATTTGGAAAACTTTATAGAAACGTCCGGGAAATCTGCCGCCGACTACCGAAAGCAGATGAAGCCAAAGGAAACCCGCAGCAACGTGATTGACGCTATCCTTGCCGCCCGGACGGACTGTAAGGAATGTAAGCCCGTTTATGAGAAATACCAGAAGATATTTTTCAAGAAAACTAAGGAAAAATTCAAGCTGGAACACCCGGAGGTTGCCCGGTTTGAGAAAGCCAGTGCCTACCTTGCCAAGCACCCGGACGATAAGGACAGCACGAAAAAGGAGCTTTTGCAGGAACAGGCGAAGCTTGTGGACGAAATCGCAGACTTGAAAGTACCGTTGACCGAGGTGCAGGAAGATTTGAAGAAGCTGTGGGACATCCGCTACTGGGTACGGAAAGCCACACCCGGCACAGAGGAAAGCAAAGAGCCGCCCAAGAAGCAGCCCCTCAAAGAAGTCTTGCAGGATAAGGCTGACGAGAAGAGAGCACAGAAAAACGCCCCGGCGCAGACGAAACACAAACAACAGGATATGGAACTTTAACAGGCACTTGCCATTTTCAGATTGAGAATGATAAGTGCCTTTTCTTTTTTACAAGGAGGAATTGATTTGAATGTATTTGAAGCTGTGAAGCAGTCCGTTACGACAAGACAGGCTGCGGAGCATTACGGAATCCGGGTAAACAGAAACGGGATGGCTTGCTGCCCGTTCCACAACGATAAGACCCCCAGCATGAAGCTGGACAAGCGTTTCCACTGCTTCGGATGTGGTGCAGATGGGGATGTGATTGATTTTGTAGCTGCCCTGTACGGGCTGGGGAAAAAGGAAGCCGCCGCACAGTTGGCGAGTGACTTCGGGCTTGCCTATGAGGACTGGAAGCCACCGGGCAGGGCAAGGAAGCCCAAGCCCCGGCAGAAATCCCCGGAAGAACAGTTCCGGGAAGCAAAGGCACATTGCTTCCGTGTCCTTGCCGATTATCTACACCTCTTACGGGTATGGAAAACCGACTATGCCCCGCACTCCCCGGAGGAAGCGTTTCATCCCCGGTTCGTGGAAGCCTTGCAGAAGCAAGCCCATGTGGAATATCTGCTGGATGTGCTGCTGTTCGGGGATACGGAGGAAATCGCTTCACTGATTACGGAACATGGAAAGGATGTGATACAGCTTGAACAGCGAATGGCAGAGCTTGCCGCCGCAGACGCAGCAAGAACTAAAAAACACCATGAACGCCATGCAGCCGCCCCAGAGCGTTGAGGAAGTAAAGGCAACTCTGGAAACCACCGAGAAAGGCGGTGTCCGCCAGAGCATACGGAACTGCCTGACCGTATTCCAGCGTGACCCGGTGCTTGCCGGGGCAATCGCCTATAACATCCTGACCGACCGAAAGGACATCATAAAGCCCATCGGTTTTCACAGAGAAAGCACAGCCCTGACCGATACAGACATGAAGTATCTGCTTCTCTATCTGGAGGAAACCTACGGGCTGACCAGTGAGAAAAAGATTGAAACCGCCATCGGGATTGTGGCGAATGAGAATAAGTACCACCCCATCCGGGATTTTCTGAACAGCCTTGCATGGGACGGGACGGAGCGCATCCGCTTCTGTCTGCGGCACTTTCTGGGGGCGGATGTGGACGATTACACCTATGAAGCCCTAAAGCTGTTTCTTTTGGGGGCGATTACAAGGGCATTTAAGCCCGGAAGCAAGTTTGAAATCATGCTGTGTCTGGTAGGCGGTCAGGGGGCTGGCAAGTCCACCTTCTTCCGTCTGCTGGCAGTCCGGGACGAGTGGTTTTCCGATGATTTGCGGAAGCTGGACGATGATAACGTGTACCGCAAGCTGCAAGGTCACTGGATAATTGAAATGTCGGAAATGATGGCAACCGCCAATGCCAAGAGCATTGAGGAAATCAAGTCTTTTCTAAGCCGACAGAAAGAGGTTTATAAGATACCCTATGAAACCCACCCGGCAGACCGTCCCCGTCAGTGCGTGTTCGGCGGTACTTCCAACGCCCTTGACTTTCTCCCCCTTGACCGTTCCGGCAACCGCCGATTTATCCCGGTCATGGTGTACCCGGAGCAAGCCGAGGTTCACATTTTGGAAGACGAAGCCGCTTCCAGAGCCTATATCAGCCAGATGTGGGCGGAAGCAATGGAGATTTACCGAAGCGGCAGGTACAAGCTGTCATTCAGCCCAGCCATGCAGCGGTATCTCAAAGAACACCAGCGGGATTTTATGCCGGAGGACACCAAAGCCGGGATGATACAGGCTTACCTTGATAAGTACACCGGGGAAACGGTCTGTTCCAAGCAGCTCTACAAGGAAGCCTTAAATCACACCTTTGACGAGCCGAAGCAATGGGAAATCCGGGAAATCAACGAGATAATGAACCAGTGCATTACCGGGTGGAACTACTTTTCCAATCCAAGAATGTTTGCGGAATATGGCAGACAAAAGGGCTGGGAGCGTGAAATCCCGGCAACGGACACCGACAACCCGCCCGAAAAATCTATGGACGGTTTTGTGGAGGTCACGGAGCAGATGGAGCTTCCATTCTGAAAATGACAGCCCGTTGCCGACTTCGTTGCTATCCCGTTGCCGAGCCGGTTGCCGGGGAAAAACCCATAACTGCGGGCTTTTCTCCCCTATGACAACCAAAACAACAGAAAAATAAAAGAAAAGTATAAATAGTAACCACCGCCAGATTGAGATTGTTTGCAAGGTCTTTTGAAGCCCGTTGCCGGACTTCGTTGCCGACACCCTCTGTCTGGCTATTTTCATGTATGGAGGATAACTGCCTATGGCAAAAAACAAAACAGAGATTCATGTGACCACTGTATTTGACGGGGAGCTGGACGCCACCGATGTGTTCGTCAGCCTGATTTCCCAGAAATACGGCAAGTCAAATACAAAAGAATATCTTGCTAAAAAGAAAGAATTGAAGTATAATGAAGATGAGGTTCAAAAGAGCCGGATACCGTCTGGATTGTGTGGGTAAATGGCTATGATGAACGAAATGGAATACAGAACAATCGGTTCGGCACTTGCCGGGGGCTATCGTGCAGCGGTCTATTGCAGACTGTCAAAGGACGATGACCTGCAAGGCGAAAGTGCCAGTATCGCAAACCAGCGTGATATGCTGGAAAAATACTGCGAAAAGCAGGGATGGGAGGTTGTGGCAGTCTATCAGGACGATGGCTTCACAGGTCTTAATATGGAGCGTCCTGATTTACAGAGAATGTTGAGAGCCATTGAGCGCAGGCAAATCAACCTTGTCATCACGAAAGACCTCAGCCGACTGGGGCGGAACTATCTGCAAACCGGGCATTTGATTGAGGACTTTTTCCCAAGAAACGGTGTCCGCTATATCGCCATGAATGACGGTATCGACACCCTGCGGGATAACAACGATATTGCCCCGTTCAAGAATATCCTGAACGAGATGTACAGCAAGGATATTTCCAAGAAAGTCCATTCCTCTTATCTTCTGAAAGCGCAGAAAGGACAGTTTACCGGGTGTCTTGCCCCGTTTGGGTATCGGAAAGACCCGGAGGACAAAAACCATCTGCTCATTGACGAGGAAACCGCCCCGATTGTGCGACTGATTTTCGGATATGCCCTAAACGGTCATGGTCCGAACTATATCCGCAGACGGCTGGAGGAAGAAAAAATCCCCTGCCCCACATGGTGGAACCGGGAACGGGGGCTTCGCAATACCCGCACCAAATGGGAAAAGAAAGACCCGGAAAACGGGCGGTATATGTGGGACTTCTCCGTTATCAAAGACCTTTTGATGAATCCCGTCTACACCGGGGCGATTGCTTCCCAGAAAAAAGACTACCGCTTCAAAATCGGCACGATTGGGGAAAAGAAACCGGAGGACTGGGTTGTGGTTGAGGGACAGCACGAACCGCTGATTGACCGCATGAGCTTTGATATTGTGCAGAACAAGCTGAAATCCCGCCAGCGTCCGGGGCAGACCAATGAAATCAGCCTGTTTGCCGGACTGATAAAATGCGGCGAGTGTGGGAAGTCGCTGACGATACGCTACACAAACGCAAAACATCCCCAGCGGATTTACTCCTGCAAGACCTACAATGCCTTTGGAAAGAACCACTGCACCCAGCACCGGATTGACTATGACACCCTTTACAGCCATGTGCTGCGGAAAATCCGGGAATGTGCCAGAGCTGCCCTGATGGACGGGGAAGCGGTTGCTGACCGCCTGACCAATACCTGTGAAGCCGAGCAGCGGGAACAGCGGGAAGCAATGGAACGCTCCCTTACAAGGGACGAGGAACGGATTGAGGTTCTGGACAAAATGGTCATGCGGCTTTATGAGGATATGATTGCAGGGCGTATCAGTGAGCAGAATTTCAACACCATGCTGGAAAAGACACAGACCGAGCAGACGGAGCTTAAAGCAAAAGTGTCCGAGGGCAGAAAGCGGCTGTCTGATGAAGTCCAGCTTGCCAATGACGCAAAACAATGGGTGGAAGCCATTCAGGAATACGCCAACATCACAGAGCTGGACGCAGCCACCCTTAACCGCTTAATCAAAGAAATCGTCGTGCATGAGCGCATTGACGAAGATAAAACAAGACACATTTCTATCGAAATTCATTTTAATCTCAAACCCATCCCGGAGGTGGAACAGGTCACTGCCTGACCTGTCCCGCCGGGACGGTTCTCTTAAAAAATACCATATAGATTTTTTGTACGCCGCCGCCCGCCATCGAGCAGAGTTTTACACCTAATTGGGGATAAAACAGCTCATGGCGGGCGGCGGCATCATCGTGCTGGGTACGACCCTGATCCCTCTGCTGTCTACCCTGTTTTAAGGGTAGCTGCCGATGGGTATTCTCACCGAATGGATCACGGAATGGCTCAAAGGGCTTTTGATCGAGGGCATCATGGGAAACCTCGAGGGGCTGTTTGACACGGTGAATACCCGCGTCGGGGAAATATCCGTACAGGTGGGGACTACCCCGGCGGCATGGAACGCCGGGGTGTTCTCCCTGATACGGCAGCTTTCCGAAACGGTGATATTACCGATTGCCGGATTGATCCTGACCTTTGTTGCCACCTATGAGCTGATCCAGATGATACTGGAAAAGAACAATATGCACGAGTTCGACGTGGCGAATATCTACAAATGGGTATTCAAAACCACTTGTGCCATCCTGATTCTGTCCAACACGTTCAATATCGTCATGGCAGTCTTTGACGTGTCCCAAAGCGTGATCGCAAGCGCGGCGGGCATCGTCACAGGCGCAACCAACATCACGCCGGATATGCTGGCCGATCTGGAAATGACCCTTGAAATGATGGAGCTTGGCCCTCTGCTGGGCCTGTTTCTGCAATCGTTCCTCATTAAGTTTACCATGCTGGCGCTGAACATTTTTATTTTCGTGATCGTATATGGCCGCATGATCGAGATATATCTGCTGACCAGTTTAGCCCCCATCCCCGTGGCGACGCTCTCCAACCGGGAGCTTGGCACGATGGGCCAGAATTATCTGCGCTCCCTGTTTGCCGTGGGCTTTCAGGGTATGCTGATCCTCGTCTGCGTGGCGATCTATGCGGTGCTCATTCAGGGGATCGCCACAAGCGGAGATCCTATCGGCGCGATTTGGGGCTGTATCGGCTATACGGTGCTTCTGTGCTTCATGCTGATGAAAACCGGGACGATCTCCAAAAGCATCTTCAGCGCCCATTGAGAAAGGAAAGGTGATCTTATCGCTGATACCGCCGCTTCTGGTCATGGTGGCCAGAGGCCGATCCCGGAGGGGTTGCACCTCTCCGACGGCATTGAGGGCTTGCGCTCCCTGCCAAAGCATAGCGTGGATATGTTGCTGACCGATCCGCCCTACGGCACGACCCGGAACTTTTGGGATGTGCCGCTGCCGCTCCCAGAGCTGTGGGAGGCGGTGAAATGGGCCGTCAAGCCGGAGGGCGCGGTGCTGTTTTTCGCACAATGCCCCTATGACAAGGTGCTGGGCGCGTCCAACCTCGCCATGCTCCGTTATGAGTGGGTATGGTACAAAAGCCGCTGCACGGGTTTTCTCAATGCCCGCCGCGCTCCGCTGAAAAAGACGGAGAACATTCTGGTGTTCTACCAGAAGTCCCCGGCCTACTTTCCGCAGTTTGAGCAGGGCAAGCCGTACAAGAAAATCCACCGTTGCAGCGGGAGCAGCCCCAACTACGGGGAGTTTGAACGCACCAGCGGGGAGTCCGATGGGCGGCGCTTTCCGGGGAACGTGCTGGCGTTCCCCACGGTGACAACCACCGTACATCCCACGCAGAAGCCCGTGGCCCTGTGCGAGTACCTGATCCGCACCTACACACGCCCCGGCGAGGTGGTGGCGGACATCTGCGCTGGCTCCGGCACAACTGCCGTGGCCGCGCTGAACACGGGCCGCCGCTTCGTCTGCTTTGAAACCGCCCCGGCCTTTTACGGCCCCGCCACGGAGCGCATCCGGCGGGCGCGGGAGGCTGTGGCATCTGGCGGGGAAGGAGGATGATGACAGGAACCTTCGAAATTATTTACCTGGCCCTTATACCCACCTAGATTTGT
>NZ_LN913006.1:680718-683663 GCF_001487165.1 Blautia massiliensis (ex Durand et al. 2017)
GCAGCCGCTCCGGGAGCCGCTACAAGGTGAATATCTCCGAGGCGGATGACCGCTTCAACAGCGTCCGCACGGAATACACGGGGATGCTGAAAAACCAGATCGCCAAAAGCAACAACGGTATCGAACGGGCCAAGTACGTCACCTTTTGCATCCCCGCTGAAAATGTGGCCGCCGCCCGTCCCCGTCTGGAACGTGTGGAGGCGGACGTGATCGGCAACTTTAAGCGGCTGGGGGTACAGAGCCAGCCCCTTGACGGGCGGGAGCGTCTGGCCCTGCTGCATGGCCAGCTTCACCCCGGCAGCCGGGAGCCGTTCCGCTTCAAGTGGGCGGACATCGCCCATACAGGCATGGGGACGAAAGACTTTATCGTGCCGGACAGCTTTGACTTCCGGCAGAGCCGCTCGTTCCGCGTGGGCCAGACATGGGGCGCGGCGTCCTACTTGCAGATCATGGCGTCGGAGCTGTCGGACAAGCTGCTATTGGAGATTTTGGAGCTGGACGCCGAGCTGACCGTTACCATGCACATTCAGACGGTGGATCAGGTCAAGGCCATTAAAACGGTCAAGGGCAAAATCTCCGACATTGACAAGATGAAAGTGGAGGAGCAGCGCAAGGCTACCCGCGCCGGATATGATCCTGACATTCTCCCGCCCGATCTCGTCACCTTTTCCAAGGATGCCGCCGAGCTGCTGGCCGACCTGCAAAGCCGCAACGAGCGAATGTTTCTTTTGACGTTCCTGATCGTCAACACCGCCCCCACGCGGGAGCGGCTGGAAAACGACATTTTCACCGTGAACGGCATCGCGCAGAAATATAACTGCGTCGTCAAGCGGCTGGACTGGCAGCAGGAGCAGGGCTATATGTCCTCGCTGGCCCTCGGCTACAACGGCATTGAAATTCAGCGCGGCATGACCACCAGCTCCACGGCCATCTTCGTTCCCTTTATGACGAGGGAGCTTCGCATGGATGGCCCGTCCCTCTACTACGGCATGAACGCCCTATCCCATAACGTCATCATGGCTGACCGCAAAAAGCTGAAATCCGCCAATGGCTTATACCTCGGCTCCACGGGCAGCGGCAAGAGCTTTGCCGCCAAGCGTGAATTGCTGAACGTCTTTCTTGCCATCCCGCAGGATCGCATCATCGTGGTTGACCCGATGGGCGAATATGCTCCGCTGGTGGAACGGCTGGGCGGTCAGGTCATCGAGATCGCGCCGGACAGCCCCAACCACATTTCCCCGATGGATGTTCAGATGGACATGGGCGGCGGGGACAGCCCCCTGTCCCTGAAAGCGGATTTTCTGCTGTCGCTGTGTGAGCTGGTGGTGGGAGGCCGGGACGGTTTGCAGCCCATCGAGAAAACCGTCATTGACNTCCATTGAGCGCAGGCAAATCAACCTTGTTATCACGAAAGACCTCAGCCGACTGGGGCGTAACTATCTGCAAACCGGGCATTTGATTGAGGACTTTTTCCCAAGAAACGGGGTGCGCTATATCGCCATGAATGACGGTATCGACACCTTACGGGATAACAACGACATTGCCCCGTTCAAGAATATCCTGAACGAGATGTACAGCAAGGATATTTCCAAGAAAGTCCATTCCTCTTATCTTCTGAAAGCGCAGAAAGGACAGTTTACCGGGTGTCTTGCCCCGTTTGGGTATCGGAAAGACCCGGAGGACAAAAACCATCTGCTCATTGACGAGGAAACCGCCCCGATTGTGCGGCTGATTTTCGGATATGCCCTAAACGGTCATGGTCCGAACTATATCCGCAGACGGCTGGAGGAAGAAAAAATCCCCTGCCCCACATGGTGGAACCGGGAACGGGGGCTTCGCAATACCCGCACCAAATGGGAAAAGAAAGACCCGGAAAACGGGCGGTATATGTGGGACTTCTCCGTTATCAAAGACCTTTTGATGAATCCCGTCTACACCGGGGCGATTGCTTCCCAGAAAAAAGACTACCGCTTCAAAATCGGCACGATTGGGGAAAAGAAGCCGGAGGACTGGATTGTGGTTGAGGGACAGCACGAACCGCTGATTGACCGCATGAGCTTTGATATTGTGCAGAACAAGCTGAAATCCCGCCAGCGTCCGGGGCAGACCAATGAAATCAGCCTGTTTGCCGGACTGATAAAATGCGGCGAGTGTGGGAAGTCGCTGACGATACGCTACACAAACGCAAAACATCCCCAGCGGATTTACTCCTGCAAGACCTACAATGCCTTTGGAAAGAACCACTGCACCCAGCACCGGATTGACTATGACACCCTTTACAGCCATGTGCTGCGGAAAATCCGGGAATGTGCCAGAGCTGCCCTGATGGACGGGGAAGCGGTTGCTGACCGCCTGACCAATACCTGTGAAGCCGAGCAGCGGGAACAGCGGGAAGCAATGGAACGCTCCCTTACAAGGGACGAGGAACGGATTGAGGTTCTGGACAAAATGGTCATGCGGCTTTATGAGGATATGATTGCAGGGCGTATCAGTGAGCAGAATTTCAACACCATGCTGGAAAAGACACAGACCGAGCAGACGGAGCTTAAAGCAAAAGTGTCCGAGGGCAGAAAGCGGCTGTCCGATGAAGTCCAGCTTGCCAATGACGCAAAACAATGGGTGGAAGCCATTCAGGAATACGCCAACATCACAGAGCTGGACGCAGCCACCCTCAACCGCTTAATCAAAGAAATCGTCGTGCATGAGCGCATTGACGAAGATAAAACAAGACACATTTCTATCGAAATTCATTTTAATCTCAAACCCATCCCGGAGGTGGAACAGGTCACTGCCTGACCTGTCCCGCCGGGACGGTTCTCTTAAAAAATACCATATAGATTTTTTGTACGCCGCCGCCCGCCATCGAGCAGAGTTTTACACCTAATTGGGGATAAAACAGCTCATGGCGGGCGGCGGCATCATCGTGCTGGGGACGACCCCCGTCT
>NZ_LN913006.1:685595-1508095 GCF_001487165.1 Blautia massiliensis (ex Durand et al. 2017)
ACGGCCCCGCCACGGAGCGCATCCGGCGGGCGCGGGAGGCTGTGGCATCTGGCGGGAAAGGAGAATGATGACAGGAACCTACGAAATTATTTACGCCGATCCCCCGTGGCGCTACTCCGCAAAGAAAGTGCAGGGGGCGGCAGAAAACCATTACCCCACCATGAGCATTGATGAATTGTGCGCGCTGCCTGTGGCCGAGCTTGCGGCCAAGGACAGCGCCCTTTTCATGTGGGCCACGTTCCCGCAGCTCCCGGAGGCTTTGCGGCTCATCCGTGCGTGGGGCTTCACCTATAAAAGCGTCGCTTTTGTCTGGCTCAAAAAGAACAAAAAGGCGGATAGCTGGTTTTATGGGCTGGGCTTCTGGACGAGGGCAAATGCCGAGGTCTGCCTGCTGGCGACCAAGGGACACCCCAAGCGGCAGGCCGCCGATATTCACCAATTTATCATTTCTCCCATCGAGGCCCACAGCAAAAAGCCGGACGAAACGCGGGACAAGATTGTTGCCCTCATGGGCGACAGGCTCCGCGTGGAGCTGTTCGCACGGCAGACCCCTCCCGGCTGGGACGTGTGGGGCAACGAGGTGGAGCCGACAGCGGGCCTCTGGTCACGGTGGCCAGAAGATAGCGGAAAGGAGGACATTACTTGCCCTATGTGAATGTTCCCAACGATCTTTCCAAGATCAAGACGAAAATTGCCTTTAACCTTACCCGCCGCCAGCTTATCTGCTTCGGCGGCGCGGCTGCCGTGGGTATCCCCGTGTATCTGCTGACCCGTCACGCGCTGGGTGGCACCGGGGCGATGTTCCTGATGATCGCGCTCATGCTCCCGGCCTTTTTCATGGCGATGTATGAGCGTGATGGCCTGCCCTTTGAAAAGGTGGCCCGGAATATCATCCGGGCCAAGTTCCTGCGGCCCGGTGTGAGGCCCTATCAGACGCAGAATATCTACGCCCCGTTTGCGGGAAAGGAGGTCACACTTGATCAAAAGCCCCAAGAAGTCAAAAAGCCTGACGCGGGCCGGTAATCGTCCGGCGACCATATCGGCCCAGCAGACCATTCCCTATGTGCGGATGCTGCCGGACGGCATTTGTCAGCTCCCCGGCGGTGTCTACACAAAAACGCTGGAATATGAGGACATCAACTATTCCGTTGCGTCTGCCGAGGATCAGACGGCCATTTTCGGAGGCTGGAGTTCGTGGCTGAATTATTTTGACAGTTCGCTGCCGTTCCAGCTTTCCTTTGTCAACCGCCGCAGCCGCTCCGGGAGCCGCTACAAGGTGAATATCTCCGAGGCGGATGACCGCTTCAACAGCGTCCGCACGGAATACACGGGGATGCTGAAAAACCAGATCGCCAAAAGCAACAACGGTATCGAACGGGCCAAGTACGTCACCTTTTGCATCCCCGCTGAAAATGTGGCCGCCGCCCGTCCCCGTCTGGAACGTGTGGAGGCGGACGTGATCGGCAACTTTAAGCGGCTGGGGGTACAGAGCCAGCCCCTTGACGGGCGGGAGCGTCTGGCCCTGCTGCATGGCCAGCTTCACCCCGGCAGCCGGGAGCCGTTCCGCTTCAAGTGGGCGGACATCGCCCATACAGGCATGGGGACGAAAGACTTTATCGTGCCGGACAGCTTTGACTTCCGGCAGAGCCGCTCGTTCCGCGTGGGCCAGACATGGGGCGCGGCGTCCTACTTGCAGATCATGGCGTCGGAGCTGTCGGACAAGCTGCTATTGGAGATTTTGGAGCTGGACGCCGAGCTGACCGTTACCATGCACATTCAGACGGTGGATCAGGTCAAGGCCATTAAAACGGTCAAGGGCAAAATCTCCGACATTGACAAGATGAAAGTGGAGGAGCAGCGCAAGGCTACCCGCGCCGGATATGATCCTGACATTCTCCCGCCCGATCTCGTCACCTTTTCCAAGGATGCCGCCGAGCTGCTGGCCGACCTGCAAAGCCGCAACGAGCGAATGTTTCTTTTGACGTTCCTGATCGTCAACACCGCCCCCACGCGGGAGCGGCTGGAAAACGACATTTTCACCGTGAACGGCATCGCGCAGAAATATAACTGCGTCGTCAAGCGGCTGGACTGGCAGCAGGAGCAGGGCTATATGTCCTCGCTGGCCCTCGGCTACAACGGCATTGAAATTCAGCGCGGCATGACCACCAGCTCCACGGCCATCTTCGTTCCCTTTATGACGAGGGAGCTTCGCATGGATGGCCCGTCCCTCTACTACGGCATGAACGCCCTATCCCATAACGTCATCATGGCTGACCGCAAAAAGCTGAAATCCGCCAATGGCTTATACCTCGGCTCCACGGGCAGCGGCAAGAGCTTTGCCGCCAAGCGTGAATTGCTGAACGTCTTTCTTGCCATCCCGCAGGATCGCATCATCGTGGTTGACCCGATGGGCGAATATGCTCCGCTGGTGGAACGGCTGGGCGGTCAGGTCATCGAGATCGCGCCGGACAGCCCCAACCACATTTCCCCGATGGATGTTCAGATGGACATGGGCGGCGGGGACAGCCCCCTGTCCCTGAAAGCGGATTTTCTGCTGTCGCTGTGTGAGCTGGTGGTGGGAGGCCGGGACGGTTTGCAGCCCATCGAGAAAACCGTCATTGACCGCTGTGTGCGTCAGGTGTACCGGGAGATGGCGCTGGGGCTGGAAACGGCCAAAACGCCGCTGCTCCTAGATTTGTATGAGGAATTGCTGCGCCAGCCGGAGCCGGAGGCCAAGCGGATCGCAACGGCGCTGGAGCTTTACTGCACAGGCTCCCTCAATCTCTTTAACCACCCCACCAACGTCAACCTCAATTCCCGCGTGGTATGCTTCGTGCTGAAAGGTATGGGCGAAAATCTCCGCAAGATCGCCATGCACATCACCAACGACTTTGTCACCTCTGCGGTGGGAACCAACTTCAAAAACGGCGTGGCGACATGGTGCTATTTTGACGAGTTCCATATCCTGCTCCGCGATCCGCTGACCGCCAGCTATTTCGTGACCGTCTGGAAGATGCTCCGCAAACAGGGCTGCGTCCCCTCGGCCCTGACGCAGAATGTGAAAGACCTGCTGGCCAGCCGGGAGATCGAGAACATTCTGGACAACACAGATTTTATGATCCTGCTGTCGCAGGCGCAGAGTGACCGCGCCATTCTTGCCAAGCAGATCGGTATTTCAGAGCACCAGCTATCGTATATCACGCAGTCCAACTCCGGCGAGGGCCTGCTGTTCTATGGCAGCGTCACCATCCCGTTTGTTGACCGCTTCCCCCGTGGCGAGATTTACGACCTGCTGACTACCAAGCCGGAGGACGCTGCCAATGGAAAACAGACAGAATAAGCCGCCCGAGGGCGGGGCTGCTTCTGGTCACGGTGACCAGAAGTTCCATACCGACAGCGAACAGGCCAAGCTCCACAAGTCCAAGCTCCGCATGGAGAGCCGGGAGGAACGGCTGAACAAGGCCCGTGAAAGGCTGGCAAAGCAGAAGCCGCCGAAAAAGCCCGGCCCCATCAAGCGGATCGCCCGGATTGCCGGACACGAAACCCACGCTTTTCTGCATGGAAAGGTGTATCAGGAGGAACGCGACAATGTAGGCGTGGAGGGCGGCCATTTTGTGGAGCGTTCCGGCGAGGCTGCGCTGCACTATGGGCGGCACAAGGTACGCAGGGCCATCCGGGAGCACCCGGCCAAGGCTGCCGCCCGTGCGGAGTCCCGGTACATCAAGGCCACGGCGGACTACCATTCCCGCAAGTTTGCACAGGAGCAGCCGGAGGCGCAGAGCGCCGCCGCCCGGTTATGGCATCGCCACAAGCTGAAACGGGAGTACCAGCGCAAGGCGCGGGAAACCGCCAAACAGACCGCCAAGGCCGCCGAACAAACCGTATCGGCCACAGAGCGGTTTGTCCGGGAAGCGGCGGCGTTCGTCAAGCGGCATCCCGTGGGGACGCTGCTTGCGCTGGGCTGCCTGCTGGTGGTGCTGACCCTGCAATCGTGTATGTCCTCGATGGTGTCCGTGGGAAACAGCACCCTTGCGGCCATCGCCGCCAGCACCTATAAGGCGGAGGACGCGGATATGCTGGGAGCCGAGGCCGCCTACTGCGCTCTGGAGGACGAGCTGCAACGCTACCTCGACACCTACACCCGTACCCACGATTATGACGAGTACCATTTTGACCTCGACACCATTGAACACGATCCCTATGTGCTGATCTCCATGATCTCCGCGCTCCATGAGGGCGCGTGGACATTGGACGAGGTGCGCGGGACGCTGCAAGACCTCTTTGACCGCCAGTACATTTTGACTGAGGATGTGGTTGTCGAGGTGCGCTACCGCACGGTCACAAGGACGGACAGCGAGGGCAACGACTACGATGTGGAGGTGCCGTACAACTATTACATCTGCTATGTCACGCTGGAAAACTTCAACCTCTCCCACGTCCCGGTTTACATGATGTCCGAGGAGCAGCTTTCCATGTACGCCCTGTATATGTCCACGTTGGGGAACCGCCCCGATCTGTTTCCCTCGTCCGGCTATATCGGGAAATACATCACCAACCGCCCGCCGGAGCATGAAGTCCCGGAGTCCTATCTGGATGATGAAACCTTTGCCGCCATTCTGAAAGAAGCGGAAAAATATCTCGGTTTCCCCTATGTGTGGGGCGGCAGCAGTCCGTCCACATCCTTTGACTGCTCCGGCTTCGTCAGCTATGTCTACAATCAATGCGGCTGGAGCTTCGGGCGGCTGGGGGCGCAGGGCCTTTATAACATCTGCTCCCGGACGAGCAGCCCCCGCCCCGGTGATCTGGTGTTCTTTGTCGGCACCTATGACACAGCGGGTATTTCTCATGTGGGCATCTATGTGGGCGACGGCTGGATGCTCCATTGTGGCGACCCTATCAGCTATGCCAACCTGAACAGCAGCTATTGGCAGTCCCATCTTTACGCCTACGGGCGACTACCGTAAAGGAGGTTTTTTGATATGGCAATTACGAAAAGCGCAAAGATCGAGGCCGAGATTGAAAAGGTCAAGGCCAAAATTGCCGAGCAACAGGCACGGCTTAAGGAACTGGAGCAGAAGAAGCTGGAGGCGGAAAACAGCGAGATCGTGGAGATCGTGCGCGGCATGAGTATCTCCCTTGCCGATCTGCCGCTGGTGCTCCAGCAGCTCCGGGGTGGCGCTTCTGGTCACAGTGGCCAGAAGCCGACAGAACAGGCGGAGGTGACGGAATGAAAAAACTGCGGCTTTTGCTGATAACGCTTTGTGTGACCGCCCTCATGGGCAGTATGGCGGTTACGGCCTACGCCGGAGGCGGCGAGGAATGGGACGGCCTTGCCCCGGTGGAGCCGCTGCCCGCCGAAACCGTTGACCCCGGCGAGGGCTTTACCGAGGACGGCAACCTTGTGACCCGTGACCTGCTCTACGATGAGGCCACCAACAAGCAGTTCATCACGGTGCAGACCAGCGGCGGCAATACCTTTTACATCGTCATCGACTACGACAAGCCCACCGACGAGGACGGCGAGCAGTATCACACCTACTTTTTGAACATGGTGGACGAGGCTGACCTGCTGGCGGCGATGCAGGCGGCGGGCGGTGAGCTGCCGGAGTGTTCCTGTGCCGATAAATGCGCCGTTGGTGCTATCAACACGGATTGTACCGTCTGCGCGGTCAATCTGAGCGAGTGCCAGGGCAAGGCCCCGGAGCCTGCGCCTGTGGTAGAGCCGGAGCCTGCCCCCGAGCCGGAGCAGCCCAAGGCCACGGGCAGCGGCGGTATGCTTCTGCTGGCGCTGGCCGTGGTGGTCATTGGCGGCGGCGCTGGCTGGTACTTCAAAATCTACCGTCCCAAGAAGCAGCGGGCCGCTGAGTCCGAGGCTGACTACGGCGGCGAGTATGACGGCGCGGAGGATTATGACGAAACCGATTCCGAGGATGACGGGCCGCCGTGGGACGAGGACGGTGAGGAATGAGGTTTACCAACAGCCCCTATGAGGACTTTATGAAAGAAAAAAGCTACTTCAAGGGCGTCCTGCCCAACCTGCCGCCCAAAGGCTCCCGCTGTGACGGCTGCCCCTACTGGCACGGGATCGGCTGCGTGTTCTGCTACCGGGAGCAGCTTCGGTCAAAGACAGGGGGCAAACATGAGCCGTGAATTGACCCGGCAGGAAAAGGCGGCGATCCGCTCCCTTGTGAAGCGGTGGTGTGCCAACTATGACAAAGACGTTGGATGCCTGCCGCTGGATTGCGAGTGCTATATGCTGGGGAAATGCTGGACGGGCGCTTATTGCCGCTATTTCCGTTCTGCGGTGCTGCCCCTTGATCCGGTGCTGGAAAGGTCGCTGACCGTGGAGCGTATCACGGAAACCCGGCCTTGTCCGGTGTGCGGCAGGGCTTTTCTCCCGGACGGGCGGCAGCGGTACTGCTCCCCGGCCTGTGCCGGGGCTGCAAGGCGGCAGAAGCAGCGCGGCTATATGCGGAAATACCGGGGGTAGACCGTGAGCATTTGGCCCCGGAAAACACCCTTGATTGCAGGGCTTTCCGGGGCCGCTTCATGGGCGGGGTGTATGATTTCATAGCCCCGCCCGGTTTTGCAGAAATATTGCTAACATTTTGGAAAGGAGGTCGTATGGACAAAAACCAAGGCTATGAGATCATTCAGGCCGTCATGCTGGAAAATGGCAGGGGCTTTGCGCTGGGGCATAACCCAGCAGCCCCCTCGCCCTATGTCACATGGGCTTGCTATGACGACAAGAACGGCCAGCGGCAGTATGAATGGGGGCATTACGGCAGCGACCGTGCCGCTCTGGAACAGGACTTTGCGGCGCGGGTGCAGGAATACCAGCGCCTTTACAATGTCGATGTCAGGCAGGTCGAGGCTCCCGGCCTTTACAAGTATTACTCTACCCAGCGCCCTGTGGACATTGGGACATTCCCCAAGCCGCCCCGCAACGCCCCGGATGAGATCGTCAACTACGATCAGCGCGTCCCGGTTGAAAATGGATCATTTCTGGCGTGGGGGCATTTGACCTACACGCGGCCATTGACGAAACGGCAGGCGTCTGACTATGAGCTGCGGCCTGCGCCTGACAATCCCGACAGGCCCCGTTCGATCCGGGAACAGATGAAAACCGCCGCAAAGCAGGCCGAGGCTGACCGGGGCCAAGCTGCCCCAAAGAAAAATGCCCCTGACCGGGGCGACAGATAGGAGGACATTTATGGAGCAGGAACGCAATCCCAACAAGAACGCCGAGCTTTCTATGGAGCAGAACGGGAACATGATCGACGGCATCATCAACAATCTGCCTGCGCCGCCCCCGGCAGAAAAGCCGCTGGACAAGGTACGGGAACACCCGCCCAAGCGCCGCAGCCGGGAGCGTGAGGAGCGTTGACAAAGAAGCGCGTCCGCAGCGTCCCCATCTATGTGTGGGTACGGCCTGACGAGCTGGAGGTCATTCGGGAGCGCATGGCCGAGGCGGGTATCCGCAACATGAGCGCCTATATCCGAAAAATGGCGTTGGGCGGCTATGTGCTCCACGTTGACCTTGAACCCGTCAAGGAGCTTGTGTCGCTCCAGAGGCGCTGTGCAAACAATCTCAATCAGGCGGCTATCCATGCCAACAGCTACGGCGGCCTGTACCCGGACGAACTGAAGCGGCTGCAAAAGGACTATGCCGACCTGTGGGGGCCGCTGTCTGATCTGCTGGCCCAGCTCTCCGCCATTGTAACGATGTGACACAGGGGGAACGGCCCCGCGCCGTTCCCCGGCTGTCCCTGCTTCTGGTCATTGTGACCAGAAGTGCGGAGGGCCGGGACATCCTTGAGTGCCGATTTTTTCAGAGTTATAATAGACATATACAGGAAAAAGGAGGAACCCCCTATGCGGATCATATTCAAAATTCTTGCCGCTCCCTTTGTGCTGGTGCTGACCCTGCTTGTGGCCGTGCTCTCGTTCCTGCTGAGTCTTTCCGCTGGTTTGCTCTCCATCCTCGCGTCGGTGCTGGGGCTGCTGAGTGTCCTGATGCTGTTTGTGGAGAAAGACATTTCCACAGGGATCGCGGGGCTTCTGATGGCGTTTGCCATTTCGCCCTTTGGCCTGCCTGCGCTGGCCGGATGGCTGCTTGCCAAGCTGGACGAGCTGAACGGCTCTCTGAGGGGCTTCATCACGGGCTGAGTTCTGGTCACGGTGGCCAGAAGATGCAGAAAACGGCGGCTGATCCCAGCCGCCGTTTGTCGTATGGAAAGGAGGGCTGCCTACGGCCACAACCTACCTCAAATCTCACAAGCGGGCCGATAAGCGGACGGCCCTGCAAAGCCTGAAAGACCGCTTTGACTATGGCCTGAACCCGGAGAAGCTGGGGGCCGTTTCCTCCTACCTCTGCGATCCGGCCACGGCACACGCCGAGTTCATGCTGGTCAAAAATCAGTATCAGGGCGAAACCGACCGCAGGGCCGGACACGGGGCGCTGTGCTACCAGATCCGGCAGGCGTTCCCTCACGGCGAGGTGACGGCGGAGGAGGCCAACCGCATCGGCTATGAAACGGCGATGCGCTGGACAAAGGGGAAGTATCAATTCTTCGTCTGTACCCATATAGACAAAGAGCACATTCATAATCACATTTACTACAATTCCACCGCCTATGACCGCTCCCGGAAGTTTCGCAACTTCATCGGCTCCTCGTTCGCCCTGCGGCGGCTGTCTGACCGGGTATGTCTGGAGCACGACCTATCCGTGATCGCAAATCCCAAGCTCCACAGCAAGGGACGGTATCTGCACTACGGTCAATGGCTGGGCGAAAATCAAAAGCTCTCACAGAAAGAACAGATTCGCCTTGCCATTGACGCGGCTCTGACGGAGCGCCCCAAGGACTTTGCAGACTTTCTCCGGCGCATGGAAACGGCAGGCATACAGGTCAAGCACGGGCGCGGCGGCGTGATCTCGTTCCTTGTGCCAGGACAACAGCGGGCGGCCCGTTTCCGGGCGTCCACGCTGGGGGACGGCTACGGCCCCGAGGACGTGCAGGCCGTCATTGACGGCAAGGCTCCCACACGAACGGCCACGGCGCGGAAAGCGCCCGCACCCCGCCGTGTCAATCTGCTGATTGACATTCAGGAGCGGATGCGTCAGGGCAAAGGCCCCGCCTATGAACGCTGGGCCAAGGTGTATAACCTTAAACAGATGGCTGCCGCGCTGCAATATCTGAAAGAGCACCAGCTCTTTGAATATGACGATCTGGCTGCAAAAACCGACGCCGCCACAGAGTGTTTTCACACGCTGGCCGGGGACATTCAACAGACCGAGGCGGAGCTTTCCCGTGTGTCCGATCTGATGGCCGCCGTGGTGCAGTACGCCAAGACCCGCCCCGCGTTCGATGGGTACAAGGCCGCCAAGTACAGCCGGAAATACCTTGCCGAGCACGAGGCGGAACTGGCCGACTACCGGGCAGCCAAGGCGACAATGGCCGAGCTGCTGGGCGGCGAGAAGCTCCCCAAAATGGACGTACTAAAAGAAAAACGCCGCCAACTGGCAGCGCGGAAAAAGGCTCTTTATTTGGAATACCGCAAGGCCCAGCAGGATATGCGGGAGCTGGTGGCGGTTAAGGGCAGCGTGGATCACCTGCACGGGCTGACGGACAACCAGCGCAATAAGGAGCAGGCCCGTTAGGGACGGCGACGCAGACAATGTTTCTTCTGGTCACGGTGGCCAGAAGTCCAGCGGGTTTGGGGGCACCCCAACAAGCATTTCCGCAGCGCGGAAATTGCAAGTGTCAATACACTTGCCTTGCTTGCCGCTAACGCGCTCCCCCGGAACCCTCGCGAAAAACGGAGGCAGCGCCGTTTCTTACGCTTCCTCCGTTCCACGGTTTTCTATGATTGCATTGATAATCCCCTCGACGAGCCGTAGTTCGTTCTCACTGAGAGAATTAAGCAGAATACCGATCCGCTTCTTTGCGGCTTCATCGGCTCCCATGTCGGGATAAAAGTATTCGTCCACGGAGATACCGAACATTGTTACCATTTGGAAAAAGGCGTTTAGGCTCGGATGCTGTCCGTCATTTTCGTGATACATAATGGTACGCGGATCGCGGTCAACAATGTATCCTAATTGCTCCTGCGTCATGCCTTCACGCTCACGGGCTTTCTTGATAGCAAGTCCGATCCCGTGAAAGTCAAATTTGCGTTCGTCACGTTCAATTTTCATAGCATCACCACCTAATGTAATTTTACATTTCATGTGGCAACATTTGAACGGCGTAAAATTTCATTTCACTGCATATTTAATTTCATGCTAAGAGAATTGATGACGCTGAAAATGTGATGTAAAATGTACTTATAATTAAATTTGTCCCGAAGATCAGAAGTTGGTATCTAAAATAAAATCAGAAATATTGTGAGGTTTCTGTGACATTTGGGTGCTACACTGAAAATAAAGGAGTGTGATACCATGCGAATTTTAGTAGTCGAGGATGATCGACTTTTGAATCATACTTTATGCTATAACTTGAATACTGCGGGCTATACGGTTGATTCTGCACTGACAAAATCAGTGGCCGGTAGTTTCTTGACGAAGCAGGACTATGACCTGATTGTGCTGGATGTAAATTTGCCGGACGGGAACGGTTTTGACTTCTGCCGGGAGGTAAAAGAGCGCCGCCCTGATACCGCTATTATCTTTCTGACCGCAAATGATATGGAAAGCGATATGCTCAAAGGGTATGAACTGGGCGCAGAGGATTATGTGACAAAACCTTTCCCTATGAGCGTCTTTCAAAAGAAACTGGCGGTGGTGCTGGGGCGGCTGACAAAACAATATGGTGGTGATACTTATGAGGATGGCACACTGACCATCAATTTTTCAGAGATGAGTGCTGCCCTGTCAGGAAAGCCACTTACATTCACCCCACTGGAATATCGACTTTTGAAAATCCTGATGAAAAATCCACAGATCGTTTTGACGCGGCAAGTCTTGTTGGAAAAACTGTGGGACGCAGACGGAAATTTTGTGGATGAACACGCTCTGACTGCGGCTATCAGCCGGGTACGAAACAAAATCGAAACACTCGACCGTCAGTACATCAAAACGGTATATGGTATGGGCTATATGTGGATCGGAGGGGCGCTGAAATGAATGTTCGAAAACTTTCCGTCAACAAAGCCTGTATCTTTTTAGCTGTTCTCCTGCTGGCGGCAATGGTGACGGTTTCAGTGGCTTTATATGCGTTGACCCAAGATATAACCGCTGTTTGGTATGTACTATTGTTCGGCATCTTTGTGCTGTTTTGTTCTATTTGTTTTATGGTGCTGGTTCACCGCAAATTGGCGATGTTCTCCGATGCTTTTTGCAGTTTGATGGATGATATGTTGTCCGGGAATATGCAGCCGAAACAGACTGTGGAAGAAGAAAGTCTTTTCTATAAAATTGAATATCGGTTGAACCGTTTGTATGAAGTCATGCAGGAAAACAAGAACAGCATTGCACAAGAGCGGGCTGACTTGCAAGAACTTATTTCTGATATTTCCCATCAGGTCAAGACCCCGATTGCGAACTTGAAAGTGATTAACAGCACCCTGCTTGAAAATGAAGTCCCGGTGCAAAAGCAAAAAGAGTTTCTTACAGCACAGGCCACCCAACTTGATAAACTGGATTTTCTCATGCAGGCTATGATTAAAACCTCGCGTCTGGAAACAGGTGTCATTTCTCTGGAAAAGAAAAGCCAGCCGCTTTATGACACGCTTGCCGCCGCATTGGGAGGTATCCTTCTGAACGCCGAGAAAAAACAGATCAATGTTCAAGTGGACTGCCCGGAGAGCTTGATCGTTTCTCATGACAGAAAATGGACAGGTGAAGCGCTGTTCAACATTTTGGATAATGCGGTGAAATATACGCCGGAGGGCGGTCAAATCCGGATTTCGGTTGAAAGTTGGGAAATGTATGTGAAAATTGACATTACTGATACAGGCATTGGCATCTCAGAACAGCATCAGGGGGCAATTTTCAAGCGGTTCTATCGGGAGGACATCGTACATGATGTAGATGGAATTGGTATTGGTCTATATCTGGCTCGTGAGATCGTAACCTTGCAAGGCGGTTATATCCGGGTAACATCCGAGGTTGGGAGGGGTTCAACTTTTTCCGTCTTTCTGCCTCGACAATAAAATAAGTACGCTAAAAAACAAAATGTCACAGGCCTATGACATTTGAGATTTAATTAAACAGAGGTATTTTGTTTCCCGTGACATTTCTGTGAGGTTTACCTTTTATGATAGAGCCATCAAAAAGAAAGGGTGGTGTTCTATATGAACATATTACAAACGACAGATTTGAAGAAATATTACGGCACCGAACCGAACATTACAAAAGCATTGGATGGCGTGACCCTATCCATTGAGGAAGGTGAATTTGTTGCCATTGTTGGTACTTCCGGCAGCGGTAAGTCTACTTTGCTGAACATGATGGGCGGGTTAGATACGCCAACTTCCGGCAGTATTAAAGTAAAAGGGAAAGAATTATCGAAACTCAAGGATGAACAGCTTACCATCTTCCGCAGACGTAACATCGGGTTTATCTTTCAGAATTACAATCTTGTTCCTGTGCTAAATGTCTATGAAAATATTGTCCTGCCGGTGGAGCTGGATGGTGATACCGTGGACAAGCGGTTTATGGATGAAGTCGTGAAAATGTTGGCTCTCGATGGGAAGCTGAACAGTATGCCTAACAATCTGTCCGGCGGCCAGCAGCAGCGTGTAGCGATTGCCCGCGCCCTTGTTTCCAAACCAGCTATTATACTTGCAGATGAACCGACAGGCAATTTGGATAGCCGGACAAGTAGTGATGTTCTTGGTTTGCTGAAAGTTACAAGTCAGAAGTTCCATCAAACGCTTGTAATGATTACCCATAACAATGAAATTGCCCAGCTTGCCGACCGAATTATCCGTATTGAGGACGGAAAAATCGCACAGTGACAGGGGGTGACATTGATGGATGATATTTTATTTGGGAACAATAATCAGACAACAATCAATCGTCTTGCCAAAAGAAGCTACCGCGCTAATAAGCAGAGAAATGTTTTCGTTACCATCGCATTATTCTTGACCGCCTTTATGATTACATCTGTGTTTAGTTTGGGGTGCAGTTATTTTGAAACCTATCAAATGCAGCAAATTCGTGCGATGGGCACGACTGCGGATGTGGCAATTACAAGCCTCTCAGAAGAACAATATGAAGAATTGAGCCGATCCGGCTTGGTATCCGTAGTTGGTGTCAGTCAGAGATTGGGCAGCATTGATACATCTGGAATGGACGATGCCCTGCTGAGTATTACTTGGATAGACGAAACAGAATGGCAAGAACACCGTGTACCAACAATTTCGGATATACACGGAGATTATCCGCAAGCAAAAAATGAAATTATGCTCCCTACATGGGCTTTGCGTGCAATGGGGATTGATGATCCACAGATAGGGATGAATATTTCCCTTTCCTATCAGCTCGGAACAGATTATCAATACAGCTCCGATGAATTTGTTTTGTCAGGCTATTACACAGATTATTCGGCTTCGCGTGCAGGCAACCGTGGTGCTGCTTATGTTTCGGAGCTTTTTGCAACACAAACAGGGCTTCCCTTTGATAGTGTGTCTACCGCAATGATTTCTTTTTCTGATGACAGTAATGCCCTGCGATCCTGTGAAAAACTAAAACGGAAGATTTCGTTTACAGAAAGTCAGTCCTTTGAAATTGTACCTATTGCTCAGAGTAATTCCACCACCATTGTTCTTCCACTGGCTGCTATTATCGTCTTTATCATTATCAGCGGCTATTTGCTGATTTATAACATTCTGTATATCTCAATTTCAAGAGATACACAATTCTATGGACAGCTTAAAACGATAGGCACGACAAAAAGACAAATCAAGCGAATCGTGCGTTCTCAAATATTCAGAACGGCGGTGATCGGTATTCCCAGCGGCCTGATTGTCGGTGGTATTGTTTCGCTTGGACTTGTTCCGTTTGCCATGAATATAATGTACTCAGGCGATACAGACCTTGGGGAGATAGTGTCCTTTTCCCCCATTATTTTTGCGGGTGCCGCAATCTTCACATTTTTTACCGCAATCATCGGCAGCATGAAACCAGCGAAAATAGCTGCAAGTATTTCTCCTGTTGCGGCTTTACGCTATACGGAGGCAAATACAAGGAGTTACCGAGATCATAAGAGCCATAGAACAAAATTATCCCGGATGGCACGAGATAATATTTTTAGAAACCCTAAAAGCGCTGTCCTTACTTTTGCGTCCTTATTTTTAGGCTTAATATTGTTTTTGGTTTCTGCTGGTTTACTATCAAGCCTAAGTCCAGACAATTTTGTAAATCAATGGGGAGAAAGTGATTTCGCATTGACTTACAGCATTTTCGAAGAAGGAAACCTGCTCTCTGATGAAATGTTGCAGCAAGTTGCAACAATGCAGGGAATTGAAAATCTGCGCGTCACTTATTCCGCTTCACCGTGGCCCACTATGGATGTCATTTACAGCGAAAATGTATTCGGGAAATATATTGATTCCTTGGATGGCGTATCGGGTCTTGATTTTTCAAATGCGGAAACACGGAAAAACTATACAGATAATTTTTGGAGCGGCGTTTACGGAATAGATTCCAGATATATCGAAGAACTTAATAAAACGCTTGATAAGCCTATTGACTTAACAGCCTTTGAAAAGGGAGAGTTGGTGGTTTTGTCCGCTATGACGGATGCTGAGGGAAACCCATTGATTCAGCCAGGGCAAGCAATCACCGTTGTCGGTGAGTCCGGAGAACTGGCCTTTACAGTGGCAACTGGCTTTCTGGACGCTGATTTTCAAAGTGGTCGAGGAAATGAGAGAGGTACTGCCCCTGATTTGTATATCAGTGAGCAGGCATTAGAGAAGTTGTCTGGAGAAACTAAAATCTTTCGGATTGCTTTTGATACTATTGATAGCAGTTATGATAAAGGGATTATGGAGCAGCTTCAATCCATTACTGCTTCGTCACCGGGCATTACGATTCTGTCACGATATGAAAAGCAGCAAGAAATGGCCGGATATTTGCTGACCTCAAGGATTATAGCCGCAGGGTTGTCCACTGTATTTTTGCTGATAGGAATTATGAATTTCATTAACACAATGGTTGTTAGTGTAAATACTCGGAAACATGAATTTGCCACACTTGAAAGTATAGGAATGACGAAAAAGCAAATTAGAAATGTATTGCTTTGGGAAGGCGGGTATTATTGGAGTATTTCTTTCCTACTGCTTGCCACACTGGGAACAGCGATATATATTCCGATATACTCAGCCTTTAGAAAAATGGTTCCTTATGCAGCTTTTCACTATCCTGTATTTTCTCTGTTGGTTGTCGCAGCTATTGTTTTACTGGTCTGCTTGGCAACTCCCGTCATAACTTTCATGCAAAATGTTAAGCAAAGCGTTGTAGAGAGACTGCGGCAGAATTAAATATTTGCGATGAAAACCGGGAGATTATTCTCCCGGTTTTTCAAATCTCACAGGTTCGTGAGATTTCAGCCCATTATTCTGTCGAAACAGCGTGTGTCGGTGACATTTCTGTGAGGATTGCTTGTTAAGATAAACGCAAAAGGAACAAGCTGCCGCACGACGGCAAAAGAAAAAAAGCCGTCGTACAGCAGCCTATCAACACGCCCATTTGAAGCGGCGGCTTTGATTTTCAGAGCCGCCGTTTCTTTGCGTCTACACAAACCAATGACGACTTGCAGGGGCACGGTAGCCGATTGGAGGTTATTTTGCCGTGTCCATTTTATTATTTCATTGTTCGCGTGATCTGCACCAGCTAAAAAAAGCGTAGCTCCTCCATCGGAGCAGTCCGGCTTTGAAAGTGAAATTAAACATCATGTAACAAGATATTCATTTGCTTGCGTCCGCATAGTGTCATGCTGTGCGGGCGTTTTTATATGCCCCTGCTTCTGGTCACGGTGGCCAGAGGCTCCAAGGTGCCGCGGGCCGCCTGTTCTCCATTTCAATCCGCACTCACCAACCACCTTTTGAAATGGAGGACAATTATGACGACTATCAACCTGAAACGGTATTACCCCTATATGACCGAAAATGTGATACTGGAAGTTTCGGACGAGATCGCCGCCGCCCTCTCGATGGGAGGCCGTCTATGCGACAGCTACAAGCGGCAGAAGCGCAGAAATGGCGAGTGCTCGCTGGACACCGATCCCGGCTTTGAGGCCGACGTGCTCCGCCAGCCCCTGACCCCGGACGAGTACATTGAGGCGCGGGAAACCACCTTTGCCCTCTATGACGCGCTGGCCCAGCTCCCGCCCACGCAGGCCCGGCGTGTGTACCAGCACTATCTTCTCGGCATGAGCAAGGCCGAGATCGCGGCAGCCGAGGGCGTTGGCCGGAGCCGCATCTGCTGCTCCGTTGAGCGTGGGCTGGCCGCTATGAAAAATAATTTGAAAAAATCTCTGTAAGAGGGAGTACATTTGCCCCCGAAACCTCCTGATAGGTGAGAGGAGTTTTCTTCCTCGCCTTGAAAACTGAATAGACAGTATTCCCGATACGAAATCCGCGTGATAGCGACGTAAGGTGCGCCGCCACGACAGCCAGTTCAGGAGGTGATGGACAAGCTGGCCGAGCGATCAACGCAGCCTTTGACCCGGTGCTGGCAAACCGGGCGCGAGGACAGCGCGGAGGATAATGAAACTTGCTCACGCCCTCCCACAGACTTGAGGGGGAGTTCCTGCGGTATGCGCCAGCCCTCCACGGGCAGCGATGCTGTGGGGCTATGCAGCCGAAGCCATCGGCGGTCTGGAATACTCCCCGTGCCGGGGATGCGTGGCAAATACGGCACACAACAATCATACAGGGAGCCGTCAAACCGGGTCTTTCTGTCTTATGACAGCCCAAACCATTTCGGCGCGGCGGCTCCCTCTTTTGTGGATTGAAACGGAAAACAACTGTCCCGCTGCTTCTGGTCATCGTGGCCAGAGGTGGGGCAAGGTCAAAGGACGGCGCTTTTGTGCCGTCCTTTCACGTTTCCCCACGGACAACGGGAAACCATCAAATCTATTCACACCGCTGATTGTTATAGGAGGTTTTCAGATGACGGAGGCAAGAGTCGGCTATCACAAGGAAGTCAAAACCGCGTCTTTTCAGGGCAAATCCATCACCGTGGAAAACCTGACCCCGATGCTCTCTCCCCGAGCACGGGATAAGCGCAAGCGTGAAATTGAAAGCTGTCTGTATGAGGTCTTTGTGAAGTATGCGCCGGGACGGGCGCAGATGCACTAATGCGGGACATCCTTGAGATACGGGGCTGCCAGAGGTATAATATAGGTGTAAGGTTTGGTAGCTCCTACACGGAAAGGAGCACCAAATGATTATTCGTGAAGATGCCATTTATGGCAGACAGTCCGTTGACCGCAAGGACAGTATCAGCATTGAAAGCCAGATCGAGTTTTGCAAGTATGAATTGAGAGGAGGCAATTTCCGCAAGTACACAGACAAGGGTTATTCCGGCAAGAATACCGATAGACCCAAGTTCCAAGAAATGATGGCCGATATTCGCCGGGGCCTGATCAAGCGCGTGGTGGTCTACAAGCTGGATCGTATCAGCCGTTCCATTCTGGACTTCGCAACCATGATGGAAACTTTTCAGGAATACAATGTCGAGTTCGTTTCTTCCACGGAAAAGTTTGACACGTCCACCCCGATGGGGCGGGCCATGCTGAATATCTGCATCGTGTTCGCCCAGCTCGAACGTGAAACCATCCAGAAGCGCGTGACCGATGCCTACTATTCCCGCTGCCAGCACGGTTTTCACATGAGCGGCGCGGCCCCCTACGGCTTCCAACTGGAGCCGACCACCATTGAGGGCATCCGCACAAAAATGATGAAGCCTGACCCGGAAACGGCAGATATTGCAAAGCTGATGTTTGAAATGTACTCTCAGCCCGGAATTTCTTTCGGGGACATTGCCCGTTACTTTGCCGACGAGGGCATCCTGATCTACGGCAAGGAAATGAAACGGGGCTTTATCTCCCAACTTTTGAGAAACCCCATTTACGCACAGGCTGACCTCGATATGTACGAGTTCTTCAAAAGCCAGGGTACGGTGGTAGTCAATGAAGCCACAGATTTTGCCGGGACAAACGGCTGCTATCTCTATCAGGGCCGGGACGTGCAAGAAAGAAAAAACAAGCACCTGAAAGATCAGATACTTGTTCTGGCTCCCAGCGAGGGGCTGGTATCGTCTGATACATGGCTGCGCTGCCGGAAAAAGCTCATGGCAAACAAGACGTTCCAAGGCGGGCGCAAGGCAAAGAACACATGGCTTGCCGGAAAGGTCAAGTGTGGCCGCTGCGGGTACGCGCTTATGAGCGTCGGCAATCCAACAGGTGTTCAGTATCTCCGCTGCTCCAAGCGGGCTGACAGTAAAAGCTGTGACGGCTGCGGGACGCTCCGCACACGGGAATTTGAAAGGTTTCTGTACGGCGAGATGGTCAAGAAGCTGTCTGAGTTCCAGACGCTGACGGCAAAGCGAGAAACGGTCAATCCCAAATTGACCGCGCTGAACATGGAGCTTGCCCGCGTGGAGGACGAGATTGAAAAGCTGCTGAATACTTTGACCGGGGCTAATGCGGTGCTGCTGTCCTATGCCAACAGCAAAATCGAGGAGCTGGACACACGCCGCCAAGCCCTGACAAAAGAGATCGCGGCGCTGTCAGCGGAAACCATGTCCCCGGAACAGATTGAGCGGTTGTCGGTCTACCTGAACCAATGGGAAGAAATTGACTTCGAGGACAGGCGGCAGGTTGCCGACGGCCTGATCTCACAGATCCGCGCAACCGACGAACACGTTTCGATTGAGTGGAAAATTTGACTTTTACTTATCCATCGCACACGACAAAGGGCTGTGTGCCCTTGTCAAGCGATGTAAGCCAGTCTTCAACAGAAAATAAACCAGATGGAAGCCCGGTATCCAGGAAAAGATGAATACAGATATAACATTGGTGAAATCGGCCATGATCCTCATACATTGATCAGTTATCTGACTGCCAGTTATGGGGATTTTAAGTTTGATGAGATAAAAGGAGAACTGGAAACAATTTTTTCTTTACAGTACGGAATCACCGTAGAGGAAAAAAGTGAAACCCGGCAGGAAACATCTACAATACAGGTAGGGCAGTCATTGGGAAATGTTGTGACCAGTGGATACTGTAATTGTCCCATCTGCTGTGGCGTGTGGAGTGGAGGACCTACTGCTTCAGGGGCAATGCCACAGGCTAATCATACGCTTGCGGTTGATGCTGCAAACCCATTTCTTCCAATGGGGACGAAAGTAGTGATGAATGGGATTGAGTACACCGTAGAAGATACTGGAAACTTTGCCCAGTATGGTGTCCAGTTTGATGTTTATTATGATAATCACGCAGTAGCTGAGGCACATGGTCATCAGATCTGGGAATGTTTTCTGGCAGAGGGCAATCAGAACTCTGTGGAAGTTACCCGTACAGTAACTGCAGATGTACTGAATGTTTCTGTTCAGGCAAAACCGCTTAGAAGTGTTATTCTGTCCAGAATGGAAGAGGATGAGCAGGAAATTTATGAAGAGGTCTATTCCAACAGAGGAAATTTACAGACATATAAAACTCCGGTTGAGTTAAACTGGTATGCCTATATCAGTACCTATTATGGGTATTCTGTAAACAATGGAACCGGGCAGACACAACTTCACAGAGGTGTGACGATTAATGTACGACAGGGAACAGAAGTGAAGTCAGCGATGAATGGTTTTGTTGTAGATGTAGGATATAGCGGAACTTTTGGAAATTATGTAGTTACGCAGGATAAAAAAGGTGTGCAGATTAAATACGCTTATCTGCAGAGCATTTCGGTAGCAAATGGTCAGGAAGTAACAACAGATACTGTAATTGGTACAACGGGAAGTACAGGAAGTGCAACCGGAAGCCAGTTATATTTGGAACTGGTCAAAGATGGGGAATATTATAATCCTGTTTTTTATATCAGTACCGGAGATAGCGGGCTGTATGTTGGAGGAGGCAGTTATGATGATGAGACTGTGCGGAGATTATTTGCGGAAGCAGACAAATATCTTGGTATGCCGTATGTATGGGGCGGTTCCAGCCCGGAGACTTCTTTTGACTGTTCTGGTTTTGTAAGCTATGTGTTTACCAATTCGGGTGTCTGCAATATGGGAAGACTTACTGCACAGGGAATTTATGACATTTGTATGCCTGTATCACCAGAAGAAGCAAGGCCAGGAGATATTATCTTTTTCACTGGGACGTATGATGCGGGAGAGCCGGTTACCCACGTAGGAATTTATGCCGGAGATGGACAGATGATCCATTGTGGAAATCCAATTCAGTATACGTCCATTAATTCTGCATACTGGCAGTCTCATTTTTATGCTTTTGGCAGGCCATAAGGAGGGGCGTATTTGAACATTGAACGAATAAAAGAAGAACTTGCAAGAACCTACGCTAAGATTGAAAAGCTACAGAAAAAAGCAAGGGATCTGGAAGAACAGAAGAAACAGGCAGAGGATATGGAGTATCTGAAAATTATCCGAAGCAATGGAGTTTCCGCAGAGGAACTTCAGTTGATGATTGATATCAGTAAGGAGGAACAAAAAAAGATATTGGAAACCAGAGAAAAGGAGCAGACAGAAAATGAAGAAATTTCATAAAAGAGCATCTGTATTTTTAACCGCAGCTACGTTAGCAGGACTTCCGGCAGGAGCTTTCTTTTATAGTTCGCCCGGAAGTCTGACTGTATGGGCAGATAATGTAGAAGTGGAATCATCAGAAGAAAGCAGCCCGGAAGATGTTGATTTTTCAGATGAATCAGAAGCTGAAATTCTTGCAGATCCAGTGGAACAGGCACAGGAAGATGCAGGAAATGATGTGACGGAAACACCGGAAGTAGGGATTACCTTTACAGAACCCGAAGGCTGGCAGACAGATACGGCAACCGTAAAAATTCAAGTGGAAGATACAAAGAATACAGGTGCTTTTTCTATTGCAAAAGTAGAAGCAAGACTTTCAGAAAATGGAGGATGGTCAGACATAACCGGAAATATGGAAGTATCCATCTCTTCTAATTGTAGTGTTTATGTGAGAGTTACCGATCAGAATGGAAATACTTATGAGCAGAATCGTTACATAGAGTGTTTTGATAAAACCAAACCAACTATTATTGCGGCTGCGAAGAATGGGATACTGATCGTGCAGGGAGTTGATGCGGAATCGGGAATTGCTGCTTTGTATGTCAATGGAAATGAATTCACAGAACTGACGAATAATACATTAAATGTCCGTTTGCAAAAAGCGGATACTTCCTATGAATACTTTACCCTGCAGGCAAAAGACAAAGCAGGAAATATGTCAGAGATCTATAAAGTAGGAAACCCTTATTATGAAAATCCAGATGCAGTAAAAGAGAATACAGAGGTTTCCGGAACGGAGCAGAATGCAGCTTCTTTGCCAGCCGATGGAACTGCAAGTAAGCCCACCAGTGCTACGGCAACCGTAACGGAACATCAGACAACGAACGAGACTGCTACTGCACCAACAGAACCAGAAAACACAGGAAATGAAACGGATACAGAAGCAGATACCGGACGGGTGCAGGGAGAAAGTTCTGCTTCCGGCATGACAACAGGAACAGTTCAGGACAAAGGGGGAAAGGAATTTTATACGATCAAGACAAAAAGTGATAAGGTTTTTTATCTGATCGTAGATAAGGATAAAACGGATGAAAATGTTTATCTTCTTACAGAGGTAGGCGAAAATGATCTTTTGAACTTTACGGATACCAACATGGTCACACTTCCACAGAACCAGGCTATTGCAGAATCCGCACTGCCACTTGAAACAGAGAAGATCACAGAGATACCGGAACCAGAAGTTACGATCATACCGGAAGAAAAGGAAGAACCTGAGAAGAAAAGCAATAATTCTGGCACGATTTTATTAATGCTGCTGGTTCTGGCAGGAGTTTGTGGTGCTTACTATTATTGGAAATTTATGAAAGGAAGAAATACTTCTTTTGATTATGAAGAGGACGAGGACGACGATGAGGAGGAAGATACAATTCGTGAGGATGATGAAGAATTAGAAGAATATGAAATGGAAGGTGAAGTAGAAGACGAAGAATCAGAGGAATAACTTTGTTTCACTTAATTACAGCGACAGGTGCAGAAAGGAGATTGAAAATTGCAGCTTGTAATTGCGGAAAAACCCAGCGTAGCCAGAAACATTGCGAAGGTGCTTCATGCCACAAACGTAAAAGATGGCTACCTGGAAGGAAAAGAATATCTGGTTTCCTGGTGTATTGGGCATTTGATTGAACTGGCTAGTGCGGATCAGTACCGGGATGACTGGAAAGCATGGAAATATGAAACACTTCCCATGATTCCGGAGAATTGGAAATATCAGATTAAAGAAAGTACCAAAGGGCAGTTTCGGGTTTTAAAGGAACTGCTTCACAGAGCAGATATCACAGAAGTTATATGTGCAACAGATGCAGGAAGAGAAGGGGAGTTGATTTTCCGTCTGGTATATAACCAGGCAGAATGTAAACTTCCCTTTAAAAGACTGTGGATTTCTTCCATGGAGGAAAAAGCAATTCTGGAAGGATTTCAGCAGCTGAAAGATGGACATGAATATGATGATCTTTATTATTCTGCAGTGGCGCGAAGTGAAGCAGACTGGCTGGTAGGAATTAATGCCACCAGACTGTTTACGGTACTGTATCACCATCGGTTGATTGTAGGTCGGGTGCAGACACCTACACTTGCAATGCTGGTGGAACGGGAAAAGAGCATCGAGAACTTCCAGAAAGAGAAGTATTATCTGGTTCATCTTCTGATGGATGGATTGGATGCTGTAAGCAGCCGGATAAAAGAGAAAAGTGCTGCCGTTCAGATGATGGAGGATATGAAGGATGAAACTGCACAGATTCTTTCAGTAAAGAAAGAGAAGAAAAAGGTACAGCCGCCGAAATTATATGATCTGACCACATTACAGAGGGAAGCAAATCGTCTTCTTGGATTTACGGCACAGCAAACCTTGGACTATACCCAAAGCCTTTATGAGAAGAAACTGGTGACGTATCCAAGGACGGATAGCCAATATCTTACAGATGATATGGAAGAAAATGCTCTTCTAGTTGTCGGGGCAGTAAATAGTATGTTTCCTGAAATGTCAATAAAGGGTTCAGAACCAGATATAAAGAGAATTTTGAACAGTAAAAAGGTATCAGATCATCATGCAATTATACCAACGGTAGAAATTACAAACATGGATTTAAAAGCACTTCCGGGTGGAGAAAAGAAAATTCTCATGCTGATTGCATCAAAGTTATTATGTGCATCGGAACAGGAATACATATATGAGAGTATTAAGACTGAAATTTCCTGTCATGGAGAACTGTTTACTGCATCTGGAAAGAATGTTCTCCAATATGGATGGAAAGAAGTGGAAGAACGGTTCTTTAAATCATATGGGAAAAATGCAGAAAAGCCAGAAGAGGAGGAAAGTGATTTTCCAGATATAAAAATAGGGCAGGTATTTGAATGTGTTGTTGTAAAATTTAGTGAACATTTTACAGCACCGCCGAAACATTATACGGAGGATACGCTCCTTAGTGCCATGGAACACGCTGGAAGCTCGGATATGATAGAAGACGCAGAGAGAAAAGGGCTTGGAACTCCGGCTACCAGGGCAGCGATTATTGAAAAACTGATTGAGAAAGGCTTTGTTGAGCGTAAAAAGAAGCAGATATTACCTACAGCAGATGGAAGAAATCTGATCAGGATTCTTCCGGAAATGATCAAATCACCAAAACTTACAGCAGAATGGGAAAATGATCTGACACTGATTTCCAGAGGCCAGAAAAATGTAGAAGAATTTCTCTTCGAAATTGAAAAAATGGTTACCAAATTGGTAAGTGATAATGGACAGCCAGTGGAAGAATACCAGAAACTATTTTCAGATGGTCGGAAGGAAATTGGAAAATGCCCAAGATGTGGCAATAAGGTTTATGTGGGAAAGAGAAATTATTATTGTTCAGGAAGTGATTGCAGTTTTACTTTATGGAAAAATAACCGATTTTTTGAGAGTCAGGGAAAAACACTTGATGAAGCAACTGTCAGGAAGCTGCTGAGTGAGAAGCAGGTGCATTTCAAAGATCTGGTATCAGAGAAAACAAAAAGGAAGTATGAAGCAACTATAAAGATGGAGGTTTCAGAAACCGGAAATCCAAAGTTTCAGTTGATTTTCCCGGAACGGAAGAAAGGAAAAAAGAATGAAGAATAAAAAAAATATGAGAAGATTTTTGTCGGGATTCTTGGCAATGCTTACAGTGTTATCTACAATTCTATCTCCAATACTGTCCTATGCGGCAGATGTAGTGCCAGAAGAGCCACCGTTATACGAAGAGGTAAAAAATGAACTTGATGCAGATGAGGTGGTAAAAGCAAAAGATCTGGAACTGGAAACAGGCAGTATTTTTGAAGTGGAGAAAGATTTTACCGGACTGGAAATACCAGATGAAAAAAAGGTGAAGATCACTTTCCATGAGGCAAAAAATGAGGAAAAGCAGGATTTTACAACAGATTACGAAGATACATACAAAGCTGTTTATTATGTAGAGCCAGTAAGTGGCCACCCAATTTATCAGATCAATCGTAAGCTGATTGTAAAGGAAGCGGTGGTGCAGGTTGCTGAATCTGAGAATCAGGAATCTGTAAGCAACCAGGAAGATGAGAATGAAGCAGAAGGCGAGGAACCAGCCATAGGCACTGCAGAGAGTGAAGAACCTGTGCAGGATGAGGTAAATGTAGAAATTCCGTCAGAGGATGAAATCTATGAAGAAGTAACTCCGACAGAAATTCCGGTTGAGGAAGAGCCAATAGATACACCAATCCCGGAAAACCCGTCTGAGGAAGTTTCAACAGAAGAACCTGCCATAGATGATAATCCGGATACAGACAGCACATTTGAAGAAATTACAGATACAGATCCGGAAGAAATGCCAGAGGCGACAGACGACTCTTTTACAGATGGAACAGAGAAAACAGAAGATGCAGATGGAAATTATCAGGTAAATATTGTTCGTGGAGAGGAATTTCATATTGAGCTGAACCATGAAGATGGACAGTATCAGCCAGGAGAAACCGTTGTATTTTCCGGAGATATGCCGCAAGGCAGCTTAATTGCAGTAGGAACAACAAAAGTACAGGCAAACCAGACAGAGAATACAGAAGATTTATTGTATTCAGAGGTGACTTATCACGAAGAATCGGATAAATTCAGTTTTGAAATGCCAGCAGATGACATTGACCTAAGTGTTTCCATGGATCAGGCAGAAAACGGTATCATGTTACTTGCAACCGATACTCCATGGGATGATGCAACAAATATTGAAGCAAATAAATATTACTATTATTCAGATGGCCAGCTTCATCCGTTTGATACAGTTATGGGACAGGGTGGAAATGACAGCTACAAATATGTTCGTTACAAAGCAGGCGGAAAGACTTATACAGTAAATGCGTATTGTATGCAGCACTCCATGCAGTCACCTCCAAGTGGGACAACATATAAAAATATGGTTGAACTGGATGAGGGCGGAGATGATAAGTATCTGCGGAAAGCTTTGTTCTATGGATATGGCGGTCCAGGATGGGGACATACATTCAATGGATATAATGTAAAATCCATCATGGAAAAATATGGATGCAGTTCTGAGACAAGAGCCATGCAGCATTACCTGGTTGACTATTTATATGATGGCGAATCCGGATTTGGAGGTGCGCTTTCTACAACCGCTAAAAATATGCTGAAAGAGATTAAAGCAGCTCTTGCTAAAATGCCTGATCCGACAGCAATGAAACTTCTTCCAGGACTTTCCGTTAATGCAACGGGAAAGGAAACAGAAAGTTTTACCTGGAAGGCAAATGAAGCATTTACCATTACCATTCATCTGGAGAACGGAGTAAGCCTTGTTAATGAAACCACAGGAAAAACGGCATCTGGAAATGTCACTGTAAAGGGTGGAGAGAAATTCCATCTTGTAGCTACAACAGCCAATATGGGTAGCCTGAAAGGAAAGTATGCGATCACATCTAATTTCCCTTTGGATTTCCATGCAATGCTCTTAAAATTGGAGAGTTCACAGGACATTGGTTTTGGCTACTATACAGATTCCTCTGACCTGCAGATTACAGTTGACTGGCCGGAAGAAGCAGTTATTGAAATTACAAAGAAAGATGGCGATACTGGAAAAAATCTGGCCGGAGCCGTGTATGGAGTATATAGTGATAACGCCTGCACAAAGCTGATTGTTAAGATGCCGCCAACAGACAGCAATGGTTCTTCACGTGTAACTCTTACCAAGACACAGGATACTGTTTACTTAAAAGAAATCACAGCACCGGAAGGTTATGTTGTCCAGGCTTCTTCGTATGGAGTGAAATTAGTAGTTGGCAGTACAACCAAACAGACTGTAACGGACAAAGAGCAGAAAGGAAATCTGACCGTTTATAAAGAGGGAGAAGTTTTTGTAGGAGCTGTATCTGATGAAAATGGAACTTCATTCCAGTATGAGAAACGCCGTCAGAAAGGAGCCGTTTATAACGTATATGCTGCCGAGGATATTGTAACAGCAGGTGGAAAAACAGTTTACAAAAAAGGCGCAGAAGTAGCGAAAAATCTGATCACAGATGAGAACGGTTCTGTAACGGTAAAGAATCTTCCGCTTGGAAGCTATAATGTAACAGAAGCACAGGCTCCGGAAAATTTTTATAATGCAAAAGAAACAAAAAAAGTAACCATTTCTTATGCAGGGCAGACTGCAGAAGCGGCTTTCTCAGAGACTACCTTTACAAATGACCGTCAGAAAGCAGTGGTGCAGGTGATAAAGAAAGACAAAGATACTGAAAATACACTATCCGGAGGGCATTTTGCTCTGTTTGCAGCGCAGGATATGAAAACTGTGGATGGAAAAGTAGCAGTAAAAAAAGATGCTCTGATTGAGACTGCAATTACTGGTACTGATGGAAAAGCAGCATTTAAAGCAGATCTTCCAGTGGGATTTTCTTATTATGTAAAAGAAGTCCAGGCTCCGGCTGGTTATGTCAGAAATGAGAAAGATACTTATTCTTTCCAGTTCAGTTATACCAATGATGAACAGGCAAAAATTTCTTTCAGTCATACTTTTGTGAATGACAGGGTCAGTGCTGCAATCTCTTTGAATAAAAAAGATGCCGAGACAAAAGAAAATAAGGCACAGGGAGATGCTTCCCTGGAAAATGCGGTGTATGGACTTTATGCAAGAAACGACATTACCCATCCAGATGGAAAGACAGGCGTTATTTATAAAGCCGGAAGCCAGATTGGTACGCTAACTACCGATAAAGAAGGAAAAGCAAGGATAGAGAATCTTTATCTTGGAGAGTATTACATCAAGGAAATTACCCCATCCGTAGGATATCTGGCAGACGAGCATGAATATGATCTTGTATGCAGTGATGAAGGTGATCTGACAGCGGTTGTAGAAAAAGAGTGTACCTCACTGGAAACGGTGAAGAAACAGCCGTTTGAACTTATTAAAGCTGCCAATAATGGAGACACAGATGCTGCATTACTATCCGGAGCTGGATTTAGTGCATATCTGGTATCTTCTTTGGTGGTAAAAGAGGATGGAAATTATGTTTTTTCCTCTGCAGAGCCGGTTGTGATCGGTGAAAATGGAGCAACGGAAATTTTTACAAATGAGAAAGGCTATGTAAAATCCATTGCAATTCCATATGGAACATATCTGGTGAGAGAAACTACAACACCCCATAATTACAAACCTGTAGATGATTTTATTGTCCGGATTACAGAGAATAAACCAACAGAGCCGCAGACATGGAGAGTTCTTTTGGATAAAGAATTTTCTGCAAAACTGAAAATCATTAAACAGGATGACGAGACTAAAAAATCAGTTTTAATTCCGGGAACAGAGTTTAAAATTTATGATCTGGATCATGAAAAATATGTAGAGCAGGTAACTACATACCCGACAACCGTTACACATACCTCTTATTTCACAGATATAGACGGATATCTGATCTTGCCGCAGAATTTAAAAATCGGTCATTATAGAATCGAAGAGGTAACAGCACCGGACGGTTATACCATTAACAAAAATTATGTCGAAATACAGGTGGACACCAATACCCTGTATCAGACTGATCCGGTATCAGGTGATGTAATCATTGAAGTTGTATATGAGAATCATCCGGTGAAAGGAAAACTCACTGTACAGAAAAAAGGAGAGGTTCTTTCGACCTATAAGAATGATTTTAAGTATGAAGTTCAGAATCTTTCCGGTGCAGTATATGAAGTGTATGCTGCAGAGGATATTTATACAGCTGATTTCCAGAAAGATGACACAGGAAAAAGAATCCTGGAATATGCAAAGGGTGCAAAAGTTGCAGAACTGACAACGGATGAATCCGGAAAAGCAGATCTTGATAATCTGCCTTTAGGAGAATACAAAGTGGTAGAAAAGACTGCACCAGAGGGATTTGTATTAAATAAAGAAGAACAGAAGATTTCTTTCGTCTATGCAGACCAGGATACACCAGTGATCTCACAGAGTGCAGAGTTTATAAATGACCGCCAGAAAGTAGAAGTGTCAGTTGTGAAAAAAGATGCTGAAAATGAGAAAGGGCTTTCTGGAGCAGAGTTTGGTCTTTACGCAAAAGAGGATATAAAAGCAGGGGATAAGGTACTGGTAAAAGCAGACGAACTGCTTACAAAAGCGGTAACAGGTGAAGATGGAAAAGCTGTTTTTGAGCAGGATCTGCCATTTGGAACTTATTATATAAAAGAACTGGCAGCACCAGATGGTTTTGTATCTTCTGATGAGCAGATTGAGGTGACTGCGAAATATCAGGGACAGGAAGTAAAAACAGTAAAACTGGAAACTGTTTTTAGGAATGCGCCGACAACAACTGAATTTACGAAATCAGATATTACAACAGGTGTGGAACTTGACGGAGCAACACTGACGATTTTGGATTCAGACGGAAAAGAAGTAGAAAAATGGACTTCTGTAAAAGGAAAAGCTCATGTAATAAAAAGACTCCATGTGGGAAAAACCTACACACTTCGGGAAGAGTTTGCACCATATGGTTATCTGCAGGCGGAGGAAGTGAAATTTACAGTTTCTGATACTGCAGATGTTCAAAAAGTAGAAATGAAGGATGCTGTTCCGGTTGGACGAATCATCATCAATAAAAAAGGTGAATTTGTCAAGGAAGTTACCTGGAAAGATATGCTGGCAGGCGGCATGGACGCAGCATTTGGCTATGTTACAGGTTCTTTGAAAGATGTTACTTTTGAAATTTATGCAGCGGAGGATATCAAGGCTGCAGATGGGGAAAGCAGTGATTATTATAAAAAGGACGAATTGGTAGCAACAATTACGACAGATGCTCTTGGATATGCAAGATCAGAAGATCTTCCTTTAGGCAAATATTATGTAAAGGAAAAAGAGACGGCGGATGGATATGTTCTGGATGGAGAAATCAGAGAGGTTGATCTGACTTATCGTGATCAGAATACTCCGGTTGTGACTTATGATGAGGACTGGCAGAATAACCGCCAGAAAGCAAAAGTAACTGTAGTTAAGAAAGAAAAAAATACAGACCGTGTTCTGGAAGGCGGAGTATTTGCACTTTATACAAAGAATGATATTTTAAATGCAGAAGGCGAAGTAATCCTGAAAGCAGATACCATGATCGAGCAGAAAGCTACGGATCAGGATGGAAGGATTGTATTTACGGCAGATCTTCCAATCAATGGCAACTACTATGTAAAAGAAGTGCAGGCTCCTGCTGGATTTGTGACAACAGAAGAAATCAAGGAATTTGATTTTGCTTATGCGGGAGAAGAGGTTGCAGAAGTATCCTTTGAGTTCACTTATGAAGATGAGCCAACTACTTTTGAAATCACAAAATCAGATATTACAACCGGGGAAGAATTACCAGGTGCAAAACTGAAAGTATCCGATTCAGAGGGAAACGTTGTGGATGAGTGGACATCCGGAAGCACACCACACATCATTAAGGAACTGGAAGTTGGAAAGAAATATACATTAACAGAGACAATTCCTGCTGATGGCTATGCAACTGCAGAATCCATTACGTTTGTAGTAGAAAATACTGCAGATATACAGAAAGTAGAAATGCAGGACGATACAACAAAAATTCTGATCAGTAAGGTGGATATGACAGATGGAAGCAGCGAGGTCAAAGGTGCGAAGCTGTATATCCTTAATGAAAACCAGGAAGTTATGGAAAGCTGGACGTCTGGTGATCAGCACCATTATGTGGAGAAACTTCCAATCGGTACTTATACATTATTGGAGGAAACAGCACCGAAGGGTTACATTGTGGCAAATAAAGTGACATTTGAGATTAAGGACACCGGAGATATTCAGGGAACCAAAATGGAAGATGAACAGGCAATGGGCAAGGTGATCTTAAATAAAACAGATAAAGATACCAAGAAGCCAATGAAAGGTGTAGAATTTGCCCTTTGTGACAGTAAAGGTAAAGTTCTGGAAACTCTGGTAACAGACAGTGCCGGCCATGCAGAATCAAAGAATTATCCGATTGCGACTTTTAAGAATGGGCAGTATAAAAAAGCAATCACATATATCCTGAAAGAAACAAAAACACTGGATGGCTATCAGCTTGATGAAACCGAGCATAAGATTCAGTTTGAATATGTCAATGACCGTACTCCTGTGATTGAATATACTCTAGATCTGACAAATAAGAAAGCTCCGGAAAAAGACACTCCGGAAACATCAGAAAACCAGGGAGTCAGCACTCCTGTTTCCCATGGTTCTGATGCGACTTCTGTATCCAATTCACCAAAAACAGGAGATAATACAAATATTGCTATTTTTGTGCTGGCGCTTGCAGTATCAGCAGGATGTCTGGGAACTGTAGTGACAGTTAAGAGAAAACGCAAATGATAATATAAATAGTGTTCTGGGGCTGTGGTTACTGCACAGCCCCATTTTGAAAAGGAGAAGAAATTGAAATTAGGAGCAAGAATAAGAAAAATCCGTATGTTTCGCAACATAACTCAAAAGGAATTGGGACGCAGGTTAGGATATGGGGAAAGTAGTGCGGATGTGAGAATCGCCCAATATGAAAGTGGACAGCGTACACCGAAGCAGGAAACGCTTATCCGGATAGCAGAAATATTGGAAGTTGATGTCCGGAATTTTTTAAGTCCTGGAATTGCGACAATGGACGAATTAATGGAAACTTTATTCTGGATGGATGAAGAAAATAGAGGGCTTTTTCATCTGTTCCTGCTAAATGATTCAGAAAGTGAAACAGTTGGAATCACAATAAGGGATAAAAAAACAATGTCTTATCTGCAGGAATGGATGGGGAAAAAGCAGAAACTGGGCGATGGAAGAATCACAGAAGAGGAATATCTGGAATGGAAACTGCATTGGCCAGAGGATAAGAGAAAAACAGAATATAAAACCGTATGAAGTAAAAAGGAATTGCTTTGCGGAGAGTTACCTGTTAGAATATTACTGGAGTAACCGTGTACAGGGTTGGTAAAAACCTCCTGGATTTTCAGATCCCGTTAAGGGATACAGAAGAAGGGAGGTGGAGCGAATGGATACATACGAAGTCTTGAGCTTATTGTTCTTAGGCGGTACGTTTCTGATTGCTTTGCTTGCCTATTTGGATAATAGGGACAACAAGCGAAAAAAATAGCCTACCCTGTCTGCCAACAGGATAGGCAGCTCTCTTTGAGAGCAAAATAAATTAAAACCTAATCCAGGAGCATCCACCTTGTGGGCGGTTACTCTTTTCAATTAGAATATAGCATTTTCTCTCCGAAAAGTAAAGTACATTTTATGCAGCCAATTCTAAAAAGAGTAGGCTGTTTTTTATTGACAGGAGGGAAGTTAAATGTCTAAACTACAGGACATCCGAAACTTGATACAGGAACATGCCGTATCAGTGAGCAGTTCGCCAGGGGATTGGATGGATTATATGGACACAGCATCAAGGTTATATCGGTATTCTTTTTCAGACCAGCTTCTGATCCATGCACAGCGTCCAGACGCAACAGCCTGTGCATCACTGGAACTATGGAATGAAAAGATGTTACGCTGGGTAAATCGTGGTGCAAGAGGAATTGCCCTGTTTGATGAAACCTGGCAGAACACCAAACTTCGTTATGTGTTTGATATTTCGGACACCCACATGGTAGCCGGAGGCAGAAGCCCGTATCTGTGGCAGATGCAGGAACACCAGAGAGAAGAGATCCTTACGCATCTGGAAGAGGTCTATGGTCTGGAAGAAAAGGATACGGCAACCTTGCAGGACGCATTGATGGCGGTCGCAAGGGAGATGGTCAGTGACAATCTGGAAGAATATCTGGATGGATTGGAATATGCAGTAGAAAATACTTATCTGGAAGATTTGGATGAGGTGACGATCCGCAGTGATTTCCGTCAGCTGGTAACAGACAGTGTTTACTATATGCTTTCCAGACGATGTGGGATTGAGCCAATGGAACTTCTGGAAGAAGAGGATTTCATGCACATCACAGATTACAACCATCTGTCTGCCCTTACATTCCTTGGAAATGCAGTGAGTCAGCTCAGTGAGAGTATTCTGATCGATATTGGAAGAATTGTACATAAAATTTCTCTGGAAGAAGCGAGAAAAGAGGTTGAAATTTCAAAGGAAAGGAATTATAATAACTTTACCACGTTAATGCGTGAAACTAAAAACCGGGATGCAGAAACGAAAAAAGAAGAAAATATTGAAAATGAAGGAGGAACCGATTATGGAACTGACATATCATCGCAAGGGAGATTACCTGTTTCCGAATCTGACCGTCGAAGAGGAAGAAGTGACGATCGGGAAATACGGGATGCTGCGGAGGACATTTCTGAAGGAACACAAGAACAGCCTTTATCAGAGCCTGTTCCTGACCGGGAAGCTGAACAGCCATCTGGAACAGATCGAGAAAGCAGCACAGGAGAGAATGGACAGCCAGATGGAGAAATTACTGGAGAAGAATCCGGCACCGGACAAGGAAGCAGATCCGATGGCATGGACAGCACACATGAACGCACTGATGGCAACAGCGGAAGAGAGCATCTTGACGGAATTGGTATACAGTTAGTCGAAGATACAAGAGAAGATGGATTGAGTAAAGCAGAGGAAGAGATCGCCTCTGCTTTATCTTTGCCCGAATATCCAACCGCAAATGAACAAAGACGGCAGATCGAGGAAAGGGCAGCTGCCCTTTATGCCGGAGAAATCCCGATTCCAGAGGAAGTTGTTGATGAGATCTTACGGACAGGAGGAAACCGGAAAGCCAGCCAGCTCCGGATCATCTATAATTTCATGAGCGAACAGACACCGGAGGAATATACGGAGTTTGTAAAGCGTGAATACCGTAAAGGTGGAAAAGGCTTTCAGATTGATGGAAATGAATATTCAGTCTGGTTTGATGAAACTGGGATGCAGATCTCAGTGGGGCATACGGTTACAGACCATATCTTAGATAAGGCATTTTTATCATGGGAGGATGTCAGCGGACGTATCCATCAGCTTTTAGACCAGGGTGAATATGCACCACAGTCTGTATTGGATGCGGCAAGAAGTAATGCAGTAAAAGAACACGCCCAGGCTCTTGCCTATATGAAAGGGGATATGGCAGAAGGAGTAGCGGAGATTGTCTTTGACGAAGAGGACTTACCACATCTTCGCAGTATTTATCCAGAGATCACGGATTATTTAGAAGAAAAAATAGAAGATCCCCAGTGGCTTTCGGAACTGAATGAGAGACTGGATGCACTGGCAGAAGCCTATGAAATGGACAGCTCTCTTATGCGTTTCCATCACTATAATCCGATAAATATCTCAAAGCAGTTTCAGAAGTTTGCTGCGGAGGTCATCCCTTATCAGGCAAGAGATGGGTTTGCATGGAAAGAACATCAGATGTTCATTACCCAGGATGAGATAGATGCTTTTCTCGCAAGGGGTGGCCCTTATTCAAAAGATAGGCTCAAAACTTATTCTTTTTATTTGTTAAATGAAAATGAAAAATCCAGAACGGATTTTATTAAAGAAAAGTATGGAACCAATAAAAGGATTCATGCACTGCCTGATGTAGATGAGTTTTATGTAAATTATGATAGGAAAGGACTGCTTCTTGCAAGAGGTGATGATAATAGTCCATATACTTCAATTTCATTATCTTGGAAGAAAGTTGCCAATAGAATATCCTATCTGATAAAGAACGACCAGTTCCTGCAGGCAGAAGATTATGTCCATATGTCGGAGTATGAACGGGAACAGATGGCGAATAAGATACTTAGTTTTTATGCTCGTCTTCCGGAAGGAATAGACAGACCATTTACCAATGACTTTTTTGGGGATGTGTCGAGAGCAGAATTGATGGCAGTGTTGGAAGGAACAGAGCAGACAGAGGAACTGTTACAGAAGATGGATGCGGCATTGGCAGCTCTGCCATTGGATTTTGAAGCATATGGGACAAACTATCAGCAGAAAACAGAACTTCTTTCGGAACTTCATCAGTATGTAGAGGGGACTTACACAATATTCCCAACACCGGAAGCAGAACCATCCTTTGCGGGGCCGTCTGGTCATCAGATGACCATGTTTGATTTCTTAGATACTAAGTCGGTAACAGAACCGACCGTAGTAGATATGTCAGATGTAGAGGAAATAGAAGAGGAAGAGGTTACTGCCAAAGAAGATATTCCGGAAAGTCAGGAACAGGAAAAAGCTGTGTTAGAACCACACAACTTCCGTATCCAGGATAATGACCTTGGTGCAGGCGGTCCGAAGGCAAAGTATAAAACAAATATGGAAGCCATCCATTTGTTACAGACTTTGGAGAAAGAAGAACGTCTGGCAACACCCGAAGAACAGGAAATCTTATCCCGTTATGTTGGATGGGGTGGCATCCCACAGGCATTTGAGGAGAGTAACAGCAGCTGGGCGAATGAGTATCTGGAATTAAAGAATACCTTATCATCAGAAGAATACAGTGCAGCAAGGGCATCGACCTTAAACGCTTTTTATACGTCCCCGACCGTGATCCGAAGTATGTATGAAGTACTGGAAAATATGGGACTGAAACAGGGAAATATTTTGGAACCGTCCTGTGGTGTCGGTAACTTTATGGGACTGATCCCGGAGAGTATGGGCAAAGCCAATATGTATGGTGTGGAACTTGACCCGGTTTCGGGCAGGATCGCAAAACAGCTTTACCAGAAAAATAAGATTGCAGTACAGGGATTTGAGGAAACCAGTTATCCGGACAGCTTTTTCGACTGTGTGATAGGCAATGTTCCATTTGGGGCGTATCAGGTCAGTGACCGCAGATATGACCGGCATCATTTTATGATCCATGATTATTTTATTGCAAAATCCCTTGATCTGGTGCGTCCGGGCGGCGTAGTTGCAGTGGTAACTTCCAGTGGAACGATGGATAAGCAGAATCCGGCAGTGAGACAGTATATCGCAAACCGGGCAGAACTGCTTGGAGCCATCCGATTACCGAATAATGCATTCCAGAGAAATGCCAATACCAGCGTTGTTTCTGATATTCTGTTTTTCCAGAAAAGGGACAGGGCATCCATTGAGGAACCGGAATGGTTAAATCTAAAGGAAACACAGGAAGGCTATTCAGTCAATGCTTATTTTGCAGAGCATCCGGAAATGGTGCTTGGTGAGTTTACTACAGAAAGTACCCAGTATGGAAAGCAGGAAGTGACCGTAAAACCAAAAGAAGGAATTACCTTAGAAGAACAGTTAAAAGAAGCCGTCCAGAATATCCATGGCACGATCACGGAACTGGAACTTTCGGATACAGAGCTGGAGGAGGATGTTGTCTCTATCCCGGCAGACCCGGAGGTAAAGAATTTCAGTTTTACCGTAGTGAATGATGAAGTCTATTACCGGGAAAATTCTGTGATGAACCGCATGGAGCTTCCGGCAATGACAGCGGAACGTGTCAAAGGGATGGTGAAGATCCGTGATGTTACGAATGAACTGATCCAGTGTCAAATGGAAGAGGGAAGCGCTGAACAGATCACAAAGCTGCAGGAAAAACTCAATGAAGAATATGATGCCTTTACAGCAAAATATGGTCTTATCAGCAGCAATGCCAATAAGCGGGCATTCAGCCAGGACAGCAGCTATTGTCTTTTGACTTCTCTGGAATTTCTGGATGATAAGGGAGAACTGAAACGGAAAGCGGATATTTTTACCAAAAGGACAATCCGCAGGGCAGAAACGGTAACTTCTGTAGATACTGCCAGTGAAGCACTTGCGGTTTCTATCGGTGAGAGGGCAGGCGTTGACCTTTCCTATATGGCACAGCTTTCCGGGAAAACAGAAGAGAAGCTTACCGAAGAACTGGCGGGGGTAATCTTTAAGAATCCGATTAGTGAAAAATGGGAGCCATCGGACGAATATCTTTCTGGAAATGTAAGAGAGAAACTGCAGATCGCCAAACAGTTTGCAGAAGATCACCCAGAATATCAGGTGAATGTGCAGTATTTGGAGCAGGTACAGCCAAAAGATCTGGATGCGTCAGAGATTGAGGCAAGACTTGGAGCAACCTGGATTTCAGAGAACTATATCACACAGTTCATGGCAGAGACATTCCATACACCAAGATATTATGTAGGGAGCAAGGTCAAAGTCCAGTATGCCGAAGTGACCGGACAATGGAATGTTATGGGAAAGAATGTGGACAGCTACGGAAATGCCCTTGTCACTTCCACTTATGGAACACAGAGAGCCAATGCCTACCGTCTTTTGGAAGATGCCTTAAACCTTAGAGATACCAAGATTTATGACACGGTACAGGATGCCGAGGGGGAACACCGGGAATTAAACCGGAAGGAAACAATGCTGGCACAGCAGAAGCAGGAGCTGATCAAAGAGGAATTTAAAGAGTGGATATTTAAAGACCTGCACCGACGGGAAGATCTCTGTAAGATTTATAATGAACGATTTAACAGCATCCGTCCACGGGAATATGATGGAAGCCATATTCAGTTTGTCGGCATGAACCCGGAGATCACCTTGATGCCGCATCAGAAAAACGCAGTGGCTCATGTGCTGTATGGAAATAATACGTTACTGGCTCATTGCGTAGGAGCAGGAAAGACGTTCCAGATGATCGCAGCCGGTATGGAATCAAAACGGCTGGGACTCTCACAAAAGAATCTTTATGTTGTGCCAAACCATCTGACCGAGCAGTGGGGCAGTGATTTCCTACGTCTCTATCCGGGAGCAAATATCCTGGTGGCAACGAAGAAAGACTTTGAGCCGGCAAACCGAAAACGGTTCTGTTCCCGTATTGCGACAGGGGATTATGATGCCGTGATCATCGGCCATACGCAGTTTGAGAAAATCCCTCTTTCAAGAGAACGGCAGATTGCCATGCTGGAAGATCAGATCGCAGATATTACGTTTTCCATTGAAGAAGCGGCACATCAGGCAGGGCAGAATTATACCATCAAGCAGTTGGAAAAAACAAAGAAGAGTCTGCAGGCGAGGATGAAGAAACTCAATGACCAGACCAGAAAGGATGATGTGGTAACTTTTGAGCAGTTGGGTGTAGACCGGCTGTTTGTGGATGAGAGCCATAGTTTTAAGAACCTTTTTTTGTATACAAAAATGCGGAATGTGGCGGGTATCTCACAGACGGATGCACAGAAAAGTTCGGATATGTTTATGAAATGCCGGTATATGGATGAACTGACAGGCGGCAGAGGAATCACCTTTGCTACAGGTACTCCTGTATCAAATAGTATGACCGAGCTTTACACTATCATGCGTTATCTCCAGTATGACACACTCATGCGTATGGGTATGGGACACTTTGATTCCTGGGCGGCAACGTTTGGGGAGACAGTAACCGCAATCGAATTATCACCGGAAGGAACGGGCTATCGTGCGAAAACACGGTTTGCCCGTTTTTTTAATCTTCCAGAGCTGATCTCCATTTTTAAGGAAGCTGCGGATATTCAGACATCGGATATGCTGAATCTTCCTGTACCGGAAGCAGAGTTTATCAATGAAGTCTTAAAACCAAGTGAAGAACAGCAGGAAATGGTCAGTGCCTTTTCGGAACGTGCGGAAGAAGTAAGAGCCGGTCTTGTGAATCCAACGGTGGACAACATGCTCAAGATTACCAATGACGGAAGAAAATGTGCATTGGATCAGAGGCTATTAAATGAACTCCTTCCGGATGCAGAAAAAAGCAAGGTCAATACCTGTGTGGAAAATGCTTTTCAGGTATGGGACGAGGGAAAAGCAGATCGGACAACACAGCTGATCTTCTGTGACTTGTCTACTCCAAAAGGGGATGGGACTTTCAATGTATATGATGATGTCCGAAACAAACTGGTTGCCAGGGGAATCCCGAAAGAAGAGATTGCGTTTATCCATGAATACAACACGGAGACAAAGAAAGCAGATTTGTTTGCAAAGGTACGGGCCGGGCAGGTGAGAATCCTTATGGGTTCCACTCCAAAACTCGGTGCTGGTACCAACGTACAGGACAGGCTCATTGCCCTCCATCACCTTGACTGTCCGTGGAAGCCGTCTGATCTGGAACAGCAGGAAGGACGTATTTTAAGACAGGGAAACCAGAATGACAAAGTAAAGATATTCCGGTATGTGACGGAGAACACTTTTGATGCGTATATGTGGCAGATTTTGGAGAATAAGCAGAAGTTCATCAGCCAGATCATGACCAGTAAATCACCAGTCAGGGCTTGTGAAGATGTGGATGATACGGCACTGTCCTATGCGGAAATAAAGGCACTTGCCACAGGCAATCCGTACATTAAAGAAAAAATGGATCTGGATGTGCAGGTGAGTAAGCTGAAACTCTTAAAGGCAAACCATACCAGTCAGATTTACCGTCTGGAATCCGATATTGCAAAGAATTTCCCGGTACAGATCAGTGCATTGAAAGAGCGGATTGCCGGGATGCAGGTGGATTCGCAGGTAGTAAAAAGCGTGGATTTACAGGATAATGACACGTTTGCCATGACGGTAGGGAATGTTCTTTATGAAGATAAGAAAGAAGCAGGCGAAGCGTTGATTGCCGCCTGTGCAGGGTTAAAAACCGTCAGCACCGGCGGAAAAGTTGGGGAATATCATGGGTTTACGTTATCTGCTTCCTACAATATGTTTTCCAATGTGTTTGAACTGACGATCAAAGGAAAATGCTCTTATAAGCTGGAGATTGGAAAAGACCCGGTAGGAAATATGCAGCGTATCCATAACACCCTTTCTTCTATCGACAGGAAGCTGACGGAAAGTGAGCAGAAATTGGAAACTGTACAACAGCAGCTTGCTACTGCACAGGAAGAGGTAAAGAAGCCATTCCCGAAAGAAGCAGAGCTGAATGAAAAGATGGAACGATTATCCGAGTTAAATGCCCTGCTGAACATGGATGAAAAGGGCAATGAGACGATTATGGCAGATGAGGATATTGGCAGAGAAGGAAGCAGCACAGACAGCAGGGATGCCGTAGAAGAAAAAGAACTTCCGGAAACAGCAGACAGAATCCATAAGCCGTCTATTCTGAAACGCTTAAAACAGGAGAAGGCACAGCAGAATACAGCGGAACCGACCGTTACACAGAAAGCTGCAAAGAAAAAACACGAACAGGAGTTATAAAAGATTTCCCGTCAGAGTTTTCTCTGGCGGGACATAAAATGGAGGGTTTGTTTATGGCAAATAATATAGAAAAACAGTTAAAAGAAATATCGGAACGGCTGGAGCAGGGAGTAAAAGAAATCTTTACTTCGGAGAGATATACCGAATATCTGAATACCATGTCAAAGTTCCACAATTACAGCTTTAATAACACGCTGCTGATCACCATGCAGAAACCGGAAGCAACACTGGTGGCCGGGTATCATGCATGGCAGAAGAAATTTAACCGTCATGTAAAACGTGGAGAGAAAGGAATCCAGATCATCGCACCAGCACCGATACGGGAGAAACAGGAGATTGAAAAGATCGACCCGGTAACAAAAGAGCCTGTGATCGGGGATGATGGACAGCCGGAAACAGAGATCGTGGAGATGGTGATACCGAGATTCCGTGTAACGACAGTGTTTGATGTCAGCCAGACAGAGGGGGAACCGATCGCAGAACTGGAGGTGCCGGAGCTTACCGGAAGTGTACAGTTTTATGATACGTTCATGCAGGCATTGCAGAATATTTCTCCTGTGCCGATCCGTATGATGAATGTGGAAGGGGATGCAAAAGGCTATTATCACCAGACAGAAAAATATATTGCGATAAAGGAAGATATGAGTAATGTACAGACGATGAAAACCGGAGTCCATGAGGTGAGCCACGCATTGCTGCATGACCGGGAAGTAATGGATGCGGAAGGAGTCTTAAAAGACCAGACAACAAAGGAAGTGGAAGCAGAAAGTATTGCTTATATTGTCTGCAACCATTTTGGTCTGGATACTTCAGAATATTCGTTTACCTATATCGCCAGCTGGTGCGAGAGCAGGGATATGAAGGCGTTGAAAGCATCTATGGATACCATCCGAAAAACATCGGCAGAGATCATTGAGAATATCGAGGCACAGATGTACGAGTTGGAAATGGAAAGACCAATCCGGGATACCTTCCATAAGGAAGATTTGATTCTGCATCTTTCGGGCAGCATGGGTTCCGAGTTTACTTATGATCTGATCGAAAATATGAGCAGGGAACAGTTAGAACAGAATGTGGGTGAATACGTCCGCCTTCTGGAAAGTGGTGAGATAGAGGAAAATGAGAAACCACTGGAAAGTTTTCTGGAAGAAAAAGGTGCTGCCGTCACACCACTCTATGACAGCAGTGGGCACGGAGAGAACTATCCGATTGATTTTTATGATGTGGAATATGATGCGGACACAGGCGTTACTTCTTTTTCTGACCTTTCTCCGAAAGATCAGGCAGAGATGTTGGTGCAAAAAGCAGAGTTTCCAAGAAATATTTTTTCGGAAAATGAAAAGGCATTTGTAAATGAATATGCAGAAACCTTCCCCGGACAGGTGGAAAGACTGAATGACCTGGTATGGGATATGAGGGAATCTTACGATGAAGCCGGTTCAAAGCTGGTGTATGAAGTGATCCAGGCAGCAAGGGCAAACTTCCCAGTGAAGGAACCGGAGATTGCAGAAGAAACAGCCATGCAGTATGCCCACCGTCTGATTGAAACGGCAGAAGCTGCAAATACAGGAAATTTCACAGATTCCCAGAGAAATCTTATTGTGAATTTTGCATATAAGATGGATGACAAAGACGAAGTGCTTGGACTGGTGAACCGTATGATGACCGCAATCCGCAGACCGGAAAGTGAATATACGAGAAACCTTATGAATGAAACACAGGCACAGATTGACAATTTCCCAGATGGCATGATCGGTTTTATAGAAATGCACGAAGCAGGAATCCGACTGGAACACATGTATCCTCTTGAAAAAAACAGGGCAGTAGAATTGTATCGTGAGGGTGCGGAAGTTTTTCTCTTACATGGAAATCCAGACAATCCAGAGCAGGCAGGACAGATTCTTGCAGAAACAGAAAATGCAATCCTGGGACATGACGGTATTTTTGGTATCACGGAAGCAGAATGGGAAGTACATAAAGAAAGAGAAGCAACTGCCGCCAGACAGGAAAAACTGGAACAGGACAGTGCGGAAAAGATTGATGAGACACTTCTTCTGCATGGAGAAAGCAGAAGGTTTGCCATTTATCAGATGGATAGTGGAGATGAGCATACTTATCAGTTTATGGGAATAGAATCCGCAAAGAGTCTGGGCTATACCATTGATGGAAAGGATTACCGGATGGTTTATGCAGCACCATGGATGCCAACGATCACGTTAGACAATATATTTGAACGATTTAACATTGATCGACCGGAAGATTTCCGTGGTCATTCCTTATCGGTAAGTGATGTGATCGTGATAAACAGGGGTGCAGAGATTACAGCCTATTATGTAGATTCTTTTGGATTTCAGGAACTTCCGGAGTTTGTCCAGCAGAGAATGAACATGCTGGAACATAATTCCGTCAGGGCATATCCGCCAGTTTATAAAGGAACATTGGAACAGGCAATGGGAGAACGGGATGTGGATGCTTATCTGGATTCCAGAAAGTTAAACCTGGACTGTAAGAAAGCCATCGAAGAAGCCATCCGGGAGAATTTTGACGGACTGCACTTAAAGCAGGGTGCGGCAAAAGAAGTCGTGGAACGCTTTGGGGAAGAACGTATGAATTTTGTTATGGCAAACACCATCCGTGAACTTTCTCATGATGGAAGATTTTCCAGACAGAACAAAGACTGGGCGGAGCATATCGAAATCCCGGAAAATATCAGCCGGGGCAGAAATCTGAACCTGGATTATGTGATTGAAAGCCACCCGGCAGTTTTAGATGGGTTTATCGACATGGCAAGAGCTGAGATCCGGATGCAGAGGATAGAACAGGCGATAGGAGAAAACGAAGTGACGATCACAGCAGAGACAAGAGGATATGAAGCAGAAGGACATAACGGGACATGGCATACGGTTGATAAAAAGGAATATGCTGGGGAAAAGTTTTTCTTAATGGAACATGATGAATTTGGCTCCGATGTGGCTGGCATTATCGTAGCAGAAAATGGACAGCTTGTAGCGGAGGACTTATGGAATGGATTTGATGAAGGAGCGTTAGAAACTGTATCAGAATATCTGCAGGAAAATGGAACAACACTTTATGACTTGACGGAATTCCCGAAAGATTCTGTTGTAACCCTGCGGAGTGGACAGACACTTACAATCGAAGAAATACAGGCAGTACAGAAAGACATATGGGAAGAAACGATGGCAGGAAAAAATGAATCGGGAACAGATGTCCGGTTTAATTTTCATGCAGTCAGTGAGGTGCAGCTGCCGGAAGGCATAAAGTTAAAAATGCCAGAGATTCATTACATTGATAATTTTTATGTGATGGAAGATGTAAATGCAGAGGGTGTAGTAAAAGTAAACCGGTATGAATCACTGGATGAAGCGATGCAGGAATATTTACGTCTGCCAAATCATCAGAAAAAAGTGCTTGGTATCCAGAATACGGAAACGATGCAGGAAAGCATGGATTTTATCCGATGTGAAAACGGGATAGATCGGCTGACCCATGCGTATGAACAGATCGGAGGGTGGCTGAATCCAGAAATATATGAAGCGGTAAATAAAATGGAAAACATGCTGGACTGGAATGAGGTACAGATTGCATATCAGATTGGAAAACAATACTTTACAATCCAGACCGCAGAAGATGGCTATGACTATACATTTTACAATGAAGATTATCAGGAGGATGATGGAGGAATCTATGACAATCCGACAATCTATGTGGATGAAGCTGCCAGTGATATTTTAGAAGATAAAGGGTACTCACTGGAAGATGCAAAAGTAGTGGATTATGAAGAACTGATGGCAGATGTGGAAGAAGTTCAGGAAGAACAGATGCAGCGGATACAATTAGAAAAGAACTGCCCGGCAAGTATTTTTGAAGGATTTCGCAGAGAAGAAGCACTGCAAACCTATGAGGGAATCGCAATGCAGTTTACCAGGAGTAAAGGGTATCTGACCATACAGGCAACAGAAGAAGGATATTCTTTTATTTTTTATGACTTTGACCTGCATGAAATCCAGAGAGGTGATTATGATAATCCCGACGCATTTATCCAGGAAGCCGCTTATGAAATTCTTAAAAGTGAGAGAATGGATGACATGGAATGTGTCAAAGTGGATTATAAAGAATTTGAGGAAATGACGATCCAGCACTCTAAAGATTTATTGCAGGAGGGGGAACTTCGTGTGACTTCTGAGATTGGAAGAAATGAACTGGCATTAAATAGCCTGAGCAGGGCAGAAGTAGAAAGAGGGGTTCTGTATCATGCACAGGCAGTATTAGAAGATATGGGAATGGAACAGGAGGTAGAGCTGCTTGCTGCAAGAGTGTATGGTTCCAGAAGCAGACAAGATCTTTACCGGGAAGATTCTGACCTTGATATAGCTCTTTCCTATAAAGGTGATATTCGAGAAGATAGCTTTTTCAATGCCTTAAATGAATCTGGTATAGCGATGGCAGGAATCCAGGTGGACATTAATCCGATAGCAGAGGAGCGAATCACTCTGGCAGAGTATATAAAAGAATCTGAAAAATATCTTGACCAGCAGGAGATTAAAAAGCTCGCTGCGGATCTGGATAATTTTAGTTATGACGTTGATACCTATGAGTATAACGATACGATTGAAAATAGAGAAGAACAGGTGGAAAAACTCACGGAGGATATTTTGAATAAGAAAACAGAAGCTATCAAGGACTGGCTGCTTGAGGTATCCGAGGAATCCGATATAGACAGCGATGTGATAACTGCCCGTTCTTTACTTTCCCGTTTGGAAGATACAGAGCGACTTTCTATCTTTGACAAACAGCCAGAACAGGAACAGCCAGAAGCTACGATCAGTTTTTATGTCGCAGAGTGCATGGAGTTTCCAGTCATGGGAGAGTACCATAATAACCTCACTTTAGAAGAAGCCATTAAAATATATGAGAGTATCCCAGCAGAGAGACTGCATGGGATTAAAGGAATCGGATTTGATCTGCAAGATGGTGATGAAGATTATTCCGGGGAATATGAGTTGATGAGTGCAGACCGGATACAGCGTGATCTGATAGATATGATTCCTCACTATAAAGAAAGCTCTCTGGTGCAGAAAGCAATCGCAGACATGGAAAAGTATCTGGATGAAAAGCATGGAAGGGTAAAGGAAACGGAACATACGGCAGAAACAGTAATAGGAAGTGGACAGAAACCTTCTGCGGTTACGGCAGACAGAAGGGCAAAGCAGGAACCGGTATCTGTAAGTCAGAGTCAGACACAAAAGGCGGAACCTGCAAGCAGAGCAAAAGGTGAAGTGAAGAAGTCTGTGCTGCAGTCTTTAAAAGATTTTCAGGCAAAGGCAAAAGCACAGGAGCAGAATAAGACAACAGAAAAATCCAAGACACATAAGAAAGGAGAGGTGGAATTATGATGGATCTGGCGATGAATTTTGATGCGGATGAATGTTTAGTAACCGCAATGTTTGATAAAGGAAACAGAAATGACACGATGGAGGCAATCGACCATATCATTCCTTTTTTAAAAGGCGATGCGGATATGATTGGTCTTGTCTGCAATACCATAAGAAAACTGTTCTGCATGCCCGATACTATCTGGGAATGGCGGTAAACGAAATTGCCGAAGTAGAAGGTGTAGACCCAAGCCGTGTCCGAGACAGTATCCGCCGTGGATTAAAGCAGCTTGTAAAATATTTTTGATAAAATTTCATTTGATGAGCCTGTTTTTTGTCAGTGTTAATAAGAAGGTTATACCGATTTGAAGTGCGCTTATTAAGACAACGCCAGATCCAGGGGCGTAGCACCTCTGCATCTGGCGTTGTCTTATAGATTTGTACTTGCCTGTTTATCCGATATACGGGAATATTAAAGTGGCTTCACACCCTTTCGGGAAAACATTAGTAAGTTTGAAAGTGCCGTTATGAGCTATGGCGACTTGTTGGACAATCAGCAATCCAAGCCCATGTCTTAAATCAAGCCGTTCATCTGTGCTTTCCATATAATGCGGTTTTTCTTCCAGCTCTTGCAGCTTTTCAGCAGACAGACCCGTTCCGTTATCCGTAACCGCCAAGATAAGATGGTTTTGCGATGCTGTAAGCGAAAGGCAGACTTCACAGCCCTGTGGGTTGTGTTTCATGCTGTTCTGGACAAGGTTGTTTACAGCTCGCGAAATCAATCTGGCATCACATTCCAACACAGCATTTTCGGCGTCAGGAGTGATCTTAATTCCGATGTTGTAGCTATCGGAAATTCCTGTATTCAACAGGTCTGCTACATAGGATCGCAGTAGTTTGGATAAGCGAACCATCTCTTTATGAAGCGGCTGCATCTCATATTCCAACTGCGATACTAAATTCAAATCCTGCACCAGCTCTTTGATTTTTACACTTTGCTTCCGTACTATTTCCGCCTGTTCACGGATGCTCTTGCTGGCAGCTTTACTTTCTGCAATACGGTCCGCATACCCCATAATCATGGAGAGAGGTGTGCGGATGTCATGGGAAACGCCGCTGATCCAGTTCGCCCGCGCTTCATTTTGCCTATTCAAAATGGAAGAAGCTTTGTTTACACTGCTTGCAATTTCCGATAGTTCTCCGCTGATATGAAGTGAAACTGGCTTTCCGTCTGCCAAAGTTTTCACAGCGGACACAATCGGTTCGGTATTGTGAATGATTCTGCGTTTGGAAAAGTAATAGGCTGAAAAGAGGCACAGCAAATCCAAGCCAAGCATCCCCAGCACAAAGATGGGGAGTCGTTGAAGTGCTGCAATGGAATAGTAATTGCTGGTGAGTTTTGTGTAGCTGTCTGTGGGATAGCCCAGCACCAACAACCCATCATCGGTGTTCCAAATAAAAACCGGGTAATCCTCAATATACCCTTTTGAAAATAGTGCGACATCTTGAATTGTGTAATTTTTCGGCACATTGTCCGGCAAATCAACCGACCAATAACATTGACCATCTGTGTTCAAGTAGATCGCCCAAATATGATTCTGTCGGAGCATTTGCACCGCCTCATCCGATAATTGTTCCGGTGTAGCAGCGGTAGCAGTCATTTCCAACATGGCTTGCGGGGATGAATCGCCATAATCCTCGGTCACAATCTTTTGAAAAGTCAGACCGAATACTACTGCATTAAGAAAAAGCAATATCAGAATAAAGGCAACGAACGACACAAGATATTTAGATATATAACTTCCGAATGATTTCATGACATCACTTCCTTGCTATCAGCTTATAGCCTAATCCTTTAATGGTTATTAGGGACACGGGTTTTGATGGATCGGTTTCAATTTTTTCCCGGACGCGCCGGACATGAGCATTGAGGCTGTTTTCGTAGCCAAAAGGATTATCCCCCCAGAGGGCTTCACAAAGCGCATCTACGGTAACAATCTTTCCAGCATTACGGGCAAGCGTTTCAAGTAAAGTATGTTCTTTGGCTGTCAGGGAGATAATTTCGCTGCCCTTATGGACTTCGGCCCGGCTGAAATCAATCGTACATCCATCCAAAACAAGCAGCGGTGAATCCTCTTTGTAGGTCCGCCGCAGTACCGCATAGATACGCAGTAACAGTTCCTGCGGCATAAAGGGCTTAGAAATGTAGTCATCTGCACCAAGCCCCAATCCCGATAATTTGTCTGCTGCTTCGTCCTTTGCTGTTAAGAAAATGATCGGCACATTGGTAAAAGTGCGGAAATGTTGCATCAGAGAAAAGCCATCCCCATCCGGCAGCATGACATCCAAAACAATTAAATCGGGAGTTTCCTCTTTTGCGGTCAAAATAGCTTCTTTGACTGTCATTGCGGTAAGGACAGTTTCAAATCCTGCATCTTTCAATATATCTGAAACCATTTTCAATAGTTCCTGTTCATCATCTACCAACAGGAGCCTTTTAGTATGTAAAAAGGAATTATCCATAGCAGTTTCTCCAATCTGATTTTGTTTGTTTCTATTATATCATGGGCTGTCCATTCTGCGTTCTTGTTCCTTGAAAAGTAAGGTAAAAGTAAGGACGGGAGAATGTAGATGTCAGGTTGAAGTTGTACCATAGAAGCATCGAAAGGAGATGTTTCTATGGACTATATCATTACAACGGAACAGTTGACCAAGAAATATAAGAACTTCACTTCGGTCAATCATGTTTCGCTTCATATTCGCAAGGGCAGCATTTATGGTTTTCTTGGCCCGAACGGGGCAGGCAAATCCACTACCATGAAAATGCTGTTGGGGTTGACCACTCCCACAAAAGGCAGCTTTACCATTGATGGGAAACAGTTTCCGCAGGATCGGATTTCCATTCTCAAAGAGATCGGCTCTTTCATCGAAGCGCCGTCTTTCTACGCGAATCTCACCGGGCGGGAAAATCTTGACATTATCCGCCGCATTTTGGGACTGCCGAAAGCTGATGTGGAAGATGCTCTGGAACTGGTAGGGCTGACCGAGTTTGGCGACCGGCTGGCAAAACAGTATTCGCTGGGAATGAAGCAACGCTTGGGCCTTGCCGGGGCGCTCTTGGGGCGTCCGCCGATTCTGATTCTGGACGAACCCACAAACGGTCTTGACCCGTCTGGTATCCATGAAATCCGCAATCTGGTAAAATCCTTGCCCAGCCTTTACGACTGCACGGTGCTGATCTCGTCCCATATGCTGTCTGAAATCGAATTGATTGCAGATGACATTGGAATTCTCAACCACGGGCGGCTGCTGTTTGAGGGAAGCATGAATGATCTGCGTCAATACGCCCTGCAATCCGGCTTCGCTGCGGACAATCTGGAAGATGTGTTCCTTTCTATGGTTGAGAAAGATAACATGGACAGAAAGCAGAGGGCAAAATTATGAAAACGCTGGCAATCGAACTTCGGAAAGAAAAGCGAACCGGCGTGATTCCTGTGCTGCTGGCCGTTGGTGTCTTGGGAGCCGCCTACGCATTTGTCAATTTCATTGTGCGGAAAGACACACTTCTGAATCTGCCGCTGGCCCCGATGGATGTCTTGTTGACCCAGCTCTACGGCATGATTATGGTGCTGAATCTGTTCGGTATCGTGGTTGCTACCTGCATGATCTACAACATGGAATTTAAGGGAAGTGCCGTAAAGAAGATGTATATGCTTCCCGTCAGCGTCCCAGTCATGTATCTGTGCAAATTTCTGATTCTGACGGTCATGTTTTTGGTTGCAATCGTGCTGCAAAACCTGGCACTTGCACAGATTGGAATGACGGACTTGCCGGACGGAGCATTTGAGATGGGTACGCTGGTACGCTTTGCCGGATACTCTTTTCTCACATCCATGCCGGTACTGTCGTTTATGCTGTTGATTTTCTCGCGCTTTGAAAATATGTGGGTGCCGCTTGGAATTGGTGTTGCCGGTTTTCTGAGTGGTATGGCCCTTGCAAATTCGGGGCTGATGCTTTTGCTGGTGCATCCTTTTGTGATTATTCTGAAACCAGCAGTAGCCATGAGTGCCCAGCCTGATTCGACGGTTGCCCTTGTCGCTTTGGTGGAAACACTGTTGTTCCTTGCTGTGGGCTTGTGGCTGGCGAAGTACAGACGCTACGAGTAAGGAGGGATAATAAGAAATGAGCTTTTTGGATTTACTCAAAATCGAGTTTATGAAAGTAAAACGCTCCAAAATCGTACCCCTGATTTTCATTGCACCTTTATTGGTGGTGGTTTCCGGGGTTGCGAATTTGAGCAACTACTTTACACCGGAATACACCAATGCGTGGCCTGCCATGTTTATTCAAAGTGCGCTTGTTTACGCCTACTATCTGCTTCCATTCAGCATGATCGTGGTTTGCGTGATGATCGCAGGACGAGAAACAGGAAATAACGGGATTCTGAAAATGCTGGCGCTACCGGTCAGCCGCTGCGCATTATCCATTGCCAAATTCTGTGTGCTTACCTTTTATCTGTTTATGGAGATGGTGGTGTTTCTTGTCGTATTTGTAATCGCTGGGCTGATTGCGACACAGACAATGGGAGTAACAGAAACCCTGCCGATCCTATATCTTCTGAAATGGTGCTTGGGGCTGTTTCTGACTATGCTGCCGTGCATTGCGGCTATGTGGGCCATCACTGTGCTGTTTGAAAAACCGCTTCTTTCTGTGGGATTAAATCTGCTGCTTGTGATTCCCGGTGTATTGGTTGCGAATACGCCGCTGTGGATCGCCTACCCGTACTGTTACAGCGGTTATCTCGTTTCCTGCTCTCTCCATGACTTTACAGCAGAAACTTCCGACGCCGCTTTTTCGTTTTCGGTGTTTCCGTTCCTGCCGTGCGCGATTGTAGTGTTTGGCCTGTTTTTCGCGTTGGCTGTCACCCAATTTGGGAAAAAAGAAATGAGGTAAAACTATGGAAAAGAAAAAATTTCAATCAGTTAGTATCGCTGCGCTCATTGTGAGCATCCTACCGCTGGTGGCTCTTGCCCCATCGCTTCTGCACCTTTCGCTGTCGGATGGAGTCCGAACCGCTTGGGCCGGAGCCAATATCGTTTTTGTCCAGTATGTTTAATAGGGTCTGACCCCAATGTCGGGAACTTTGAGAAGTGTTAACAGGTATATATTGGAAGAATTCAGCCAGGGGAACTCTGGCTGATATAAAAACACATCTGCAGAAATAGTGACTGAAGAAATTTTGAGTAGTGGAATTGGGAAGAAGTATTTAGATACTATAATAAAGAGATTAGCTGGCTTGTATACTAACAGAGAGGACATAGTAAACAGATTTGCGTTATTATCAGGGATTGTAGGGAGATTCCGAAGAGCTTTTGTTCAGATGATGAAACAATAGGATTGGTACAGGAAATATATGGAACAAAAGTTAATAAAGGGATTTGTTGCGTTTTCTGCTATAATAATCTGCCAGCAAAGAATGTGTTGTCTGAATATGTTTGTGATTATAAGAAACGAGCAGGGTTATTTCAAAGATCAGCAGATTTAGAGTAGTTCTTTTTTTTCTGAGAGAAAATTAAAAATCGTTTTTGGTTCTTCTGGAGAGTGATTATAGCGTTTGGGAAACATCCGGAGAAACCATTACCTCAGAGTGTCGTAAAGTTCTTTATCAAAGAAGGCTTTGAGATGCCCTTTCTTTTTTATGCAAATCTTTTCTCTTGTCTACATATATAAACCTAAGAAAAAGCTTGACGTTTAAATATTACAAGTGTAATATTTAAGAAAATATGAAAAAAGGAGAAATAAAACTATATGAGAAAAAAGAAAAGAAAAAAACACACGAAGATTATTACAAAAATAGTTTTATTTAGCGGTATATTGATTGGTGGTGGAATCGGTATTGTAACAATAATGAATTGTAATGTTCCTGAAAAAAGACTAATGGAATATATGAAATATATTGAAAAAGGGGAATATGAGCAAATGTATGCCATGCTGGATCAGAAAAAAAGCAGCATGAACAGTAAGGAAGAATTTATAGAACGAAATTCTAAAATATATGAAGGCATTGAGATGTCTGATCTGTCCATAACCGATATTACAGTAAAAAGACAAGAAAACGGAAATGCGGCAGTTTCCTATACAACAAATATGCAGACTGCTGCAGGAAATGTAGAATTTACCAACGATGCGGTATTTTCACATGATTGGACAGGATATCATTTAATCTGGCAGGATCAGTTGATTTTTCCAGAGTTATCTGCAACGGATAAAGTTCAGGTAACGTCAGAAGAGGCAAAGAGAGGAGATATTTTAGACAGAAATGGTCGTCAGTTGGCTGGAGAGGGAACTGCATCTTCGGTAGGAATTGTTCCGGGCAGGATGGAGAACAGAGAAGATACAATAAAAAAACTGGCAGAGTATCTTGGAATTGGAGCAGACGAAATTGAGGATAAGTTAAAAGCTGGTTGGGTAAAAGCAGATTCTTTTGTACCAGTAGCAACAATTCCTAAAATACAAGAGGTCGATCTTTTGACAGTGAATCCGGATAAAACTGTTCTGGAAGAAAAAGAAAAGCAGGACACATTATTGAAGATTCCAGGTATTATGTTATCTGATGTAAAAGTACGAACTTATTATCTAAAAGAAGCTGCCTCTCATCTGGTAGGGTATGTACAGGCGGTTACAGCCGAAGATTTGCAGGAACATAAAGGGGAAGGGTATCGTACAAACAGTGTGATTGGAAAGACTGGACTGGAAACGCTTTATGAAAAAGAACTAAAAGGAACAGATGGGTGTGAAATCTGTATTGTAGATGCAAATGGAAATAAAAAAAGTGTTATTGCATATGAGCCTAGAAAAGATGGAGAAGATATCCATATTACGATTGATGGTGATCTTCAAAGTACTCTTTATGAACAATTTAAAGAAGACAGAGGATGTTCTGTAGCTTTGAATCCTTATACAGGGGAAGTATTGGCGTTGGTAAGTACGCCATCTTATGATAATAATGATTTTGTACGTGGAATGGACAACAGCCAGTGGAGTGCATTAAATGAAAATGAAGACAGGCCTTTATACAACCGCTTTCGCCAGACATGGTGTCCTGGCTCAACTTTTAAACCTGTAATTGCTGCAATTGGATTAAAAGTGGGGGCATTTACTGCAAATGACGATTTTGGAAATGAGGGTCTGGCGTGGCAGAAAGATTCCTCGTGGGGAGATTATACAGTGACTACACTTCATGATTATGAACCTGTGATCTTGAAAAATGCGCTTATTTATTCAGATAATATTTATTTTGCAAAAGCAGCATTAAAAATTGGTGCGGATCAACTGATGCAGTCTCTAAATCAAATAGGATTTAATCAGGAACTTCCATTTGATATTAAAATGTCAGAGTCCCAATATTCTAATATGGACAAGATAGAAACAGAAATCCAGCTTGCTGACAGTGGGTATGGACAGGGACAGATTCTGGTAAATCCTTTGCATCTTGCAAGCATTTATACGGCTTTTCTAAATGATGGAAATATGATAAAGCCATATCTTCACGCGGATGGTGGAAGCACTTCCAGTGAAATCTGGATAAAAGATGCTTTTTCACCACAAATTGTTTCGGAGGTTATGGAGGGGTTAGAGGGTGTAGTGAATAACCCGGAAGGAACTGGTTATGGAGCATGCCGGGAAGACATTAGATTAGCAGGAAAAACCGGAACAGCGGAACTGAAAGCTACAAAAGAAGATACATCTGGAACAGAAATTGGCTGGTTTACAGTTTTTACTACAGATAGAGATACAAAGAATCCTATTTTGCTCATCAGTATGGTAGAGAATGTGAAAGATATTGGAGGAAGCGGTTATGTGGTGGAAAAGGATAAGGCGATACTGGATGAATATCTTGGTAATGAATAATTTTTACCTTTAAATATTACAAATGTAAGAGGAAAATGATATGAAAAAAATTTGGAAAATATTTGTGGGAGTTATTTTTCTTGCTGTCTGTAGTGGATGTGGCATAAAGAAAGAGCAGAAAAAGACAATTGAAGATACGAAAGAAAAAATTTACAGAGAGTGTGAAATGCTAGCAGAAGGCTATCGGAACATATATGAGAATGCTGTGAAAGAAAATGCACTATATGAGCTGAGTACAATACAAAAAAGTATGGATTATTTTGGAAAATATGGATATGCAGTAATTGATTCCTACAATCAGCTGGATATGGTTCAAAGTATTAAAGTAGATGATTTTTTGAAAAAAGCAGAAAAAGAGAAGAATGGAAAAACTACTATATTTCAAGTTATAGCAGGGGATTATTTTATCCGGTATGATCTGAAAACCAAACAGGGGAAAATAGACGTTGAAGTAAGCTCTTTTAAATGGAAAGAGGACACTTGGCAGGAAACATATTATCATGAGTTTAGAGCTAATTCATGGAAATATACAGAAAACGGGCATTTCTTTATAGAAGAATATCATCCGGCAGGATATGATGGACCGTCTGGATATCGGGACTTTCGGGTAGCACCGTTAAATAAAAAATGTCGGGAGTTGAATCGAAAATATATACTTCCTTTTGGATATACACTTAATAAATTGTTTACTTCTAATTGGAGTGAAAAAAATTATGATGGAATAAATTTTTATGATGTTTTTGATCGTTTACTTTCAATGGAAGAAAAAACTGATGAATTTAAGGAAGGAAAGACTTATGAAATCCCAAAAGAATCATTTGAAACGATATTTCAAAAATATTTTAATATAAGCGCAGAGATACTGCAGACAGGAACGGTATTTCACACAGAAATACAGACATATCGGTATCGAACCAGAGGAATCGTATATGATTTTGCTCCCACACCATATATTCCATATCCGGAAGTTGTTTCCTACATAGAAAATCAAGATGGAACAATAACACTGGAAGTAAATGCGGTATGGCCACAAAAAGAATTAGATCAGGCGTTTTGTCATAGCGTAACCATTCGGCTGTTAGATAAAGATAGATTTCAATATGTATCCAATTATGTATCAAGGTCAGAAATAGAGGTTACCTGGTATACGGAAAGATTATCAGACGAAAAGTGGGAGGAATGTTATGGAGATAATTGATATGATTACAAAAAGAAAACTGAAAAAGATGATGAGCGTTTTATTTATTTCGGGATGCTTTTTCATAGGAAATACAAAATGTAAAGGGGCTGATTTAGAATATATTTCACAGGAAACTGCGAATTATGCTGTACAAGAAAGAGGATATGATTTGCCAGTAGATGAAGTCGTGAAAGAAGAAGCTATTGAAGATTGTAAGAATGTTATGAATCAGATGAAAGTCATTTATCAAAAGGCGGATAAAGGGACTTCATCGAATATAGTAGTTTCTGAGACAGTAATGGAAGAAATGCAGGAAGTATTAAAGGAAAAAAATGTCCCCGTTATTACATCAGCACCGTATTCAAATATGGCTAATTATTCTAAAATGGAAGAATTTCTTTTCAGGGCAGAACAGGATCTGACAGGAGATATCGTCTTATATAGGATTAACAGGGATGGTGGGATAGAAAGACTCAAATTCAATTATGATGGGACAGATATGTATTTGCTGGCTGTGAAAGCTGTTTGGGGTATGAACGACAATCCATCTATTGTATATGTTTCGTATACAAGGATAGAAGAATGGAAATATACAGAAAAAGGCTGGTTTGGTTATACGCTATGCGTTCCAAAGTATCCGGAAGTATCAGAAGCGGTTGATGGCAGTTCTATGATAAGAATTAAACCTTTAAGTGATGAATGCAGGGAAGTTTCAAAGAGGTGTGTGTATTTGCTTGGATATCAGGGGAATAATCTTTTATGTTCTGATTGGGATAGATCTGATATGGAAGGGTTAGATTATAATGGTTTATATGAATATTTATATCGAATGAAATACGGGGAGAGATATGAGTTTTCAGGTAACTCAAGTGGAATTCCGGCAGAAGAGTTTGAAAATCTGATAATGGAGTTTTTGCCGATAACAGCAGATCAAATTAAAAAATGGGCAGTATTTGATTCGGAACATCAAACTTATGACTGGGAACGATTAGGCTGTTTAAATTATAGCCCTACTCATTTTGGAACATCTTTACCGGAGGTCGTTGAAATAAGAGATAGCGGAGAGGGAAACAGTGTGTTGGTTGTTGATGCTGTATGTGATACATTTATATGTAATGATGCCGTTATTACAAGTGAGCTGACTGTTAAGTTCAACGATGATAAGAGTTTTAAATATATGGGGAATAAAATTCTGAATAATGGTACGAAAGAAGTTCCCAAATATCAATATAGAATAAAAAGAAAGAACTGATAACAACTATCAGCCCTTTCATATTTGTTAATTCCATATATGTAATTTTTTTAAGATATCAGAAGTGATTTCAAATGCTTTTTTGCCAGTTGCATTAGAATCACTTTGGATATTGGTTGCAAAATAATAGCTGTTATCGGAAGTTTCTACATATCCGATAAACCAGCCGTTGATATCCTGTCCGTTGACACGACCGGTTCCAGTTTTTCCGTAGAAATTACCATTAGGTGTACTGGCAATTTTTATAGCATTTTTAACAGAAAATACATTTTGGAAATTTAGATGGAATTCATTTGTGTTAAATTTTTTTAATAATGTTACTTGCTCTAAAGGCGAGATTTTTAATGAAAAATCGGACCAGTATAAATCCAGATTTGAACTGGTTGTTTGGTTTCCATATTCTATTTTATTCAAAAATTCCTGGACTCTGTTAATTCCGAGCTGCGAATCAATTGCCTGGAAATACCAGTTAACGGAATTTTGCATAGCAGAGTTTAAATCCTGATCAGCTTCCCAGGATGGAAAAGGAAAGGCATCACCATTCCATGTCATGGAAGAGTGTTCTGGTGTGATGATTCCGGATTCCAACCCTAATAATGCATCGTATATTTTGTAGGTAGACTCTGGCGGAATACGTTTGGTGGCTTCTTCAAGATCGTATATTTTCCAGGAATCCAAATTATTGTCATACAAAACAAATGATCCATCATATGTTCCAAATGTTTCGGATATATCTAACAGGGAGATATTTTTGTCTGTATCACTAAAATGATATACGTTTTGAGTAGAGGCATCAATGGATAAAATGGGTGTACATCCAATAAAAACAGCACTAATGACCAGATAAATTATCAATGCTCTCATTTTTTGATAAAGAGTTTCTTTCCTAAAAACGGCGATGTTGAGAATACGTCGTTTCATCTGCCTGAAATTTCCGGACATTCCAACTGCCAGTGGAGAGGAAAAAGAGGATATTTTTTCTGCAAAATTAATCAGTGTAGTTCCATAAGCTTGGTATTCATCAGCAGAAATCATCTGCAATACAGCAGAATCACAGGCTATTTCACGGTCACAGAGAATTTCTTTTAAAGTGTACCAAACAAAAGGGTTAAACCAGTAGAGTATATTACTTATGACCATGAGGAAGCCAATAAATGTATCTTTGTGACGGTAATGCTGTAATTCGTGTAGCAGCATAAAACGCATATCATCAGGATTCAGTTCGGAAATTAAATGGATGGGAATGTAAATTCTGGGATGTATTATTCCGATTAAAACTGGTGATTTTAAAAATGCAGTACTGTAGACTGATACTGGGTGAGAGATTTTAAGTTCCTTTAAACAATTGTAATAAATAGTTTTTACCTGCTGATTTTGAAGCGGGAGAGCAGATCTTTTTATGGAACGTACATAGTTTAATGAATGAAGGGTGAGGACTGACATAATCATAACACCCGTTATCCATATTAGAAAGAGTATGGTATTCAAGCCTCCAGAAAATTGACTACTGATGGAAACTGAAAAATCATTCACCTGGTTTAACAAAATATTTTGTGTATTACTGGTAAGTTCGGATAGCGTGTCGGTACCAGAGTTAAGTCCTGAGTCAGTTTGAAAAAAATGTAACCATGAAAAAAGTTGTGAGCCATGAATCTGTACAGGAAAAAATGGCACGGCAAGTAATAAAAATAAAAGAAAACAGAGATGGTACTGTGTAGTCGCAGATAAATATTTTTTCAGAAGTTTTTTTGTTCCGATTATTACAAGTGTAAAAATACATATGAAGATATTACTGATTAAAAAGTGGATGATCCAGTTGCTCATTCAAAACCTCCTATTTCTGATGTTTTGATAATAAATGGCGTAAGTTATCAATTTCTGTTGAAGAGAGCTTATCGTCTTCAAGGTAAGAAGCCAGCATAGAAGAAAGATTTCCATTATAATATCGCTTTAAAAAAGAATTGCTTTCCTGGCGTATATATTCATCTTCTTGGACTAATGGAGTATAGACAAATACCCGGCTTTGTTTTTCGCAGGAAAGAGCTTTTTTGGAAACAAGTCTCTTGATAAGAGTTTGAATTGTTTTTGGACTCCAGCTGGTAGTTAGAGTAAGTTTTTCTGTAATTTCATTTGTATTGATGGGAGCATATTTCCATACAATTTTCATAACTTCAAATTCGGCTTCTGAAATCTGGGGTAGTGACATAATAAAATCCTCCTGCTAAATCCTACATATGTAATAAATATATTATATTACTTGTAGAAGAAAAAAGTCAAATGGCAGATGATATATAGAATATAAAATTAATAATGTAGAGGCAATAAAGGTGAAAAAGATAGAAATTATTGAGAGAATCACAGATGCTAATGGAAGCATAAGTGAAAACATATTGACTAGCTGGGAACATAAAAACCAATTCATACCGGAAATTATAAGGTTTGGAGAATTAAAAATATATCTACAGGAACGAATTGTTAAAAAGAATGATAGTGATGTTCATCTTTCAAAATATGAATATGATATTTTACTTTTTTTAGCGAAAAGTCCAGGTAGAATATTTGGAAAAGAAATGGTTTATGATCTGGTATGGAATGAACCTTATTCCGGTGATTATAATGTGGTTATGCGACATATCTGCAATATCAGAGAAAAAATAGAAGATGATCCTGGACAACCATTATATATACAAACAGTACGAGGTGTAGGATATCGGTTTAATGGGAATTTAGGCAGCGAGTGAAATCGCTGCCTATTATTATGGTTTTACAAAGAAGGGAGTTGGTTATGAGAAGATCTTTGTATTTCAGGAGCATCCTGTTTGAGATATTTGGACAGGTTTTGATGTATCAATTCCAACTCTTTTATTTCTTGCTTAAAAGAAACGTATTGAGTATTTAGAGATTCTTTTCTGGAAATAAGATCTGCAATTTGCTCTTGCAACTTATTGGAATTAAGATGTTTCAGGTTTATACCATTTTCCTGTAAAATATGTTCAGCACCCGCGAAAAGAATAATTTGAGATTCATATTTACGGAAATAACGATCTGGATCTTTGGAGCTTTTATAATGGTCGTCGTAAATTTTATTTTTCTGATATTGTTCGGCATATTTTAGCATTTCTCGAAGATGGCGTATCTGAGACTCGAGAGAAACAACAGAGGTATTTACCTCTTTTTGCTGCATATGTAACAAGGCTATGCGGTCTTCAAGTTCTGAAAAATTATGTAGATTATGTGTGAACATCTTGTTATATTCAGCAGAGACAATTTTTAAATTTTCCTTATTTGCCCATTTCTGAAGTCCAATGTTTCCTGCTATATTGGGAGCATTGGTATCTATTAATTTGTTATGAACAGAAGGAAAAATAGCTTTCTGACGTTTATTTTCAATGCGTTCTTTGATACGTTCTTTAGTAAAATTTTTTCCTAAAGATTTAGCACTTCCACGCACTGGACGGGACATATCGGGAGAACGAAAGGTAATGTATTTTCTGCTGCTTTCGCCAAATTCTGCGTTTTTTATTTCATATCCTTTAGCTTCCATAAATGCAAGAAATTCTGAGTAAGTGGAAACAATTCGGATTGTCTGGTTGATATCTTTTCGCAGCTGCGCTTTTTTACTGGATTCAGATTTATTTGCAGCCCATTCATTGTATTTCATTCCTTTTTTACCATCTGGCATAATTGTGGACAGGTTATGTTCCTGGCATAAAGTGTCGCTGAGATTTCGTATTTTCCAGTAATTCTTTTTACAGTCATGGTAATGAGAAAAAGTGATGTTATCTGCAGAACAGAAAATTAAATGGTTATGTACATGACCTTTATCAGTGTGTGTTGTCAGAACATAGGAGTATTTTCCCTCCAGTAAGCGATCCGCAAGTTCTTTGCCAATTTGATGGGCTTCTTCATAGGAAACTTCACCAGGGGAAAATGCCTGAATCAGATGAAATGCCTTATTTGTATTGTGCGGATCTCTGCAGTCATGTGTATGATCCAAAGTGTATTTAAAGTCAAGAACGGCTGTTTCGGGAGAGCAGGCAAAGGAAGAAATATATAGATTCTGGTCAGTTTTATCTGGATTGCAGATGTATTCTATTGCTTTATTAACGGTTGTTTTGATACCATGGATTTTTGTAACTGCCATATTTTTTCCATTAACTCCTTTATATCGTCCAGGTCCTTTGGGTAAACTGTATTGGTACTGTTTATACGATGGGTGATCTGATTCAAATTGCTGCTGATATTGCCCAACAGGGTATTCATTTTTCGGATATGAGAGTAGTCTACTTCATATACAAATCCATATAAGATCATTTTCCGTAGAAAGGCAGATTTGCTTTTCATCCTGGAAAGACGATATTTTTCTTCTAAAATGTATTGTTCGTCATCATTCAAATAAAATTGTACGGGATGAATTCTGGTACGTTTGCTCATTGAAATCCTCCAATTCGTTTTTTTCTATAAAAAAGAGTACAAAAAAACTGTCTAACCAGTTCGGTTATGACAGTTATATTACTTGACTGTATGATGTTTTGGATAGATGTGTCTACAGTTTATTTTAACAGGAGTAGGCGGAAGCGTCAAATTAAGAAATTATAAAATATGAGAGGGCCAGGGATACTCCCTGATACATTTTGGTAGAATGAACCGGAAAGGGAATTTGACAAAATGAGCCAGGTGTCATGACACTGGCAGTGCTTGCTTCTTTTGGGGTGTAGCCTGCAAAGCAGGCTATGCAAAAGCTATAAAACATAAATAGAACTGTGAGAAGTGGTTGAGAATACAATCCTGATAGCGTATAATCAGAGAAAGAAATCGTAAGTGAGGGATAAATTTGAAACGTGAAGAAATTTTTCAATATGTAAAAGAGCAATATGGAACTGAACCGGAATATTTATGGAAAAAAGATCCTGATTCTGCGGTGCTTCGACATAAAAATGGAAAATGGTATGCTATAATTATGGTAGTGGAAAAGAAAATACTGGGATTAGAAGAAGATGGAAACATTGACATCCTGGATGTAAAATGTGATCCTGATCTGGTTGGGATGATTATTCAAACGTATGGATTTTTACCGGGGTATCATATGAATAAGCAACACTGGATTACGATTCTTTTGGATGATTCTGTCAGTGAAGCTAAGACGCTGGATTTTCTGGATATGAGTTATGATTTAATTGACAGTGGGAAGTAATAAAAAAGGAAGCCTTTCAGAAAAATCTCTGATTGGCTCCCAGGTATTCATTCTGGATATGTATAAGTTGATCTTTGCAACAGGATATTTTCCCAATCTCGTTCATGGCGCAACACTCGGAGAATATGAATCTCTTTTGTTTCTTCCATTATAATATAAAAAATAATAGATGGCGGAAAAGATCTTTTATGTATGGAATATCCTCTGTACAGAATTTGAGTTCGGGGAAAGGCAGTACTGAACTGGCCTAAATTCTGCATTTGTTCTTTCAGATCAGATTGAAAACGGTCAGCACGTTGCTGGCCGAATTCTTCTTCAATATAATCTGCAATGTCTGTGACATCGTAAATTGCTTCCCAGGTTAAAATAATTTTATATTCTTGCATTTCTTCGTGCATCCCTTAATTCTGTGATTTTGCGAAAAGCATCTTCCAGTGGCAATTCACGACCAGCTTCCATATCATCAATTCCCCGGTCTAACATGCGGAGAAGATGATTGTTTTCCTGGTTTTTATCGGTTGTAGGGACTTTTTTTGTTAATTCCATGAAATCACTCCAATCATACGGTTTATAAATAGTGTATGTTGTTCAGAAGTATCTATCCATAGTTTAGCATAGAATGGGCAGCAATACAATTGAATTATTTTGCAGGAGCGTCCGTCAGACCAAGAAGATATTCGCAGGAAACATTAAATACTTCGGCCAGTGCGACAACTTCGTAGTCGGGAACGAAACGTGTGCCTTGTTCAATTCGCAGGATTGCCAGATCATTAAAATCATATCCTGCAAGTTGTAATTTGGCAGCGAGTGTTTTCTGAGTAAGATTATGAGCCTTTCGTAATTCTTTTACCCGTTGTCCTATTCTGTTTTTACTGTTCGTTTTTTTATCCCAATAAATAATCATTCTGATCCTCAAAAGTTTCTAAAGATGAAGTATTATTATTGATTTTAAGGAAAAATATTGTTACTATACTTCTAAAGATGAAGTTTTTGGAAAGTTTATTTGATTTTTGAAATAAGAAAATGATAATGCTGCCTGTAATGAGAAATAATTCTAGTGAGAGGTGGAAAGAAGATGAATGAATTTTATGAAGCAGTATCGAATTTGTTTGAGGAATTGCGCTGTGACTCCGGAGAAAGAGAATATACAGTACAGCCGGAAGAATGGAAAGAAGCAGAGAAGAATTTGAAACAAATACAAAAGAAGCTGCCACTACATCTGGAAAAAATCCCAGAGCGTGAGCAGAATTTCTGGAATAAATATCTGAATCAGTTAGAACATTTCCATTATGAAGAGGAGCAGCGGGCTTATTACCAGGGAATGATGGATGTAGTTGAGTTTCTTATTAATATAGGGGCAATAAAGAAATCCACGAATGTTAAGAGAATGATGGAAAAATACGCACGTTAAGAGTGGCGGTATGGGAAACCATACCGCTTCTTCAGAATAATTCAGATAGAATTCAAATGAATTTCAGGGATCTTGTTTATCGTGGTCTGTAGGAATTTTGTATGTGCGCAGGTATGCTTCTACGATGGCAAGGATAGCGGTAATTTGCTCATCGTTGCATTTTGACAGGTACATGAGCAGGCGTTGATAATCAAGATTATCTGTATGATTGTTTGGATAAAACAATGGTTCAGGAGGAACATTTAAAGCGCGTACCAGTTTTCTGATTTTATGAAAACTGGGAACTCGGCCCCCATTTTCAATTTCCTTTAAATATCGGCTGGACATTTCTGCTTTTTCAGCTAATTCTTCATAAGTCAATTTTTGCTCGTGTCGGGCGTTCTTAAAAAACAATCCCAGTTCTTTATCTGTTTGTTTTGGCATATGATACACCTCCATGTTTAGTGTATAGTTCCCTTTCTTGAAAGAAAATGAACTAATATTTCACTAAAAAAGAGGGTGATATTTCACTTTTTAAAAGACATATAAAATTCTGAATTTCCGTAAAACAGATCCGGAGGTATTGGAAAGATTAAGAATTTTATTGTCTGGTATCACATCCGTCATTACGTGACGGATGAAATAGATAAATAGTTCAAAAAAGCAAATAAATTTCTTTACCTCAAAAAGTGAATTATACGCCACAAGAAATGATGGCAAAATATTATCTTTTGATATAAATAGCGTCCGATGGGCTAAAAACTACCCATTAGGACGTTTTTTATATACCTCAAAATACAGGAAAAACAATTTTCTCGTATTTATTAAGAAATTTTTTAAAAATTTCTTCCCACACCCCGACAAATGCACTCATCCGTTTGGGATATGTGTGAAGGGGAAGCAAGAACTTTGCTTATTGCCTACCGGCGGGGAAGGAGGTGAACTCTTATGGAGCAATCCTCTTTTCAAGATGAGCAGACAGTCAGACATCAGTTTGATTCTCTGTGCAAGCTGGCATTGAAAAGTGAAGTTATTAATTATGAAAAGCATATGGCATATCGCCAGAAGTATGAAGTGATGTTGTCAGAATTATCAGAAAAGGAGTTGAGCAGACTTTTTATAATGGATGAGCATGAAATGGAAACACATCGTTTTCAGGTTCTGGGTTACGACATAGAAGTCAAAGATGCATTGATTGCTGAAGCACTGCAGACACTTACTGAAAAGAAAAGGAATGTTGTGTTATTATCATATTTTATGGATATGAGTGATGCAGACATTGCCAGAGAAATGAATCTTGTACGCAGCACAATTAATGAGCATCGTAGACGATCACTGGAACTGATGAGAAAAAATATGGAGGAATCTGCAAATGAAAAAAAGTAAAAAACAGAAATGCACATTTGATTTGCTGCCATTCCATGTTATTGAGGCAGCATCAACTGGTGATACTGAGGCAATCCAGGCAGTGTTGAAGCATTATGAAGGGTACATAACAGTTTTGGCTACCAGAAAAATGTTTGACGAATTTGGACAGGTGCATTACTGTGTAGATGAAACTCTGCGTCAACGCCTGGAAGCAAAACTGATTACTAAGACCTTGGGATTTGATACGAAATCATATGTAAGGAAAAGTAATCAGTAAAGGGAGTATTTAATATAGATTCCTTTTCCCCTTCAGGAATTTTGTACCTTGAAAATTGTATATTGTTTTACATACAGGACGTGAAGATATGTAGAGCCACTAGGTAAATCCGCCATGATATATCTGCTCTGTTAATGGAGTAAATACGAGGAAATGCTGAAATATAACATTGAAGTAAAGGTATGGAGCGAGAAGAATTTGACAAAATGTGCAGCAACTGCACAGGGCGACGAAGCATATCTGTGATAATGATACTTCCAGAAAAAATCTGGTCATATATAATGACGGTGCAAAACCGATGTGGGCAGAGTACTGAACTGCCACCTGTATTGTAATTTTATCTGCCGATGACAGTGTATAAAATTGTAAATTGTCATGGGCAGATAAAAATGTTTTGTCCAAAGAGAAAAGGAGGAGAGAAGAGTGGCGATTAAAATTGAAAAAGGTAAGATTCCAATTTGGGAAAAATATATGCTTACGGTGGATGAAGCAGTGCAATATTTTGGAATAGGTGAAAAGAAAATAAGGATGCTTATTTCGGAACATCTAAATTCAGAATGTTGCTTTACAGTCCAGGTGGGGTGTAAGTCATTGATTAACCGTAAGAAATTTGAGGCCTTTCTGGATCAGACTACGTCTTTGTAAAAAATATACGAACAATTTAGCACTTTAAAGTGGAAATGCTAGCCCTGGTATGATATAATACCTATATCGTGCTAGGGCTTCTTCGTGGAAAGGGGCGAAGACGTTTGGGTAAAACAAAACGTGACCAAAAACGACGGGATAAAAAAGGTCGAATTTTACGAAACGGAGAAAGTCAGAGAAAAGATGGAAGATATGCGTTTGTATATACAGATTGTTATGGAAAGCAGAAGTTTTTGTATAGTTGGAAATTAGAGCCAACAGATTCTCTGCCAACTGGATGCAGACCATGCTTAGCTCTAAGGGAAAAAGAAAAAAATATCCAAAGAGATTTACATGATGGTATAGTACCTTACGGAGGAAATTTAACAGTTTTAGATTTGGTTCAAAAATACATTGGACAAAAAAAGGGGGTTCGTCATAACACTCAGGCGAACTATGATTTTGTGATCAATATAATAAAAAAAGAAGAATTCGGAACCAGAAGAATAGATAAAATAAAATTGTCGGATGCAAAAGCATGGTTTATTAAGCTGCAAGCAGATGGAAGAGGATACAGTTCCATTCACAGTGTGCGTGGAATTGTAAGACCTGCATTTCAGATGGCAGTTGAAGATGATTTACTGCGCAAGAATCCTTTTGAATTTCAATTATGTACAGTTGTCGTAAATGACAGTGTTACAAGACAGGCAATTACAAAAGAACAGGAAGAGTTATTTCTGGAGTTTATCCGAAATGATGACCATTACTCAAAATACTATAATGGAATGTTTATTTTGTTTAAGACTGGACTGCGTATTTCTGAGTTTTGTGGATTGACAGTGAAAGATATTGATCTTCAGGAGAGAAAAATCAATGTGAATCATCAGCTTCAGAGAACCAGAGGAATGCAGTACGTCATTGAAGATACCAAAACTTCAAGTGGAACACGAATGTTACCGATGACAGATGAAGTTTATGAATGTTTTGAACAGATTGTGAAAAACCGTAAAAAAGTAAGGGTTGAGCCGATTATAGATGGATATAGTCGATTTCTATTCCTGGATAAAAAAGATATGCCTGAGGTAGCACTCCATTGGGAAAAACATTTTCAATGGGCGTTAGGAAAGTATAATCGTACTCATGAGAAACAAATGCCAAAGATCACGCCTCATGTATGCAGGCATACATATTGTTCCAATATGGCGAAAGCTGGAATGAATCCGAAAGCACTCCAATATTTAATGGGACATTCTGATATAGGGGTTACGTTAAATGTATATACGCATCTGGGATTAATTGATGCAAAAGAAGAGATGAATAGGATTGCAAAACTGGCATAGTATGATAAAATAATAGAAAAAAGAATTAAAAATAATCTGATTATAAGGTTCTTAGAAAGCCTGTTTTCCAGGCTGATTATTACTAAGAAGTTACTAAATTTGGATAAGAAAATATACGAATTTATGCTGTGATATACAGGAAAATGACAGGATTGAAGATTATCGGAAAATACCTGTAAACAGCGTAAATACAGCATTTCAAGGAGTTTTAAGCAATGATAAGAGTGTTATTTGTCTGCCACGGCAATATCTGCAGATCAACCATGGCCGAGAGTGTTTTTACGCACAAAGTAAAAACGCTCGGCCTTTCAGATCAGTTTTTGATCGACAGTTTTGCAACAAGTACAGAGGAGATTGGGAATCCGCCTCACAGAGGAACAGTGAACAAGCTGAGAGAAGTGGGAATACCACTGGTTCCGCACAGAGCGAAGCAGATTACGTGGGCGGATTATGAAAAATCCGATTATATTATTGGTATGGATTCTGCTAATATGCGTAATCTTAACAGGATGCTGAAGAATGACCCGGAAGAGAAGCTTTATAAGTTTCTGACTTTTGCCGGATCAGGACGGGATATTGCGGATCCTTGGTATACAGGAAATTTTGATGAAACTTATGAAGATATACAGGAAGGTTGTGAGGGATTTCTGGATTATCTGGAGAAACATGGAGAAATCCATTACTGATATTTCGGAATGAGACACAAATCTGAAACAATACAAAAGGTATGACAGCAAAAGGCAGCGGAAGTTGCTTTTTCTGTCGATGAAAACTTCTTTACAAATCTGAAAACTTCTATTATACTTGTCCATACAGCAAGCAACTCAGATTCAGCAGAGAAATCTGCTCTCTGCAATTCTACAGTGGAAGTTCTTTCCACAGAAATATCTAATCATGTTATCAGATCAGAATCATTTTGTGCGTCGTTGTGAGAGCGCACAGGATTTTGTCAGGACATTCGTCCGCTTTGTTTCACAGAAAGGAAATTAAATATGGAAAAAAGTTATGAAACTTTTGTCACGGACCTGAGAAAGCTCCTTCTTGCGGCTATGGATCTGAAGGAAGAAGAAATTTATTTTTCAAACGATGGAGAAAAATATGGCTGTTTGGGAGATAGGCTATTTGTAGAGAGTGGTCATATGGAAAAGGCAAAAACAGTCTGCGGGTTGCATACAGAAGAGCTTTATAAAAGGTACTGTCAGGAACATTCTTTTGAAAATATCGTTCATGATTGTATTAGGGAGATAAAAAAAGTCAGTGAAAATTGTGTGCTATGTGATTTGGACGATCTGAAAGATTATGAGAAGGTAAAAAGCAGACTTTTTATTCGACTTCTGAATGCAGATAAAAACAGGACTATACTGAAGGAGTTGGTTCATCACAAAATCGGAGATATTGCTTTAGTGGTTTATTATCTTGCAGGAGAAAAAGAAGGATATGTTCTGAGTGCAAAGATCAAGAAAAGCTTTGTGGAGAAATGGGGAAAAGATGCGGATACTGTTTTCGAAGCTGCTTTAATAAATACATATTTTATCAGTCCACCAAGAATCTATCATTGGGAAAAAATGCTGTTTGATAAGACATATGAAGGAGATAATTTCATGGATATCCTTGGAACATACCATCCAAATAAAGGGATTGCCGGGAATTGCCTGAGTACAGAAAAGCGTACTAATGGAGCGGCAGCAATCTTTTTGCCCGGGGTAGCCAGACGTCTTTCTGAACTTCTGGGGTCAGACCTGTATCTGGTTTTTACCAGTGTTCATGAAGTAATGGTCCATAATGCGGATGTGGTTTATCCGGAAGATTTGAAAGAAGTTCTAAGTGATACGCTCGAGAAAGCAACTCCGGAAGAGGATTATCTGACATCTTCCATTTATCGATACAGCAGAAGGAGTGGTGAATTCTCTGTGGAATTGAAATGAGCTAAAGAGAGGTGACATATGGAAGTGCTTTGAGTTTATCGTTATTTGGGCATTAGAACAGAAATTAAGGCCGGAATCCATCATAAAGAATGAAATTCCGGCCAGGTTCTTTCCATGTGTTATGCTGTTTGTCTAACTATTATAAGAGTTCTTTTTTTGTGGTTTAGCTGAGAAGTGCGGAATCGTTGGAAAATTCTTCACCGCTGGCTTCTTCGAATTTGTCCAGGAGATCTTTGACTGTAAGCTTTTTCTTTTCTTCGCCCTGGATATCCAGAATGATCTTTCCCTCCCACATCATGATCAGACGATTGCCGTGAGTGATTGCATCACGCATGTTATGGGTGATCATCATGGTTGTCAGATGATCGCGGTTTACGATCATGTCTGTGATCTCGAGAACCTTGGCTGCAGTCTTCGGATCAAGAGCAGCAGTGTGCTCATCCAGAAGAAGAAGCTGAGGCTTCTTTAAAGTTGCCATCAGAAGTGTCAATGCCTGACGCTGGCCACCGGAGAGGAGTCCGACTTTGGAAGTGAGCCGGTCCTCAAGACCAAGACCGAGAATCTTCAGGAGTTCGTGGTATTCTTCCCGTTCCTGGCGGGTAATGCCCGGACGGAGAAGGCGGGATTTTCCGCGGCGTTTGGCAAGAGCGAGATTTTCTTCAATTCCCATAGTTGCAGCAGTTCCGGTCATAGGATCCTGGAATACACGGCCAAGATACGCGGCTCTTTTATATTCGGAAAGTTTTGTGACATCGGTTCCACCGATAATGATCTTTCCGGAATCTACAGGCCAGGCACCTGCAACTGCATTCAGCATAGTGGATTTTCCGGCACCGTTTCCTCCGATGACTGTAACAAAATCACCTTCGTTCAGATGAAGATCCACGCCGTTTAAAGCAACCTTTTCATTGATGGTGCCCGGATTAAATGTTTTATGTATATCGATCAGTTTCAGCATGATCATTTACCTCCCTGTTTGGCTTTTGTAAAGTATTTGCCCTTCCAGTATGGGAAAGCAAGGAACAATGCGACGACGAGTGCGGAAAGCATTTTCAGAAGGTCTGTATCAATTCCCATCCAGATAACAATCTGAAGTACCAGATAATAAAGAATAGAACCAAATACAACGCTTAACAGCTTCAGTGCAAAGTTACGGAAAATACGGCTGAAGATCGCTTCCCCGATAATTACTGCAGCAAGACCGATAACGATGGAACCACGTCCCATGTTGATATCTGCAAATCCCTGGTACTGTGTGAGAAGAGCGCCGGAAAGAGCAACAAGTCCGTTGGAAAGCATTAGTCCCAGAACCTTATTGCGGTCTGTGTTGATACCCTGTGCACGGGACATGCTTGGATTACATCCGGTCGCACGCAGGGAACATCCGAGTTCAGTTCCGAAGAACCAGTAAAGGACTGCAATCAGAATGATGATCATAATTGCTACGATAAAAAGCGTATTCTGTGTTAGAGCAACACCCTTGACACGTCGAAGGGATACCAGAAGATTAAATTTATCAACATTGATCGCCTGGTTTGCTTTTCCCATGATCTTCAGGTTGACAGAGTAAAGGGAAAGCTGTGTCAGGATTCCGGCAAGGATAGCCGGGATGCCCATAAAGGTATGAAAAATACCGGTGGCAAGACCGGCCAGAAGTCCGGCTCCTGTTGCAACCAGCATGGACACCCATACATTGTGTCCGCTGAGCATCATCATGATACAAACAGCGCCGCCTGTACATAAAGTTCCGTCAACGGTAAGATCCGCAATATCAAGAATGCGGAATGTAATGTACACACCGATCGCCATGATTCCCCAGATAAGCCCCTGTGCGGCAGCTCCTGGAAGTGCGGTTATTAAACTCATAATCTGCATGTTAAATTATCCTCCTCTTTTTTATGCACGAACAGCGAGAAGGGGAACTCCCTTCTCGCTGTATCAGTGTATAATAGGTTTTTTACCGATTATTCAGCTGTTTTATCTGTTTCGATTGCTTCATATCCATCCGGAATTTTAATACCAAGCTCGTCACAGATGTCTTTGTTGTATTCTTTTGTGAATTTTGGTGCATATTCAATCGGCATTTTGGAGATATCTTTACCATCCTGAAGGATGCTGACTGCCATTTCGCCGGTTTTGTATCCAAGATCATAGTAGCTGATGGAAAGTGTTGCAACACCACATGCCTGGCAGATACCTTCTTCACCAGCGATTACCGGAACCTTTGCCGGAAGACAGATGTTGTTGATGATCTCAGTATTGGATGCTACAGTATTATCTGTAGGTGCATAGATTACATCACTGTCATTGGCAGCTGTGGTAACAACGGATGAAAGATCGTTGGAATCAGAGAATGCATAATCTTCACAGGTATAACCAAGCTTCTCAAGAGCATCTTTTACTGTATCTACCTGATACTGGGAGTTTGGCTCTGCTGAGCAGTAGAGAAGTCCGACATTTTTTGCATCCGGGAAAAGCTCATGGAGCATATCGGCCTGCTCATCAAGAGGAGCAAGATCAGAAGTACCGGAAATGTTCCCGCCTACTGTTCCGTCAAAGTCATCGATTCCGAGAGCGACACCATATTCGGTAACGGCTGTTCCAAGGATCGGGATATCGGAAGTTCCGGCAGCTGCAGCCTGAAGAGATGCGGTTGCGTTTGCAAGGATCAGGTCTGCCCCTTCTGAAACAAAGCTGTTGATAATGGTAGAACAGGTATTAGAATCACCCTGTGCATTTTGCTCGTCAAATTTTACGGAATCACCCATCTTTTCAGTGATGGCATCCTCAAAACCCTTAGTTGCGGCATCCAGTGCGTCATGCTGGACCAGCTGGCAGATACCTATTGTGTAAGTCTTTTCTTCTTTGGCGCTTACTGTGGCAGCACAGGTTCCTGTTACAAGAGCTGCTGCGAGTACAGCTGTTAAAATACGCTTTTTCATATTGTTTTCCTCCTCACGATGTTGCTGCATTTTTGGATTATTTAAAAATACAACACTGATTGTGTTAATATAACACTTTAACGCTTAAAAGTCAAGAAGAATTAACGTGAAAATATGTTGAGTAAACAGATTCGGAAAACAAAATAAAGCATGAAATGAAATGCAGGCACAGGAAAAAACATACAGTCATATCATATTGTGAATGAAATTCTCAAGGAGAAAGAACATGGCATATAAAATCGTTCTGGATGCCGGACATGGTGGAGAAGATCCGGGTGCTGTTTATAAAGATCGTAAGGAAAAGGATGACAATCTGAAACTGACCCTTGCAGTAGGAAAGATCCTGGAAGAGAATGGCGTGGATGTGGTTTATACCAGGACTACAGATATTTATCAGACTCCTTTTGAAAAAGCGAAAGCTGCAAATGAAGCTGGAGCAGATTTTTTTATTTCTTTTCATCGCAACAGCAGTTCCAAGCCGGAACAATACAATGGAGTTGAAGTACTGATCTATGATAAGAAAGGCATTAAATATCAGATGGCACAGAATATCCTGGGAGCATTGGGAGAACTGGGGTTTCGGGAACTGGGCGTAAAAGAACGTCCGGGGCTGGTAGTGCTCCGGCGCACAAAAATGCCGGCACTTTTGATCGAGACCGGATTTATAAACTCGGAAAAGGATAATCAGCTTTTTGAAAAAAAATTCGAAGAGATTGCCAGAAGCATCGCAGATGCCATTCTGGGAACATTGAATGAGGAAACGGTGGAAGAGCCATTGTATTATCGGGTACAGACAGGAGCATTTCGAAATCGGGAAAATGCAGACAGGATGTTGTATCAGCTGACAGATCAGGGATTTCCGGCGTTTATCCTGAGAGAGAATGATCTTTACAAAGTTCAGGTAGGAGCATATATGCAGCTTGGAAATGCGGTCAATATGGAACAAAGGCTGAGGGACAGTGGATATAGCACAGTGATCGTTACAAAATAGAAAACAGATGATCTATTAGTGCATCTGCCACGAAAGAGTGATATGATTAGGCAATACAGAAAGCTGGATAAGGGATACCTGTCAGATAAATATCTTTTGATCCGGGATTTAGCTGCAGATGGTAAAGAAAGGACATAGAAAATAATGTACGAAGAGTTTCTGAAACAGATAGAAGATTTCATGTTTATAGAAGATAAGCCGGAAAAAGCGGATGTGATCTTTGTTCCGGGAAACGGATATCCTCAAATGGCGGAAAAAGCAGCGGAGCTTTACAGGAATGGGTTTGCACCAAAGATCCTGCCCAGTGGAAGATGCAGTATCACAGCAGGGAGATTTACAGGAGTTCTTGACAAGAAAGAATGTTATTGTGGGACATACAAAACGGAATGGGATTTTTTGAAAGATGTTCTGATGCAGAATGGTGTACCGGAAGAAGCGATTCTGAAAGAAGATCAGGCAACCTACACTTATGAGAACGCAATTTATTCCCGGCAGGTAACAGACAGAGAATACCTGGATATCAAAAAGGCGATTCTCTGCTGTAAAACCTGTCATGCAAGACGTGCGTTGATGTATTACAAGTTGCTTTATCCGGATACGGAATTCTTTGTGAGTTCGTGTTGTGTGGATTCTATAGATAAAAATACGTGGATTATGACAAATGATGGAATTGATGAGGTAATGAGGGAAATAACTAGAATAATTAAACAATTTTCATTGATGCTCAAAAAAAATTAATTTAGGGGTGTCGTAAAAAAAAGAATTGTGTTATAATGCATTTGACGAAAAAAAGAAATATCTGTTACGAAAGATTAACAAGATATTAATTTTTGGAGAAATATTGGTTCGAGCGCATGTTACATGCGTTCGATATTTTATATAACTGAATTTTTTGACAAAAGGCAAATATGAATCTTAGATTTTGAATATAGAGGTGCAGATTATTATGAAAAAGAACACAAAGATTACATTTAGCAGAAGCTTTTCAATACTGGCAGCAGCGGCATTGTCCATGACACTGATCGGAGGACAGACCTTTCCGGCATATGCGGAGAACTCTTCAGGTATAGAATCCGGTGCTGTGATCCCGGATAATATAACTATTGACAGCCCTACAGCTCTTGCTAACATTGCGCTCCCATCTAATGCGTATGGAACTCTTTCCTGGGCAGATAGTTCTTATGTTCCGGACAAACGTGTGCAATCCTGTGGGGTAGTGTTCAAACCTGCTGCAGGTGCTGACCTTTCAGGCCTTCCGGGGTGGGACAGTAATTCAGGAACACTTACAGGTTCCGTGACAGTTGTGGTCAGCAGCATTGACAGTACAGAGGAAAATTCCGGAAGTGAGGAAAGTTCCGATTCTTCTGATTCAGATTCAGGAGAATCCTATGGAACCGATGATAAAGAGGAAAATGGAACCGACGTCAATGAGAGTGATGCAGATACTTCTGTAAAAGAAACAGAGGACAGCACTGCAGAGAATGAGGAGAAGAACGAAGGTCTGCAGGATGACAGTGCCCAGGAAAATAAAGAAGATCCGGAGACAACAGGAAAAACGGAGCAGTCTTCTTCAGATTCTTCAGATACAACAGATGCAGCAGATGCCAGTGGAGAGGAAAAAAGGGATCCGGAGATAACAGAAGCTCCGGAGGTAACAGCTGCACCATCTGAGGATAATAAAACTCAGGATGGGGAAGAAGCAGAAGCTGTGGAAACTCCTGCTGTAACGATAACTCCGGCGGCAGAAGATGGTATGGATCCTGATGCAGCATCTGAGAATAGAGACGATGAGAATCATGAAAAAAATAACGATGCTGAAATTACCGCGATCCCGGAAATTACGGAGACTCCTGATACTGAAGAAAACAAGGATAATATTTTTGACAGGAAAGATGATACAGAGGATAAACGCCCTCAGAATGCAGCTACCGATCTGACAGAAACAGAAAAAGAGGAAATTGCGTCTCAAAATCATACCTGTGATGGAATAACTGTATCAGGAATCGATCTTCCGTGGTATGTACAGTTTCGTGTTTCTGGTGGTGAGGACTATCAGTTTACCAATGAAGAAGATGCAACAATCTTTAAATCCTATGAGTTTGAACTCTGGGATACACAGAATAATACAGAGTATAAAATTCCGGACGGGGAGTATATCAGTGTGACTGTACCTGTAAAGGCCGGCTATACATATTCTATTGAACACCTTCTTGATAATGGCGCAATGGAGACCATCATTCCAAGCATGGATGGTGACACAATGACTTTCAGTACACATTCATTCAGTCCATTTGGCATCGCTGGAAGTAAATCTCTGGTAGGGCCAGATGCTGAAAGCAATACCGGTGCAACGGTTACACCTGCAGCTGATGCTTCATCTTCGGATACTGCATCTTCAGGTACTGCAGATTCTGCAGAAACAGACAGTACAGACACCAATACGGCAGAGACATCTCAGAATCTGACTTCAGATAGCACAGATCAGGAACAGTCTTCTTCTCAGAACAGTGATACGGCGGAGAATGAGGCTGAAGAACAGTCTTCTGCAACAACATCCAAGAAACAGGTAAATACCGGAGATAACACTCAGATCCTTCCGTTTGTGATCTTGTTTGTGGCAGCGGCAGTTGTAGCTGGTGTAGCAGTGTTTTTTAAGAAAAGAAAGAAGTAATGAATAAGAGAAAAAGCTCTCCCATATAATGACTGTGGGAGGGCTTTTTTATGAAGGGAAAAGCAATATTACGATCATTGCTGCTAGCCTATGGAGTGACAGGACTTTTTCTTCTGATACTGGCGTTTCTGCTCTTTCAGTTTGGATTTGGAGGAGGGATGGCGGCGGTGGGGATCATTATTATTTATGTAGTATCCTGCCTGGTCGGAGGTTTTATGGCGGGAAAGATCATACGGAAAGACCGATATATATGGGGGATCGTTACCGGGCTTTCCTATTATGTTCTGCTGCTTCTGGTATCTTTTCTGGCACAGGGGAAATGGGATATGACCTTTGCCCATGCGTTGACTACTTTTTTCATGTGTCTTGGTGGCGGAGCCATTGGTGGGATGCTGTCGTAAAAGCTTACAAAAAAATGCTTTGAAAATCGATGATTTTATGCTATACTAGGCGAAGAATAGAATACATAAAGGAGGATATATCATGGAACATATCAAGACATTAAATACAAAGAACCTTCAGAACACGGTTAAGAAGGGTGGATGTGGCGAATGTCAGACATCCTGTCAGTCTGCTTGCAAGACTTCCTGTACAGTAGGAAACCAGAGCTGCGAGCACAAATAAGAAGCAGCCGTTGAATGAGTGGAAAGCAGCGGGAGATCCGCTGCTTCACTTGTTTTATCTGAAAGTAACAGGTATCCAGCAAAACGCGCCGGAGGGCGCGTTTTGTCGGGTTATAAAAGAATTTTAGAAAGGATTGCGGGAAGATGAGTCTGATTCACCGTTATCAAAGTAATGGATATAATATTGTGCTGGATATCAACAGCGGCTGTATCCACCTAGTAGATGAAGTAACCTATGAGGTGCTGCCGTATCTTGAAGAAGGCATGGAAGCGGCTGCCATTGCTGAGAAGCTTGGCGACCGTTTTAAGAAAGAGGATGTGGAAACCTCTGTAACTGAATGTAAGAAGCTTCAGGAACAGGGAATGCTTTTTACAAAAGATATTTATGAGAATATCATTGATGAATTTACCAAAAACCGCCAGACCGTTGTAAAGGCTCTTTGCCTTCATATTGCTCATGACTGTAATCTGGCATGCAGATATTGTTTTGCAGAAGAAGGAGAGTATCACGGAAGACGTGCGCTGATGTCTTTTGAGGTAGGAAAAAAAGCGTTGGATTTCCTGATCGCTAATTCCGGCTCCAGAAAGAATCTGGAAGTGGATTTCTTTGGCGGCGAGCCTCTTATGAACTGGCAGGTTGTAAAGGATCTTGTGAAATACGGAAGAGAACAGGAGAAACTTCATAACAAAAAATTCCGCTTCACATTGACAACCAACGGCGTTCTTTTAAATGATGAGGTGATGGAATTCTGCAATAAGGAAATGGGAAATGTTGTCTTAAGCGTGGACGGTAGAAAAGAAGTTCATGACTACATGCGCCCGTTCCGTAAGGGTGCAGGAAGCTATGATCTGATCATGCCGAAATTTGAGAAATTTGCGGAATCCAGAAATCAGGACAAGTATTATGTAAGAGGAACCTTTACTCATCATAATCTTGATTTCTCTCAGGATGTTCTGCATCTGGCAGATCTTGGCTTCAAGCAGATTTCTGTTGAGCCGGTCGTGGCAGCAGATACAGAAGAGTATGCGATCCGTGAGGAGGATATCCCACAGATCCTGGAACAGTATGATATTCTTGCAAAAGAAATGATCAAAAGAGAAAAAGAGGGAAAAGGATTCAACTTCTTCCACTTTATGATAGACCTTACCGGTGGTCCGTGTGTATACAAACGACTTTCCGGATGCGGCTCAGGAACCGAGTACCTGGCTGTTACTCCGTGGGGAGATTTTTATCCATGTCACCAGTTTGTGGGTGAGGAACAGTACCTTATGGGTAATGTAGACGAGGGAATCACAAAGCCTGAAATCGTAAAAGACTTTGGAAGATGTAACGTCTATACGAAACCGGACTGTAAAGACTGTTTTGCCAGGTTCTACTGCAGCGGCGGCTGTGCGGCAAATGGTTACCATTTCGGCGGAGATATCCGGGGAAATTATAAGATCGGATGCGAACTCCAGAGGAAGCGTGTGGAGTGCGCTATCATGATAAAAGCCGCTTTGGCGGAATAAGAGAGGAAAAAGAAAATGAAGAAAAGTAGAGGAATTGCAGTGCTGCTTCTGACAGCAATTGTCACAGTATTCTTCTGCTATGTGGCTGCGGTAGGCATTGGTCCTACAGGAACAGGTTCGGCTAAGAATATCAACACCGGACTTGATCTTGCCGGCGGTGTCAGCATCACATACCAGGCTAAGGACAGCAATCCGAGCAAGGAAGACATGTCCGATACTGTTTACAAGATGCAGCAGCGTGTTTCTCAGTACAGTACTGAGGCACAGGCATATCAGGAAGGTTCCAACCGTATCACCATTGAGATTCCAGGAGTATCAGATGCAAATGCGATCCTGGAAGAACTTGGAAAGCCAGGTTCTCTGTATTTTATCGATCAGACAGATGCAGACGGAAACCAGAATTTTACAACAGGAAACAGTGAGAGTGGATATGTTCTTGCAAGAAGTATTGAGGATATCCAGAAAGCCGGATCTGTTGTGCTGGAAGGTACAGACGTTGCAGACGCTGAGGGAGGTGCTTATCAGGATTCATCCACAAGCTCCCAGAAATATGCAGTCAGTCTGACTCTTACAAAGAATGGAAAAACCAAATTTGCGGAAGCTACCAAGGCAAATGTTGGAAAGCAGATCGCAATCGTATATGACGATCAGGTTTTAAGCGCTCCGAATGTAAATGAGGAGATTTCCGGCGGAAAAGCTCAGATCACCGGAATGGCAAGTACAGAAGAGGCACAGAATCTTGCTTCTTACATAAGAATCGGTTCCTTAAGTCTTGAGCTTACCGAGCTTCGTTCCAGCGTAGTTGCTGCACAGCTTGGTGAAGAAGCCATCGCAACAAGTGTAAAAGCCGGAGCGATCGGTCTTGTGATCGTTATGCTGATCATGATCATCGCATACCGTATCCCAGGTCTGGTTGCATCTGTTGCACTGGTTCTTTATACAACCTTAATGCTGATCACACTGAATGCCTTTGATATCACCCTTACGCTTCCGGGTATTGCAGGTATCATCCTGGGCATTGGTATGGCAGTGGATGCCAATGTTATCATCTACGCCAGAATCCGTGAGGAGATCGCGGCAGGCCTTTCTGTCCATGCAGCGATCAAAAGTGGATTCAGCAAAGCGTTTTCCGCTATTTTTGATGGAAACATCACAACACTGATCGCAGCTTGTGTGCTGATGTGGCTTGGCTCCGGTTCTGTTAAGGGGTTTGCCTACACGCTGGCAATGGGTATCGTGATCTCCATGTTTACAGCACTGGTTATATCCAGGCTTGTTGTTAATGCGGTATACGCAATTGGTGTTCGTGACCCGAAATTCTATGGCATTGCCAAGGAACGTAAGGTTGTGGATTTCGTTGGAAAGAGAAAAATCTTCTTTGCTGTTTCCATTATCCTGATCCTTTGCGGACCTGTAGGAATGCTGGTCCACAGTAATGTGATCGGTGACAAAGCCATGAATTACAGTCTGGAGTTTTCCGGTGGTACTTCTACCAATGTAACCTTCAATAAAGAGATGGATATCAAGGAGATCGATTCCAAGGTAACACCGGTTGTTGAGGCAGTGACAGGTGATAAGAATGTACAGCCGACCAAGGTGCAGGGAACCAATCAGGTAGTGATCAAAACACGTTCTCTGGATCTTAAGGAACGAGAAGCACTGAATAAGGCATTGGAGGAAAATTTTGATGTAGATACAAGTCTGATCACATCGGAGAATATTTCCGCTACTGTCAGCAATGAGATGAGAAGAGACGCTATCGTAGCGGTTATCGTAGCTGCGATCTTCATGCTTCTTTACATCTGGTTCCGTTTCAAGGATATCCGCTTTGCAAGCAGTGCAGTACTTGCACTTCTTCATGATGTCCTGGTCGTACTTGCGTTTTATGTTATTTCCAGAACATCTGTGGGAAATACATTTATTGCGTGTATGCTGACGATCGTAGGTTATTCCATCAATGCTACTATTGTCATCTTCGACCGTATCCGTGAGAATATGAGAGGCAGAAAGAAAGTTGAGGATGAGAAACTGAAAGAGATCGTAAATACCAGTGTTACAGAAACTCTGACACGAAGCATTTACACATCCCTGACAACATTTGTAATGGTTGCAATTCTTTATGTAATGGGTGTTTCCTCAATTAAAGAATTTGCAGCACCGCTGATGGTAGGTATCATCGGTGGAGCATATTCTTCTGTATGCATCACTGGTGCTCTGTGGTACACCATGAAAACATTCAGAAAAAATCGTGTTGCAGCACCGGCAGCTGTAGCAGCTTCCGCAAAGATTTCTTCCGAGAAATCTGAGAAAAAGGTAAAACAGCCATCCGGACAGCAGACAGCTCAGCAGCCGAAGAAGAAAAACCGTAAAAGAGTTGCCGAGCGCCTTGCAGCGCAGGAGGCAGCAAAGCAGCAGAATGATGAGGAGAAATCTGAATAAAATTGCTGAATAACAGAAACGTTCCGTACCGGGAAAGAATATTTCCTGGCGGAACGTTTTTTTGTGTGGCATAAAAAACTTGCAGCTATGCAGGAGTATGAGTTACAATACGGTTATTGTGTTGCTTTGAAGAAAGAAAGCGGCAAAGCATCAAGGAGGAAACAACATGGAACGATGGGTTGTTGCTGCAAAACGGGCGGATTTTACTGCAATTGGAAAAGAGTTCGGAATTGATCCGGTGATCGCCAGACTGATCCGAAACCGGGATGTACAGGACAGGGATGAAATTCGCAGATATCTTTATGGAAAGGTGGACGAACTGGCTTCTCCGCATTTGATGAAAGATGTGGATAAGGCAGTGGAGATCCTGCGGAATAAAATAAAGGAAAAAAAACGCATCCGTATTATAGGCGATTATGACATTGATGGGGTAGTATCGACCTTCATTCTGATCAAAGGACTGAAGCGTGCAGGAGCTCTGGCAGATACATATATTCCGGACCGTGTGGCAGATGGATATGGAATCCATGAGCACTTGATCGAAAGAGCAGTGAATGATGGGATTGACGTAATTGTTACCTGTGATAATGGAATTGCGGCGTACAATGAAATCACTATGGCTAAAGAGAAGGGAATGACGGTGATAATAACCGATCATCATGAAATTCCCTATAAAGAAACGGAAGATGGAAGAGAACTGATCCTTCCGCCGGCTGATGCCATTGTAAATCCAAAACAGCCGGACTGTAATTATCCGGAGAAAAGATTGTGCGGAGCAGTTGTTGCGTTGAAGCTGGTGACAGCTCTCTATGAGGCATGCGGGATTCCGGAAAAAGAGCTGGAAGATTTTCTGGAATTAGGAGCCATTGCCACGGTGGGAGACGTGATGGATCTTCAGGGTGAAAACCGCATCCTTGTAAAGGAAGGCCTGAAACGACTTTCCCACACTTCTAACAAAGGTCTCCGTGAACTGATCCGTGCCAATGGCCTGGAGGATGGGCCGATCACTGCCTATCATGTAGGGTTTGTGCTGGGACCATGTATCAATGCCAGTGGAAGACTGGATACCGCTGCACGTTCCCTGAAACTGCTCTGTGCGGAGACGGAAGATGAAGCAGCAAAACTTGCCGGTGATCTGACTGCGCTGAATCAAAGCAGAAAAGCTCTCACAGAAGAGGGAAAGGAAGCAGCGATCCGTATTGTGGAAGAGACAGAAATTGGACAGGACAGGGTTCTTGTGATCTATTTACCGGACTGTCACGAAAGCCTGGCCGGAATTATTGCGGGACGTATCCGGGAAAAGTACAATAAACCGGTCTTTGTCCTGACAAAAGGTGAAACAATGGTGAAAGGCAGCGGACGTTCTATAGAAAGCTATTCCATGTTTGAGGAACTGGTAAAATGCGGAGATCTGATGGAACAGTATGGCGGTCATCCTATGGCGGCAGGATTATCCATTAAAGAAGAAAATGTGGAAGAGTTCCGCAGACGGTTAAACGAAAACTGTACTCTGACAGAAAAGGATCTGGCTCCAAAGATCCTGATCGATGTGCCAATGCCGGTTTCCTATATAAATAAGGAACTTGTGGAAGAGATATCCCTGCTGGAGCCTTTTGGAAAGGGAAATACCAAACCGATTTTTGCACAGAAGGGACTTCGGGTTTTAAGCAGCCGTATTCTTGGCAAAAATAGGAATGTGGCAAAGCTTCAGCTGTCAGACAGTACCGGCTGTGTAGTGGAAGCAGTATATTTTGGAGAAGCAGATGAATTTGTTGATAGAATAAAAAACTGTGGAAGTATTGCGGTCACATATTATCCTGAGATCAACCGTTATCAGGGAAGAGAGACCTTACAGATCGTAATCCGAAATTATATTACAGAATAACAGGAGAAGGTATCACTAAAATGCAGATCCTGACAGCGAGTAATTGACTGTAAAACGGGAAAGAAGGCTCTGTACTGGGCAATATGCAGTCCAGGGCCTGTCGTAATTCCGCGAGTTCTGTCGGGTTGCACATTGATTCCCTACAGAAAAAGTGCTATACTATCTAACATCTGATTGACAAATTAAATCATTGGAGGTTATTATGAAAAAAATAGAAGAATATGTAAGAAGTATCCCGGACTTTCCAGAGCCAGGGATTATTTTCCGTGACGTTACCAGCGTCCTTCAGGATGCGGATGGATTACAGCTTGCCATTGATTCTATGCAGGATTGTCTGGAGGGTGAGGAGTTCGATGTGATTACAGGTCTTGAATCCAGAGGCTTTATCTTTGGTATGCCGATCGCATATAATCTTCACAAACCCTTTGTTCTGGTCCGCAAAGCAGGAAAACTTCCATGTGAGACCGTTTCCAGAACCTATGAGCTGGAGTATGGAAGTGCAACTATCGAGATGCATAAGGATTCCATCAAGCCGGGACAGAAAGTTGTTATTGTGGATGACCTGATCGCTACGGGCGGAAGCGTGGAAGCAGCCATCAAGCTTGTGGAGGAGCTTGGCGGCGAGGTTGTCAAGGTGGTTTTCCTTATGGAGCTTGCAGGTCTGAAGGGACGTGAGCGTCTCAAAGGTTATAATGTGGCATCTGTGATCTGTTACGACGGAAAATAATTTTTTGTCGGTGGAAGGGGATGTGAACTATTGTAGTCATACGGCAGTATGAAATTGTGCACAGGCAGGTGGGATTTAATGGCAGAGACAAAAAATACGGAAAAACAAAACATTGAGATACAGAAGGAAGAAGAAAAAAGAGAGTCTGTCCGGAAGGCAGATGCGGCGGTGAAATCCATGCATGATTTTACAAGCCCTGAGGTTCTTTATCAGGAGCTGATAAAAAGTGTGAAGAAATATCATCCGTCTACAGATATTTCCATGATCGAAAAGGCCTATAAAGTGGCCAGTGAGGCACATAAGGATCAGAAACGTAAATCCGGTGAACCTTATATCATTCATCCTCTCTGTGTTGCGATCATCCTTGCGGATCTTGAGCTGGATAAGGAAACCATAGTGGCAGGCCTTCTTCATGATGCGGTAGAGGATACCTGGATGACGTATGAAGAGGTGGAAAAGGAATTTGGTTCTGAGGTAGCACTTCTGGTAGATGGTGTTACCAAGCTGGGACAGCTGTCCTATTCCAAGGACAAGGTAGAGGTTCAGGCTGAGAATTTAAGAAAGATGTTCCTTGCAATGGCTAAGGATATCCGCGTTATCCTGATCAAGCTTGCGGACCGTCTTCATAATATGCGTACCCTGCAGTATATGAGACCAGAGAAACAGCAGGAGAAAGCAAGAGAAACCATGGATATCTATGCTCCCATCGCGATGCGGCTTGGTATTTCCAAGATCAAGGTGGAACTGGATGATCTTTCTCTTAAGTATCTGAAGCCGGATGTTTACTATGATCTGGTAGAAAAGGTTGCTCTTCGCAAAAGTGCCCGTGAGGAATTTGTTAACTCTATCGTGAAACAGGTAAAGCAGCATATGGAGGATGCCAATATCAGGGCGCAGGTGGATGGCCGTGTGAAGCATTTCTTCAGCATCTATAAGAAGATGGTCAATCAGGATAAAACCATTGATCAGATTTATGACCTGTTTGCCGTACGCATCATTGTAGATACTGTGAAGGACTGTTATGCAGCTCTTGGTGTTATCCATGAGATGTATAAGCCGATCCCCGGTAGATTTAAAGATTATATCGCAATGCCGAAGGCCAATATGTATCAGTCTCTGCATACAACGCTGATCGGTCCTAACGGACAGCCTTTCGAAATCCAGATCCGTACATTTGAAATGCATAAAACCGCAGAATACGGTATTGCAGCTCATTGGAAATATAAGGAAACTTCCGATGGTAAGAAACCTGGAAAGAGTGAGGAAGAGAAGCTGAACTGGCTGCGCCAGATCCTGGAGTGGCAGCGCGACATGTCCGATAACCGGGAGTTCATGAGCCTTCTGAAAAATGATCTGGATCTTTTTGCAGACAGTGTTTACTGTTTCACTCCCCAGGGAGATGTAAAAACACTCCCAAATGGTTCTACACCTATTGATTTTGCATACAGCGTGCACAGTGCAGTAGGAAACAAGATGGTAGGTGCCAGGGTCAATGGCAAACTTGTTCCTATTGAATATAAGATCAAAAACGGTGATCGTATTGAGATCATAACATCCCAGAATTCTCAGGGCCCCAGCCGTGACTGGCTGAAGATCGTAAAGAGCACACAGGCTAAGAATAAGATCAACCAGTGGTTTAAGAAAGAACTGAAGGAAGATAATATCCTGAAGGGTAAGGACATGCTGAATCAGTATGCCAAGACCAAGGGCTTTAAACCAGGCATATATACCAAGCCACAGTATATGGAATCGGTAATGCATAAATATGGTTTCCGAGACTGGGATTCTGTATTGGCAGCGATCGGACATGGCGGCCTGAAAGAAGGTCAGGTGTTTAACAAGCTGGTAGAAGCCTATGAGAGGGAGCATAAGAAGAATCTTACAGATGAACAGGTCCTGGAGGCAGCTTCCGAATCACAGGAGAAGCTTCACATTGCCAAGAGTAAGAGTGGCATTGTAGTAAAAGGCATTCATGATGTGGCAGTTCGTTTTTCCAAATGCTGTAGTCCGATCCCGGGAGATGAGATCGTAGGCTTTGTAACAAGAGGAAGAGGGATCACCATTCATCGTACAGACTGTGTGAATGTGCTCAACATGCCTGAGATTGACCGGAAACGTCTCATTGAAGCAGAGTGGCAGATGCCGGACAGAGCGGATTCCGAGAAATACGAAGCGGAGATCCAGGTTTATGCAAATAACCGTACCGGACTTCTGGTGGATATTTCCAAGATCTTTACAGAGAGGAAGATCGATCTTCGTTCCATTAACAGCCGTACCAACAAGCAGGAACGCGCCACGATTTCCATGTCCTTTAATGTATGCAGCAAACAGGAACTGAATTCTCTGATCGAAAAGATCCGTCAGGTTGAAAGTGTTCTTGATGTAGAGCGAACAACGGGCTGACCCGATAAACGGAGGAATTTTTATGAGTAAACTTGAAATGCAGCAGTGTGTGCTGGGCCAGGTGTTTACCAACTGCTATTTTCTGAAAAATAAAGAGACCGGAGAACTGCTGATCATAGACCCGGGAGACTATGCAGAAAAAGTTTTTCAGAAAGTATCTCTTATGCAGGGGAAACCGGTGGGGATCCTTCTGACACATGGTCATTTTGATCACATCATGGCTGTAAAGGAAGTGAAGGAAAAATATCAGATCCCGGTTTATGCATGCATGCAGGAAGAAGTGATGCTGGCAGAGCCCACGATAAATATGACTGCTGTTTATGGAAGTGCCTGTTCAATTAAGCCGGATGTTCTTCTGGATGACGGGCAGATTTTCGAAGCGGCCGGATTTTCCATCCAGATGTTCCACACACCGGGACATACCAAAGGAAGCTGCTGCTATTATATCAAAGACGAAGGTGTGCTTTTCAGCGGAGATACATTGTTTTGCGGCTCTGTGGGAAGAACCGATTTTCCTGGCGGAAGTTCTGCTGAGATCGTAAGAAGCCTTCACAAGCTTGTGGATACTTTGCCAGAGGATACAGAAGTATTTCCGGGGCATGACGCATCCACAACCATTGGTTATGAAAAGAGGTATAATCCATTTGTATAAGATTGGCATTTTGTTTCAGAACAGAGATTTTGAGCATGATGTGTATGAACTGATCAAAGCGTTTTATCCCGGAAATGAGATCGTTTCTCTTTATGAAGAGGATGATGCGGATTATGATATCCGCTTCCGGGTCTCACGTGATGAAGAAGGTTATACCATCAGTTACAACAACGGAATAGAGAAAAAAACAGCTCATGGGGCTGTGATAGAAGGGCAATCCAGTGGAGAAGCTTCGGATGCCCTTATTTCTTGCAATGATGCCCATGATATCCGCAGAAAAAATAAAGACGCGATCAAATACGCCCTGTATCAGATGCTTTCCAAAGCTACAGGAAAGACACTTCCCTGGGGAAATCTTACAGGCATCCGTCCTGTGAAAATGGCTATGGGAATGCTGGAGTCCGGAATGAAAAATACGGAGATCGCCAGATATATGAGAAATCAGTATCTGGTAAGTCCGGAGAAAACAGCTCTTGCAGTTACCATCGCAAATCGTGAGCGGGATATCCTGAAAAACATTGATTATGAAAACGGTTACAGCCTTTATGTTGGCATTCCTTTCTGTCCGAGTATCTGTCTGTACTGTTCATTCAGTTCCTATCCGCTGGAGAGATGGCGTAAATATGTGGAGGCGTATCTGGATGCGCTGGTAAAGGAAATCCGGGCTGTTTCCGGGATGATGAAAAACCGGAAGCTGGATACGGTCTATATCGGTGGGGGAACACCTACCACACTGGAGCCGGATCAGCTTCGGAGACTTCTTGGCGCGATCACGGAATATTTTCCCTGTGAGGAGCTGGAAGAATTTACGGTTGAGGCAGGAAGACCGGACAGTATAACCTTGGAAAAGCTTCAGGCGATCCGGGAGTTTCCGGTTACCAGGATTTCTGTAAATCCACAGACCATGAATCAGGAAACCCTGGATATCATTGGCAGACGTCATACAGTAGAACAGACAAAGAATGCGTTTCATCTGGCAAGAAAAGCCGGATTCGACAATATCAATATGGATCTGATCGTGGGTCTTCCCGGCGAAGATATCACAAAAGTGCAGCATACACTGGACGAGGTAAAAGCTCTCGGGCCGGACAGCCTGACCGTACATTCTCTTGCTGTGAAGCGTGCGGCAAGACTGAATATTTTCCGTGATAAATACCAGGAGATGACCTTTGAAAACAATCAGGAGATCATGGATCTGACTATGAAAACGGCCTACGAGATGGGAATGGGTCCTTATTATCTGTACAGACAGAAGAATATGAAGGGGAATTTTGAGAACGTCGGGTATTCTGAGGTTGACAAAGCAGGGATTTACAATATACTGATTATGGAGGAAAAGCAGCCGATCATCGCACTGGGTGCAGGTGGTTCCTCCAAGCTTGTGTTTGATCACGGACAGCGCATTGAGCGTGTGGAGAATGTGAAGGATGTTGTCAATTATATCACACGTATCGATGAAATGATCGAGAGAAAACGCGATGGCATTGCAAAATGGCTGTAGACGGAAAGGAGAGACGGATCCTTGAAAAGCGTACAGAAGATAAGTGAAATTACGCAGGACCGGATCCTGGAAATGGATCTTTCCGCAGAGCTGAAACATGGGGTTGTTGTCAGTAACCTTGCCTATGATGTGGCAAAGGAGCTTGGTCTTGGTGAGAAAGAATGTTATCAGCTGGCTATTGCCGGAATGCTCCATGATATAGGCAAGCTGAAACTGGAAGGATACATTAATGGCCAAGAGCAGAATCCGATGGTCATTGAAGAACTGAAATATGTTCGCATGCACTCCACATTAGGTTATGAGATCCTGAAAGACCAGGGATATTCCGATTATGTTCTGGAAAGTATTCTTTATCATCATGAGAATTTTGACGGCAGCGGTTATCCCAGCAACAGAAGCGGAAAGGATATCCCTATGGGTGCAAGGATCCTGAGAGTATGTGATGTATATGCGGCTTTGAGTATGGACAGACCATATCGGAAAGCTCTGGAAAATGATGAAGTTTTAAGACTGATGATCGATGAGATTAAAAACTTTGACATGCAGGTGTTTCTTGCATTTCAGAGGGTGATTCATAAAGGAGGAAACTATGGCATTAAAAAAGAAACCGGTTACAGGAATGAAGGACATTTTACCGAAGGAAATGGCAATCCGTAACTATGTGATTAATATGATCAGAGAGACGTACGGAACCTTTGGTTTTTCCGCAATTGAAACTCCCTGTGTAGAACATATTGAGAATCTCTGCAGCAAGCAGGGCGGTGAAAATGAAAAGCTGATCTTCAAGATTATGAAGAGAGGCGAGAAACTGAAACTGGATACTGCAAAAACAGAGAATGATCTGACAGATTCCGGACTTCGCTATGACCTGACCGTACCGCTTTCCAGATATTATTCCAATAATGCAAACGAGCTTCCGGCTCCGTTTAAGGCACTTCAGATGGGAAATGTATGGAGAGCTGACCGTCCGCAGAGAGGTCGTTTCCGTCAGTTTATGCAGTGTGATATCGATATCCTGGGTGAGCCGACCTATCTTGCTGAGATCGAGCTTGTACTTGCAACTACAACACTTCTTGGAAAACTGGATTTCCATAACTTTACGATCCGTATCAATGACAGAAGGATCCTGAAGGCAATGGCTCAGTACAGCGGATTCCCGGCAGAGAGCTTTGATACTGTCTTTATTATTCTTGACAAGATGGATAAGATCGGCATCGAGGGAGTTGCAGAGGAGCTTGAGAAAGAGGGCTTTGCGAAAGAGAGCATTGACACTTATCTTGGACTTTTCCGTGAGATCACCAACGATGTTGAGGGTGTCCGTTATATTAAAGAAAAACTTTCTGATGTTCTGGAAGCAGGTATTGCAGAGGATCTTGAAACGATCATCAACACTGTAGAATCTGTAAAAACAGCAGACTTCAAAATGTCCTTTGACCCTACACTGGTACGTGGAATGTCCTATTACACAGGTCCGATCTTTGAGATTTCCATGGATGAGTTCGGCGGAAGCGTCGGTGGAGGCGGACGTTACGATGAGATGATCGGTAAATTTACAGGAAATAATACCTGTGCTTGTGGTTTCTCCATTGGATTTGAGAGAATCGTTATGCTGCTTCTTGAGAGAGGCTATGAGATTCCAACCAAGAATGGCAAGAAAGCATATCTGATCGAGAAGAACATGCCGGCAGACAAGCTTCTGAACATCCTGAAACAGGCAACTGAGGAAAGAAGTGCAGGTACACAGATCAATATCTCTATCATGAAAAAGAACAAAAAATTCCAGAAAGACCAGCTGGCAGCAGATGGTTATACAGAGTATGTAGAATTTTTCAACAGAGACTGAAACTGCCCGTCTGAAAACGGAGATAGCAGAGTAAATTAAAATGACTATGAAAAAAATAGTCAGAGGAGGATAAAGAGATGGCTGAAAGCATGCAGGGACTGCACAGAACTTGCCGATGTGCAGAAGTGACCACAGAGATGGTCGGAAAAGAAGTAACATTAATGGGATGGGTGGCAAAAGCCAGAAATAAAGGAGGTCTTGTATTTGTGGATCTTCGTGACCGTTCCGGGATCATGCAGCTGATTTTTGAGAATGGCAGCATTGACGAGGAAGGCTTTACAAAAGCAGGTAAACTGCGTAGTGAGTTTGTTATTGCTGTAACCGGTACCGTAGAGAAACGTGGAGGAGCAGTAAACGAGAATCTTGCAACTGGCGAGATCGAGCTTCGTGTAAAATCCCTCCGTGTTCTTGCTGAGGCAGATGTTCCTCCATTCCCGATCGAGGAGAATAGCAAGACAAAAGATGAGATCCGACTTAAATATCGTTATCTTGATTTAAGAAGACCGGATCTTCAGAGAAATATCATGATGAAGAGCAAGGTTGCCCAGCTTACAAGACAGTTCTTTACAGAAGAGGGATTTCTTGAGATTGAGACACCGATGCTTGGAAAGAGTACTCCTGAGGGAGCCAGAGACTATCTGGTACCATCACGTGTTCATCCGGGAAGCTTCTATGGCCTTCCACAGTCTCCGCAGCTGTACAAACAGCTTCTGATGTGCTCCGGATTTGATCGTTATATCCAGATAGCAAGATGCTTCCGTGATGAAGATCTTCGTGCTGACCGTCAGCCGGAGTTCACACAGATCGATATGGAGCTTTCCTTTGTTGATGTAGACGATGTTATCGATGTTAACGAGAGATATCTTGCATTCCTGTTCAAAGAAGTTCTGGATATCGATGTAAAACTCCCAATCCAGAGAATTACCTGGCAGGAAGCTATGGATCGTTTTGGTTCCGACAAGCCGGATATGCGTTTCGGTATGGAACTTCATGATGTCAGTGATATCGTAAAAGACTGCGGATTTGGTGTGTTCACAGGTGCGCTTGAGAACGGCGGAAGTGTTCGTGGTATCAATGCAGAAGGTCAGGGCGCAATGCCGAGAAAGAAGATCGATAAGCTTGTTGAGTTCGTAAAAGGTTATGGTGCAAAAGGTCTTGCATACATTGCCATTGCAGAGGACGGAACCAGAAAATCTTCTTTCGCCAAGTTTATGACAGATGAAGAGATGGATGCTCTTGTAAAAGCTATGGACGGCAAGCCGGGAGATCTTCTTCTTTTTGCAGCAGATAAGACAAAATTGGTATACGATGTACTGGGAGCACTCCGTCTTGAGCTTGCAAAACAGATGGATCTTTTAGATAAAAATGAGTATCGTTTCGTATGGGTAACAGAGTTCCCGCTTCTTGAGTGGAGCGAGGAGGAGAACCGTTTTACAGCAATGCACCATCCGTTCACCATGCTTATGGAGGAGGATCTTCCGCTTCTTGACACAGATCCGGGAAAGGTTCGTGCAAAAGCATACGACATCGTTCTTAACGGAAATGAGATTGGCGGTGGCAGCGTGCGTATCCATCAGGATGATATTCAGGAAAGAATGTTTGAGGCACTTGGCTTCACAAAAGAAGCTGCACATGAGCAGTTCGGATTCCTTCTGGATGCCTTCAAATATGGAGTTCCGCCACACGCAGGACTTGCATATGGCCTTGACAGACTTGTTATGCTTATGGCAAAGGCAGATACGATCCGTGATGTTATTGCATTCCCGAAGGTTAAGGATGCCTCCTGTCTGATGACTCAGTCTCCTAGCCAGGTAAGTGAGGCACAGCTTCATGAGCTGGGACTTGACCTTGAGCCGCAGAAAGAAGAGGAAGAATAAAAAATCATGCAGCCGACAATCTATACATTTCTGATCGTTTGCCCACTTGTATTTCTTGCCGGATTTGTAGATGCTGTAGCAGGCGGGGGAGGACTGATCTCCCTGCCTGCTTATCTTTTGGCCGGAGTTCCTGTACATAATGCTGTTGCCACCAACAAGCTGTCATCAGCAACAGGAACATTGATCTCAACTGTCCGTCTGTGCAAAAATAAATTTGTGGACTGGATCCTGGTGCTTCCATGTATTCCAATGGCACTCCTGGGATCTTCCATAGGAGCTCACCTTGCTCTTATAGCCAGTGATAAGCTCCTGCGTTATATGCTGATCCCTGTTCTTCCGGTGGTTGCTTTTTATGTGCTGCGCAAGAAAAATATGGATGAGAAGGGTGGCGAGATCGCCAGAAAAAAACAGATCCTGCTCTGTGCCGTATGCTCTCTTGCTGTAGGATGCTACGATGGATTTTATGGACCAGGAACAGGAACTTTTCTCCTGCTTTTGTTTACAGGATTGGGAAAAATGAGTGTGGCAAAAGCATCCGGTACCATGAAGGTTACCAACCTCTCTTCTAATGTAGCGGCTCTTGTTGTATTTCTGCTCAGCGGAAAGATTGTGATCATGCTTGGAATTGCAGCGTCAGTGTTTTCGATCGCAGGACATTATACCGGTGCAGGTATGGTTATGAAAAACGGAAGCCGGATCATACGGCCTATTATTCTTATAGTCCTTGCATTGCTTTTTATAAAGATCATATCCGGAATATAAAAAAGAAGAATATAAAAAACCCGTGAAGATCACGCTTTCCTGTCAGAGAAAGCAGATATTCACGGGTTTTCTAGCTTTTATTCTTTATTCGTTATCTTCGGTAGAATCTTCAGGAACCGGTGAAGCGGTAAGAGTTCCGAAGATGGCATTGCCCAGTTCGGTACCTGCATTCTCAAGCTTCCAGGATGCACCATCGTTTGTGAGATGGAAGGTAGCAGTGGCAGTTATGGTTGCCTGATTATTCCTGATACTGTCCAGAAGCAGTTCATGTGATTTGTTGTAACGCTTCTGGGAACCGTCGATCACTGCATCAGCAGAAGCCAGATAAGTATTCAATTCTTTTTCGTACTGTGTAAGAATGGAATTACTGTCAAATGTGGTAAGCTCTGCGTCCACTTCAGCAAGATATCCGGAAACAGAGGTGCTTGATATTTTGTAGTTAAAACAGGAGTGAAACTGTTCCATAAGGGCAGAGGCAATGGCGTTTTTTGCCGAATCTGAAGTGTTCAGAATGGAATCCAGCCCCAAATAATTAGCCATCTGCTTTACATCCATTTCTTGAAGCGTTTTCAGATAGACGGTAAGCGTTTCGGCAGGCGGCACAAGATCAGGATCGGACAGATAGGTGATAAGGCCACCGACCAGATCATTTTCGAGAGAGGAACTGTGCGTAATCTCCCAGTCAGGTTCTGAAGAAGATCCAAGATTGTTTAGTTGGATGGAAGTAGTGCGTTCTGCAGAACTGTACGTGTTATTCTTGAGGAGCTTGTACAGGAGCAGATAACGCTGCTCCAGGGAATTTCCGTTATCATTTTCTTTACCGGAGGCGGTTTCTAGTATTTCTTCCTGAAGGCTTGCAGAAACAAAATCACTGGCAAGAGCCTCAGCATCCAGAGTAGTAAGCTTAAGCTGCGCAGAAGCATTTTTTTCGTCGCTATCAACGGATATACCCAGGATTTTGTAATCGAAATTCTGAAAGAAGAGAGAAAATACTTCTTTTATGTCAGCAGAAAGCTTTGTGCTGTCATCAGAATCCGGAAACAGTTCCTGATAGGATATGTACTGCATGGTTGTTTCAGAGTCCAGATTTTTAAGAAGATCCAGATCTTTTTTGATCGCCTTCTCCGCATGAGCTTTGGCCGACTGGGAGCAGCTACATAAAAAAACTGAGAGAAGAATGATCATCAAGAAAGCCAGCAGATGTTTCACTGTCTTCATATTATTCTTTCCTTTCAAAAAAGTTATATTACAACATTTTAGCAGATAAAGTACCGAAAGTCAAAATATCGCAAAAATGGAGAAAAAGGAGACTTTTTTATGAAAAATCTGTGAAATCTGCATCGTTTTCTTCAGGGACTTTTCTTTTTAGAGTGAATCTGCTATGATGTTTGAAGCAACAGATAGTTTCAGTACGATGCTGAGAAAAGGGGACAGATATGAAAAAACGTATTTTGATCGCACTTGGAGTCCTTGTACTTGCAGCCGGTATCGGAGCCGGTGGATGGTATTATTATACACATCATGCAGGGTCCGCAGGAGGCAGCGATATTGTATATGTAACAAAGATAAGCAAGCTTTCGGAAATGGATTCCGGAGTGGAAAACCGATATGCAGGTGTTGTGGAACCGCAGGAAACGGTTCAGGTAAAGATCGAAAGCGGCCGAAAGGTAAAAGAAGTTCAGGTAAAGACCGGTCAGGAAGTCAAGAAAGGGCAGCTTCTTTTTCAGTATGATCTTGGAAGTATCCAGCAAAGTCTTCAGGAAGCACAGCTGGCCTTGGACCGCCTGAAAAACGAACAGTTAAGTATATCTGATCAGATCACTACACTGGAAGCTGAGAAAAAGAAAGCTACAGCAGATAATCAGCTTTCCTATACAATAGAGATCGAAACACAGAAAATGAATCTCAAGAAGAATGAATATGATCAGAAAAGCAAACAGGCAGAGATCGATAAGCTTTCCCAGGCAACGCAGAATACCGAGGTGCGCAGTGAGATTGATGGAGTGATTCAGAAGATCGATACCTCCAAGATGGGCGGTGATGATTCTGAGGGCGTGGAGGATACGCTGACAGAAGGCACGACGGATTCCACAGATTCCAGTTCCGGAAACAGCTCCGGCAATGCATTTATCACGATCCTGAGTACAGGTGCTTATCGTGTAAAGGGAACGGTAAATGAAATAAACCGTGATTCGATCATAGAGGGAACTCCTGTGATCATTCGTTCCAGGGTGGATTCTTCAAAAACCTGGAAGGGCACCATGGGCTCTGTTGACCTGGATAATTCTACCAGCAACAGCAGTTCGGATATGGCAATGTTCGGAATGTCCAGTGCCAGTGATGATCAGACATCATCCAGTACCTATCCGTTTTATGTGAATCTGGATTCATCTGAGGGTCTGATGCTGGGGCAGCATGTGTATATTGAACCGGACGAAGGACAGGATGAGAAAAAGTCCGGTATCTGGCTGAACGATTATTTTATCGTGGATGCGGATACAGACAGCCCATATGTCTGGATCGCAAACGGTCAGAACAAGCTGGAGAAGAGAGATGTCATATTAGGACAGTATGATGAAGATCTTGGGGAATATGAGATCGCAGACGGACTTTCTGAAAAAGATAAGATCGCATTTCCGACAGATGAGCTGAAAGAAGGTATGTCTGTCACAGAAGGTACTGCAGATCAGACTACAGCGGCGATGTGGGATGATTCCGAGGATGATGAAAGTATTGATGATTCTGCGTACACGGAAAGTGATGGCTCAGAGCCTGAAATGATCGAAGATGGAGCGATCGACAGTGACATGATGGATGCGACAGACGATATTTCTTCGGGAGATGACCTTGTTCCGATGGAAGGAGCGCCGACAGAATGATTTTGGATTTAAAAGGAATATATAAGGATTATCAACAGGGGAAAATGACGGTACCTGTATTGAAAGATGTAGATTTTTCCATGGAGGAGGGAGAATATGTGGCGATCATGGGACCTTCCGGTTCCGGAAAGACTACACTGATGAATATTATCGGATGCCTGGACAAACCTACCAAGGGAACTTTTCTTCTGAATGGAGAAGATATTGCCAAATGTACAGAGAATGAGATGTCAGATATCCGTCTGAAAACGATCGGATTTGTATTTCAGAGCTTTCATCTCCTTCCAAGGCAGAGTGCGCTGACAAATGTGGAACTGCCGCTGAATTATGCAAGGGTTCCCAAAAAGGAGCGCCGGGAACGTGCGCGAAAAGCTCTGGAGCGTGTAGGCCTTGCCGACAGGGTGGATTTTAAGCCCAACCAGCTTTCCGGAGGACAGATGCAGAGAGTGGCTATTGCAAGAGCGATCGTAAACAATCCCAAGCTTTTGCTGGCAGATGAGCCTACCGGGGCACTGGATACGAAATCGGGAGCACAGGTTATGGAACTGTTTCAGAAGCTGAACGATGAGGGAGTTTCTGTGCTGATGATCACACATGACCCGGAGATCGCGGCACATGCCAAACGGGTTGTTATGATCCGTGACGGTGAGCTGCAGGAAAAGAGGTGATAGAATGAAAGTGGTGAAGAGAGTGATCGTTGGTGTACTGGTTGCGGCATTGGCAGCCGGAGGAATCTACACAGGGCTTATGCATGTGAAAGAATCCAAGGTAACAGAGGTGCCGGTAACCAGCGTCAGCAATCTTCAGACGGACTGGTATTCGGAGACAACACTGGATGGAACCATCACCACGAATGTTTCTCAGAATGTAAATATGGATAAAGATATGATCATCGAGAAAATATATGTATCCCAGGGTGATGATGTAAAAAAAGGCGATAATCTGATCTCCTTTGATATGACACTTGTAGAGATGGAACTGAATATTGCAAAGCTGAAACAGCAGAAGCAGGAGCAGGATCTGACCAAAGCACAGAACCGTCTGACAAGTCTTCAGAATGGAGGTCCCATCGAAGACAGTACAGACAGTACTGATGATACGGACCTGAATCTTACAGGTGGTGATACAGGAAATGACGGAGAAATGACAAATACAGATACACCTTCCGGAAGTGACGGAGACGAGGATATGCAGTCAACTACCGGTTCCGCGGCTACTGCAGATGGCAGCTATCTTGCAGCGGCTTCCTCCAGGCCATTACTTCTCAGTGCCTTTACAGATACAGAAGGAGATCTTGAAGATTCTGCAGAGGAAGTTACCGAAAAAATGCCGTCCGGAGAAACGACGGACAGTGAAACAGAGCAGATGACCGGAGATGACACAGCGGATATGGAAGAGGATACAACTGCATCCGATGAGGATCTGATCATGGATCCGACCTACCAGGATCCTACTGCCAATGATATTACAGACGGAGAGACTACGGACTGGGGTTCCGGAGAAGATGACACCCCAACGGTATCTCCGACACCGACTCCCACACTGGGACCCAATGAGCTTCCTGATCCCAATATAACAGAACCGGAAATTCCGGGGATCACAGATGGTGAACCGGAATTTTATCAGAAGCTGGATTATACTTCTCAGCCGTTTACAGGAACCGGTACGGAAGAAGATCCCTATGTTTTTCTTGTAAGCAGTGCCAAAGGCAAAGTTACGGTGATGGGATCTTTCTTTAACAGAATGGCGGGATACAGTGAGGATGGAACCAAAGTGGTCCAGAAAGGCGGCAGCTGGTTCCAGCTGGAGTTTCATGAGAATGATACCATTGCTGATTTTCAGGACAGAACACTTTCCTGTACAGGATATTATCTGATCGATGGAAGTCTTCTTGAAAATCCGGTATATATGTATGCGGAAACAGAATTTACACTGGACGAGGCTTCCAAATATGACAAAAATGATGATGAGATACCGGATGACAGCGGTGATGGAGATGACGGTACTGATGGCACAACCATGTCAAGAGAGGATGCGATCAAGATCCAGAAAAACAAGATCGCAAGTTTGAAACTGGATATTGAGGAAAATAATCTGAAAATCACTAAGTTGGAGAACAAAATAAAAAACAAGCTGATAACAAGCAAACTGGATGGAACGGTTGCTTACATCGGAGATGAAGTCACAGGTTCTTATAATGGAGATGCTTTTCTGAAAGTAAAAAGCAAAGATGGTTTTTATGTTACCGGAACGGTCAGCGAACTGATGCTGGATCAAATGAAGGAGGGAACACTTCTTCAGTGTACCAGTTATAATTCCGGCAGCTTTGAGGCGAAGGTACTGAATGTATCCGATTACCCGGTGGATTCTTCAAATGCTTATTATGGTGGAGATTCTAATCCCAATGTATCGTATTACACCTTTAATGCAGAGATCACAGATCGTTCATTGCAGTTTACCGACCAGGATTATGTGACGGTATCTCTGAAGTCAAATAAACTTGCCGAAGGCAGTATGGTTGTGATGAAGGCATTTATCCGTACGGAAAATGGAACCAGCTATGTATACAAAGATGTGAAGGGAACACTGAAAAAGCAGCAGATCACAGTGGGAAGCATTGTGAACAGCGGATATTATGCAGTTGTAACTTCAGGTCTGAAATCCGATGATCTTCTTGCTTTCCCATATGGTGATGCCGTGAAGGAGGGAGCCAAGACAAAAGAAGTGACTTTGGATGATATGTACAATGAATAAATAACAGGAAGGAGAAATTTCATGTTTGAAAATATACGCCTGGCTTTTCAGGGAATATGGTCACATAAGATGAGATCCTTTCTGACCATGCTGGGTATTATTATTGGTATTGCATCTATTATTGCAATTGTATCTACGATCAAAGGTACCAGTGAGCAGATCAAGGAAGATCTGATCGGGTCCGGAAACAATACCGTACAGGTTATGCTCTATGACGGAGACAGTACATACGATATGGATTATGGTTCTTACGGAAACTCGGCCAAACCGCCGGTTATTTCTGATTCCCAGAAAACGGCGATCGGAGACTTGGATCATGTGATCAGTTCTACATTTTATTACAGTAGCCAGTCTGCCAGTGTTTATTATAAAAACACAAGCTTTCAGGGCGGAACCGTGTACGGGATCGACAGCAATTATCTGAAAACGATGGGATACCTGGTCCAGTCCGGGCGGGGATTTGTACAAAAAGATTATGACAGCTACCGAAAGGTTGCTCTTGTGGATTCCAATGCTGCACAGAATATTTTCGGAAGTGAGAGCCCTGTAGGGAAAACCATTGAGGTGGGATCAGAACCGTATATCATTGTAGGTGTGATCACTCAGAGTGAGGACAGCATGCCGAAGATCAATACGATTTCTGAGTACGAGGAATATTCGCAGACGATCATGGGAAGCGTGATGATCCCGGATACTACCTGGCCTGTTGCATTTAAATTTGATCAGCCGCAAAATGTGACAGTCCGTGCAGACAGCACAGATAATATGAGTTCTGTAGGAAAAGCAGCAGAGGATATTCTGAATACAGGAATCCAGAATGAAAAAAACAAATCGAACTTTAAATATAAAGCGGAAGACATTATGGAGAAGGTTAAGAATCTCCAGAAGCTCAGCGAAAGTACCAATCAGCAGCTGATCTGGATCGCAAGTATCTCCCTGCTTGTTGGTGGTATCGGTGTTATGAATATCATGCTTGTATCTGTCACAGAACGTACCAGCGAGATCGGACTGAAAAAAGCTATCGGAGCAAGAAAAAAAGTGATCCTGGGACAGTTTCTGACGGAAGCTTCGGTGCTGACCAGTATCGGAGGAATCATTGGTGTGGTCCTTGGGATCATCCTGTCAAAAATGGTGTCTCAGGTGTCAGGAGCACCAACAGCCATCAGCGTTCCGGCAATTATCGGTTCTGTGGTATTTTCCATGCTGATCGGTCTGATCTTCGGACTTCTCCCATCTGTAAAGGCAGCTAATCTTAATCCGATCGATGCCCTTCGCAGTGAATAAAAAGATATACATACATATAGCATCTGCAATTGCCGGAAGGATTCCGGCGGCAGATGCTTATTTTTATATCTGAAAGTATTGTTCAGGTTTTATGAAGCTCTGCGGTCTTTATTTTGTCACTTTTGCTGTATATATGACAAAAAAAGAAAGTATAAATAGAGTTTTTACAGGTTTTTTAGAGATCATAAAAAAATCGTGGCAGAATCTTTGGATAGTGTGATATAATACATCATAAGTGGGCAAATATAAAAACAGAAGGAGATAATTTCATGAAGGTTTTGGAAGGTAAATCTGTATTTTCCGGTATTGCGATCGGTAAGATCTCAATCCTCCAGAAAGTTGACGCCAGTGTTAAACGTGTTCACGTGGAGGATCCGGAAGAAGAGGTAAAGCGTGTGGAGGCAGCCAGAGAGCAGGCTGTGGCACAGCTTCAGAAGCTTTATGACAAGGCTCTTCAGGAAGTTGGAGAGTCCGGAGCGGCAATCTTTGAGGTTCATCAGATGATGCTGGATGATGATGACTATCTGGATTCCATCCACAACATTATCCGTACAGAGTCTGTAAATGCAGAATATGCGGTTGCAACAACTGGTGATAACTTCTCATCAATGTTCGCACAGATGGACGACGATTATATGAAAGCAAGAGCAGCTGATGTAAAGGATATCTCAGACCGTCTGGTACGTGTGCTTTCCGGCCATGGAGATGGAGAGCTTGAAGCATCCGAGCCGGTGATCGTAGTTGCAGAGGATCTTGCACCAAGTGAGACTGTACAGATGGATAAGAGCAAGGTTCTTGCTTTTGTCACAAGAAAAGGTTCTTCTAACTCACATACTGCGATTCTTGCGAGAACCATGAATATTCCGGCGCTGATCAATATTGAATACGATGAGTCCATGGACGGTAAGATGGCAGTCGTAGACGGAAAGAGCGGAAATCTGATCGTTGAGCCGGATGCAGAGACCCTTAAAAAATATGAGGATATGCGTGCCGATGAACTTGCACAGCGTGCAATGCTCAAAGAACTGAAAGGTAAAGAAACTGTTACCAAGAGCGGTCGTAAGCTCCACCTTTATGCCAACATCGGAAGTACAGGTGATGTTGCGAATGTACTTGCCAATGATGCGGAAGGCATCGGACTTTTCCGAAGTGAGTTCGTATACCTGGAAAAAGAAGACTATCCTACAGAGGAAGAGCAGTTCCAGGTTTACAAGACCGTAGCTCAGAATATGGCCGGCAAAAAAGTTATCATTCGTACTCTGGATATCGGAGCGGACAAGCAGATCGATTATTTCAATATGGCGCATGAGGAAAACCCTGCAATGGGATATCGTGCGGTCCGTATCTGTCTGGACCGTCCGGAAGTATTTAAGACACAGCTGAGAGCACTTTTCCGCGCAAGCATGTTCGGAAATATTTCCATCATGTATCCGATGATCATCTCTGTAACAGAGGTGAAGCAGATCAAGGCCATTGTAGCAGAAGTAAAAGCAGAGCTTAAGGAACAGGGGATCCCGTTCCGTGATGACGTGGAGCAGGGTATCATGATCGAGACTCCGGCAGCTGTTATGATCAGTGATCTTCTTGCAAAAGAGGTTGATTTCTTCAGTATCGGAACCAATGATCTGACCCAGTATACACTGGCTATTGACCGTCAGAATGCAAAGCTTGACAACATTTATGATTCCCATCATGAGGCAGTTCTCCGTATGATCCAGATGGTTGTGGATAATGCACACAAAGAAGGTATCTGGGCCGGAATCTGTGGTGAGCTTGGTGCGGACACTACACTTACTGAGAGATTTGTAGAGATGGGACTGGATGAGTTGTCCGTATCTCCGACATTTGTTCTTCCGGTTCGAAAGATCGTAAGAGAAATGAAATAAAACACAGATCATAAATAGATAAGGATATTTTTGATAAATAGTGTGACAGCTGCTGTGCATAAATATTTGTATGGCAGCTGTTTTTTTAGTTACTGTTCACTGGTAATATTCCGCGAGGTATTTTTTGTGAGCGAAGGTCACAGAAAATTTCCAATTGTGATATAGAAAAAAATATGATACACTAACATCATGGCTTTCTACAGCAGTTCAAAGAATTAGTTCATCAGGGGCTGATGCATTAATTCTTTGAACTGTGAGATAACAGACCAGGAGGAGAGAAAAGAATGGGCAAAATTGCCATTGTAACAGACAGCAACAGCGGTATCACACAGGCCCAGGCAGAAGAGCTTGGCGTTTATGTGATACCGATGCCGTTTTATATTAATGAAAAAATGTATCTTGAAGGTGTAACTCTCACACAGGAAGAGTTTTATGAGAAGCTTAAGAAGGATGAACCGATCTCCACATCTCAGCCAAGTCCGGCTGATCTCTGTGATCTGTGGGACAAGCTTCTGAGAGATTATGAGGAAATCGTTCATATTCCGATGTCAAGCGGACTGAGTGCATCCTGTTCTACTGCAATGGGACTTGCTATTGATTATAATGGTCGTGTTCAGGTAGTGGACAATCAGCGGATTTCCGTAACACAGAGACAGTCTGTAATGGATGCTAAGATGCTTGCCGAGGCAGGAAAAAGTGCTGCAGAGATCAAGAAGATCCTTACAGATCAGAAACTCGATTCCAGTATTTATATCACACTTGACACCCTGAAATATCTGAAAAAAGGTGGCAGGATCACACCGGCAGCAGCAGCCATCGGAACGGTTCTGAACCTGAAGCCTGTACTTCAGATCCAGGGAGAGAAGCTGGATGCCTACGCCAAGGTCCGTGGCAAGAAGCAGGCCAAACGTGCCATGCTGAAGGCAATGAAGAATGATTGGGAAACACGTTTTAAGGAATACGCATCTGACGGTGAGATGTGTCTTCAGGCTGCTTATACAGGAAATCTGGAAGAAGCAGAAGAATTTAAAAAAGAGATCCAGGAGGTATTTCCGGGAATGGAGATACATATGGATCCCCTTTCTTTAAGTGTTGCCTGCCATATCGGTTATGGTGCCCTTGCAGTCGCATGTTCAAGAAAAGTGACGTTATAAGCATAAAATACAGAAACAAAGATATGAGGAGTTTGAAACATGAAGAAGATTATGGAACAGATGGCGGAAGAACTTTCCGCAGCATTTGAAAAAGCAGGTTATGATCCGTCCTACGGAAAAGTTACTGTTTCCAACAGACCGGACTTATGTGAGTATCAGTGTAACGGTGCTATGGCAGGAGCCAAAGCATATCACAAGGCACCGTTTATGATCGCTGATGATGTGGTAGCACAGCTGTCAGACAGCCGGATCTTTTCCAGAGCAGAAGTTGTAAAGCCTGGATTTATCAACCTGGATGTGAAACCGGAATTTGTTGCAGAATACATGAATAAGATGGCAGAGGACGAGAAGCTTTCTGTTGAGACTGCCAAGAATCCGAAGACGATCATTATCGACTATGGCGGACCAAACGTTGCCAAGCCGCTTCACGTAGGACATCTCCGTTCTGCGATCATCGGTGAGAGCATCAAGCGTATCGGACGTTTTGTAGGACATAAGGTGATCGGTGATGTACATCTTGGAGACTGGGGCCTTCAGATGGGACTGATCATCACCGAGCTGAAACACCGGAAACCGGAGCTGGTATATTTTGATGACAGCTTTACCGGTGAATATCCGGCAGAAGCACCGTTTACTATCAGCGAGCTGGAAGAGATCTATCCATGTGCCAGTGGGAAGTCCAAAGAGGATGAGGCTTACCGTAATGAGGCACTGGAGGCAACCCACCTTCTTCAGCAGGGTAAACCCGGATACATGGCTCTCTGGAACCACATCATGAATGTATCTGTAACAGACCTTAAGAGAAACTACGCGAATCTGAACGTAGACTTTGACCTCTGGAAAAAAGAATCCGATGCACAGCCATACATTCCGGATATGGTAGAGGATATGAAGAAGCGAGGATTTGCCTATGAGGACCAGGGTGCTCTTGTTGTAGATGTAAAAGAAGAGAGTGATACCAAGGAGATCCCTCCATGTATGCTTTTGAAATCAGACGGAGCTTCTCTCTATACGACCACAGACCTTGCTACTATCGTAGAGCGTATGAAACTCTTTCAGCCGGATGAGATCCTTTATGTTGTTGACAAGCGTCAGGAGCTGCATTTTATCCAGGTATTCCGCTGCGCAAGAAAAACCGGTCTTGTAAATCCGGAGACCAAGCTTTCCTTCCTTGGTTTCGGTACCATGAATGGAAAAGACGGTAAACCGTTTAAGACAAGAGAAGGCGGTGTTATGCGTCTGGAGAACCTGATCGCAGATATTGATGAGGAAATGTATCGTAAGATCGTGGAGAATCGCAGTGTAAAAGATAAAGATGCAAAGGATACTGCCAAGATTGTAGGACTTTCCGCAATCAAATACGGAGATCTTTCCAACCAGGCGACCAAGGATTACATCTTTGATGTTGACCGCTTTACATCCTTTGAGGGAAATACAGGTCCGTATATCCTTTATACTATCGTTCGTATTAAGTCGATCCTGAACCGTTATGTACAGGAGGGGGGAGATTTAAGTACAGGTAAGATCCTTCCGGCAGTCAATGCCAGTGAGAAGAACCTGATGCTTCAGCTTTCCGGCTTTGCGGCAATGGTTGAGAACGCTTTTGAAGAAAAAGCACCACATAAGATCTGTGCATATATCTATGAGGTATCCAATGCATTTAACAGCTTTTACCATGAGACCAAGATCTTAAGCGAAGAGGATCAGGCACAGAAGGAATCCTTCCTTCAGCTGCTCCAGCTTACAAGAAGAGTGCTTGAGACAAGCATCGATCTTCTTGGATTCTCTGCACCGGATCGTATGTAAGGTATAGCTTTGCAGATACAAACACTATGAATAATGACAGACCGCCGGATAAAGAGACATTTTTGTCTGCTATATCCGGCGGACTTTTTTATATAGAAAGTTCTTTGCAAAAAGAACAGGACGTGCTATAATAGGACTTATCCTAAACGAGGGCAGATCACGAATATCTGCCTGACTATAAGTTATCTGTTTTTTCAAACCGGAATTCACCGGATTATCCCAAATCAATAAGAAATGTAAGCATAAATATTGTCTGACAGAAATGAGAGGAAGGTGATCTGTCTGATCGGAAATGTTCTGAAAGAACGTTATTGCATTGTAGAACAAATTGGACATGGCGGAGGTGGAAGCCTTTATCTGGCAAAAGATATGGAGCTTGGTATCTGCCGTGCAGTGAAAGAGATACCGATCGCAAAGAAAAAAGAAGCCAGACTCATGCAGCATCTGGAATATCCTGCAATACCGAAGATTATCGATTATGTGGAAACAGGGGAGTACTGTTATCTGATCATGGAATATATCAAGGGTCAGTCGCTGGGAGAACTTCTCCGTTCAGGAAAACGGTTTTCTTTACGGGAAATCCTTGCTCTGGGAAAGGAGATTGCCAGAGTATTGGAATATCTTCACAGTCGGAAGCCACCGGTCTGTTACGGGGACCTGAAACCGGATAATCTTATGTTTTCTGAAACCGGGCATCTGTATCTGATAGATCTTGGAAGTGCCATGTTCGATCATGGAAAAAGAAAACAGATCTGTGAAGGAACGAAAGGCTATGCGGCGCCGGAGCAGTATCAGGGCTACTTAAGACCGGGAAGTGATATTTATGCTCTGGGGAAGACCCTGGAAAAGCTTTGCGGAAAAAAGAAATGGCAGTGGATTTTATATCCGGATTTTTTCTTGCTCCTGTTCCGATGTACCAGAAAACAGGAAAAATACAGATATTCGGATATGTCAGTGGTTCAGAAGAAAATCCAAAAGCTGGAAAACAGATATCGGATGATCACTTGGAGAAAACGATTTCTGGAAGCGGCAGCTGCAGGGATTCTGATAGGAACACTGATCTTGATAGCAGGATTGCTGAAAACGGAAGAATTTTCTGTGGCGATCTCAGAAGTAACAGATTTGTATTACGAAGCCAGACAGTATCCGGAAGACTCAAAAGATCGGGAAAAGTGCTGTATGGCAGCGGAAAAGAGACTCCAGAGGTTAAGTAGAAATTATGGGGAAAAAGAACAGCAGCGTCGTATTGAGCTATTGCTGGCATGGAATGCGGAGCTTTTGTGTGAACCGGAAAAAGCGGCTTTATATTATGAAAATCTTCTTCTGTATGATGCAGAATATCCTGTGGCTTACGGAGAATATGGAATGTTTCTTATTCGGACCGGTCAGAAAGAGGCCAGCAGAAAGCTGTGGGAAGATTATAAAGAGAAAGAAAAAGCGGAATTACTGGATGACAGTGAAAGCAGAAATCTGCAGCTTTGGGAGGAGATCAATGAGAAAAAGAAGAGAAAGTGATCAGAAAAAACCAAAAGAAATGAAAATTACTAGTAGGAAAACCTGTTTTATTGTTTTGTTTCTGCTGGTTTTATGCAGCTGGATGATCCCTTCCATTGCTGTCTATGGATTTGATGTGTCAGGCATGGATAGTTTTGATACCGGCGGATTTGATATGAATGTGGGAGAAGGAACCGGACAGCTGCCGGAAGACTGGGAAGAAAGCTATGCAGGAGAAGAAAGTGATGATAGTAATTGGAACAGAGAAGAAGGAAATACTGAGGAGTATTCCGCTGCCTGGGCAGAATCAGAGAATGATCAGGAGGAGTCTGCACAATGGAATTTAGATTTTCAGACAGATGAGGTACGTTCTCAGGAAGAAAGCTTTATGGAAAATGGAGAAGATCCGGGGGTCGGGGGAGAAGGCTATGAAGTTCAGGAACCGGATATCAGACAAGATGAAAATCCGGGGATAACTATTCCGGAAGAAGCAGAGATAGCTGATACGCTTGCGGAAAAACTGACGGAAACGCCGATACCAACAAAACTGCCAATACTGACTGAACAACCAATCCCCATACAGACAGTGACAGCAAGTCCATCTGTAACGTTGACTCAAAAACCAGTTCGAAAGTCAGTGACAGATGCATCAAGGAGTGAGAAGAAGCAAAATCCGGCATTATCTTACTATCGGACAGAACCAACAGGAACGTCGGATAGGAAAAAAGAAAAAGAGCAAAAACCGGTGATCCGAATGAAAACAGACGGTAACAGGATCCGGATAGAGATCAGTCCGGATATTCCGTTCCAGATCCTTTCATTTCGGATCAATGGAAAAGAATGTGATTTTTACTGGCAAGGAAAAAAGCTTCTGGCGGAATTACCGAAAAAAAGCAGAAATCCCTGGAAAGCAGAACTCATGGGTTTTGTGAAATCCGGGAAGCTGTACTATGAAACCATGGACTTACCAGAAAAACAGTGATACAATAGGCATACTTACTGATTATTTTATACAACAGGAGGAATTTATGTATAAGGCAATCTTTTTTGATCTGGACGGAACACTGACAGAATCCGGAGAGGGGATTACGAAATCTGTACAGTATGCACTGGAGAAACTTGGAGTTTCGGCACCGGAGCTGGAGCCATTGAAGGTTTTTGTGGGTCCGCCGCTTCTGGAACAGTTTATGAAATATGCGGGATTTGATAAAGAGACAGCACAGAAGGGAATTGAATATTACAGAGAGCGGTATTCAGAAAAAGGAATGTATGAGAATACCGTTTATCCGGGCGTGGAAAACACTCTGGCAGAACTGAAACGTCGTGGCTACAGACTGGCTGTGGCGTCTGCGAAACCGACCTTTTACGTAACACAGATCATGGACCATTTTAATCTGAGTCGGTATTTTGAGGTGATCGCCGGGACGGACCTCAATGGACCGAAAGTAACCAAATCTCAGGTGATCGAGGAAGCTCTGGAAAGAATGAGCCTTTCTGACCACCGTGACCAGGTAATCATGGTGGGCGACAGAGAACATGACATTCTCGGAGCCAGACGATGCGGGATCCAGTGTGTGGCTGTATCTTACGGATATGGAAGCAGAGAAGAACTGGAAAAGGCACAGCCTCTTCAGATCGTAGCTTCCGCAGATGAACTTCTGAATTTTTTCGTCTGACCCCTCTGCACAGACAGAATATTTTTCAAATAGTGTGGAGGGAGCTTTATCCGGCAGGAATCCATTATCTTATCGGACAGATCCTCGGAAGCGCCGTGCTTCTCTGGCTGGCAGGGCATGTCGGCAACGCACAGGAAAGGTACTATAGTTATACGCTGGTGATCACCGGACTTACCGGAGTGCTGGTTATGTTTCCAGCAGTATATTTTTACCGGAAGGATCGTATAGGAAGGCTGATCGGCGGTTTGACTTCCGTTGAGGAACAAAGGCTATCTATTCCTGAAATGCTGCTTCTTCTTGCTGCTGGAGCCGGATTTGCCCAGTATGCCAATGTGCTGGTGGCGATCCTGCAGAACTGGATCTCATCTAGCTATGGAGAGACGATGACGAAGATTACCTCAGGAAAGAGTTTGTTTATGATGATCTTCTGGATGGGGATCATAGCGCCTGTTGCAGAAGAAATGATCTTTCGCTGGCTGATCTATCTGCGACTTCGGGATCACTTTTCTGTACTGTTTTCCGCTGTGATCTCTGCGGCGTTTTTCGGAATTTATCACGGAAATGTCCTGCAGGCTGTGTATGCGTTTGTTCTGGGAGGGATTTCTGCGTGGTTTCTGGAGATGGGCGGTAATAAGTGGACCAGTGTGCTGATGCACATCGGAGCCAATACCTGGATACTTATTTTCAGTGAATATGCCCAGACTCTGGTGGAAAAAGCCGGAGCAGGAAGCCTTCTGATGATCTATGGTGTTTTTGCGGCAACGATGATTGGAGGATATCAGTATTTTGCACGCCGGGGAGAAAAACGTGGCTACCGGGCTGTTTGATCCAATGTGGATCACGAATATCTGCCTGCTACTGGATCAGGCAGAGTGATAGATGAATATTTGCTTTACAGAGAATCTGTAGTGGAATCATAGTATAAGGATGCCATTACAGATTTTTTTATAAAAATATGCCGGAATCTTTTGCTGCCGGTAAATTTATATAGATTTTATATTTATTTAAGAGACCATTTCTTGCGTACCTTTGTATCATGTGCTATCATAAGTGTATTAAAAGAATTAATACACTTAATACACAGATTACAGAGAAAGGAGCGTCGTATGTTATTCTTGGACTATCAGGACAGACGTCCCATTTACGAGCAGATCGTAGAGAAATTCCGGATGCTGATCCTGTCAGGAGCTGTGGAGCCATCTTCCAAGATGCCGTCTGTGCGGCAGCTGGCCGTGGAATTATCCATCAATCCCAATACCATCCAGCGGGCATATATGGAACTGGAGCAGCAGGGGCTGATCTGTCCGGTGAAGGGAAAAGGCAGTTTTGTCACAGACAGCAGCAGGATCAGGCAGATCGGTATGGAAGAAACCTTAAGTGAGCTGAAAAAGATCACAGAAAAGGGAATGGCTCTGGGAGTAGGGGAGGAAGAAATGATCGGTGTGATCCGCTTATGCTATAAGGAGGGAAACAATGATTGAGATAAAAAACTGCAGCAAAGCTTTTGGTAAGATACAGGCAGTAAATAAGGTCACCATGGATATCGGGGAACGGGAGGTTTTTGGACTGATCGGCTCCAACGGTGCGGGAAAAAGTACTCTGCTCCGTATCATGGCCGGGATCATCCGTCAGGACAGAGGAGAGGTGCTGATGGATGAAGAACCGGTTTTTGAAAATGAAAGGATCAAAGAGCATTTTTTCTACATACCGGACGATGCATATATTCCGGCAAATTACAATGCTCTGGACATGGCAGAATTTTACCGTTGTATTTATCCGGGATTTCAGCAGGCGCGTTTTGAGACAATGATGAAGCAGTTTCATCTGGATGGAAAACGAAAAATCAGCACTTTCTCCAAGGGAATGAAGAAACAGCTTCTGGTGATCCTGGGAATCAGTACAGGAACGAAATATCTGTTTTGTGATGAAACCTTTGATGGCCTGGACCCGGTAATGCGCCAGGCAGTAAAAAGTATTTTTGCATCGGAGATCATGAGTCGTGAATTTACGCCGGTGATCGCTTCCCATAATCTCCGTGAGCTGGAAGATATCTGCGATCACATCGGGCTTCTTCATCAGGGAGGAATTCTCCTTTCCAGAGATCTGGAGGATATGAAATTCCACATCCATAAGATCCAGTGTGTACTTACTGACAAAAAGAAAGAAGAAGAATTAAAGAAAGAGCTGGAGGTTTTGAAAACAGAGCATCAGGGCTCCCTGCTGCTTATTACTGCGAGGGGAACAAGAAGAGAAATCATGGAGAAGATACAGGCAAAAAATCCTCTTTTCTGCGAAGTGCTCCCACTGACTCTGGAAGAAATATTTATCAGCGAAACGGAGGTGGCAGGCTATGAAGTCAAAAATTTATTCCAGTGAGTATATGAAATCCTCTTCCAAAGGACAAAGATGGATCCCGGCATTTGCCATGATCGCATTTCTCCTTGCATTTCCGGTAGCGGAACTTATTCTGATGGGAAAATGGAATGAGCGCAGTTATACTCAGAGTCAGCTTTCCTATCTGTATTCCAGCCTGTGGAGCAGTGACTTTCTCACAATGGGAGCAGCTGTGGCTGCGGTAACCGCATTTTTTGCAGCAGTAAGCGGCTTCTGGTATCTGTATTCCCCGAGAAAAGTGGATTTCTATCACAGCCTTCCGGTAAAGCGAAGTGCACTGTTTCTGCACAGAGTATTGTTGGCTGTTCTTTATTATCTGGTGCCATATGTGATCATGGAATTTGCTGCGGTATGCATCGGGGCAGCCAGAGGATATTACAGCCTTTCCATTATGAAAAAGGCACTGATCCTGCTGGTGCTCCATCTCCTGATGTATCTTCTGGTGTATTTTTCCACAGTGCTGGTGATCGCCTGCACCGGTACCATGTTGATGGGAGCACTTGCATGGGCAGGGCTGTTTACCTACAGTATCGTTCTGGCAGTGATGCTGCAGTTAAGCGGACATTTATTTTTTGATACCTGGTACGAGGGCAGTTACGGAATTCTGGCAGCAGTGCGGAATCTGGGATCTCCTCTTATGGTGATCGTAAGCTTTATAGATAGATACAGCAGCGGAAGCTTTGGAAAGCATTTGCTGATACTGATCCTCACGCTGTTTATCATGGCAGCACTTTCCTGGATGGCATTTTGCAGACGAAGGTCAGAGAATACCGGAAAAGCTCTGGTATATACCTGGATGGAGCCGGTCTTAAGTGCCCTGATCACAATACCATTCGGACTGGGGATCGGTCTGATCTTTTATATGATTCCGGAAGATTCATCCAAAACAGCATGGTGGATCTTCGGAATGATACTGGGAACGATCCTGGTCCATGGAATTCTGGAAGTGATCTATGAAATGGATTTTCGCAGATTTTTCCGCAGAAAAGTGCAGCTTATGATCCTTGGAGGTGTTGTGGCAATCTGTGCGCTGACCATGAAAATGGATCTTCTGGGATATGACAGTTATTTTCCGGCTTATGACAATCTTCAGGGAGTTGTGATAAATGTAAGCAATCTTTCATATACAGAGCAGCTTTGCAATGTGGAAAAAAAAGAAAACGGAATCTATAAGATCCGGTATACTGCCACCTCAGACAATAGTTCCGGTCTGCTGGATCAGCCGGTGATGAAAAGTAAAGCATTATATAACAGTCTGAAGGATATCAGGCTTCAGAATGAAAAAGGAAAAAAATCAGGAAGGCGCATGTATGTGCGCTACATAAATAAACAGGGATTCAGTGTATGCAGAGGCTATATTGTATCCTCTGCACAGGCACAGAATCTTATGGAAGCCCTGTATGATGAGCAGACATGGAAAGAAGACAGATATTCATTTTTTCAGCTGGACAAACAGTATCTGAAAGAGGTCACCGGTATTTTCTGTGACGGAGATATTCAAACCTTATTTGAAAAAAATGCAGAGAAGCGTCAGGCACTGGCAGAGGCACTGAGAAAGGACATTCTGGAAAACGGCGGTCAGACAGTAAAAGACCAGCCATGTGCAATGCTGATGTTCGATTATACGGGAATTCCGTCAGAAGGCTACATGGATGAATGGGGAATGAATGTACCGGCTGTGCAGGAAGGAGAGAATGTGTCTACCTCCGTTCTGGTGTATCCGTCATATAAGAGAACACTTGCAATTTTGGAAGAAACAGGATATCCTCTTTCTATGGATGAGCTGTCTGTTGAGTATATTGATGTTTATTACTTCAGCTCCGAAGCTGCCGGCGAAGATGATGAGGTTTTTTCCGACACTGAGCCCATTTCGGATCTTGAAGAAACAGAGAACGGTTATAAAGTCCGTTACGATAAAAAGGAACAGCTGGAAGCTCTGAAAAAATGTATCCGTCCATCACAGCTGGTAAACGGATGGACTATCTGGAATGCAGATGCCACAATGGAAGTGGTTCTGGAAGGACAGGAGAGCACCGGCGGGGATTCCGGACTTTATATGACATTTACCGGAGAGATCCCGGATTTCATCAAAGCAGATGCAAAGGCAGCCCATGTAACAGAATGGGAGGTAAATGATTAATGGAAAAACCAGTCCGGCTGGATAAATTTCTGGCAGATGCCGGCGCAGGTACAAGAAGCGAGGTAAAAAAATACATACAGAAGGGTCAGGTGCAGGTTAACGGGAAATCTGTGAAGAAACCGGAGCTGAAAGTAACAGAAGAAGATCAGGTGGTTATGAACGGGCAGGAGATCCATGCTGCACCGGAATATGTATACTATCTTTTTAACAAGCCGGCAGGCTGTGTCAGCGCAACGGAGGACTTCAGAGATAAAACGGTTCTTGACTACATTGAAGAGAAAGACAGAAGAAAGGGTCTTTTTCCGGTGGGACGCCTGGATAAAGATACAGAAGGCTTTCTTCTGATCACAGATGACGGTCCTCTGGCACACGAGCTTCTTTCTCCGAAAAAGCATGTGGATAAGACCTACTATGCAAAAGTATCCGGGAAAGTGACAGAAGAAGATGTCGTGAAGCTGGCAGAAGGCGTGGATATCGGGGAAAAAGATCTCACACGACCGGCAAGGCTGGAGATCCTTTCTACCTGGGAGTCCGGTACAGAATCTGCAGAAGCCGGTAAGAACTGGGAATCTGAGATCCGACTTACCATCCACGAGGGAAAATTCCATCAGGTAAAACGGATGATGGAGGCACTGGGAAAAAAAGTAACTTATTTGGAAAGACTATCCATGGGGCCGCTGGAGCTTCCTTCAGATCTTCCGACAGGAAAATATCGTTCACTCACCGAAAAAGAGCTGGAGCTTCTGAAGTCTGCCGGAAACCGCTGAAAAACAGAAAAAAATTGGAAAAATCCCCTTTACATAAGGGGATTTTCTATGCTATAATTCAGAAGTTGCAAAAATAAGCACGCACGGCGATTCTATAAGGATGGTGCCCTACGGTGTGAGGATGGGTCCAGAGAGAAGGCGACCTGTGCGGAAGAATTTAACCAAAAAGGAGAAAAGACATGAGCGTTATTTCAATGAAGCAGCTTTTAGAGGCAGGTGTTCATTTCGGACATCAGACAAGAAGATGGAACCCTAAAATGGCTCCGTACATCTACACAGAGAGAAATGGTATCTATATCATCGATCTTCAGCAGTCTGTAGGAATGGTTGACGATGCTTACAATGCAGTAGCAGATATCGTTGCCAACGGTGGACACATCCTTTTCGTAGGAACTAAGAAACAGGCTCAGGATGCTATCCGTACAGAGGCAGAGCGTTGTGGAGAGTTCTTCGTAAATGAGAGATGGCTTGGTGGTATGCTTACAAACTTCAAGACAATCCAGAGCCGTATCGCAAGACTGAAAGAGATCGAGACAATGGAAGCTGACGGAACATTCGACGTACTTCCTAAGAAAGAAGTTATCGAGCTTCGCAAAGAGCTTGTTAAGCTTCAGAAGAACCTTGGCGGAATCAAAGAGATGAAGAGAATCCCGGATGCTATCTTTATCGTAGATCCTAAGAAAGAGAGAATCTGCGTACAGGAGGCTCATACACTTGGAATCCCGCTTATCGGTATCTGCGATACTAACTGTGATCCGGAAGAGCTTGACTATGTGATCCCGGGAAATGACGATGCTATCCGTGCAGTAAAACTCATCGTTTCCAAGATGGCTGACGCTGTTATCGAGGCTAAGCAGGGAACTGCTGAGGCAGATGGCGAGATCGAGGCTGAGTCTGAGGAGTTTGCAGCTACAGAGGAATAATTCGTATAAACAGAATATTTCAGGAGGAAACGAACAATGGCTATTACAGCAGCACAGGTAAAAGAGTTAAGAGAGATGACCGGCGCCGGAATGATGGATTGTAAGAAAGCTCTTACAGCTACAGAAGGCGATATGGATAAAGCAGTTGAGTTCCTGCGTGAGAAGGGTCTTGCTACAGCACAGAAGAAAGCAAGCCGTATCGCAGCAGAGGGTCTTTGCAAAACTCTGGTAACAGAGGATGGAAAGAAAGCAGTCGTTGTTGAGGTTAATGCTGAGACAGACTTCGTTGCAAAGAACGAGAAATTCCAGAGCTATGTTGCAGATGTTGCAGCACAGGCACTTAACACAACAGCAGCTGATATCGATGCTTTCCTTGCTGAGGCATGGGCACTTGATACAACTAAGACTGTAAAAGAGGCTCTTGCAGCTCAGATCGCAGTAATCGGCGAGAACATGAACATCCGTAGATTTGCTCAGGTTGAGGAGCAGAACGGATTCATCGCTTCCTACACTCATATGGGTGGAAAGATCGGCGTTCTTGTAGACGTTGAGACAGATGTTGTTAACGATGCTGTTAAAGAGATGGCTAAGAACGTAGCTATGCAGATCGCAGCTCTGAAACCGCAGTACACAAGCGACAAGGAAGTAAGCGCTGACTATATCGAGCATGAGAAAGAGATCCTTATGGCTCAGATCCAGAACGATCCGAAGGAGTCCCAGAAACCGGCTAAGGTTATCGAGGGAATGATCACAGGACGTATCAAGAAAGAGCTCAAAGAGATCTGCCTTCTTGACCAGACATACGTAAAAGCAGAGGACGGAAAACAGTCCGTTGCTAAATACGTAGAGCAGGTAGCAAAAGAGAACGGCGCTAAGATCCAGATCAAAGGCTTCGTTCGCTACGAGACAGGCGATGGTCTTGAGAAGAAAGAAGAGAACTTCGCTGAGGAAGTTGCAAAGCAGATGGGTAAATAATCTGATATCTGCAGATCTTTAATAAGATCCATAAAACCCTTGAAAATCCAGTATTTTCAAGGGTTTTTCTTATATTATCCACTTCATATACTACATTATAAAATATGGATAGACTATAGTAACAGGAAGTTGCTTTTCAGAACATGGATCTATCTTTATAATAGGATAATGGAGGTGACGGCTATGGAAACAAAAAATGTAATCTTAAAACTTAGAACGGAAAGAGGAATGTCACAGGACGAGCTGGCAGATAAAATCATGGTAACGAGACAGGCTGTATCACGCTGGGAAAATGGAGATACCGTTCCGAATACTGATACACTTAAGCTCTTATCGAAAGAATTTGATGTCTCGATCAATACGCTTTTGGGAGAACCGAGAAAGCTGATCTGCCAGTGCTGCGGGATGCCAATTGATGATGATTCCATATTGGGACGTGATAAGGATGGCACATTAAATGAGGAGTATTGTAAGTGGTGCTATGCAGATGGAACATACACATATAATGATATGGATGAATTGATTGATGTTTGTGTAAAGAATATGGTAAATGAAAGCTTTACCGAAGAACAGGCACGCACTTATCTGAAAGAAATGCTTCCAAAGTTAGATTACTGGAAAAGGTATGAGGAACTTAGTGACAATGGGCAGTTTGAAGAGTTTAAAAAGCAATTGATAAATGAAATAAATGATTTACATATAGATGGACTTCCAAGGGTAGACAGACTGAATGCACTTGTAGGTAAATATGTAAATCTGGAATATGCACTGCCAAATGGACAAAAAGTGAAATTTCTGGATGACCAGAAAACTTATCTGGGAAATCAAATGGAATCTGAATTCGGAGGGGACAGATACTTCGGTATTCTGGCAAATATGGATTTTATTATGATATGTACATATGAGAAAGACGGTGAAAATCCTGAATTGGTTATATACAAAAAAAGATGAGTATAGTATGCGGATTAGTGATTAGTTTCGTTACCGTTCACTGATAATATTCCGCATGGAATGAGTAAAATAAAAATTCCGCTTTACAAATAACAGATAAAGTATTAAAATAAACAAAAAAATATCTTCAGGGCAGGGTGTGATTCCCTACCGGCGGTAGAGCCCGCGAGCCGAAAGGTATGATCCGGTGAGATTCCGGGGCCGACAGTATAGTCTGGATGGAAGAAGATGATAGTACAGTTGATTTTTGTATGAATGAATGTAGTATCAGAGCTCTGAGATGGTGATCCATTTCAGAGCTTTTTATGTAGGAAATAATCAGACATTCATTTATTGATCATATGTAACAGATCAATTCCACCCTGCAGATATTTCTGCAGGCTTTTTTTGTATTTGGCACATCGTTTTTGAAATAAATATACCACTCACTTGTCTGTGAATCCGATTGCACAGGTCTAAAAGCCTTAGCGTACCAGACAAAGAACAGGAATAAGAAAGAAGGAATAGAAATGACGGATCAGGAATATATGCTTCGGGCGATTCAGCTGGCCAAAAAAGGAGAAGGCTGGACGAATCCCAATCCGATGGTAGGGGCAGTGATCGTAAAAGACGGAAGGATCATCGGGGAAGGCTATCATAAAAAGTATGGAGAACTTCACGCAGAACGTAATGCTATTGCTTCTCTTACAGAACCAGCAGAAGGTGCGGTGATTTATGTTACACTGGAGCCTTGCTGTCATCATGGAAAAACACCTCCATGTACGGAAACGATCATTGAACAGAAGATCAGAAAAGTGGTGATCGGTTCCCGAGATCCGAATCCGAAAGTGGCAGGAAAAGGTGTACAGATGTTAAGGGAAGCCGGTGTAACAGTAGTTGAAGATTTTATGAGAGAAGAATGTGATCAGCTGAATCCGGTGTTTTTCCATTATATTACTACGAAAACCCCATACGTGGTGATGAAGTATGCCATGACACTGGATGGGAAGATCGCAACGAAGACAGGAGCATCAAAATGGATCACCGGAGAAGCGGCAAGAAAAGAAGTACAGCATATGCGGCATCAGTACATGGGGATCATGGCAGGTATTGGAACTGTGCTTGCAGATGATCCGATGTTAAACGTCCGGGTAGAAGGCTGGAAAAGTCCTGTCAGGATTGTGTGCGACAGTAAGCTCAGGATCCCGCCGGACAGTCAGATCGTAAAAAGTGCGGAAAAGTACCGGACGATCGTGGCTTATGCAGATCAGAAAAATACAGAAGAAAAAATAAAAATATTACATACCATGGGAGTTGAGACCATTTACTGTCCGGATGAAAAGGATCAGATAGACCTTAAGAAGCTGATGACAGATCTTGGAAACAGGGGTATTGACAGCATCCTCCTGGAGGGAGGCGGTACGTTAAATGACAGTGCCCTGCGAGCCGGAATTGTAAAGGAAGTACAGGCTTTTGTGGCACCAAAGCTGTTTGGTGGTGTGGCCGGGAAGACACCGGTAGAAGGTATCGGAGTTGAATTCCCGTCTGAAGCAGTAGAACTGAAATATACAGATATCTGCCAGATCGGTGAGGACATCCGGATAAGATGTCAGGTGTGTGAGAAAAAACAGGAGGAATCATGTTTACAGGAATCGTAGAAGAGAAAGGAAAAGTCCGTTATATACAGCTGACAGGAGAATCAGGGATCCTGGCAGTGAAAGCCCGGAAAGTCCTGGAAGGGACAAGGATCGGTGACAGTATTGCTGTGAATGGTGTGTGTCTGACAGTTACGTCGATCCAGCCGGACGGATTTACTGCCGATGTGATGGCAGAGACGATCAGAAGAAGCAGTCTTGGCAGTTGTAAAGCTGGAAGCCAGGTAAACCTGGAACGTGCAATGGCTGCAGATGGCAGGTTCGGGGGACACATAGTAAGCGGTCATATTGATGGAACTGGAGTGATACGTTCCATGCTCCGGGAAGAAAATGCCATCTGGGTATCAATTGAGACATCGCCACAGATCTTGCATCTGATCGTGGAAAAAGGATCCGTTTGTATTGATGGAATCAGCCTGACAGTTGCAAGGGTTGATGAAGCTGGTTTTCAGGTGTCGGTCATTCCACATACAGGAGAAGAAACCACCCTTTTGGAAAAGGTGCCGGGGGATCTGGTTAATCTGGAAAATGATGTGATCGGAAAATATGTAGAAAAACTGCTTGGCATCAGAAAAAATGAAGAAGAGAAAAAAGAATCCGGAATTACGATGGAGTTTCTTGAAGAATTCGGCTTTTAGAACAGGAGGATATACAGTATGTCACAAAATTATCAGTACAACACAATTGAAGAGGCACTTAGGGATCTTAAGGAAGGAAAAATAATTCTGGTCACAGATGATCCGGACAGAGAAAATGAGGGAGATCTGATATGTGCGGCAGAGTTTGCGACCCGGGAAAATATTAATTTCATGGCGACTTATGCAAAGGGTCTTATCTGTACACCGATGAGTGCAGAAATTGCGGCGAGATTGAATTTTCCGCCGATGGTTGCTGAGAACACGGACAATCACAGTACAGCATTTACCGTGGCAGTGGATCACGCAGATACAACCACCGGTATCTCTGCGGCAGAACGCTCCTATACCATTATGAAGTGTGTGGATGATCAGTCAAAACCGGAGGATTTCAGAAGACCGGGACATGTATTTCCGCTTATTTCCAGAAAAGGCGGGGTTCTGGTACGAAATGGCCATACGGAGGCAACAACAGATCTTATGAGACTTGCCGGACTGAAAGAATGCGGCGTGTGCTGTGAAGTTATGAAAGAAGATGGCACTATGATGCGTACATCACAGCTATGGGAAATGGCAAAAGAGCATAACCTTACATTTATTACGATCCGTGATCTGCAGGATTATATAAGAATACATGAAAAGCATGTAAAGGAGGAAGCAGCTGCAAACCTCCCAACGCAGTACGGTGATTTTAAAATGTATGGCTATATCAATGACATTACAGGAGAGCATCATCTGGCACTGGTAAAAGGTGATCTAGGAGATGGAGAGGATGTGCTTTGCCGTGTACATTCGGAGTGCCTGACAGGAGATGCATTCGGATCGCTCAGATGTGACTGCGGCCTGCAGCTGCAGACAGCGATGCGCCAGGTAGAGGCGGAAGGCAGAGGGATCATTCTGTATATGAGACAGGAAGGCAGAGGGATCGGACTGATCAATAAGATCAAAGCCTATGCGCTTCAGGAACAGGGATACGATACCGTGGAGGCTAATGTGAAGTTAGGGTTTGCACCGGATCTTAGAGAGTACTGGGTTGGGGCACAGATACTGTCAGACCTTGGTGTGAAATCATTAAGATTACTGACCAATAACCCGGATAAAGTCTATGGGCTTGGTGAATTCGGGCTGAAGATCAATGAGAGAGTACCTTTGGAGATTCCGGTACAAAAATATGACCGGAAGTATATGAAAACGAAGCAGGAAAAGATGGGTCATATTTTTAAGGAAATAAATTTATAAAAAACAGCAAATAGCAGGAGGAAGAAAAAATGAGACAGATCAATTTAGTAGAAGGAAAAGTAGTAGCACCGGAGGGAATGAAAGTTGGTATCGTTGCAGCGAGATTCAATGAGATCATTGTGAATAAATTATTGGGAGGGGCAGTCGACGGACTGGTAAGACATGGAGTAGAAGAAGAGAATATTACTGCAGCATGGGTGCCGGGAGCATTTGAGATTCCGCTTACAGCACAGAAAATGGCACAGTCCGGAAAATATGATGCAGTTATCTGCGTGGGAGCTGTCATTCGTGGAGATACTTCACATTATGATCTGGTGTGCAATGAATCTGCCAAGGGGATCGCACAGGTTGAACTTGCAACAGGGATCCCGGTCTTATTCGGAGTGATCACGACTGAGAATATCGAGCAGGCTATTGCGCGTGCAGGAAGCAAAGCAGGTAATAAAGGCTATGACTGTGCGTTATCTGCGATCGAGATGGTTAATCTGATGAAGCAACTCTAAAAGACAGGAAAATAAATGATGACAAAAACGATCATATTCGATTATGATGGAACGATCCATCATACCCTTGGAATCTATGAACCGGCATTTCGCGAAACCTATCAGTGGCTGACAGAACAGAAGGCTGCAGAAGAACGGGAGATAGGCTCGGCGGAAATTGCCGGCTGGCTGGGATTTAACAGTAAGGAGATGTGGAATACATTTTTGCCGGAGCTGGATCAGAGCTATAAAGAGCAGGCGAGCAGGATGGTAGGAGAACTGATGGTCAGACAGATCAGGAAGCATAAGGCAGTGTGGTATCCGGGAGCAGAGGAGATGCTTACAGCCTTGAAGAACCGGGGATATCATCTTGTGATCTTAAGTAACTGTAAAGCTTCCTATCGTGAGGCGCATTGGAAGGAATTTGGGATGGAACGATGGTTCGATCATTTTTATGACTGCGAATCGTATGGATTCCGTCCAAAGACAGAAATTGTGCAGGAAATCATCCGGGAATATACAGGCCCTTATCTGGTGGTCGGAGATAGGAGGCAGGATCTGGAATGTGCCAGAGCCTGCAAAAGCCCATTTATAGGATGCCTGTATGGATATGGTGAGAGCGGGGAGCTGAACGGAGCAGATCGTCTTGCGGAACATATAGAGGATATACCACAGTTGGTGATATGAGGATGAGTTCAGCTTTATCCGAAAGTAGAAGCTGTACACTGACAGAAGGCATAGGACTGACGGGAACGGCATAAATATTATAAAAATCCGAAGGATCCTAAAATATGATTTCCCTCAGTCTATGTATGATCGTAAAAAATGAAGAAGCAGTTCTTGAGAGGATCTTGAAGCCGGTTTCTCAGGTGATGGATGCGATCCTGATCGCAGATACCGGTTCTTCAGACAGAACAAAAGAGATCGCGGAGCAGTATACGTCGCAGGTGTTTGATTTTCCCTGGTGTGATGATTTTTCTGCTCCGCGTAATTTTCTTCTGGAAAAAGTCCGCACCGATTACTGGATGTGGCTGGATGCGGATGATGTCCTAGATGAAGAAAATCTGGAAAAACTGAAGAGTCTTAAAGAAACTCTGGATCCCGGAACAGATGTTGTAATGATGGAATATGCGGCAGGGTTTGACCAGAGCGGGAGAACAACATTTTCTTATTTTCGGGAGCGGATAATGAAAACATCCAGAAATTTCAGATGGAATGGGGCAGTTCATGAAACTGTGATTCCGGAGGGAAATATCATTTATTCGGATGTGGTGATCCGGCACCGGAAATGTGGAAAAGGTGATCCGGACCGTAATCTTCGCATTTATGAAAAAATGCTGGCAGGAGGAGAAACGCTGGAACCCAGACATCAGCTTTATTATGGGAGAGAACTGTATTATCATCAGCGTTATCCGGAGACAGAGGCTGTGTTGGTGGAGTTCCTGAAAAATCCGTCCGGATGGCTGGAAAATAAGATCGATGCCTGTTTTGTACTTGGACAGTGCTACCGGAAAATGGGAGAAAAAAAGTACGCACTGGAAGCTTTTCTGTACAGTCTGACTATGGATGTGCCGAGGGCGGAAATCTGCTGTGAGGTCGGTAAGATCTTTCTGGAAAGAGAGCTGCCCAGACAGGCTGCCTACTGGTACGGGCAGGCGCTCACTGTGCCTTCAGATAAGAAAAAGGGTGGATTTTTTATGGCTGAGTATCATGGGTTTGTGCCATATATGCAGCTTTGCGTTTGTTATGATAAAATGGGATGCCCGGAGCAGGCATTTTTTTTTCATAAGAAAGCGATGGAACTGAAGCCGGAAGATCCGGGAGTATTGTATGATCAGAAATATTTCTGGGAAAAATATGGTCTGGCATAAAAGAAAAGATATCTTTATTATATTTTTCTGGCAGGGTACAAGCTTGCGGGGATCCTATGCACAGGTAAAAGCTGTTGTCATATACTGTAGGGAAAGTTATTTTCCTATGAGGTGATCGAAGAATGCTGTTCAGGAATCGAAAACGTAAGGAAATGGAAATGCAGCAGGACAGTCATGAGGATTTGTCCTGTATGTCCTGTTATGGAAATCATAGTTCCTGTGGATGTGACAGATGTGGAACAAGAGGCTGCCCAGGCCCTGTGGGACCTACAGGACCAACCGGTCCCAGAGGCTGTCCGGGAGTTCCGGGTCCTATGGGTCCTCAGGGACCGCAGGGGGAACCGGGAATACAGGGATATACGGGAGCCACGGGTCCGACGGGAGCAACAGGAGCCACCGGTCCGGCAGGAGTAACAGGTCCGACGGGAGCAACGGGAGCCACGGGTCCAGCGGGAGCAATGGGAGCGACAGGAGCAACAGGAGCAACAGGAGCCACGGGTCCAGCGGGAACGACGGGGGTAACAGGTCCGGCTGGTGCGATCGGAGCCACCGGTCCAGCAGGTCCAACAGGAGCAACAGGAGCCACTGGCCCTGCCGGAACAGTAACCCCGGCAGCTGCTGTTGGAAATGCAACAACGGTAGATGATATTGTAGAGGATTTTAATGCACTTCTTGCAAACCTTCGTGATGCAGGACTCCTGGAAAGATAGTGAAATGATAAACACACGTTACTGTGCGGCTGCGTATTTTATGCAGCCGCTGTATATTCTCCATAAAAATATTTCATTGTAGCTTTCTGACGAAAGGTGCTATAATATTTTTGTCTAAGTATGATTATGGGGGATGAAATCGTGAAAAAAAACAAGTATGAGATCGATATGTGCAATGGGTCGATCATGGACAAGCTGATTTCGTTTTCACTGCCGCTGATGCTGTCCGGTATCCTGCAGCTGATGTTCAATGCAGTGGATATCGTGGTAGTGGGACGTTTCAGCGGAAGTGAGGCGCTGGCGGCAGTAGGCTCCACTACCGCACTGATCAATGTGTTTACCAACCTTTTTATCGGGATTTCTCTTGGTGCCAATGTGCTGGCAGCCAGATTTTATGCTGCCGGTAAGGATGAAGAAATGTCAGAAACAGTACATACATCGATCCTGCTGGCTCTGATCAGCGGGATCATCATGGCAGTTCTGGGAGTAATCTTTGCCAGAATCTGCCTGGAGCTGATGGATACGCCGGAGGATGTGATCGATCTTTCTACTCTTTATATGCGTATCTATTTTCTGGGAATGCCGTTTTTTATGCTGTATAACTATGGCGCAGCAATTCTGCGTGCAGTGGGAGATACCAAGCGGCCGTTGGTCTTTTTGATCATTTCCGGTTGTGCCAATGCGCTTCTGAACCTGTTTTTTGTGATCATTTGTCATTTAAGTGTGGCAGGTGTCGGAATCGGAACCGTGATTTCTCAGCTGATCTCCTGTATCCTTGTTCTCCGATGCCTGTATCAGACAGAGGGAAGCTATCAGCTGCGTTTTTCGAGTCTGTCCATAAATATGGAATATCTGAAACAGATCTTTCAGGTAGGGCTTCCAGCAGGAATCCAGAGTACAGTGATCAATTTTTCCAATGTGCTGCTCCAGTCCTCTGTAAATTCTTTTGGCTCCATTGCAATGGCAGGATATACGGCAGCAAACAATATCTTCGGATTTCTGTATGTGTCTGTAAATTCAGTTACCCAGGCCTGCATGAGCTTTACCAGTCAGAATTATGGTGTGCGAAAACCGAAACGTATGGACCGGGTGCTTGTTGACTGTATGATCCTGTCCTTTGTCGTATCCTTTGCCATGGGCTGTGGTGCATACTTTTTCGGTCCGCAGCTTCTGAAGATCTATACGGAAGACCCTAAGGTTATCCAATGCGGAATGGAGATTCTTGTCTATACCACAGTTACCTATTTCCTTTGCGGACAGATGGATCTGTTTCCGGGAGCACTGCGCGGAATGGGACGCTCCGGTGTCCCCATGATCCTGTCGATCATCGGAACCGTCGGACTCCGGATCGTGTGGATATTCGGAATTTTCCCGGCACACAGATCATTGAAGGTACTGTTTATTTCCTACCCGGCATCCTGGATCCTTACGATCATCATGCAGGTGACCTGTTTCTGGTTTGTAAGGCGGAAAGTTCACAGGCAGCTTCTGGGAGAGACTGCAGAATAAAAACGAATACACAGAATATCAGAAAAAGCGGATAGAATTCCGCTTTTCTGTGTTTACGGGGAAAATAAAACAGGTCAACTCATGTCCATTTTGCAAACAGGAGACATTGGAGCTGGAAAATAAAGAATATGGAGGAAACATGGAATTATTAAAACCTGATTATTACGACGAATTTACCTGTATTGCAGACAAATGCACCATCAGCTGCTGCAGGGAATGGAAGATCAACATAGATGATGAAACCTACAGAAACTGGAAAACCATCCAGCCGCCGTCAGAGGTGCCCGGACACAGAAGCTGCCTGCAGGCCTATACCATGAAAAAGGACGGCAGCCGGATCATGAAGATGACGGAAGAGCACGATTGTCCTTTTCTTGCAAAGAACAGACTGTGCTATCTGGTAAGTGCTTATGGGGATTCGATGCTTTCAGAGACCTGCCAGATTTTTCCAAGGGAGATCCATGAATTTCAGGATCATAAGGAAGCGACCATGATGCCCTGTTGCCCGGCTGTCCTGGACATCTGGAAGGAGAAGAAAAGAATCGCTTTTCCGGAAACTCCAAAAGAAAAGGAACAGCCGCTTTTTCTTGTGCGCCGGAAGGTTATGGATCTTATAATGGATCCTGAAAAAACACCGGAGGAAATCCTTCTTGAAAGTTTTTATGTTCTGAAGGAACTTCACTGGAACATGCCGCTTACCACAGAGCTTGTGGAAGATTATTTTTCAGAGAAAACGATTCGCCAACTGGAACATGCTATTAATGAAATAGAGCTGCCTGTTCTGGATACCATGGACGAATGCAATGAACTTTTGCAGGACCTGGCTGTAAATTACCGGAAAGAGGGACTTTACCGGAAATATCTGGAGCCGGTGATGGAGCTTGCGGAGGAATTGTCCGAAGAATATGAGGAAGAGGAACTGGTGGAAGCCCGGGAGGATTTTTATCGGAAATTTCGTGTATATGAAGACCTTCTCCGGAGCTTTCTTGCCAACGAAGTATATTCAGATCTTCTGACACCGGAGGGAGATTTGGAAGATGCCCTGGTCCATATGCAGTGGATCGGTATGGAATATGCCACCATCCGCCAGGCTGTTTTTCTTCGGTGGCAGAAAGATGGACGGGGATCTCTTCCCTACGAAACACTCCGGGATTATATGGTAGTGATCTCCAGAATGACCGGATATGAGGAAGACGATATCCGGGAATATCTTGAGAACAGTTTTGAAGAGCTTCTGTGGGAGTGGGGATATTTTGCGCTGATCACAGGGAAATGACTTTATAACTTAAAGTTATATTAAGTATTAAAAATATACATTTTAATTATATGACGTTTTGTGTTAGAATATAGGACGAAAAGGGTAACAGAGGAATGTTAACCCGGAAATGGATAACGATCAGAAAGGAACTTGTTTTATGGATAAGGGAACAATTTTTAAATTTCATAATGACCTTGATACCGATCAGATCATTGCATCCCAGTATCTGCTTCTGCCGAATCTGGATGAAATGAAGGGCCACACATTTGAATCACTGGATCCGGATTTTTCCAAAAAGGTTAAACCGGGAGATTTTGTAGTTGGAGGAGAGAACTTCGGATGCGGATCCTCCAGAGAGCAGGCACCGGGTGTTCTTAAGGCACTTGGAGTAAAGGCAGTTATTGCGAAATCTTTTGCCCGTATTTTTTTCCGCAATGCCATTAATATCGGACTTCCGGCAATTGTCTGTAAGGATCTTCCGGATGCTGTGAAGACAGGAGATACCCTGGAGCTTCATATGTCCGAGGGAACTGCTGTTGCCAATGGTAAGACTTATTCCTGCACAAAACTGCCGGAATACATGCAGAATATACTGAATCAGGGCGGCCTTATCGCTTCTCTGAACCGTGAGGAGGAATAAGAGATGGGAATGACGATCGCAGAAAAAATCATCGCGGCAGCGGCTGGAGTGGACAGTGTAAAACCCGGAGATATCTATACAGTTTCACTGGATCATCTGATGAGTAATGACGGAACCACACATCTGACTGTTGATATGTACAACAATAAATTAAAAAATCCTCATATTGCAGATACAAAGAAGCTGGTATTTATCGTAGACCATAACGTACCGTCTGACAGCCCGAAAACAGCGGCATCCCAGAAAAAGATGAGAGATTTTGCAAGAGAAAATAATATTGATTTCTGGGAAGGAAAGGGTGTCTGCCACCAGATCATGATCGAGAATTATGTCCGTCCGGGACAGTTGATCTTCGGTGCTGACAGCCATACCTGTTCCTACGGAGCACTTGGTGCTTTCGGTACCGGTGTAGGATGCACAGATTTCCTTTACGGAATGGTAACCGGAACATCCTGGGTCATGGTTCCGGAAACCGTAAAATTTAACCTGACAGGGAAGCTTCCTGAGGGCGTTTACGCAAGAGATCTGATCCTTACCATTATCGGCGAGATCGGGGCAAACGGCTGCAACTATCAGGCAATGGAGTTTGCCGGTGAGGGCGCCAGAACATTAAGCATCAGCGACCGTATGGCACTTTGCAACATGGCTGTTGAGGCCGGTGCGAAGACAGGGATCTTTGAGGCTGATGATAAAGCTCTGGAATATCTGAAAGAGCATGGACGTGAGCCAAAAGCGGTATATCACAGCGATCCGGATGCTGTTTACGCAAGAGAGTATACCTTTGATCTTTCAAAAGTTCGTCCGGTTGTAGCGAAGCCAGACTTTGTTGACAATGTGGTTCCGGCTGAGGAAACCTGCGGCATCAAGATCAACGAAGCGTTCCTTGGCTCCTGCAATAACGGCCGTATTGAAGACCTCCGTGTAGGCGCAGAGGTGATCAAAGGCAAAAAAGTTGCAGAGGGAGTTCGTTTCCTGGTTGTTCCTGCAAGCCAGACCATCTATCGTCAGGCATTAAAGGAGGGGCTTATCGATATCTTCATGGAAGCAGGGGCTATTGTTATGAACCCGAACTGCAGTGTATGCTGGGGAAGCTGCCAGGGTGTTATCGGCGAGAATGAGGTCCTGATCAGCACAGGAACCCGTAATTTCAAGGGACGTGCAGGTCATCCGAGCTCCAAGGTTTACCTGGGATCTGCGGCAACAGTTACTGCATCTGCCGTTGCAGGTGAGATCGCAATTGCTGACAGAGTATAAGAGTTTCAGAAAAGATTTAAATAATATATTCAGAAATTATCAGAGGATGATCCGTTTCGGCGTGGGTTCTTATAACAGGGCAGACAGAAAACATTTGCCTGATGATACGGAACGGAATAAACAGGAGATATACATATGGAAGCATTTACAGGAAAAGTATGGGTACTTGGTGATGATATCGATACGGATATCATTATCCCGACAGAGTACCTTGCACTGAAAACCATTGACGATATGAAACAGTACGGATTCAGTCCCCTTCGTCCGGAGCTGGCCGGACAGATCCAAAAGGGCGACATTATTGTAGCAGGAAAGAACTTCGGATGCGGATCCTCCAGAGAGCAGGCACCGGAGATCATCAAGGCACTGGGTGTGCAGTGTGTCATTGCGAAATCTTTTGCCCGGATCTTTTTCCGCAACTCCATTAACAACGGCCTTCTTCTTATTGAGCAGCCGGATCTTCATGACAATGTAAAAGAGGGAGATCAGGTTACGGTAGTAATGAATGAGCATGTAGAGCACAATGGAAAACAGTACCCGATCGCTTCTCTTCCAGAGAATCTGATGGATATCATCCAGGCTGGCGGACTGGTAAAAGCCATGCGTAAGCTGAACGGCCTGGACTAAAAAAACGGAGAGGAGAGAAATAATGGGCGAGACGATCATTGAAAAAATTATCAGACATAATACAGGCAAGGCAGTAAAGCCTGGTGATATCGTGACGGTCAATGTGGACAGAGTGATGATCCATGATATCTTTATTCCGTTTGTAGCGGAAAAATTTGAGGAGATGGGCTTTCAGAAGCTGTGGGATCCGGACAAGGTTGTTCTGATCTATGACCATCTTGTACCGGCAAGTCAGCAGGATGATACCAGACATTTCCATGTGGGAGATGCTTTTGCAGCTAAATATGGCATGAAAAACGTACACAGAAGTGACGGTATCTGTCATCAGCTTATGACTGAGGCAGGTTATGTTAAACCCGGTAATATTGTATTTGGCACAGACAGCCATACCACGACTTATGGATGTGTCGGTGCGTTTTCTTCCGGCATCGGTTACACAGAGATGGCCAGCATCCTGGGAACAGGAACCATGTGGATCAAGGTTCCGGAAACCATAAAGGTTGTGATCGACGGAGAACTTCCGGAGAATGTCATGTCCAAGGATATCATCCTCCGCCTGATCGGTGACCTTCGTGCAGATGGAGCTACTTACCGTGCTTTGGAATTTTCCGGAAGCACCATTGAAAATATGTCTGTGGCAAGCCGTATGACTATGGCGAATATGGCAATTGAGGCCGGTGCGAAATGTGCACTTTTCACACCGGATGAGAAGACAGCTGCTTACTGCAACGTAGAGCTTGATGATTATCAGAAGAGTCTTGTGGGAGATGAGGATGCTGTCTACATGAAGACCATAACTTATAAAGCAGAGGATTTTGTGCCGGTAATGGCATGTCCGTCTCAGGTGGACAAGATCCGTGATGTCAGTGAGCTTCAGGGTGAGACCATCGACCAGGTATTCATCGGTTCCTGTACCAACGGACGTCTGGAGGATCTTATGGCGGCAGCAGAGGTGCTGAAGGGCAAAAAGGTTGCAGACTTTGTAAAGCTGATCGTGACTCCTGCCAGCCGCAAAATTTACTGTCAGGCTATTGAGCTTGGCATTCTGGATACTCTTGCGGAAGCAGGGGCTATCATTACACATCCGGGCTGCGGACTTTGCTGCGGAAGGACCGGCGGAATCCTGACAGACGGTGAAAAGGTCGTGGCAACCAACAATCGTAATTTCCTGGGACGTATGGGAACTTCCAAGGTTCAGATCTATCTGGCATCTCCGAAAACAGCAGCAGCCTGTGCCGTTGCAGGCAAGATCGTAATGCCGGAATAAGAAGCAGAAGATTCTGAGAGAAATACTGTTGCCAGAAACAGATAAAGAAACGTATGAGAAAGACAGATTTTCGCAGAGGCGTCAGTCTGTCTTTTTTTACCGGATCAGAAGGATCCGGGATAAGTCATTTTTACAGAAAATGGGATTTATTGTATTATAATAACAGCCAGTGTGACAACATAACATATATTACATAAGACTCGAGGGATAAGGGTATGGAGAAAAGATCAACCATCAGTAAAAAGACACTGAAGATCATACTTGGGATCTGCATTGGCGTAACAATCCTGGCAGTGGCAGGGTTATTTGTCTATACATACTTGGCAGATCACAATACGCTGGGACGGAAGATTTCCATATGGGGAGTGGATGTTTCCGGACTGGATGCAAAGCAGGCAGAAGAAAAGATCACTGCGGAATTTGCAGATCGTCCGGTATCCTTTCAGGAAAATGATCAGGAAGTTTACAGTACTACTTTGAAAGAGCTGGGCTACAGTCTCAATGAAGAAGCCCTTCTGAGTAAGCTTACAGAAATTCAGAAACAGCGGGAAGAGAGCCGGAAGCTTTTTCCAAAGGAAGAAAATATAGAACCGGAATGTCAGATCGAGGAAGATGAGGAGCAGGAAAAGCAGGCTCTCGATCTTTCAAATTTCGGTACGGAAGAAAGAAAAGCTTCTGTTGATGCAGCCATTCAGTACGATAAGGAGAAAAAAGAATTCACCCTTGTGAAGCAGGTACAGGGGACGGAGATCGATCCGGATAAGCTGGAGACTACCGTGGACACAAATCTGAACGCAGCATTTGATACGGCTCTGCTTGGGGATATCATTACAGTACCGATCAACAAGCATGTGTATGTAAGTCCGACTGTCACTGCAACAGAGGATATGAAAAATAAGGTTACAGACCTGAACAGCCAGCTGAAGAAATACCGCAGCAGTACAGTAACTTATACATTCGGAAGTGAAACGGCTGTTCTGGATTCCGATACGATCACATCCTGGCTGAAGGCTGAAGGGGAGACGCTGACTTTAGATGAAGAAGCCATTAAAGCCTACATCAGTGAGCTTGCCAACAAATACAATACCATTTATGTTCCCCGCACCTTTCATACATCTACGGGAACGGATGTGACCATTGAGGGAAATGAGTACGGATACCGGATCGATCAGGACGGAGAATATGCTCAGCTTCTGGAAGACCTGAAAAGCGGTACTGCTGTAACAAGAGAGCCTGTTTACAGCAAAAAAGGATACCAGAGAAACGGAACAGACGATCTGGCAGGCAGTTACATAGAGGTCAGTCTGGATGCACAGCATTTGTGGCTGTATAAGGACGGAAGCCTTGTGACGGAAACAGATATTGTCAGCGGTAAGCCGGTGAAGGGGCGTGAAACATATCGTGGTGCATGGCCGATCGCCTACAAGGCGAGTCCCTTTAACCTTACCAGCAATGAATATGGTTACGATGTAAAGGTTAATTACTGGATGCCTTTTGTCTACGGACAGGGACTTCATGATGCGTCTTGGCAATCATCCTTTGGCGGGAACCGTTATAAAACCAACGGAAGCCACGGCTGCATCAATCTGCCTAAGGATCAGGCAGCACTGATCTATAACACCATTGATGCAGGTTATCCGATCATTATTTACTGATAGGAGCAAAAAAGCTTCGGAGAGATCCGGAGCTTTTTTTATGCCCGAAAATGAAAATTATCATGGAAGCAGGATCGTAAATGATAAGGTTTTTCAAAAGTACGTTAAAAAAAACACAAAAAAATATCGAAAAAGCCTTGTCGAAACAGAAATAACGTGATATGATGATTTCGGAAATCGAGCTAATACACTTCTTAATTGCGGAGGAAGAGTGTTTTTCTCTTTTATTTGGGTGCAAATTGATAAAAAAACTCAAATAAGTGTTAGTTGAGATTTCATTTTTTTATTCATGTATCGTTAAAAAAAAGACAATATATGAACAAGAATATCTACTAGAAACGTCAGATTTTAGACTAAGAAAGGATAATGAAAGGTATGAAGTACAGTTATTATCCGGGTTGCACCCTGAGAACAAAGGCCAAAGATCTGGATGAGTATGCCAGAGCCAGTGCCACAGCCCTTGGGTTTGAGCTTGAGGAGATCGAGGACTGGCAGTGTTGTGGTGGTGTTTATCCGCTTGGCACAGACGAGATCGCCACAAAGCTTTCTTCCGTCCGTGCGTTAAACCAGGCAAAAGAAAAAGGCCAGGATCTGGTGACAATCTGTTCAGCCTGTCATCATGTGATCAAGCGTGTCAATGATGATATGAAAAATGTGGAAGATATCCGGATCAGAGCCAACAATTATATGCAGTTGGAAGCTCCCTATGAAGGAGAGACAACCGTTCTCCATTATCTGGAGGTTCTCCGGGACAGAGTCGGTTTTGATAAACTGAAAGAAAAAGTAGTAAATCCTTTTACCGGAAAGAAGATCGGAGCCTATTACGGATGTCTGCTTCTGAGACCTGGAAAGATCATGGCATTTGATGATCCGGAAAATCCAAGGATCATGGAGGATTTTATCCGTGCCCTTGGCGCTGAGCCTGTGATCTATCCTTACAGAAATGAATGCTGTGGAGGATATATATCCCTGAAAGAAAAAGAAATGTCACAGAATATGTGTGAAAAGATTGAAGAAAGCGCAGCAGGCTTTGGCGCAGATATGCTGATCACTGCCTGTCCGCTCTGCAAATACAATCTGAATAAAAATTCCGGAAATAAAATGCCGGTTTACTATTTTACAGAGCTTCTGGCAGAAGCCCTTGGCGTCAAAGAGGAGGTGGCAAAATGAGAGATAACCATTCTGCTGCGGAAAAAATAAAGGAGATCAGCGGGACCAATCCTCTGAAATGTATGAAGTGTGGCAAATGCTCTGCTACCTGCCCATCCTTTGACGAGATGGATATCAAGCCTCATCAGTTTGTGTCCTACGTGATCAATGAAAATATCGAAGCACTTGTAAATTCAGCATCTCTGTGGAAATGTCTTTCCTGTTTTGCCTGTGTGGAGCGCTGTCCGCGAGACGTAAAACCCGGAAAGATCATTGACGGGGCAAGACAGCTGGTTGTTCGGGAAAAAGGCGGAGACTATCTTTCACCAAATGAAATTCCGGAGCTTCTTGATCCGGAGCTTCCTCAGCAGCTGCTTGTAAGTGCGTTCAGAAGATACAGGAGGTGAGAAAGTGCAGAGAATCGGTGTATTTGTCTGTCATTGCGGAAGTAATATTGCCGCTACGGTAGACGTGAAAAAAGTTGTGGAGATCATTGCAAAAGAGCCAGGAGTTGTCCATGCAGAAGATTATCAGTATATGTGTTCTGAAGCAGGACAGTCCAGGATCCAGGAAGCCATCCGTGAAAAAAATCTCACAGGAGTGGTTGTCTGTTCCTGTTCTCCGCGTATGCATGAGGCAACTTTCCGTAAAGCAGCGGAAAAGGCCGGCCTGAATCCATATATGGTGGAGATCGCAAATATCCGTGAGCACTGTTCCTGGATCCACAAGGATATGCAGGAGGCTACGGAGAAGGCCGTGATCCTTGCAAGAGCAGCAGTAGCAAAAGTCAATTTAAATGCTCCTCTTCAGCCGGGAGAAAGCCAGGTTACAAAGAGAGCCCTGATCATCGGAGGCGGTATCGCCGGAATCCAGACGGCTCTTGATATTGCCGATGCAGGCTATGAAGTTGATATTGTGGAAAAAACACCAAGTATCGGCGGAAGAATGTCACAGCTTGACAAAACCTTCCCTACTCTGGATTGCTCCGCATGTATCCTTACTCCAAAAATGGTGGAGGCTGCAGCTCACGAAAAGATCAATATCTATACATACAGTGAAGTAGAAAAAGTTGCAGGTTTTGTAGGAGATTTTACTGTTGATATCCGCAAAAAAGCGCGAAGTGTCAACATGGACAAATGTACAGGCTGTGGAGTCTGCCAGGAAAAATGTCCTTCCAAAAAGATTCCAAATGAGTTCAACAGAGGGCTGAACAACCGGTCAGCTATTTATACTCCGTTTGCACAGGCGATTCCAAATGTTCCTGTGATCGACAGAGAGCATTGCCTGAAATTTAAGACAGGCAAATGTGGTGTCTGCTCCAAAGTATGTCAGGCAGGAGCCATTGATTACGACCAGCAGGATGAGATCGTAACACAGAAATACGGAGCAATCGTGGTGGCAACCGGATTTGATACCATCAAGCTTGACAAATATGATGAATATGCATACAGCCAGAGCAAGGATGTGATCACATCTCTGGAGCTGGAGCGTATCATGAATGCTGCAGGACCTACAAAAGGACATCTTGAGCGCCTCTCCGATGGAAAAGCACCGAAGGAGATCGTATTTATCCAGTGTGTTGGAAGCCGTTGCTCCGATGACCGTGGAAAGCCATACTGTTCCAAGATCTGCTGTATGTACACAGCTAAGCATGCCATGCTGATCCGTGATAAATATCCGGATACCAATGTGACGGTATTTTATATTGATGTCCGTACACCTGGTAAAAACTTCGATGAGTTTTACAGAAGAGCAGTTGAGCAGTATAACGTAAACTACATCAAAGGTCAGGTAGGAAAAGTAATCCCGCAGCCGGATGGAACACTTCTTGTTCAGGGCTCGGACCTTCTTGATAATAAGCAGATCTTCAAGAAAGCAGATATGGTAGTTCTTGCAACAGCCATTGAACCGAATCCGGATGTACGTAAGATTGCTACCATGCTTACTGCAAGTATTGACACCAACAATTTCCTTACAGAAGCCCATGCAAAGCTTCGTCCTGTAGAATCACCGACAGCAGGAATTTTCCTTTCCGGTGTATGCCAGGGGCCAAAGGATATCCCGGAGACAGTTGCCCAGGCAGGAGCTGCGGCTGTTAAGGCCATAGGACTTCTTGCAAAGGACAAGTTGACAACCAATCCATGTACGGCAAAATCCGACGAGCTTCTCTGTAACGGATGCTCTACCTGTGCAAATGTATGTCCTTACGGAGCGATTTCCTATGAGGAGAAACAGGTCAACGATCACGGTATCCGTGAGACAAGAAGAGTTGCGGTTGTCAATACAGCACTTTGCCAGGGCTGCGGTGCCTGCACAGTAGCCTGCCCGTCAGGAGCCATGGACCTTCAGGGCTTCTCCAACAGACAGATTATCGCGGAGGTGGATGCAATATGTCGATAGAAACAAAGGAAGAATTCAGACCAAAGATCGTGGCATTCTGCTGTAACTGGTGCAGCTACGCCGGAGCAGACCTTGCCGGAAGCAGCCGTTTGAGCTATCCGGCGGATGTAAAGATCATCCGTGTTCCATGTTCCTGCCGTGTCAATCCCATGTTCATCCTCCGTGCCTTTGAAAAAGGAGCCGATGGTGTGATCATGTGCGGATGTCATCCGGGAGACTGCCATTACAGTACCGGAAACTATTATGCAAGAAGACGTATGACACTTCTGTTTTCAATGCTGGATTATATTGGGGTGGAAAACGGAAGAACACGTGTGGAATGGGTATCTGCCGCAGAAGGCGTGAAATTTTCACAGACTATGAATGAGTTTGTTGAGAAGATCCATTCACTTGGTAAAAACGTGAGATTGGAGGATATAAGATGCAGGAGCTGATAAAACGTGCAAAAGAACTGCTTGCAGATGGCACGGTAGTCCGGGTTCTTGGGTGGAAAGCCGGAGATCTTGCCTTTAATCCGGAACCAGCCTATTTTGAAACACCGGAATCTCTGGAGGATTTTGTCTATGATGGATTCTGCGGTGCCAATTTAAGCAAATATATGATCGAAGCTTCCAAGCTGGAAGGAAAAACCATGGTCTGTCTGAAGCCCTGCGATACATATAGCTTTAACCAGCTTTTGAAAGAGCATCGTGTAGACAGAGAAAAAGCCTATATCGTAGGTGTTGGCTGTAAAGGAAAGCTGGATATTGAAAAGATCCGCAAAATGGGGATCAAGGGTATCCGGGGAATTTCCGGAGCAGAGATTACCGGAGATGCAGAGACATTGACTGTGGATACTGTTTACGGAGAAAAAACCTGTGCATACAAAGATGCCATGCTGGAACGCTGCCATGTATGTAAAGGAAAAGAGCATAAAATTTACGATGAACTGATCGGTGAGTCAAAGGAGACAAAGGACGCTGACCGTTTCGCAGAAGTTGAGCGGATCGAGGCAATGAGTCCGGAAGAAAAATTTGCATTCTGGCAGAGCGAGCTGAGTAAATGTATCCGCTGTAATGCCTGCCGTAATGTATGTCCGGCCTGCAGCTGCCGCAAATGCGTTTTTGACAGCAACAAGTTCGACAGCGCCCAGAAGGCAAATGTGGATTCCTTTGAGGAAAAGATGTTCCATGTGATCCGTGCCTTCCATGTAGCTGGAAGATGTACGGACTGTGGCGAGTGCAGCAGAGTCTGCCCGCAGGGAATTCCCCTTCATCTGTTTAACCGTAAGTTTATCAAGGATATTGATGCGTTTTACGGTGAGTATCAGGCAGGCGAGGATGCGGAGTCAAAGGGTCCGCTTACCAGCTTTACCTTTGAGGATGTAGAGCCAGGGATCGTGGCAGAAAGGGGATAATGTATGTATAAGATCGCAGTAGAAAATCTGCCGGCATTATTCCGGAAAATTGCCGCAGACCAGGAATTATATTTACCGGTAAAGGTAAGTGAACAGGTGAACTTCAAGGCATGGAGTGAGGATGCAGAAGTTTCCCTTGAAACACTGAAAACCGTGAAATCACCGAAGGATGCTTTCTTTCCGCAGAGTGAAAATCTCTATACCTGTAAAAAAGACGGAAAAAATATCAGCATTGAGCCTCAGGCACTGAAAGACCAGAATTTTGTCGTATTCGGAATGAGAGCCTGTGATGTACAGGGTGTGAAGGTTCTCGACAAGGTATTCCTTGGGGATCCGGTGGATACTTTTTACCAGGCAAGAAGAGAACATGGAACTATCGTAGCTCTTGCCTGTCATGAACCGGAGGAAAGCTGCTTCTGTAAAGTATTTGGCATTGATGCTGCAGATCCGGAAGCAGATGTTGCAGCCTGGATCATCGAGGGAGAACTTTTCTGGAAGCCTCTCACAGAAAAAGGAAATGCTCTGACAGAAGCTGTGAAGGAGCTTTTGGCAGATGCTGATGAGACAAAGGTAGAAGAGGAGAAGAAGGCAATCCGTGGTATTATCGAGCTTCTTCCATATACACATCTTTCACTGGAAGGATGGGCGCAGGAAGAATACATGGACCGTTTCAATTCTCCTGTATGGGAGAAACTGTACAAGCCTTGTCTTGCCTGCGGAACCTGTACCTTCGTATGTCCGACCTGTCAGTGCTATGACATTAAGGATTACGACACAGGGCACGGTGTTCACCGTTACCGCTGCTGGGATTCCTGCATGTACTCTGATTTTACCATGATGGCTCACGGAAACAACCGTACCAGCCAGATGCAGAGATTCCGTCAGAGATTTATGCATAAGCTTGTTTATTATCCGTTAAATAATGACGGCATGTTCTCCTGTGTTGGCTGCGGCCGCTGCGTGGAGAAATGTCCGGAATCTTTAAATATCGTAAAAGTCATCAAGGCCTTTGAAAAACAGGGAGGTGAAAAGAATGAGTGAATGTACCTGTCATAAAAATTATACACTGGATACGCTGATCCCCAAGGTTGGCGTGATCACAGATATCCGTCAGGAGACACCGGATGTAAAAACCTTCCGTGTGGAGGCTCCGGAGGGTGGAAAGCTTTTCGAGCATATGCCAGGACAGTGTGCCATGGTCTGTGCACCAGGCGTCAGTGAAGGTATGTTTTCCATTACTTCTTCTCCGACTGTAAAGGATTATCAGGAATTCAGTATCAAAAAATGCGGATCCCTTACCGACTATCTCCATAGCCTTCAGGTTGGAGATGAGATCGCAGTCCGCGGACCATACGGAAATCATTTTCCGGTGGAAGATAAGTTAAAGGGAAAAAATCTCCTGTTCATCGCAGGTGGAATCGGTCTGGCACCTCTCCGTTCCGTGATCAATTATGTGCTGGATAACCGTGAGGATTACGAAACAGTAGATATTCTCTATGGTTCCCGTTCCGCAGATGATCTGGTGCAGCTTAAGGAAATCCAGGAAGTATGGATGAAAACAGAAGGTGTAAATGTATATCTTACCATTGACCGCGAGCAGGAAGGCTGGGACGGTCATGTAGGATTTGTTCCGAATTATCTGAAGGAGATTGGTTTTGATACCAATAAGACCGCTCTGGTCTGCGGCCCGCCGATCATGATCAAATTCGTTCTGGCAGGACTGGAAGAGCTGGGCTTCTCCAGAGATCAGGTATATACCACACTGGAGCTTCGTATGAAATGCGGTGTCGGAAAATGCGGCCGCTGCAACATCGGAGACAAATACGTCTGCAAAGACGGCCCGGTATTCCGATGTGATGAGGTGGATGAATTACCTAATGAGTACTAAGTTATAGATTGCACCTTAAGAAACTTTCAAATATATGCGCTGGTTATAGCCAGTACACAGCCATGTGGAACAGCCATCTCGCTAAGATGCCCATTTTAGGAGCGGTTTTAGCGGCGCTGAAATCCAGTACTTACGAAGACTTAGGAGTGAAGGCTCTCCTGAACTCCTTAGTCGCAGTTAGTACTTAGTTCAGCAGAGCGTTGCGACGGGCACGTGTGAGATGGCTGTTCCACATGGCGTACGATTTGGATAAAAGAAAGGACACCAACATGGAAAATAATATGGTAAACGTATATTTTTTCGGTAAAAAATACAGCGTTCCCGGTGATCTGACCATTATGACAGCTATGGAATATGCCGGTTATACATTAAAAAGAGGATGCGGCTGCAGACACGGATTCTGCGGTGCCTGTGCGACCATCTACAGGATCAAGGGACAGAATGAGCTGAAAACCTGTCTCGCCTGTCAGACACAGGTGCAGGAGGGAATGTATGTGGCAAGTATCCCGTTCTTCCCTACAGACAAGAGACTTTATAATATAGAAGATCTTAAGCCGAACCAGCAGGTAATGATGGAGCTTTATCCGGAGATCTACAGCTGCATCGGATGCAATGCCTGCACAAAGGCCTGTACACAGGACTTAAATGTCATGCAGTATATTGCATATGCTCAGAGAGGCGAGCTTGAAAAATGTGCAGAGGAATCCTTTGACTGCGTAAGCTGCGGCTGCTGTTCCGTAAGATGTCCGGCAGGAATTTCCCATCCGATGGTAGGCCTTCTGGCAAGACGTCTCACCGGAAAATATATTGCGCCGAAAAGCGAGCATCTGGAGAAACGTGTGGAAGAGATCCACGAGGGCAAATTTGACGATATGATCGAGAAGATCATGCAGAAGCCGATCACAGAGATGCAGGAACTTTACAACAGCAGAGAAATCGAGAAGTAGGAGGGCGTAAAACATGTATGCACCATATCCAGAAAATATGATGGAATCCATCAAAAAGGTAGAGGCTACAAGAGCGGAGCGTATGGCAACAGAGCCAAGACGTCTGAGTGCAGATGAGAAAGATGCTCTTCTCAAAAAATTCCATCCGGACTATAACCCGGATGCATTTGCAGAGATCAAGGTAGGACCGAACAAGGGACAGAAAGCACCACTGGAACTGACAAAAATGCTCCATTCAGAAAGCCGTCTGCTCAACGAAAAAATCGATCTTACAAAAATCGATTATGATGTAGATGTACTGATCATCGGCGGTGGCGGAGCAGGCTCTTCCTGTGCCATCGAGGCCCACAACGCAGGTGCCAACGTTATGATCGTTACAAAGCTCCGTATCGGTGATGCCAACACCATGATGGCAGAAGGCGGGATCCAGGCAGCAGATAAAGAAAATGATTCCCCGGTACAGCATTATCTGGACTGCTTTGGAGGCGGACATTTTGCAGCAAAACCGGAGCTGGTAAAAAGACTGGTAATGGAAGCCCCGGATGCGATCAAATGGCTCAACGACCTTGGTGTTGAGTTTGATAAAGCAGAAGACGGAACCATGGTCACTACACATGGCGGCGGTACCTCCAGAAAGAGAATGCATGCTGCAAAGGATTATTCCGGATCAGAGATCATGCGTACTATCCGTGATGAGGTCTTAAATCTTAAGATCCCGGTAGTGGAATTTACCTCCGCTGTAGAACTTCTGAAGGATGAAAAAGGTCAGACTGCCGGTGCAGTCCTTCTCAACATGGAAACCGGAGACTATTCCGTTGCAAGAGCAAAAACAGTTGTAATTGCAACCGGTGGTGCAGGAAGAATGCATTATCAGGGATTCCCGACCTCCAATCACTACGGAGCAACTGCTGACGGACTCGTACTTGGATACAGAGCAGGCGCTTCCCTTCTTTACCAGGATTCTATCCAGTATCATCCAACAGGTGCGATCTATCCGTCACAGATCCTTGGTGCCCTGGTAACAGAGAAGGTTCGTTCCGTTGGTGCACAGCTTGTAAATGCAAACGGAGAAGCTTATATTCATCCGCTGGAAACCCGTGACGTAAATGCTTCCGGTGTTATCCGCGAGTGTGAGGAAGGCCGTGGCGTTGAAGTTCCAGGTGGACGAAAAGGTGTATGGCTGGATACTCCGATGATCGAGATCCTGGGCGGTGAGGGAACTATCGAAAAGAGGATCCCTGCCATGTTCCGTATGTATATGAACTACGGCATTGATATGAGAAAAGTCCCGATCGTGATCTACCCGACCCTTCATTATCAGAACGGTGGTCTTGAGATCAACGGAGACGGCTTTACAAAAGAAATCCCGAACCTTCTGGTTGCAGGAGAGGCAGCAGGCGGAATCCACGGAAGAAACCGACTGATGGGCAACTCTCTTCTTGATGTAATTGTATTCGGACGAAATGCAGGTAAAAAAGCAGCTGCCAAATGCAAAGAGGTAGAGCTTGGCACCATGAATCTAGATCATATCAGAAAATATGAAGAGGAACTGAAAAATGCAGGAGTTGATACAGGAGACGTATCTCCTATGCTTCTGCCGAAATATGCCCGCCACGAACGTTAACAATATGTTATGATAATAAAAACATATGAGATAAGCGAAAGGAGTCTATTATGAGAGAAATCGAAGTAACCAGACTTACAGAGGTTATCGAAAAACTCTGTATCGAAGCCAATGAACATCTCCCGGAAGATGTGAAGGATGCTATCAAAACCTGCCGTGCCTGCGAGGACGGTGAGATCGCAAAAGGTGTCCTTGATAACATTATCGAGAATTTTGATATCGCAGACAGTGAGAATGTTCCGATCTGTCAGGATACCGGAATGGCATGCGTATTCCTTGAAATTGGTCAGGATGTCCACTTTACAGGCGGAGATTTAAATGATGCCATCAATGAAGGTGTACGCCGCGGATACGATAAAGGTTACCTGAGAAAATCCGTTGTCAAGGATCCGGTACGCCGTGGAAACACAGGTGATAATACACCGGCTATGATCTATACAGAGATCGTTCCTGGAGATCAGGTGAAAGTAACTGTAGGACCAAAAGGCTTCGGAAGCGAGAATATGAGCCAGATCCGTATGTTCAAGCCATCTGCAGGCCTTCAGGGAATCAAGGATTTCATTCTTGAGGCTGTAGAAACTGCAGGTCCGAACCCATGTCCGCCTATGGTAGTTGGTGTTGGTATCGGAGGAACTTTTGACAAATGTGCACTTCTTGCAAAGAAAGCGCTGATGCGTCCTCTGAATACAGAGAACCCGGATCCTTACTATGCAGATCTTGAGAAAGAGATGCTGGAGAAGATCAACAAGCTTGGTATCGGACCTCAGGGCTTTGGCGGAAAGACCACAGCTATCGGTCTGAACATTGAGACTATGCCTACTCATATCGCAGGTATGCCATGTGCAGTTAACATCAACTGCCATGTAACACGTCATAAAACGGAGGTGCTTTAATATGGAAAGAAGAAAGATCACACTGCCTCTGACAAGAGAGCTGGCAAGAACTCTCCATGCAGGCGACCAGGTTTTACTGACAGGAACTATCTATACATCCCGTGATGCAGGTCACAAGAGAATGTGCGAGGCCCTTGCAAAAGGAGAAAAGATTCCTTTTGACCCTACAGATGCTACCATTTACTATGTAGGTCCGACCCCGGCAAAACCAGGCGAAGTCATCGGCTCCGCAGGCCCTACAACCAGCGGCCGTATGGATGCCTATGCACCGACTATGATGTCCGTAGGCGCCAGAGGAATGATCGGAAAAGGTGCCCGCCTTCCGGAAGTCGTAGATGCAATGAAAAAATATGACGGCGTATATTTCGGAGCCATCGGCGGTGCAGGTGCACTTCTTGCAAAATGCATCAAAAAAGCAGAGCTTATCGCTTACGAAGACCTGGGCGCAGAAGCACTCCGCAAGCTTTATGTGGAAGACATGCCGCTTGTAGTCATCATTGACAGCGAGGGAAATAACCTCTACGAAGAGGGGCGTGCAGAGTACCTGAAAGACCACGCAGAATAATCTTTTGCTCTACAATATGATATTGTGATATATTTCAAAAAGGAATAAAAAGGATAAAAGTCCGACAGTAAATGCTGAAGATCCGTGCAGAAGCATTTGTTGTTGGACTTTTTAATTTGATCCTTTTTGAAAAAACATCATTGATACGATTAACGCAAATGCTGCTGCATAAACATCCACCTCTGTGAAGCATAAAATTTTACCCGGATTTACAATAAATTTAACCATAAATCCGGTTGACAAAACCCGGCCGGGAACGTTATAATGGCCGGGTTGATAAAAAAATTTAAGAAAAAAGGCAGGTGAACAGAATGGACAGTTGTGATTCTCATGGGCGAAGTTGTAGCTCTCAGAGTGAAAGATGGAAAGAACAGAGCGAGATGAGACTGTTCCATTCTGTTTTAAGTGTACAGAATATCTGTGAGAATATTATGTCTGTATATCAGAAGGATATATTTGACAGGATGTATCGGTGCCATCAGAATCTGTACGATATTATTACATTATAATTGTAGCAGGATTATAATAGATATCTTTTTCATTCTTCTCATTCTGAGAATCTTACAGTAAGGCGATCATGTATAAATTCATTTCGCTTTATACTCAAATCCCAAGGAAACACAATCGAAAATCAAACAGCACATAGACATGCTTTAACATGTCTGTTTTTGGTGTGCGTGTTTTGTGCGAAACTATGTGAGGAGGATGAGAAAATGACAAAAAGAAATCAGGATTTTTCAAAAGATATTCTGAGTCTGATCCGAAGCAGTGTTTCTCCGGCAGTTTTAAGTGAAAGGCTGCAGGATTTCCACGAAAACGATCTGGCGGAAGTATTAAGAGAATTAAGCACTGCGGAGCGCAGCAGACTATACCGTATCCTGGAAAGCAGTATGTTGGCAGATGTTTTTGAATATCTGGAGGAAGAAGAAACTGTACAATATCTGGAAGAGATGGATGTAAAAAAAGCGGCAGCCATTCTTTCCAAAATGGAAACCGATGCCCTGGCAGATGTTTTAAAGCAGATCGATAAAGAAAAACGCAAGCTTCTGATCCAGCTTCTGGATGAACAGGTGCGGAAAGATATTGAAATGATCCGCTCCTTTGATGAGGATGAGATCGGAAGCAGAATGACAATGAACTGCATTGTGATCCGTGAAAACCTGACCGTAAAGCAGGCCATGAGTGAGCTGGTTTCCCAGGCGGCAGATAATGATAATATTTCTACGATCTTTGCAGTGACGGACAGAGGGGAGTTTTATGGAGCCCTGGATCTGAAGGATCTGATCACAGCAAGACAGGACCACCCTATGGAAGAGCTGATCGTAACTTCCTATCCATATGTGTATGGTACTGAGCAGATCGACGACTGTATGGAACGGCTGAAGGATTATTCTGAAGATTCCATTCCTGTACTGGACGATGACAATCGTTTCCTTGGAGTGATCACATCCGCAGGGATCATCGATCTGGTAGACGATGAGATGGGAGAGGATTATGCAAAGCTGGCTGGTCTGACTGCAGAGGAAGATCTGAAAGAACCTCTTTTTGAAAGCATGAAAAAAAGAATGCCCTGGCTGATCGTTCTTCTGGGCCTTGGTATGGTGGTATCTTCTGTTGTGGGAATGTTTGAAAAAGTAGTTACCTGTCTGCCGATCATCATGTGCTTTCAGTCTCTGATCCTGGATATGGCAGGAAATGTTGGAACCCAGTCCCTGGCTGTAACCATCCGTGTGCTGATGGATGAGACGCTGACGGGCAGACAGAAAGCAGAGCTTGTGCTGAAGGAAATGCGGATCGGTCTTTGCAACGGTGGTCTGCTCGGTATTCTGTCTTTTGTACTGATCGGATTGTATATTTTCTTATTCAAAGGAAAAACACTCGTATTTGCCTATGCGGTATCCGGCTGTATCGGATTATCCCTGCTGGTGGCCATGCTGGTATCTAGTGCAGTGGGAACCTGCATACCGCTGTTTTTCAAAAAGGTTGGTGTGGACCCGGCAGTAGCCTCGGGTCCTCTGATCACTACGGTGAATGACCTTGTAGCCGTGATAACATACTATGGAATGAGCTGGATATTCCTGATCGAGATGTTCCACCTGGCTGGCTGAGAGTAAAATGCAGCTATGCTCATAAAAATAGACAGATATCAGAAATCTGTCGAATAACAGAAAAGTTACCAATACAAAAAAATTCCGGATCGAAAGATTCGGGATTTTTCTTTACATACAAACAGAAAGCTATTATAATGAAAGACACGCTTTGCCCGTTTAAAACGTTGCAGAAATAAATACAAACAACGGGCAGAAAAAGAGAACAAAACGATCACATGGGGTGATTGGGGAAAGGAAACAGTAACATGATAGTAACAATGATCGAAAAGGTCTATACATTTCTGTGGGGAGATTTGATAAAGATCCCGCTTCCGGGAGGAAGTACGCTGGGAATCTCACTTCTGATCCTGCTTCTGATTCCGACCGGTATCTATTTTACCATCAGGACAAAGCTTCTGCCGATCCGTCTTTTTCCGGATATGGTACGAGCCCTGTCAGAAAAGAAAAGTGACAAAAATAATCTTTCAGCATTTCAGACGCTGATCGTGTCTACAGCTACCCGTGTGGGAATGGGAAACCTGGTCGGTGTGGTAGCTGCGATCTCGGCAGGAGGTGCAGGAGCGGTATTCTGGATGTGGATCACGGCGCTGATCGGTTCCTCCACTGCTTTTATCGAAGCAACCCTGGCACAGCTCTATAAAGAAAAGGATCCTCTTTATGGTGGCTACAGGGGCGGTCCTGCCTACTATATCCATCGCTACTGGGAAGAAAAACAGGGCAGAAAACGAAAAAAGGTTCTGCTTTCCGTTCTGTTTGCCATTTCCGGCCTGATCTGCTGGTGTGGAATCAGTCAGGTTATCAGCAATTCCGTCACGGCGTCTTTCAAAAATGCTTTTGATATTCCGCCGCTGTATACTACCATCGTGCTGGTAGTGATCGCAGCTGTGATCGTGCTTCGGAAGAATGCAACGGTTAAAGTTCTGGATCTTCTGGTGCCGGTGATGGCAGTGCTTTATTTTGTGATCACGCTGTTTATTATATTTACAAATCTTGGAAGTATGCCGGGAGTATTTAAACGGATTTTTGAAGAAGCTTTCGGATTTCGTCAGGCTGTTGCCGGCGGATTTGGCGTCGTGCTGATGAACGGAGTAAAAAGAGGCCTTTTTTCCAATGAGGCGGGAAGCGGCTCCGCTCCCTGTGCAGCAGCGGCAGCAGAATGTGACAGTCCGGTAAAAGCCGGATTTGTCCAGGCCCTGGGTGTATTTGTGGATACGATCGTGATCTGCAGCTGTACAGCTATGATCATGCTTCTGGCCCCGGAAGATCTGGTACAGGGGCTTTCCGGAATGGAACTTCTTCAGACTGCCATGCATTATCATATGGGGCAGTTTGGAGTGATCTTTATTGCTGCAACACTGTTTATGTTCAGCTTTTCCACATTCCTGGGAATCCTGTTTTATGCAAGAGGCAATGTGGCCTATCTTTTCGGTGATAACTGGGGTTCACAGACAGGATATAAGGTGCTGGCACTGGTGATGCTGTTTATCGGTGGGATCGCGGCTTACACATTTGTATGGGATCTGGGAGATGTAGGAATCGGCCTGATGACGATCTTTAATATTTTCATGCTGTATCCTCTTGGGGAAAAAGCACTGAAAGAGCTGAAGATCTATGAATCGGAAAAGAAGAAAAAATAAAACTGTTTACAGACCTTGAGAGCATATGGTAATATCAGGGTAAAGCGCTAAAAGATTAAAGAGTTCTGACAGCCGGAAGGAGTCAGACTCTGTGAAATATCAACGGTAAGTTGGATCAAGAGGAGGATATGAAAGATGTATATTACATGTCTGGACGTAGAAGGTGTACTGGTACCGGAGATCTGGATCGCATTTGCAGAGGCAAGCGGAATCCCGGAGCTCAAGAGAACAACCCGTGATGAGCCGGATTATGATAAGCTGATGAATTGGAGACTTGGAATTCTGAAAGAACATGGTCTGGGACTGAAAGAGATCCAGGAGACTATTGCAAAGATCGATCCCCTTCCGGGAGCAAAGGAATTTCTGGATGAGCTGAGATCTTTTTCCCAGGTGATACTGATCAGTGATACCTTTACACAGTTTGCAACTCCGCTGATGGAGAAGCTTGGACGGCCGACACTTTTCTGTAATTCCCTGGAAGTAGCAGAGAACGGAGAGATCACAGGCTTTAAGATGCGCTGTGAGAAATCCAAGCTGACAACTGTGAAGGCACTGCAGTCCATGGGATTTGAGACTATCGCAAGCGGAGATTCCTACAATGATCTCGGAATGATCCAGGCAAGCAAAGCAGGATTCCTTTTCCGCAGTACAGAACAGATCCGTGCAGATCATCCGGAAATTCTGGCTTACGAAGAGTACGATGAACTTCTTGTAGCGATCAGAGAAGCAATGAAATGAAGAAGGGAAAACCGGAATGATCAACGATAGAATTGTGATCGAAGAAAAAACAAAGGACTATAATGAGGCATGGATAGAGACCTATTTCTGGCAGGAGTCGGAAGAACTCTATCCGGGGCAGAAGCGTCCGGTCATAGTGATCTGTCCGGGCGGAGCTTATGGCATGACTTCAGACAGAGAGGCAGAAGCCATTGCTGTCCGGTTTATGGGAATGGGCTATCACGCAGTGGTGCTTCGTTACAGTGTGGCACCTGCCAGATATCCGGTGGCCCTCCGTCAGCTGGCAAAAACAGTAGCTCTTCTCAGAGAGAACAGCGATAAGTGGCATATTGAAAAGAATAAGATCATTGTGTCCGGTTTTTCGGCAGGAGGCCATCTGGCAGCTTCTCTGGGAGTATTCTGGAATACGGAGGAGCTTGCAGGGATCACGGGAATGGAAAACGAGAGGATCCGTCCCAATGGCATGATCCTGAATTATCCGGTGATCACTTCAGGGGAAGTTGGTCATGAAGAAAGCTTTCGAAATCTTCTGGGAGATCGTTATGAGGAGCTGAAAGATCGGATGTCTCTGGAATTTCAGGTTACGGAAGATACACCCAGAACCTTTATCTGGCATACCTTTGAGGATCAGACGGTGCTGCTGGATAATACACTTCTCTTTGTTCAGGCACTCTATAAAAAGGGCATTCCAGTGGAGTATCATGTTTTTCCGCAGGGACCCCATGGGATCGGCCTGGCAAATGAGCTGACTGCCAACGAAAACGGCAGAGGGATCGCAAGAGCCTGTGAACCATGGAGTGAGCTTGCAGGAAAATGGCTGAACCGAGAATTCCCATGGTGGAACGGGGCAAAGATCGAAAGATAATACGAGACTGCTGTGTCGGATAAAATATCCTTTTTATCGGGAAACCGGTAGAGAGGGTATTTTTTATGATTGTGATGCTTGTGATGAATGCTGTATTTGTCGGCTGTTTTGTCTGGCTTATCTGATGATAAAAGCTTTGCAGGGCTTTGGTGTGGATCTGGATCAACATTCACATTGCAGAAAGAAAGGAATTTTGATAATTATGGATAAAAATCAGATTTTTATTACCAGTGGTACGGAATATAAAAGAATGACAAAGGAGCTTCTGGAAAAAGCGGATCTTCAGTCCCATATCGGGGACAGAAAGAAAAAGATCGGGATCAAGCCGAATCTGGTTTCTCCTTCAGAGGCTTCTTGGGGTGCAACGACTCATCCGGAAGTGGTTGCAGGAATTATCGAGTATCTGAAGGAGCATGGCTTCCGGGATATGGTGATGCTGGAGGGATCCTGGGTAGGAGATAAGACAAGGGAGGCTTTTGAGACCTGTGGCTTTGACAGGCTTGAGGAAGAGTATCAGGTGCCGTTCTGGGATATGCAGAAGGATAAGGGTATTTCTGTGGACTGCGGCGGAATGGAGCTGAATGTCTGTGAGCGGGTAAAGGAGCTTGATTTTCTGATCAATGTGCCGGTTCTGAAAGGCCATTGTCAGACAAAAATCACCTGTGCCCTTAAGAATATGAAGGGGTTGATTCCAAATAAGGAAAAGAGACGGTTTCATTCTCTGGGGCTTCATAAACCCATTGCTCATCTGAATATGGGGATACAGCAGGACTTTATTGTTGTGGATAATATCTGCGGGGATCTGGATTTTGAAGATGGCGGAAATCCTGTTGTGATGAACCGGGTGATGGCTGCCTGTGATCCGGTTCTTGTGGATGCATATGTGTGTCAGATGATGCATTATGAGGTAGCTGAGGTTCCTTATGTGAAGCTGGCAGGTGAGCTTGGAGTGGGCTGTTCAGATATTTCAAAAGCAGATGTCAGATTTCTGGAGGATGGTGCGGATCAGAGGATGCCGGTATCCAGAAAGGTTGTGGAGCTTGCAGATGCCGTGGAGGAGGTGGAATCCTGCAGTGCCTGCTACGGGTATCTGATCCCGGCATTGGAGATGCTGAAGGAAGAGGGGCTTTTTGAGAAGCTGGATGAAAAGATCTGCATCGGGCAGGGGTATCGTGGTAAGACGGGAGTGCTTGGTGTGGGACACTGTACCTGTAAGTTTCAGAATTATGTGGAGGGGTGTCCGCCGTTGGAGGGGGATATATATGAGTTTTTGAAAGAGTATATTGGTGAACGGACGCCGGGGAAGTGACAGTCCTCCGGGCCGGACTCCGTCGGGGGATGCTGCTAAGGTTCCGTGAGCCGGCTAAAACCATTGCGGAAGGGTCCAGAACTCGCCTTCGGCTCAAACAGCTGGGCCCTTCCGCAATAACGCCGTCTCCCGCAACCTAACCATCATCACCCCTTCTCCGTAGCAGCCCGGAGGACTGTCACTTCCCCGGCTGACGTTTCAGCCGGAGAGGTAGAAGCGGACGCGTGGTGTCCTGTCCTTACGTTTTGATGAGTTGAGCGTCCGCAGTTGGAGGTGTGGGAAGAATAGCGTCTGGTCAATAAATATTTTGGTGTTGCTCAATGTGTTGGAATGGTGGGAAGGATACGTCTTCTTGTTGAAAGGTGTTATGCCGATGAGATTGGCACAGCCTGGCGCTTTAAACAAACGCAGAATCCATCACCCTGTCAACAACGTAACATAATCAAAACGTACGGTTCATAGCGGGGCCTGAGGGAAGGGGTGCAGGGGAGGGGAAACGGCCTTTCGCAACTACGAGTGCTTCCCCTCCCTTGCGGTTTCACTTACGCTTCCAAAGCGTAAAAACATTTTTCAGAAAAAATTTTCAGAAAAAAAGAATCCTAAAGACATCTCTTTACAATCTCAATAATCTGCTCCATAGAAAACCGGCTGCTGTCAATACAGAGATCATACTGTGTCATATCCAGCCATTTGCTGTCTGTAAAGTATTCATAGTAAGCCTTTCTCTCTTTATCCATTTTTTTGACCAGCTTCCGTGCGCTGGCTTCTTCTCTGCCGGTACGGCGTATCACATTCTGAATTCTTTCCTCAAAAGGTGCATGGATAAAAAGTTTAAGTGATTTATCCTTCAGGATATTGGTCGCACAGCGGCCGACAATTACGCAGTCCTCTCTCTGCGGAAGGGACAGGATGATCTTTCTCTGGAGATCATAGAGCACATCGTTCATTGGTACAAAAGAGAAATTATCTGTAAACTGTAGCTCACTGTCAACGGGAAATACCCACTGACTGGCTTTTTTCTCGTCTACCTTTGCCAGGGTGTCGAAGGGGATATTGTTTTTCTTGGCAGCCATGTCGATCAGTTCTTTATCATAAAAACCGATGTCCAGGTTTTCAGCCAGAGTCTTGCCGATAAGGCGTCCGTTGCTTCCAAACATACGATTGATGGTGATAATACGTTTTGCCATAAAGATACCTCCTTTATTTCGGACCGAAAGCAGGAATATCTGATTTTCGGTAGTTTTTCTTACTTCTTTTATAACATATTTCGGTAAGAAATACCAGAAAATAATATATAATTTTTAAAATAATATTTAATATATACAAAAATGATAGCAACAGACAGAAAATATAATTGATTATTTGCATTTGTATATGAAAAATATCATACCTTTTTCACCGGGTTTTCACAGATCACACAAAGTCTTTATGCATTTTTCTTTTAAAGTATTTTTAAAACAGAGAGAACATACACAGCATATTTTGAGGTTAAGGAAAATGAAACGACGGCGTAAAAGGCTTATGGTGATCATCCCGGTGGCGGCTGTCTGCGTGGCAGGTGCGGGAACTGTGGGATATTTTAAAGTGGCGCATACGAAGCCGGCGCAGAAAACAGCAGCGAAAACGTAATCGGTGGAGGCGAAAAAAGGGAACCTTTCCAAGACAATTGTGGGTACCGGTAATCTGGATCTGGCAGAAAATGCGTTTACAGAGCTCCTGATGGAACGCTTTGAGCAGGACGAAGACGCTTTTTCCATTGTGGATCAGTCAGAGATCATGGAAGCCATGTCCGGTGTCACCAACACCATGTCTCTGATGATCGATGTGCTTTTGGGTCTGTATCCGGCTAACAAGGCAGCATCCAGGAAGCCTATTGATGCGCTTCGGTATTCCGGCTAAAAAGAAATTATAATAACGTGATTTGTGAGATGGATTTTTTGTCAGAACAAATCGCGTTTTTTTATCTGGAAATCCGCACATTGATAAGGTATAATCTATAACAGTTAGAGGAATATCTCTGCCGGGAGGACGGAACTGCCGGCAGGGAACTGCCGAGAAAGGGATGACAGTAAATTTGAACATCGTGGAGAAATGTGTTTCATGCCTGAATATAAAAGAATCTTATGATCTGGCCAGGCGCATGGAACAGGAAAAAACAAATCCGGTTCTGGGATACCGTACAGCAGGCTCCCTGGCAGAGCGAAAAACCGGAGATATGCTTTTGGAAGAAATGAAAAAAGCCGGTCTCACACAGGTAGAAAAAGATAAGATCCGTGTGGATGCATGGGAATTTAAAAAAGCGGTGATGCGCTGCCATGACAGAGAGGGAACCTGCCGGGAGATCCAGCTTGGCGCATATCAGACGGATTTTAAGACCAATGGCTTTCAGAGGTTTGATCTTGTATATCTTGGAAAGGGTACAGCCGACGAATATAAGGATATCGATGTGAAAGGAAAGCTGGTTCTTATCGAGATCAATCAGAGAGAAGAATGGTGGATCAACTACCCGGTGTATCAGGCACACCTGAAGGGTGCAGCAGCTCTGATTGCCGTACAGAGCAGAGGATACGCACAGATCGATGATACGGCTTTGAATGCACAGGATATCGCAGGACCTTCCTGTGCGCCTGCATTTTCCATGTCACGGACAGATTTTCTTATGATCCGTCAGCTGATGGAGGAAAAAAATGAGAATGGGAATCGTGTTCCGGAGCTTTCCGTGGAATTTGATGCGGACACAGAGGTGATCAAAGACCAGTATACCTACAATATCGTTGGCAAAATCCCGGGAACCGATTCGGATTCCATGATCCTGTTAAGTGCTCACTATGATTCCTATTTTGAGGGATTTCAGGACGATAATGCGGCAGTGGCCATGATCATTGGAATTGCCAGGGCGCTGCTCCGTGGTGGCTATAAACCTCGCCATACTATTGTGGTATGTGCTCTTGCAGCAGAAGAATGGGGGATTTCCGACACAAAATATGACTGGTCCACAGGTGCTTACCGCCAGGTATTTGAGGCGAGACCGGAGTGGCAGGGGCACGTGATCGCAGATCTGAATTTTGAGCTTCCGGCTCATGCACACAGTACCAGAGATGCAGTACGATGTACCTATGAGTATGCGGATTTTGTGCGCAGCTTCGTGGATACTGTGCAGATGCCGGAGGGGATTTATCCGGAGGGCATGACCACGTTGTATCCCATTGAAACCTGGTCTGATGATTTTACCATGGCTATTTCCGGGATCCCGTCCATGGTCAATGATTTCAGCGGTGGTCCCTTTATGGAAAATTATTATCATTCCCAATACGATAACCAGGATGTTTATGAGGAAGAGGTATACAGATTCCATCATGAATTTTATCTGAAACTTCTTCTGGCTATTGACAGCCTTGCTCTGCCGCCAATGGATTTCGGGCGGGTACTGGACCAAAGTATTAAGACCTTGGATACGGATCTGTGTATGCAGACCGGCGCCGACAGTACACTCCTTCTGAAAAAAACAGAAGAGGCAAAAAAAGCGGCTGCCATCCTTGCAAAGCAGGTACGGCGCTTCAACAGCCTTCCGGAAGAAAAACGTGACTGGAAAAAAGCTGATGCCATTACCGAAAAGCTTCTCGGTGTATTCCGGAAATCCCAGGATTATCTGGTACGTCTGGACTGGGATGACAATGTGATCTTTCCGCAGCAGGCAGTGCAGAACAATCTTTATGCACTGAAGAAAGCGATGGGATATCTGGAAAAAGGAGAGATCGCACCTGCGCTGGAGGCTTTTTACAGTATTGACAACAACTGTTATGCCTTTCAGTTTGAGCGGGAAGTCTTTTATCATTTTACGGAATATATCTTGAAGCAGTCCCCGGATCGCCTGATGTGGGGAAAGGGCAGGATCATCCACCATGAGAACCTTTATGATCTTGTGGAAAGGCTGAAGGAAAAGAAGCCGGGTGACAGTCTGGAGGCGGAAAAGCAGAGCCTCAAGGAAGCCTGGGAAAGACAGAAGCGTTATTATGCGGATGATATTGAATATCTGATCCGTGCAGTGGAAAAGCTCAGGAATCTGATCTGCGAGGTCAGTGATATGTTTGAAAAAGGAACAGAATAAAACCATATCTGGAGGAAAGAATGGAAAGCCATAATTTATACCGAGTGAAAGAAGAAGATCTGGATAAGCTGATCCGGATATTGACCGTATGTTTTTCGGAGGATCCTCTGTATCATGCATTGATCCCGGACAGGGATACCAGAGAACGGCTGATGCCGGAGCTTTTTACCTGTGATCTTACGGAGTTTTTTGAGACCTGCGAGATCTATGCAGACAGCAGTGAGCTGAACAGTATCCTGGTAGTATCCGACGGAACGGAGCATGAAGCAGCCTTACATAATCTGATGGTGGATTTTTTTGCCCTTCTGAAAACAGATGGCTATCTGATCAAAGAGGATCCAAGTCTTGCGACCCTGCGGAAATTCATCCAGGGAAAAGACTATCTGAATTCCAGCTGGACTTCCCAGCTTCATACAGCAGAAAGGCTTCATGTGATCTATCTGGCAGTGGCGCCGAAGATGCAGCATCACGGTCTTGCTGAAAAGCTGATGGATGAGGTGATCGATTATGCGGACAGGCATAAGCTGATGATCTCTCTGGAAACCCATAATCCGGCAAATGTTTCCATGTATGAGAAATTCGGATTTAAATTATACGGCATTGTACAGAAAAAAGGATTTGATCTGAAGCAGTACTGCATGATCAAACAGGCATAGGAGGAATTACGATGAAACGAAAATGGTGGCATGACAAAGTGGTATATCAGATATACCCCAAGAGCTTTTATGATTCCAACGGAGACGGGATCGGAGACATCCCGGGAATCATCAGCAAGCTTGATTATCTTAAGGAACTGGGAGCAGATATCCTCTGGCTTTCCCCAATCTATAAATCTCCCCTTGCAGACCAGGGATATGACATTGCAGATTATTATGCGATTGATCCGAGGTTTGGGACCATGGAGGATATGGATCGTCTGATCGCAGAAGCAAAAAAAAGAGAAATGTACATCCTTATGGATCTGGTGGTAAATCACTGCTCCGATGAGCATGAGTGGTTTCAGCAGGCCATTAAGGATCCGGACGGAAAGTATGGAAATTTCTTTTATATCCGGGACAAAAAGGATGATAAAGTTCCCTGCAACTGGAGAAGCTATTTCGGTGGTCCGGTATGGGAAGAGCTTCCGGGACATCCGGATAAACAGTATCTCCATGTATTCCACAAGAAGCAGCCGGATCTCAACTGGGAGAATCCTGAAGTAAGAGAGGAAGTCTACAAAAACATCCGCTGGTGGATGGAAAAAGGGCTTGGCGGATTCCGTATTGATGCCATTATCAATATCAAGAAGAAGCTTCCGTTTTCCGATTATCCTGCCGATCGTGCAGATGGGCTCTGCAGCGTCGGGAGGATGCTGGAGGAGGCAGAAGGGATTGGAGAATTTCTGGGAGAGATGGCTGAGAAGTGCTTTCATCCCTATGATGCTTTTACTGTAGGAGAGGTCTTCAATGAAAAGGAAGATGAGATCAAAGATTTTATCGGAGAAAACGGATATTTTTCATCCATGTTTGATTTTGAAGAAACCTGTTACGGAAAGAGCGAGGATGGCTGGTATGCATCCAAACCGTACCTGACTCCGGAAGAGTACAAGAAGTGTATTTTCCATACGCAGAAAAAGATTGGGGATACCGGCATGATCTCCAACATTATTGAGAATCATGATGAGCCAAGAGGTGTCTGTCACTATATTTCTCCGGAAGACCGCTGTCCGGATTCAAGGAAACTCCTGGCAGGTGTTTATTTCCTGCTGAAGGGAATTCCGTTTATTTATCAGGGGCAGGAGATCGGTATGGAAAATATGGAGTTTACTTCTATGGATCAGATCGATGACATCAGTACCATCGATGAATACCAGGTAGCGCTCCGTGCCGGATGCAGTGAAAAAGAAGCGCTTGATGCTGCTTCCGCATTTTCCAGAGACAATGCCAGAACTCCGGTACAGTGGAGCGCAGAGAAAAATGCGGGATTTTCAGAAGGAGAGCCGTGGCTTGGGGTCAATCCCAATTATAAGGAGATCAATATAGAGTCCCAGTTAATGGATAGTGATTCCCTCCTTTCTTTCTACAAAAAGCTGATTGCACTGAGAAAAGCTCCGGAATATAAAGAAACGCTTGTATACGGAACATTCGCTCCATATCAGGAAGAACAGAAGAATCTGATCGCCTATACAAGAAACGGTGAGAAAAATCTTCTGATCCTGGGAAATATGCAGGCACAGTCACAGAAGGTATCTTTGCCGGGAGAAGTAAAAGAGGTGCTTCTGAATAATCAGAAAGCTGTGGAGATCACAGAAAAAGAAATCATTTTGAAACCGTATCAGTTTATCGTTCTGGAGACCGCTGACTGATGCGGCATCAGAACAGCAGAGAAAAAAACAATAGCTATTTAGCTGACAGTCTGTTAAAATAAATGCTCGGCTGAAAAAACAGCCGTAAAGAAAGAGAATGAGAATTCAGAAGGGAATAAAGTATGCTGAAGATAAAGAATTACATAAAGGCAGAAAGCCTTGAACAGGCATATGAACTGAACCAGAAAAGAACAGCCTGTGTGCTGGGCGGTATGGTCTGGCTGAAAATGGGAAACCGGAACATCATGACAGCCATTGATCTGTCAGGTCTTGGGCTGGATACTATTACAGAAACAGAAGAAGCATTTGTGATCGGCTGTATGACACCACTTCATGCGCTGGAAACCCACAAAGAGCTGAATGCCTATACAAACAGTGCTATCCGTGAAAGTGTACGGCACATTGTGGGTGTGCAGTTTCGAAACTGTGCCACAGTGGGCGGAAGTATTTTCGGAAGATTCGGATTTTCCGATGTACTGACCATGTTTCTGGCACTGGATACCTGGGTGGAGCTGTACAATGGCGGAACCATTCCGCTGGCACAGTTTGCATCCATGGAAAAGGATAACGATATCCTGGTAAATATCATTGTAAAAAAACAGCCGCTGAACAGTGTGTACTTAAGTCAGCGGAACAATTCCACAGATTTTCCTGTGCTCACCTGTGCGGCCGCTCTTATTGACGGAAAAGCAAGAACTGTCATTGGGGCCAGACCCGGAAAAGCAATGATCGTGGAAGATGAAGAGGAAATCTTAAAAGATTTTGTACAGATGAATGCACAGCAGAAAAAGGATGCAGCAGCATCTTTTGCCGCATATGCAGCGGAACATGTTTCTACAGACAAGAACATGCGTGCTTCAAAAGAATACAGAAGTCTTCTTGTGAAAGTCCTTACAAGAAGAGCCTGGGAAGAGATCGGAGGGAGAGCAGAATGAATATCACTTTCTGGCTGAATGGTGTAAAACGGCAGGCAGAGGTACGTCCGGATGAACTGCTTCTGGATTTCCTGCGGAAAAACAGCTGTTACAGCGTAAAACGTGGCTGTGAGACTGCAAACTGTGGTCTCTGTACTGTGCTGATGGATGAACGTCCGGTACTGTCCTGCTCCATGCTGGCTGCCCGCGCAGACGGGAAACGGATCGTGACTCTGGAGGGAATGCAGGAGGAAGCAAAGGAATTCGGCGCTTTTATGGCAAATGAGGGAGCAGAGCAGTGTGGCTTCTGCAATCCGGGATTTATCATGAATGTATTTGCCATGTTAAAGGAACTGGAAGATCCCACAGAAGAGGATATCCTGGAGTATCTTTCCGGAAATCTGTGCCGTTGCTCGGGATTTGTGGGACAGACCAGAAGTATCCTGAAATTTCTCGACTATAAAAAAGGACAGGAGGAAGGAAAATGAAATACGTAAACAAGCCGGTGCCAAAAACAGATGCAATGTCGCTGGTAACCGGAAAACCGGTCTATACCGATGATCTCGCACCTTCTGACTGCCTGATCGTCAAGATCTTAAGAAGTCCTCATGCCAATGCCTGGGTGGAAGAGATCAAGACAGATGCTGCAAAGAAGATCGAGGGGATTGCCTGTGTTCTGACCTATGAGGATGTTTCCCACAAAAGATTTACCCTGGCCGGGCAGACAGCGCCGGAGATCAGTCCATGGGATCGCTATATCATAGATAAGCATGTGCGTTTTGTAGGGGATCCGGTTGCCATCGTAGCCGGTGAGACAGAAGAGGCAGTAGATAAAGCCTTGAAACGCATTAAGGTAAAATATCGTGTGGAGGAAGCAGTTCTGGATATCCACACAGCCAAGGATAATCCCATTCTGGTGCACCCGGAGGATGACTGGTATATGCCGATCCCGGCCGGAGGAGATAATAAGCGTAATCTCTGTTCCTCCAATGTAGAAGAAGTGGGTGATGTGGATGCCATGCTGGAAAAATGTGCGTATACAGTAGACCAGGTTTACCACACAAAGGCAAATCAGCAGACCATGATGGAGACCTTCCGTACCTACTGTTATATGGACCATTTTCAGAGACTGACGGTGGTTTCTTCCACCCAGATCCCGTTCCATATCCGAAGGATCGTAGGAAATGCGCTGAACATTCCGTCTTCCAAAGTTCGTGTGATCAAGCCTCGTATCGGCGGGGGTTTTGGTGCAAAACAGTCTTCTGTCAGTGAGGTTTTTCCGGCACTGGTAACATGGGTTACCGGGCGTCCGTCCAAGATCGTTTTTTCCAGAAAGGAATCCATGATCGCGTCTTCTCCGCGTCATGAGATGGAAGTCCATATCCGTATGGGTGCGGACGAAAACGGTATTGTAAAGGCAATCGATCTTTATACTCTTTCCAACACCGGTGCCTATGGAGAGCATGGGCCTACAACCGTAGGACTTTCAGGCCATAAATCCATTGCGCTGTATCGTCATACGGAAGCCTACCGTTTTGCCTATGATGTTGTTTACACCAATATGCAGGCAGCTGGCGCTTATCGTGGCTATGGTGCCACACAGGGTATTTTTGCTGTGGAGTCTGCAGCAGATGAGCTGGCTCATAAGATGGGGATGGATCCAGTAAAATTCCGTGAGCTGAACATGCCTATGGAGGGAGAGGCACTTCCAGGATATCCGGATGTACCGATCAACGGCAGTTGTACCATGGATAAATGCCTTGCCCGTGCAAAGGAAATGATCGGATGGGATGAGAAATATCCGTTCCGTGATATGGGTAACGGCAAAGTACGGGGTGTCGGTATCGCTATGGCCATGCAGGGCTCATCAATTGCAGGGATCGATGTCGGCGGAGCAGACATTAAATTAAATGAGGATGGTTCCTATACCCTGGCACTTGGATGTTCTGATATGGGAACCGGCTGTGATACCATTCTTGCTCAGATGGCAGCAGACTGTCTGGATACAGATATGAAAAATATCGTGGTATTCAGTGTGGATACAGATATTTCTCCCTATGATTCCGGTTCTTATGCATCTTCCACAACCTATGCAACCGGAAATGCCGTGATCCAGGCCTGCGGAGAACTCAGAAAGAGAATCCACGCTTTTGGCGCACAGATGCTTGGAGTATCTGCAGAGGATTCTGATTTTGACGGAGAAAAAGTCCGCACAGAAGACGGAAAAGAGGTAACGCTGCAGCAGATCGCAGGAAAAGCGACCTGTGGAGTCTGCAGTGAGCTTCAGGTTGTAAAAGAATATTCTTCTCCGATCTCTCCGCCACCGTTTATGGTAGGTGCCGCTGAAGTGGAGGTCGATAAAGAGACCGGACAGATCGATGTCATTGATTATGTGGGCGTGATCGACTGTGGAACTCCGATCAATCCAAATCTTGCCAGAGTGCAGGCAGAAGGCGGTATCGGTCAGGGAATCGGAATGGTTCTGTATGAGGATGTACAGTATACAGATAAGGGAAAGATCCGTAACAATTCTTTTATGCAGTATAAGATCCCCAACCGTATGGATATTCCGAAGGTGCGGATCGAGTTTGAGAGCAGCTACGAGAAGACAGGTCCTTTCGGTGCAAAATCCATTGGTGAGCTTGTGATCGATACACCTTGTCCGGCTATTGCTAATGCGGTTTATAATGCAACAGGTGTACGTGTCAGAGAGCTCCCGATCACTCCGGAGAAGGTTGCAATGGGAATCCTTGCCAGAGAAGCCGGAGAGAAGGTGTGAAATGCAGGAGCTGATACTGGCAATTGCCGGACTAATCCTGGAGCTGCTGGTATTTTTCTGTGCAGGAAGTCTGCTGACACGGATACTGAAAATGAAGGCGGAAGTAACCATGGAACTGGTCTTGGGATATCTTCTGTATTTTGCGGTTTTTGAGATACTTGCAGTTCCTATGACACTGAAATGGGTAAAACTGAGTACCTTTTCGCATCTGTGGATGGTGATCATGGCAGCTTGTGTACTGGCAGCATGTCTGTTTGCGCATAAACTTTGGAAGGGACAGCTGGACCGGATAGGAGAAACATTTCGGAAGCATTCACTGCTGCTGCTTTTGACCGCTGCGGCAGTGATCCTGCAGTGTTTTCTGGTGGCTGCATATCAGGACGTTACTGCAGATGCAACACATTATATTGGTTCAGTAAGCACTTCCGTGTATACAGACACTCTTGCCCGATACAGTCCGCTTACCGGTGTTATCCAGAGAAATTTTAATCTCCGCTATGATCTTTCTGCATATCCGATGAACAATGCGGTGTGGTGTGTCCTTCTGGGCATCCACCCGATCGTTCAGTCCAAGGTCGTGATGTCTGTGATCAACATGCTGATGATCAATCTTCTGATCTACCAGATCGGAAAAAGCTTTTTTCGTGGAGATGAAAAAAAAGCAGACCTGATGGTTCTTTTTGTGTGTCTGATGCAATTGTTTTCTTTTTCTATCTATACAACAGGAACCTTTGCGTTTATGCGGGTTTATGAAGGGAAGGCCCTGCTGGCAAATATTTCCATTCCGGCAGCGCTTCTGGTAAGTATACGGCTCTGGCTCAACAAAGATGGCAGAAATAAAGAGAGCTGGGTGCTGCTTTTCATTGCTGCAGTCAGTGCGTTGACGTTTTCAGGATCCTCCCTTATTTATCCTGCAGTAGTCAGTACGGCGATCCTTCCGGTGATGGTGCTGAAGAAAAAGATTTCCTACGCGATTCCCTATGCGCTTTGTATGCTGCCGGGATTTTTGTATGCCCTGGTTTATTTTTCGGCGAAGCTTGGATGGATCGCATTTCCGGCATCATAGGAAACTGGGAAGATACTATGGATAGGAGAAGAAAATGGCGGGAGTAACGATCGAAGAACTGGGACTGCGTTTTGTGCAGATCTGTATGGAAAATTACTGGAGTGGCTGTCTGCTGCCTGTATTTTTTCTGGCAGGTATACTCTGGGATATTTTTTACCGCAGGAGAAAAGAATCCAGAGTGTTCCTGTATTATCTAGTCTTTCTGGCACTTACGGTATATAATCCGGTTCTTGTAAAATATGTGATACCAAAGGTACATTTTGAAAGTGAATATTATCGTTTTATCTGGATCCTTCCGGTGATCCCGGGTGCTGCCTATTATGCTGTACGGATCGTAGAAGCGGTAAGGTTTCGATGGCTGAAGGCTGTAACAGCGCTGATCCTTGCGGCAGTGATCGTCACTACGGGGACACCTGTTCCCGGCATTGCAAAAGATTATGTGATGGCGGAAAACATCTATAAAGTCCCGAATGAGCTGCGCTCAGTATGCGATGTGATCCATCAGGACTGCGATAAAGAACAACCCAAGGTTGTTTTTGACAATGAGCTGAATCTGGTGGCTAGACAGTATGATCCGTCACTGATCCTTGTTCTGGATCGTAATTTTATCCTGTATCGTGCAGGAAGTACTGTGGTAGGAAACTACGAAAACAGCAAGGCCTACCAGATCCAGAAAGTGATCATGGATGTGATCAGTTATCAGATGGATGTAGGGATCGATAAGTTCCGGCAGGTATTGAAAAGAACGGAAACCGATTATCTCGTTCTTCCGGTAGATCTTACAAATCATGACTATATCCGTCAGGCAGGATGTACCCCTATTGCACAGACAGAAAAATATGTGGTATACAGGTTTGAAGGGTGAATGTGTTCGCCCTTCTGGCCTGGAAAAATGACTAAAGTGCGTAAAACGATACGGAGAACGGAGTGAACAGCAACCATAAAATGTGTGATGAATATGTACTGTTTAAAAAAATCTTTACAATTTCATGGATTTGTGTTAAAATCATAAACAGTGTAAACCTACTTTGATAATTTCATACCTGAATTTAGAAGTTATGTTTTTCATTATGCACCTGTAGCTCAGTGGATAGAGCAGTGGTTTCCGGTACCATGTGCGGGGGTTCGATTCCCTTCAGGTGTGTTACCCGGAACAGTGGGAATTGTTCCGGCGTGTTGTTATGATAAGGAGGACAAGAACTTGGATGATTTCAGAGAATGGTTATCAGATAACCTTCGCTATTTTATGTTAGGCGGAGCCATTCTGGTGATCGTGCTTGTTCTGATCTTTGGCGTCCGCGCCTGTGTTGGAGGTAAGAAGGGGAATTCCAATAAAGATCAGACAACAGCCCAAAGTAACCAGGAAAATGATCCTTCTTCTCCGGCAAATGATGGGGAGACAGACGAGAAGAAAGACGCCAGTTCCGCGGCAGATACGGATGCGGAGACAACCATGGAAAAAGCCAGCACGGAAGTAACCGAGCTGATTCAGAGCTATTATAAAGCTTTTGGGGAAAAAGACATTGCAACACTTAAGACGATTGAGGACGGATTTACGCCGGCTGACGAGTCGCAGATTAATTCAAGGGATTATATTGATGGGTATGAGGTACAGAATGTTTACGCTAAGAAGGGACTGACGGACGATTCGTATGTCGTTTATGTAGTCTTTAATTATATCTGTACTGGAATTGAGACTCCGGTTCCGGCACTGAGCCAGTTTTATGTGGAGACGGGCAGTGACGGCAATCTGAAGATCAAAGGTGGTGCTGATGACGATGCAGATATCAGTGCTTATGTGAAAAAACTGGAATCTGAGAAGGATGTGCAGGAGCTTATCACAAAGGTAAAGACGGACTATGAAGCTGCGCAGGAGAGTGATCCCTCTCTGGCAGAATTTCTTCAGGGCCTTGGTGAAGATGCCAGTGCTTCCGCAGATGCAGGAACAATGCTTACAGTTACAGAGGATTGTAATGTTCGTGCTTCCGCAGATTCAGAGGGTGAGGTTATCGGTGGTTTTTCTGCAGGAACGGAAGTTGAAAAGAAAGGGCAGGAAGGCGACTGGATACAGGTTGATTATGATGGACAGACCGGTTATGTCTATAGTGGTCTGTTAGAATAATAAGGGTTAATAAAATGCAGGTTCCGGAAGAACCTGCATTTTTGTTGCTCTGATATAACGAAAGATCATTTTTTGAGTGAACCGTCTGCTGCCAATGTGTATTTTTTTCCATTTACGGTGATGGTTCCGGTCTGCATGATTCCGTCTTCGTCCAGATAATAACGTTTTTTGCCTAGGGTGATCCAGCCGGTCTGCATGATTCCGTCCTTATTGAAATAATATCGATGACCATCTGTGTCGGTAAGCCATCCGGTATAGGCGGTTCCGTCAACCATAAATTTCCAGTTGGTGCCATCCGGTGTCCAGACTCCGTTTTCTGCCTCCGGCGAACCCTTTTCTGTTTCGGGAATCTCTGTGGGAACAGGAGACGGTGTGGCTGAAGGTGAGGGAGCGCCGGAAGATATCGATGCATCTGTATGGTGATCGCGATCTGAACTTGGTTCAATGGCCGAAATATCGCTGGTATTTATGGAAACTACGGAAGTACTGCTGCTTTCAAAAGGACCGGCCGATGACTGGGTAAAGAGAATACCGCAGATCAGACACAGGAAAACAGCGACAAAGATCAGCAGCCGGTTCATACGTGGAGTATGCTCTGACATGTTTTTCCTCCTGATATTTAAGTATATTTCTGTTTATCATACAATAATGAGAAAGAAAATACAAGAAAAATAACCGGTTGCGAACACGTGGGAAAAAATATATAATAGAACAATGGACGAAAAAATCAGAATCAATAAATATTTAAGCGATATAGGAGTCTGCTCAAGAAGAGAGGCAGACCGACTGACAGAAGCGAGGAGAGTTACTGCTAATGGAGAACTGGTTTCCACAGGAATGAAGATCCTTCCGGATGCGGAGATCTGTATTGACGGAAAGCCTGTAAAAAAACAGGAAAAAAAGATCCTGCTTCTTTTTCATAAACCAAAAGGGATTGTCTGCAGTACCAAGCAGCAGCGGAAAGAGGTAACAGTAACAGAATATCTGGATTATCCGGTGCGGATCTATCCCATAGGACGGCTGGATAAAGATTCCGAAGGACTGCTTCTCCTTACCAATGAAGGAGATCTGGTGAACCGTATCATGAAGGCGGGGAACTACCATGAAAAGGAATATCAGGTGACCGTGAATAAACCGGTGACAGAAGAATTTATCCGTGGTATGGGCGGCGGAGTGCCGATCCTTGATACGGTCACACGTCCCTGCAAGGTTACAAAAACAGGTAAGAACAGTTTTTGTATCATCCTTACCCAGGGTCTGAACCGCCAGATCCGTCGTATGTGTGAATATTTCGGATATAAAGTCGTAACACTGAAACGTGTTCGGATCATGAATCTGTATATTGATGGCCTGGAAGAGGGGAAATATCGTGAGATCCGACCGGAAGAACGAAAAGAACTGGAGGAGATGCTTTCCTCCGAAAAATCAGAAAAAAGGACGGGAGGAAGCCATGAACGAATCATCCATAAAAAAAATGAAAGAGCTGGGAGAAAAGCTCCGGGAAGCGTCCAGGGCCTATTATCAGGAAGACAGGGAGATCATGTCCAACGTGGAGTACGACGCCCTGTACGACACTCTGAGCGCACTGGAGAAAGAAACAGGGATCGTTCTGGCAGACAGTCCAACCGTTAATGTAGGATATGAGGCAGTGGAGCAGCTCCCCAAGGAAGAACATGAGAGACCGATGCTGTCTCTGGATAAGACCAAAGAGAGAGAAGCTTTGAGAGAGTTTATCGGGGAACATCCTACACTTTTATCCTGGAAGCTGGATGGCTTAACGATCGTGCTTACCTATGAAAACGGAGAGCTTATAAAGGCAGTTACCAGAGGAAATGGTATTGTGGGAGAGGTTATTACCAATAATGCCAGAGTATTTAAGAACATACCTTTGAAAATTTCTTTTAAAGGGAGACTGGTACTTCGCGGAGAAGCCATCATTACTTATTCGGATTTTGAAAAGATCAACGAAACTATCGGAGATGCAGATGCCAAATACAAAAATCCCAGAAATCTCTGCAGTGGTTCTGTCCGCCAGCTGAATAACGAAATTACAGCGAAGAGAAACGTACGGTTTTATGCTTTTTCTTTAGTGAGTGCGGAAGGCGTGGATTTCCGGAATTCCAGGGAGGTGCAGTTTCGGTGGCTGAATGAACAGGGTTTTGAGGTTGTGGAATATCGAAAAGTCACAGCGGAAACTCTGGATGAAGCGATGGATTACTTTGCGGAAGCAGTTACGACCAATGATTTTCCGTCAGATGGGCTTGTGGCATTGTATGATGATATTGCTTACGGAGAATCTCTGGGAACTACGGCCAAGTTTCCAAGGAACGCCATGGCATTTAAATGGGCCGATGAGATGCGTGATACGAGACTTCTGGAGATTGAGTGGAGCCCGTCCAGGACCGGACTGATCAATCCGGTAGCAATTTTTGAGCCGGTGGAACTGGAAGGCACCACAGTGAGCAGAGCCAGTGTGCATAACATCAGTATCATGAAGGAACTGAAGCTGGGGATCGGAGATACCATTCGTGTATACAAAGCAAATATGATCATTCCTCAGATTGCGGAAAATCTGACCGGAAGCGGTAATGCACCGATCCCGCATACCTGCCCGGCCTGCGGACAGGAAACGGTAGTGAAGAAAGAAAACGATGTGGAATGTCTTTTCTGCGTCAATCCGGGGTGCCCGGCCAAGAAGATCAAATCCTTTGGGCTTTTTACAAGCAGGGATGCCATGAATATCGACGGACTTTCCGAGGCAACACTGGAGAAATTCATTGCCAGGGGATTTGTCCATGACTTTGGCGATATTTTTGAGATCAGCCGGTATAAAGATGAGATCGTGGAAATGGAAGGCTTTGGGCAGAAATCCTATGATAATCTTATGGAAAGTCTGGAACGGGCGAAAGAGACTACACTTCCAAGGGTGATCTACAGTCTTGGGATCGCAAATATCGGTCTGGCTAATGCAAAAGTGATCTGCCGCCATTTTGACAACGATCTGGACAGGATACGTCATGCCAGTCTGGAAGAGGTCAGTGATATTGATACTATCGGGCCGGTCATTGCCGGAAATCTGGTAGCTTATTTTAGGGATGAGAATAATAATCGCCGCCTGGATCATCTGATGAGATTTCTTCATATTCAGGAGGACAGTCCCAAACAGGAACAGATCTTTGAAGGAATGAATTTTGTGATCACAGGAAGTCTGGTGCACTTTGGAAATCGAAGTGAGGCCAAAGAGCTGATCGAATCCCTGGGAGGCAAGGTTACCGGTTCAGTTACCAAAAAGACCAATTATCTGATCAATAACGACATCCAGTCCAATTCATCCAAAAACAAAAAGGCAAGAGAACTGGGGATTCCGATCCTTTCAGAAGAAGATTTTCGGAAACTTGCCGGAGTGCAGTAAAGGCCGTACAGACTGGAGATACTTTTTATCTGAAGAAAAAAGCCGAGCGGCTCCTTTATAAGAGACGCTTCATATATAAGGAGGGCAAACAATGCCGATCAAAACACAGGGGGATCTTCCGGTAAAGGAGATCCTGGAGAGAGAAAATATATTTGTAATGGACGAAAAACGTGCCATGCACCAGGATATCCGTCCGATCCATATTCTGATCCTGAATCTGATGCCGCTGAAAGAAGAAACAGAGCTGCAGCTTCTGCGTTCTCTTTCCAATACACCGCTGCAGGTGGATGTGACATTTATGGCTGTGGAGAGCCATGAAGCCAAGAATACATCTCTCAGCCATCTGAACAAGTTTTATGAAACATTCACCGATATAAAGAAACGTAAATTTGATGGAATGATCATCACAGGAGCACCGGTGGAGCAGATGCCTTTTGAGGAAGTGGATTACTGGAATGAGCTGACTGAGATCATGGATTGGACTGAGAAGCATGTGACTTCCACGATCTTTCTCTGTTGGGCAGCGCAGGCCAGTCTTTATCATTTTTATGGCCTGGAGAAAAAACCTCTGGATAAGAAAATGTTCGGACTTTTCCAGCACAGGGTACTGAACCGTAAGATCCCGCTGGTCCGGGGCTTTGATGATGTATTTCTTGCGCCGCATTCCAGACACACAGAAGTTCCTATTGCAGATATCCATGCATGCAAAGACCTTACGGTCCTGGCGGAAAGCGAAGAGGCTGGTCTGTTCCTTGCAATGGCAGAGGGAGGACGTAAAATCTTTGTTATGGGACATCCGGAATACGACCGCGTGACTTTGGATGGCGAATATAAAAGAGACCTTGCCAAGGGTCTGCCTATTGAAATCCCGAAGAACTATTACAAAGATGACGATCCAAACAACAAACCACTCCTCACCTGGAGGGCCCATGCCAACAACCTGTATACGAACTGGTTGAATTATTACGTATACCAGAGTACTCCGTATGATCTGTACGGGACACCAGATTTTAGGGAAATTTAAGGAATATGAAATAAGTGTTAGCATAAGCTCATAAATCGTAGACAAAGCTATGATTTATGGGCTTATTTTAGATTGCTGCTTACGAAGGTCTTTCCTGAAAAACATTCCTACAAAATGTAGGAATAAATGCAATGTTTATGGTATGAAATGCGGCTGGTTTTTTGCATTTATTTTGATACAATCATTATATAAAAGACATGGAACTGAAATAAGAATTCTTGATGCAGGCCAGAATATGTTAACGGGAGGATAAATAATATGATAATCATAGGTGAAAAAATCAATGGATCCATCCCCTCTGTGGCGGAGGCGATCGCAAACAGAGATGCAGAATTCATCAAGCAGCGGGCACTTGCTCAGGCAAACTCAGGAGCAAGCTATATTGATTGTTGCGCATCTGTTCCGGAAGCAGAAGAAGTAGAAACCTTGAAATGGATGATCGACTGTATTCAGGAAGTGACAGATCTTCCGATTTCCGTAGACAGTCCCAGTGCAGATGTTCTTACAGAAGCTTACAAATTCTGCAGAAAACCGGGTATTTTTAACTCTGTATCCGGTGAAGGGGATAAGATCGATAAGATTTTTCCTCTTATGGCACAGCCTGAAAATAAAGGGTGGCAGGTTATCGCACTTCTAAGCGATGATACAGGTATCCCCAAAAGTGCGGAAGACAGGCTGAAGGTATTTGACAAGATCATGGCAAAAGCGAAAGAGTACGGAATTTCACCGGATCGTATCCATATTGATCCATTGGTTGAGATGCTCTGTACATCTGAAGATGGTATTGCGATGAACGTGGAAGTAATTTCAAGTGTCCGTAAACAGTATCCGATGATCCACATTACAGCGGCGATCAGCAACATTTCCTTCAATCTGCCGGTACGTAAGCTTATCAATTTCGGATTTGTGGTACTTGCAATGAATGCCGGCCTTGACAGTGCGATCATGGATCCTACAAACAGAGATATGCTTGGACTTGTATATGCAACAGAGGCATTGCTTGGTCTGGATGATTACTGTATGGAATACATCGGAGCATACAGAGAAGGTCTGATCGGACCTGTAAAAAAATAAATAAAACGCATATGCGGAATGCGGATAAAAAGCGGAGGTGTTTGATTATGTCAAAAATCACAGAAGTAGCAGAATTGGTAGAAAAAGGAAAAGCAAAACTTGTAGGTGCAGCTGTACAGTCAGCTCTTGATGAAGGCTGTGAGGCAACAGAGATTCTTAACAGCATGATCGATGCAATGGCTGTTGTAGGTGAAAGATTTAAGAACGGAGAAATCTTTGTTCCGGAAATGCTGGTAGCAGCCCGTGCAATGAAAAAGGGTGTTGAGGTTCTGAAACCACATCTTGCATCCGGCGCTACAGGAAGTATGGGAAAACTTATCATCGCTACTGTAGCAGGAGATCTTCATGATATCGGAAAGAATCTTGTTGCGATGATGATCGAAAGTGCCGGCTTTGAAGTTATTGATCTCGGTGTTGATGTACCTGCATCGAAGGTTATTGAATGTTACAAAGAAAATCCGGATGTTAAGGTAATTGCACTTTCAGCGCTGCTCACAACTACAATGCCGGCTCTGAAAGATACAGTTGCAGCACTTAATGCGGAAGATTTCAGAAGCAATGTTAAGATCATGGTTGGAGGAGCACCGATCACGAAGGAGTTTGCAGATGAGATCGGCGCAGATGGATATTCAGAAGATGCAGCAAGCGCAGCAGTTCTTGCAAAAGCTTTGGCAGCATAAGGGAAAATAAAACGGGCCGCTCTGTATTGTCTGTGCATGGCATAGACGGCAGAGCGGCTTTTGCTTTACAGTGACCATCGGAGGGATGAAAATGTACCGAATAAAATTTATCAGGGAGGAAAAGGAGATCCTGGTGGAACCGGGTACCAGGATCCTTGAGGCGGAAAGAAAAGCAAAGCTGGTTCCTGATGCACCCTGCGGAGGCCGGGGAAAGTGCGGGAAATGTCGTGTTAAAATAGAAGATCACATGGTGCTTGCATGTCAGACGGAAATCCATAGTGACCTTGAAGTAGATACATTGTCCGGATGCCAGGAAGAGGAGATCCTTACAGAAGGAATGCAGAGACCGGTTGCGTTCAGGCCTGATCTGAAACAGAAAAAAGTGATTCTTAAGAAACCGGAGACAGGAGACAACCGCTCTGAATGGGAGCGGCTGACAGAACAGCTGGATGTGGAAAAACCTGTTCTGCCTGATACTGAAATTGCATCGAAGCTTTACGGCTGCAGAAAAGAAGCAGAAGAATGGTATGTGATCTGTGCAGGAAATGAGATCCTGGATATCAGCAGAGAAGAGAAAAAAATCTGTTTTGCGGCTTTTGATATAGGTACCACGACGGTGGTCGGCTATCTTATGGATGCATTGACCGGGAAGCAGCTGGCTCTCAAGAGCAGAATGAACCCACAGACTCAGTATGGCGCAGATGTGATCATGCGGGCGGATCATGCTCTGGAGCATGGCGTAGAGCAGCTGACCGGCTGCATACGGAATGCGGTTGATGAAATGCTCCAGGAACTGGCAGAGGAAGCAGGAAGAAGCACATTAGATATCTGTCAGGTATCTGTGGTAGGAAATACCTGCATGCATCATCTTTTTCTTGGGATTTCTCCGGCATCGCTGGTCCATGCACCGTATAATCCGGCGATCAGTCAGGGGCTTACACTGAATGCAGAGCAATATGGGCTCCATATCCACAGAAAGGGGCAGCTGCTTATGCTGCCTGATATAGCCGGGTATGTAGGGGCAGATACCTGTGGCTGCATTTTGGCGCTCAGACAGGATCAGCAGAACGAGATCAGCCTTATGATCGATATTGGAACGAACGGGGAGATGGTCCTTGGAAATAAAACGAGATTAGCCTGCTGTTCAACAGCTGCCGGTCCGGCATTTGAAGGTGCAAAGATCGAGTGCGGGATGCGCGGAGGAGCAGGAGCAGTAGATCATGTAGTATACAAAGATGGAAAATGGGAATACACGACTATAGGAAATAAGGCTCCGGCAGGCTTATGCGGTTCAGGTCTGATCGATCTTGTGGCACAGCTGTACCTGGCTGGCTTTATTGATGAAAGTGGTCATCTGGAAAGCGGCCAGGAAAAGGCGGGAGTGTTTGTGCTGGTACCTCCGGAAAAGTCGGGAAATGACAGGGGCGTTTATCTGACGCAGAAGGATATCGGAGAGGTACAGCTGGCAAAAGCGGCTATCGCAGCGGGAATCTTTCTTCTTATGAAAAGACTGGAGATCACAGAAAAGGATATTAAACGGGTCTATCTTGCCGGTGCATTCGGCAATTACATGAATCCGGAAAGTGCGGCAGCGATCGGGATGTTCCCGGCCGGACTGCTGCCCAGGATACAGCCGGTGGGAAATGCGGCAGGCGAAGGTGCAAGGATCGCGCTTCTGAATGAAGAGGAAAGAAAAGAAATGGATCGGACTGTCAAAAATATGGATTTTGTGGAGCTGGCAGCTTCGCCGGAGTTCCAGGACTGTTTTGTGGATGGCTTATGCTTTCCGTAATGCGAGGAGAATGGATATGCTTAATATAAAAGAACTGGAAGAGATGGGAAAAAAGGCAGGATTTTCTCATGTAGCACTTCTGAAGAGCGATTCGATCCAGCTTATGCCGGAGGTAAGGGAAATGTGCAAAAATAATACCTGCCATATGTATGCAAAACGCTGGAGCTGTCCTCCCGGATGCGGAGATCTTGAAGTATGCAGAAAAAAGATAGAAAAGTACAGGGAAGGCATTATTGTCCAGACAGTGGGGAAACTGGAGGATCCTTTGGACGGAGAGACGATGATGGAGACCGAAGCGGTTCATAAACAGAATTTTTATGAATTTGAAAAAGTGCTCAGAGAAAGATGGCCGGGTATGCTCCCCATAGGGGCCGGGTGCTGTACAAAATGTAAAACGTGTACATATCCGGATGCTCCATGCCGTTTCCCCGAACAGGCATTTTCTTCGATGGAAGCCTATGGAATGCTGGTAACACAGGTATGCCAGGCAAATGGTCTGGAATACTATTATGGTCCCTGTACGATCGCCTATACCAGCTGTTATCTTCTTGAATAGAACAGGAGTGAAAAAATGAATGACAGAGAACGGGAGGCATATCTGAACAGGATCGGATATGAGGGTGAATTAAGAACAGATAAAAAATGTCTGGAAAAGATAATGGACCTTCATCTTTGCAGTATTCCCTTTGAAAATCTGGAAGTTTTTGACGAGGGAAGGATTCCTTCTCTGAAGTGGGAAGATATTTATGAGAAGATCATTGTCAGAAAACGAGGTGGATATTGCTTTGAGCTGAATAAATTGTTTTATGAGCTTCTGAAAGCTTTGGATTTCCGTGTGATCCCTGTGGCAGTAAGGATATTGTGGAACCGGGAAGAGCTTCCGCCGGTCCTGCACCGGGCAACCCTTGTTATTTTTGAGGAAGGAAGCTATTACTGTGATGTAGGATACGGAGGTCCCGGTCCCAAGAAGCCGGTTCTTATGAAGGATGGTATCCACAGAGAAAAAAACGGATGGTACCGTGTTAACATGAAGCCGGGAAATACAAACGGAGAGATACTTGTTGAACGAAGGAAAGAAGAAAAATATCTGCCAATACTCAGATTTTCACAGACTCCTACAGTAGAAGCAGATTTTGAACTGCTGAATTTCTATTGTGCAAAATCTCCAGATGTATTATTTACCAGAAAAAGAGTAGTGAGCATCTGCAGACCGGAAGGAAGTGTTGCGCTGACTGGGGATGTTCTTACGATCCAGAAGGAAGATGGATCCATTGAAACGAAAATAAGTGATTCGGAAGAAACCATCAGGCTATGGATGGAACATTATTTCGGATTGGAGTTTTTACAGATATAAACAGAAAAAAGGACCAGGTTGTCAGGTGACAGTCTGGTCCTTTTCCTGCAGAAGAAAGCAAAGCTGCAGAAGAAGCCGGTCTTTCGGATTATCCAGATTAACCTTTGTGAGCTTCTGGATGCGCTCCAGACGGTAGGTCAGGGAACTTCTATGTATAAAAAGCTCACGGGCTGTCTGAAGAGAATTGCGTTCATGCTCCAGATAGACCTTGAGTGTGTGATACAGCTCAGTATTGTTTTTTCGGTCATAATTCTGCAGTGCATCCAGCCGTGAAGAGACCAGAAGCTCGGGACTGATCTGATGGCTGATCTGGGAAAGCATATATTCCAGAAGATAAGCATCAAAATGATAGCACCAGGCCATGCTCTGACTTTTTTTGCCCAGGCGCAAGGCGGAAACAGCCTGAATATAGCCCTGAGGGATCAGGAGAAAATCACGAAATTCAGAGCTTACTCCCATTTTAAAAAGCCCTTCGCGCAGGATGATCGCAAGTGAACTGATAACATCGGAAGATACAGAGTGCTTAAAGGACAGATTAACGATCACAACGATTCCCTGCTGATAGGTAAAAGCCAGACCTTCCGGGATCTGGGCTTCAATGTGTCCCAGTGTGGCGATGGAAGAGTGCATACGGTCATCCTGCTGCTGGGTTTCCAGACGAAGTACAAGATACCGGTCATGGCGATTCCAGTTCAGATACTGGATCTGATCGGTAACTGCTTGTAGTTCTGTGAGCTTTCCGGAAAGATACTCCGTGAAAAACTGCCGGGAGTCATTTCCCATTGAAATTTGGAACAGATTGTGTCGACGGATGCACAGCTCGATAAAGGAGCCAAGATACTCAAGAGCAGAAAAATGTCCGGGCTGTATCTCCGTCTGGAGCTCATCCACACAAAGCCGACCCTGATAATTGCCGCTGACCCAGAGATTCATGTAGAGGATACGATAACCGCGGAGCTCTTCGGAATAAATATTGGCGCCGTGGGTGATAAGTGTGCGCTGGTATTCGGCGTCAAGCTTGAAATCCTGAATCAGGCTTAAAGGTGCGATGAGTCTTCCTGTACGCTGGTCATGGACCCATTCGGACATACCGGTTACGTGCCGGGGAGAAGAAAGGATATAAAAGTTGGTGTCGTGGGCAAAAACCGGATTATGAAATATATCCAGACTGGCTTCCAGCATTTCATTCAACGGATCGATACTTCCAAGTGCAAGCTGGAGTTTACTGTCCCAGTCAGAATATCTGTCAAAGGTCTGCTGTATTTGGTTGAAGACCTCAGAAAAAGAAAGGGTTCCCTTAATGTGAAGGATCCTGCAGCTTTCGGAAAAGCAGGAAAGATCACCGGAGCCCACCACTACAAATGCGATGTTCTGGTATCGCAGGAAGCTTTCGGAAAGAGAATTGCCGAAGACAAGATAAAGGTAGCATGGCTTCAGCAGGGCTCCTGCCTGATATATGCGAAGACCATCCAGCGTCAGGGGGTCTTCACGGCAGAGGATGGAAACATCCTCTTTTTTCTCCGCAAAATCGTCAGCAATGATCTGGAGATTAAGATGGAAGCCGGTATGCGGGCTATTCACGAAATGCTCTCTTTTGTTCAAAATATTTCCTCCAATTCATAAAAGCCTTGTATTTATAGGAAATTATAACATATTAGACGGAAAATAAAAAGAAAACGGAGAGGAAATTATTTGTGCATATTTACAATAATAACTGTACAAAAAGTATGAAGCATTGGAGAAAGAATGAAGAAGTGTGCGGATTTACGAACAAGAAAAAAACAACTATACTGTAATCATCAAAGGTAACGTGAAGTTGTGGAAATGGCCGGTCCCACAAAAAAACAGCGAAGGGGGAAAGAAAATGAGTAAAAATGAAATACCGAAACAAGATCCGAAACAGAAAAAGGGTCTTACAAATGCCCTGAAATATTTCTTTGGTGTTGGTGATGCCGGATTTGTTCTTATGAGTAATATCGAGACATTTTACTTTATGACATTTCTGACGGATCTGGCAGGCTTTGCAGCTGGTGTAGCTGGTGTGATCAATTCCGTATTTACCATTGTTGATGCATGTCTGTCCTGGCTTTACGGAGGAATCATCAATGGCACAAAAGCAAAGAAATGGGGGCGTTATCGTTCCTGGCTGATCATGGTTCCGTGGATGGTGCCGTTTCTGTACGCATTCATGTTCATACGTGTCAGTGATAATGAATGGCTTTCGGCAGTGGTGATCATTGCCGCATCCATCGCATCTCATGTGGCATGGAATTTCAGCTATGTTGCCAATGCAACCCTGATCAGTATTGTTGGTAAAACACCGGAAGACAAAGCAACGCTTGCATCCTCCAGGGCAACCTGGAATAACATAGGCGGTCTGTTGTTTTCCTATATGGGTCTTCCATTTGCAACACTTCTTGCCGGATATGTCGGTGAGAAAAATAAATTTGCAGCAGCAGCTTTCTGCCTGGGTATTCTGATGGTCGTAACCTATTTTGCCCATTTCAAGATGACGGAAGGCTATGAAGAGATTGAAATAGAAACAGCAGGAAAGAAAAATGACAAAACAAAGATCACGATCAGAGAGATGTTTGCTTCCCTGTTTCAGAATCCGCCTCTTATGGTCCTGATGCTGGCAGACCTTGCAAAATGGTGTGTGAAATTTGTAACAGCAGCATCTGCTATTTACTATTTCAGGGATGCAATGGGAAATCCGGGACTGATGACCACTTATCTTCTCTGTGTTGCCATCGGTGCCATCATCGGAGCTTTTTCCATGAGATACATTGCAAAAGCAATATCGTCCCGTACAACTATGATCATCGCTTATGCAGGAATGGCAGTATCACTGTTCCTTGTATATATTTTCTATGGAAATGCAATGACAGTGATCGCCCTTATGACACTTGCCCAGTTCTTCTATGGTATGGCTTTTGCAGCTTCACCTGCACTTTATGCGGACACTGTAGTGTATGCAACATGGAAGAGCGGAAAAGATGCATCCGGATGGATCATGGGATTACAGAATCTTCCGCTGAAGATTGCCGTATTCTTAAGAGGAACGATCCTCAGCGCCTGTCTTGTGGCGGTAGGCTGGAAATCCGGAGTTGTTCTTGAGGGAACGGCCCGTCAGGGAATGACGATTTCCTTTGCACTTGTTCCGGCTATTTTCTGTCTGGCAGGTCTTCTGCTTCTCGTGTTTGGATTTAAGATCACAAAGGAAAAGGTTCTTCAGTATCAGGCTGAGATTGACGCAAGATCATAAAGATAAGTGATCGGGTATTTCGAAAGATCACAGGATAATAAAGGAGGAAGCATTATGTTGAAAGCATCGGAGATTTTACTTGAAACGATAAAAAAGGATGGCAGGCCGGAACGACTTCTGAGACAGTATGAGGGTGCGACCTTTTACCCGCCGAACCCGGCAAATAATTATGTGCGTGGAAACCGTCACCGTGGTATGGAGCCTATGAAGGATCTTTTCGGAACTGAGATCCTCTGGCCCCAGGAACAGCTGGCTGCAATGCCACATGTAACAGAGGACAACAAGGTCATTGATGATATCACAGAATGGAAAGAGCAGCTGGTGATCCCGGATATTGTCGGTCAGTGCTCGGATCCGGCTTTATGGGAACCATTTAAACAGAAGGCACAGGAGATAAAGGATTCAGGAAGCCTTTTCATGGCATTTATGCCTACAGGTGTTTTTGAGAGGCTTCACTTCCTGATGGGATTTGAGGATATGCTGGTGAACTTCCTTCTTGAGCCGGAGGATATGATGGATCTCTGCAATGCCATTGGGGAGTACCGGTTCCAGCTTACAAAGCTGATCGTTGATAATCTCCACCCGGATATCATCCTTTCCCACGATGACTGGGGTTCCAAGCAGTCCCTGTTCATCAGTCCGGACACATGGAGAGAATTTATCAAACCACAGTATGAAAGATCCTATAAATATATGAAAGACCATGGAGTGATCGTCATGCATCACGCAGATTCCTTCATGGAACCGATCATAGAGGATATGGTTGATCTTGGGATTGACATCTGGCAGGGAACACTTCCGCAGAATGATATTCCGAAGCTCCAGAAACAGCTGAACGGAAGAATGACACTTATGGGCGGAATCGATGCTTCGATCGTAGACCGAGTGGATTCCACAGAAGAAGAGATCCGCAAGGAGGTCAGAAGAGCATGTGAGGAGTATGCACCACACGGACATTTCATTCCATGTATTACCTATGGAGGTCCCGGTTGTCTGTTCCCTCATGTAGATTCAATTATTGATGACGAGATTGAAAAATATAATAAAGAGGTATATGGAATTCATTAAAAGCGCCAATTGAATAAAAAAGAACCTCAAGGTATGATTGAGTTGCATCTTGGCGGATGTAAACAAAACAATCAAGCACTGGAGGTTCCAAATGAATTATACACAGAATGAAAAGATTGAGCAAGTAACAGATTCAACAATGGTTGTCGGAGTTGATATCGGAAGCCAGATACATTATGCAAGAGCTTTTGATAACAGAGGACGCGAACTTACAAAACGTATTTTTTCTTTTCATAACGATCTGGAAGGGTTCAATTCTTTCAGCCTTTGGGCAGAGACACTTAAGACTGAGAATAAAAAGATTGCAGTTCTGATAAGAGACCTGGTATACAGCCGTGACGGGATCATGAAGCAGCACAACATATCTGCAAACAGGATTCAGAGATGGCTTGCAATACATTTCCCGGAATATCTGGGATTATACACACGATTTGATGCAATAAGCGGCCTGGCAGTGCTTGAAAAAGCACCATTGCCAAAAGATGTGATCGCGCTTGGAGTAAATGGGATCCGAAAGATCTGGCATGATAAAAAGATGCGTGGCAGAGGAGTTACTGAAGATAGGGCAAAGACCCTGGTTGAAGCTGCGCACAACAGTGTTGGACTTGATGGAGGGATTGGAACAAAAAGTGAATTATATATGCTGCTTGGTTTCCAGCACGGTTTATCTTTACGGAGAACCGAAGACAAGTACCGTCTGGGCATCTATTGATCTGAAGCAGCGGCAGCTTTTTGATCTGGATTAAAATTTACATAATCTTTATTTGATTATTTGAAAAAACAGTGCTATAGTAAAGTTGGTTCCGGTAAACGGATGATTTATGGATCCCAGAAGAGGACCGGGCGGAACCAAATTACTGTTGACCGGTCAGGATCTGGATCAGGAAAGAAGGAAGAGGGAAAAAATTGCGTAAAAAATCACATATACTGTTAGGCAGATACCTGGCTGACCAGATGTCTGAGGTGTACAGTCTCCAGCAGCACAGAAAAGCGTTTTGCCTGGGTAATATCATGCCTGATCTGAAACCATCGTTTCTCACCACCAGACATGAGTTTTTCGGAACATTCGATCACCTCCAGAATAAGATGAGGGCGCTTGTCGAGAAGAACCCGGAGGAAGAGAATGCCAGAGTATACTGGAGAAGATTCGGTGAGGTCATGCATTATATGGCTGATTATTTTACTTTTCCTCATAACAAAACATACAAAGGAAATCTTGCAGCACATAATTCTTATGAAGCTGAGCTGAAAAACCGCCTGAGAGAATGCATCCTCAGCGGCGCAGCAGACAGCCAGCTGGAAGAAGCGAAGCAGTTTGAAAGCTTTGAGGAACTTGTGGAATATATCCGTGAGCGTCATGCATATTATCTGGAAAGCCCGCGGTGCATTGCCGATGACATCCGTTTTATCCTTCGGGTGTGCTATCAGGTTGTACAGGGAATTTTTCAGCTCTGTGTCAGAAAACAGTTTCATATGGGCGGACAGCCGGCAGTGACTGTCTGACAGTATATAAAAAGCCGCAGTGTGTGAGAGCACTGTGGCTTTTTTACGTTATGGTAAACTCTAAAAAATCTTACAAAAATGTGAATAAAAAGTGAAAAATAGATGAATTGAAGGAGATATCCTACCAGAACAGTTGATTTCACGATTTTCGTATGCTAAAATAAATTGAATTAAACTTTAAGTTATCAAACGGTTTAAGGCAGACCTTTATTATAGGGGAAGTAAAGGGATGTTCAAGGAAAGAAGGGAGCATCTTAATAAATATGAAGAACAAGTACCTGAATAAGTTTTTTTGCATCACGATGTTATCAGCTATGGTACTGGCAATTCCAACCGGAGTAAAAGCCGCCGAGGAAGCAGATAATGTTGTTGCTGAGGAAGGTGTTTCAGGAGACGGGAGTGAGGTAAGTGAACCGGAACCAGAAGTTCCGGCAGAACCGGAGCCGACAGCTGCACCGGAACCGGAAATAACTGCTGCACCTGACCCGGAACCAACTACAGCGCCGGAGCCAACAGATACACCGACACCTGCGCCGACGGAAACACCGGAGCCAACTGCAACACCTGCGCCGACGGGAACACCGGAGCCGACAGCGACACCTGCACCAACGGCAACACCGGAACCGACAGCGACACCTGCACCAACGGCAACGCCGGAGCCAACCGCAACACCTGCACCGACGGAAACACCGGCCAGGGATGACTCTGCAAAGGTACAAGCGGTGATCCGGAAGATCAAAGCACTGGCAGGCAGAACGATCACAGCAGCAGATAAAGCGGAGATAGATAGCGTACGTGCAGCTTATGAGGCACTGTCTAATACAGAAAAGGCCAAGGTTACGAATTATAAGATCCTGACTGAGGCAGAAGCCAAGCTTGCAGCTGTCGACAAGAACGACAGTGATAACAAAAAAGGCAACAAAAAAGATGATAGCAGCACGGAAGATAACAAGAATACAGAGATCACAGATGGAAATAACGCCACAGCAACACAGATCGGAGATCCTGTTTATGTGACAAATATGGTATCCAATCTCCATGCGGGCAAGGATTTTTATCTGGATAGTCTTAAGAGCAATTATCATCTGTCCTTCTCTGATGATTTTGCTTCTGTAATGGAAGAGATCGAAAGAGAATATAAAGAGAAGAACAAGCTTACCGATACGGAGAATACACTTCTGGTAAGAAACTGGCAGGATATCCTTGCTGTTTATATTTACGAAAAGAGCAAAGCAGGAGCAACGTCATTTACATTGGATGCATCCTGCAAGGATGATCTGGCAAGGATCTTTGCGGAGATGAACCCCATCGTCAGGGACAAGCAGGATATTACCAAGATATCCTACGGAAATCGTAAGATCAACTACTACATCAAGAAGAACAATATTGCAAAGGAAGACAGAAGCGTCCTTAAGAAATATGTGGAAACAGACTGTAAGCTTCTCTGTGCGGTAGTTACCGCATCCAAAGGCTTTGTCCGTGAAAGCGTGGGAGACAATGTTTCTGAGGATCGTGTAGATGTTATCACCGCAGCGTATTCACTGGTTGGCAAGGTCGGATATTTCTGGGGCGGCAAATCTACGGTGATTGGAGAAGATCCAAGCTGGGGCTCCGTTGAGAAGGTATCAGCAGACGGTAGCAGAAGCTCCGGTACGCTCCGTGCATATGGTCTGGACTGCAGCGGCTTTGTTACCTGGGCAGTGATCAATGGATATAAGGATCAGGGAATGCAGGCAGCAGTTGGAGACGGAACCTCTGACCAGTGGGAGAAGGCCGGTGTTGTCAGCGAAGCAGATGCACAGCCAGGAGATCTGGTATTCCAGAGAGGACCGGAAGCAGGAAGCAACAACCACGTTGGTATCCTGTGCGGAAAGACGGATTCCGGCGACTGGATCGCAGTACATTGTTCCTCAAGCAAGAATGGTGTAACGGTTGGTGAGGCATACAGTGCAAGCTTCCGTTATATCAGAAAGCCATCCTTCTATCAGGATACAACAGCGGAGGAAAATAAGACCACAGCTACAGAGAATGATGTTCTGACAGAGGAGAGTGCAGAAAAGCTCCTCACGGATGTGGTTAGATCTGATGCACTGAAGGATGCACTGGCATCCGGTGATACTGTTTCCAGTGACCTTCTTGCAGATTTTAAGAATAAGGCTTTGCAGGAGGATGAGGAAGAAGATGAAGTTGAGACGCTGACTCTGGATCAGGAGACCATGGACGATGCAGTGGATACATTTGATGATGATGTAGAAACACTGGAAATGGAAAACTAAGGGACAGCGATTGAAGATAAGGGCAGTCTCCCACGGGAGGCTGCCCTTTCTTACAATCGCTGCTTCAGACATAGGACATGATATTATGAAAAAAAGAAATTTCTGCCCCATGGCAGCCGCAGTGCTTACAGCTGCAGTGATCCTTCAGCCCTTTAGCACTTCGGCAGGGGCACTGGGTCAGATCCGCTCCATAGCAAAGAGCATTATTTCAGGCGAACCAAAGGAAGTAGAGGAATTGCGTCAGATGGAGGTTGCCCAGAGCGAAGAAGGGCATCAGGAATATTATTTCAAACAGCTTACGGAAGAAGAGCAGAGAGTATATCGGGAGCTGCTGAAAGGAATCCGTGCCCGGGAAAAGGAGTTTTATCTGACGATCTCCGATGATGACAGTATTGACAGAAGCTATCATGCAGTATTGAAAGACCACCCGGAGATATTCTGGGTCCACAATCGTGAAAAAATCTACAAAACTACGTATTCAGACAGTGATTACTGCGTTTTTACTCCGGGCTATACTTATACAGACAGCGAGATCGATGAGATACAGACGGCCATGGAGCAGAGCTTTCAGGAGGTCAGAGCCCTGATCCCGGAGGATGCCGGTGACTACGAGAAGGTACGCATTGTTTATACGTATGTTATTGACCATACCCAGTATCAGACCGGGGAGGATGATCAGAGCATAGCAGGTGTTTTCTGGAAAAAATCCGCAGTCTGTGCCGGATATGCAGGAGCTGTCCAGTATCTTCTGGAAAGGCTGGATATTCCCTGTATTTATGTGGACGGAAGCACAAAAGGAAGTACAGAGGGTCATGCATGGGATATTGTAAAAATAGGCCAGGAGTATTATTATGTAGATGCTACCAATGGGGATCAGCCGGATTTTTTAAATGGAGATGCCGCACAGCTGGAAGAACATAAGACGATCATTTACGATTATCTCTGCCCTTTCCCGGAAGAATATGAAAAAACCTATACACCATCGGAAGAACTGACAGTTCCGGCATGTACTGCGAAGGATCTGGATTTTTATGTGCTGAACCAGGGGTACTTTGAAGATTACAGCTGGCAGGACATATATGATTATTGTAAGATGAGACTGGATAATGGTGCGGCTGTAGTGCGTTTCAAGTTTGGCAGTCAGGAAGCTTTTTCCGAAGCCTGTCAGGAACTGCTGGATGATGGCGTGGTACAGAATGTGGCACAGTATTATATGAAACTTCACGGACTTGGTCAGGTGGAGTATCATTATGGAGTGATGGATAATTTTTATACCATATATTTTATTTTCTGAAACATCTTCGGGAAGATTTCCGGAGGTTTTGGAAAGAGAGGAGTAAGTTATGAATATGGATATGTTGTCAAGAGGATTTGACATACTGCAGAGAGCAGGAGGTATGGAACAGATCAGCCAGCTGATGGTGATCGTATATGGAGTGCTCTGCGTTTTCGGGCTTTTGAACTGTATCCTGGGATATCGTATCCTCCGGTTCTGGATGATGATCTTTGGATTTATCATCGGAGCAGGCGCCGGCTTTGGTGTAACCTATATGTCCGGTGTTCAGGATAAAATGGTGATCGCAGGTGCCATGGCGGGACTGGGGATCGTACTGGCTGTTGTTTCGTTTCTGATCTACAGGGCAGGAATCTTTGTACTGGGATTTGGTATCGGAATAACATTGAGTATCTATCTGGTCCATCCGACCAGTTCTTTTTCTTTTTTCCTGTGCATCCTTATCGGCGTGGGACTGGGAGTACTTGCTATGCGTTATGCGAAAGGAGTGATCATTGTCGGAACCAGTATACTGGGTGGTGTTCTGGCAGGATTATCCATTGCAAAGATCGCAGGGCTGGCGCAGTTTCCATATGGCGTCGGTATGGCAGCGGGAATTGCGATCCTTGGTATGCTGATCCAGTTCGCCATCAACAAAGACCGATACGATGAGGAAGATGACGAAGAAGAGGATGACGACGATGGAACTCTGCCGGAGGAGACCAGGAAGCCGGCAGGAAGGGACCGTAGAGGAAACAGTCGTGAATACACCTCTGACCGTAACAGGGACGATCACAGATATACATACGAAAACCGGGCAAACGATGACCGGGAAAGCCGGGGTGAAAGACGTTCCCGCAGACCATCTGACAGAGAAGGACGCAACTCTGACAGACGAGAAAGAAATTATGCAGACAGCCGAAAAAGATCCGGAAGCGAAAGAAACAGCAAAGGCAGTTCCACTGAAAGAAGAAGCACTTCCGGAACCTCCGGCAGAAACAGAACCTCCGACAGAAATTATGCTTCGGATGACAGAAGAGGCCGCAGATACAGCCAGAGCAGCAGCACCAGGGAACGAAGGAATGCAGGAACGGGAAGCAGATCCCGCTATGCAGATCCGGAGGATCATGAAGACTATGATCGTTTTGATGAGTCGGAAAACAGGGACAGCTATGAAGATTTTGAAAAACTGCAGCAGAAAAGACGCCGGATGGATATTGAAAATATGGCGGATTTTGATGAGCAGGAAGAATATGGAAATTACAGGAATGACCCGGATCTGATGAATGATGAGGATCTGGATGAGCTTGATGAGTGGAAAGACAACTGAGAAAAATCCGAGGAGTGACAGAAATGGGAAAAGAAGCCAAAACAAACGCGATGAGAATGCTGGATCGAAAAAAAGTAAAATATGAAGCAATCGCATATGACTGTGGAGAGTTCATAGATGGGATCCACTGTGCAGACATCACAGGAGCCCCTCATGATCAGTCCTTTAAGACCCTGGTCATGGAAGGGAAAAGCGGCGGCTACTATGTGTTTGTAGTTCCGATCGAGAAAGAGGTGGACCGTAAGGCAGCCGCAAAGTCTGTAGGCGAAAAAACAGTAGATATGATCCATGTAAAGGATCTTACAAAGATCACGGGCTATATCCGCGGAGGCTGCAGCCCTCTTGGAATGAAAAAAAATTATCCGGTGGTGTTTGACCAGTCTGCCGAAAACTTTGATGAGATCTATGTAAGTGGTGGAAGAGTAGGCCTTACCCTGAAGGTACCGCTTAAAGATCTTCTGGATGTAACACAGGGCAAGCTTGCTCCGATCACCATGGAGTAAGCGCATATAAAACAGATAAAAAAACTCCCCTGACTGCCTGTAAAGGCGGAAGCAGGGGAGATTTTTTGTTACAGAAGCATGGGATTTAGTTATCCTGTGCGTCCTCTTCGTTAACCTGGAATACGTGACGCTTCTTGGCCATTTCGTCGCTGGCAAGATACTCGTCGTAAGTGGTGATCTTGTCTACCAGCTTGCCGTTAGGAAGGATCTCCATGATGCGGTTTGCAGTTGTCTGTACAAACTGGTGATCGTGTGAGGTGAAAAGGATCACTCCCGGGAATTTGATCAGTCCGTTGTTCAGTGCTGTGATAGACTCCATATCCAGATGGTTGGTTGGCTCATCCAGGATCAGGATATTGGCACCGGAGATCATCATCTTGGAAAGAAGACAGCGAACTTTTTCACCACCGGAAAGAACACGGACACGTTTTACACCATCCTCACCAGGGAAAAGCATACGGCCAAGGAATCCACGGACGTAGGTTGCGTCCTTGATCTCGGAGTACTGTGTCAGCCAGTCGGTGATAGTAAGGTCGTTATCGAATTCCTGTGTGTTATCCTTCGGGAAATATGCCTGGGAAGTGGTAACGCCCCATTTGTAATTTCCTTCATCCGGCTCCATTTCACCTGTAAGGATCTTGAAGAAGGTTGTGATGGCCTGCTCGTTGGCGCCCACAAAGGCAACCTTATCTTCACGACCAAGAGTGAAGGAAATGTCGTCCAGAACCTTTACTCCATCAATGGTCTTGGACAGATTTTCCACCATGAGGACCTCGTTTCCGATCTCACGGTTCGGGCGGAAGTCGATGTATGGATATTTACGGCTGGAAGGACGCATGTCATCCAGCTGGATCTTTTCCAGGGCACGCTTTCTGGAAGTCGCCTGCTTGGATTTGGAAGCATTGGCGCTGAAACGGGAGATGAACTCCTGGAGCTCTTTGATCTTCTCCTCTTTCTTTTTGTTGGCCTCTTTCATCTGCTTGATCAGAAGCTGGCTGGATTCAAACCAGAAGTCATAGTTTCCGGCATAAAGCTGGATCTTGCCATAATCGATATCAGCAGTATGTGTGCAGACCTTGTTCAGGAAATAACGGTCATGGGATACTACGATAACCGTATTGTCAAAATTGATCAGGAACTCCTCCAGCCATTCGATAGCAGGAAGATCCAGGTGGTTGGTCGGCTCATCAAGAAGAAGGATATCAGGATTTCCGAAAAGAGCCTGTGCAAGAAGAACCTTGACCTTCATACTACCGGTAAGGTCTGCCATCTGTGTATAGTGGAACTCAGTGTCGACTCCGAGACCGTTGAGAAGAGTAGCAGCATCGGACTCTGCTTCCCATCCGTTCATCTCTGCAAACTCACCCTCAAGCTCGCTGGCACGGATGCCATCTTCGTCTGTGAAATCTTCCTTTGCGTAAATGGCTTCTTTCTCTTTCATGATCTGATAGAGTCTTTCATTACCCATGATGACAGTATCCAGAACCGGATAAGCATCATATTTGAAGTGATCCTGCTGTAGGAAAGAAAGTCTCTGACCGGGGGTGATCACAATGTCGCCCTTGGTAGGCTCAAGCTGACCGGAAAGGATTTTGAGGAATGTAGATTTTCCTGCGCCGTTGGCGCCGATCAATCCATAACAGTTACCCTCTGTAAATTTGATGTTAACGTCTTCAAACAGCGCTTTTTTTCCAACGCGCAGTGTGATGTTATTTGCTGAAATCATATCATACCTCTTTTTTCATTAAATAAATATCGTTTCAATTACATACGAAAGCATTACAATCGTTTCCTATTGTACCGTAAACTGAAAAATTTGCAAGCTGTATTTTCCTTTTTTCGGCTAAATAAAGGAAAAACAGGGGATTACTATGAATCACAGGAAAATAATAACCTTTTATTATATAAAAAAATGGGTTATACTGTCGTATGTGGTAATGAAGTATTCCGGGGATATGGATATCCGGCTCTCTGGCACATCAGAAACACCCAGGAACGTGGCAGATCGGATGGAATGCGGAAACTATCATAAATCAGCAGCTTAGTTGAACAGAAGAGAGGTTAAAAATGTTTATCACCAGAGAAAGCGATTATGCGATGCGGGTTATCCGCGCATTGATGTGGGAGCCGCGTTTGAGCGTCAGCGAGATCTGTGAGAGGGAATCGATCACAGCACCCTTTGCATACAAGATACTGAAGAAGCTTCAGAATGCAGGGCTCGTGGAAGGATACCGCGGAGTTCATGGCGGTTACGCGCTGAAGAGAGATCCGGAAGAACTGTCATTATATGAGATATACAGTGCGATCGATCCGGATATGTCCATCATTGAGTGCCTGAACGGCACATATCAGTGTCCAAGGAACGGACAGGACGGAGTTCCCTGCCATGCACATGATGAGCTTCAGGAGATCCAGGATCAGCTGTGGACAATGCTCCGTCGGAAATCCATGAAGGATCTTTTCGGAAAAGAGGAGAAGTGATTCCCGGATGTGAGTTGGGATAAGCGTATGAGATGATAAGGAGAGCAGTTTGGAGAGGAAAAATTCCGAACAGCTCTTTTTTATTTGTGAAAAAGATAACGGCGTTTGTACAGGATAATATACAAAAAACAATGAAAGAAAATGGACATAACTGGGAATCTATGATATAATAACCAATGGAATTTTAGGCCTTCATAAGCCTAAATAATATATTTTTTAACAAACCTTTAAGGAGGAAAAAACAATGGCAAGAAAGATGAAAACCATGGATGGTAACCATGCAGCCGCTCATGCATCATATGCTTTTTCTGATGTAGCTGCTATTTACCCGATTACCCCTTCATCTGTAATGGCTGAGGCTACAGACGAGTGGGCAACTCAGGGAAGAAAGAACATCTTTGGACAGGAAGTACAGGTTACAGAGATGCAGTCTGAGGCAGGTGCAGCAGGTGCCGTTCACGGTTCTCTGGCAGCAGGTGCCCTGACTACAACTTACACAGCTTCCCAGGGTCTTCTGCTTATGATCCCGAACCTTTACAAGATCGCTGGTGAGCAGCTTCCGGGAGTTATCAACGTATCTGCCCGTGCACTTGCTTCCCACGCACTTTGTATTTTCGGTGACCATTCCGACGTTATGGCCTGTCGTCAGACTGGATGTGCAATGCTTTGTGAGTCTTCTGTACAGGAGGTTATGGACCTTACACCGGTTGCTCATCTTGCAGCAATCAAAGGAAAAGTTCCGTTCATCAACTTCTTCGACGGATTCCGTACATCTCATGAGATCCAGAAGATCGAGACATGGGACTATGAAGATCTGAAAGATATGGCAGATATGGACGCAATCGCAGAGTTCCGTAACCGTGCTCTGAACCCGAACCATCCATGTCAGAGAGGTTCCGCTCAGAACCCGGATATCTTCTTCCAGGCAAGAGAGGCATGTAATCCATATTATGACGCTCTTCCGGCAGTTGTTCAGGAGTACATGGACAAAGTTAACGAGAAGATCGGAACAGACTACAAACTGTTCAACTACTACGGAGCTGCTGACGCTGAGCACATCATCGTAGCTATGGGTTCCGTAAACGATACCATCGAGGAGACAATCGATTACCTTATGGCAGCTGGCAAGAAAGTCGGTGTTGTTAAAGTTCGTCTTTACAGACCATTCTGTGCACAGGCTCTTATCGATGCAATCCCGGATACAGTTAAGCAGATCTCTGTTCTTGACAGAACAAAAGAGCCAGGAGCTCTTGGCGAGCCTCTGTATCTTGATGTTGTTGCAGCTCTTCGCGACAGCAAGTTCAGCGATGTTAAGATCTTTACAGGACGTTACGGACTTGGTTCCAAAGATACAACACCTGCACAGATCGTAGCAGTATATGAGAACACTGAGAAAGAGAAATTCACAATCGGTATCGTTGATGATGTTACAAACCTTTCTCTTGAGACAGGCGCACCACTTGTTACAACACCAGAGGGAACAACAAACTGCAAGTTCTGGGGACTTGGAGCTGATGGTACTGTAGGTGCTAACAAGAACTCCATCAAGATCATCGGTGATAACACAGACATGTACGCTCAGGCTTACTTCGATTATGACTCCAAGAAGTCCGGCGGTGTTACAATGTCTCACCTTCGTTTCGGTAAGAAACCGATCAAATCCACATACCTGATCCACAAAGCAAACTTCGTTGCATGTCATAATCCGTCCTATGTTAACAAATATAACATGGTACAGGAGCTTGTTGACGGAGGTACATTCCTTCTGAACTGTGCTTGGGATATGGAAGGACTTGAGAAACATCTTCCAGGACAGGTTAAAGCTTTCATCGCTAACCACAATATCAAATTCTACACCATCGATGGTGTTAAGATTGGTATTGAGACTGGCATGGGACCAACACGTATCAACACAATTCTTCAGTCCGCATTCTTCAAACTTACAGGAATCATTCCTGAGGAGCAGGCTATCGAGCTTATGAAAGCTGCTGCTAAAGCTACTTACGGACGTAAAGGTGATGACGTTGTTAAGAAGAACTGGGCAGCTATCGATGCCGGTGCTAAACAGGTCGTAGAGGTTCAGGTTCCGGAGAGCTGGAAGAACGCTGAGGACGAGGGACTCTTCATGTCTCACGCATCCCACGGTGCTCAGGAAGCTCAGGACTTCGTAAACAACATCCAGTGCAAGATCAATGCTCAGGAAGGTAACAGCCTCCCAGTATCTGCATTCAAGGATTATGTAGATGGTACAACACCATCCGGAACAGCTGCATATGAGAAACGTGGTATCGCAGTTAACGTTCCTGTATGGGTTCCGGACAACTGTATCCAGTGTAACCGCTGTGCATACGTCTGCCCGCATGCTGCAATCCGTCCGGTTGCTATGACAGCAGATGAGACAGCTAACGCTCCAGAGGGAATCAAGACACTTCCACTTACAGGAATGAAAGACTATACATTCACAATGACTGTATCCGCTCTTGACTGTACAGGATGTGGTTCCTGCGCAAATGTCTGCCCAGGAAAGAAAGGCAACAAAGCTCTTGAGATGGCTCCGCTTGAAGCTAACACAGAAGAGCAGAAATTCTTCGATTACGGTGTAACACTTCCTCAGAAGGAAGACGTTATCGCTAAATATAAAGAGACAACTGTAAAAGGCAGCCAGTTCAAACAGCCGCTCCTTGAGTTCTCCGGCGCTTGTGCAGGTTGTGGTGAGACACCATACGCTAAGCTGATCACACAGCTCTTTGGTGACAGAATGTACATTGCAAATGCTACAGGATGTTCCTCTATCTGGGGTAACTCTTCACCATCTACACCATACACAACAAACGCTAAGGGACAGGGACCTGCATGGTCAAACTCTCTGTTCGAGGATAACGCAGAGTTCGGTTATGGTATGCTTCTTGCACAGCGTGCGATCCGTGGCGGTCTGAAAGAGAAGATCGAAGACCTTGTAGCTAACGGAACAAACGAGGATGTTAAGGCAGCTGGTCAGGAATGGCTGGATACTTATGCTGTAGGCGCAACAAATGGTGCAGCTACAGAGAAACTCGTTGCAGCTCTTGAGGCTTGCGGATGTGACAAGGCTAACGAGATCCTTGCACAGAAAGACTTCCTCTCCAAGAAATCCCAGTGGATCTTCGGTGGTGACGGATGGGCTTACGATATCGGATTCGGTGGTGTTGACCACGTTCTTGCAAGCGGACGTGACATCAACGTTATGGTATTCGATACAGAGGTTTACTCCAACACAGGCGGACAGTCTTCCAAATCTACACCGACAGGTGCGATCGCTCAGTTCGCAGCAGGCGGAAAAGAGACTAAGAAGAAAGATATGGCATCTATCGCAATGAGCTATGGCTATGTATATGTAGCACAGATTTCCATGGGTGCTGACTTCAACCAGACTGTAAAAGCAATCGCAGAGGCAGAGGCATATCCGGGACCATCCCTGATCATCGCTTACGCTCCATGTATCAACCATGGTATCAAGAAAGGTATGAGCAAAGCTCAGACAGAGGAAGAGCTGGCAGTTAAGTGCGGATACTGGCACAACTTCAGATTCAACCCGGCTGCTGAGAACAAGTTCAGCCTTGATTCCAAGACACCGGATATGGAGAACTATATGGACTTCCTGAACGGTGAGGTTCGTTACAATTCTCTGCAGCGTCAGAATCCTGAGAAAGCTGCAAGACTGTTTGCTAAGAACGAGTCTGAGGCTCAGGCTAGATATGAGTATCTGCAGAAACTTATCACTCTTTACGGAGCAGATAAGAAAGAAGACTAATTATTGATCAATAGTTACTGTTTATACAGTGTGCTTGCTGATTAAGCATTAGGTGACAGGCCTGCGGTGTTTAGCGCACCGCAGGCCTTTTTTCATATACAGGAGAGATATACATGAAGAGAATTTTTTCGAAGGAGAAATCCCGGAAAGAGAAAAAAGCAGATTTTTATATTCTGTATACGATTGTTTTTGCGGCGATCTCGCTGTTTATTTACAGTTGTTTTTATTTCAATGGAAAATCCCTGATCTGGAGTCATGACGGTGTTCCGCAGCACATCAATGCATTGGCCTATTATGGAAAATATCTGCGGAATGTTCTGCAGACGCTGGTGACGGAGCATAAGCTTTCCCTTCCTATGTGGGATATGCATATCGGATACGGTTCCGATATCCTTACAACACTTCATTATTATGCGATCGGTGATCCGCTGACCTTACTGTCCGTTTTTGTACCGGAAAAAGACACAGAGATCTTATATGAGCTTCTGATCTTTCTCCGCATTTATCTGGCGGGTATCACATTCAGCATTTACTGCTTTTACCGCAAGAATCCCAAACAGGCTACATTTCTTGGAAGCCTTGTTTATATTTTTGCAGGATGGACCATTTATGCGTCCATGAAGCATCCATATTTTTCCAATCCCATGATCTATCTGCCGCTGGTCCTTATGGGAATTGAAAAGATTTACAAAAAAGAAAAGCCATACCTTTTTATCTGTGCGACGGCTGTAGCGGCAATGTCTAATTTTTATTTCTTTTATATGATCAGTATCTTTATGGTGCTGTATGCAGCTTTCCGGTATTTTGGAATATTCCGTAAGCGTTCAGTAAAAGATGTATTTCAGTGGTTCCTGAAATTTGCTGGCTTTTATCTGGTCGCACTTATGATCGCTGCACTGATCTTTTTACCTGTGGTCATGACTCTGTTTGGAACAGAGCGCTTTCAGGCGCAGAATTATGTGCCGCTGTTATATGACCGCATTTACTACGAAAAATATCTCGGCTGCCTGATCGGCGAAAATATGATCCAGTGGGGAGTTGCTGGATATTCCGCAGTTGCAATGGCAGGCGTGTTTGTGATCTTTTCCAAAAAGAAAAAATATACGGGACTGAAGCTGGGCTTTGTGCTTCTGAATCTGTTTTTGCTGATCCCCTTTGCAGGTCATGTACTGAATGGATTTTCATACGTGTCCAACCGATGGATCTGGGCGTATGGAATGCTGATCGCATATATCTTGGTACAGGCATATCCGGAACTGTTTACGCTGGGCATCAGGGAAAAACGACGGATATTTGTGATGCTGCTGATATATGGCGTGCTGGCACTGTTTTCAGAATCCGCTCGTACGGAACGCAATATCATGGCACTGATGATGCTGGTCCTGGTTGTGTTTACAGTGGTTTCCTACGGAAACGTATTTACACAGGGAAAATATCTCTGTGGAATGATCGTGGCCGTGCTTGTGACAAGCATCCTTCTGAATGTTTCATACCAGTATTCTTACGAAAAAGATTATCTGTCAGAATTTGAGGAAAAGGATCAGGCGCTGGAGAAGCTTCAGTCCGGACCGGACAAAGCGATCCGGTCAATGGACGATTCAGCGGTTACCAGATATGACCAGTACAAAACGGGCTCTTATGTAAACACTGCCATGTATATGGGAACCAACAGTACTTCCTATTATTTCAGTGTGGCCAATGGAAATATCAGCCGTTTCTTTGATGAGATGTATCTGAATACCCCCTGGGATTATCATTACAGCAGCCTAGACGGACGGAGTATCCTAGATCGTCTTGCCTCGGTGAAATATTTTGCCATCAAAAAAAGCGGATATGGGTATCTGCCATACGGCTATGACAGTGAAGCAGCAGTCACAAAAAAATACAGGATCTACGAAGACGAGGATTCCCTTCCTCTTGGTTATACCTATGATTCCTGGATCCCCAGAGAAAAGTATGAAAAGCTTTCCGTGACCGAAAAGCAGCAGGCACTCCTGCAGGGGGCAGTTCTGGAGGACAGCAGTCTTTCTGAGACAGACCTCATCTTTGACGATAAGAAAGCAGATTTTACACTGGAAGCAGGAAAAGGCTGTAAGATCAAAGACGGAAAGATCATTGTGGCCAAAGAAGGAGCAACCGTACAGATCGGATATCAGGGAGAGCCGGAGGCAGAGGTTTATCTTGTGGCAAAAAATCTGGATTTTAATGCCTATTCTCCACGTGCAGTGGTCAGTGATAAAAAATGGGATTCCATGACAGAATATGAGAAGAATACCGTGCGTTATGAAGACAATAACTGGCGCTACTGGAAAGAAAGCAAGGAATCAGCAGTGGATGTTTCGCTGGGCTCCGTGGACAAGACTATCCGGATCTTTACAGATAAATACAACGGCTACAGCGGAAGACATAATTTTCTTCTGAATATGGGATATAAAAACTATTCTGCAGGAACTATGACACTGACATTCTCCATGCCGGGAGAATATACCTTTGATGATCTGTATGTGGCATGTCAGCCCATGGCTTCTGTTGAAGAACAGACAGAGGAGCTTGGAAAAGAAAGTCTTCAGAATATCAAAACGGAGACAAATTGCATTCGTGGAGATATCACAACCACTTCCGATAAGATCCTGGTATTTTCCATTCCATACAGCGCAGGCTTTACCGCCTATGTAGATGGAGAAAAAACAGAACTTGTGCAGGCAAACAGTATGTATATGGGACTGGAATTAAAAAAAGGCAGGCATACGATCGCACTCAGATATTGTACACCGTATATTGTGCCCGGAATGATACTGACGGTGCTTGGCCTGATCCTGTTTGCCGGGATCGTAATATCTTACCGGCGCCAGGGAAAACAAAAAGAAAGGGGAAAACAGGAGAAATGAGCCGATTATCGGTAGTTTTGCCTGCCTGTAACGAGGAACCGATGGTGGAGAAAACCTGCCGGACTCTCAGAGAGCTCCTGGGGCAGGCCGGGATCCGTTATGAACTGGTCCTGGTAGATGACGGTTCCTCTGACGGGACCTGGGCAGCCATAGAAAAAGTATCCAGGGAAGATAAAAATGTGACAGGTGTGCATTTTTCCAGAAATTTCGGAAAAGAAGCAGCAATCGTGGCCGGCCTTGCACAGGCATGCGGAGATGCGGTGGCAGTGATGGACTGTGACCTGCAGCATCCGCCGGAAATCCTCTTGGAAATGTACCGGCTCTGGAAGCAGGGCTACGAGGTTGTGGAGGGCATCAAGAAAAACCGGGGAAAAGAAACTCTTTTTCACAGAAAAAGTGCCGGATTTTTCTATCGGATCATGTCCCGTGCCACCGGCTTTGATATGGAAAACGCTTCCGACTTCAAGCTGCTGGACAGGAAAGCGGTGGAGAGTGTTCTCGCCATGCCTGAGCGCAGCATGTTTTTCCGGGCGGCATCATCCTGGATAGGCTTCAAAAGCATCTCCGTACCTTTTGAGGTGCAGGAGCGTGAGGCCGGAGAATCCAAATGGTCTGCAGGAACGCTGATCAGCTATGCGTTTCGGAATATCGTGGCATTTACAACACTTCCGCTGCAGTTTGTAACAGCCGGTGCTGTGGGTTGCTTTGGGTGCTCCCTGCTCCTTCTGGTCTATTCTCTGGTCCGGTATTTTTCCGGGCATGCGGTGGAAGGCTATACCACACTTCTGATCGTGATGCTCTTTATCGGAAGTGCTGTGATGATGAGCCTTGGGATCATCGGATATTATATCGCCAGGATCTATGAGGAAGTAAAACGTCGTCCAAGATATATCGTATCAAAGATCATACGAGGAGGAGATACCAATGAAAAAGTGGATCCTTAAATTCTATGAAAATGATGTGATCCGTTATATTTTCTGGGGTGGTTGTACGACTCTCGTAAATCTGTTAAGCTTTTATATCATGAGGGCAATGGGAATCCCGCTGATGAGTGCCAACATCATATCGATCATCCTGGCGATCCTGTTTGCCTATGTTGTGAATTCCAGATTTGTATTTCATGACCGCTGTGAAACATGGAGGGATCATATACGGCCCTTTCTGAAATTTATAAGTGCCCGTCTGGTGACCATGGTCATTGAGGTAGGTGGCGTATGGCTTCTGGCGGAGATCCTGGGATTCCGGGATATGTTTGCAAAATTCTGCACACAATTTATCGTGCTGGCGTTGAATTATATCTTTAGTAAATTTATTATTTTTACCACAGGTAAAAGGATTGGAGGTAGCAAATGATGACTTTGGATGAGGCAGTGAAGAAAGTCCGCCCTCTGGATGAAAAGGCTATGGAGGGGGCGAGAAAGAGATGGGACAGTATTGCAAAGCCCCTGCATTCTCTGGGAGAGCTGGAGAATATGCTGACACAGATCGCCGGTATCACAGGTACACCGGAGGTACGTGTGGAGAAAAAAGCAGTGGTTGCCATGTGCGCGGATAACGGAGTTGTAGAAGAGGGTGTGACCCAGACCGGACAGGAAGTGACGGCTGTTGTGGCTGAGAATTTTCTGGAAGGGACTACTACCTGCTGTGTGATGTGCCGTCAGTGTGGAGCAGAGCTTTTTCCTGTAGATGTGGGAATGGTCACAGATACAAAGGTCCGTACAGATCTTAAGGTTGCTTATGGGACCAGAAATATGACCAGAGAGCCGGCGATGACAAGAGATCAGGCGATCCGTGGCATCGAAGCCGGAATTGCCATGGCAGAGGAGCTGAAGGAAAAAGGCTATCAGGTTCTTGCAACCGGCGAGATGGGCATTGGAAATACCACCACCAGCAGTGCGGTAGCAGCTGTGCTTCTCGGAAAACCGGTGGAAGATATGACCGGACGTGGTGCCGGATTGACCAGTGAAGGGCTTGTACGGAAGATCAATGCGATCAAAAAGGCGATCGCCCTGAATAATCCGGATCGTTCAGATGCCATTGACGTCCTGGCAAAGGTAGGTGGACTGGATATTGCAGGAATGGCAGGAGTATTCATTGGAGGAGCAGCACTTGGAATGCCGGTTGTCATGGACGGATTTATTTCCTGCGTATCTGCACTGATCGCAATAAAGATCTGCCCGCAGGTAAGTGATCATATCCTTGCGTCTCATGTATCCAAAGAGCCTGCAGCACAGCTGATCCTGAAGGAGCTTGGCAAGGAAGCGATCATCCACGCAGGCATGTGCCTGGGCGAGGGAACCGGAGCTGTGGCACTGTTTCCGATGATGGATCTGTCCTGTGCAGTATATAATTCCATGAGTACCTTTGGTGATATCAATGTAGAACAGTACGAGGAGCTGAAATAATATGCTGGTTGTTGTAACAGGAGGCAGCGGAAGCGGAAAATCTGCTTTTGCGGAAGAAACCGTACTTTCCCTTGGCGAAGCCAGAAGGATCTATATCGCCACCATGCAGGCTTTTGACGAAGAAAGCCACAGGCGCATCCGCAGACACCGGCACATGCGTGCAGGAAAAGGCTTCGAGACAATAGAAAGATATACAGAGCTGGATGAGCTGCTCATCCCGAAGGACTGCGTGGTCCTTCTGGAGTGCATGTCCAATCTGGTTGCAAATGAGATGTTCCGGGAAGGCGGCTTCCACCCGGAGGTGGCAGAAAAGATCACAGAAGGAGTGAAAAATCTTCTTTCCCAGGCAAAGCATGTGGTGATCGTCACCAACGAGATCTTTTCAGACGGGATCCTCTACGAGGAAGAATCAGAACAGTACAAAAAAGAACTGGGACAGATCAACCAGAAGCTGGCAGAGATGGCAGAAGAGGTTGTGGAAGTCGTATACGGGATCCCTGTATGGCATAAAGGAGGAAAGGAAACATGAAAAGCTTATGGAACAGTTTTAAGGCAGCCTTTGCCATGTTTTCAAAGATCCCCATGCCCATGGTGGACTGGAAGAAGGAAAACATAAAATATATGATGTGCTTTTTCCCCTTTGTGGGTACTGCCATCGGCATCCTGACCTGGTTTGCAGGAGGGGCCCTCGGTGTACACGTAGCTCTGGAGCCATTTTTTCTCGCTGTGATCCTTACTGTGATCCCGGTATTTGTTACCGGCGGCATTCATGTAGACGGGCTTCTGGACACATCGGATGCATTAAGCTCCTGGCAGGAACGCACAAGGAGGCTGGAGATCCTGAAGGATTCCCATGCAGGTGCATTTGCCATTATCACAGCCTGTGTATATTTTATCCTCTGGCTGGGAGCCTGGGATCAGCTCCTTGGAAATTATAACGGGATCTGTATCATGAGCCTGGGCTTTATGATGTCCAGGTGTCTTTCCGGGATCGGTGTGATCACATTTCCCAAGGCAAGGACAGACGGGACTGTGGCAGAATTTTCCAGAAATGCGTCAGAGATCGCAGTGCGAAATGTTCTTATCACGATGTTTGTGATCCTTGCAGCGCTGATGATATGGGTAGATCCGGTCCTGGGTGTTCTGGCAGCTGTCAGCGCACTTCTGGTATTCTGGTGGTATCACCATATGGCTTTGAAATATTTTGGAGGGACCACAGGTGATCTTTCCGGATTTTTCCTTTGCATCTGCGAGGTTGTGATGGCACTGGTGCTTGCTCTTGGTGGCACGTTTAATCTGTAATGAAGATTTGGATGAGGTAAAGAAGATATGGAAATGATAATCGGAGGCGCATATCAGGGAAAAGCTGCCTATGCAAAAGCACAGTTCCCGGATGTGGACTGGAAATTCGGAGGAGAGATCACAGAAGAGGAGCTTCTGAAGGCAGCGGGTGTTCTGGGATTTCAGGAATACATAAGAAAAGCTCTGAAGGCAGGAGAAGATCTCACCAGCCTGGCAGAAAAGTTGGCACAGCAGGATCCGGATGTGATCCTTGTCAGTGAGGAGGTAGGCTACGGGATCGTTCCGGCGGATGCTTTTGAACGGCAGTACCGAGAAGCTGTTGGCCGGGTGTGCACTGCACTGGCTGCAAAAAGCAGAAGGGTCACAAGAGTGGTATGCGGGATTGGGACGGTGCTGAAGGATGATTAGATTATATCTGATACGACACGGACAGACACCCGGAAATAAGCTTCAGCGTTATATCGGAACAACGGATGAACCGCTGAGCACGGAGGGAAAGGAATTTCTGGAAAAGCTGACCTATCCCATGCCGGAGGCCCTTTATGTAAGTCCGCTCTGCCGTTGTGTGGAAACTGCGGGGATCCTTTTTCCAGGAAAAAGCTTTCATATTATCGAAGAGCTTTCCGAGTGTGATTTTGGAGAGTTTGAGAATAAAAATTATAAAGAGCTTTCCGGAAATCAGGATTATCAGAGGTGGATCGACAGCAATGGAACGCTTCCTTTTCCGGGAGGAGAAAGTCGAGAAGCGTTTAAGTGCCGGAGCCTTACAGGATTTCAGAAGGCTGTCACACAGTGTATCCGTAACAACATAAAGACAGCGGCTCTTGTGATACATGGCGGTACGATCATGAACATTATGGAAGAATATGCGGACAGACCCAGGGCTTTTTATGAATGGCATGTAAAAAACGGCGGCGGTTATCTGGCAGAGCTGGAGCCTGCGCTGTGGCAGAAGGGACGAAGAGAGCTCTGTGTCCGTGAAGCATATATGGAGGGTTAAGTTATGAATGAACAGAAGATCAGCTGGAAACGCAGCGACTTGAAATGGCGCGGAAAACAGGCATTCAAAAAAAATTACTGGTCAGCCGTTCTGGTAAGTCTGGTGCTGGCTATTGTGATGGCAACCGGCGGAAGCGGTGCGGCCACAGGCAGTGCCGGAAATGCGGTAAGTCCGGACTACGGTGTTACAACGTATCATCTGGGTACGGATATCAATGGTGTTACCTCTTATGCCAGTCATGTATTTCGTTCCCCACTGGCAGTGCTTTTTGCGCTTCTGAGTGCCAGTGCCATGGTAACGGTGGCTCTGATCGGGGTCCTTTTCCATTTCTTTGTGGGAAATGTTCTGGAGGTAGGCGGAAGAGATTTTTACATTGAGAACCTTTATTCTGTACCCGGGCCCGGAAAGCTCCTCAGTGTATTTCGTTCCGGAAATTACGGTAATATCGTAAAAACCATGTTTTTACGGGACCTGTATCTTGTATTGTGGACGCTGCTTTTTATTATTCCCGGAGTGGTAAAATCCTACGAATATAAGATGATCCCTTATCTTCTTGCGGAATATCCGGATATGAGCACAAAGGAAGTATTTGCAAAAAGCCGTGAGATGATGAACGGACAGAAGATGGATACCTTTATCCTGGATCTTTCCTTTATTCCCTGGTCTGTCCTTTCGGCAATTACGGCCGGGATCGCGGGACTCTTTTATGTATCCCCGTATAAGGATGCAACCTATGCGGAGCTTTATGATACTCTTGCGGCAGGAATGCCGGGAAACGGACGGCAGGTGTATGAAGATGAAAGCAGCGGCATTTACTGATAAAATGATCCTTGTGAGAGGTGGTGGAGATCTGGCCACAGGAGTGATCCACAAGCTTCATCAGAGTGGCTATCAGGTCCTGATCCTGGAATGTGACCGTCCAAGTGCCATCCGCCGTCATGTGGCCTTTTGTGAAACTGTTTATGACGGAACTGCAGAGGTAGAAGGCGTTGTGTGCAGGAGGATCACGGAGAACGATATCCGGACCCAGTGCAGGAAATGCTGGGTACAGGGAGAGATCCCCCTTCTGACAGATACCCATGGAAAATATATCCGCGAACTGGAGCCGGAGGCAGTGATCGATGCCATCCTTGCAAAAAAGAATCTTGGGACCAGCAGGGATATGGCACCACTGACTGTGGGACTTGGCCCGGGCTTTACCGCAGGGGAGGATGTGGATTACGTGATCGAGACCATGCGCGGCCATAACCTGGGAAGGATCATAAAAAAAGGCAGTGCCCTGCCGAATACCGGAGTGCCGGGACTGATCGCAGGGATCGGAAAGGAACGTGTGATCCATTCACCGGTAGCCGGTAACATGAAAAACATCTGTCAGATCGCAGATCTTGTTGAAAAAGACCAGGTGATCGCCATGGTAGGTGATACGCCGGTGAAGGCTACCATTTCCGGCGTGATCCGGGGGCTGATCCGGGACGGCTACCCTGTTTTTGAGGGAATGAAGATCGCGGACATCGACCCAAGGGCAGAACAGAAGAAAAACTGTTTTACGATTTCAGACAAGGCGAGGTGTATCGCAGGGGGAGTACTGGAGGTGCTGCTTTCCTGCGGAGTGCTTCCGGGAACAGAGAAAGCTGTGAGGAATGAGAATCTGTGACCGATACAGAGTCTGGTGTCCCTGAAAGAAGTTAGAAGATAAATGGAGTGTGTCATGAAGAAAAATGAAAAAGCGTTTACTGTGGCATTCACAGGAGGCGGCGGAAAGACCAGTCTGATCTTTGGACTGGCAGAAATATTTTCCGGACAGGGAAAACGTGTGATCGTGACCACAACCACGCATATGGCATGGGAACCGGAACGTCCTTTTGCGGAGGCAGAGGACATTCCGGGAGCATGCCGGCTTATAGAACAATACGGATACGTCATCGCGGCTCATCACAAGGCCGGGCAGCCAAAGATTTCCGGCCCCGAAAAGGAGATCCTGGAAAAGCTGCCCGGCTTTTGTGATCTTCTTCTTGTGGAAGCTGACGGATCCAGGCGCCGACCCCTTAAAGTGCCGGCTGTTCATGAGCCGGTGATCCCTTCTTTTGCAGATGTGGTAGTAGGAGTGATCGGTCTTGACTGCATCGGCAAAAGGATCTGTGATACGGCACACCGTCCGGATGATGTGGCGGGATTTCTGGGAAAGCGTACAGATGAGCCTGTGACATGGATGGATGTGTGGAAGATCATCCGGTCTGAAGACGGATTGCAAAAAGGAGTGGACGGACGAAGATTTCTTGCGTATCTGAACAAGGCAGATACTCTGGAGGATCCTTGTGTGGCGGAGAAGCTTATGGCACAAGGTCAGGAGTCTGGGATCATGGTGATCTGCGGAAGCCTGCAGAGAAGTGTAAACAGCTAGTACAGCGAAAATTAAGTTTCTGCTATATTGACGCAGGATGATTTCTTCATCTGCAAGGCGGAGGAATGAGGCGTAGCGGTGGCTACGACGATTGACGACAACGCAGCAGATGAAAAATCAGGCAAGTCAATATGGCGGTTACTTAATTTTCGCTGTACTAGAATCGAAAGGAAGTGGAGCGGTGATATGAAACTGGGACTGATCATGCTGGCAGCAGGAAACAGCCGGCGGTTTGGAAGCAATAAGCTACTGTACGGGATAGACGGAATGCCGATGTACAGGCATATTCTCCTGGAGCTGAAAAAAGTGAAAGCAGCACTGGAGGAACAGGGGCACAGGTGTGAGATCACAGTTGTCACACAGTATGAGGAGATTGCGCAGGAAGCAGAGAAGCTCGGCGTGCGGTTTCTTTATAATCTGCATCCGGATGAGGGGATATCTTCCTCATTGAAGATCGGGCTGCGGGTCAACCGGGAGATGGATGCTTGTTTGTTTACGGTGGCAGATCAGCCGTGGTTGCGGTGGGAGACGGTTTTTGGACTGGTGGATGTGTTTTTGAGAGATGGGAAGGGAATCGCCTGTGTGGAGCATGATGGGAAGACCGGGAATCCCTGTGTTTTTTCGAAGAAGTATTATGGGGAGCTGATGGAGCTTTCCGGTGATGTCGGAGGGAAGAGAGTGGTTGTGGCACATCGGGGGGATGTGGCTGTGATGAAGGTTGAGGATGGAAGGGAGATGGTGGATGTGGATTTTGCGGACGGACGCCGGTGAGGTACCGTCTGGTTTGGGCTGGGCTTCGTCGGGGGCTGGCTTCTAAGGCGCTGGAAATCTGCTAAAACCGCTGAAAAAAATCCAGAACTCGCTCCTGCGTCGCTCAAACAGCTGGATTTTTTCCAGCAACGCAGATTCCCACCGCCTAAGAAGCGCACCCCTCCTGCAGAGCCAGCCCAAACCAGACGCTACCTCGCCGGCTGACGTGCGAAGGAGTGGAGTGCTAGAGTGAAGGCGTGAGTTTAAAGAATATAGCGAAAAGAGTTGCTGACATGCGAAAGGGGAGATAGGCTAGAGTGAAAGTGTGAAGTTTGTAGAAGCAGAGCATCAACGATGAAAGCACCGGTTGATGTGCGAAGGAGTGGAAGGCTATATTGGAGACGTGAGGTTGAAGAATATAGTGAAAAGAGCTGTTGACGTGTGGCATAGGGAATGTGCTGGAGTGAGCTAGGGTGAAAGCACCGTGTCTGAGGAAATTTCACGCATACAAAAGCCAGCAGGGAACCGCCCTGGCGTAGTGGGATGTTCTGCAGGAGTCCTGCTGATTCTTAGGTGGTGTGGTTTCTGCGTTATTCCAAAAAGTTCTGCTGTCTGAGCGGCTTGACGCGAGTTCAGAACTTTTTGGAATGGTTTTAGCAGAAGCCGCAGCACCTTAGAAGCCAGCGGACGACGAAGCCCTTCCCGCTACGCCAGGGCGGTTCCCTGCGTACGTTCATTATTATAATATAGATATTTCCTACATAAAGTGATTCTTAGCCGCTTCTTCCTCAGCCAGACGAACCGTCTCACCGGAAGGATTGGAGATCACTGCTGAAGCTACGATCTCACAAGGCGGGTTTCCCTTTACACTGTCAATGGCAGCTGTAACGGCAGAAACATCACCGGTCAGAAAAACAGTGGCATGTCCACCACACTTTGTCTGCCAGGTAAGAAAAGAAACATCAGAAGTCTTCAGCATCTGGTCGATCACCAGGATTGCATTACTGCTGCCAACAACCTCAACTAAACCAAAAGCACCATAATTCATAAATCCGTCGCCCCCTTTATTTATTGATCGTCATCTTCAGTGCGATCTCAGTATCCTCAGAAGGAGAAGCGATCACAGTATGAGAAACAACCTTACCAAGAGGTTTGGCTGCCTCCAGCGCAACCTCCATAGCTGCATTAACGTCAGAAACAGAACCACGCATCTTGACACAGGCGCCACTCTTCAGACGGTTACGCTCAACACTTTGGATCCTGACATTGGCTGCTTTGGAAGCAGCATCAAGAGCAACAAAACAGGCAACCAGGTTATCAAGCTCAAAAACACCTACAGCCATGCCCTTATAATTATTATCCATAAAAATACCTCCATGCGGAACAGATTCCCAGTGATGTGGTTTTTCGACCGATTTTACGTGGAATCATTACCGTTTTTATGGCTTTATTATAACTTTTTTAGACAAAAATAGCAAGAAATAAATACACGGATAATCAGATAGTTACTGTCCATTCCGTTTTCAGCAACATGCTTCGCGATGTACAGAATTTATGCTGATCGCATAAGTTCGCGCGGTATGTCTCGGGTTTTCTGTGATCTTCGCTCACAAAAAACAGTTTGCGGGATATTACAGTGAACAAACAGTAACGTCTGATATTTCCACAGCAGCCTTACAGGGAAATATTTACTTTGCATATCAGATATAGTATTATTTACAATAGTAAAAAAGCAGGAAGGTGTAAAGAAATGCAGACACATCAAACAGACTTTTCAACAGGAAATGTCTATCGTAACATTATGGAGGTAGCTGTGCCGATGATCATTGCACAGATCCTGAACCTCCTTTACAACATTGTGGATCGGATCTATATCGGAAGGATTCCTGAGATCGGAGCCACTGCACTGACAGGAGTGGGACTGTGTTTTCCTATTATCACCCTGATCACCGCATTTACCTATCTTTTTGGAAATGGAGGAGCACCGCTTTGCTCCATGGAACGGGGAAGAGGAAACCGGGAAGAAGCAGAAATGCTCATGGGAAACACCTTTGTGATGCTGATCGGCACAGGAGTGATCCTGACAGCCATTGGCCTTATCTTTTACAGACCGATCCTATATGCCTTTGGCGCCAGTGATGTAACCTTTTCCTATGCGTCAGACTACATAAGGATCTATCTTCTGGGAACCCTGTTTGTGATGATCACTCTGGGAATGAACCCGTTTATCAACAGCCAGGGCTTTGGAAACACAGGGATGCTCACGATACTGATCGGTGCTGTACTGAACATTCTTCTGGATCCCCTGTTTATCTTTGGGATGCACATGGGAGTCCGGGGAGCGGCTTTGGCGACTATCATTTCCCAGTTCTGTTCCGCCATCTGGGTCTTACGCTTCCTTACAGGAAAAAAGGCGATCCTGAACCTGAAAAAAAGCGCCATGAGGATCTCCTGGAAAAGAGTGGGCAGTATCGTAAGCCTGGGTATGTCCGGTTTTTTTATGGCATTTACAAACAGTCTTGTGCAGGTGGTATGCAATGCCACACTCCAGACCTGGGGTGGTGATATCTACGTTGGTGTCATGACAGTTTTAAATTCTGTCCGTGACATTTTCGCCATGCCGGTCCATGGGCTTACTACAGGTGCTTCTCCGGTCATGAGCTTCAATTATGGAGAAAAAGCATACGACAGAGTCAAAAAAGCAATTAAATTTATTACAGCTGTCTGTGTGATCTATACCCTGGCAGGCTGGGGAATCCTGAAGCTGCTTCCGGAATTTTTCATCCGGATCTTTAACAGCGATCCCGGGCTTCTGGAAAAGGGAGTTCCTGCCCTTCATATTTACTTTTTCGGCTTCTGCTTTATGGCATTGCAGTTTACCGGACAAAGCGTGTTCGTGGCACTGGGAAAGGCAAAAAAGGCCACCTTTTTTTCTCTGCTCCGAAAGGTAGTGATCGTAGTACCGCTGACGCTCCTGCTGCCTTCTGTGAATGGCCTGGGAACAGACGGCGTGTTCTGGGCGGAACCGGTTTCCAACCTTGTAGGCGGCTGTGCATGCTTTTTCACCATGCTGGCGACGGTACTGCCGGAGCTGAACAAACGTAAGGCATAAGACGGGCCGGATAAAGGTTTGCGGGAAATTTTGATATGTGTTAGAATGGACAGGATGATTTTTCTGCAAACTAAGCAGAAATCTTAAGAAGGGCCGGCGTATGGCCGGGCAGGAATGAGAGGAAAACATAATGGCTTTATTTCAGGCATTTCGGGCAGTAAGACCTGCTTCGGAAAAAGCAGAAAAGGTGGCTGCACTTCCCTATGACGTAGTCAGCAGAGAAGAAGCGAGAGAGATCGGGGAAAAAAATCCGGAATCTTTTCTCCATATAGACCGTGCGGAGATGGATCTGGACCCGGAAACTGATCTTTATGATCCGAAGGTTTATCAGAAGGCAAGGGAAAATCTGGATCGTTTCCAGAAAGAAGGGATCCTGATCCAGGATGAGAAACCGAACTATTATCTGTATGAACTGATCCGTAAGGGAAGATCCCAGACCGGGATCGTAGGTGTCAGTTCCATTGATGATTACATGAATGGTGTGATCAAAAAGCATGAGCTTACAAGAGAGGATAAGGAGCAGGATCGCATCCGTCATGTGGATGTCTGTGATGCCAACACAGGCCCTATTTTTCTGGCGTGCAGATATCCGGCAGAGCTTCTTACTCTTATGGAAGAATGGAAAAATGCACATGTTCCTGTGTATGATTTTACTTCCGATGACGAGATCACACATCGTGTATGGGTCGTAGATGAGGAAGAAAAGATCCGGACTATACATAGTCTTTTTGGCGGAATCTCCTCTATCTATATTGCTGATGGTCACCACAGAGCAGCCTCCGCAGTAAAGGTTGGACAGAAGAGAAGAGCGGAGCATCCGGACTACACCGGAAAAGAAGAATTTAACTTTTTCCTGTCAGTGGTATTTCCGTATGACCAGCTGACCATCCTTCCGTATCACAGGATCGTAAAGGATATCAAGGGTATGGAACCCAAAGCCTTTATCGGAAGCATGAAGTTTAATTTTGAGCTGATGGCAATGCCGGGATTTCCATGTAAACCGGTGGAGAAACACTGCTTCGGGCTGTATGTAGACGGAGAATGGTTCCATCTGAAGGCATATCCGGATATCTATGCGGGTAAAGACAGCGTAGGTCAGCTGGATGTGTCTATTCTTCAGGATAAGGTCCTGGGTCCGGTTCTGGGGATCAGTGACCCGCGTACCGATGAGAGGATCCGCTTTATGGGAGGAAACCACAGACTGAAGGATCTGGCAGCAGCTGCAGATGAGACAGGAGGAGCTGCCTTTGCCATGTATCCTACATCCATGGAGGAGCTGATGACGATCGCAGACGAGGGTAAGCTTATGCCGCCAAAGAGCACCTGGTTTGAACCGAAGCTCCGCAGTGGTCTTTTTATCCATAAGCTTTCAGACTGATGCCGGAGGCTTTATAGATTTTTAATAAAATGGTCAGGAAAATCTTAGGAAATCACTACAGATTGCTCACATTTGTCCGGTAAGATACAAGTATATGCTGAGCAAACGCGAAAGAGGGGTTTTCATGACAAACGAACAGTATTACGATTGCATCCAGCCATATCAGAACGCATGTCAGATCATGCGCGCCAAGCTTGAGGTGCTCAACGGAAGCCTGTATCAGAAGTCTTCCGTATCTCCGATCCACAATATCCAGGAACGGATCAAATCCAAGAAGAGCATCGAAAAGAAGCTGGAGAAGCTGGGACATTCGGACAGTGTGCAGAACGCCAAGGATCATCTCCGGGATATCGCTGGGATCCGTGTGATCTGCTACTTTATTGATGATATATACAATCTTGTAAATGCGCTGAAGCGGCAGAGTGAACTGATCTTTATCAGGGAAAAGGATTACATACAGAATCCCAAGCCTAACGGATACCGCAGCTTTCACGTGATCATTGCAGTTCCGGTGTATTATCTGGATACCATGGAGTATTTTCCGGTGGAGATCCAGCTGAGGACGATGACCATGGATCTCTGGGCAAGCATGGAGCACCGTGTCTGTTACAAGAAGCTTCCGGAACACAGGGATGAGCTGGCGGAGGCCTTCTGTCAGTATGCAGATATCCTTGGAAAGATCGAGGAACAGTTTGAAGCCTACAATGAAACAGGAATGCTGGAGGAGATCACACCTGCCCAGATTACTGAGAATCCGACGGAGGGATAGGAATGGAGATCGAAGAGGAATTTATATCCGGTTTCTGCCGTACCATGAACGGGGGCGAAACCGTCTGCTGTGAGTATACACGGCAGGAGGACAGCAGCAGGAAGCTGACCTTTATGGACTGCGCGCATGAAAGATGTGTAAACACAGGCGCCTGTGAGATCTTCAAACAGGCCCATGAGCTGGAGCAGAAATAAAAGATCAAAGAAAAGAAAACAGCGAAAAAGCAATAATGATAAAACAGCAATTATAAAAAATCACAGAATACAGGAGGAGTGAGTATGAAGCACACAGTAGATGCAATGGGGAAACAGTGTCCGATCCCGGTTGTAATGACCAAGAAGATCCTTGACAAGGCAGAGCAGGGAGACGAGATCTTGATCCTGGTAGACAACGAAACAGCAGTAAACAATTTGAGCAGACTTGCCGGAAGTACCGGATGCAGTTTCGTATCCAGAAAAACAGAAGGTGGTTACGAGATCAATATGACAGTAAAATCTGATCCTGCTGCAAGAAGCCAGGCAGAGCCTGAGATCGTCTGCACACCGGCTGTTCCGCAGGGAGATTATACCGTTGCCATCACTTCCGATAAGATGGGAGATGGAGATCCGGAGCTTGGCGGGATCCTGATCAAGGGATTTGTGTATGCGCTGACACAGCTGGAGACACCGCCGTCAGTTATGCTGTTTTATAATGGCGGAGCCAGACTTACTGCACAGGATTCACCATGTATCGAAGACCTTAAGACCTTACAGGAGCAGGGAACCGAGATTCTGACCTGCGGAACCTGCGTGAACTTCTACGGACTGAAGGAACCGGCAGTGGGAACCGTAACAAATATGTATACCATAGCGGAAAAGCTCACAAAAGCAGGAAAAGTGATCCGCCCGTAAACAGAAAAACATATAGAAACAACAAAAGCATATAGAAACTTACAGAAGCAGACAGAAACAAATAGAAATATACAGAAATGCCGCAGAGCCATTTTGAAGCCTGCGGCATTTCTGACATCCAGTTGGTATCTGGTTGATATCCGGTTATGAGCAAGCAACGAAGCGGATCGGGAATATCCGCCTGACTTAGCTCCGAACTTACAATTCCACATCAAGCTGCTGCTGCCACTCAAAATGTGATTAAACATACTCACATCGAGATAATGCGGATTCTCACGAATACCGCTTACTGTTTCTTTGTGTATGCTTTTGAGTAACCGGAGTTATCTCTACTCACAGATCCTAAGTACACTCCACAGTCGTTAATTCCCGAAATAGCCTTCGGTACATACTTACGTTTGCGGGATCATGCAACTTCGTAAGTCTCTGCATCTCTCAGATTCCGTGCTGCATTGAGATCTCTGTCCTCAATATATCCACATGTGCATCTGTAGATCCTGTCTGAAAGTTTCAGATCTTTTTTAATACAGCTGCAGCAGTGGCAGATCCTGGAAGATGGATACCATCGGTCAACTACTCTCAGTTCGATTCCATATTCAGCACATTTTGTTTTCAATTTTGTCCGGAATTCATAGAATTTCTGGGACGCAACTGCTTTTGAGAGATGCCGGTTCTTCATCATCCCGGATATGTTCAGATCCTCAATCGTTATATGAGACGGCTTGGTTTTCACTATCTCAGATATTACCTTGTTGATATGATCTGTACGGATATTTTCTATCCGATGATGAAGTTTCTGTACTTTAAGCTTTTGTTTGCATATATTTGCTCTTTGAGTGGTCTCCCCTTTCTTTAAGTTCTCATATTTACGGGAAAGCTTTCGCTGTGCCCGTCTTAATTGTTTCTCAAGTTTTCTAATCCGTGCTGTTTTATTGATATTTCTGTATACAGTTCCATTTGATACAACTGCAAAGTCTTTCAGCCCCAGATCAATTCCAATCCCATCAGTGAAATTTCCATCTGCTTCCGGAGCAGGTATATCGACAAGTGCAGACACATAATATCTGCCTGCTTTCATGGAAACTGCCCCGCTTCGGATCACATATCCATCCTTAGAGGTCGGAATGTAACCTTTTTCTTTCAGCCTTATCCAGCCAAGTGTTGGGATCTTGATCCTGTGACGTTCACAGAGACAGTCTTTGGGATTATTCTTTACAAAATACATTTTTACATCAGATCTTCCTTTTTTCTTATATCTCGGGAAACTACTCTGATGATGAAAAAATCTTGAAAAAGCGGTACAGGCATTTTCGATTGCATTCTTTACCGATTTGGAACTGACTTCTCTGATCCAGAAATATTCCGGATGCCTTGGAAGGTATTCATTGTTCAGCCATACACTGAACGACTTGCCGCTCATAAATCTTTCACCGGCATCATAACGTTCTTTATTATGAAACAGGTAGAAATTATAAATATATCTGCATGTGCCGATTGTCTTATGTATTTTGATCTTCTGCTCTTCTGTAGGATCGATCTCTGTCTTGAAGCTCTTCAGCAATCTCCTCATCCTTTTCTATCTGTTTTTTATACTTACGAAGTCCATATAATCTACAGGAAAACACATGAAGGATGGAAATAATATCCTGTACAAGTTCTTCCTGTGGTGACAGTTCTTCATTGTTCACCACCAGTATCATTGTGTGGAATTTCATGCAGAATCTTTCAAACCAGTCGTATCCAAAACGGATAAATCTGTCTTTATGCGTGATCACTATGGTTTTGACCTTCTGCTCCATGACTTCGTCCAGTAATCCATTCCATTTCTTGCGGTTATAATTAAGTCCGCTTCCATAGTCTTCAATGCACTGGTCTACGATCATTCCTCTGGCATTACAGAACTGACGCAGAAATGCTGTCTGATCTTGAAGATCATCCCTTTGGTTTTTGGTAGATACTCTTGCATAAATAACAACTTTTCGTTTATCATGTTCTATATTTATACCTTTAAATTGAAGATACTGGTCATATGTGTAATAACGTCTGTCTGTTGGAGTTCGGTTTGCTTTTAAGATTCCCTCTCTGTCCCATCTCTGAAGCGTTTTTACAGAAACACCTAATAATTCCGCAAAATCTTTTGGTTTATAATTTGTGATATTTGATGTGTCCATAATATACCTCCATAAGTATATTTAAACACATTTAATATCTTTCTGCAATATATTTAGTTACTTATATCATCCTCCTCAATATGATGGCGCTTTGCATAGCCGGTAAGCATCAGTGTCAGTGCACCGTCGCCGGTCACGTTGCATGCGGTACCGAAGCTGTCCTGCAGTGCAAAGATGGTAAGCATCAATGCAGTGCCGGAGCTGTCGAATTTCAGTATTCCGGTGATGATGCCAAGGGATGCCATGACGGTTCCGCCGGGAACACCGGGAGCTCCGATGGCAAAGATACCCAGAAGAAGGCAGAACAGAACCATGGTACCCGGCGTGGGAACGGAACCGTACAGGATCTTCGAAATCGCCATACAGAAGAAAACCTCTGTCAGAACGGAGCCACAGAGATGGATGTTTGCAAAAAGAGGAATCCCGAAGCTGACCAGATCCTTACGGAGTGGTTTTGCCTTGGAGGCGCACTGCAGTGCAACGGCCAGTGTGGCTGCAGAGGACATGGTCCCTACGGCAGTCAGATAGGCAGGACCATAATGGCGGACAACCTCCAGAGGATTTTCTCCGGAATAGATACCTGCAAGGATGTAAAGAAGAGCCATCCAGATAAAATGCCCGGCAAGCACCAGTACGATGATCTTCAGAAAAACAGGCAGCTGTCTGGTGATGGTTCCCTCGTAGGCAAGGCCACAGAAGGTAGTGCCGATAAATAACGGAAGAATGGGGATGATGATTCGAGCCACCAGAGAAAGAACGATTTTCTGAAATTCATCCAGGAGCCCAGTGATCAGCTTCGCCTTTGTCCAGGTAGCGGCAAGTCCCAGCATCATTGCAAAAACAAGAGCACTCATAACGGACATGATCTGCGGGATCTCCAGCTCAAAGATCACCTCCGGCAGCCGCTTCAGTCCTGCAGCATAGGAATGGATGGACAGATGTGGAATGATGAGAAAGCCAGAGGCTGTGGAAAAAAGCGCTGCGCCAACAGAGGAGCCGTAAGCGAGGACAACCGCAACACCCAGCATCAGCGAAGCATTTTTGCCAAGCCTGGTAATGGACGGAGCGATAAATCCCAGCACGATCAGCGGCACGCAGAAGGTAATGATCTGGCCCAGAATGTACTTGATAGTAACTGTGATATTAAGAACTGCCATGGAGAGCCCGTTGGTGCTGTACCGGTTCAGGATAAGCCCGGCTATGATCCCCAGGATCACGGCGACCAGCAGCTTAAATGGCAGACTGTTGAAAAAAGATGTTTTTTTCATTGGAAAACCTCCTCGGATAGTATAAAATAAAGCCAGAGTTTATTATAAAGGTATTTGATAAAAATCACAAGGAGGGTCAAATGATTTATCTGGATAACGCGGCTACAAGCTTTCATAAGCCGGACTGTGTGCCGCGTGCTGTGGTGGAAGCCATGCAGCATGCAGGAAACAGCGGAAGGGGCAGCAGCGGCGAAGCAATGGCAGCCTCAAGGCTTATTTTTGATACAAGATGCCAGATCGCAGAGATGTTTGACGTATGGGGACCGGAATGTGTGGCCTTTACATCCAATGACACGGAAGCGCTCAATATCGCCCTGCAGGGAACACTTCATCCAGAGGAGGGAACTATCCATGCGATCTGTACGGAGATGGATCACAACAGTGTGCTCCGTCCGCTGTACCGCCTGGAAAAAAAGGGCATGAAGCTTACGATCTTGCCGGCAGACCGCAAGGGACGGATCTCCCTTACGGAGCTTGAAGCAGCCATCCGTCCGGAGACGAAGGTGATCGTCTGTACCCACGCTTCCAATCTGACAGGAAATCTCAATGATATCCATGCCATCGGTGAGATCGCACAGAAGCACCAGAAGCTTTTTATTGTGGATGCTGCCCAGACAGCAGGAGTATTTCCGATTTCCATGAAAAAAGATCATATAGATATTCTTTGCTTTTCCGGACATAAGGGCCTTATGGGACCCCAGGGCACAGGAGCCATCTGTGTCCGGCCGGGGGTATCTGTGGAGCCTCTGAAGGTAGGCGGAAGCGGCGTCCTCACCTTTCAGAGAGAGCATCCGCAGGATATGCCGGAGACACTGGAGGCAGGCACCCTGAACAGCCATGGGATCGCAGGTCTTGGCGCAGCCATGGACTGGATCAGGGAAACCGGAACAGAACAGATCCGAAAAAGAGAGCAGCAGCTGATGTGGCGTTTTTATGACCAGGTAAAGGAAATTCCGGGAGTCACTCTGTACGGGGATTTTTCCAGGGAAGAACGCTCCCCTGTGGTGACGCTGAATATTGCAGAGATGGATTCGGCAGAGGTGGCCATGGTCCTTGATGAAGAGTACGGGATCAGTGTAAGAGCCGGCGGCCACTGTGCACCGCTGATGCACAAAGCACTGGGAACCGAAAAAACAGGAGCCGTCCGCTTCAGCTTTTCTTATTTTAATACGGAAGAAGAGGTGGACACTGCTGTCGGGGCGGTAAAGGAGCTTGCCGCGGAATAAACAGCGAAAGACGGACAGAAAGGACACAGAGAATGTATCAGACAATATATGATGTGGTAGAAAAAAGAGGGCGTGTAAAAACAGGGATCCTTCTGAACGGAAAGGATGCCGGGCTGAAATATCTTTTGGAAGAAAGCAGCTTTTTTTATCCGAAGAGAGCAGAAAGAAATAAAGAAGCAGAAGAATTCCTGAAGGCTTCCGTGGAAGCAGCTGTGGAAACCGGCGTTGTAAAAAGCGGAGACCAGGAGATATTTGTGGAAACCTACGAGAAGAATCCCAGGCTGATCATACTGGGTGGCGGCCATGTTTCTCTTCCGGTAGCAGAGATCGGCAGGATGCTGGGCTTTCATGTAACAGTCATGGATGACCGGGAGGAATTTGTGACGGAGGAAAGATTTCCCATGGCAGATGAGAGGATCTTTGGAGAGTTTGATACCCTGTCCGACAGGATCCCTCCCTATGAAAATGCCTACTATGTAGTGGTGACACGAGGCCATCTGGGAGATTCCGCCTGTGCAAGAGCAATCCTTAAGAGACCCTTTGCATATTTCGGAATGATCGGAAGCAGGACAAAGGTGCGAATCACCAGGGAAAAGCTCCTGAAAGAGGGCTTTATGGAGGAACAGCTGGATCAGATCCATGCCCCCATCGGACTTCCCATCGGAGGACAGATGCCGGCTGAGATCGCCGTGAGCATCATGGCAGAGATCGTGCAGGAAAAGAACCGGCATTTCCGCACCTACTGTGATGAGGAGGTGGAGGCAGCAGTACGCCGCAGGACACCGGGAACCATGGTCACGATCATCGAGAAGAAGGGCTCCTCACCAAGAGGAACTGGGAGCAAGATGTTCGTATTCCGGGACGGAAGCACGGCAGGAAGCATCGGCGGCGGAAAAGTGGAGTTTGAAGCCGGAAAACACGCAGTAAATATCCGAAATACGGAAACGAAGGCTTATGAGCTGGGACAGGGGGCAGGAGATCTGGGAATGATCTGCGGCGGAACTGTCCGGGTGCTTTTTGAGCCGGTAAATATGTGAAAGAACCGGACAGGACTTGCATAATATTGCAGAATCGTGTATATTGGGAAAAGAGATTTTTTTACCGGCGTATAAGGAGGAATCAGTAAAATGAAAAAAAAATGTATTATGGCTTTGATAATAGGCGCGGCTTTCCTTGCACAGGGCTGTGGATATGAGGAAGGAACCGATGCAGTGGTAACAGTAGTAGATTCCACACCGACGCCGGAGCCCACAGAGAAGCCGAAGGCAACTGCAACACCTACACCAGAAGCAGCGGCAGCAGATTCCACAGCAGACGGAACAGCAGCGGCAGCGGATTCCACGGCAGACGGAGCAGCAGCGGCAACAGATCCCGCAGCACAGACAGCAGCTACGGAGCAGACCCCAAGCGGCATTAACGTACAGGCACAGGATGCCACTTACTATGCAGTGGAGGGTGTGAATTTACGTTCTGACGCCAACGCAGAGGCAGAATTTGTGGCAGGTGTCCTTTCCGGAGAATCCCTGAAGTGTACCGGTGTCTGTGACAATGGATGGATCCGTGTGGATTATAATGGCCAGACCTGCTACGCATCCGGTGATTATGTCAGCACAACACCGCCGGTGGGCGCAGTGGCAGCAGATACTACCGCAGAAGCAGCACAGTAGAGCACAGACTACAGACTTTGAGCGGCTCAGGGAAATCCTGCTTCCATTGCGGATATCCCATTGATATTAATGTTGATCAATAAAAAACAGGCAGCTGTATCCGATGAAATACATCGATACAGGCAGCCTGTTTTTTTGTTTCGGCATATAGTCCGTTCAGAACACAAGGATCATGCCAGCGGATCGTACCCGCAGATCATTCCGGATAAACAAGACGGTCCGGCTTGATATCGTAGAGAACTTCGTTCAGGAATTTCTTTGCCAGATATTTTGCCATGCCAAGGTTCATATCCAGATAATTTCCACAGTCCTTGGGAGAAGCTCCCGGGATCTCACCCTCAAAATCGCGGATAAATTCAAACATCTCGATCATCAGCGGAACGATATCTCTGGATTCATAATCCCCGTTAAGAAGAAGATAATTTCCGGTACGGCAGCCCATAGGACCCCAGTAAATGACCTTCGGGCCAAACTCCTTATGGTTCCGCAGGAAGGTAGCTGCCAGATGCTCCATGGCGTGAAGCTCGGCTGTGTTCATAACAGGCTCCTCATTGGGAGAAGTCATACGGATATCGAAGGTAGTGATCACCTGATCTCCAACCGGATCCTTACGTGAAACGTATACGCCAGGCTGAAGCTTGATATGGTCAATGGTAAAACTTGTGATCTTTTCCATGTTGATTCCTCACTTTCTTATATGTACGGAGCCCATAATAAGCTCCATACATGATTTTAGCAGAGAACCGAAAGAGATACAAGGCAAAACAAAGGGAATCCTGCACCTGGTTCCGTGCAAAGTTGACTTTATGAAAAGATGATGTTAAACTGAGAAAAGCTTACAGGGGGAGAGTGAAAAGCTCACCTGAAAATGCCGGAACAGGCGTTTTCGGGATCTGATAAGGAGGACTTATAAATATGAAACGTAAGGTTTTAGCCGTATTATTTGCGACAGCTCTTACCGCAGGAATGCTTTCCGGCTGCGGAAGTACAGACAGTACTTCTGACAAAGCAGACCAGAAGGAAGAATCTCTGGAGGAAGAAACCTCAGAAGGACAGACAGGCGTAGATGAAGAGACAGCAGCCAATGCAGTATCCGAGGAGGAGGCTGAGGCGGCAGGCTTTTCAGACCATGAAGAAAGCGCCGATGATCAGGAGGCTTCCGGTGATGCAGAGGACACTTCACATGAAACCGAAGCTTCTGCAGACAGTACAGAGGATACAGACAGCGCAGACGGAGAATTTTCCGATGGTTCCGAGGATGCACAAATGGCAGGAACAACTGTGATCGATACCAGCCAGCAGCTGACAGGAACCCATCATGCTGCCATCACCGTAAAGGATTATGGCGAGATCGATGTAGAGCTGGATGCAGACACCGCACCCATCACAGTCACAAATTTTGTAAAGCTGGTACAGGACAATTTTTATGACGGTCTGACCTTCCACCGGATCATTGACGGATTTATGATCCAGGGCGGAGATCCAAACGGAGACGGAACCGGCGGAGCAGAGGATACCATCAAGGGCGAATTTTCCAGCAATGGAGTGAAGAACGATATTTCTCATGTAAGAGGAACCATTTCCATGGCCCGCAGCACAGATCCGGACAGCGCAAGCTCTCAGTTCTTTATCGTACAGTCCGATTCCACACATCTGGATGGCGACTATGCTGCATTCGGACACGTGACCTCCGGGATGGACATTGTAGATCAGATCTGCAAGGATGCCAAGCCGACAGACGGCAACGGAACTATTGCAAAGGATCAGCAGCCGGTGATCGAGAGTATCCGTATGGTTGACTGATAGGAGGGAGAAGGATGCTGAAAGGGAAAACAGTGCTTCTTGGCATCACAGGAAGTATTGCTGCATACAAGATCGCATATCTGGCAAGTGCATTACATAAGCTTCATGCAGATGTCCATGTACTGATGACAGAGAATGCAACGAACTTTATCAATCCGATCACATTTGAAACACTGACCGGGAATAAATGTCTGGTGGATACCTTTGACCGGAACTTTCAGTTCCAGGTAGAACACGTATCCATTGCCAAGAAGGCAGATGTTGTGATGATCGCACCGGCCAGTGCAAACGTGATCGGAAAGCTGGCCAACGGCCTTGCGGACGATATGCTCACTACTACGGTAATGGCCTGCAGATGTCAGAAGATCCTTGCACCAGCCATGAATACCGCCATGTATGAGAATCCCGTGGTGCAGGACAATATCCGGAAGCTGCAAACCTACGGATATGAGGTGATCACACCGGCCAGTGGCTACCTGGCATGCGGGGACACCGGAGCCGGAAAAATGCCGGAGCCGGAAACCCTTCTGGAATATATCCTGAAGGAAGCCGCCTTCCAGAAAGACCTTGCCGGCAAAAAGCTCCTAGTAACGGCAGGACCTACCCAGGAGGCCATCGACCCGGTCCGCTGTCTCACCAACCATTCATCCGGAAAGATGGGATACGCCATTGCAAAAATGGCCATGCTCAGAGGAGCGGAGGTTACGCTGGTAAGCGGACCTACTGCCATTGAGCCGCCCCTTTTTGTGAAGGTCGTACCTGTGACATCCGCCAGAGATATGTTCGAGGCAGTCACCGGTTTAAGTGATGAACAGGATATCATCATCAAGGCTGCCGCAGTGGCAGACTACCGTCCGAAGCAGGTCAGCGAAGACAAGGTTAAGAAAAAAGACGATCAGGCTTCCATAGAGCTCGAGAGGACAGACGACATTCTGAAATATCTGGGCCAGCACAAAAAGCAGGGCCAGTTCCTCTGCGGATTTTCCATGGAGACCAGAGACATGCTCCGTAATTCCAGAGCCAAGCTTGAGAAGAAAAACCTGGATATGGTGGCAGCCAACAACCTGAAGGTAGAAGGCGCCGGATTCCAGGGAGATACCAACGTCCTGACTCTTATCACACAGGACGAAGAAGTGTCACTCCCGCTTATGAGCAAGGAGGATGCAGCGTTAAAGATCCTGGATAAGATCCTTCTGCTTACCACAAAGGCAGAAGCATAGCTACAGAACCGGTCAGGGAACCGGTTTTAACAACGAAAAGCGGAACAAAAAGATCACCGCTTTCCATCACCGTATTGTATCCGCAGAAAACGCCGGAAAATGCTGTATTTCCGGAAATATTCATAGAGCGGAACGGTAACAAGGAGGAGAAGAAATGAAAAACAACAGATTTACAACAGCACAGCTTACATTACTCGGCCTGATGGCAGCGATCCTTCTGCTGATGGCCTACACACCACTGGGATATCTGAACATCGGGCCACTGGCCATTTCCTTTAACGTGATCCCGGTAGCCATCAGTGCAGTCGTCCTCGGACCCGTAGGAGGAGCCGTGGCAGGTGCGATCTTCGGCCTGACCAGCTTTCTCCAGTGCATAGGAGTAGGCGGATCCAGCGCAATGGGAGTTGTGCTTTTCGGTATCAATCCGGTATTTGCCTTTATCCAGCGCTTCATCCCACGTCTTCTGGACGGTATCTGCCTCGGATATATTTTTAAAGGCATGCGAAAGGTCAGCAATACTTATGTGGCATGTGCAGTAACCGGATTCTTTTCCGCATTCCTGAATACACTGTTCTTCATGGCAGCACTTGTAGGACTGTTCGGAAATACCGATTATGTAAAAAATCTGATGGGCGGTCATAACATCATCATCGGCTGCTGTCTCATGGTAGGGATCAACGCAGTATGCGAAATGATTTCCTCAACAGTGATCACAGGAGCAGTGGGAGCTGCACTTTCCAAGGCACATCTGATCCCATCCGCACAGATCAGCCGTGAGAAGACAAAAGCATAAAGACAGGGAAAATAAAATTATGATATTAGCAATTGATATTGGAAATACCAACATAGTCGTGGGCTGCATCGATGATCAAAAAACATACTTCATCGAGAGACTTGCTACCGTAAGAACAAAAACAGAACTGGAATATGCCGTAGACCTGAAAACCTTACTGGAAATCTACCACATCAAAAAGGCAGACATAGAAGGCTGTATCATTTCATCTGTAGTCCCGCAGATCACCAACATTGCCAAGCTGGCAGCAGAAAAGATCCTCAAAAAAGAAGTCATGGTCCTGGGACCAGGAGTAAAAACAGGTCTGAACATCATGATGGACAACCCCGGACAGCTGGGCGCGGATCTTGTGGCAGACGCTGTGGCAGGATTAAATGAATATCCGGTTCCGTTTATTGTGATCGATATGGGAACCGCCACTACAGTTTCGGTTGTCAACAGCAAAAAGCAATACATTGGCGGAATGATCCTTCCTGGCATCGGAATATCCCTGGATGCACTGACAGCCAGAGCATCCCAGCTCAGCGGGATCAGCATCGATGCCCCGAAGCATGTGATCGGGCGCAATACCATCGAATGCATGAAAAGCGGCGTGCTCTACAGCAACGCAGCAGCCATCGACGGGATCATTGACCGGGTGGAAGAAGAGCTTGGTGAGAAAACAACCGTGATCGCAACCGGCGGTCTTGCAAAAAAGATCATTTCTCACTGTAAGAAAGAAATCATTCTGGATGAGGACCTTCTGCTCAAGGGACTCCTTGTGATCTACAAAAAAAATAAATAAAAACAAAAAAATCAGCTGCCGGTGCAAGAAACACCTACCGGACAGCTGATTTTTTTACTGCGCAAATGCTCTGCGGAAATCCTCAGGCACAGGTGCCAGGAAACACATAGGCTCCCCGGTGATGGGGTGGGCAAATTCCAATTGGAAGGAATGCAGGGCCTGGCGTCCGATCCGGTCAAAAACCGGATGATACAGAAAATCCCCCGGCAGCGGACAGCCGATATACTTCATATGCACCCGGATCTGATGAGTCCGCCCCGTATCCAGATGCAGCTCCACAAGAGCATATCCATTGCTGACTGCAAGACGCTCAAAATGAGTCACGGCAGCCTCCCCACGCTCAAAATTAACCTCCCTTGTGATCACAGAAGCATCCATTCTCGCAACAGGAGCGGAAATCGTCCCCCTTTCCGGCGGGATCCCGTCAGTAAGTGCAAGATAGGTACGTCGAATCTGGCGCTGCTTCATCTGGGCAGAGAGAAGAGCCCCGCTCAGAGGGTTCTTAGCCAGCACCAGCACCCCGGTGGTATCCCTGTCCAGTCGGTTGATGCAGCGGTAGACAAAAGCCTTCCTCTGCTGCTTATAATACCAGGCAACACCGTTGGCAAGCGTATTCTCGTAGTTCCCGGCAGAGGGATGCACAGGCATATCAGCAGGCTTGTTCAGCACAAGGATATCCTCATCCTCATACAGGATATCCAAAGGCAGCGGCACCGGAATAATGGAAGGCTCCGATCCGTCCCCGGCCTCCTCCGGAACAAAGATCCGGAGAACATCCCCCTCCCTCAGGACCGTTCTGCCAAAAGCCGGCTGCTCGTTCAGCAGGATCGCCTGTTCCGCCCGCTTCATAGTAGTCAATATATGTTTGGAAAAACCCTTCTTCCGAAGAAACCCAAGAACATTTTCCCCGGACTCCCCGGTTGAGATCGTATAGGTAATAATTCTCTCCATAGAAAAAAATCCTTTTCTGAAATTTAGCAGGCCAAAAGCCAGATCGCGCGGCCTGCGGGTATAGTATAGCATTTGGGAATGGAAATGTCGATTAGACATAAAAAAAGAGCTGGTACAAGAGAAAATATACTTGGACAGCTCGTGGATTATGGGATTTGTGTCGCTTATTATCTTCATTAGTCACAGACCAAAAAAGATATATTTTACAGCCATATGTAAGGATACCATTGATATTTTCCTTTGTCAAGGCGTGCCAAAGACATGAAGCATGCTAATAATGTCGTTTTTTAAGCATCATATGCAGTCATTTTCTATCAAAAAGTGAATAAACAGTCTGATAATCATCGAAATCTAACATTAGTGGTCACAAAAAGTGGTCACTTTTTTCTTGCGTAAATCCGCGTAAAATCAATACTTTTCAAGCTTTTTTCTTTTTTCTTTTCAATTATTAGTGGTCAAAATCGTGGTCAACTGTGCCGAAAAAAGCAGCATTTAACAGTGTTTCAAGCTCTTTTTCGCTAATGAAGATATTAAGCGATACCTGACAGCAGAAAGAGATGCCATGAAAACAGGATACAGTATCAAAACATGGAAAATGCGGCTCTTTTGTCCAGAAAAGCAGATGATCGAAACAACCGAAGCCCTGTATCGGGAAGCCGTAGCTTTTTACTATGAGCTCCTGAAAGAAAGCGAAGAGCTCTGGGCCGAAAATCTGCTGACCATCCAGGGACATCTGGAAAAACTCACTGTTCCCGGAAGAGACGGAAGAGAACCAAAGTACATCCCGCCAGGCGGAAAGCTCCCCGTTTACTTTCGGAGATCTGCCATGAACAAAGCTGCAATGGCAGTAAAGACCGCAGCAAGCGCAGAAAGCTTCCCCGAAAAGATCGATGCCAACATCACCTTTTTCAAGGGAATGTACAAAGACCTGACAGACACCTCCGTAGTGCTGAAGCTCTGGAACGGAAAGAAATGGATCTGGGTACTCTGCGGACTTACAGGACGCCCCTTCCCCAAGGAAGCAGCGATCCTTTCCCCTACACTGGTCCATGAGGAAAAATGGCTCATGTTCCATGTCCCTGTCAAGCAGGAAAACTCCGATGCCCGGACAGCAAAGGAACGAATGCAGGAAGGCGCCAGAGTATGCAGCGTCCGCTTTACCAATACGGACAGCTTTGCAGTATGCACAGTTCTGGATGAAGGATCCAGGCAGCTGGCTGTAAAAAACTGCAGAGGCGGAAATGCATACCGACATCATTGCAAAGCTTTGCTGAAAAAAGTAGAAGCATCCAGGGCATTTACCGATAAAGACAACGTCAGTCAGCCAAACAGGAAATATTACATGCATCTCAAGCACCTGAATGAACATTACGCACATCAGGTCAGCAAGGAGATTATGGATTTTTGCAAAGAAAATCAGACCGGGATACTGGTACTGCCGGAGTATGATGAAGATTTTTCCAGGATATCCATGTACAGAAGCGGCAATTATTCGCCCCTTCACTTAAGTATCCGCATCCGGAATTATCTGAAATACAAAGCCTGGGCAGAAGGAATCCTGGTACTTGAGCTGCGCGCCGACGGAACAGAAAAGCAATGTTCCATCTGCGGAGCCACCGGAAAAAAACAAGGCAGTGTATTCATCTGCCAGAATGGCCATCAGGTCAACCGCTTCCTAAACGGCGCCCGAAACCTGGGCCGCAAATGCCAGGAAAGCTTCCGGAAAAACAACAAATCAAGTTAATAAGCGGCAGAAATGCCTCTTATATATAAATGCTGAGCAATCAGCAAGAGAGGAAGCGCCAGTGACGCCTCCTTTCCGGTTGAATACCGCCAGGCGGCCCAACGCAGGCGTCGCCGAAGAACTGTGCCCTTTTTGGGAGGCCGGGGTGTATTCGAAGTTATAAGAAGGTGAAATTGCTGAAATCGGGGTTGGAACTGGGTTCAATATATAGAGGATAAAAAATGTCTACTCAACAAAATCAGTTGAGGTCTGATGGTCTATGGTGGAGTTAAATATACATACAAATATAAGCGCTTTTGCATAAATATGCGCTGTATTTTACTCTGAAAATCATGTTTTGTGCAGTAGGACGTTAATACTGATAACTGCATTTATCTGCGTGGCGTTGAGTAACGGACGGAAATTACTAATATTTTGTCGCGTAGATATCATAAAAAATGAATAATTCATTGTGCAGGTTGCAATAAGAGTGATGGGATTGTTTGTATGATTGTTACAAAAACGGTAGGATAGGAAAATTTGGGAAATGGGTGCAGAAAAACGGGTCTACTCAACAGATTAACACTTTGATGTAGAGAGAAAAGAGTGTGGCGAATAAATATGCGCCAGTGAAAAGTAGTGAAAGGTGCAACTGATTTTATTGAGTGAACCTGTCTGGATAAAGATATGTTGGAAAATAGACGAAATATCGAGAAAAGTATTGATTGCTGGGGTAATTGGATACGACAGCATAAGAAAACATTTAGCCGAGTGTGGTTATCACACAGCGGAAATTAGAGAGAAAGACCATCCATATGGATGTGTACATAGAAAATTAGAGGATATGCCCGATGAGGGGTGGAGGAATTCATTATGGAAAAATTTGATTATTTAGTAGTAGGTTCTGGCCTTTACGGGTCGATTTTTGCACATGAAGTTAAAGCACATGGCAAGTCTGTTTTGGTAGTAGACAAGCGCCCGAATATTGCCGGCAACATTTACACCGAGAATATTGAGGGCATCAATGTCCATAAGTATGGTGCTCACATTTTCCATACTAACAACAAACAAGTCTGGAACTACATTACACAGTTTGCGGAATTTAATCGTTTTACAAACTCGCCGGTGGCTAATTATAAGGGTGAATTATATTCGTTGCCTTTCAATATGTATACCTTCAACAAGATGTGGGGTGTCGTGACACCGGAAGAGGCTGTCGCCAAGATTGAGGAACAGCGCAAGGAGATTACTGGCGAGCCGCAGAATCTTGAAGAGCAGGCCATTTCTCTTGTTGGTCGCGATATCTATGAGAAACTTATCAAGGGCTATACTGAAAAGCAGTGGGGTCGCGATTGTAAGGAGTTGCCGACTTTTATTATCAAGCGTCTTCCGGTTCGTCTGACTTTTGATAACAACTACTTCAATGCACTTTATCAGGGTATTCCTGTTGGTGGTTATACCAAGATGATTTCTAACTTGCTAGACGGCATTGAGGTTCGTTTGAACACAGACTATTTGGAGAATAAGACTGAGTTGGATGCATTGGCTGACAAGGTTGTGTACACTGGACCGATTGATGCTTACTTTGATTATAAGCTGGGTACGCTGGAATATCGTTCGGTTCGCTTTGAAACGGAAACATTGGACAAGCCTAATTTCCAGGGCAACGCAGCAGTGAACTATACCGACCGTGAAACTCCGTGGACTCGTATCATTGAACACAAATGGTTTGAATTTGGTAAAGATGAAAATGAAAATGATCTGCCCAAAACAATCATCAGCCGTGAGTATAGCAGTGAGTGGAAACCGGGAGATGAGCCGTATTATCCGGTTAATGATGCTAAGAATAGCTTGCTTTATTCTGAGTATAAAAAACTGGCAGATGCAGAACACAATGTAATCTTTGGCGGTCGTCTTGGCGAGTATAAGTACTATGATATGGATCAGGTAATTGCAGCTGTATTGGATAAATGTGAGAAGGAACTGGGAGAGTAAAAATGACAAAGAAAAAGATTTTAATGGTCTGTGAAGCTTTTGGAGGTGGCGTATTCACTTACGTATCTCAGCTCTGCAACGATATGGTGGATGATTTTGATGTCTATCTTGCATATTCTCTCAGACCTCAGACCCCTAAGAATTACAAAGATTTTCTGGACCAGAGAGTGCATTTGATTGAAATGAAAAATGTTGGCGTAAAGGGATTGGCAAATATAAAAAGTGATGTTGCGGCAATCAAGGAATTACGTCAAATTGAAAAAGATGTTCAGCCAGATGTGATTCACCTGCATTCTTCGGTTGCAGGTGGTTTAGGTAGACTTGCATATAACGGAAAAAATAATACTGTTGTGTATACACCTCATGGATATGCACATATTCTTATGGGTCCGGGGAAGAAGAGCAAAGTCTATAAGTTTGCAGAAAAGGTTCTTGGAAATCGAGCACTTACACTTACTTGTTGTGAAAGTGAAGACGAAGAGGCAAAGAAATTTTCCAAGAGAACAGCATATGTTGAGACTGGTGTGAACCTTGCAGATCTTTCAGCATCCCTTGACGTTATAAAGCCAGTAAAAAATGATAAGTTCACAGTATTTACACTTGGCCGAGCCTGCGTCCAGAAACAACCACAGCTTTTTAACAGAATCGCTGAATTGGTGCCAGATGCTAGATTTGTTTGGATTGGCAATGGTGAACTTGAAAATGAGTTGACTGCCACCAATATTGAAGTTACAGGATGGAAACCTCGAAAGGAAGCTTTGGCAATGGCTAAAGGTGCTGATGCTTTTATTTTGTGTAGTCTTGGCGAAGCAATTGCAATGAGCCTTATTGAGAATATGTACATCAAAAAGTTGATTCTCGTCAGCAGTACAATGGGAAATAAGAGTGTTATCAATGATGGCGTTAATGGCTATGTGTGTGATAAAGCAGAGGAGTATGCTGAACATATAAAGGCGGCCATGAAGGAATTTCCTAAAGAACTTCCTGAAAGAGCCTATCAGGATGTCCTTGAGATTTATAACACAGATACCATGAAGAAAAAATATGTGGAATTCTATAACGGCGTTATGGCAGGTAAATACTGATGATAAAAAATATGAATTATTTAGTTTCTGTCATTGTTCCTATATACAAAGTTGAAAAAGATTTGTCTGATTGCGTACTGAGTATTTGCAATCAGACCTATAGAAATCTAGAGATTATTCTTGTTGATGACGGTTCTCCAGATAAATGCGGACAAATGTGCGATGAATTTGCAAGAAATGATGTCCGAATAAAGGTTATTCATAAAATTAATGGGGGGTTATCACAAGCTCGAAATGCTGGAATGGGCATTATGACAGGTGATTATGTTACGTTTGTTGATAGTGATGACATTTTGGAACATGATTTTGTTGAAGAAATGTTGAGGATAATTAATAAATATAATGCTCAAGTTGCAATTTGCAAGAATTCCACATTTGAAAAAGGTGGGGCGTTTAACAGTGGTCATGTAGAAATAAGCGAACGGTGCTTTGATGCGGCAGACGCCATAAAGAATATGCTATACCAAAAGGATTTTGATGTTGCAGCATGGGGGAAAATGTACCATAAGGATACTTTGATTGGTATTTCTTTTCCTGATGGGTTAATTCACGAAGATATTCCTACAACCTATAAGGCGTTGCTTAGATGCCCAAAAGTAGCTTTCACAACGCGGAAGTTATATCGATATCAGATTCGGAAAGAAAGTATAGAAAATCAAAAATTTACTATCAAAAAAATGGATTGCATAAAAACTGCGCAGATGATGCTGGATGATATAACGATTAATTATCCTGAATTGTTGCAAGCTGCGAAGAGTAGATATGTAGCCGCTAACTTCCACATATTGGCGCAGATTAAAGAGAATATACCGGAAAAGAAATTAATTGTTAGTAATATAAAACAAGTTAGAAATGATGTCATAAGAGATAAATCTGCCTCAATTCGAGTTAGGGGAGCATGTTTATTAAGTTATTTAGGATTCGGCACCACAACAGCCGTTTTAAATTTAATAAAATAGTAGATAGTTTTTTGAAAGGAAAGTCAATCATTTAAGATTGAGCTTATTAAGATAATATGAAAATTTGTGCTGTAGTAGTGACATATAATAGAAAAGAATTGCTTGAAAAACAAATAATAGAAATTTTGCATAATCAAGAGTTGAAGATTGATGCATATTATGTGATTGATAATTGTAGTACTGATGGAACTCGATCGCTTGTAAAAGAATATGAGGGGACGGTAATAAAGTATTGTAAAACAAAAAGTAATTGTGGCGGTGCCGGTGGATTTTCTTACGGATTGCAGCGAGCTTTTGAGGATAAATATGATTGGTACATTTTAATGGACGACGATGGACGTCCTATGGATAAAAATTGCTTTGAAAATATGAAGAAGCATATTGTTAAAAAGGGATATGATTCACAGAAAATGTATCTTCTGAATTCTCTGGTACTGAGTGATAATGACACACTGTCGTTTGGACTTGGACATATAGAAAGAATAACTGAACTAAATTCTGTTGTTACAGAAAATGAAGTTGTTGGTATGATTAATCCCTTCAATGGAACATGGATTTCTAGTGGGCTAGTTGAAAAAATTGGCGTTCCTAATGGAGACTTTTTCATTAAGGGAGATGAAAATGATTATTTAAGAAGAGCGCAGAGCGCAGGGGCTTTTGTGGCTACTATTGTAGATTCAATGTATTTTCATCCGAAGCTGGGGGGATATAAGAAGAAAAAAGTCTTTGGAAAAGAAATGTATGTATACATTGAACCAGCTTGGAAAGAGTATTATTCCGTAAGAAATTATACGTTCTCTTTTTTACAATTTGGGAAAAAGAAGGATGCAATACTGTTTTTAATTAAAAGAATGTACTGTTGTATGATATGTAGCTGCAATAAGTTGGAAGTAATGAAGATGCTGTTCAAGGGGTACCAAGATGGGAAAAAAGGAAGGCTTGGTGCAACTATTAAACCTTAATTTAGTATAGCTAGAAATGGATGATTGATATGATAAATGAAATGGCAGCACTGATAGGGAGGGTAGCTATATACAGCCTGATGTTTATAGTATCACTCTATTTTGTGAATCAAGCTGATAAGACTAAAAGTAGAGGAAAGTTTATTTTTCTTTCCTTACTTGCACTTATAATTCCGTGTTTATTTGCAGCGTTTAGGGGAGAAAAAGTAGGAACGGATGTTCTTCAATATGCAAAACCGTATTATCTGGGAGCACTCAATTCAAGTAATTTACAGGCTTTTTTACTACAAGGCTCTGCAGAAAAAGGATATGAAGTGTTTGTGTTTTGCATCGCAAAAATTTTTAAAGATTTCACTGCGGTACTTTTTTTTACAGAGGCTTTAATTATATGCCCAATATATATTATTGCTATTAAGAATAGAAAGAACTGTCCTATGTGGGTGACAGTACTTGTCTATTATATGATATTTTATATTGCTTCCTTCAATTTTATGCGGCAGTCAATTGCTGCTGCGTTACTTTTGCTTGCTTACTTTGAGTTAGTCGAAAGGAAATGGTTAAAATTCATCATATTGATTTTCTTAGCGCAATCGTTTCATAACACTGCATTTATTGGAATTGTAATTATTTTATTTGGAGTATGGTTTTATAGAATTCAGAGCAGGCAATTAAGAATATTAGTATTTGCGATTTTATGTACACTCTTAGTTGTTGCTTCGCAAGGTTGGCAGAATATTTTGATGTGGGCGATTAATGATGTAAATATACTTCCAAGACGATTTATTACATATATTAATATATTCATTGGAGGACAGAATCAAAATAGCTATTATTTTTTGCTGACTAAAAGTAATTATATTGAGCTCATTTTTAGATGGATATTGTATTTAATTCCTCTTTTCTGTTGCAAGTACAGTAAGAGAAAATCAAATTTGTATAACTCGGCTAATATCATTCTTCTGGTGTCTGTTGTAGTTTATACAGTATTGTTTGTTTTTTTTCATACGAGTTATGCTGTCCGAATTACTTGGTATATGGAATATTTCTTTATTGTTTGGCTGCCAATGTCCTACTCGAAATTTCAAGAAAATAATGTCAAGTTTGGAGTAGTTCATAGAGATACAGCTTGTATGTTTATGGCTATATTAGGATATTGGTTTTGTGGGTATATGATTTTAGGCTGGCATGGAACGCTTCCATTTTGCTTCTCTTTTTAAACCAATATAAGTATGAGGAAATAATATGTCTATGGAAATGTCCTTAATTACGATAACATTATACAAATTTCATTAAGAATTTTGATTACATTTACAATAGTTTTTATGAATTGGTTTATTTTATTTGTTGTATTACAAACACATGGAACATATCCTTTTAAACTTTTCTTTCAATAAATGGAGATCATAATATGAAATATTTAGTTAAAATGGAGATCATAATATGAAATATTTAGTTACGGTAATATGTCTGACATACAATCACGAAAAATATATAGAAAAAACATTAAATGGTTTTTTGAAACAAAAAACCACATTTCCAGTTGAATACATAATAAGAGACGATGCTTCGACAGATAATACAGCAAATATTCTACATGAATATGAACGTAAATATCCTGGATATTTTAATATTATTTATGAAAAAGAAAATCAGTATAGCAAGAATATAATTCCTTATTTTTCACAAAAAGTAATAATGGAAACAAAAAGTAAATATGTTGCATTGTGTGAAGGGGATGATTATTGGTGTGATGATAATAAACTGCAAAAACAAGTAGACTTAATGGAGAAAAATCCGTCAGCTTCATTTTGTGTACATGCTAATTATGAATTAAATGATAAGACTGGGAAAATGAAAAAACGACATCCGTATAAAAAATCCGGAGTTTTATCAATAGAAGAAGTATTGATTGAGCCAGGTGGGATGCCGGCAACTTGTTCAATGTTAATGAGAACAGAGTATATAAATCAGTATCCAGTTTATGACTTACCGTGTCCTGTAGGAGACAGGAGTAGACGAATGTTTTTGATTGATAAAGGCCCCGCATTATATATTGATGATTTGATGTGTGTGTATAGAGTAAACAATTCAAATTCTTTTGGTGGACAGTTATATAACTATAATAAAAGTATAAAGTTAGTAGAAGAGATGAATACTTTTTTTGATTTGTATAATAATTACACAAATTTTAAATATACTTCATATATAAAATTATTGAAAGAACGAGAAATAATATCACATTATGTAAGATTTAAAAAATATGATCAAATAGTTAAAACTGAATTTTATAAAAAATATTATACATTTATAGATAAAATTAAGCTATTTGTCAAATGGAGATTATCACCGCTATATGTCATTTATAAGAAGAAAAATAATATATAAAGGTTTCGAACACATTAAGTTCTTAGGAAAATGTAAAAGTGAAGGGGATTTTTCAAATTAATTCTGAAGCAACATGTAGAGAATATATTTGATTATATGTAAAAATAATAAGAATTAGTTTTTGAGCAAATTGGTAAAAAATATATGAATACTAAAAATAGTGTTTTTTCAAATATGGTGTGGCGATTTGCAGAGAGATGTGGAGCACAATTAATAACCTTTGTTGTTTCTATTGTTTTAGCACGCCTTTTAGCTCCCGAAGATTACGGGAAAATAGCTTTAATTACTGTGTTCACTACAATTTTACAAGTGTTTGTGGATAGTGGGTTGGGTACTGCTTTAATTCAAAAAAAGGATTCAGATGATTTAGACTTTTCATCTGTATTTTATTTTAACTTCATTGTATGTTTAGTTCTATATGCCGGGATGTTTTTTGTCGCACCTTTTATTGCAAAATTTTATGAGGATATTTCACTTACACCTATTGTTCGAGTAATCAGTCTAACGATTATTATTTCTGGCGTAAAAGGAATTCAGCAATCCTATGTATCAAAAAACATGCTCTTTAAGAAGTTTTTTTATTCTACATTAGGGGGTACTATTTTTTCGGCTATTTTAGGAATTTATTTGGCTTATGCTGGTGCCGGAGTATGGGCAATTGTCGCACAACAGTTGTCAAATACTACAATTGATACCTTTATATTGTGGATTACAGTTAAATGGCGTCCAAAAAAATTGTTTTCATGGAAACGGCTTAAAAAATTACTTTCATTTGGTTGGAAGATACTTGTTTCAGCTTTATTAGACACGGTATATACAAATATTCGTAGCTTGGTTATTGGAAAAATGTATTCATCCGCAGATTTAGCTTTTTATAATCAAGGAGATAAATTACCAAGTGTTATTGTGAATAATATTAATACTTCTATAGACAGTGTTCTTCTTCCAACATTGGCCAAACAACAAGATGATAGAGAACGAGTAAAAAATATGACGAGGAGGGCCATTAAGATTAGTACATATATAATGGCACCTCTTATGATGGGACTGGCATTTTGCGCAACATCAGTTGTAGATTTAGTTTTAACAGAAAAATGGTTACCATGCGTTCCATTTTTACAGATTTTTTGCATCACCTATATGTTCTATCCAATCCATACGGCTAATCTTAATGCGATTAAAGCAATGGGGAGAAGTGATTTGTTTTTAAAACTAGAAATTGCAAAAAAGATTGTGGGTATGATTTTACTCTTATCTACAATGTGGTTTGGTGTTATGGCAATGGCTTATAGCTTATTAGTAAGTATGATAACAAGTATGATCATAAATTCGTGGCCAAACAGACAACTTTTAAATTATAGTTTCAAAGAACAAATGATAGATATTTTTCCATCCGTTACTTTAGCGGTAGTTATGGGGATTGCTATTTCGTTTATTAATTTTTTTGAATTTTCCAGCGCTTTAACATTACTGATCAAAGTACCTACAGGTGCTCTTATCTACATATTTGGTTCTAAGCTATTACATTTGGATTCGTTTGAATATTTGCTGGAAATTTCAAAGACACTTATACACAAAAAATGAAGCTAACAAATAGTTTTATTGTCTTGATGAAAAGAGGTAAAAATTATGTCAAATATCTTAGTTACAAGGTCATCTATGCCTTCTTTTGAAGAGTATTGTGAAGAAATCAAAGAAATTTGGAATAGCCATTGGTTAACTAATATGGGAGTAAAACATAAGGAATTGCAAAAAGAACTGGAAAACTATCTAGGTATTTCTCATGTTGTTCTATACACAAACGGTCATTTGGCATTAGAAAATGCAATTGCTGCATTGAATCTGCCAAAGGGAGGTGAAGTTATTACAACTCCATTTACATTTGCTTCTACCACGCACGCTATTGTGAGAAATGGACTAGTTCCTGTTTTCTGTGACATCAAAGAAGATGATTATACAATCGATACTCAAAAACTTGAAAATCTGATTACAGATAATACAGTTGCAATTGTTCCAGTGCATGTTTATGGAAATATGTGTGATGTGGAAGAAATCAATCGAATTTCAAAAAAGTATGGACTGAAAGTTATCTATGATGCTGCACATGCTTTTGCGGTAAAGTATAAGGGAGAATCTTCAGCTTGCTTTGGTGATGCATCTATGTTTAGTTTCCACGCTACCAAGGTATTTAATACCATTGAGGGTGGATGCGTTTGCTTTAAAGATGACTCTTGGATTCAGCTTTTGAATGATATGAAAAATTTTGGTATCCATGGCCCTGAGTCAGTTCAGTTTGTTGGTGCCAATGCAAAGATGAATGAATTCCAGGCTGCAATGGGTATCTGTAACCTGAAACATCTTGATGAAGAAATTGAAAAAAGAAAGCATGTTGTAGAACACTATAGAAGCCGTCTTGAGGGCGTAGAAGGAATTAAGTTGTCTATAATTCAGAAAGATGTTGAAAGCAACTATGCTTATTTTCCTGTAGTGTTTGATGGGTATAAGTATACCAGAAATGAGATCTTTGAGAAGTTAGTAGAGGTTGGCATCGGCGCGCGGAAGTATTTTTATCCGTTAACAAACAGTTTTGAATGTTACCGTAATTACCCAACTGCAGGAGCTGAAAAAACACCTATTGCTCAGCATATAGCATTGCGTGTTTTAACTCTTCCGTTGTATGCAGATTTGTCTTTGAAGGATGTTGATAGAATTTGTGATGTGATTTTGGGGTAAAGTGAATGAAAAAAATATTATTATTAGGCGGTTCTGCACAACAGATTGTAGCAATTAAAACTGCTCAAAAACTCGGATATTATACGGTTCTTTGCGATTATCTTCCAGATAATCCTGGACAATATGAAGCAGATAAGTTTTATCTAGTGAGTACGACTGACAAAGATGCCGTTTTGGAAGTGGCTCGAAATGAACAGGTTGATGGTGTGTTAGCCTATGCCTCCGATCCAGCAGCACCTACAGCAGCCTATATTGCAGAAAAACTTGGTCTGTCGGGAGCCCCTTATCATTCAGTTGAAACCTTATGCAATAAGGATCAATTTCGTAAATTTCTTATAGAAAATGGGTTTTCTACTCCAAAAGCTAAAGGGTATGCTTCAGCAGAAGATGCATTGAAAGAAAAGGAGAATTTTGAATTTCCAATTATCATTAAACCAGTGGATTCTTCTGGAAGTAAAGGTGCAACAGTGTTGCAAACAGAGGATGGTCTGAAGAACGCGTTGGATTTTGCTTTTTCTTTCTCACGGTGCCATCGAATTATTGTTGAGCATTTTATCGAAAAAAAGCATCCTTATTTGATTGGTGGCGATGTTTTTATTGAGAATGGGAAAATTGTTCTTTGGGGGTTGCTGAACTGTCACAGAGACAATTGTGTTAATCCGTTGGTTCCGGTAGGCAAAAGCTATCCGTTGCAACTGGAGGATGAGGATATCCAACATGTTAAAGAGACATTATCTTCAATGGTGGAAAAACTTAGAATCAGTAATGGTTCTATGAATGTTGAGCTTGTTGTAGATAAGAGTAATCGTGTCTGGCCTATTGACGTTGGCCCCCGTAGTGGTGGAAATATGATTCCCGATTTACTGGGAGATATGTTTGGCGTAGATATTGCAGAAATGTCTGTAAAAGCGGCCATGGGAGCAGCAATTAAAGGCAATATCCATGAGCCAAATGGATTTTATGCTACTCATAATTTGCATAGTAATAAAAACGGAATCTATAAAGATATTTTGTTCTCACCGGAAATTGAACCTTATATTTATCGGAAATACTTGTATAAAAAGTTAGGTGATGAAGTGGAATATTTTGATAATGCTGCAAAATGTTTGGGTATTGTATTCTTTAAGTTCCCAGATGAAACCACGATGAAGAAGATATTGGAACATGTCAATGAGCTAATCACTGTTGAACTTCAGTGAGATAGGAGAAAATAAATGAAAGAATACGGAGGATACATAGAACTTGAATGTTGTCATGGCAAGATGCTCCATGAGGAAGCTATTGCATTAAACTGTGGTAGAAACGCATTGGCATATCTTTGCGAGGCAAAGAGAGTAAAAAAACTGTATTTACCGTATTTTCTTTGTTCTTCCGTGGCAGATCTTTGCAAGAAGATTAAAGTCGATTATGAGTTTTACCACATCGATGAGAGATTTGAACCGGTTTTTGATCGGATACTAAGTGGGGACGAATGGCTTTATATAGTGAATTTTTACGGTCAGCTTGATAATGATTGTTTGAATAAGTGGAAACAGAAATACAATCATGTAATTGTTGATAATGCACAGAGTTATTTTCAGATGCCTGCGAAAAATGTTGACACGATTTATACCTGTCGAAAATATTTTGGTGTTTCAGATGGCGCATTTTTGTATACTAATACGAAGATGATGCGGGAGATTCCACAAGATGAATCTTTTGAACGAATGCATTTTTTGTTGGGACGTTTTGAACGAAGTGCGAATGAATTTTATAGCGAGTATATAGCTAATAACAAATTATTTGCAATGGAATCAGTTAAAAAAATGTCCCGTTTAACAGATAATCTTCTGCATGGGATTGACTATGAAATGGTGGCAAAAAAACGACAGAAAAATTTCGATTTTTTGAACATAGAATTTCGAGATATAAATATACTAAAACTCAAAAGTGTCAATGGAGCATTTATGTATCCGCTTTTGATTCATAATGGTTTTAGGGTGCGAAAGAAATTGCAGAAAGAAAAAGTCTATATACCGACTTTGTGGCCTAATGTGTTAGAAGAGTGTCCAGAAAATAGTTTGGAATATCATTATGCGGCAGATATTCTGCCGATTCCAGTGGATCAACGGTACGGAATAGAGGACATGAAATATTTGGTGGAGGTGATAAGAGATGAACTTGACAGGTAAGAAATTGCTTATCTTAGGCGCCACTGCAGGGGAGATTTCACTTGTTAAGCGCGCCCAAAAATATGGGATTTATGTTATTGTCACAGATAATCATACGGATTATACATTAGCACCTGCGAAGAATGTAGCTGATGAAGCGTGGGATATTAGTTGGTCTGATATAGACACCTTGGAAAAATTATCTCGCGAGAGTGGGGTAGATGGTATATTAGCAGGGTATAGCGAATTCCGAGTTGAAAATATGATAAAGCTTTGTGAGCGGCTAAACTTTCCATGTTATATAAATAATGAACAGTTGGAGATTACCCGCGACAAGATTAAATTTAAAGAGTGTTGCCGAAAGTACGGTGTTCCGGTCGTAAAAGAATATAGTTCTATTGATGAGGTTAATGAATATCCTGTAATTGTTAAGCCGACAGACCGAGCTGGATCGATTGGGATAAGTATTGCGCATAGTTTTGAAGAACTCGAAAAAGCATATCAGTATGCATATGATCTTTCTGTGGAAAAACGAGTCATTATTGAAAAGTATATTCAAGATGAGGATAAAGTTGACTTCTATTATTTAGCTGAAAATGGAAACCTTACATTACTCACCTCTTGTGACACAGTTAACGCGCAAAATAATGATGGATCTAGAGTGGTACAAACAGCATGGCTGTATCCTGAAAAATATCAATCTTCTTACAATTCGAAAGTAAAAGATAATATTGAAGCCATGATTCGAGGAATGAAAATTGAAAATGGGTGCATTTTCTTTTCAGGATTCATAGATAAGAATCAGAATTTTGTGTTTTTCGAGTGTGGTTATCGCTTGGAGGGCGCACATCAATATTATTACACACAAAAGAGAGGTCCTGTTAATTTTCTGGACATATTTATTTTCTATGCATTGTGTGGAAATACACATGATGTTTCGCATATAGGAATTAATGAAAATATGAAGTGTGTAACGGTCAATGTTTTTGCGAAGGAAGGTACGATTGCAAAAATTCAAGGTCTTGAAGAAATCGCAAAAATGCCCGATTGTACATTGGCATTGCTTCATGGAAGAGTTGGAGAACAATGTAAGGCTGATAAAGCGATACTAGATAAGATATGTGTATTTGCTTTCAGTAGTGAATCAGTTGAGCAATTAAAAAATGATGTGGACGAAGCTTATAGTAAGCTGCAGATAATAGATGACATGGGAAATGATATGATTTATGATAGACTTGTTACAAGTGAAATTCTTAAGTGGGGTGACGGCAACCTGAGGTAAAAATTCGGAAGCCTTTCCCGGTTTAACCGCGAACTCAAGGGTTCTGGGAAAGAATGTAGAAAACTTAAAAAAGAATTACAGCGAAGAAAAGGCTCTTGCAGAAACTGCAGCTTTATTTGTACTACCCTGTCTAAGCGTAAAGAAGTATACGAAGCTGCTAAAGCGGAGCATCCAGAACGCTGGAATGGACGTGCAACCCGTGACTGGAGTCTTCCGGATATTGTATATCTGAACCCGGAAAGGGTACACGAACAATCCGAAAAAGCTGATGAACAGATGGCTGTTTCATAAAAATCTATTCATTCAAAATGATGGTGATCAGGTACAGAGCAATATCTGATGACCTGCACGAATAAAAAAATATATTTTTACTGACAACTACCTTGACAATCAGCGACTATAAAAAAGCAAATGCGACCAGGGAATCCAGAGGACGAAGGATTAGTGCCCCCAGGGGGTTCAGGCACTTACAAAATAAAAATTGAGAATAATCTGTATTTCTTGTAAAATTACCGTGTGTGAAACACATGCTCCTTCAGAACTAAAGCACACACGGTATATTTTAAAAACCACTATATAGTTTATAACGAAAATAAGATAAACTAAAAAGGAGTACAAAAAATGAATTTATCTAAAATACACCACATCGCAATCATCGTATCCAACTACGAAGCCGCCAAAGATTTCTACGTAAACAAGCTTGGCTTCTCCGTTATCAGAGAAAACTATCGTTCAGAGCGCAGGGACTGGAAGCTGGATCTGCGTGTGGATGAGCACACGGAGCTGGAGATTTTTGCAGAACCAAATCCACCGAAACGGGTGAGCCGTCCGGAGGCTTGTGGTTTGCGTCATCTTGCTTTCTGTGTGGAGAGTGTGGAGCAGACGGTGAAAGAGCTGGCGGAGGTCGGGATCGAATGTGAGCCGATCCGTGTGGATGATTTTACCGGTAAGAAGATGACGTTTTTTCATGACCCGGACGGACTGCCGCTGGAACTGCATGAGTAAGGGGAGATGGAACAAATGATATTTCGTAAGGGAGTAAAAGAGGATTTTGACAACATAAAATCTCTGTACTGGGAGCTGATCGACCAGGAGCAGGGTGATCCATCGTTTCCACATTGGAAGAAGGGTATCCATCCTTCTGATGAAATGCTACGTAACAGTATTGGTAAGGAAGAGCTGTATGTTCTGGCAGATGGCAGCGAGATTGCGGCCTGTGCGATAGTTAATGATGAAAAGGTGGATGGCTACGCAGATGTGCCGTGGCAGATCGATTCGGATGAGGTTATGGTCGTTCATGTTCTGGCAGTGCATCCGGAGCAGCGTGGTAAGGGTCTGGCCCGGAATTTGATGGAGCACATTGTAGGATCGGAAAGAAAAGCCGGAAAGAAAGCGCTGAGGCTTGATGTGATCGAGAACAATACAGCAGCGGAAGGTCTGTATCAGAAACTGGGTTTTCGGTATATCCAGACAAAGACACTTTTTTATGAGGTGGTTGGCGAGATGACCTTCAAAATGTATGAGCTGGTTTTGTAATCTATGGGTGAGAAAAGAGCGTATAAACCAAGAAAGCCCGGAGGTGGTCGCAGGAAATCAAAGCCGGAGTATGATGCCGGGAAGATCCTTAAGGAGCTGATGGATCCGGCTGTTGTGCTTTATGAAGCGGGGATGTCTTTGCAGGCTATTGCAGATGAGCTGGGGTTGAATCCGATCAAGGTTCGGAAGCTGCTTATCACGGCCGGTGTGTATGTATCGGATATGGCGGAGAAGGTGCAGGTGACCTTTGATGATTTCAGAAAAACACAGGATCATAAAGCTGCTGTCCTTTCAACTGCAAATGCTCTTGGCCTGTCCAGGTCCTCTGTTACTTCATATCTTCCGTACAAAAAGGGTGTGTATTTTCCAGGTACAGCACCGGCAGATAAGATCAGTGTTGGAGCCGAGCGGCAGCGGAGGTACAGAGCGATGAAGCGTTGGAGGAATGCCCCAACAGAAGAAGGATCAGCAGATGTTCGTATAACAGCGAGATCAAAATGAAATAATGGTTGACAGAACCGGGAAAGAGCGTACTGTTCGAGTGGGATTTGCATATGTTGCACGAAGTAAAGCAGTCATCAACTTGTTATTTGCTCTATGAAATGATAAAATCAAAATAAAACAGGTGAGTTGTAACCTCGTGCTTGAGGAACAGCTTCAGAAAGGAGTCTGAATAGCATGGGAAGATTTGTGAACCCGGACAACAGTGCATTTCAGGTTGCTCTTAACTCCAGAATATATGTGGATAAGACTGGCCTGATTGAGTACACAAACAGTGTTCTTGATACAACAAATGCTTATATCTGCAATAGTCGGCCGCGCCGGTTCGGAAAATCTTATGCAGCTAATATGTTGGCTGCGTATTATAGCAAAGGCGCAGATTCTGAGCAGATGTTTTCTGGATTGCAGATAAGCAGGGAGGCCGACTTCAAAAAGCATCTTAACAAGTATGATGTGATCCATATCGATATTCAGTGGTTTCTGGCAAACTGTGATGATGCGGATAATATAGTGAAGCATGTCACGGAGGCGGTTCTGGATGAATTGCGGGAAGTTTATCCGGATGTTCTGCCACTTGAAGTATCTGGCTTGCCGGATGCACTTTCAAGAATCAAAGATAAGGTGGGACAGAAGTTTGTTGTTATCATTGATGAATGGGATGTACTGATTCGTGATGAGGCGGCCAATAAAAAAGCACAGGAAGATTATATAAATTTCCTGCGAGGAATGTTCAAAGGAATAGAACCTACAAAGTATATTCAACTGGCGTACCTTACAGGTATTCTTCCCATAAAGAAGGAAAAAACACAGTCAGCTCTGAATAATTTTGATGAGTTTTCTATGCTGAGCCCAGGCAGTCTCGCGCCGTATGTTGGTTTTACTGAGAATGAAGTGCGGAAACTGGCAGAAGAATATCATCAGGATTTCGATGAGGTAAAGCGTTGGTATGATGGATATCTGCTGAATGGTCATCAGGTTTATAATCCACGAGCAGTTGTCGGCGTGATGCTTCGAGGTGAATTTAAGAGCTATTGGTCAGAAACAGCTTCTTATGATGCCATTGTTCCGCTGATCAACATGAATTATGGTGGTTTGAAAACAGCTATTATTGAAATGATCTCTGGTGCAGAGGTTAAAGTAAACACAGCAACCTTTAAGAACGATACGGTAAGCATCAAAAGTAAGGATGATGTGTTAACCTACATGATTCACCTGGGCTATTTTGGATATAACCCTAAATTAAAGACTGCCTTCGTGCCGAACGAAGAGATTCGACAAGAACTTACAGCTGCTGTTGGAAGTAAGCAGTGGAATGAGATGTTGGAATTCCAGAAAAATTCAGAACATTTACTTGATGCTACGTTGGACATGGATGGAGTAGAAGTTGCTGCTCAGATTGAAAAAATCCACAACGAGTATGCGTCTTCCATTCAATATAACAATGAGAACTCGTTGAGCAGTGTTTTGGCAATTGCATATTTAAGTGCAATGCAGTACTATTTTAAACCTGTCCGGGAATTGCCGACAGGCCGTGGATTTGCTGATTTCGTGTTTATCCCGAAGATAGAGTACTGTTCTTCTTATCCGGCGTTGATCGTAGAGCTGAAGTGGAATCAAAATGCCCAGACTGCCGTGAGGCAGATTAAAGATAAAAAATATCCTTCTTCAATTCTGGATTACACAGGTGAAATCCTGCTTGTTGGGATTAACTATGATAAAACCAGCAAGGAACATCAATGTTTAATTGAAAAATATGAAAAAGAGTGACTTTGGAACATAATTGTATAATAAAAAAACACAAAATACAAAGACTGCCGCAGGTTTCGCGCCTGCGGCATTTTGCAGTTTGTACAAAAAACACAGAAAATATATTGGAAAAAGAGCGGGAAAAGGGTATAATGTCAGAGAAAGTGTGATTGATAAAATACAGACGATTTTTTCTGCTTTGTCAGGTCATAAATAAGTGAGGCGGGGGATGTAACAATGGAACAGCAGCATATGTTTACCAATCGGATGATCCGTAATCTTCTGGTGCCGGTAGTGCTGGAACAGATTTTGAATTCGATAATGGGAACCGCAGATACCATGATGGTCAGCAATGTGGGATCTGCGGCTCTTTCTGCGGTATCGCTGGTGGATTCCATCAATGTGCTTCTGATCCAGGCTTTTTCGGCGCTGGCAGCGGGAGGCGCCATTGTCTGCGCCCAGTATATCGGACAGAGAAATTATGAGAAGGCGAACATGTCTGCCAGGCAGGTGCTTTTTATCATCACAGCGATCTCTGTAGTGGTGTCTGCAGTCTGTCTGATCTTTCAGAAACCGCTTTTGAGGCTGATCTTCGGTGCAGTGGATGCGGATGTTATGCGTGCATCGGAAACCTATTTCTTTTTCACGGCACTGTCATTCCCCTTTATTGCGGCTTATGATTCTGCGGCTTCGATCTTTCGTGCCCAGGAGAATACCAGGGGGCCTATGACGATCTCCATGATCTCCAATATTATGAACATTGGCGGAAATGCGGTTCTGATCTGGGTTTTCCACCTTGGTGTTGCAGGAGCGGCGATCTCCACACTGGTTTCCCGTATTTTCTGTGCAGTGGTTGTTCTCTGGCAGCTGCGTAAGGATCGCCAGCCTGTCGTTGTGAAGGATTATCTGAAGATCCGTCCGGACTGGAGCATGATCGGACGTATTCTGGGACTTGGGATCCCTTCGGGAATTGAGAACAGCATGTTTCAGCTTGGAAAACTTGCCATCCAGTCTACGGTTTCCACACTGGGAACAGCAGCTATCGCAGCTCAGGCAATGACCAATATCCTTGAGAACCTGAATGGTATCGCAGCCATCGGAGTAGGTGTGGGCCTGATGACTATCGTAGGCCAGTGTCTTGGTGCCGGTCGAAAGGATGAGGCGGTCTATTACATAAAAAAACTCTGCGTCATTGCAGAGGCAGTTATTATCGTAAGCTGTCTGAGTGTGTATGCTTTGGTCAGACCAGTGACGATCCTTGGCGGAATGGAGAGTACCAGTGCGGAAATGTGCATCCACATGATGACATGGATCACCATCGTAAAGCCTGTGGTATGGACAATGGCGTTCGTGCCTGGGTATGGTCTTCGTGCAGCCGGTGATGTGAAGTTTTCCATGATCACCTCCTGCTGTACCATGTGGGCGTGCAGGTTCTGTCTCTGTGTTTTCCTGATCCGTGTCCTGGGCTTCGGGCCTATGGGTGTCTGGATCGGAATGTTTGCGGACTGGACTGTTCGTGGGATTATTTTCACCTGGCGTTTCCACAGCCGCAAATGGCTGGAGCACAAGGTAATTTAAAAAGGAGGGCGTCGCATATATGAAGAACGGACTGGAAGACCAGTATGTCATAAAAAACAACAAGCGCCTCCGCTACGGCTACACAACAGGCTCCTGTGCAGCCGGGGCAGCCAGGGGTGCAGTCCGGATGCTGCTTTCGGGAGAGTCTCTTTCAGAGGTAGAGCTTGATACTCCAAAGGGGATCACTCTCACATTACAGCTTCACGATATTACCCGGGGCGAAACGTATGTCTCCTGTGCGGTACAGAAGGATGCAGGTGATGATCCGGATACCACCAACGGGATCCTGGTCTATGTAAAAGCAGAGAAGTTTTCTATTTCAGCATCAGAACAGGTCGGGCAGCAGCAGAAAACAGAGAAATCCCGGCCTCAGATCATCCTGGACGGAGGGATCGGTGTGGGGCGTGTCACCAAGCCGGGACTTTCCCAGAACGTGGGCGAGGCGGCGATCAATCCGGTTCCCAGAGCCATGATCCTGCGGGAAGCCGAAGAGGCGGCCCAGGAATATGACTACGAGGGCGGTCTGAAGCTTACCGTATCCGTCCCTCAGGGGGAGGAGATCGCAAAGAAAACCTTTAATCCCCGTCTTGGCATTCTTGGCGGGATATCCATACTTGGAACCAGCGGGATCGTAGAGCCCATGAGTGAGAAGGCTCTGATCGAAAGCATTCATGTGGAGATGAAGCAGCATTTCTGCCAGGGAGAAAACTATATTCTGGTGACACCGGGGAATTACGGTGCGGATTATCTCAGGGAGCATATGTCCATTCCCTTTGAGAACAATATCAAGTGCAGCAATTATGTAGGAGAGACCATTGACATGGCTATTGATATGGGCGTAAAGGGCATTCTTTTTGTGGCTCATATCGGTAAGTTTGTAAAGGTTGCCGCCGGGATCATGAATACCCATTCCCACTGTGCTGACGGAAGGATGGAGGTTCTCTGTGCAAGTGCCATCCGTGCAGGGGGCTCTCTGGAATGTGCCAGAGAGATCCTGGAGGCGGGGACTACGGATGAGGCGCTGGCTGTTCTTGACAGCTATGGTATCCTGAAAGAGACTATGGCTGTGGTCATGGAGAAGATCCAGTTTTATCTGGACCATAGATCCTATGAGCAGATCCTTCTGGGTGCTGTGGTGTTTTCCAATGTATACGGACTGCTGGGGCAGACCCGGGATGCAGAGGAGCTGATCCATAAGATACAGGAGCAGGCAGTCGGGGTGAATGATATTTCATGCGTGAAACCCTGATCCGGATGGAGATTTTTGATCCGGGGACAAAATTTGATATAAATAACAGACAGGTTTTATCCTGTCTGGAAAATATAGTTAGGAGGAAAGAAATATGGCAGGTAAATTATATGGTGTAGGTGTAGGACCGGGAGATCCGGAGCTTCTTACCTTAAAAGCACTTCGTCTTGTAAAGGAGGCAGAGGTGATCGCACTTCCGGGACAGGTTCCGGAGGATACGGTAGCGTTTAAGATCGTGGAGGGAGCTTATCCGGAGCTTGGAAAGAAGGAGCTTCTTGCAGTTCCTTTTCCAATGTCCAAGGATCCTGAGGTGCTGAAGAGCTATCACGATGCAGGAGCAGAAAAAGTCAAGACTGTCCTGGACCAGGGGAAAGATGTGGTATTTCTCACACTGGGAGATCCTACCGTGTATTCCACATATCTCTATATCCATCACAGACTTGTGGCTCAGGGCTATGAGACGGAGATCGTCTGTGGCATCACATCCTTCTGTGCAGTTTCCGCCCGTCTGAACACCGGACTTGTGGAGAAGGCAGAGCCTCTTCACGTGATCCCGGCTTCCTATCAGATCGAGGATGCGCTGAAGCTTTCTGGTACCAAGGTCCTTATGAAGGCCGGAAAGAAAATGAAGGATGTGAAGGCGGAGCTTCTTTCCCAGGGGGCAGAGGCCATGATGATCGAAAACTGCGGAATGCCGGACGAAAAGATCTACCGGACCGTGGAGGAGATCCCTGAGGATGCAGGATATTATTCCCTGATCATTATCAAAGAAAACAAAGACAGAAGAGAGGAATAGATTATGGTACATTTTGTAGGAGCAGGTCCGGGAGCACCGGATCTTATTACAGTAAGAGGTAAACAGTATCTGGAAGAGGCAGATGTGATCATCTATGCGGGATCTCTTGTAAATCCCCAGCTTCTGGAGTATTCCAAGGATGTGTGCACCATCCATAACAGTGCAAAGATGACCCTTGAGGAAGTGATCTCTGTTATGGAGAGAGCAGAGGCTGAAGGTAAGATGACCGTTCGTCTCCACACCGGCGATCCATGTATCTATGGTGCGATCCGTGAGCAGATGGATATCCTGGATGAAAAGGGAATCCCCTATGATTCCTGCCCGGGTGTCAGTGCCTTCTGCGGAGCTGCATCTGCACTGAACCTGGAGTATACACTTCCGGATATTTCCCAGAGTGTGATCATCACAAGAATGGAAGGAAGGACACCGGTGCCGGCAAAAGAGAGTATTCAGTCCTTTGCCGCTCATAATGCCACTATGGTTATTTTCCTCAGTACAGGTATGCTGGAGGAGCTGAGCCGCAGACTGGTGGAAGGCGGATACCGTGAGGATACACCGGCTGCCATCGTCTACAAGGCAACCTGGCCCGATGAGAAGAAGTTTATCTGTACAGTGGGTACTCTGGCCCAGACAGCAAAAGAGAACAAGATCACAAAAACAGCGCTTATGCTGGTAGGTGATGCGGTCAATGCTGCAAGCTATGACAGATCCAAGCTGTATGATCCGGGCTTTACTACAGAGTTCCGTGAGGCTACGAAATAAAATATGAACATTTCCATCATTTGCTTCAGTATGACAGGGCTGGAGACAGGGGAAAGGCTTCAGAGGGCTCTGGAAAAAGAAGGTGAGAGTGTCACCCTTGCAAAAAAGAGCCGGTACCTTCCGGATCCGATCTCTGTTTCCACCTCCCAGTGGGCAGGGGAACAGTTCCAGGCAGGAAAAGAGGGCGTGATCTTTATTGGCGCCTGCGGGATCGCAGTGCGCAGTATCGCACCTTACATTGCCGGAAAAAAGACGGATCCGGCTGTGCTGGTGATCGATGAATGCGGAAAATTTGTCATTGCGCTTCTTTCCGGACATCTGGGCGGAGCCAATGAGCTGGCTCTTCGCTGTGCCGGATATCTTAAGGCGGTGCCGGTTGTGACAACAGCCACAGATCTTCACAGCCGTTTTGCAGTGGATGTTTTTGCAAAAAAGAATGGCTGTGCTATTTTTCATATGAAGGCTGCAAAGGAGGCTTCTGCGGCCCTTCTTGCAGGAAAGAGCGTTGGCTTTTACAGTGAGTTTCCATGGGACGGGGAGCTGCCGGAGGGTCTGGTGCTTTGCGGGAAGGACGGAAGGCCCTCAGCTGCAGCGGATCCGGAGAAGGGTGAGATAGCCGGTGAGGCACCGGAAACAGGTATTGCGGTGACGATCCACAGAGGCTGCCTGCCCTTTAAAAATACAGTCCATGTGGTGCCGCCCGCTGCAGTTCTGGGAATGGGCTGCCGCAGGGGAAAGGATGCAGCCTCCATCCGGAAGGCGGCAGAGGAATGTCTGAGAGAATCGGATGTTTACAGAGAAGCGCTGAGTGCTATTGCCAGTATCGATCTGAAGAAGGAAGAGGTGGGACTTCTTTCTCTGGCAGAAGCCTGGCAGCTTCCGTTTCTGACCTTTACAGAGGAAGAGCTGAAGGCAGTGCAGGGTGAATTTACCCCGTCACAATTTGTAAAAAAGATAACAGGTGTAGAGAATGTCTGTGAGAGAAGCGCGGTTCTGGGTTGCGGACAGGGTACACTGATCAGAAAAAAAACAGGCCGGGACGGTGTGACTACCGCCCTTGCAGCCGGAAATCGGAGGATACGTTTTGAGTAAGATTTATGTTGTAGGAATTGGCCCGGGTGCGTATGACCAGATGACTGGAAGAGCGATCCGTGCATTAAATGAAAGTGATGTGATCATCGGTTACACGGTGTATGTGGATCTTGTAAAGGAGTATTTTGCAGGCAAAGAGTTCATGACCACACCGATGAAAAAAGAGGTAGACCGCTGTGTACTTGCTTTTGACGAGGCAAAAAAAGGAAAAACCGTTTCCATGATCTGTAGTGGTGACGCCGGTGTCTATGGCATGGCAGGTCTGATGTATGAGGTGGGAGAAAACTATCCTGATGTGGAGCTGACCATTATCCCGGGTGTGACAGCAGCCACAGGCGGCGCCGCAGTGCTGGGTGCACCGCTGATCCATGATTTCTGCCTGATCAGCTTAAGTGATCTTCTGACTCCGTGGGAGAAGATCGAGGCAAGGCTTCTGGCAGCAGCACAGGCGGATTTTGTGGTATGCCTTTACAATCCGTCCAGCAGAAAACGTAAGGATTATCTTCAGAAGGCCTGTGATCTGATGATGAAATACAAGTCTCCGGATACTGTCTGCGGCACGGTTGCCCAGATCGCACGTGACGGCGAGACTGCACAGGTCATGACACTGAAGGAGCTCCGTGATACAGAAGTGGATATGTTTACTACCGTATTTGTGGGAAATTCACAGACTAAGAATGTAAACGGCAAGATGGTAACACCAAGGGGATATAAGAATGTATAAAGCCATTGTTTTTGCAGGAACCACCGAGGGCTATGCACTCTGTGAGTTCCTTGCGGAAAATCATGTTCCGGTCTATGCCTGTGCAGCTACGGAATATGGCGGCTCCCTTCTGAAGGAAAATGAATTTCTCCATGTCAGCGCCGGAAGGCTGAAAATCGAAGATATGGAGGAGCTTTTCCAAAGGGAAGCGCCGGAGATCGTTCTGGACGCCACTCATCCCTATGCAGCAGAGGTGACAAAAAATATCCGGACTGCCTGTGAGAACGGAAGCATCCGATATCAGCGTGTCCTTCGCCCGGAGGGGGAGAAGAACAGGGAAGCCATCTATGTGGAAAGCACGGAGAAGGCGGCAGAGCTTCTTTCCGGTACAGAGGGGAACATTTTTCTTACCACAGGAAGCAAGGAGCTGTCTAAATTTACAGTGATCCCGGATTACCAGGAGAGGCTTTTTGCCCGGGTGCTGTCCATCCCTTCCGTGATCAGCTCCTGCGCGGAGCTGGGGATCGAGGGAAAGCATCTCATCGGTATGCAGGGGCCATTTTCCACAGAGATCAACGAAGCCATGCTTCGACAGTTTCAGTGCAGCTATCTGGTCACCAAGGATACCGGTCTGGCAGGTGGATTCCCGGAAAAGATGGAGGCTTGTCAGCGTTGCGGCGTCACACCTGTGATCATCGGAAGACCATTGCAGGAGGAGGGGCTGTCCCTGCCGGAAGCAAGGGTATTTCTGGCAAAGCTGTTCGGCCTTACCCTGTCACAGAGGGTTTCTCTTGTAGGCATCGGCATGGGTGCGGAAAAAACACTGACCCTGGAAGGAAAGAAGGCCTTTGATGAGGCGGAGCTTCTGATCGGTGCAAAGCGTATGACAGATGCCGTACAGAGGCCGGGGCAGATGGTTCTCCATGAGTACCGCAGTGATAAGATCGTGGAGTATATCAAGACACATCCACAGTACCGTACCGTAGCCATTGCCCTTTCCGGCGATGTGGGCTTCTACAGCGGTGCAAGGAAGCTGATGGATCTTCTGGATGGTGATGTCCAGGTGATTTGCGGGATTTCTTCCGTTGTTTATTTTATGGCGAAGATCGGTCTTTCCTGGGATGATGCCAGGATCGTCAGCGCTCATGGAAGAGACTGCAATCTGATTGCCCTGATCCGGCATAACCCCAAGGTTTTTTCCATTCTGGGAACAGAGGATGGGGTAGCTCGTCTGGCTTCTCGTCTGGTTGCGTATGGAATGGGTGATGTGACCCTTTATGTGGGCGAAAATCTTTCCTACGAAAATGAAAAGATCTTTCATGCCAGTGCGGCAGAGCTTACAGAATACCGGGGAGATGCGTTAAGCGTGGTAACTGCGTGCAATGAAAAGGCACTACCTTTGCCCGCAGTTCACGGGATCTGTGATGAGGAATTTCTTCGTGGGAAGGCGCCTATGACAAAGGAAGAGGTGCGTACGGTTTCTCTGTCCAAGCTTCGTCTTCAGGAGGATTCTGTCTGCTATGATGTGGGAGCGGGCACAGGCTCGGTTTCTGTTGAGATGGCGCTTCGTGCCTGGAAGGGGCAGGTCTATGCCATCGAGAAAAAGGAAGATGCCCTTGCTCTTCTGAAGGAGAACAGGCGGAAATTTGCCACAGACAATCTGGAGATCGTGCCAGGTACTGCACCGGAAGCAATGGTGGAACTGCCTGTTCCGACACATGCCTTTATCGGTGGGTCCTCCGGAAACATGAACGAGATCATCCGGCTTCTTCTGGACAAAAATCCGGGAGTACGGATCGTGATCAACTGCATCACCCTGGAGACGGTGACGGAAGCCATGAATGCCATACGAGATTTCAGCCTGACGGATGTGGATATCGTACAGCTGTCTGCGGCAAGATCCAAATCTATCGGAAGGTATCATATGATGATGGGTGAGAATCCGATCTATATCATTTCCTGCAGCGGAAGAGGGGAGGAGATTTAGGTGAAGATCCCGAGAATACTTCTTGCGGCAGGTGCCAGCGGAAGCGGAAAAACCCTGATCACCTGCGGGCTGCTTCAGGCGCTGGTGAACCGTGGCCTTAAGGTGGCTTCTTTTAAATGCGGCCCGGATTACATAGATCCTATGTTCCATAGCCGTGTGATCGGTACAAGATCCCGAAACCTGGATACGTTTTTTACAGATGGAGACAGAACCCGGTATCTTCTGGCAAAGAACGCATCGGACTGTGAGATTGCAGTGATGGAGGGAGTTATGGGGTATTATGACGGTGTAGGAGGGATTACCTCCAGAGCCAGCGCCTATGATCTGGCCTCCACCACAGATACACCGGTGATCCTGATCGTAAACAGCCGTGGCATGAGTGTTTCTCTGGCTGCCTATGTAAAGGGCTTTCTGGAATACAAAAAGGACAGTCATATCTGCGGCGTGATCTTTAACCAGATGTCTCCCATGTTGTATCCCAGGATGAAGAAGCTTCTGGAAGAGGAGCTTTCCGTAAAGGTGCTGGGATATGTTCCGAAGGTGGAGGACTGTGTGATCGAAAGCCGTCATCTGGGGCTGGTGCTTCCGGAGGAGATCCCGGAGCTGAAAAGCCGTCTGCAGAAGCTTTCCGAGGTACTGGAGAAAACCTTGGATATCGATGGGATCCTGGAGCTTGCAGGGGAAGCACCGGAGCTTGCGGCACCGGAGACGGAAATGCTGATACAGAAGGATACTACCTTCGGATACCGTACAGAGGAAAAGGTGCGGATCGGTGTGGCGGATGATGAAGCCTTCTGCTTTTTCTATGCGGATAATTTAAATCTTCTGGAGCAGATGGGAGCGGAGCTGGTGCGTTTTTCCCCCATTCATGACAGAGAGCTTCCGGAGGAGCTGGACGGGCTTCTTTTAAGCGGCGGTTACCCGGAATTAAACGGGGAGGCGCTGGAAGAAAATCAGGAAATGTGCACCCGGATCCGGGAAGTCATCCTGGACGGAATGCCCTGTCTGGCAGAATGTGGCGGATTCATGTATCTTCATCAGGAGATGGAGGATATGGAAGGAAAGCAGCGCAGAGTCTGCGGGGTGATCCCTGGAAGGGCTTACCGGACACCGAAGCTGAACCGGTTCGGCTATATCACCCTTACGGAAAAACAGGATACCGGACTTGGTGAGATCCCGGCTCATGAATTCCATTACTTTGATTCTACAGATTGCGGAGAGGATTTTCATGCGGCAAAGCCGGCATCTAAAAGAGGATGGGATTGTATCCATGACCGGGGCAGGCTGATGGCAGGATTTCCGCATCTTTATTATTACGGAAATCCTAGGGTTCCGGCACGCTTTCTGAAGAACGCACTGGAATATAAGAAAGAACGGAGGCAGAAAGAAGATGCTGAAATATAGTCTTCCTGCACTGGTCATAGGATTTGTGCTGGATCTTCTGATCGGAGATCCCAGATGGCTTTATCATCCGATCTGTGTCATCGGCAATCTGATCGCAGTGCTGGAAAAAATGATCCGGAAGATTTTTCCGAAAAATCACGGTGGTGAGCTGACAGGAGGCTTTCTGATCGTAGTGCTTGTCTGTCTGTTCAGTGGCGGGGGGCCGCTTCTGGTGCTTTTTTTTCTTTTCCGGTATCTGNGGAGGCTTTCTGATCGTAGTGCTTGTCTGTCTGTTCAGTGGCGGGGTGCCGCTTCTGGTGCTTTATTATCTTTACCGGTATCTGCCGGTGGCCGGATTTGTGCTGGAGGTTTTCTGGTGCTATCAGCTTCTTGCCACCCGTTCCCTGAAGGATGAGAGTATGAAGGTTTATGACCGGTTGAAAAACGGGACTCTGGACGAGGCACGCTATGCGGTGTCCATGATCGTAGGCCGTGATACCAGAGAGCTTACGGAAACCGGCGTGACAAAGGCTGCCGTGGAAACCGTTGCGGAAAATGCATCCGACGGCGTGATCGCCCCCATGCTTTATATGGCTATCGGCGGGGTGCCGCTGATGTTTTTGTACAAGGGTATCAATACCATGGATTCCATGCTTGGATATAAAAATGACAAATATCTTTATTTCGGCCGTATTGCGGCAAAGCTGGATGATGTGGCCAATTATATCCCTGCCAGGATTTCCGGATGGCTGATGGTGGCAGGAACTGTTTTTACAGGAATGGATACAAAAAATGCGGCAAAGATCTACAAACGTGACCGGAGAAACCATGCAAGCCCCAACTCTGCTCAGACAGAGGCTGCTATGGCCGGAGCGCTGGATGTACAGCTTGCGGGAAATGCATATTATTTCGGAAAATTATATGAAAAACCCACGATCGGGGATCCGATCCGCCCGGTGGAGCCGGAGGATATCAAAAGAGCTAACCGGCTGATGTACGCGGCATCCATACTGGGTGTGGTTGTATTTGGACTGCTCAGTGCGGGGATCCGGTTCGGGTTATTAAGGTAACAATAAATACAGACAGGAGAATGACCAATGACAAAACACATACATGGAGGAGACGTATATAAACATAAAGACTGCCTGGATTTTTCGGCAAATCTGAATCCTTTGGGAACACCGGAAAGTGTGAAGCAGGCCATTATCCACAGTCTGGATCATATTGCACAGTATCCCCAGGTGGGATGTGGCGTTCTCAGGGAAAGGATCGCAGAATCGGAAGGGGTAAAAGCGGAAGAGGTAATATGCGGTAACGGAGCAGCAGAAGTGATCTTTACTCTCTGTCATGCAGTAAAGCCAAAGCGGGCTCTGATCCCGGCGCCTACTTTTGCGGAATACGGACAGGCTCTGGCCAGCACTGGCTGTGAGCTGGAATATTACATGCTGACGGAAAATGACGGTTTTGTGCTCAGTGAAGCATATCTGGATATCCTTCATAAGGGATTGGATATGGCTTTCTTATGTAACCCCAACAATCCTACCGGCATGCTGATCCCCCACAGGCTTCTGAAAAGGATCCTGGAAAAATGCAGAAAGCTGGATATCCTGCTGGTGGTAGATGAATGTTTCCTTGATTTTGTAAAGGAACCGGAAGAGTATTCTCTGAAGCATTCTCTTTCCGGGTTCAATAATCTTTTTATCCTGAAAGCATTTACAAAAAGATATGCCATGGCCGGTGTGCGGCTGGGCTATGGCCTCTGTTCTGACAGAAAGCTGATGGAAAAGATGGAGCTCTGCGTTCAGCCATGGAATGTTTCCACCATGGCCCAGGCAGCCGGGCTCCAGGCACTTACAGAGACGGAATATGTAGAGGAGGGAAGGCAGCTTGTTTTTCGGGAGGCACAGTGGCTGAAGGATGAGCTAGTCCGCATTGGGTATAAAGTATTTCCGTCGGAAGCAAATTATATTTTCTTTAAAGGACCGGAGGAGCTCTTTGATTTCTGTCTGCGCAAGCGGATCCTGATCCGTGACTGCAGCAATTATCCGGGTCTTACAAAGGGGTATTACCGGATCGCGGTAAAGCGCCATGAAGAAAATGTAAAACTGATCGAAGTACTTGAGGGAGGTATATTATGGCAAAAGCAATAATGGTGCAGGGAACCATGTCCAATGCCGGAAAAAGCCTGCTGGCTGCGGGACTTTGCAGGATCTTTAAGCAGGATGGATATCGTGTGGCTCCTTTTAAATCACAAAATATGGCACTGAATTCCTTTATCACAGAGGATGGTCTTGAGATGGGACGGGCCCAGGTCATGCAGGCAGAGGCAGCCGGGATCCGGCCGTCTGTCCTGATGAATCCGATCCTTCTGAAGCCTACCAATGATGTAGGCTCCCAGGTGATCGTAAACGGAGAAGTTCTTGGAACCATGAGTGCCAGGGATTATTTCAAATATAAGAAGACCCTGGTTCCGGATGTGATGAAGGCATACAACGCTCTTGCAGCGGAAAACGATATCATTGTCATCGAAGGTGCGGGAAGTCCTGCCGAGATCAATCTCAAGGATGAGGATATTGTAAATATGGGTATGGCAAAGATGGCCAAGGCACCGGTCCTTCTTGTGGGAGATATTGACCGTGGAGGTGTTTTTGCCCAGCTGATCGGTACGGTGGAGCTTCTGGAGGACGATGAGAAGGCTATGGTAAAGGGGCTGATCATCAACAAATTCCGCGGAGATAAGACTATTCTGGACCCTGGTGTTGTCATGCTTGAGGAAAGAAGCGGGATCCCGGTGGTGGGTGTGGCGCCTTATCTGGATATCCAGGTGGAGGATGAGGACAGCCTGACGGAGCGTTTTGACCGGAAGCAGGAAGCCGGTGTCATTGATATCGCAGTGGTCCGTACACCAAGGATTTCCAACTTTACGGATTTTAATCCTTTTGAGAGCATTCCCGGAGTTTCTCTCCGCTATGTAAAACACCCGAGAGATCTTCACTCTCCGGACATGATCATCCTTCCTGGAACCAAGAACACTATGGGTGATCTGATCTGGATGCGGGAAAGCGGAATGGAGGCAGCAGTTCTTAAGGAAGCCTCCAGAGGCAAGCTGATCTTTGGTGTCTGCGGCGGCTATCAGATGCTGGGTGAAACCTTAAGCGATCCTCATGGCGTTGAAAATGGCGGTTCCATGAAAGGAATGGGACTTCTTCCTATGGAAACGGTATTTGCCGAAAAGAAAACCAGGACCAGGGTGCAGGGGCATTTCGGTCAGCTGTCCGGTGTGTTTGCTCCTCTTTCCGGTGCGGAGATCGAGGGCTATGAGATCCATATGGGCGAAAGCATCCTGAAGGACAATGCAGGAACAGCCACGAAGATCACAGACAGCGTCAGCGGTAAGAAAAAAGAAGAGGGTGCTTTTGCAGGAAATGTGTGCGGAACCTATATCCATGGCGTTTTCGATAAGGAAGCATCTGCAGAGGCGATCATTCGCGTGATCGGTGAGAAAAAAGGTATTGATGTGGAAAATATGACAGGCGTGGATTTTGCGGCATTTAAGGAACAGCAGTATGATATCCTGGCTGCAGAGTTGCGGAAGCATCTGGATATGAAAAAAATCTATGAGATACTGGAAAACGGGATTACGGAGGAAGAATAGAAATGAAAGTTGAGCTTGAAAATGTAAAACCCATGGAGATCGAAAAAAGAAGCTTTGAGATCATCACAGAAGAGCTGGGGGATACTCCCCTGATCCCGGGAACAGAGCTGATCGTAAAACGCTGCATCCACACAAGCGCAGATTTTGATTATGCAAAAAATCTCTGCTTCTCGGAGGGGGCAGTGGAGATGGCCATGGACGCCATTCGCAACGGTGCCTGTATCGTCACAGATACCCAGATGGCAAAGGCCGGGATCAACAAGCGTGCACTTGCCCGCTACGGCGGTGAGGCTTATTGCTTCATGTCCGATGAGGATGTGGCTGCCCTTGCAAAAAAGAACGGGACTACCAGAGCCACAGCCAGCATGGACAAGGCAGCAGAGATGGATAAAAAGCTGATCTTTGCCATTGGAAACGCACCTACCGCACTGGTACGTCTTTATGAGCTTATTGAGAACGGAAAGCTTTCTCCTGAGCTGATCATTGGTGTGCCGGTAGGCTTTGTGAATGTTGTGCAGTCCAAGGAGCTAATCATGCACGCAGATGTGCCTTATATTGTGGCAAAAGGACGCAAGGGTGGAAGCAATATTGCTGCGTGCATTGTAAATGCCCTGCTCTACATGATCGATAACCGGAGAGATTAGGAGCCGGTAACCTCCTTCAGAAGCTGACAGGCAGGCAGAAAATCCTTGGATGGAATGGAGGAGCAGGAGAGGACCAGGGTGACCTCGGCTCCGTTTTCTCTGAGAACCTCCAGTCCCAGACCACGGTTCCGGGCTCTGTCTGTCAGTTCACTGCCTGTGAGAGAACAGGGAAGAGTAAGGGCAAGGCTGGTTCCTGCGGCTCCTGTTTGAATCTGGCAGTCCTGGCCGAAGGTTTCCCGGACAGCCTGGGAAAGAGCCTTCAGCTTCTGGGAATAAAGGCGGCGGAGCTTTCTAGTCTGGGAAGCCAGATGCCCGTCGCGGATAAACTGGCAGAGCGCGATCTGTTCTGCCTTGGAAGCAGTCTGATTATAAAAGGCTGCTTTTTTTGTATATTTTTCCCGGAGAGAGCGTGGCAATACCATGAAGCTGACACGGATGGAGGGCAGCAGCAGCCTGGAAAAGGAACCGATATAGACAACGTTTTCACCACCTGCAAGACCGAAAAGTGAAGGCGTCGGTTTCTGGAAATAAACAAATTCGTTTTCGAAATCATCCTCAATGATCAGATGGTCATCGATCTCCGCATGACGGATCAGCTCCAGGCGTCGTTTTACCGGCATGATCTCGCCCCATTTCGTCATGTGAGCAGGAGAAACATAGATCACATCGCAGCTTTTGTCCCGGTAATGGACATCAAAGCCGTAATCCTGAAAGATGGTGCTGCATGTGGTGAAGGACGGTGTGGGGAACGAAACGGTTTTCCGTTCATGGATCAGAGGGCAGAGGATCTGGAGAAGGGGCTGGAGACCGGCCCCTACTACAATGTCATCCGGGGAGCAGATCACATTTCTGCGTTCCCGGATATAGTCTGCGAGAACCTCCCGGAAATCGCTTTCGCCCTGGGGTTCGCCATAAGAAAGCATACGGTCGCCCTGGCGGAGGGCGCTTTTGATGTAACGCTGCCACAGATCAAAACGGAAGCTTTCCCGGTCAACACCGGAAGAGGCAAAATCATAAAGGCAGGGCGTGATATCCTTATCCTGTTTTTCGGGGGTAAGCAGATGCTGCTTGGAAGCAATGCCGGTGACATAATAGCCGCTCTGTGCCCTGGCGATGATATAGCCGTCTGCTGCCAGCAGAAGATAGGCATTTTCGATGGTGGTACGGCTCAGCTTCAGCTCCTGGGCGCATTTGCGGAGGGAGGGCATTTTGCTTCCGGGAAGGAGACGGCCTTCCAGGATCAGCTTCCGGTAATAGTGATAAACCTCCAGATAAAGGTGTTCTTTTTTGTGTTCTGCAGATATATTTAACATAAGTATGATGATTTCCTTCCAAAAATGATTGCGTAAACCTGACAGTTCATTCTATAATATTACAGAAAAAAACTCAAGACTGGAGAATTACCATGAAAAAAATAGCAGTGATCAATGATCTTTCCGGGCTGGGGAAATGTTCACTGACAGCAGCGATCCCGGTGATCTCGGTGATGGGAGTCCAGGCGTGTCCACTTCCCACCGCTGTTTTAAGCAACCAGACCGGTTATGAAAGTTATTTCTGTGAGGATTTCACAGAGCATATGGAACCATATATGGAGCAGTGGAAAAAAAGAGGATTTTTCCCGGATGGGATCTATACTGGATTTCTTTCTGATGATAAGCAGGCAGACAGGATTCTGAAATTTATGGATGCGTTTGCAGGGAAGGATACTCTGATCCTTACAGATCCGGTGATGGGGGATGACGGCGCGGTTTATCCGATCTATACAGAAGAGCTCCGCAGCCGGTTCTGCGAACTGACACGTCGTTCCTATGTGATCACACCGAACCTTACGGAAGCCCTCCTTCTTCTCTACGGAAAAGAAAAAATGGAGGAGATCTGGAAGGAACTGCAAAAGGCATCAGAGGCCCGGCGGATGGAAGAGATCCGGGAGATCGGGTGCGGACTTGCCCGGAAATTTTCACTTCCTGCCGTTGTGATCACCGGAGTGGATCACAGGGAGGAGGGGCAGCCTCTGAAAATGGGAAATCTTGTCCTGGAAAACGGAAACAGCTCCTGGGTATTTGCAGAGAAATCCGGCGGAAGCTATTCCGGGACAGGAGATCTTTTTGCATCCGTGCTCAGTGCAGGGCTGGTAAAAAGATATTCCATGAAAACCTGTGCAGAGCTGGCCGTGGACTTTATCTCGGCATCGATCCGGGATGCGGTGGAGGAAGGAACAGACCGTAACGATGGCGTATGCTTTGAACAGCATCTCGGCATGCTGCTTCCATAAAAACATAAGGGGATAAAAAAGAGCTGACCGTCAGGCCAGCTCTTCCCATTTTTCATAAAGCTCTTCCAGTTCTTCAGCGATGGCTGCTTTTTCGCGGCTTAGCTTTGTACATTCCGCTACATTGGTGCAGACATCCGGAAGGACCATGGTTTCGTCAATCTCGCTGTCTCTTGTTTCCAGCTCTTCGATACGGGCTTCGACTTTTTTCAGCTCGGCTTCCCGTTTTCGTTTCTTTGCCTGTTCTTCCTTCATCTGCTGCCAGGAAAGCTTGTTCTCGGAAACCGATTTTTCTTCGGCAGGTGCCTCCGGAGAAGTGCTTCCCGGTGCATAGGTACTGGTCAGCTCCTCCTTCTTTTCCAGATAGTAATCATAATCACCGATGTAATTTACCACTGCCTGGTTTGTCAGCTCCATGATCCTGGTTGCAGTCTGATTGATAAAGTAACGGTCATGGGAGACATAAAGGACTGTACCGGTGTAGCTGACCAGTGCTTCCTCCAGGATCTCCTTGGAGGCAATATCCAGATGGTTGGTAGGCTCGTCAAGGATCAGGAAGTTGGCTTCGGAAAGCATCAGCTTTGCAAGGGAAACACGGCCTCTTTCTCCACCGGAAAGTGCGGAGATCTCCTTGAAAACATCATTTCCGGTAAAGAGAAATGCGGCAAGCATATTTCGGATCTCGGTCTCTGTGAGAGTCGGATAAGTATCGGAGATTTCCTGGAAAATCGTTTTGTCCATATGCAGAACATGATGTTCCTGATCGTAATAACCGATCTGCACCTTGGAACCAAGGGAAAACTTGCCGGCATCTGCCTCAATAAGACCGTTGATGATCTTCAGCATGGTGGTCTTTCCGGTTCCGTTGTTTCCGATCAGTGCCACACGCTCGCCGCGTTTGATATCAAAGGAGATATCGGAGAACAGGGTCTGTCCCGGAAAGGCCTTGGAAAGCGCTTCCACGTGGAGCACATCGTTTCCGCTTAACACCCGGGGTTCCAGCGAGATACGCATCCGGTCCTGGAGCTCAAGAGGCTTTTCGATCCTCTGTACACGGTCCAGCATTTTTTCACGGCTTTCCGCACGCTTGATGGATTTTTCACGGTTAAAGGATTTCAGCTTGGCGATAACAGCTTCCTGATGCTTGATATCCCGCTGCTGATTTAAGTATGCCTTGTACTGTGCGTCACGAAGCTGAGCCTTCTTGAGAGCATAGGCAGAGTAGTTGCCGCTGTATACGCGGGTCTGTCCGGCTTCGATCTCAATGACCTTGGTGACCACCTTATCCAGAAAATAACGGTCATGGGAGACGATAAAAACAGCTCCCGGATAATTCAGAAGATAAGTTTCCAGCCAGGAGATGCTTTCCATATCCAGGTGATTGGTTGGCTCATCCAGAAGCAGGATATCCGGCTTGGAAAGAAGCATCTTGCCCAGCGCCACGCGGGTTTTCTGACCGCCGGAAAGAGTTTCGATCTGCTTGTCATAATCTTCCTCCGTGAAGCCGAGACCCTTTAAGACACCGGTCAGCTCACTTTTGTAAGCGTATCCGTTCTCCAGCTCAAACTGATGGGTCAGGCGGGTATAGGTTTCCATCAGACGGTTCAGCTCATCACCGGTCACCGTGTTCATTTCCTGTTCCATATTGCGGATACGGCGTTCCATATCGATGATGTGCTGCTTTGTGGTAAGAAGCTCCTCGTAGATGGTATGATGTCCGTGGATATCCTGGTACTGGGCAAGATAGCCGATATTTTTATCCCGGGCAAGCACCACGGTACCGGAATCAGCAGAAAGCTCCTGCATGATGATCCGCAGCAGTGTGGTCTTTCCTGCACCGTTGCATCCGATCAGAGCAGCCTTTTCACGGTCTTCAATGTGAAAGGATGCATCATTTAAAATTACTTTTTCGCCAAAGGCCTTGCATATATTCTGACATGATAAGATCATAAAAACTGTCCTCCTGTATAAAGAATCACCCCTGTTTATGTCTGAACAGGGAAAAATCCTCCACCTATTATAACGGAAACTGCCGGGATTTCAAAGAAAAAATCAATTATTAGAAAAAATATAAAGAAATTTGTACAGAATAGACAACTTTAATTGACAGGAAAATGTCAATTCGTTATAATTAACCTAGTGTAAGGTAAGGAGGAAAACTATCGTGGAGACAAAACAAATCTCGAAAGCGGTGATTAAGCGTCTGCCACGCTATTACCGCTACTTAGGAGAGCTGATGGAAGATAATGTAGAACGTATTTCTTCCAATGAATTAAGTAAAAAGATGCATACCACAGCTTCTCAGATCCGTCAGGATCTTAATAATTTTGGCGGTTTTGGGCAGCAGGGGTATGGCTATAATGTACACTATCTTTATACAGAGATCGGTAAGATCCTGGGACTGGATACCGTTCATCCGATGATCATCCTGGGTGCCGGTAATCTGGGACAGGCACTTGCCAATTATGTGGATTTTGAGAAGCGCGGGTTCAGGCTGGTTGGTATCTTTGACGTAAATCCTGTGCTTGAGGGCATCGCAGTCCGTGGACTTGAGATCCAAATGCTCAGTGAGCTTCCGTTTTTCCTGAGAGAAAATAACGTGGAGATCGCGATCCTGACACTTCCCAAGAATAAAGCCAAGGAAATGGCAGATATCCTGGTGGAGAACGGGATCAAGGCAATCTGGAATTTTGCACATCTCGATCTTGAGACACCGGATGATGTGATCGTAGAGAACGTTCATCTTTCCGAGAGTCTGATGACACTGTCTTATAATCTCAGTAAATACAGGCAGGAACATGTGGATAAGTAAGAATTGTTAAGCTGCCGGAAACGGCAGCTTTCTCTATGACAGAGGGGAGGCAGAAGACAGAATGAAGAAGCTTGTTACCTGCAAAGAAATGAAGGATCTGGACTCCACAACGATCCGTGAGATCGGAGTTCCCTCCGAGGTTCTGATGGAGCGGGCAGCACTGAAGGTGGTAGAGGAAACAGAAAAGTATCTCCAGAAGGACGAAAGGATCCTGGTAGTCTGCGGAAGCGGAAACAATGGCGGTGACGGTATCGCAGTTGCCAGATTGTTCCATCTGAAGGGGATGCGGGTAGAGTTTTATATGGTCGGAAACAAAGATAAAATGACCAGCGAGACCGCTCTTCAGTATAAGATCGCTTCCGGTTATCGTGTCCCGGAGGTGAATAACCCGCAGTGGAGTGAATATACTACTATAGTAGATGCCGTGTTTGGGGTAGGCCTGACGCGTCCGATCGAGGGGCATTATGCTGATATCATCCATGAGATGAACAGTGCGAGGGCCAAAAAGATCGCAGTTGACATCCCGTCAGGAGTGAACGGAGATACTGGCCTGGAAATGGGAATTGCCTTCAGCGCCGATCTGACTGTCACATTTGCCTACCGGAAAAGAGGTCTTTGCTTTTATCCGGGAAGACTGTATGCAGGAAGGATCGTTACCGCCGATATCGGGATCTATGAGCAAGAAGCTGTGACTGCATCTGCCGCCTGTCTGGAAAATAAAGATCTGAAGCTGTTTCCGGAACGTGATCCCGGCGGAAACAAGGGTACCTTCGGAAAAGTGCTCTTTGTGACCGGAAGTGAGGGAATGTGCGGAGCCGCTTATTTAAGCGCCAGTGCAGCACTTCGTGCCGGTGCGGGAATGGTAAAGATCCAGACTGTGGAAGCCAACAGGATCCCACTGCAGATACTCCTTCCGGAGGCTATGGTCTGCAGCCGCTTTGATCAGGAATCCAATGAACAGCTTCTATCCTGGTGTGATGTGATCGTGATCGGACCGGGACTTGGAACATCAGTGGCCAGCCGTGAGAGAGAACAGTGGTTTCTCACGGCGGCTGCCCGGGAGAAAAAGCCGCTGATCCTGGATGCGGACGGCCTGAACCTTCTGGCTGCACATCCACAGTGGTATCAGTATCTGGGAGAGCATGTAGTCCTGACACCGCATATCGGAGAAATGAGCCGGCTCAGTGGCAGAACGATCCAGGAGATCCAGCATGAGATCGCAGATACTGCACTGAAATGTGCTGCGGAAACAGGCTCTGTGTGCGTACTGAAGGATGCATGTACGGTGATCGCAGATGAGAAAGGCCAGATGTATCTGAATCTTTCCGGTAATTCCGGAATGGCAACTGCAGGAAGCGGAGATGTGCTTTCCGGGATCTTGGCAGCAGTGTTATGTATGTATCTGAAAACGGAGGAACAGCCTCCCATGGTTTTAAAGGCCGCGTTAGGTGTTTATCTTCACGGACTTTGCGGCGATCTTGCAGCCGCTGAAAAAGGAAAGCGCAGTATGCTGGCAGGAGATATCATAGAATATCTGCCCAAGGCATTAGCTATAGGTGAAGAGGAGTCGGGATTATGAAAAAATACGAGAGAGTAAAAGCACTGGTATCACTGGATGCCATTGCCCACAATTTTGAGGAAATGCATAAAAATGTCAAAGAAGGGACAAAGATCATCGCTGTGATCAAGGCAGACGGTTATGGTCATGGTGCCAGAGCTATTGCCCGTCTGATCCAGGACTATGACTATATCTGGGGATTTGCAACAGCTACTGCGGAGGAGGCACTGGAGCTTCGGCATGCAGGGATCACCAAGCCTGTCCTGATCCTTGGCCTTGTATTTGAGGAATATTATGAGGAACTTGCAGCCAATGATATCCGGATCACCATATCGGATCTTAATACAGCAGCAGAATATGCAAAAGCAGGTGCACGCATTGGAAAAAATGTACATATTCATCTGGCTCTGGATACGGGAATGGCAAGGATCGGATATGCGGATATTCCGGAAAATGCGGTAAAGATCGAAAAAATCTCAAAAATCCCGAATCTGGTGATCGAGGGAATGTTTACCCATTTTGCCAGGGCGGATGAGACCGACCGTTCTCCTGCACTGGTGCAGCTGGACCGTTATCTCCGTTTTGCAGAGCTTCTGGAAAAAAGAGGTGTTCATATTCCGGTACGTCACTGCTCCAACAGTGCAGGTATCATCCGTGTTCCGGAAGCAAATCTCAATGTCGTTCGTGCCGGCATCACCATTTACGGTATTTATCCGTCAGAGGAGGTAGAACGTGATATTGTGAAGCTGACACCTGCAATGGAGCTGAAAAGTCATGTATCCTATGTGAAAAATGTGGAACGTGGAACAGCGGTAAGCTATGGAGGAACGTTTGTTACAGAACGCTTTACCAGAATGGCAACGATCCCCGTAGGTTATGCAGATGGCTATCCGAGACAGCTTTCCAATAAGGGCTGGGTCCTGATCCGGGGCAAAAAAGCTCCGATCCTCGGACGTGTCTGCATGGATCAGTTTATGGTTGATGTCACAGATATCCCGAAGGTGAAGGCCGGGGACGAGGTCACCCTGATGGGAAGAGATGGAGAGGAATTTATCAGTGTGGAGACACTGGGAGATCTTTCCGGAAGATTTTCCTATGAATTTGTCTGCGGGATCAGTAAACGTGTTCCGCGGGTTTATATCAAAGACGGTAAGGAATGCGGAGAAGAGGAGAGCTTTTTCCAGTAGATCCGTAAATACCCGGATCCGGAAAACGCCGGGTCAGACATAAGGCCGGTAAAAAAGTACCACGCATGGTATACACAAAGAAATTGTGGAAATACTTATCTGTAAAAAGGAATACGGCTTGCAAATAAGCCGGACCAGAATCGGAGTGTGAATTGTGTGGTTATAAAAAGAGGGGATATTTTTTACGCGGACTTAAGACCTGTAGTGGGCAGTGAACAGGGCGGCATCCGTCCGGTGCTGATCATCCAGAACGATGTGGGTAACCGTCACAGTCCCACAGTGATCTGTGCGGCAATTACATCAAAAATGAATAAGGCAAAGCTGCCGACACATATTGAGATCGATGCATCCGCCTACGGGATCGAAAAGGATTCCGTGATCCTTCTGGAACAGCTCCGCACCATCGACAAGCGGCGTCTGAAGGATAAGGTGTGTCATCTGGACAGTGCTATGCTTGATAAGGTGAATCATGCGCTTGAGATCAGTCTGGAACTGACTTTTTAGGGGAACATGAGGAATTTTGACCGGTTTGTTTTCTGATTCTTGACGAAATCTTTCATAAGTGCTATATTAAACCGAGTTGCAATTATGTAAAACGGTACCCAAAATGAGCAGGGCACGAAAGAAAATATACGGTAACAAGGAGAGGAAGATACCATGTCAGGACATTCAAAATTTGCCAACATCAAACATAAGAAAGAGAAAAATGATGCCAAGAAGGGTAAGATCTTCACAGTCATCGGCCGTGAGATCGTTATGGCAGTAAAGGCCGGCGGCCCGGATCCTGCAAACAACAGCAAGCTTCGTGATGTCATTGCAAAAGCAAAAGCGAACAACATGCCGAACGATACGATCGATCGTGGAATCAAGAAGGCAGCAGGTGCGGATTCTGCAGACAGCTACGAGAAGGCTGTATATGAGGGATATGGTCCGAACGGTGTTGCTATTATCGTAGAGACTCTTACAGATAACAAGAATCGTACTGCAGGTAATGTACGTAACGCGTTTACCAAGGGTAACGGAAGCATCGGAACACAGGGATGCGTATCCTTTATGTTCGACCAGAAGGGCCAGATCATCATCGACAAGGAAGAGCTTGAGGATGAGTGCGGCGAGATGGATGCGGACGAGCTGATGATGACAGCTCTGGATGCAGGTGCTGAGGACTTCAACGAGGAAGAGGACAGCTTTGAGATCATCACAGCACCGGACGATTTCAGTGCTGTACGTGAGGCTCTTGAGAAAGCCGGAATCCCGCTTGTAGAAGCACAGATCGCCATGATCCCGCAGACCTATGTGGATCTGACGGATGATCAGGCTATCAAAGATCTTCACAGAACACTGGATCTTCTTGATGATGACGACGACGTTACTGACGTATGGACAAACTGGGACGAATGATCTCTGAATAGAAAGTAATATTTTGCATATAATACCTCCAGAATTTCAGATTCCGGAGGTATTTTTTTATGGAAAAACAGAGCGAAGAGGGAAAACAGAAGGAACTGGACCGGGAAGCGAGCCAGAACGAACAGATCCGGGAAACCGGGCAGGCAGTGCTCGATGGAAATTCCCGGAAGCATAAAGTGGAGCTTCTGACGGTGATCGGGGAAATCGAAGGTCATGAATCCGCGCCGTCTCACAGCAAAACAACCAAGTATGAGCATGTACTGCCAAAGCTGGCTCTCATTGAGGATGATGAGGAGATCGAGGGGCTTCTGATCCTTTTAAATACGGTAGGAGGAGATGTGGAGGCAGGGCTTGCTATTGCGGAGATGATCGCGTCTCTAAGTATCCCTACGGTTTCTCTGGTGCTGGGCGGGGGACATTCCATAGGTGTACCCATGGCGGTATCAGCAGATTATTCCTTTATCGTGCCAAGTGCTACCATGGTGGTCCATCCGGTACGCCAGAACGGAATGTTCATCGGCGTGGCGCAGTCCTACCGCAATATGGAAAAGATCCAGGACCGGATCATTGCCTTTGTATCCGGACATTCACATATCACGGCAGAACGGATGGAGGAGCTGATGCTGGATACTTCCCAGCTTGTAAAAGATGTGGGGACTATGCTGGAGGGTGAGGAAGCGGTAAAGGAAGGACTCATCGATGAAGTAGGAGGGATCCGGGAGGCACTGGACCGATTGTATACCCTTATCGAAAGGAAAAAAACACAGAAATAACCAGTTTTGTATGTGGCTTTTGATGATGCTAGTTGTATAAGGCTAACATGGTTGCGCTGTGCTGTGGTAAAGAATTTTGACAGAAATTGTAAATCTACTCTTGTCATATGCTGATTTTTAGCGTATTATTAATAAAGGTTTATAATTTGCGCGAGGAGGAAGACCATGTATAAGGTTTTAAAAGCTGAAACGCTGGCAGCTAAGATCCATCTTATGGTTGTGCATGCACCACGTGTGGCAAGCCACTGTCTGCCAGGACAATTTATCATTGTGAAACTTGACGAAAAGGGAGAGAGGATCCCGCTTACCATCTGCGATTACGATCGCGAGGCCGGTACAGTTACCATCGTATTCCAGGAGATCGGAGCATCTACCATTAAGATGTCCGCACTGAAGGCGGGAGATTCATTCCGTGATTTCGTAGGACCTCTGGGATGTCCGTCTGAGTTCGTCCATGAGGATATCGAAGAACTTAAGAAGAAAAAAATGGTATTCGTAGCCGGTGGTGTCGGTACCGCACCTGTTTATCCGCAGGTTAAATGGCTCCATGAGCACGGCATCACAGCGGATGTTATCCTTGGTTCCAAGACTAAGGATATGGTTATCCTTGAGAAAGAGCTTGGCGCTGTTTCCAATCTTTATGTTACAACAGATGACGGTTCCTATGGCCGTTCCGGTATGGTAACAAAGACTCTTGAGGATCTTGTGACAAACGAGGGCAAGCATTATGACGTCTGTGTAGCGATCGGACCGATGATCATGATGAAATTTGTCTGTCTTCTTACCAAGAAGCTTGGTATCCACACAATTGTCAGCATGAACCCGATCATGGTTGACGGAACCGGTATGTGCGGCGCTTGTCGTCTCCAGGTCGGTGATGAGATCAAATTTGCCTGCGTAGACGGACCGGAGTTCGACGGACATCTCGTTGATTTCGATCAGGCTATGAAGAGAAGCCAGATGTATAAGACCCAGGAGGGCCGTGCATTACTGAAGCTTCAGGAAGGCGATACCCACCACGGTGGATGCGGACATTGCGGAGGTGACAACTAATGGCAGATGCAAAAATGTTAAAAAAAGTTCCTGTAAGAGAGCAGGATCCGAAGGTACGTGCGACAAACTTCGAGGAAGTATGTCTTGGATATAATCAGGAAGAAGCAATGGAAGAGGCACAGAGATGTCTTGGCTGTAAGAAACCGAAATGTGTAGAGGGATGTCCGGTATCCATCAATATTCCGGGATTTATCGAGCACATCAAAGAAGGCAACATGGAAGAGGCTTACAAGGTGATCGGTTTATCTTCCGCACTTCCGGCTATCTGTGGTCGTGTATGTCCGCAGGAATCCCAGTGTGAGGGACAGTGTATCCGCGGTAAGAAGGGCGAGGCTGTTTCTATCGGTAAGCTGGAGAGATTCGTTGCAGACTATGCTCTGGAGCATGATATCAAACCTGCAGGAGCAGAGGTTAAGAACGGACATAAGGTTGCAGTGATTGGTTCCGGTCCATCCGGACTTACCTGTGCAGGTGACCTTGCAAAGGCAGGATACGATGTCACTGTATTCGAGGCTCTTCATGAGCTTGGCGGTGTTCTTGTTTACGGTATTCCGGAGTTCCGTCTTCCGAAGCAGAAGGTTGTTAAGAAAGAGATCGAGAAGGTCAAAGAGCTTGGCGTTAAATTCGAGACAAACGTTGTCATCGGTAAATCCACTACCATCGATCAGCTGATCGAGGATGAGGGCTTTGAGGCTGTATTCATCGGTTCCGGTGCAGGACTTCCGATGTTCATGGGTATCCCGGGTGAGAATGCAAGCGGTGTATTCTCTGCAAACGAGTACCTGACAAGAAGCAACCTCATGAAAGCATTCGATGATTCCTATGATACACCGATCGCAGCAGGCAAAAAGGTTGCAGTTGTCGGCGGTGGTAACGTTGCCATGGATGCTGCAAGAACAGCGCTGAGACTTGGTGCTGAGGTACATATCGTATACAGAAGAAGTGAGGCAGAGCTTCCTGCACGAGCAGAGGAAGTTCATCACGCTAAGGAAGAGGGCATCATCTTTGATCTTCTTACAAATCCGAAGGAGATCCTCGTTGATGAGAACGGCCACGTAAACGGTATGAAGGTTGTCAAGATGGAGCTTGGTGAGCCGGATGCATCCGGAAGAAGACGTCCGGTAGAGATTCCTGGTTCCGAGTATGATATGGATGTAGATACTGTCATCATGTCTCTTGGTACTTCACCGAACCCTCTGATCTCTTCCACAACCAAGGGCCTTGACATCAACAAGAGAAGATGTATCGTTGCCGAGGAAGAAACCGGTAAGACATCCAAGGACGGCGTATATGCCGGTGGTGATGCCGTTACAGGTGCAGCTACCGTAATCCTTGCCATGGGTGCAGGTAAAGCTGGTGCAAAAGGTATCGACGAATATCTGAAAAATAAATAAGCAGAAAGTCTGTTTATAAACAGATCCTCCGACTGTGTTTTCTGATGCAGCCGGAGGATTTTTTTTCTTGCAGATTAAAAAAAGAACATTTGTTTGAAACTTTTGCCAAGTGAAGATTGTAAGTTTTACTCAGTTATGCTATAATGTGTTGGAAAAAATTTAAGAAAAGGAAATATCATTATGTCAGTGATACATGCGATTATATTGGGAATCATTCAGGGAATCACCGAATTTCTGCCGGTGAGCAGCTTCGGACATCTCTGTGGAGTGCAGGATCTTTTGGGCGGTACCAGAGGCTCCGGTGTGCTTTTTGAAGTGATGCTCCATCTGGGAACTATGATAGCTCTGATCCTTGTTTTTCTGAAGGACATCAAGAAGATCGGGATCGAGCTGATCGGAATGATACTGGATCTGATCGGAAATGCCAATATTTTTCTCTATAACCGTAGGACTGGGAAAGAGCTTACCTACGCAAAGATCATAAGCGGAACTTACCGGAAGCTTACTGCCCTGATCATGGTATCCACCATTCCTACAGTCCTGATCGGATATCAGTGCAAACGACTTGTTGTGCGAAGCGCATCCTCACACATGTTTTCCGGGATCGGAATCCTTCTTACAGGTGTGATCCTCCTTGTTGTGGACTACAGTAATGTCAATGGCAGCAAGGGAACAAAAGAAACCAGCTTCGGAGATGCTATGTGGATGGGTATCTGTCAGGGCCTTTCTGTGTTTCCGGGACTTTCCAGGCTTGGACTTACCATGAGCGCAGGACTTTTCTGCGGCCTCGGACGGAAGTTTGCAGTGAAATATTCGCTGCTGATGAGCATTCCGGCTGTGGTGGGAGCTTTTTTTGTGGAGATGGGAGAGTTCACTTCTGTTCATATGACTGTTGGCCAGGGATTTACTTATGTTCTTGGAATGATCGTGGCCGGGATCACAGGCTATCTGGTGATCCGTTTTATGCTTAAGCTTTCGAATCAGGTCAGACTGCGTTATTTTGCATTTTATTCTTTTGCAGCCGGAATCCTTATTCTGGCAGCGAATTATATTTGATATCAACTGGGAGGAGTCTGACAATGGCAGCTTCAAAAACGACAAAAAAAAGAAAAAGAAAACCTGCGGCGAAGCAGCAGCCTGTCGGTAACCGCTTTCAGACAGAGATCTTGATCCTTGTGATGTTTGCGGCCTGCCTGATCCTGATGATCAGTGCATTTGGTATGGGAGGGATCGTAGGAAATGCCATCAGTGCCGTATGCTTTGGCATCATGGGACTTTGTGCATATATTTTCCCGATCCTGCTTTTTGCCGGAGTTACGTTCCTGATCGTGAACAATACCAACCGCCTTGCCTACAAAAAGGTACTGGCGGGCGTGGTATTTTTTGTGTTCCTCTGCGGCTTTCTTCAGCTGATCACAGAGGGCTATACGCCAAGTACCACGTTTTCGGATTATTATTCACTGAGTTCGGAATACCGTACCGGTGGTGGAGTATTCGGTGGTGCAGTATGTATTTCCACAGCATCCGCTTTTGGCGTTGTGGGCGGAACTGTGATCATCGTTCTGGTGCTTCTTGTGTCTTTCATCATCATAACACAGAGATCCTTCTTCGGATTTATGAATAAGATCCTGGACTTTTTTACAGATGCAGCAAGAGAGGGCAGAGAAGCTTATCTTGAGGGACAGCCGGACAGAGAAAAGCAGAAGGAGCTTCGCAGAAAGATCCGTGCGGAAAAAAGAGCGGAGAAGATCCGCCGGCTGGAAGAAGAGCTGGAGGAAGAAGAACTTGCCCTTACAGAGAAAGATCCGGAAAATATCTCAAAAAAACAAAAGAAAAAAACAAGAAGATCGCAGAAAGAAAGACAGGCTGCGGTGAAGGCGAACCGGGAAGGAGAATTTAATCTTCCTTCTTTCCTTGATGAACAAAAGGCTGTACTTCCGGCAGATACAGATCTGACAGAAGAGGATCCAGGGCTTGATGAGAAACCGGAGGAGCATGCTCAGCCGCTGGAATTCCAGATCCACCGTTCACAGTCCCAGCCGGCCCGGGAAGAGTCGGAGGAGCCGGATTTCGAAAGAGAAATGCAGGAAGCCGAAGAGGAGGATGCTTATGCCGGCTATGAGGATGTAGATATTCCCGAGATGCAGCAGATCCTGCCGGCAAAGACAGCTGCAGCAGCAAAAGCTTCCCGGGAAACAGGAAAGGCAGACGTTCCCGCTGAGATAAAGGAGGATCCTCAGCCGGAAGCTGAACAGAAGGCATCCCATCAGCCCTCCAGAAACCCGAAGTCATCTCAGACAGAGATCGAGCATGGGATCAGAAATATCCAGCATGAGATCAGCCAGGGAGAAGCTCCGGAGAAGAAACCATATCAGTATCCGCCGCTGAAGCTTCTGAAGCGCGGAGATGGCAGATCTCAGGGAGATTCCGATGCACATCTGCGTAAAACAGCACAGAAGCTTCAGGAAACCCTGCATAATTTCGGCGTCAATGTAACCGTTACCAATGTGAGCTGCGGACCTACCGTTACCCGCTATGAGCTGCAGCCGGAAATGGGTGTGAAGGTCAGCAAGATCGTTGGTCTTTCCGATGATATCAAACTGAATCTTGCTACACCGGATATCCGCATCGAAGCACCGATACCGGGAAAGGCAGCCGTGGGGATTGAGGTTCCGAACAAGGAGAACAGCCCGGTCATGCTGCGGGATCTTCTTCAGTCAGAGGAGTTTAAAAATGCAAAATCCAAGCTGTCCTTTGCAGCAGGTAAGGATATTGCCGGAAAACCGGTAGTGGCAGATATTGCCAAGATGCCGCATCTTCTTATCGCCGGAGCAACCGGCTCCGGAAAATCCGTCTGCATCAATACGCTGATCATCAGCATCCTTTATAAGGCTACACCGGATGAGGTGCGTCTGATCATGATCGATCCGAAGGTGGTGGAGCTCAGTGTATATAACGGGATCCCGCACCTGTTCATTCCGGTGGTCACAGATCCGAAGAAAGCGGCCGGTGCGTTGAACTGGGCTGTTTCCGAGATGACCAGCCGTTACAATGCCTTTGCGGAATATGGGGTACGTAATCTTGGAGAATATAATAAAAAGGTTGCCAATATGCGGGTCCCGGAGGGAGAAAAGGCACCTGAGAAGATGCCGCAGATCGTGATCATCGTGGACGAGCTTGCGGATCTTATGATGGTTGCGCCGGGAGAAGTTGAGGATGCGATCTGCCGTCTGGCCCAGCTGGCACGTGCAGCAGGTATCCATCTGATCATTGCTACCCAGAGGCCATCGGTCAATGTCATCACAGGTCTGATCAAGGCCAATATGCCGTCCAGGATCGCATTTTCCGTATCTTCCGGTGTGGATTCCAGAACGATCCTGGATATGAACGGTGCCGAGAAGCTTCTTGGCAAGGGCGATATGCTGTTTTATCCTCAGGGATATCAGAAGCCGGCCAGACTGCAGGGCGCTTTTGTTTCAGATGAGGAGGTCAGTGCAGTCGTAGAATATGTCTCTGACAAAAATCAGGGTGCTGTTTATGATACCTCCATCGAGAAGCAGGTCAATACAGCCGGTGTCCCGGGAGGAGCCGGCGGCGGTGACAGAGATGTCTATTTTACAGAAGCCGGTAAATTTATCATTGAGAAGGAAAAGGCCTCCATCGGTATGCTCCAGCGTATGTTCAAGATCGGATTTAACCGTGCGGCAAGGATCATGGATCAGCTTTGTGACGCAGGAGTGGTAGGTCCGGAGGAAGGAACCAAGCCAAGGAAGGTTTTGATGTCAGCAGAAGAATTTGAGAATTATCTGGAGGAGAACGGCGGATGAAAATAAGTATCCTGACAGTAGGGAAGATCAAGGAAAAATATCTGCGGGATGCCATTGCGGAGTATTCCAAGCGCCTCGGGCGTTACTGCAAGCTGGAGATCATAGAAGTGTCCGACGAAAAAACACCGGATAATGCCAGCGAAACAGTAGAAGATGCCATTCGGAACAAGGAAGGGGAGCGTCTTCTTAAATATATCCGGGATGATGCGTTTGTGATCACTCTGGAGATCGGAGGCGAACAGCTGACCTCTGAGAACTTCGCACGGAAGATCGACGAGCTGGGAATACGTGGGACCAGCCATATCCAGTTTGTGATCGGCGGCTCTATCGGTCTTGGAAAAGAAGTACTGAAGAGATCAGACTATGCTTTAAGCTTTTCGAAGATGACATTTCCTCATCAGCTGATGCGTGTGATCCTTCTGGAACAGATCTACCGTAGCTATCGTATCATCAGCGGAGAGCCCTATCATAAATAATATCATACTACATATCTGCAAATATCTTGACAATTTTCGGATATGTAGTATGATAAAAAAAGAGTAGCACTCGAAGCTCAAGAGTGCTAATAATCACAGAAAGAAGGAAATGAATATGGCATTAAAACCAGTTGCAGACAGAGTTATCGTAAAATATTTTGAGACAGAAGACAAAACCGCATCCGGCATCGTACTTCCGGACAGCTCCAAGGAGAAAACCCAGCAGGCAGAGGTTATCGCAGTAGGTGGCGGTAAGGTCGTAGACGGTAAAGAAGTACCGGTACAGGTAAAGCCGGGCGACCGTGTGATCTACGGAAAATACACAGGAACCGAGATCAAATATGAGGGTGAGAAATATCTGGTGATCAACGCAGATGATATCATTGCCATCGTAAAAGACTGATGAAGAATTTTTATCGTAATTTTCTGAAATTATGCTCCATGTTGGTGCTGCAGAATGTAGTGACCTTAAGTGTCAATCTTGCGGACAACATTATGCTTGGAGCCTTCAGCGAAACTGCATTATCCGGTGTGACCACCGTAAACCAGGTACAGTTCGTCTTTCAGCAGCTGCTTATGGCTCTGGGAGACGGACTTGTCATATTCGGAAGTCAGTACTGGGGAAAGAAAGAGACAGAGCCGGTAAGGAAGATCAGTGCCTGGGCCATGCGCACAGGCTTTTTTATTGCCCTTATGCTGTTTATCCTGGCCAGCCTTTTTCCAACACAGCTGCTGGGGCTTTTTACAACAGACAGACGATTATCGAAGCCGGTCTTTCCTATCTGGCGATCATCCGGTTTACTTACTTTTTCTTTGCGGTGACGCAGATCCTGCTTGCTACACTGCGCTGTGTAGAAATTGCAGGGGTTGCCTTCGGGCTTTCGGTAATGACTTAAGTGTAGTAATGGTGGGAATGTCCTATCAGATGCCGACAAACGGTGGTATCATCCGGGGAAGCGGAAGCATCGCTTATTCCATGAAGGTGGACCTGATCAGTACCTGGGGGCTCGTGATCCCTCTGTCCATGTTTATGGCATTTGTAGTCAAGGCATCTCCGGCAGTGGTGGTATGCTGCCTGAATGCAGATCAGATCTTTAAATGCGTGCCTGCATTTTTGAAGTGCAATTACGGACACTGGATCAAAAATATGACGAATTAAGGAAATATATATAGATCAGAGGCAGGATACAGAAAATTTATCTTGACGCCTGTGTGATCTGTATGTAGAATAAATACAAGCTTTAACGAAATGCAGTAAAAAAATCTCTGAAGAGCCAGGGACAGCTTGACAAAGGTAATATGGTATAGTATTATCTTACCTATATCATATTAAACTGGTGGGAAAAGAGGAATACTCACTGAAACACAGGAGGAACAGGAAATGAGAAAAAAAGTACTGGCAGCGCTTCTGGCAGCTGCAGTGGCAGGAACAACTGTTATGTCAGGAATGACTGCTTTTGCAGCAGAAACAGAAGGAACCAAGGCGGAAGGCGGAAATATTACCATTGCAGAAACAGCAGATCCGCAGAACATCAATCCGCTTTATGTTGTGGATCAGACAAGCTTCGATATGATGCAGGCACTGTACAGCCCGTTTTTTGAGATCGTGAACGGAGAGATGTATTACGGAAACGGACTTTGCGAAAGTGTAACAGCCAATGATGATGCCAGCGAATTCACACTGAAGCTCAAAGACGGACTGAAATGGCATGACGGTCAGCCGATCACAGCCGATGATGTGGTATTCACCATGCAGGTGCTGGTAGATGAGAAGCAGAATGTTCCGTATTCTTCTTACGGATACGTTAATGACAAGGCAGTAGAGGCAGAGAAGGTTGATGACCTTACAGTCAAGATTTCCCTTGGATCATCTTCCGCAGGATTTCTTGGTGGACTGAGCCAGGTTTACTGTATTCCGAAGCATATTTATGACGGCGTGGAGAATATCGGAGAAAGTGATCTCAACAATGAACCGGTGGGAAGTGGTCCTTTTAAGTTCGAGGAATACAAATCCGGAGAGTATTATAAAGTAACAAAATTCGATGACTATTTTGATGATGTAAATCTGGATTCCATCACCTTCAAGATCGTAAAGGATTCCAGCTCCGCCAATGCGGCACTTGCAAGCGGAGATCTGGATGCACGTCTGATCAGCGCAGATGATTACGATACCGTCAGTGCTTACGATAACGTAAACATCAATACCTATAATTCCGGACGTGTCAACGCCATGTTCATGAATGAGCTGAACGAAGATCTTCAGGATGTAAAGGTACGTCAGGCGATTGCATACGCACTGAATAAAGAGGAGTTCTGTCAGTTTGCTTTCCTTTCCGAGGATTATGCAGAGCCTGCAGATTCTATTTTTACACCGGATACACTCTACTATACAAAACCGGACAATACCTACGACAATGATCCGGCTAAAGCACAGGAGCTCCTTTCCGAAGCAGGAAAGACAAGTCTTTCTCTGAACCTGATGTATATCTCCACAGATAAGACAATGGAGAGTGAAGCTCTGTATGTACAGTCTGCCCTTGCCAATGTAGGAATCACCATCAATCTTCTTCCTACAGATGAGTCTACCTTCAAGAATAAGACAAAGGATACGGAGTGCACAGATTATGATCTGGTACTGAGCTTCTACACTCTGGGAGAAGAGCCGAGCCTTTATGCAGACATGAGTTCTTCCGTCAGCCGTTCCAACTATTCCAGGATCAAGGATACAGATCTGGATGCATTGTGGGAAGAGGGCAACAGCACTGCAGATGAGACAAAACGTGGCGAGATTTATAAGGAGATCCAGAATACGATCAATGATAACATGTATATCTATCCGATCGCTTATTCCAATGGTTTCTATGCGGTAAGTAAAGATTTCGGAGGCTTTGATGAATGTCTGTTAAAAACTATTTATTATGATTATTCCAAGATCTACACATTGGAGAAATAAATAATTTTATAGCGGATGAATACCGGAAACAGAAAGAGGCTGACGCGTTTTTGCGCCAGCCGATTTCCTGTTTTCGGGGAAAATAAAGGAGGTACATTTTGAAGAAGATCGTAAACCGTCTGATACAGTGTATTCTGACACTGTTTATTGTCTCTGTTCTCTGCTTTGCACTGACAAAAGCAGCGCCCGGAGATCCTGTCCTGACTTATGTGGAACCAAATATGAGTGAAGAATATATCCAGAACCTGAGAGAAAGCCTGGGACTTACAAAGCCTGTCTATGAGCAGTACTTTCTGTGGCTGGGAAGGATCCTTCACGGGAATTTCGGAAATTCCCTGATGAATAACCGACCGGTCCTGACACAGATGCTGGAGAGACTTCCCGCAACCGTGATCCTCATGGGAATCAGCATGCTGCTTGGTTTTCTCATTGCCATTGTACTGGGCCTGTATTCCGGAAAGAATAAAAATGGTGTTCTGGATAAGATCACCAGCATGTTCTGTTATGTAGGCATCTCCATTCCTACTTTCTGGTTCGGTATCATGCTGATCTATCTCTTCAGTGTGCATCTCCATATCCTGCCAAGTATCGGTATGCATTCAGACGGCAACCGTTCCTTAGGAGATCTGATCCTGCATATGGTCATGCCCTGCGCAGTTCTGACCTTTGCAAATGCGTCACAGTACATCCGGTATTTAAGAAGCAGTACCATTACGGAAATGTCCTCCGATTATGTTATGGTGCAGAAGGCTTATGGAATGAAAGAGTCTGGAATCCTTTTCCGGCATGTACTGAAAAATGCCATGCTTCCTATGATCACAGTTCTCGGAATGAGCCTGCAGTCTCTGGTTTCCGGTGCCATTATCACCGAGCAGGTTTTTGCATGGCCGGGAATCGGTCAGCTGGCAGTGACCGCTGTTATGCAGTATGATTATCCCCTGATCATGGGAATCACCATGTTTACCGCGCTTCTCGTGGTGCTCGGAAATCTTCTGGCAGATATCCTGTATGCTGTCTTTGATCCGAGGATCCGCAAAGCAGGATGTTAGGAGGTAAAGGGACATGAGAGAAAATATCTGGAAAAATATCAAACTTGGTTTTAAGACAAATAAACTTGCAGTGGTAGGTGCAGCAGCGATCATCCTGCTGGCACTGATCTCCATTTTTGCCTTTTTGTATCCGGTAGATCCCAATGCCATCAGCGCCACAGAGAGACTGAATGCTCCTTCCATGGCGCATCTTTTCGGTACGGATGATATGGGACGGGATTATCTGGCTCGCTGTATTTACGGAGGAAGAGCATCCCTTCTGGTGGGCTTCCTTTCCATGGTGCTTTCGACAGCCCTTGGTGTGATCATCGGTTCCATCAGCGGTTTTGTGGGAGGAACGGTGGATGCGGTGCTGATGCGTCTGGTGGATGCACTGATGAGCCTTCCGACATTCCTGATCATGATCGTTATGAATGCCTTTCTGAAACCGGGACTTCAGAACATTGTCCTGATCATCGGCTTTCTGACCTGGATGAATATTGCCAGGATCGTCCGTGGCGAGACCATTTCCCTGAACGAGAGAGAGTATGTCATCTATGCAAAGATCTCCGGACAGAAGAAATTCTCCACCATTGTACATCATATCCTGCCTAACATCATGCCTACCATTATCGTGGCTGCAACCATGAACATTGCCAATGCCATCCTGATGGAATCTGCACTGAGCTTTTTCGGCCTGGGTATCCAGCCGCCTACGGCTTCCTGGGGAAGTATGCTGAGCAATGCACAGCGCTATATCCAGCAGGCACCGTATCTGGCTATTTTCCCCGGAATCCTGATCCTGATCACGGTCGTCAGCTTCAATTATCTGGGAGAAGTATTAAGAAAAGTATTCGAGCCCAAGTAAGGAGGACATTTACATATGGAAAAATTACTGGAAGTAAAAGATCTGAAGGTGTCTTTCTTTACAGACCTTGGAGAGACACAGGCAGTAAAAGGTGCAGGCTTTGCCATCGGTGAGGGGGATTTTTTCGGGATCGTAGGAGAGTCCGGAAGCGGAAAAAGCGTGACCACCAAATCCATTCTCCGTCTCGGACCATCCAACTGTAAGATCATGGGTGGTGAGATCCTGTTCCGGGGAGAAGATATCCTGAAGAAAAATGAAGCAGAGCTCCGTGAGATCCGCGGTGGTGAGATCGCCATGATCTTTCAGGATTCTCTTTCCGCACTGAATCCGGTTTACACTGTTGGTAATAAGATGGTAGAGCTGATCCGACGCCATACCAATATGAATAAAAAAGAAGCAAAGGCCCGGGTGCTGGAGCTTCTCACAGCCGTTGGCATCACAGACCCGGAAAAAGCTATGAACAGCTATCCTCACGAGCTTTCCGGCGGTATGCGCCAGCGTGTGATGATCGCCATGGCCATGAGCAGTGATCCGAAGATTCTGATCGCAGATGAGCCCACCACAGCCCTGGATGTTACGATCCAGGCGCAGATCCTTCATCTGCTTCTGGAACTTCAGAAAAAAAACAATATGAGCATCATCCTGATCACCCATGATCTGGGCGTTGTAGCGCAGACCTGTAAACGGGTAGCTGTCATGTGTGGTGGCTACGTGGTGGAAGAGGGAACTGTAGAAGAGATTTTTCTTCATCCGGGACATCCCTATACACAGGCACTGATCGCAAGCATGCCGCGGGTGGGAGGTACCTTTGAACAGTTTCTGGAGAGAGATCTTTCGGACGGAAACGGTGATCTGTGTCCCTTCCTGAATCGCTGTAAATATGCGGACAAAACCTGTGAAGCTTGTCTTCCGAAATATTATGAGGCTTCAGAGGGACACAGGATATTCTGTCACAGAAGGGAGGAGAAGAGATGAGCAAGCCCTTAATTGAAGTAAAAGATCTGAAAGTATATTTTAAACAGAAATCTCCGAAGCTTCTGTCCTTTAAGCCGGGCATACTGAAGGCCGTGGATCAGGTAAGCTTTTCGATTGAAAAGGGGAAAACCTTCGGTCTGGTAGGAGAATCCGGAAGCGGAAAATCTACCATCGGAAAGGCAATCCTACGTTATCATAAACCCACAGGCGGTGAGGTTTTTTATGAGGGAACAGAGATCGGAGCCATGGGGGAAAAAGAACTGCTTCCATACCGCAAAAAAATGCAGTCCGTTTTTCAGGATCCCTATTCCTCTCTGGACCCAAGCCATACAGTGCAGGATATCATCTGTGAGCCTATGGAGATCCATAAAATGTACACGCAGAAAGAACGTAAGGAGCGTGCAAAAGAACTGATCCGCGTGGTTGGCCTCAAAGAACAGGATCTTCTGAAGTATCCTCATGAGTTCTCCGGCGGACAGCGTCAGAGGATTTCCATTGCAAGAGCACTTTCCGTACAGCCGGAATTTGTAGTCTGCGATGAGCCCATTTCTGCGCTGGATGTTTCCCTGCAGGCCCAGATCGTCCAGATGCTTCAGGATCTTCAGGAAAAATACGGGCTGACCTATCTGTTCATCAGCCATCAGCTGCAGGTGGTCCAGAAGATTTGTGATGAGATCGGGGTGCTTTATCTTGGAAATCTCATGGAGATCGCAGATGCAGATAAGCTCTATTCCAATCCGCTGCATCCTTATACAAAAATGCTAATCTCCTCGATTCCGGTTCCGGACCCGAGAGTCAAAACTCTGGATCAGATCGTTACGGATACCGGAGTACAGTCCAGATCTATCGGGGGCTGTCGCTTCCATAACCGCTGTCCGTGGTGTGAGGAACGCTGCAGACAGGAAACCCCGGCACTTCGTCAGGTGGAGCCGGGACATATGGTAGCATGTCATAAATATCAGGAAAAGAAATAATCATAAAATACGGGAAGGTAAATAAAAAAGTGGACAAAAAAATATATAAAAACTATCTGGCGATCCTCCGTGAAGAGATGATTCCGGCTATGGGATGTACAGAACCGATCGCTCTGGCCTATGGTGCGGCAAGAGCAAGAGAGATCCTTGGGAAAGAGCCGGAGCGTATCGTAGCAAAATGTTCCGGAAATATCATCAAAAATGTGCGTTGTGTGATCATTCCCAATTCAGGAGGCTTAAAGGGGATTCCTGCAGGTGTGATCCTTGGGGCGGTGGCAGGAGATGCCTCACTGGATATGGAAGTTCTTTCCAAAGTCGATGAAAAGGGCAGGGCACGCTGCCGGGAACTTCTGGAGGCAGATATCTGTAAGGTGGAGCTTCTGGACACGCCGGTAGTCCTTCACATTATCATCGAAATGTATGCCGGTGAAGATGCCGTCAGCCTGGAGATCAAATACGACCATATCAACGTGACCAGGATCAGCAAAAACGGAGAGATCCTCCTTGATGCAGATAAAGCAGTGGAAGAAAAGGAAGAGACGGACCGCGGCCTGTTAAATCTGGAGGATATTCGGGAATTTGCAGATACCGTAGAGCTTTCCGATGTAAAGGAGCTTCTGGATGCGCAGATCAGAAGCAACATGGCCATTGCTCATGAGGGAATGACCGGAAAATACGGCCTGGGTATCGGGCGCGTGATCCGTGAAAATTATTCTCACGATATGCTCACCAGAATGAGAAGTCTTACTGCAGCGGCTTCTGAGGCACGTATGGGTGGCTGTGATATGCCGGTTGTCATCAATTCCGGAAGCGGAAATCAGGGAATTGCATGTTCTGTTCCGCTGATCGTCTATGCAAGAGAGATGGAGCTGCCGGATTACAGCCTCTACAGGGCTCTGGTGTTTTCCAATCTCCTCACAGTCTATCAGAAGCAATATATAGGGAAGCTGTCTGCCTTCTGCGGTGCGGTATCGGCCTCCTGTGCAGCCGGAGCTGCCATTACCTATATGGTAGGCGGAGATATTTCCCTGATCAAAAAAACGATCGAGAATACCCTTGCCAATATTCCGGGAATCATCTGTGATGGGGCCAAGATCTCCTGTGCTGCCAAGATCGCAGCCTGTCTTGACGCAGCCTTCCTGGCGCATCATCTTGCCATGAACGGGCAGTCTTATGCACCTTATACAGGAATTCTCCAGGAAGAAACCGCAGAGACCATCAGCTGTGTGGGTCAGATCGGAAAAGACGGTATGAAGGAAACAGACAGAGAGATCCTCAAGATCATGCTGGAGCATTGATCCGTATCGGAGACGGCACAGATTAAACAGAAAAGGTTGGATTTATGGACAACGAATTAAGAATTGCAATACTGATCGATGCAGATAATGTATCAGACAAATACATCAAGATCATCGTGGATGAAGTGGCAAACATCGGCATAGCCACCTACAAACGGATCTATGGAGACTGGACCAGTGCACGGCTTTCCTCCTGGAAAAAGGTTCTTCTGGAGGATTCCATCATTCCTATCCAGCAGTACAGCTATACCACTGGAAAAAACGCCACCGATTCGGCGATGATCATTGATGCCATGGATATTCTGTATTCCGGAAATGTGGATGGATATTGTATTGTTTCTTCGGACAGTGATTTCACCCGTCTGGCAGCAAGGCTCCGGGAATCCGGAATGCTGGTCCTGGGTATGGGTGAGGAGAAGACGCCGAAGCCGTTTATTTCCGCATGCAACCAGTTTAAATATCTGGATCTTCTCTACCGCAACCAGCAGGAGGAAGAGAAGAAGGAAGATCTGGCTACTGCAGCAGAAGCTAAAAAATCCGGAAACAGCAGCAAACAGAGCAGCTCCGGCTCCAGGAAGAACAAAGATCTCAAGCGGGTGCGCAAGGCCATTAATGCCATCATCGAGAAATTTTCTGACGAAGAGGGATGGCTTTCCTCCGGACAGCTGGGCGATCAGCTTGGGAAACGACTTCCGGATTTTGATGTGCGTAATTACGGATATTCCAAGCTGACCCCCTTTATCAAATCTCTGGGAAATTATGAGACAGGCAGGATCCCCACAGGAAGCGGAGGGAGAAAGCAGATCTATTTCCGGATGAAGGAGGATAAACAATGAAGAATTATCTGGCACCTATGGAGGGCGTAACCAACTGGGTTTACCGGAATGCATATCATGATTGTTTTTATCCCATGGATAAATACTTTACGCCCTTCATCACTGCCAAGCCCAATAAACGTCTCAGCAGCAAGGAGATCAAAGAGGTATCACCGGAAACCAACGGAGATCTTCCGGTGATCCCCCAGATCCTGACCAACAATGCGGAGGATTTTGTGAAAACAGCCCATATCTTCCGGGATGAATACGGACACAGGGAAGTAAATCTCAATCTGGGATGCCCCTCGGGAACTGTCACAGCCAAGGGAAAGGGTGCCGGTTTCCTGGGCGAGCCGGATAAGCTGGAACGTTTTCTGGATGAGATTTTCGAAAAGACCGGGATGGAGATCTCCATAAAAACAAGAGTGGGAACGGATTATGAGGAAGACTGGGAACGGCTTCTTGAGATCTACGGCAGATATCCGCTGAAGGAGCTGATCATCCATCCACGCCTTCTGAAGGATCATTATAAGGGGATTCCCAGATATGGACTGTATGAGGAGGCAAGGGAAAAGCTGAAGGTTCCCCTGGGATATAACGGGGATATTTTTTCAGTGGAGGCTTATCAGGAAATCCGGGAGAAATTTCCGGATGCAGACAGCGTCATGTACGGAAGAGGCCTGATCGCAAGGCCCTATCTTCTGGATGCCATTATGCAAAAAGAAGACGGAGAGGATCACCGGGAAGAATACCGGAAAAAGCTGCGGCAGTTCCATGACCGTCTTTACCGGGATTATCAGGAATATCTTTCAGGAGAACGAAATGTACTTTTCCGCATGAAGGAATTGTGGAGTTATATGGCACCGGGCTTTACCAATTATGCCAGATATCTGAAAAAGATCAAAAAATCCCAGCATTTTGGTGACTATGAGGCAGCAGTTATGAGCCTTTTTGGAGAACAGGAGATCTTAAAGGTATGAACAGTATAAAAGAAAAATTTGATGAGTTTATTTCCCAGTATCCCATTTTTGAGTATCGTGTGCTGGATACCGGGGATATTAAAGTACAGTCACGTGTGCGTACGATCTGTAAACAGGAATGTGAACGTTATGGGAGCACATGGGCCTGTCCTCCGGCAGTGGGAGAGCTGTCAGAATGCGAAAAGAAGATCCGGAGCTATCCGAAAGCAGTTTTCTTTTCCAGCGTTGCGGAGGTATCGGATATCATGAACATGAAGGAGATGCTTTCCACAAGAATGGAACACGAAGCGCTTACAGAGAAGGTACGTGATTTTCTGGAGGGAGAGGGCTATGAGACCTTTACGCTTTCCACGGAATCCTGTGACTTCTGTGAACGCTGTGCCTATCTGGACGGAAAACCATGCCGTTTTCCGGAGCATATGCATCCATGTCTGGAAAGCTATGGCGTGGTAGTCAGTGAGATCGTAGAAAAGGAAGCTATGGAATATAATCTGGGTGGAAATACCATTCTCTGGTTTTCCATGGTGCTGATCCGCAGATAAAAGACAAAAAGCAGATACAGTGAAAGATACATAAGAAGAAATCCTCCGGCATAGATTAATGATAAAAGCCGGAGGATTTTTTTAATGAGAAAAATGTCAGCTTTTCTGGAGCTTCCCGAGGAACCGGCATTTCGGGAGGTGCAGGTGATACTTACGGGAAAACGCCGGGCAGTGATCGAAAATTACCGGAATATCCAGAGCTATACAAGGGAGGAGATCCTGATACTGACACCTTCCGGTAGACTTGTGATCCGTGGGAAAAACCTTGTGATCCCCTGCTACACAACCCTTGAACTATGTATCCGCGGGCAGATCGAAAGCATTACGCTGGAGGAGGGAAATAAGTAATGGTCCCAGGTTTTGTGCGGGTTTCTGTTAAGGGACAGCAATGTCAGCGGTTCGTGAACCTTTGCAGAGGCAGGGAAATGGATCTGAAAAGGATCATCCGCACCGGTGAGACGGAGCTTCAGCTGACTATGAAGGTAGCGGATTTTCTGCAGATCTCGCCACTGCGGAGAAAAACAGGGGTACATATCCACATCCTGAAAAAAAAAGGGCCTTTGTTTTTTCTGCTTTTCTGTAAAAGAAGAAAAATGATCCCCGCGGGGTTTCTGGCAGTTTGCTGCCTCCTTTTTTTTCTGTCAGGCAGAGTGTGGAACGTTGAAATTCGGGGAAATATTTTAAATCCCACACCCCAGCTGATGAGCTTTCTGAAAGAGCAAGGGGTCTGTTTCGGAGTATCCAGAAAGAAGATCAGCTGCAGTGCACTTGCAGCTTCCCTGCGAAGAGAATTTCCGGAGATCACCTGGGTGTCAGCCGGATTTTCGGGAACGGGCCTGCGTTTTGAGATCCGGGAGGGAACTGCCGGAGAAAAAGCAGAGCCGGAAGAAAGAGCATGCAGTCTGTTTTCAACCCTGGACGGTGTGATCGATTCCATGGTCACACGGCAGGGAACTCCTCTTGTCAGGGCCGGGGATGAAATAAAAAAAGGCCAGGAACTGGTTTCCGGGATCGTGGACATCACCGATGACAGTCAGGAGGTCATCCGCTATGCATATGTTCAGGCAGATGCGGATATTTACATCCGACATACCATTGCCTATTACGATACCTTTCCGTTGGACATAGAGAAAAAGGTGTGGTCCGGTAAAAAGAAAACAAGGCTTATTTTTCAGCTGGGAAACTGGTTTCTGGATTTTTCCTCTCCTCTGAAACAAAATGAGGAATGCCTCGTCAGCCGGGAACCTCTTTTCAGTATCGGGATTTTTCGTTCTCCTGTTACCCTGGGGATCGCTGCGATCGGGAAGTACGAAGTACAGAAAGAGCAGCTGACAGAGGATGCCGCAAAAAAACAGGCCATACAAAGGCTTTATGCCTATGAAGAAAAATTAATAGAAAAAGGGGTTCAAATATCTGAAAATAATGTTAAAATAGAAATAAATCACCAGGACTGCGTCAGCAGAGGCACTCTTACCGTCATTGAACGGACCGGAAGAGAAGCCCCCACAGAAAAAAAGACGCAGCCAAAAGAAAGGACACCAGAGGATGGCTAGCAGCATTATCGAATTATATGTGGATGTGCCGGCAGACCGCCAGGCGAATATTTTCGGACAGTTTGACGAGCATCTGAAGCTGATCGAACGTACTCTGAACGTAACCATGATCTTCCGTGACGGTTCTCTTAAGATCCTGGGAAGCCAGGAGGGAGCCACACAGGCTAGGGCGATCGTGGAGGAACTGAACACACTTGCGGGCAGAGGCAATACCATCACACAGCAGAATGTGAATTACGCACTTTCCCTTGCCATGGAGAAGATCGGCTCCGTGATGGAGGAGATCGACAAGGATTTTATCTGTAATACCATACAGGGCAGACCCATCAAGCCCAAGACTCTCGGACAGAAGGATTATGTGGAACAGATCCGTAAGAAGATGATCGTGTTCGGTGTGGGACCTGCCGGAACTGGCAAAACCTATCTTGCCATGGCTATGGCAGTAACTGCTTTTCGCAATGAGGAGGTTTCCAGGATCATTCTTACCAGACCCGCCATTGAGGCAGGCGAGAAGCTGGGATTCCTTCCTGGCGATCTCCAGAGCAAGGTCGATCCCTATCTGCGTCCTCTTTATGACGCATTGTATCAGATCATGGGCGCAGACAGCTTTGCCAAAAACATGGAGAAGGGGCTCATAGAGGTTGCCCCTCTTGCCTATATGAGGGGACGTACACTGGATAATGCCTTCATCATCCTAGATGAGGCACAGAATACCACACCTGCCCAGATGAAGATGTTCCTGACCAGGATCGGCTTCGGTTCCAAGGTAATCATCACAGGAGATGCATCCCAGAAGGACCTTCCCAGGGATGCCACGTCTGGTCTGGATGTGGCGATGAAGGTGCTGAAGAAGATCGATGACATCGGATTCTGTCAGCTGACCAGCAAGGATGTTGTACGTCATCCACTTGTACAGCAGATCGTACAGGCCTATGACGATTATGAAAAAAAACAGAAGCCTGCCAAATCCAGGAAGGATGACAGGTATGCTGTAAAAAATAAGGAGTACAGAAGATGACCATAAATATCGAATATGAGACAGATCAGGAGCTGGGCATTGACTATGCTGCCCTTGCATCCCAGGTTGCGGACAAGGTTCTTGAAATGGAAAAATGTCCCTATGACGGACAGGTCAATCTTGTCCTGACAGACAACGAGGAGATCAAGAGGGTAAATACGGAATTCCGGAATATCCAGGCTCCTACGGATGTGCTGTCATTTCCTATGATCCCCTTTGAGACACCGGCGGATTATTCCGTTGTGGAAGAGGATGAGTCCTATTTTGATCTGGACAGTGATGAACTCCTTCTTGGAGATATCATGATCTCCGTGCCCAAGGTTTTTGCCCAGGCAGAGGAATACGGACATAGTGTGACAAGGGAATTCTGTTTCCTGGTGGCACACAGTATGTTGCATCTTCTGGGCTATGATCATATGACAGAGGATGAGGCGAAGGTCATGGAAGCCAAGCAGGCAGCGGCACTGAAGGAGCTGGGGATTAACCGTTAGTACAGCGAATGACTGCGGGCTGTCCCACGGAAAAGCTAAGCGGAAAACTCTTCCGCTTTAAGAAAAGGAGGTAATATATGAGAATGAAAAAGACAGGTATCCTGGCAGGTATCACAGCTGCATGCATCTGCATTGCCCAGACTGTTCCCGCTTTTGGAGCAGGGCAGGATCTGGTAGGCTTTGTCCCCAATGAGGAAAAGCAGGAAGAAACCCAGGTAAAGAGCTATCTTACCGGCGAAGATGTTCCGGAGAGCATTGGACGGAGAAGACCGGTTGCCGTGATGATGGGCAACAACAGTGTCGGAGCTCCCCAGAGTGGTATCGGACATGCCGGTGTTGTCTACGAAGCGCCGGTGGAAGGTAATATTACCCGTCTTATGGGCATTCTCGAAGATTACGATGAGCTGGAACGGATCGGTTCCGTTCGCAGCTGCCGTGACTATTATCTCTTTTATGCCAACGAATTTAATGCGATCTATGCCCACTACGGACAGGCTGCCTATGCACTGCCTTATCTGGAACAGCATGTGATCGATAACCTCAACGGGATCCAGATTGGCAAGCTGGCTTTTTTCCGCACAACAGACAGGAAGGCACCTCACAATGCCTACACAGATGCCAGTCACCTTCAGGCAGGCATAGATGCTATGGGATACAGCCAGGAATATAAAGAAGAATATACCGGACATTATCTTTTTGCAGAAGATGGTACAGAGACTGTACCGGATGGGATCACAGCCAGCCTTGTGAAGCTGGATAATTTTACTGACAATCATCCCTGGTATGAATACGATGAGGAGACAAAGGAATATAAGAGATTCCAGTTTGGCAAGGAACATGTGGATCAGCTGGATAATGAACCGCTTACCTGCGACAATATCATCCTTCAGTATTCATCCTGCCCGGCCTACGATGGAAACGGCTATCTGAATATTGATGCCATTTCCGGCGGAGAGGGCAAGTTTATTACCAGAGGCAGAGCCATTGATATCCGCTGGGAGAAGGATTCTCCATGGGGGATCACCCATTATTACGACGGAAATGAACAGGAGATCCGCCTGAATCCGGGTACTACCTGGGTGGAGATCGTACAGAATGACAGGATCGATTCCGTTACTTATCAGTAAGACTAATATACAGGTATCAGGAGAAACAAAAAACATGAACGCAAATTACAGGGAACGACTGAAAGACAAGAAACGCATCGTTATCAAGATCGGATCATCATCACTGATCCACGCAGAAACAGGAAGACTGGATTTCCGTAAGCTGGAGATCCTGGCCAGAGAGCTCAGCGACCTTCACAATCAGGGGAAAGACGTAGTGCTGGTATCCTCCGGAGCCATTGCGGTAGGTGCAGCTGCACTGGGGATGCAGGGAAAGCCGGCAGAGCTTGAGAAAAAGCAGGCCTGTGCAGCTGTGGGACAGGCCAGGCTGATGACCATTTATCAGAAGCTTTTCGGGGAATACAATCAGATGGTGGCACAGATCCTGATGACTAAGAATACCATGGTCAACAATACCAACCGCAGGAATGCCCAGAATACCTTCCAGCAGCTTCTGGCAGAAAAGGTGATCCCTATTGTAAATGAGAACGACTCGGTATCCTCCTACGAATTCCAGAACCTGGTAAAATTCGGAGACAACGATACCCTTTCCTCTGTGGTTGCTGCACTGATCGATGCGGATCTTCTAATCCTCATGTCCGATATTGACGGTCTTTTTACAGACGATCCCAATTCCAATCCGGATGCACAGTTTATCGACATTGTAGAAAACATGGATGACAATATGCGTAAGCTTGGCAAATCCTCCACAGGAAGTAATGTAGGCACCGGCGGAATGGCGACCAAGCTTACCGCTGCGATCATCGCCACTGCGGCAGGAGCGGACATGGTCATTGCCAACGGAAATGACTTCCACAACATCCACAGGATCGTGGAAGGCAGGAGCTGCGGAACATTATTTGTAGGAAACAAGAAGGAAGAATTCTTCCTCATTGATTATATCGAAAAACTGCTTTAAGGAGAATAACATTATGATGGACAATATCAAGATCGACAGGATCAACGCACTGGCACATAAACAGAAAAGTGTAGGTCTTACCGAGGAAGAAAAGGTGGAACAGGCGAAGCTTCGGAGAGAATATCTGGATGCAGTGAAAGGAAATCTCCGTGCGCATCTGAATAATATCGATATCAAAGAAAAGGATGGCAGCATCACCAATCTTGGAGAAAAATATGGAAGAAAAAAAGGAAATTAGAAAAAAGATCTTCAAAGCCAGAAAAGAACATACCGATGCCTGGATCCGGGAAAACAGTCTCCGGATCACAGAGGCCCTGACACAGCTTCCGGAATACCGGAATGCAGAACGGATCATGGCATACGCAGATTATAACCATGAAGTGATCACACGCTATATCATCGAGCAAGCCTGGAAAGACGGCAAGGAAGTGGCAGTGCCAAAGGTTTTCGGAAAGGATATGGTATTTTACAGACTGACCGATTTCAGTCAGCTAGAATCCGGCTACTTCGGGATCCCTGAGCCAAAGGAAGACGGAGAAACGGTTTCTTGGGAAGAAGCCATGATGGTCATGCCCGGGGTGGCTTTTGACGTGAATTGCAACCGGGTAGGCTATGGCGGCGGTTTTTATGACCGTTTTCTGGAAAAACATCCGGAGGTCTGCCGCGTTGCAGTAGGATTTTCCTTCCAGATCCTTTCGGAGGTTCCCACAGAGCCTACGGATATCCGTCCGCAGGTCATTGTGACGGAAGAGAATATATACCGCGATGCACAGTAAGATATTGCTGTAAAGACAGAAAGAAAGGCAGGAATATTTGGAAATGAATGAAATGCTTGAAAAACTGGGACAGAATGCGAAAGATGCGGAGACAGTCCTTCGAAATCTTTCCACAAATGACAAAAATATAACCCTGGAAGCTGTGGCAAAGGCTCTTGTCACTCATACCGATGAGATCCTGAAGGCCAATGCCCTGGATGTGGAAAACGGTAAAATGAATCAGATGCCGGAAGGACTGATCGACCGTCTGATGCTGACACCGGAGAGGATCGAAGGAATGGCAGACGGACTTCGTCAGCTTACCGGTCTTGAAGATCCCATCGGGGAAGTTACCGGTATGAAAAAACGTCCCAACGGACTTCTGATCGGACAGAAACGTGTTCCCTTAGGTGTGATCGGCATCATTTACGAAGCGCGTCCCAATGTTACCTCAGATGCATTCGGTCTCTGCTTCAAAACCGGAAATGTCGTGATCCTGAAGGGTGGAAGCGACGCAATTCATTCCAATACTGCCATTGTCAACTGTATCCGTGAGGCATTGAAGGCCTGCGGCATTATCGAGGATGCTATCCAGCTGATCCAGGATACCTCCAGAGAAACGGCTGCGGAATTTATGAAGCTGAACCGGTATGTGGATGTACTGATCCCACGTGGCGGAAGAGGACTGATCAAAGCAGTGGTAAACCAGAGTACGATCCCTGTCATCGAGACCGGAACCGGAAACTGTCATATCTATGTGGACGAGACTGCAGATCTTCAGATGGCAGCGGATATTGTGATCAATGCAAAGACCCAGCGTGTGGGCGTATGCAATGCATGCGAATCCCTTCTTGTAAACCGTAAGGTGAAGGACGATTTTCTGCCGGTGCTGGCCGGACGCCTTAAGGAGAAGCATGTGGAGGTCCGTGCAGATGAAGCAGCAAAGGCTCTGATGCCGGGAGCAGTTCCTGCAACAGAAGAGGACTGGGGAACGGAATATCTTGACTATATCCTTTCTGTAAAGGTAGTGGATTCCGTGGAGGAAGCCATTGCACATATCAATAAATATAATACAAAGCATTCGGAGGCTATCATTACCAATGATTACACCCATGCCCAGAAATTCCTGGATGAGGTAGATGCAGCGGCAGTTTATGTGAACGCTTCTACCAGATTCACCGATGGAAATGAGTTTGGATTCGGTGCGGAGATCGGGATCAGCACCCAGAAGCTCCATGCAAGAGGCCCAATGGGACTCCTTGCACTGACCACCACCAAGTATATCATTTATGGTAATGGACAGGTACGTCCGTAAGACAGATAAAGTAAAGCGGATTCTTTGGTCCGCTTTACTTTTTTGAAGCGTTGTGCTATACTTTTTTGTAATTGGATTTAAACAGACTAACTCATAACAGGAGGACTTATAAATGAAAAAAAAGCAGCTTTTTGCAGTCCTGCTTGCAGGTTCCATGACTGTTGGAATGGCACCTGCCGCAGCGTTTGCCGCTGAAGATACCGGAGCGGTAACAGAGGCAGAAGCATCGACTGCAGACGAGAATACAGAAACACCAGATGACGGAGCGGCTGTGGATGACCAGTCACAGAGTGAAGCCGACGCCCAGGCAGAAGCAGCAGCCCAGGCTCAGACAGAGGCAGAAGCACAGGCAGCAGCCCAGGCCCAGGCAGAGGCCGAAGCGCAGGCAGCAGCCCAGGCCCAGGCGGAAGCACAGGCAGCAGCTCAGGCTCAGGCGGAAGAGGCGCAGCAGGAGCAGACGGAAACAACTGCAGAAGCAGCAAATGCCGTTGTAAAGACAGCAGAAGATCTTAAGAATGCGATTAAAGGGGCTCCGGATTTTACAGGTTCTATTGATGATACGGAAGAGAATCTTTATGCTTCTTCTTATAAGATCCTGATCAGTGAATCTTTTGCTCTTACAGAGCCGATTACGGTTCCTGAGAATAAGAATATTGCAATTTTCAGTGTGCAGGGAAGCGAAACCACAGTCAGCCGTGGAGCAGTAACCGGTGATATGTTTAAAGTAAGCCCTGGTAGTATTTTGTCCATGACCAAGAATGACGGAGATGGCACCACAACAATTGGTAAACTTCTTATCAATGGAGCCAAAGCTGATGGAACACAGGCAGAGGGTTCTATTATTTCTGTAGATGCAAATGCAAAATTTGTAATGACTACAGGTGTTACTCTTGCTAATAATTCATCCACATCCGCAGGTGCGGCAATAAAGAACAGTGGTAAACTTATCATTACCGGTGGAGAGATCAAAGACAACGTATCTGCAGGTGGAGCTGTTTACAGCACAGGTACAGTTTCACTTAAAAAAGGTGAGGGTGCGTCTGATGACGAACCAAAGATCATCGAGAACTATACAAGCGCAGAAAAGAGCGTAAAATCCAATATCGTATTAGGACAGCAGGATCAGAGTGCTGGAAGTATCATCATTGCCGGTGCATTTGAGAACCAGAATATTGGATATTCCGTAGAGAATCCGGCAGTTGACTATACAGTTTTCCAGAAACCTGAATCTTTAGATGCAACTGCATTTGAAAAAGCAGTTAATGCGATGAGCTATGAGGGCGACCAGAGTTATGGAATAAATACAGCTACAGGTCAGCTTGTTTCTAACAGACCAACGGTTAATATTGATAATGCTACGAGTAAAGAAGCAAATACAGTTTCTGTAACCTTCACATCTGATAAAGCAGGTACATATTACTATAAATATGTTGCAAAAGGTGCGGAAGCTCCGACCATCGAGACAGCTACAGAAGGTGGAATGGTTAAGGCAGGAGAAACCACTTCCCTGAAACTTACCAACGTCACAGACAAGACTATTGACCTTTATGTATGGGTAAAAGAAAGTGAAAGTGGTAACGCCATTGTTGGTGAAGGTGTAAGGAAGGATATTGCAGTAACACAGGCAGAGAAGCCAAAACCGACAGCGCCAATGGTTAATCTAATCAGCGCAAAAAGAAAAAGTGCAACAACTGCAGAAGTAGTTCTTCAGTCCGATAAGAGCGGTACATGCTATTATAAATGGGTGGCAAAAGGAGCGGATAAACCTTCCATTAGCACAACTAAAGACAGCAAGATTGAGATCACTGAAAACAAAGATTTTAAGATTGATCTGAAAAATCTGAAAGGTGATGCGATTGATCTCTATGTACAGGTAGTAGCGAAAGATGGATCAGAGTCAGCAGTAACAAAGATTGCAACTGTTGCTTTGAAAGAAACAGCGAAAACACCTGCGAAGATTTCCAACGTAAGCTACAAATGGAAAGGTCATACATCTGCTACTGTAACTATGCGTTCTGATAAAGCTGGTGTGTACTATTATAAATGGGTAAATCGTGGTTCCAAAGCTCCGACAGTTGATAAAATGAGCAAGGGAAAAAATGTTTCTGCAAATAAGGATTTCACGATCAGTTTGAAAGATTTGGATGCAAACAATGCAATTGATGTTTATGTGAGCATCAAAGGAACTGATGGAACTGTAAGTACACCAAAGAAGATTGCATTGGATGAAGCTAAGCGTCCGGCAAATGTCAGATGGGTTGGATTTTCATGGATCAACCATACATCTGCGAATGTTACTCTTATTTCGAATAAGAGCGGTACCTGTTATTATAAATGGGTTTCTCGTAACAGTGATGGCACGTCTGCCACTCCGAAAGATCTTACATCTACCGGAAAACAGACAACATTTACTGCTGATAAGAAATTTAATATCGGTCTTGAGGATTTAGATTCTGACAACCCAATTGATCTTTATATCCAGATCAAAGATAAAAATGGTGTTTTGACAAATCCATTGAAAATAGCATTTAAAGAAGATTCCAGACCGAAAGTTGCAGATCCAACTCCGACTGACACACCGAATGCATACATCCCGGATGTAAAAGAGAGCATAGTACAGGGACTGGATGAGGCAATTCAGTTCTATCCGAATCAGTTCTATCCATTTACTGTAATTGGTGCTGGAACAACCAATCAGGATCCAAATGAGGGTGATGTGAAATGGGTTCCGGTTTACTGGAGTACAGCTGCAAACCCAAAACAAAGCCAGATTCATACAGCATGGAAGATTGGTTCCGGCAAGGGAATCAACAAAGACGCTACATACAACCTGTACGTATTCTTCAAGAAATACATCTACACGGGTGGTCAGTGGCAGGAGACAGACACCATTGAATCCGCAGTATATCAGTTTAGATCTGCAAAACTGACACCTACCGGAACTCCAGGAGCAGACGGTACATACGGTACCGGCGGCCAGACAGGTTCTGATCCGGATGCAACTATAACAGGAGAGGCATCTGCAACATCCTCCAACGGAGGCAACGGAACCAGATCTAAGAATGCAGTATCAACAGCCGATAACTCACCGATCGGAACCATGTCCGCACTGGCAGTGGCATCCCTTCTTGCAGGTGGATATGTGATCGTGAGAAGAAGAAAAAAGGACATCTAAACGCACAATAGCCAAAATAGCATAACAAATAAAAAAATCACCGGTTTTCCGAAAGAACAGGAAAGCCGGTGATTTTTTGTAAAGATAAATTTACAGATTTTTTTTCTTATAGATAAACCAGGAAGCTGCAATGCTGAATGCAATGAGATAGACTGTCAGGATCAGGACACTGAGGTAATTGACTCCACCGCCGGAAGCAATGGTACGGATCAGATGACTGGTCTGTGACAGTGGAAGAGCAGCTACAAAATTCCCAAGAAAGCCCGGGATCTTCTCTGTAGAGAAGAAGGTGTTGCACAAAAAAGCCATTGGCATAATGATATAATTGGAAAAACGAGGTACATCCGCATGGTTTTTGGCAAGGAAAGAAACCACAACGCCGATGGCTGAAAATACAGCACCGTTGAGGAACATCACCAGTAATGACCATCCGTTGAAAACAAGACCGGTTCCGATCGGCATGGTCAGAAGAAGGATGATCCCTCCTGCATAAAGCCCGCGGAGACTGCCTCCGATGATCTGTCCGGCAATAAACTGCCACAGAGGTGTCGGAGATATCATAACCTGGTCAAAGGCTTTCTCGTAAAGACGCTGCACATTCAGATTCTGTGCGATAGCATTAAAGCTTCCGTTCATTGTAGTCAGTGAAACCACACCCGGGATCAGGAAATTCAGATAAGGCTCTCCGTGTGAGGAGGTCTGGATCCCCATTCCAAAAACGATCAGATACATCAGCGGCGCGATCATGGCCGCCAGCGTGATCTTATAGAAATCCCTTCGGAACTCCACCCATTTTTCCCATAAAATAGTAAGTATTCCCATGATAATTCATCGTCCATTCTGTTAAATTATAAGATAACTGTGGCTGACGCCGGCTTATCGCTGCATCAGATGCCTGCCTGCGCGCTCCACAAAAACATCCTCCAGAGTTGTCTCCCGAAGGGTGCACTGTCCGTCCAGAGAGGACAGAAAAGAGATGGCCTCTTCCCGACTGTGGAAGTAGTGGCTTTTTGCCCCTTCCGGTGTTTCCTGATCTACGGTGTATTTGCCCAGGCCGTCGATCAGGCCCGATGGAGTATTGATCTCCTCCAGCTTTCCGTGATCCATAAGTGCTACCCGGTTGCAGAGAGACTGTGCCTCTTCCATATAGTGGGTTGTCAGAAGAATGGTCAGATTTTTTCCGTTCAGCTGACGGAGAAGATTCCACATCTGTCGTCTGGATAGCGCGTCCATGCCTGCAGTGGGCTCGTCCAGAAGAAGGATCTCCGGACTTGTGAGAAGTGCCCGGCATACCATAAGCTTTCGTTTCATACCACCGGAAAGCTTCCTTACAGTCCGCTTGCGGAAGGGAAGAAGTCCGCAGAAATCCAGAAGCTCTTCAGTTTTCCGTTTAATCTCTTTTCGTGGCATGAAATAAAGACGGCCCTGATATTCCATGATCTCGTCCATGTTCATATCCTGGCGCATGGAATATTCCTGCGTGATCACGCTGATCTTGCGCTTCAGATCCGGTCGGTTGCGTCCAAGTGTCTGCCCATCAATGAGGATTTCGCCCTCTGTGGGCAGGAGCAGAGTGGAAAGCAGACTGATCGTGGTGGTCTTTCCGGCACCGTTGGGTCCCAGCAGACCGAAAAATTCGCCGGTTTCTATGCGAAGATCCAGAGAATCCACAGCAGTAAAATTGTCGAATTTTTTTGTGAGATTTTTTGTTTCGATCATCTCTGTTCATTTCCTTTCGTTTGTATGCAAATTTCACTCTATTATACTGGAAAAGAAGAGACATTTCAACAATTCTGAGATGTTCTTTACAGAAAAGCAAAAAGGCGCAGCGGCAGATGATGGAAAATTTTATGGAAACGCTGCAGTCCCTGCCGGAGCAGGTCGAGATTTTTGACGAGGGAGCATGGTACGCACTCTGCGATTACATCACGGTCTACAGTAAAGATGATGTTCGGGTGACATTCCAGAACGGAACGGAAATCAAGGTGTGAAAAACATAAGAGATTAAGAACGCGCTCCGCAGAAAAATGTGGAGTGCTTTTTCAGGGCGAGAAGATAGAACCTTTCCTCTGACCAGAAAACTGCGAAATGTAGTTATCAGTGAATATCTGGGGTGTATTTGCTGCAAAGCAGCAAATACAGACACCTGCTTCCGGGATTACTTTTTCCCGGAAACAGGTGTTTTTTGGAAGTGTGAATCATACATATTTCGGAATTCTGTGGGAGTGCACAGGTTTAATTGTTTGAACATCCGTAAAAAGGCGGACAGGCTGGAAAAGCCTGATTGTACTGCCACTTCGGTAACAGCAAGCTCCGGATCCAGCAAAAGAGATTTTGCGTATTCAATTCTTTTCTGGTTCAGAAATTTGTAGAAGGAGGAATTAGTATATTGTTTAAAAAGGCGGGCAAAGTGATATTTGCTGAACCCTGCCAGACTGGCAACCTCCTCCAGAGTAAGGTTTTCAGAAAAGTGGTTGCTGATATAGTCGGTGATAAACAGAAATTTCTCCATATATTCTTTCTGATGGTGAATATCACGGTCTCCGTCCTGCTGATGAAAAGCTTTGTGATTTCTGCCAATATCCACAAAGATTTCCAGGAATTTTGCAATGATGGAAATTTCAGAATAGGTGGTAAAATTCATATATTCATCCTTGATTTCCAACATAAGACGGTGGATGTGTTCATAGACCTGTGGATATTCTTCCTTGGTGACCAGAATGGCAGGACTGAGGAGTGGTGTGATCAGATCTAGCTCTTTTAGCTGGATGTGGTTCAGGCCGGGCTGAAAAATAATCCTTTTTCCTGTAGCCGGAGCAAAAAGCTCGTGAAGTATACAGGGACATATAACAAGAATTTCTCCTTCTTTGATAAGATAATCGTTATGACCGCAGACAACCCGGTAGTCATTAATAACAGGCATGATCACTTCGAATGAGGGATGCCAGTGAGGCGGATAGTTTTCGGCTTCCTCATTGTAATAAAGACAGATCTGGGTATCTGCTCTGTAATCAACGGTTTCATGAATTCCCTGTAAATTATGGATCATATGGATTCCTTTCACACCTAATTATTGCTTTTGATAGCAAATGTTGCTTTTTAATGTTTGTGTATATAATGTATCAAAAACATGTGTAAATGGCAATATATAACATTGAAAAAATTGAAATAATAAAAACATATGTCAAAATATGCAAAAAAGAATATAAAAACCCATTAAAATTGACATATTAAAGAAAATAGTAGCAGATAAATAGCAAGAATTGATAGCAACATGACAAGAATTATGGAGCCAATCACAGGACATTCTGATATAGTAGAACCATCAAGAAACGAGGTAATGAATCAAAAGGAGGATTAAAAATATGTACAGATGTTCGCAGCAATCATTATCGCAATCGCACCTACCGTTATTGTATACTGCCTGTTCAGTAATCAGATTGTAGAAGGTCTGACTACAGGTGCTGTAAAAGGATGATGTATGAAAGGAATGTGTAAAAGGAGGCTTGTATGAACAGAGACGAGGCAAGAAAGAAAGCACAGGAACTGGTATCCAAAATGACACTGGAAGAAAAAGCCAGTCAGTTAAGATATGATGCGCCGGCTATAAAGAGACTTGGTGTCCCTGCTTATAATTGGTGGAATGAAGGACTTCACGGGGTAGCCAGGGCAGGACAGGCAACTGTATTTCCGCAGGCAATTGGCATGGCTGCCACATTTGACAGAGATTGCGTAGCTGAAATGGCAGATATTGTAGCAACAGAAGGACGTGCAAAATACAATGCATATTCCAGTGAAGAAGACAGAGATATTTATAAAGGACTGACATTCTGGTCCCCCAATGTAAATATTTTCCGTGATCCGAGATGGGGCAGAGGCCATGAAACTTACGGGGAAGATCCGTATCTGACCAAAGAGCTTGGAGTAGCTTTTGTAAAAGCTCTTCAGGGTAATGGAGAAACTATGAAAGCTGCGGCATGTGCAAAGCATTTTGCAGTGCATTCCGGACCGGAAGCGATCAGACATGAGTTTGATGCAAAGGCATCTGCAAAAGATATGGAAGAAACGTATCTGCCTGCATTTGAAAGCCTGGTAGAGGAGGCTGATGTAGAGGCAGTTATGGGAGCATATAACCGCACAAATGGAGAACCCTGCTGTGGAAACCCTGCTCTGCAGAAAAAACTGAGAGATGACTGGAAGTTCCAGGGACATTTTGTATCAGACTGCTGGGCGATCAGAGATTTCCATGAACATCATATGGTGACTAATACGGCTTATGAGTCAGCAGCACTTGCCATTAATAATGGCTGCGATCTGAACTGTGGAAATACATATCTTCATATTATGAAAGCATATGAAAAGGGGCTTGTCACAGAGGAAAGGATTACAGAATCAGCAGTAAAACTTTTTACTACCAGATATCTTCTTGGGCTATTTGATGGCAGTGAATATGATAATATTTCCTATAGGGAAGTAGAATCAGCAGAACATCTGGCAGCAGCAGAGAAAGCAGCAGAGAAGAGTTTTGTACTTTTGAAGAATAATGGAATTCTTCCATTAAAAAAAGAGGATATCAAAACAATCGGAATTGTGGGACCTAATGCAGACAGCAGAAAGGCTTTGATTGGAAATTATCATGGAACTGCATCCAGATATATTACAATCCAGGAGGGAATCCAGGATTATGTAGGTGAGAATGTGAGAATTCTTAGTTCTGTAGGAAGCGAGTTGTTTAGAGACAGAACAGAACCTCTGGCATTCAGCAGAGATCGTCTTGCGGAAGCTAAGATCGTTGCAGAAAATAGTGATGTGGTGATTCTTTGTGTAGGTCTGGATGAGACACTGGAGGGTGAAGAAGGAGATACCGGAAACAGCTATGCATCCGGAGATAAAGAGAGCCTGAAGCTTCCTCAGTCCCAGATTGATTTAATGGAAGCAATGGCTGGTTCCGGAAAACCGGTGGTTCTTTGTCTGATGGCAGGAAGTGATATTGATATGAGCTATGCAGCAGAGAAATTTGATGCAGTTATGGTTCTGTGGTATCCGGGAAGTCAGGGCGGAAAAGCGGCAGCAAAAATTCTGTTTGGGGAAAACTCCCCATCCGGCAAACTTCCGGTTACCTTTTACGAGAGCCTTGAAGAACTTCCGGAATTTACAGATTATTCCATGAAAGGCAGAACCTATCGTTATATGGAAGGAAAAGCACAGTTCCCCTTTGGATATGGACTTACCTACAGCAATGTAAAAGTAGAAAATGCAGAGGTAAGACAGTGCGGACGGAAGATAACAGTAGAGGCAGAAGTATATAATAAGGGTAATGCAGATACTGAGGAAGTTGTCCAGGTTTATGTAAAAAATCTTGACAGTAAAAATGCAATTCCAAATCCTGCACTGGGAGGATTCCAGAGAATTTTTATAAAAGCAGGAGAACGCAGAAAAGTTATGGTTCCTGTCTGGGAAAAGGCATTTACAGTGGTAAATGAAAATGGAGAACGCGTAGAGGATGGCAGGAAATATGAGATTTTTGCAGGCTGCAGCCAGCCGGATGAAAGAAGTATGGAGCTTACCGGAACAGAACCTGTAAAGATAATCTGGGAGAAAGAAGACTGAGCTTGTGAAATTTGAATTGTTTTATCCGCAGTGGAAAGACCGGGCAGTTACATTCAGCTATGATGATGGCCAGATTTTTGATAGAAGACTGGTTGATATTTTTAATAAATATAATCTGAAAGCAACATTTCATCTGAACTCAGGGACTTTGGATACAGAAGGATTTATAAAAACACAAGAACTGAAAAGCTTATATCAGGGACATGAAATTGCCTGTCATGGTGTTGCACATGAGTATCCCACACATCTTTCGCAGGAAAGACTGGTTCAGGAATTTTATCAGGACAGATGCAGTCTGGAGAGAGAAACGGGAAGGATTATCAGGGGATGTTCTTATGCATTTGGAGAATATGACGAAAGGGTCATCAATACCCTGAAGAATCTTGGGTTTGCATACAGCAGGACTGTGGAGTCTACAGAAAATTTCCGCATTCCGGAGGATTTTATGAGGTGGACTCCGTCCTGTCATCACAATGATGCATTCAGGGGAATTGCAGAAAAGTTTTTGCACAAACCAGATTATGGGTGTTGTGGCCGTTTTTCTTTTTGCAGCGATATGTACTATATTATCCTTGCTTTGATTTTATCTGTTTTGTATTCTTGATGAGGGTCCGCATATCTGCTTTAGTAATGAATTCATGATCCGGAAGTTTTCTTTGATTTCCCAACGTTGTTTATTGATCCTTATGATCTCTGAAACATCACCTTCCAGGTTTGTGATAACTGCATAAAACCCATCCTACATTTCTTCTTTCTGGATCTGTTCTTCATCAAGATCATAAATTTCTTGGATCAACTGTCAAACTCCCGAGACATTTCAACAACTCTGAGATGTTCTTTACAGAAAAGGAGGGTTGTGCTATAGTGATACGAAGGAAAAACAGAAAACGGAGAGAAAACCATGAAACACAGGATGAGAACAATAATGCTGCTTCTTCTGACTATGCTACTGCTATGCCCGATACAGGTTCTGGCTGCAGGTGGAGAGAACGCAGTGAAGACAGATCTGGAGGACGGAGAATATTCCATACAGGTGGAGCTGGAAGGCGGAAGCGGAAAAGCCAGCGTTTCTTCCCCCACATTGATGCTGGTAAAAGAGGGGAAGATGTATGCACGGCTCCAGTGGAGCAGCTCCAACTATGATTATATGATCGTAGATGGGGAAAAATATCTCAATGAGAGCGAGGAAGGTAGAAATTCTGTTTTTACTGTCCCGGTAACTGCCCTGGATGATAAGATGGAAGTGATCGCAGATACACTGGCCATGGGTGCTCCTCATGAGATCGATTATACACTGACCTTTTATGAGGCTTCCATTGGCTCCAAGGGCCAGCTCCCTCAGGAGGCAGCGAAAAGAGTGGTTGCAGTTGCGCTGGTGATCATCATCGGCGGCGGTATCCTGAATTATTTTGTAAACAAAAGGAATCGGTGTTAAACCGGTTCTTTTTTTATGCCCTTTCGCATAATATACATAATAATGAACATGTATAAAGACGGAAGGAAGGGAACATCATGGATACAGTACAGGATAAAACCTACGAAACAATTTACTATTCACTGTGGGAGGCAGCCAGGCGTTACAGCAGCTTTACACAGTTTCGGGTGATCGGAAAAAGCCACGATGACCGGATGATCCCTATGCTGGAGATCGGACAGGGAGATGCCTGTATTTTCTGTGTGGCCGGTTTTTCCGGAACGGATGGACAGATGACGGACAGGCTTACCAGGATGGCACTGGAGCTTTGCAGAATATATGAATGCAACTGGACCGTGGACGAGCTTTATGAGGTAAAAAAGCTCCTGGATCAGACCAGGCTTTGTATCATACCGGTGGTCAATCCGGATGGATATGAGATCTGCCGGAAGGGCTACAATACTGTGCGAAATCCTATTTTCCGTCAGATGCTGAAAATGCAGGATGTTCCCTGCGATGAATTCGAGGGGAATGCAAGAGGAATGGATACTGCAAGGAATTTTCCCACCACCTTTTGCAGCAGAAAAAAGATCCATCAGCAGCCTGCCAGTGAAAATGAGACACGTGCACTGATCCGGATCTTTCAGGAATACGGAGGACGTGGCCTGCTGGTTTTCTGCGGATATGGAAAAAAGGTGGTTTATTACCGGCGGGATCAGAATTTTTCCACGGGTCAGAGATGCTACCGTCTTGCACGTCACTTAAAAAAATGTACCAGGGGAAAGCTGGAGCAGCTTGCAATAGAACGAGAAGCGCAGAACGGGCGAAGGAGCACAGGCAGGCCGGAACAGTATTACGGAGAAATGATCCGCCAGCCGGCTTTCCGGATCGAATTGCCGGTAAATTCCGGAAATAAAGAAGAGGAAGAACGGGAAATCCGTGATCTGATGCTGCTTCCATTGGAATATATTTACTCTCTGGTACAGCTGTAAAAAAATCTGGCGTTGCACGGATGCAGGGTCTGTCAGCTTATGAAAAATAGGGTGACAGACAGATCCGCTGAGAAACCAGTGTCGAATCCTGTCGGACGAATTTGATTGACTTCCGGATCTGTGGACCCTATAATAATATCATCTGAAACAAATCTTTTTTAACAAATGTCGCAGGAATCCTTCACCTCTGTAAGTAATGAGAGGAACTGCACATCTGAGCATATCTGCTCGAATAATTTCCATTCAGTATTTTTGCAGTATTATTATTTTGCTTATGCTTGTCCTCACTTCAAAATCTGTGAGTTTAAGTGATGGGAGCATGTTGCGAATTGCCATATTAACTGCTATACAGGGAGGACTTTTTTATGGCTCAATTTATGTGGGGCAGGTCTCCGCCGGAATTTTCCTGATATCCGAACACTGTTTCTTTCCCTGCAGAGGGAAGTGATCATCAAATATCGTATGTAGAACAGAATACAGGAATGAAAATATTTTTTCGATGTATCGGCAACACAGTTCTGGGACTGATGCTGGTGATGGCATTGGTGCTTCTTATTCCCGGACTTTTCGGGATCCGGCCCTATGTGGTCTATTCCGGATCCATGGAACCTGAGATTCCAACCGGAGCTGTGGTTTTTACAAAGGAAGGAGAGTTTTCTCCGAAAAAGGGAGATATCATTACTTTTCATAACGGAGATACCGTTGTCACCCACAGAGTGGTTAAAAAAGAAAAGGATATCTTTATCACAAAAGGTGACGCCAACAAGACAGAAGATCCTGTTCCCGCAGAGGCGTCACAGATCATCGGGCGGGTAGTCTTTCACCTGCCTTATCTGGGCTACGTGATCCATTTTCTGAAAGCCCGGATCCCTTTTGCCGCAGTTTGCATAGCGGCATGTCTGTCAGTACTCTTTGATCTGGCATATACCCCAAAAAAGAAAAAAATACAGGGAGGAATTTAATCATGATGAAAAACAGAAAACTGGTAAAAGGAATCGCACTTGCTGCTGTGATCACTGCACTGGCAGCCGGAGGAACAGCTGCATATCTCACGGATTTTGAAACGGCAACCAACAGCTTTACCGTAGGAAAAGTGGATATCGACCTGGATGAGCCTAATTGGAAACCGGAGGACAATACAGATCTGGTTCCTACTCAGGTGATCCGGAAGGACCCCTATGTAGCAAATAAAGGAGTAAATGAAGCATTTGTCTATCTGGAAGTTTCTGTTCCGGTCCGAAATGTGATCACGGTAGCCAAGGATGGTACCAGGAATGCGCTTGCAAAAACAGAGCTGTTCAGCTTCACCAAAAACAAGGACTGGACACAGCTGGAGCGGACCGAAGTGGGGCAGAATATGGTCTACACCTATGCATATAACCACATCCTGAAGCCGGGAACAAAGACTACAACTCTTTTTGATACAGTAACCTTTGCCAATATCATCGAAGGTCAGCTGGATACACAGCAGATCGATATGCCGGTACGGGCTTATGCGATCCAGGCTACCAATACTGGGGATGACAAGACTACGGTTCTGGAGCAGGCAACTGCTGCTTACCAGAAATATGTAAATCAGAATAAAGGACAGGCCGGTGGTGTCACGAAATGAATAAATTAAAAAGACCCGTTTTCCTTCTCCTGACAACAGGGCTCCTGTGCGCAACAGGGACTGCGGCGTATTTTTCAGACTTCGAAAAAAAGATAAATTCTGCTGCAGTGGGGTATGTGACAACGGAGATCGAGGAAGATTTTCCGGATCCTACACCTACGCCTATGGAGAATGGTCCGTCCTACAGAAAAGAGATCCGGATCGGAAATTTTTCCGGCAGTGTGAAAGGGTTCCAGGCAGACTGCTATGTGAGGATGTCCCTTTCCTACTCCAATGACGATATCGGCAGAGGCGTGAAATTAACAGGTCCGGATACGGCAAACTGGGTGTATAACAGTCAGGACGGCTATTATTACTACCGGAAAAAAATATCCGAGGGTGAAAAAACAACTCCTCTGTGTACCGGATTTCAGATCGATCCCCAAAAGATCGATGATACTTATAGGGACAGCATTAAGGATTTTGAGATCAATGTTTATGAGGAAGCTGTACAGGCAGAAGGATTTTCAGATTATGAAAGTGCGTGGAGGTATTTTTCAGATCCGGTTTCTGCTCAGGCAGAAAGGAGGGGGAATGCTTGAAAAAACACCTTAAAGCCCTGCTGGCAGGTGCTGTTGTAGCAGGCAGTATCCTGGCGTGCACGGCTGCTTATGCCAGATTTTCAGATTCCGTGACAGTGACCAATCACATATCAGTGGGAGATATCAATATTTCTCTTCGGGAACTGGAAAAAAAGGACGGCCGAGAAATGAAATATCAGGATCGCCGGATCGTTCTTCCGGGAGATGAGATATCCAAGATCCCCAGGATCACCAATCACTCAGAGCCATGCTGGGTAAGGGTGAAGATCTCTTATACAGATGATCTGGAAGGTTTGGATGGTCTGGATGACAGGAATCTTACAGGAATGTCACCGAGATGGATCCGGAAGGGAGAGTATTTTTATTATACCAGGAAGCTGGAACAGGGAGACAGCGTGGATATTTTTACCGGTGTGACTGTACCATCCCAATGGGATGAATCCTACCAGGATAAGAAGCTGGGGATCACCATCGTGGCGGATGCTGTCCAGGCGGCAAATTTTGCACCGGATTTCCGTGCCATGTCACCCTGGGGAAATCAGAAGATCTTAAGATGTATCCACGATACCGATGGTCTTGTGGTTCAGAAAAAAAGTCCGGTGGATCTGAAGGTGGAGTTTGAAGGAAATGCGCACAAACTGATCGCGGCTCCGGAAGACTTTTTTTCCGGATTTTCCACGGCAATGCCGGGAGATGTTTTTCATGATTCTGTAGAGATCCGTAATACAACGGAGCATGCAGCAGAGATCTTCTTCCGCACATCACCGGAATGTAAATCGGTAAAGGATCAGGAATTTCTGAAAAAGCTGAAGCTGGTGATCACCATGAATGATAAAAAGCTGTATTCCGGGGATCTTCTGGCTGTGTCTCTCAATAAGGCCGTGTCCCTGGGGAAATTTTCCAGCGGAGAAAAAGGAAACATGAGATTTGAGGTTACGGTTCCGGCAGAGTTGGATAATTTATATGCTCTTCGAGCTGCAGATGTGAAATGGATCTTTTCTGTGGAGGAGGATCAGGAAACGGCGGATACCAGCCCTGTTCCACGCCGGAATGACAGGAAAGAAGCCACAGAAAGAGCTTCCGGAAATAACAGTTCTTCGGTAAGGACAACACCAGTGAAGACCGGAGATGAATCTCCTGTGATCCTGTTTGCACTGATGGCTGGTATGGCGCTGCTTACCTGCAGTCTGACGCTATGGAAAGGAGGACGAAAAAATTGAAAAGAAGAATGATCGGTGCATGGATGGCATTGATGATCACAGCTTCTTCTCTTGTGGTTTCGGCCAGTCCTGCAGCAGATATGAGTTCGGTATCAGCAGATCCGCAGCAGGAACAGACAGAACCGGAGGAAGAAGAGGAGGCCCCGGATATTCCGGTAACAGATCAGCCCGGGGAGGCTGAGATGCCGGTTCCGACAGCCTTGCCTGAACCGGAAACGGTGGAGGAAGATTTTGAAGAAGGTGAAGATAATACTGAAAATACGGACAGTGATAAGCTGATCGAACCGGAAGAAGAACCGAAAGCTGTTTCAAAAGAAGGAGAAAATATAGCTCTGACAGAGATACCGGAGCAGACAGAGGATCCGGGATTTACTGTATTCACGGAAGAAAACGCGGAAATCCTTACAGGAGAAAGTGAAGAGGATCAGGAACTGATCCAGGATATCGAAAACGGAGAGATCATTGCTCTTTCTGCAGCACTTCCCGGGGAGTTCCGGGAAGCTGGCAGTGCGGAAGTAATCTCAGAAGGAGAGGATGCTATCGCAGCTACAGCACTTTCCCCGTCCCAGTATTATCTGGACAGCTGGACCAGGGTTTACTGCGATGAGATCTGGACAGCTGCCAATGATTTTCTTGGTCCCGGAAATAAAACCCGTATGGGATGTACGTATCGTTCTGTACATTATATCGATGATACAGGAGAGGAAAAGGTTTCACCTCTGTATTGCCTGAAAGCAACTCAGGATGGACTGGACAGTATGACGCTGAAGAATGAGGCAGTAAAAGCACTGACTAATTCTGTGATCCAGAAGCTTTTGTACTTTGGTTACGGAGGACCGGGGGATCTGGGGACCGGATATGACCCCTCCTGCAGTCACATAGACTGGTCAAAATGGCAGAACCGTTATGTATTTACTCATATTGCGCTGTCAAAGGTATATTTTAATGACTGTGGATATGCCACAGCAGCAGAAGTAGAACATACAGGGATAAACCGCCTGATCGATAAGATCCAGACATTGACGATCCCTGCAAGAAACAAAGCTGCCGTTTATGTTTCCGAAGACGGTTCCTGGGCAGCAGCATCCGGAAAGACGATCCCGTTAAGTGTATTTCGAAGCAGACCTGCAGGTTTTCCCTTTGTTCCGGACAGTATGAAAGACGGATTTCAGATGAGTACTCTTATGAAAGTAACAGATGGAGCAAAAGCAGGGAACGGGATCACCATAACAAGAGGAGCCGCAGAAAAATGGCAGCTGGCCTACTGGACGAGCGCAGCGGATTATAATTCACACAAAACTAATCCCAAAATGATGTCGGGGACAAGCCTGAGCCTTAAGGATGGGGCATATTTTTTTCTGATCTTTCCGTTAAATGCATCTGCGACAAAGAAGTTTTCCTGCAAAATGCTGCTTCAGCCGGTTTCCTATATCCTAGTTGACGGAAGTGCCCAGGCAGGAAAAGATGGAGTACAGGATTTTGGTGCTTACGTATACCAGGGAACAAGAGGAAGCCTTTCGTTTTCAGTAAAGCCTTCGGTTTACGGCAATGCAAAGCTGGTCAAGAAGGAACCTAACACGGGAAAACTGATCCAGGGAGCGCAGTACGGACTGTTTGCAGCAGAAGCTCTGACCTCCGGATATCGTACTATGTACAGTAAGGATCAGAAGGTTTCAACCGGAACAACAAACGCCGGTGGAGAGATCCTTTTTTCAAAACTGGTTCCCGGAAAATATTATGTGAAGGAAACGAAAGCCGCTGCAGGCTACAAGCTGAACACCGTTATCAAAAATCTTACAGTAACCGGTGGAAAGACAACAACCGTCAACGTAACGGATATCATGGATATCAGCGGAACAGTATCCATCAGAAAGAAAGACGGAAATACCGGTGATCCACTGGCAGGAGCTGAATTCACCCTGTATCAGTGGAGTAAAAAAAGCAAAGCCTACGTAACCTTAAAAAAACTGACTTATGATGGACAGAAGCGTACCTATAACTCCGGGAAATTTAATTATACCGAAGACAATCAGGGAAAATTCCGTGTGCGTGAGACAAAATCTCCTCCCAATTACACCGGAAACTGGCAGAAGAATTTTACGCTGGATAAGCCGGGAGAAAAGCAGGAATTTCTGTTTGAAGCAGTGAACTACCAGACTGAAAAACGAAGGATTGAAGTTCGTAAGATCGATGCGAAAACCGGTGAGATCCTGAAAGGTGCGGAATTTACACTTTATGAATACAGTGCAGCAAAAAAAGCCTATAAAGAAAAAGGAACACTTCTGGATTATGACAGCTCCAGCGAACTTTATGTAAGCAGTGAACTTTTAAAGACTTCGGATAATGAGGGAAAATATAAGATCGTGGAAACAAAGACTCCGCCCGGATATACAGGAAGCTGGGAAGAAGTGGTAGATATCACAGACAAAAATGCACGCCTTTCCTTTGAAGTTGTCAATGAAAAGGAAAAGGAATATAAAGGGGTGATCCGTCTGAGAAAAACAGATATCTATACAGGGGAAGTTCTGGAAGATGCGGAATTTACCGTGCTTCAGTGGAATAGAGGGAAGCAGACTTACCAAAATGACCTGGGCGGGCAGAGCATCCTGAAATTTGACGTAGAAACCGGATGGTACTCTACGGAAAAGCTGGTGCTTACAGATGCTAATCAGGGAAGGTTCAAAGTAGTGGAAACAAAAAATCCGGAAAACTATACAGGCAAATACGAAAAGGAGGTAATCTTCCAGAAAAAAGAAAATACAGATACGGATACTGTGGATCTGAAAGCAGAGAATACTCCGGTAACACTTCCGCTTGGAAATATCACCATCATAAAAAAGATCAAAGAGGAGGATATTACCTGGGCTCATGGAAATCCAACCTTTTCCTTTGTGGCAGAAGGTACGGATCTATCCGGAAATCCTCACAGATATGAGGATTATGTGACCTTTACCAGAGGAAGCTATGAAACCGATAAAAATGGCTATGCAACATTATCGGTCACTCTCAGGAATATCCCGCTGGGGCAGTATACGGTCTGGGAAAAACCGGTACTACGCTACTATCTGAAAGATGTACGGGCAAATACAGAGAATGTCCGCATCATAAAAGGCGCTGCACCTGCATATGGTACAGATCCCCGGAAGATTGCTTCCGGTACGGCTGCTCTGACAATGCAAAACAAAAATGCATCGCTGACTTTTGTAAATGAGAAATCCAGATATGATCGATATTCCCACAATGACAGCATAAAAAATACCATACCAGTATCATTTTCATGAAAAAAGACAGTAGGGCAGGAGTAATCCTGCCCTCCGCAGCGTATTTTATATAGTAAAAAACAAACTGTAAAAAGAAATAAAAGAACTACATATATACCCAAAGATATGGTATACTTTTTTACAAATACTGTGAACTCAAGAACTCTCTGGGAGGTCGATGATGAAAACAGACGAAAAAAATCCCGTTTTTGATATTCGGGATACATTGGAAAAATACGCTTGCATTTATCGAAATACTACACTGAAGCTTTTTCAGTACTGTCAGGAGACGGATATATATGAACGTTTGGATGAATACCTGAGACCTGTAAAAAATATTACGGATTTTAAGACCAGTGGACAGAAATACAGCAATGTTTATAAAGACGACTGGAAGTACCTGACGGATTTTCTGACATCCCGGGAAGGCGGGACGATAGAAGTGCGGTGTATCAATAAAGACGGTAATGCGAGTCTTCTGACAGTACGGGGATTTATAGCACAGGATAAAAATACCGGATATCATTATTTCATAGGAAGCTCCAGAGATATCACCAGGGAGAAGCTGCAGGAAGAATTTCTTGAGGAACGTGCCCAGAAAGATCCTCTGACCGGAGTGTATAACCGCTTTTTCGGAAAAGAACTGATCGATGAATACCTTGCATCCAGAAATCCCTATGCAGGATGCGGGATGATGGTGCTTGATGTAGATTATTTTAAAAATGTAAATGATACTTACGGACATATGTTCGGTGATGAAGTCCTGAAACGTTTTGCGGAGCTGTTTGTGGCTTTGTTCGACATTAATGATGTGATCATGCGTCTGGGTGGCGATGAATTTGTGATCCTTTTGAAGGATATCAGCCATGCAGCGATCATGAAAAAGGCAGGAAAACTGATACGGGAAGTGCAGAAACTTAAATTTCCGGGAACCACGTATCTGGCAACCTGCAGTGTGGGGATCTGCTTTCTTCCGGAAAATGTTTCCGGATATACATATCAGCAGCTCTTTGAAAATGCAGACTGGGCACTTTACCAGGCAAAGAAAAATGGAAAAAACCGCTATGCTTTCTGTGATAATCTGAGACGTTTTGAGGATAAGACAGAGGAAAAGCAGGAATTATACGAGGGTGTTGAGATAGATGCCAGATATCTTCATAATGATATTGTTTCTACTGCATTTGAAATATTTGAAAAAATGAGCAGCTTTCAGGCAGCGATTGAACTTCTGATGAAAGTGATCGGTCTGAAATTCCGGCTTAACCGGATCACAGTCCTGCATACCAAGGTGGCAGAGCAGAAAATAAACAGGGTTTTTCAATGGGTTTCGGAAGAAGAATACAGGCTTTTGATAGATGAGATACATTTTTCAAAAAGTGATTTTATCACATTGTTTCGCCACAATGATGAATATGGTACTGTGGTGATTCAGGAGAATGATCTGGCTGAATATTCGGAACAGAGAAGAAAGAATGTGTTACAGTGCGGAGCAAAAACCGTAGTCTGTGCTGCCATGTACTGTGAGGGAAGCTATACAGGGGCCATTGCATACGTGACCTGCCAGGAAAAAAGGCTCTGGTCCAGAGAAGATCGTAAGCTATTGGGAGAAGTGACCAAGATCATTTCTGCGCATTATGCCAAGAACCAAGCATTTAACAGTGCTTATCGTAGCATTGCTGCAGAATCCGGACGGGATCAGCTTACCGGATTGTCTTCTTTTTCAAGATTTCGCGAAAATGTGGAGAAAATGCTGATCGGAGGTTACGGGCCGGGACATGCAGTGATATATACCGATTTTGAAAAATTTAAACGTATTAATGCAAAATACGGATATCGTGTGGGAGATCAGATCCTGCGGCAGTTTTCCGAGTATGTGATAAGCGTTCTAAAAACAGATATGGATGTATATTTTACCAGGGCGATCTCTGATCATTTTATCCTTTTCACTCCATGTGATATGGATGTTGATCCGGAAACATCTGTTTTAAAGACCAATCAGGAGTTCTTACGGCAGATGAAAGAGAAATATCCGGATATGGAGCTCTGTGTCCGCACAGGGATCTATCTGATCACCAAAGAATGTAACAATGCATCTGAGGCGATCGATGCAGCGAATTATGCAAGAAAATATGCTGCTGGAAATTGTGAAACAGGTGTTAAGCTGTATGACGAAGAACTGAAAAAGCAAAGCGATGCAGAGTGAAAGATACAGGAATACGGACCGGAATCTATACTTTTTCAGAATTTCAGGAATAATCTTTCAGGAAAGCTTTTACAATAGAACAGAGATGTTTGCGGCAGGAGTGAGCTTATGAACAGAAGTGTTCCGGAAAGTCTTTTGATCTGTATTTTAGTCTTATGCCTGGCTCTGACACCCGTTGGTGTCAGGGGAGAAACGGAAGATAGTGGAAAAGCACAGCAGCTGATCGAAGCGCCGGGTGCAGTCCTTATGGAAAAAGAAACCGGTACAGTGATCTATTCCAAGGATCCTGACACCCGAAGAAGCCCGGCCAGTATTACAAAGATCATGACATTGATCCTGATCTTTGATGCTATCCGTGAGGGAACCCTGCATCTGGAGGATAGCATTACCACCAGTGCTTATGCCAGATCCATGGGAGGGTCTCAGGTATTTCTGGAAGAAGGGGAAAAGCAGACTGTAGAAACCATGATCAAATGTATTGTGATTGCTTCCGGAAATGATGCCAGCGTAGCTATGGCGGAGCATGTTGCGGGAACAGAACAAGCCTTTGTGGAGAGGATGAACGAGAGGGCGAAGGATCTTGGAATGAAAAATACTCATTTTGTGGATTGCTGCGGGCTGACGGAATCACAGGAGCATTATACAACTCCCTATGACATTGCACTTATGAGCAGGGAGCTCATCAGCAGATATCCGGAAGTTCTTACATATTCATCTGTCTGGATGGAGGATATCACACATGTTACCAGAAAAGGCTCCTCGAAATTTACGCTGACCAACACAAATAAACTGCTGCGCAGCTATGAGGGGTGTATGGGACTTAAAACAGGCAGCACCAGTATTGCAAAATACTGTCTCAGTGCTGTGGCAGAACGAAATGGGATCACACTGATCGCCTCAGTGATGGCCGCACCGGACCCGAAAACAAGATTCCGGGATGCAGCAGCTCTTTTAAATTACGGCTTTTCTAAATGCACATTGTATCTGGATGATGCTCTGGAGCCACTGAAACCTATGAAGCTCCGCAAAGGAGTCAAAGAGCAGGTTCCGCTTGTATATAGAGGGAAATTCCGATATATCAGCACAGATGGAACGAAACCTGACAATGTTAAGAAAAAGTTGATCCTTCCCAAAGAACAAAGTGCGCCGGTGAAAAAAGGGCAGAAAGCAGGGGCACAGGAATACTATCAGGATGGGAAAAAGATCGGTAGTCTGGATATCCTGTACGGGGAAACAATAAAAAAGGCCGGATACCATGACTGGCTGGAAAGAACCTGTCAGGCATTTCTTTTGTGATGCCTGCAACATATTTTGACAAAAAGGGCAGACTGGATGTATAATACAACGGATTGAAGAAATAACAGAACAGGGAAGGGATTTTGGATGAAAGAGATCAGAACAGAAGATGCAGTGGGACACATTCTGTGCCATGATATCACGCAGATCATAAAAGATGAGAAAAAAGGCGTTCTTTTCAAAAAGGGGCATGTAGTGAAAGAAGAGGATATACCACTGTTGCTCTCTGTAGGAAAAGAACACCTTTTTGTGTGGGAGAAAAAAACGGGGATTCTTCACGAAAATGAAGCTGCAGAGATCCTTTACAAAATCTGTGCTGGAAATTCTTCCAAAGTACATGGAACTGAGATCAAAGAAGGTAAGATCGAGGTGGTATCAAAGATCGATGGTATTCTGAAAATACGTCGTGATGCACTTGTGGCTGTGAATTCTCTGGGAGAAATGATGATTGCTTCCAGACATGGCGATTTTCCGATAAAAAAAGGTGATAAGGTTGCAGGAACCAGGATCATTCCGCTTGTGATCGAGAAAGAGAAAATGGATGCAGCAGAGAAGGCAGCAGGAAATCTTCCGATCTTTGACATTCTCCCTTACCAGCAGAAAAAAGTAGGGATCGTCACAACCGGAAGTGAGATCAAAAAAGGACTGATCCAGGATACCTTCACACCGGTACTCCGGGAAAAGCTTTCCGGGTTTCCGACAGAAGTGACAGGCCAGGTGATGCCGGGAGATGATAAGGAAGAGATCACAAAGGCAATTCTTTCTTTCGCAGATGCAGGAGCAGATCTGATCATCTGTACCGGCGGAATGAGTGTGGATCCCGATGATCGTACTCCGGGCGGGATCCGGAATACCGGAGCAAAGATCGTAACCTATGGAGCACCTGTACTTCCGGGAGCTATGCTGCTTGTGGCATATCTTGAGAGGAACGGAAGATCCATACCGGTACTTGGACTTCCGGGCTGCGTCATGTACGCAAAAAGAACGGTATTTGATCTGATCCTGCCCAGAGTAATGGCGGATGATGAGATCAAGGCAGAGGAGATCGCCAGGCTGGGAGAGGGCGGACTTTGTCTGAACTGTCCGGTTTGTACTTTCCCAAACTGCGGATTTGGAAAATAATATGAAAAAATTCAGAATCAAACAATATGAGATCCATATGGACAAGATCCATGCTCCACAGGGCGTGCGGATGATCCTTCTTGCGGATCTTCACGGAATATCCTACGGAAAAGACAATATACGGCTGACAGAGACGATCCGAAAGCTTGCTCCGGACGTGATACTTTCTGCCGGCGACATGGCTGTACGTACAGAAACGGATACTCTGGTAACTGCATGTAAGCTGCTGACAGAGCTTGCAGGGGATTTTCCCGTGTATTATGCACTTGGTAATCATGAATATAAAATGTTCCTTTCCGAAGAATATCGGCCATATTATGCGAAATATGAAAAGGCACTGAAAAAAGCTGGTGTGCATATTTTAAGGAACGGACATGAAGCTATGGTCCTGAAGGGAGAGCGTTTCTGTTTCTGGGGCCTGGAGCTTCCCATCGAATATTATCACAAGCCGAGATCACCGAAGCTGAAAAAAGAAGTGATGGAAGAACTGATCGGAAAACCTGAAGATAAAGGGATGCAGATCCTGCTGGCACATAATCCAAAATACGGAAAAACCTATTTTGAATGGGGCGCGGATCTGATCCTGTCCGGACACTATCACGGAGGCGTTGTCCGCCTCAGTGAACATTACGGCCTTTCATCTCCTCAATATCTGTTCCTTCCACCGTTTTGCTGTGGAGACTTTCACAAAGGGGATCAGCATATGATCGTCAGTGCTGGACTTGGAGAACATACCATCCCCCTTCGGATCCATAATCCAAGGGAACTGCTGGTGATCGATATAAAACCTTCCGAAAAAATGAAATGAGGAAACCCTATGGCATTATCTGTTAAGCTGAATGTATTTGAAGGCCCTCTGGATCTTCTGCTTCACCTGATCGACAAAAACAAGATCGATATCTATGATATTCCTATTGTGGAGATCACAGATCAGTATATGGAATATCTGCATTCCATGGAAAAAGAAGATCTGGGGATCATGAGTGAATTTCTTGTCATGGCAGCCACTCTTCTGGATATCAAATGTAAAATGCTTCTTCCGAAAGAAGTGAATGAGGAAGGAGAAGAGGAGGACCCCAGAGCAGAGCTTGTGCAGAAGCTGCTGGAATATAAAATGTACAAATATATGTCCTATGAATTACGGGACAGGCTTGGAGATGCGGCAGGGGTTTATTACCGAAAACAGGATCTTCCGGAAGAAGTGCTGCAGTATACTCCACCGTCTGATCCCCAGGAACTTCTCCGGGGTCTGACACTGGAGCGGATGAGTGCGATCTATCAGGCTTTGATCCGCAGACAGGAAAATAAGATCGACCCAATCCGAAGTAAATTCGGAAGGATCGAAAAAGAGGAAATATCACTTTCCGATAAATTGCTGGAAATGAAGGAATATGCAAAAACTCACCGAAAATTCAGCTTTCGCAGGCTGATGGAAAACCAGCATTCCAAAATACAGCTGATCGTGACATTTCTGGCAATTCTGGAATTGATGAAAATGGGACATGTTCATGCAGAACAGGAAGATCTTTTTGATGATATTCATGTGGAAGTTATCACGGATCCGGACACATGGAAGAATCTGACAGAGTTCGCAGATGAATAATATAGTAGGAATGAGGACAATAAGTGGAAATCAAACGAATTGAAGGAGAAATCGAAGCCATCCTGTTTGCAATGGGAGAAGCAGTGGAATTACCCCGTATTGCCAGAGCGATCCGTCAGGATCCGACAACAACGGAAAATATCATCCGAAATATGATGATCCGTTATCAGGAAGAAGAACGGGGGATCCAGATCATAGAGCTCGAAAACTCCTTTCAGCTTTGTACAAAAAAAGAATACTATGATTCTCTTATCCGGATCGCAGCGCAGCCAAAGAAACCCACGCTGACAGACGTTATGCTTGAAACCCTTTCGATCATTGCCTACAAACAGCCCGTTACAAAAGCAGAAATCGAAAAGATCCGAGGGGTAAAATGTGATCATGCCATCAATAAACTGATGGATTATGATCTGGTGAGAGAACTTGGACGTCTGGATGCTCCGGGTCGCCCGATCCTCCTGGGAACCACCGAAGAATTTCTGCGCTGCTTTGGTGTCCAGGGGCTGGAAGACCTTCCGGAAATGGATCCGGTCCAGCTGGAGGATTTCAAGGCGGAAGCAGAGGAAGAGATCCAGCTGAAGCTGGACGTATAACAAATAACACGGACAGATGCCGGTTTACCGGGACCTGCCGGACAGATCAGGAAACAGAAGAGGAGTGACAAAAATGCCCACAACATACGCACATGATCTTTTTGGAAAAAGGGTTTACCGGAAACTTTCCGCAAAATTACAGCATCTGATCCGAAGCAACGGAAATCTGTACCGGATCGGACAGCATGGTCCGGATATCCTGTTTTATTATTTTATATCCAAAAATCCGGTGACACAGTACGGAGTGCAGATGCATGGAAGGAAAGCAAGAGAATTCTTTGAAAAGGGCATGGCGAAGGTCCGGGAGGAAAAAAATCCTGCACTGATGGCTTATCTGCTGGGGTTCGGATGTCATTATATCCTGGATTCTACCTGTCATCCTTACGTCAATCAGGTAGCTGCCGAGGGGAAAGTCTCACATACGCTCTTTGAGAAGGAATTTGATCGTATGCTGATGTATGAAACCGGCAAAGATCCATTGCGTTTTTATCCGTCTCATGGGATCCGTGCCAGTTTTCTCAGTGCATGGACGATCCACCAGGTATTGCCGGCGATCCGTACCTGGAACATTTATCTGTCATTGAAAATGATGAAGATATTCACCTGTATTTTGGTATGTGATGATGGAGGAAGGAAGAGACGCCTTTCGGAACATGCCCTTTCCCCCGCAGGAAAAAAGATATCTGCGTTTATTACCGAATTTTTTATGAGCCCGGAGCCGGAGATCGACTGTAAGGAGGAGCTTCTTAAACTGGACAGTCTGATGGAAGAGGCACTTGCCAAGGCGCCGGATATGCTGGAAGAGCTTGCTGCACTTGCAGTCAGGCCAGGACATCTTTCTGACAGATGGGATCTGACCTTTAACGGATGATCGATCCCGGCAGACAATAGATACAAGTGATATCTGAATGCTATCCCCGCATAAAATTAAATATAACAGTTACTGTAAACAGTTATATGAACCGTGTACGGGGTGATGCATTATGAGCAAACGGCGTATGGCCGCTGTCGTGCTGGTGACAGCGGTCCTTATTATTTGTCAGATCTTTCCGGTAAAGGCGGCAGATGACGAAAATCTATATGCACTTTCTGCAGTTCTTATGGATGGGGAGAACGGCCGTGTGCTGTACGGAAAAGAAGCATACAAAGGACGGCCGAATGCCAGCACCACAAAGGTAATGACCTGTATTCTTGCTCTGGAGCTGGCAAAGGGAGATGATTACGTACAGGTTTCCGGGAATGCGGCATCTCAGCCACAGACACGTCTTGGCATGCGGGAAGGCCAGCAGTTTTATCTGGAGGATCTTCTCTATTCACTGATGCTGAAAAGCCATAATGATTCCGCAGTGGCCATCGCGGAACATATCGGTGGCTCCGTAGAAGGTTTTGCAGAGAAGATGAATGAAAAAGCAAAAGAGCTGGGATGTAAGGACACACATTTTGTTACACCCAATGGTCTGGATGGAGAAGATGAAGGCGGTATCCATCATACAACAGCCCGGGATCTTGCCTTGATCATGGCGTATGCAATAAAAAATGCAACATTTGTCCATATTACCCAGACTAGAGATTATACTTTCACGGATATCTCAGGAAAAAAGCATTATTCGGTACATAATACCAATGCTTTCCTGGATATGGAAACAGGAGTGATCTCCGGAAAAACAGGATTTACAGGAAATGCCGGATATTGTTATGTCTGCGCAGTCCGACAGGACGAGCGATTATTTATCGTGGCTCTTCTGGGATGCGGATGGCCCGGAAATAAAAATTATAAATGGAGCGATACTAAGAAGCTCCTTTCCTATGGCAGGGAAAATTATCAGTATATGATGCTGCCGGAGCTTCCGCAGCTGCCTGAGATCCCGGTAACAGAAGCAGCACCGGGAAAAGAAGATCCATATCCGCAAAAGTCCGATCATTCCGGATATCCTCCCAAACAGGTTATGCTGAAAATACACGCAGTACTTTCTGAAAAAGATCGTGAGAAAAGATATCTTCTGAAAAAAACAGAAACGATCACATGGGAAACGGAGCTTCCGGATAAGCTCCCGGCACCAATACAGAAAAACCAGAAGATCGGTACACTCCATGCAAAGCTCAACGGAAAAGAACTCCTTTCCTGCCTTGTAACCGCCGATGACAAAATCGACAGAATTACCTATAAATGGTATGTGGATAAAGTATTTAAGGATTATTTCCATTAATTTAGCGACCCCTGGCATATGTCAGGGGTTAATTTTTTAACGTTCGTGACGAAAAGTATTGAATTTTCTGCAAAAAAAAGGTACAATTATACTCGGCTGAATTTTTGGTTATATTAATAAAAAAATGGAGGGCATAGTATAATGAGTAATGCGACACAAAGCGTAGCGGCTGCAAGGATCGATTCCCTGCTTGACGCCAACAGTTTTGTTGAGATCGGACAGGCTGTCACAGCCAGAGCTACGGATTTCAACATGACTGAAAAAAAAGCACCTTCAGACGGTGTGATCACCGGATATGGTGTGATTGACGGCAGTCTGGTGTATGTATACAGCCAGGATGCATCTGTACTGAACGGAACAGTTGGTGAGATGCATGCCAAAAAGATCGCCAAAATTTATGATCTCGCTCTGAAAGTTGGAGCACCGGTTATCGGTCTTGTAGACTGTGCGGGACTTCGTCTTCAGGAGGCTACCGATGCACTTGAGGCATTTGGTGAGATCTATCTGAAACAGACACTGGCATCCGGTGTTATTCCACAGATCACTGCTGTTTTCGGAACATGCGGCGGTGGAATGGCAGTTGTACCGGCTCTTACAGACTTTACATTTGTAGAGGAGAAGAAGGGCAGACTGTTTGTAAACACTCCAAATGCACTGGAAGGAAACAGAGTGGAAAAATGCGATTCAGCTTCCGCACAGTTCCAGAGCGAGGAGACAGGACTTGTTGACGGCATCGGAACAGAAGAGGAGATCCTTGGACAGATCCGTACACTGGTCAGCATGCTTCCAGAGAACAATGAAGACAATGACAGCTTCAAGGAATGCACAGATGACCTGAACAGAGTATGTGATGATATTGCAGGCTGCACAGGCGACACAGCTATTGCGCTTTCAAGAATCGCTGATAATGGTGAGTTTTTTGAAACAAAGGCAGCTTACGGCCAGGATGTCGTAACAGGCTTCCTTCGTCTGAACGGAGCTACCGTTGGCGCTGTTGCAAACAGAAGCGAATCTTACGATGCTGATGGCAATAAGACAGAGATTTCCGACGGAACTCTTTCTGCAAGAGGTGCAAGAAAAGCAGCAGACTTCGTAAAATTCTGTGATGCTTTTGAGATTCCGGTACTTACTCTTACTAATGTAACAGGATTTAAAGCTACACTCTGCAATGAGAAGATGATGGCTAAATCTGTGGGTGAGATGGTACATGCTTTTGCATCTGCGACTGTACCGAAGGTAAATGTTGTAATTGGTAAAGCATACGGAACTGCATACGTTGCCATGAACAGCAAATCTGTCGGAGCAGATATGGTTTATGCATGGGATACAGCTGAGATCGGTATGATGGATGCTTCCCTTGCAGCAAAGATCATGTATGAGGGAGCTGACGCTTCTACACTGAATGAGAAGGCAGCTGAGTACAAAGAACTCCAGAACGGTATCGCATCTGCAGCAGCAAGAGGATATGTGGATACTGTGATCAAAGCAGAAGATACAAGAAAATATGTAATCGGTGCTTTTGAGATGCTGTTCACAAAAAGGGAAGACCGTCCATCCAAAAAGCATGGAACAGTCTAAGTGAGGTGAGCGTATGAGACAGTTTTATAAAAAGATCTCTTCTGTCTGCATGGCACTTCTTTGCGTAGCTGCACTTCTGATCGGATGCACAGCTACTGCATGGGCTGCTGATGAGATTGATGATTCTGTAAAGAGTCAGCTTGTCACAACAACCAAGGGCCTGACGGATGCGATCATCGCAATGTCCGAGGATGATATCCAGGGATATCTGGAATCAGAGGATGCTTTCACACAGAGTGCTGCAAGTGCATGGGATGGCTCCAGAGAAGAGCTTGGTGAGAAAAAAGGTGATATCGAGGAGAAAGATATCACAGTGGAGTATTCCGATGATCAGTATACCGTTGTTGTTCCGGTATCCTTCGAGAAAAACAAAGCGAATTTCACTTATGTATTTGATAAATCAGGAACCCCGACTTCTCTTACAGTTGATGTGAATTATACACTGGCACAGAACATGGAGAAGGCAGCGATGAATACAGTGATGGGTCTCGGAACAGTATTTGTGATCCTGGTATTCCTGATCTTCGTGATCTCTCTTTTCAAATATATTCCCGGACTTGTGGAAGGAAAGAAAAAAGAGAGCAAACCGGCTCCAGCAGCCACAGCACCGGCTCCGGTTGCAGCACCAGTTGCTGAGCCTGCTGTTGAAGATGTGACAGATGATGGTGAGCTTATTGCCGTGATCGCCGCAGCGATCGCTGCTTCTGAAGGCAAAACAAGCACAGACGGATTCGTAGTACGTTCCATCCGCAAAGTCAACCGCAGAAAAAGATAATCATTATTTAGGAGGATTTTAAAATGAAGAGTTATACAATTACTGTTAACGGAACAGCATATGAAGTTACTGTAGAAGAGAACGGAAACGCAGCAGCTCCAGTTGCAGCAGCACCAAAAGCAGCAGCTCCGGCTCCTAAGGCAGCTCCGGCAGCAGCTCCTAAGGCAGCAGCTCCGGCAGCAGGCGCAGGTTCTGTTAAAGTTTCCGCAGCCGTTCCTGGAAAAGTTGTAAAAATCGTTGCATCTGTTGGACAGAGTGTAAAAGCTGGTGACAGCGTAGTGATCGTTGAGTCCATGAAGATGGAGATCCCGGTTGTTGCTCCTCAGGACGGAACAATCGCCAGCATCGATGTTGCAGAGGGTGCTGCCGTTGAAAATGGAGATACTCTTGCAACAATGAACTAAACAGGAGGTAGACAAATGTCTTATGTAACAAATACCCTGTCAAACCTGATCCATCAGACAGCATTTTTCAACCTTACCTGGGGAAACTACCTGATGATCGCAGTGGCATGTGTGTTCTTATATCTTGCCATTAAACATGGTTTTGAGCCGCTGCTGTTGGTTCCGATCGCTTTTGGTATGCTTCTGGTAAATATTTATCCGGACATTATGCTGAGCATTGAGGATTCATCCAATGGCGTTGGCGGACTTCTTCATTATTTTTACTTAATGGATGAGTGGAGTATTCTTCCTTCACTGATCTTCCTGGGTGTCGGTGCGATGACAGACTTCGGTCCGCTGATCGCAAACCCGATCAGCTTCCTGATGGGAGCAGCTGCACAGCTTGGTATTTACCTTGCATACTTCCTTGCAATTTTCCTTGGATTTAATGGTAAAGCAGCAGCAGCGATCTCTATCATCGGTGGTGCTGACGGCCCGACTTCCATTTTCCTTGCAGGTAAGCTTGGACAGTCTTCTCTTATGGGACCGATCGCAGTAGCAGCATATTCCTATATGTCTCTGGTACCGATCATCCAGCCTCCGATCATGAAGGCATTCACAACAGAGAAAGAGCGTAAGATCAAAATGGCGCAGCTCCGCCCTGTTACAAAACTTGAGAAGATCCTTTTCCCGATCGTTATCACAATCGTTGTTTGCCTGATCCTTCCGACAACAGCTCCCCTTGTTGGTATGCTGATGCTCGGAAACCTGTTCCGTGAGTCCGGAGTTGTTAAACAGCTTTCTGAAACAGCTTCCAACGCTCTTATGTACATCGTAGTAATCCTTCTCGGAACATCTGTAGGTGCTTCCACAAGTGCTGAGGCGTTCCTGAACGTAGATACACTGAAGATCGTAGTTCTTGGTCTTGTTGCCTTTGCCTGCGGTACTTTTGGTGGTGTTATGCTTGGTAAGCTTCTCTGCAAGGTTACTCACGGAAAGATCAATCCTCTGATCGGATCAGCCGGTGTTTCTGCCGTTCCTATGGCAGCCCGTGTATCCCAGAAGGTTGGTGCTGAGGCAGATCCTACAAACTTCCTGCTGATGCATGCGATGGGACCGAACGTTGCTGGTGTTATCGGTACAGCGGTTGCTGCCGGTACATTCATGGCGATTTTTGGTGTCTAACCCATTGTCTTATAAAAATTTGTAAGGAGAATAATTATGGCAGAAATAGAGAAAAAACCTGTGAAAGTTGTGGAAACGATCCTGCGTGACGCTCATCAGTCCCTGATCGCTACACGTATGAGCACAGAGCAGATGCTTCCGATCATTGAGAAGCTTGACAAAGTCGGCTACTATGCAGTAGAGTGCTGGGGCGGTGCTACTTTCGATGCTTCCTTACGTTTCCTGAAAGAGGATCCGTGGGAAAGACTTCGTAAACTTCGTGACGGTTTCAAAAACACAAAGCTTCAGATGCTGTTCCGTGGACAGAACATCCTTGGATATCGTCCATATGCAGATGATGTAGTAGAGTATTTTGTACAGAAATCCGCAGCTAACGGTATCGATATCATCCGTATCTTTGACTGTATGAATGACCTTCGTAACCTTCAGACAGCTGTAAAAGCAGCAAACAAGGAGAAAGCACATGCACAGGTTGCAATGGCTTACACACTTGGTGATGCTTACACACTTGATTACTGGACAGATCTTGCAAAACGTATCGAAGATATGGGTGCAGATTCCATCTGTATCAAAGATATGGCAGGACTTCTTGTTCCGTACAAAGCTACAGAGCTTGTTCAGGCTCTCAAAGAGACTGTTAAGATCCCGATCGATCTTCATTCTCACTATACATCCGGTGTTGCTTCCATGACATATATGAAGGCAGTAGAGGCAGGTGTTGACATCATCGACACAGCAATGTCTCCGTTTGCTCTTGGAACATCCCAGCCTGCAACAGAGGTTATGGTTGAGACCTTCAAGGGAACACCATATGATACAGGATTTGATCAGCAGCTTCTCGCTGAGATCGCTGACTACTTCCGTCCGATGCGTGATGAGGCTCTTGATACAGGTCTTCTCAATCCGAAGAACCTTGGTGTAAACATCAAGACTCTTCTGTATCAGGTACCAGGTGGAATGCTTTCCAACCTGACATCACAGCTGAAAGAGCAGCATGCCGAGGATAAATTCTACGAAGTACTTGAGGAAGTTCCGCGTGTACGTAAAGACCTTGGTGAGCCACCGCTTGTTACACCGTCCTCTCAGATCGTTGGTACACAGGCTGTATTTAACGTGATCATGGGCGAGCGTTACAAGGTTGTCACAAAAGAGACAAAAGACGTGTTAAGTGGTAAGTATGGCGCAACAGCCAGACCGTTCAATCCGGAAGTACAGAAAAAATGTATCGGCGATATTGAACCGATCACATGCCGTCCGGCAGATCTTCTGGAGGATGAGCTTGATAAGCTTGAGAGCGAGATGGCACAGTACAAGGAGCAGGATGAGGATGTTCTCACATATGCACTGTTCCCGCAGGTTGCCATGGACTTCTTTAAATATCGCCAGGCTCAGAAGACAAAAGTTGATGAGACTGTAGCAGATACCAAGAACGGCGCATACCCGGTATAAAGCACACATAGAAATGCAGATGCATTTCAAAACAGGAAAAGGAGCTTGCTGTATGCAGGCTCCTTTGTGCATAAAAAAGATAAAAAAGGCAGGATAACAGGTAATGTCCAAAGTTGCGATCATAGGCGGCGGTGCCGCCGGAATGCTCTGCGGTGTATATGCTGCGCGCAGAGGACACCAGGTTCACATACTGGAAAAAAATGAGAAACTCGGAAAAAAGCTTTTCATCACCGGAAAGGGACGATGCAACGTCACCAATGATTCCGATACCGAAGAACTTTTTCCGGCAGTGATGTCAAACCGCAAATTTCTTTACAGTGCTTTCTACACCTATGGAAGCAGAGATGTGATGGAATTTTTTGAGGAGGCAGGAGTGCCGCTGAAAACAGAGCGTGGAAACCGGGTTTTTCCGGTATCGGATCATTCATCAGATATTATCCGTGCGCTTGAGCGGGAACTGAAAAAAGCCGGAGCGCAGATCCATCTTCATACAGAGGTAAAGGAAGTTTGTACACAGGATGAAAAAGTTACCGGTGTATTACTTTCGGACGGTACCTTTTTTGAAGCGGATACTGTGGTAGTTGCCACAGGAGGGCTTTCCTACCCGTCCACAGGTTCCACAGGAGATGGATATCGTTTTGCTGCTGAGACGGGACATAAAGTTATTTCCCAGTCACCATCACTGGTACCACTGGTGGCAAAAGAAGATTATGTCTCCAAACTTCAGGGCCTTTCCCTCCGGAATGTGGAGCTTACAGTAAAATCCGGCAAAAAAGTTCTCTATAAAGATTTCGGCGAGATGATGTTTACTCATTTCGGAGTGACAGGACCGCTGATCCTTTCCGCCAGTGCCCAGATCGGCAAAAAGCTGGAAAAGGAGCCTTTGGAGGCTTTCCTGGATCTGAAGCCGGCGCTTGATGCAGAACAGCTTGACGCCCGGATCCTGCGTGAATTTGATGCAAATCATAACAAGCAGTTTAAAAATGTGATCGGTGTTCTTTTTCCGTCTTCTCTGACTCCGATCATGATCGAAATTGGCGGTATCCCCGGGGAAAAACCGGTACATGAGATCTCCAGGGAAGAGCGTCAGGCTTTTGGCCGTCTGATCAAGGCTTTTCCGTTTACGATCACGGGAATGGGAGAGTTTAAGGAAGCGATCATCACAAGAGGCGGTGTGTCAGTAAAAGAGATACAGCCATCCACAATGGAATCCAAAAAAATAAAAAATCTGTATTTTACAGGTGAAGTACTGGATCTGGATGCAGTGACCGGTGGCTATAATCTTCAGATCGCATGGTCTACAGCGTATGCGGCAGCTCAGGCGATAGAATAACAGAAAAGAGGAAGGAGCAACGATTATGGGTATTAATATTGCAATTGACGGACCGGCAGGTGCAGGAAAAAGCACAATTGCAAAAAAAGTGGCAAAGGAGCTGTCCTTTATTTATGTAGATACAGGGGCAATGTATCGTGCCATGGCACTTTATCTTCTGGAAAAAGGGATCAGCGGTGACGAAAAAATCTCTGAAGCCTGTCACGATGCGGATATCTCTATCCGTTATGAGAACGGTGAGCAGCAGGTGATCCTTAACGGAAAGAATGTAACTGCGTTCCTCCGTAAGGAAGAGGTAGGAAATATGGCATCTGTAAGCTCTGCAAATCCGGAGGTGCGTGCACATCTTCTGAAGCTGCAGCGCAATCTTGCAGCCGAGAATAATGTAGTTATGGACGGAAGAGATATCGGAACCACCATTCTTCCCAATGCGGAAGTGAAGATCTTTCTGACTGCAAGTGCAAAGACCCGTGCCAGCAGACGATACCTGGAGCTTACAGAGAAGGGTGAAGCCTGCGATATGGATGAGATCCTGAAAGATATCGTTGACAGAGATGAGAGAGATATGAACCGCGCGGTTTCTCCGCTTAAAAAAGCAGAGGATGCTGTTCTTGTTGATTCATCTGAGATGGGAATTGACGAAGTGGTTGAGAGTATCCTTTCCGTATACAGAAAAAGGGTGAACGGATGAATGTAAAAGTTGCAGAAACTGCCGGCTTCTGTTTCGGCGTACAAAGAGCAGTTGACCGTGTTTATGAGCTGATCGGTTCCGATGCAGCACCGATTTATACACTGGGCCCGATCATCCATAATGAGGAGGTTGTCTCAGATCTCGAAAAAAAAGGTGTGGCTGTGATCTGTGAGAAGGATCTTGGCAGCCTGAAGGGCGGCACTGTTGTGATCCGTTCCCATGGAGTAGGCCGCAAGATTTATAACACGATCAAAAAATATGGTCTCGGATATGTAGATGTTACCTGTCCTTTTGTGCTGAAGATCCACAAGATCGTTGAGAGAGAAAGCTCCAGAGGTGCCCATATTGTGATCATTGGTGATCCGGATCATCCGGAAGTCCAGGGGATCTGCGGATGGTGTCAGGGACCATATACTGTGATCAGAAATGCTGAGGATGCTGAGAAATTCAATATTTCTCCGGAAAAAGAAGTATGTGTAGTGTCCCAGACGACATTTAATTACAACAAATTTCAAGAATTAGTTGAAATTCTCCGCAAAAAGAGTTATGATAATAATGTTTTAAATATTTTAAATATTTTAAACACTATTTGTAATGCTACCGAAGAACGGCAGAAAGAAGCTAAAGCGATAGCCGGAGAGGTAGACACTATGTTGGTCGTAGGTGGCCGACATAGCTCCAATACTCAAAAGCTGTTTGAAATATGTAAAAAGGAATGTGGAAATACTTACTATATACAAACACCTGTAGACTTGGATTCTGAAATGTTCCAATGCAGTAGTTGTGTAGGTATTACAGCAGGGGCTTCCACCCCAAAGAAAATTATTGAGGAGGTTCAAGAACATGTCAGAGTTAAGTTTTGAACAGATGCTGGAAGATTCCGTAAAAACAATCAGAAATGGAGAGATCGTACAGGGTACCGTCATCGATGTTAAAGATGATGAGATCATCCTGAATATCGGCTATAAAGCAGACGGTATCATCACAAAGAACGAGTACACAAACGATTCAAGCGTTGTGCTTACAGACGTTGTTAAACCTGGCGATACCATGGAAGCAAAGGTTCTCAAAGTAAACGACGGAGAGGGACAGGTTACACTTACCTACAAACGTCTTGCAGCAGAGAAAGGCAACAAACGTCTTGAGGAGGCATTTGAGAACCAGGAGGTTCTGAAGGCTCCTGTAACACAGGTACTTGACGGTGGTCTTTGTGTCAATGTTGAGGAAGCAAGAGTATTCATTCCTGCAAGCCTTGTATCTGACACATATGAGAAAGATCTTTCCAAATATGCAGATCAGGAGATCGAGTTCGTTATCACAGAGTTCAACCCAAGAAGACGCCGTATCATCGGTAACCGCAAACAGCTTCTTCTTGCTGAGAAAGCTGAGAAACAGAAAGAGCTTCTTGCTAAGATTAACGTAGGCGATAAAGTTGAGGGTGTTGTTAAGAATGTTACAGATTTCGGTGCATTCATCGACCTCGGCGGAGCAGACGGACTTCTTCACATCTCTGAGATGTCCTGGGGCAGAGTAGAGAACCCGAAGAAGGTATTCAACGTAGGTGATAAAGTTACAGTTCTTATCAAAGATATCAACGGAGACAAGATCGCACTTTCCCTTAAATTCCCGGAGGAGAACCCATGGCTTACAGCTGCTGAGGACTTCGCAGTAGGAAACGTAGTAAAGGGCAAAGTTGCACGTATGACAGATTTCGGTGCATTTGTTGAGCTTGCACCTGGAGTAGATGCTCTTCTTCATGTATCTCAGATTTCCAGAGAGCACGTTGCGAAACCATCTGATGTACTTTCCATCGGTCAGGAGATCGAGGCTAAGGTTGTTGATTTCAATGGCGAAGACAGAAAGATCAGCCTCAGCATGAAAGCACTCGAGGATAATTCTGCAGAGCAGACAGAGGAGTAATTTCTCAGAAGCTGTACAGCAGTTGAATATTTTGAATTTCAGAGGCCGTCACATTTATTGTGACGGCCTTTTTTTGATTGGAATTGCGTAACAGAGAGATATTATTTAAGAACAGAAAGATAATATGGCAGGCAGTGTTTCAGATAGGTTTTCTGTTTTAAAGGATCATGCAGAAAAGCTTCTGTTACAGGACACCAAGTATAACAGTTGTCCCTTTTGGCAGGCCTTCGGAGCTTTTTGTCCATGCAGGCACTTAAGGTTTTTGGTATTGCAGTGTCTTCGGAAGGGATGTAATCGTAATCTTTATAATTGGAATAATATTGCTTTAAACGTCCATTTTGAAGCTTCACAAGAAGACGGACACGGTTATTCTGTCCGATTATGTAGAATTCTTCACTATGATTTGAAAATTCAACAGGCAGATCGTAATTAGTTTTAATGGTAAAGGCCAATTGATCGTCTTGAATTTCACAATTTAGTGCTTCGTAATCTTCATTGAAAAGAGCAAGATAGGACAGCATGGAGAAAATTTTTCCAAGTCCCAGAAGATCTTCCCGGTTATGTCCCATAACGATCTCTGCCGCTTCCGGTTTCTTTCCGGAAGCGAATTGTTTGTAAAGACGGATGCAGGCACCTCCATCACAGTAGTTCCGTTCAGTGATACCGAGAAATGATTCCATAGAAGGCTGATTCATCCGTGAAAGCTTCAAAAGTCCCTTGAGTGGCTTTAGTTCCCGGTAAAGGTCCAGAGAAGGCAGCTTTGCAAAAGGGGAAGAGAGTCCGTGGATCTGATATCGTGCATCCAGATAAGGCTGGTCAAAGCTGTCACCGTTATATTGGATCGTACATGAAAAATCCTGAAGGAATTCAGAAAATGTTTTCAGAAGTTCAGGTTCTTCCTCTTCGTTTTCAATCATCCACTGGTACATCTGCCAGTTGTTTTCTTCGTAGGCTACAGCACCGATCAGATACAGAAAAGTGGAATTTCGTGATAGTCCTGTAGTTTCAATATCATAGAAAAGCGGTACAAAACGCTCTGAAAATCCATGATTTTTAGTCAATTTTTTAACAGTCTCAAAGTCTGGAAATCCTTGTAAAATCGGCATTTTTTTAACGATCATGTTAATTTTCTCCTTTATGGATTGTATCTGATTATACACAAAAAAATTGCTTTTCAATAGTGCAATTTAAAGTGAAATGAGTTATAGTTATTAGTAGAGTTGATGATAAAAAACAGGAAATGGTACTGGATTTATGTAGGGATTGACAGTGAAAAAATGACTATTATCGCTTCATAAATTAGTTATTCATTTACAGCTTTTTATGAGCTGATGAATATCTTCTACCGAAGTATATCACAGGATCGTGTCTGGATTCAACCTTTCATACATATCCTGCTCAAAGCAGAAGCTACTTTGTTACTGTTTGCTGGTAATGTTTCGCGAAATGATTTATGGGAGCGAAATAGATCTTGTTTGTCTTGGATGAAATAAGAAAAGGAAAATCAGAAACACAGAATCAACTTTAAAAAAGAGTATATGCGCAACGCAGAAATACCATGTACATGTACTTGCAAAAATAAAGGAGGAGATGAGATCTATGGCATTTTTAACCTTCAGGGGTGGTATCCATCCTTATGACGGCAAAGATTTGTCAAAAAACTGTCCTGTCGAGAAGTATCTGCCGAAGGGAGATCTGGCAATTCTTGTTTCTCAGCACATCGGAGCTCCGGCCAAGCCGATCGTAAAAAAAGGTGATCATGTGCTTGCAGGACAGAAAATCGCAGAAGCAGGAGGATTTGTTTCCGCACCGATACACTCGTCTGTATCAGGAACCGTAAAGGGAATCGAGAAACGTCTGACCGCAGTAGGCGCCATGGGTGATGCAATCATCATTGAGAATGACGGTCTGTACGAATCTGTGGAATATGCACCTGCAAAGCTTTCGGATCTTTCCAAGGAGGATATCTTGAAAAGGATTCAGGAAGGCGGAGTTGTTGGTCAGGGTGGTGCAGGTTTCCCGACACATGTAAAGCTTTCACCAAAGGAACCTGACAAGATCGATCATATCCTGGTCAACGGTGCGGAATGTGAGCCTTATATTACCAGTGACTACCGAAGGATGATGGAAGAACCGGAAAGCATTGTTGGTGGTCTGGAAGTAATCCTGAAAGCTTTCCCGAAGGCAGTGGGATGTATCTGTATCGAGGACAACAAACCGGATTGTATTGCCAGGATGAAAGAAGCCATCAAAGGCAAAGAGCGTATGGAAGTAAAAGAGCTTAAGACCAAATACCCTCAGGGTGGTGAGCGTACACTGATCTATGCGGTAACAGGCAGAGAGATCAATTCCACCATGCTTCCGGCAGACGTAGGATGCGTGGTTGATAACGTAGAGACCGTCACTTCTGTTTATAAGGCAGTGATCCTTGGACAGCCGGTTATCAGCCGTAATGTAACGGTTACCGGAGATGGTATCCGTACACCGAAGAACTTTTCCGTTCTTACAGGAACAGATCTGTCTGAACTGGTAGATGCTGCAGGCGGACTGAAGGAAAAGATCGCAAAAGCAATCTCCGGCGGACCGATGATGGGATTTGCGCTGTATGATCTTCATATTCCATGTACGAAGACAACTTCTTCCCTGCTTTTCCTGGAGCGTGACGCAGTTTCCGAGGCGAAGCAGATCCAGACTGCATGTATCAATTGCGGACGTTGTGTAAGCGTCTGTCCGGGCCATGTGGTTCCGGCCCGCCTTGCAACTCTTGCAGAACACGGCGATATGGCAGGCTTCGAAAAAATGGATGGTATGGAATGCTGCGAGTGCGGCTGCTGCAGTTACATCTGTCCGGCCAAACGACCTCTGACTCAGAGTATTAAATCTATGAGAAAAATGGTTCTTGCAGAGCGCAAGAAAAAGAAATAGGGGGAGGAATAACAATGGAACAAATGTATAACGTATCATCTAATCCCCATATCAGGGATAAAATGACCACCAGCCGTATTATGCAGCTGGTAGTGATCGCACTTCTGCCGACAACACTTTTCGGTATCTGGAACTTTGGAGTGCATGCACTCCTTGTAGTGCTGGCGACGGTTGCATCCAGTGTGTTTTTTGAATGGCTGTATGACCGACTGATGCATAAAAAGAATACAACTACTGATTTCAGTGCAGTTGTAACAGGACTTCTGCTTGCACTGAACATGCCGCCCCAGATCCCGATCTGGATGCCGATCCTTGGTAGTGCTTTTGCGATCATTGTTGTAAAACAGCTGTTCGGTGGACTTGGACAGAACTTTATGAACCCGGCTCTTGCAGGAAGATGTTTCCTTATGATCTCTTTTGCCGGAAAAATGACTAACTTTGCAGTTTCCAAAAGCTCCCATGCTGTTGTAGATGCGGTTACACAGGCAACACCTCTGGCAGCGCTTAAAAGCCAGGGATTCATTGAGGGGACTTCTATTCCTGTAAAGAATCTCTTCCTTGGTAATATCCAGGGTACCATCGGTGAGACTTCTGCCCTGGCGATCCTCATCGGTGCAGTGATCCTTCTTGCATTTAAGATCATCGATCTGAAGGTACCTCTTACATATATTGGAAGTTTTGCAATATTTGTCATTTTCTATATGCTGGGAACAGGCAAAGGCTTTGATGTAAACTATCTTTTCAGCCATATCTTTGGAGGAGGTCTGATGCTTGGAGCCTGGTTTATGGCAACCGATTATGTGACGACTCCGATCACTCCGAAAGGTCAGCTGGTATATGGCTGCTGCCTCGGTATCGTGACAGCGGTATTCCGTCTCTTTGGTGGTTCCGCAGAGGGCGTTTCCTATGCGATCATTTTCTGCAATCTTCTGGTTCCGCTTATTGAAAAAGTAACAAAACCGGTTGCTTTTGGAAAAGGAGGCAAGAAATAATGGGTAAGATTATCAGAAATACATTGATCCTTACGATCATTACAGTAGTTGCCGGCCTTGGCCTTGGACTGGTTTACGAAGTTACCAAAGAACCCATTGCAAGAACCGAGGAACAGGCAAAAAAAGAAGCATGGCAGACTGTATTCAGTGATGTAAGCCTGGAAGATTTTAAAGCTGTAGATGTAGACAAGGAAGCAGCAGATAAAACAGTTGCAGATCTTGGAATCAAAGCAACCGTAGATGAAGTCTGTGAAGCAGCAGATGAAGGCTATGTGGTAACTGTAACCGATAAAGAGGGTTACGGCGGTGATATCCAGATCACAGTTGGTGTAACAAAAGACGGTACCGTCAGCGGCGTTTCCATTCTTTCCATCAGTGAGACTGCCGGACTTGGAATGCGTGCTACAGAAGCGAAGTTCCAGGAACAGTATGTTGGAAAGAATACCGACAAATTCTATGTATCCAAGGACGGCGGCGAAGGTGAGCCTATTGATGCTATCAGTGGTGCGACCATCACATCCAGAGCTTTTACCGGTGCAGTCAATACAGCTATCGGCTATTGCAAAAACGCATTTTAGGAGGGTAGTTGAATATGAATAATTGTGGTGAAAGATTAAAAAACGGCATTATAACCGAAAATCCGATTTTCGTCCTGATGCTTGGTATGTGTCCTACCCTTGCGGTAACGACTTCTGCGATCAATGGTATTGGTATGGGACTTTCCACAACCGTAGTTCTGGTTATGTCAAACATGCTCATCTCCATGCTGCGTAAGGTTATTCCAGACTCCGTCAGAATGCCGGCCTTTATCGTAGTTGTAGCATCTTTTGTAACTATCGTACAGTTTCTGATGGAAGGCTTTACTCCTTCTCTTTATGAGTCACTTGGAATTTACATTCCACTGATCGTTGTTAACTGTATCATTCTGGGACGTGCAGAGAGTTATGCTTCCAAGAACCCTGTCCTTCCGTCTATCTTTGACGGACTTGGAATGGGTCTTGGCTTTACAGTGGGCCTGGTTGCCATTGGTCTTGTAAGAGAGATCCTTGGTTCTGGAAAGGCTTTCGGAGCACAGATCATTCCGGTTGCTGATGCAGCTACCGGTGCTGCCGGCTATACCCCGATCACTATCTTTATCCTTGCACCTGGAGCATTTTTGGTTCTTGCCGGACTTGCAGCGATCCAGAACAAAGTAAAGATCAACATGGCAAAGAAGGGCAAAGATGTTTCCAAGATCCAGTCCGGCTGTGGCTCCAATTGTGCGACCTGCGGCGGATGTCCTTCCGACAAAGAATAAAAAGGGGGAATAGAAAATGGCAAGCTTGATGTTGATCGCAATTGGTTCTGCGCTTTGCAGTAACGTTGTATTGAGTCAGTTCCTGGGAATCTGTTCTTTCCTTGGAGTTTCCAAGAAAACAGAAACCGCAGCCGGCATGGGTGGTGCAGTTGTGTTTGTTATTACTATTGCATCTTTTGTTGCAGGACTGCTTTATAAATTCATCCTGGTACCGACCCATTTTGAGTATCTGAAAACGATCGTATTTATCCTGGTTATCGCGGCACTGGTACAGATCGTAGAAATGTTTCTCAAGAAATTTGTACCATCCCTTTACAAGGCACTTGGTGTATACCTTCCTCTGATCACAACAAACTGTGCAGTTCTTGGTGTAGCACTGAACAACGTTAAATATGAATACAGCATTCTTGAAAGTGTTGTCAACGGATTTGCCACAGGTGTAGGTTACCTGATTGCAATTGTATTACTTGCAGGAATCCGTGAAAAAATGGAATACAACGATATTCCGGAATCCTTCCAGGGTATGCCGATCGTTCTGCTTACGGCAGCACTGATGGCTATTGCATTCTTTGGATTCTCCGGAATCGTATAGGAGGAAGAAGAGCATGAGTATAACAGGAATTATTATGGCTGCAGTCATTGTCGGCGGTACTGGCTTATTCATTGGTATTTTCCTCGGACTTGCAGACAAGAAATTAACCGTTAAGGTAGATGAAAAGGAAGAAGCCATTCTCGGCGTTCTTCCAGGAAATAACTGTGGTGGTTGTGGATATCCGGGATGTTCCGGACTCGCTGCCGCAATTGCAAAGGGAGAAGCTCCTGTAGATCAGTGTCCGGTTGGCGGTGCTCCGGTTGCAGCCAAGATTGGCGCGATCATGGGACAGGAAGTAAAAGAAACCGCACGTCAGGTTGCTTTTGTAAAATGTGCAGGAACCTGTGATAAGACGACTGTGAAATATGAGTACACAGGTGTGGAAGACTGTGAGATGATGGCTTTCATCCCTGGCAGCGGTGCAAAAAACTGTACATTTGGATGTATGGGCTTCGGAAGCTGTGTAAAGGCATGTCCATTTGATGCGATCCATATAGTGAATGGTATTGCGGTCGTAGATCAGGAAGCATGTAAAGCCTGTGGCAAATGTGTTGCCAAATGTCCACGTCACCTGATCGAGCTGGTACCATATGACAAACAGACACGTGTAGCCTGCAGCTCCCACGCAAAAGGTAAGGCAGTTACAACTGCCTGCGAGCTTGGCTGTATCGGCTGTAAAAAATGTGAGAAGAATTGTCCGTCCGAGGCGATCACAGTTACCGATTTCTGTGCACACATCGATTACGATAAGTGTACAGGCTGCGGTAAATGTAAGGAAGTTTGCCCAAGACATGTGATTCTGTAAAACAAAAAGGACTGCCTGTCACGGAAGTTTTCCGAGTGATATGGCAGTTCTTTTTTTGGAATAAAGCATGTTGTGCCCGATAATGCATAAATAAAATAAATACATACAAACTTTTGGTTATATTTCAATGAAAAATTGCAGTTTCCGGTTAAAAATATTTGACCGGTGAATTTCAAGGGGCTATAATAGGATATAAATATTCAGTATACTTCAAGGAGAACGAAATTCATGAGTAAGATTATTTTAACTGGCGACCGCCCGACGGGGCGCCTTCATGTAGGTCATTATGTTGGATCTCTGGCAGAGCGTGTGAAGCTGCAGAATTCTGGCTTATATGATGAGATTTATATTATGATCGCAGATGCCCAGGCACTTACAGATAATGCAGAGCATCCGGAGAAAGTACGTCATAACATTCTTCAGGTTGCTCTGGACTATCTGGCATGCGGGCTTGATCCGGAGAAATCCAATATTTTTATCCAGTCCATGGTTCCGGAGCTGACAGAACTTACCTTTTATTATATGAATCTGGTTACGGTAGCACGAGTACAGCGTAATCCTACCGTTAAATCCGAGATTAAGATGCGTAATTTTGAAGCCAGCATCCCGGTAGGCTTTTTCTGCTATCCGATCAGTCAGGCTGCTGATATTACTGCTTTCCGTGCGACACATGTACCGGTAGGTGAAGATCAGCTTCCGATGCTTGAGCAGTGCAAGGAGATCGTCCATAAATTCAATACCGTTTACGGTGACACACTGACAGATCCGGAAATTGTTCTTTCTTCCAATAAAGCATGCTTACGTCTTCCGGGAATTGACGGAAAGGCTAAGATGAGTAAATCTCTCGGAAACTGCATCTATCTGTCTGATGAAGAAGATGTTGTAAAGAAAAAGATCATGTCCATGTTTACAGATCCGAACCATCTTCGTGTTCAGGATCCTGGTCGTGTAGAGGGAAATCCGGTATTTATCTATCTGGATGCCTTCAGCCGCCCGGAACATTTTGCTGAATTTTTGCCAGAGTATCAGAATCTGGATGAACTTAAGGCTCACTATCAGAGAGGTGGCCTTGGTGATGTGAAAGTCAAGAAGTTCCTGAATAATGTTATGCAGGCAGAGCTTGGACCGATCCGTGAAAGAAGGAAAATGTGGGAGCAGCGAACCGAAGATGTGTTCGATATCCTGAAAGCCGGTACAGAGGTTGCCAGAGAAAAAGCTGCCGCAACGCTTCATGATGTTCGTTCTTCTATGCGGATCAATTATTTTGAGGATCAGGATTTCCTTAATCAGTGATAAAAAACAGCGAGAGGAATCACAGGCTCGTATACAGGATCAACCCGGAGATTGTATTCCGGGTTGATTTTTTTTGAAAATTATGTTACTATTGCGTTCATATGGGAAACAGATGTTCAGCTGTTTCAGGGAAGGAGCCTTGAGATTTGATTTCTTTTGTAAAAGGTACCGTAGCAGATATCGGTGAAAATTGTCTGGTTGTGGAAAATGGCGGAATTGGTTATGAGATTTATATGACAGGACAGGATCTTGGGAAAGCACGGATAGGCGATGAAAAGAAGATCCATACCTTTCTCTATGTGCGGGAGGATATTCTACAGCTATATGGTTTTTTTTCGAAGGATGATCTTGGCATGTTCAAGCTTCTGATCGGTGTCAACGGAGTCGGACCTAAAGGCGCTCTGGGTATCCTTTCCGGGATCAGTGCAGACGAGCTTCGTTTTGCAGTGCTTTCCGATGATGTAAAAACAATCTCCAAGGCCCCTGGAATCGGGAAAAAGACAGCCCAGAAAATGATCCTGGAGCTGAAAGACAAGCTGAAGCTGGAAGATGCTTTTGAGATGAAACTGGCGCATCAACAGGAAGAAGCAGCTGAGGGAGCATCTGATCTGAGGGATAGTCGTCAGGAAGCGGTGGAGGCGCTTGTCGCATTAGGATACAGTTCTGCAGATGCCCTTCGTGCAGTACGAAAGGTACCGGAAGATGTGCCGGCAGATGATGTAGAAGCAATTCTTCGGGCTGCACTGAAAAATTTTTAACAAATGTAGCAAGAATTCTCCCACCTCTTCAGATGGTGAGATGAATTGCACATCTGAGCATATCTGCTCAAAAAAATCTCTATAGTATAAAAGAAACACTTGTTCTCCTTTCCCTGATGTAGTATACTGAAAAAGAACAATTAGTTCATAAATACATATCCGTCGATATAAGAAAAAGGATGATAAATATAATGGAGTTAGACCATGAAAGATGCATTCTGGAGTCAGATCTTCTGTCTGCTCAGTGCAGGCGGAGCAACGATTGAAACGATACGGCAGTATATAGAAAGCCAGGGTGAGAAGAATGAACCGCGCCGTAAAAATAAGGATCTATCCAAATAAAGAGCAGAGAGTTCAGATAGAGCAAACAATCGGCTGCAGCCGCTTTATCTATAACCAGATGCTTGCAGATAAGATCAGCTATTACCAGAAAGAAAAAAAGATGCTCCGGAACACACCGGCCGGATATAAAAAGGAATATCCATGGCTGAAAGAGGTGGATTCTCTTGCCCTGGCGAATGCGCAGCTGCATCTGGAAAGTGCGTTCCGGAAGTTTTTTCGGGAACCAGCCTGCGGATTTCCACGTTATAAATCAAAGAAGCATGCAAGAAATTCATATACGACCAATGCACTAAACGGAAATATCCTTTTGCAGGATACCTATCTGAAGCTTCCAAAGATGTCCGTCATAAGGATAAAACTTCACCGTCAGATTCCATCAGACTGGAAACTGAAGTCTGTAACTGTGAGCCGTGAGCCATCCGGGAAATATTTAGCCAGCCTTTTGTTCTGCTGTGAGAACCAAACAGTGGAAAAAAGACCGGCAGAGAGATTTCTTGGGATCGATTTTGCCATGCAGGGAATGTGTGTATTTTCTACAGGAGAAAGAGCCGGGTACCCTATGTTTTACAGAAAAGCAGAGAAAAAACTTGCAAGAGAACAGAGAAAGCTCTCCCACTGTGAAAAAGGAAGCCGGAACTATCAGAAACAGAAAAAAAGGGTAGCTTTATGTCATGAAAAGATAAAGAACCAGAGAAAAGATTTCCAGCATAAGCTCAGTAGGGAGCTTGCGGAAAGATATGACGCAGTATGTGTGGAAGATCTGAATCTGAAGGGAATGTCCGGAGGACTGCACCTTGGGAAAGGTGTGCAGGATAACGGGTACGGGCAGTTTCTGTTCATGCTGGGATACAAGCTGGAAGAATGCGGAAAACATCTTATAAAAGTAGACCGTTATTTTGCATCCAGCAAGATCTGCAGTGTATGCGGACATAAGAAAAAGGAACTGGCATTGTCGGATAGAATGTATGTTTGTGAATGTGGAAATAGGATGGACCGGGATGTGAATGCAGCAGTCAATATCCGTGAAGAAGGAAAAAGAATCTATAAAGAATGTACCTGACGGCACAAGAAAAAAATCCATAACCGGATAAACATAAAAAACAAAACCGCGGGACACGCGGGGATAGCCTGTTTTAGCTTTGCCCTAAAGGGTAATCGAGCAGGAAGCCCCCACTTCAAAATCGTAAGATTTAAGTGGTGGGAGCATGTCACCGCCGTGAGTAAGAGCAAACATGCTCGCACTGAAATGAAATAGAACGGAGCATAGCAAATGGAGAACAGGATCATTACAACAGATGTTACAGAAGAGGATTTTTCCCTGGAGGGAAATTTAAGGCCTCAGAGTCTGGATGAGTATATTGGTCAACAGAAAACAAAAGATACCCTGAAAATTTATATCGAAGCAGCAAAGCAGCGTCATGATTCACTGGATCATGTGCTGTTTTATGGACCTCCGGGGCTGGGAAAGACTACACTTTCCGCGATCATTGCCAATGAGATGGGAACACATATGAAGGTAACATCAGGTCCTGCGATTGAAAAGCCAGGCGAAATGGCTGCGATCCTGAACAACCTTCAGGAAGGAGATGTGCTGTTTGTAGATGAGATACACAGACTGAATCGACAGGTAGAAGAGGTTCTTTACCCGGCAATGGAAGATTTTGCTATCGATATCATGATCGGCAAGGGAGCATCCGCCCGTTCCATTCGTCTGGATCTTCCGAAGTTTACATTGGTAGGTGCAACAACGAGGGCAGGTCTTCTTTCCGCGCCGCTTCGTGATCGTTTTGGCGTAACACAGAGACTGGAGTTTTATGATAAAAAAGAACTGACGACGATCATTCTACGTTCCGCTCAGGTGCTTGGCGTGGAAATCGAACCCAATGGAGCTGCCGAGATCGCCAAGCGTTCCAGAGGAACCCCCCGTCTGGCCAACCGTCTTCTGAAGAGAGTACGTGATTTCGCCCAGGTGAAGTATAATGGTGTGATCACCTACGATGTTGCCTGCTTCGCATTGGATCTTCTGGAAGTAGATCAGTATGGCCTTGATAAAACAGACCGCCGCATTCTCCAGACCTTGATCCTGAATTTTCAGGGCGGACCAGTGGGGCTTGAAACACTTGCCGCATCAATCGGAGAAGACTCCGGAACACTGGAAGACGTGTATGAACCCTATCTTTTGCAGACAGGTTTCCTTAACAGAACTCCACGTGGAAGAATGGCTTCCGTGCTGGCATATACCCATCTTGGATATCCTCGTCCTGATTTATCGACAAAATAATAGAAAAACTTCTATACATTTTTGCGGGAATCAGTTATAATAAAAGAAATTGCGGGTTGTAAGACCGGCAATGCAGAGGAATGTTATTGAGGAAATTACCAGTAACAGATAAATTCAGGAGGCTTTACGAATGGCGGTAAAGAATACAGCACAGGTTGTTATCGATGGAAAGATCATTACTCTGGGCGGGTATGAGTCCGAGGAATATTTTCAGAAGGTTGCAGCCTATATGAATAATAAGATCAGTGAGCTGAGTCAGATGCCGGGATACTCCAGACAGGCCATGGAGACCAAGCATACACTGCTCAGTCTGAATATTACAGATGATTATTTTAAGGCAAAAAAACAGGCGGAGATTTTTGAACAGGATCTGCAGCAGAAAGACCAGGAGATGTATGATCTGAAACATGAACTGATCTCTTTGAAAATGCAGATTGAAGAGGCGAAGAAGGCAGAACAGGAAGCTCAGGAACAGAAGAATCTTCTGGACGGTAAGGTGAAGGAGCTGGAGAAAGAACTTGATGAACTGCTTAAATAAGGAGGGGGGATTGCTTCGGTAATCCTCTTTTGTTTTATGGTCATCGGATTGATTAACAGATGGGAGATGAGGGAATACTGTGAAAAATATGATAACAGAACTGCTCTCGCCGGCAGGTTCTTATGAAAGCTTTGAGGCAGCTATTGGTGCCGGGGCTGATGCGGTATATGTAGGGGGACCGGCTTTTGGAGCAAGAGCTTATGCGCAGAACTTCACCCAGGAAGAGCTGATCACTGCCATTGAGACCGCACATATCCATAACCGTAAATTATATCTTACTGTGAATACACTTTTGAAGAACCGTGAACTGGATGATCAGCTGTTTGAATATCTGCTTCCGTATTATGAGGCAGGGCTGGATGCGGTGATCGTACAGGATCTGGGAGTATTTTCTTTTATACGCCGGAATTTTCCGGATCTGGATATTCACGCAAGCACACAGATGACAGTAACCGGACCGGAGGGAATGCGGTTTCTGGAGGAAAAGGGAGCAACGCGTGTGGTTCCGGCCAGAGAGCTTTCCCTGGAAGAGATATCTGCCATGCATAAGGCAAGTCCTCTGGAAATAGAGACTTTTATCCATGGAGCTCTCTGTTACAGCTATTCCGGCCAGTGCCTGATGAGCAGTATTTTCGGTGGAAGAAGCGGAAACCGTGGCCGCTGTGCACAGCCATGCAGGCTTCCTTACAGTGTAACCATGGATCACAGAAAATATAAAGGAGACAAGGATTTTTGTGCATTAAGCCTGAAAGATATCTGCACTCTGGATATTCTTCCGGATATCCTGGAGGCGGGTGTTATGTCTCTGAAGATCGAAGGGCGTATGAAACAGCCGGCGTACACAGCGGGCGTCACGGCAGTATATCGAAAATATCTGGATATGTATTTAAGTGGAAAAGAATATCACGTTCAGGAAAACGATCGGAAGTATCTTCTTGAGCTTTTCAGTCGGGGAGGATCCTGCAAAGGATACTATGATATGTATCGCGGGCCGGAAATGATGGCTTTTGCCAATGAAAAAAAATCCGGTAATATCCAGCCGGAGATCAGAAAAATAAAAGAAAAAATTCATGGGAATTTAATACTTTCTCCTGAAAGTCCTGTTATACTGGAAATAACCTGCAAGGGCCAGACAGTAACTGCTATGGGCGGTGAGGTACAGTTTGCTAAAAATCAGCCAATGGAAGAACAGAGGATCCGTCAGCAGATGGAGAAACTGGGAAATACAGATTTTCAGTGGGAGGATCTGAACATTGAAATAAATGGAAGGATTTTTGTTCCGGTTAAAGTTCTCAATGAAGTACGAAGAGATGCTCTGAGTCAGCTGCGAGAAGCACTGATCGGATGTCAGAAGAGAGCACAGGTTACGAAGCAGCCGACGAAATCTAAGGATCAGGCTGCCTGCCACAGAAGGGTAACAGACAGCCTGCCTGTGTATGTATCCTGTGAACGTTCGGATACTGCGGAAGTACTTTTGAACGAACCGGGGATTACAGGTTTTTATTTTCCTTTTGATACTATGGAAAAATATTTTTCACCGGAACTTGCTGCAAGCAGTGAATTATATCTTTCTACTCCACATATCCATCGCGGAGAAATCCCCGAAAAGTGGCTTCGATCAGCTCAAAAATGGTTGGAGCAGGGTATGAAGGGCTTTCTGGTAAGAAACCTGGAATCTTACGCCGTACTGAAAAAAATGGGATATGGCGAAAAATGTATCCTGGATGCATCCATGTATACCTGGAATGATCAGAGTGTTGATTTCTGGCGGGAAGAGGGAGTTCTTCGAAATACAGTCCCCCTTGAGTTGAATGAGGGTGAACTGAAACATAGAGATAATACTTCTTCGGAGCTGCTTTTATATGGTTATATCCCACTGATGCTTTCCGCGCAGTGTGTAAGGAAGAATCTTTTCGGATGTACAGGAAAATATGAGACGGCTTATCTGAAAGACCGCTATAACAGTGAATTTCCGGTAAAATGCAGTTGTGATCCATGGGGAAAAAACATCTCCGAAAAAGCAAAATACTGTTATAATATCATTTATAATAGCATTCCTTACGGACTTCCGGGTGAAAAAGATCAGGTAAAAAAACTGAACCTTCACTCTTTGCGACTGGCATTTACGATCGAAGAGCCAGAGAAAGCAAAAGCGATCCTGAAAGAATTCCGGACGGTTTATCAGGAAAACGGAAAACCTTCCGGACGCAGGTATACAAAAGGCCATTTTAAAAGAGGAGCCGAGTAAAAGTGTATGATTAATGTAATTACAGAATTATCTAAGTATGTGATCCTCACATTGATGATCGTCTATACCTTTCATTGTTTTTATATGGTGTGGCGGCAGGATGAGGAAGAAAAGAGAGAACTGCTCCATCAGCAGCTGACCATGATCTTTTTTATTGATTTTACAGCATTTCTTGTGATCTATTTAAAAAGCATGGATTTCAGGGTCATCCTGTTCTATATCGAAATGATGATCTTTTTTGCAGCGATCCAGATCCTTTATCGAATTATTTATCAGAATGCATCGCTGCTTCTTTTAAATAATATGTGTATGCTCCTGAGCGTAGGATTTATCATGCTCTGCCGGCTTTCACTTCCGTCTGCAACTAAGCAGCTTCTGATCGTGGCCGCAGGTAGTGCAGTATCACTGGTAATACCGGTAATGATACGAAAAATGAAATTTTTAAAGGATCTTACATGGGCTTATGCCGGAATTGGTATTGTACTTCTGGCGGCAGTTCTTGTTCTGGCAAGCACAAGCTACGGTGCAAAGCTTTCTCTTATGGGAATCCAGCCTTCCGAGGTGATCAAGATAACCTTCGTATTTTTTATGGCATCACTTCTGTGTACCAAGGTGGATTTTCGCAAAGTAGTACTGGCTACGATCGTTGCAGTGATCCATGTAGGGATCCTGGTTCTTTCCAGGGATCTGGGTAGTGCAGTAATCTTTTTTGTCACCTACCTTGTACTGATCTATGTGGCAACCAGGAATCCGAGCTATTTATTTCTGGGACTTGGCGGAGGATGCGTTGGTTCGGTGATCGCATATCATCTTTTTGGACATGTCCGTCAGCGAGTCAGTGCCTGGAAGGATCCGATGGCTGTCTATCAAAATGAAGGTTATCAGATCGTGCAGTCTCTGTTTGCAATCGGAACCGGAGGCTGGTTTGGAATGGGACTTTGCCAGGGCTCTCCGGAGAAGATTCCGGTCGTAAAAAATGATTTTATCTTCAGTGCTATTTGTGAGGAACTGGGTGGCATTTTTGCCATCTGCCTGATTCTTGTATGCACAAGCTTTTTTCTGATGATCGTTACTATTGCACTAAAGATCAGGAATCCGTTTTATAAACTGATCGCACTGGGGCTCGGAACAGAATATGCTTTTCAGGTATTTCTGACCATCGGCGGTGCAACCAAGTTTATTCCAATGACAGGAGTTACACTTCCGCTGGTGAGTTACGGAGGCAGTTCTGTCATGTGTACCATCCTGATGCTTGCGATCATTCAGGGACTGTATATTCTGAGGGAAGATGAGGACGAACAAATTGAAACGCAGCGAAAAGAAACGATTGAAAGAAGAGGAAAGAGAGCAACGCCTGAGAGAAAGAGAAATCGCCAGACTCCGTAGAAAAAAGAACCGGCCTTTAACTTTTGTATCGGCCTTCTTTATATTGATCTTTGTCAGTCTGATCGGATATCTGGCCTATTTTGACGCCATAAAAAGCGAAGATTTTATCAACAGCCCGTACAACACCCGTCAGGATACATTTTCGGACCGGGTAGTACGTGGAAGTATCCAGTCTTCGGATGGTGAGGTTCTGGCACAGACCAATGTGTATGAAGATGGAACAGAAGAGAGAACGTATCCGTTTTCCAATATTTTTGCACATGCAGTAGGATATGATACCAATGGTAAGAGTGGTTTGGAATCGGAAGCAAATTTCCAGCTTCTCACCTCACATTCATTTTTTCTGGAACAGATGAAAAATGAATTCCTGGGAAAAAAGAATCAGGGTGATACCGTGATCTCCAGTCTGAATGCAGATCTTCAGACAACGGCATACAATTCTCTGGGAGACCGGAGAGGAGCGGTAGTTGTACTGGAACCATCCACCGGACGTATCCTGGCTATGGTGAGCAAACCGGATTTTGATCCGAACACGATCGCACAGAACTGGGATACCCTTGTTAATGATGAAAGTAACAGTAGCCTTTTAAACCGTGCAACCAATGGAGCTTATCCTCCGGGATCAACATTTAAGATCGTCACGGCACTGGATTATTTCAGACAAAAGGGATCACTGGAGGGATATTCCTATCTGTGTCAGGGAAGTATCACAGTGGATGACCACACGATCCAGTGTTACAATGGTGCAGTACATGGACAGGAGGATTTTTATTCCGCATTTGCACATTCCTGTAACTGTGCATTTGCAGATATGGGACTTGGTCTGGGAGGAGATACTCTGAAAAGTACTGCAGAGGATCTGCTCTTTAATAGGGCGCTTCCGCTGAATTCCTATAAAACCAGTCGCTTTACCCTTGATAAAGATTCTCCGAATGCACTTGTGATGCAGACCTCGATCGGCCAGGGTAACACTCTTGTTTCTCCGATGCATATGGCATTGATCACAAGTGCCATCGCCAATGATGGTATACTGATGAAGCCAACCATGATCGATAAGATCGTGAATAATTCCGGTGATACGGTCAGGGAAACAGAAAAAACAGAATACAAACGTCTGATGACAAGAAATGAAGCCAATATCCTTGGAAAACTAATGAAAAATGTAGTTGAAAACGGTACGGCTTCCGCATTGAATGGACGAGGATATACTGTTGCCGGAAAAACCGGTTCTGCGGAGTTTGATGAAAATGGTTCCAGTCATTCCTGGTTTGTGGGTTATTCTAATGTAGATGATCCGGATATCGCCATTGCAGTGATCGTGGAAAACGGCGGAACCGGAAGTGAAGCGGCAGTTCCCATTGCGGCCGATGTTTTTGATGCATATTATTTCGATTAAATTGAGAACAGTATCTGCTTCTTGCCCCTTGCCTATAAGGTGAAAAAGAGGTATACTATAGCCAGTGCAAAAGACACACGCATTACAGGAGGATTGCAATATGATAGAAGCAACAAGCTGTGGCGGTGTGGTAATTCATCGGGGTAAGATCCTGGCATTGTATAAATCCTACAGAAACCGTTATGAAGGATGGGTGCTTCCCAAAGGAACTGTAGAAAAAGGAGAGACTTTTGAGCAGACTGCTTTACGTGAAGTAATGGAAGAAGCAGGTGTTCGGGCCTCTATCGTGAAATATATCGGTAAGAGCCAGTATAATTTCACCGTTCCGGAGGATGTGGTAATGAAAGAGGTACACTGGTATCTCATGATAGCTGATAATTATCATAGCAAACCCCAGCGAGAGGAATATTTTGTAGATTCCGGATACTATAAGTTTCATGAGATCTATCATCTTCTCCGTTTTTCCAACGAGAAGCATATCGTGGAACAGGCCTATCAGGAGTATCTGGAAATGCGAAGTGAGGGCGTCTGGGCGAAACAGCAGAAGTATTTTTAACAACAGGACAGGGCTGTGTACTTACGCAGCCCTGTTTGGCATTATAAACGGAGGTGATGGCAGATTGCTGAAATGGATGAAAAACTATTACATAGGAAATGATGTAAAAAATCCTACTAGAATAAGAGCCAGGATCACTGCTGGCAAATTCGTGCCGGATATCTACGTTGTTACTTTGTCTGATAATCCCGGAAATATTTTGGAAATTCTTCCCGCAGGCATGCTTGTACAGCGAAGCGCCAGAGCCACCTGTCCTTTGATCGTTGGAATGGCCAGAGGGAAATCCGGTGCTATACAGATGGTACAGGATATGATCGAACAGGTTTATACCGAAACTGGAAATTTTAAAATAAAAGAATATCTGAAAAACAGGTGAACCAATGTTGCATATATTATGGCTGATAATAAAATGGATATTGATCCTTCTGGGGATTCTGATCGGGCTGATCTTTCTGATCCTGCTGCTTCTTTTATTTTGTCCAATCAGATACAGAGGGAATTTAAAAAAAGACCGTACGGATAGTCTTCGCGAAATACATGCTACCGGTGAAGTGAGCTGGCTGCTTCATATAATATCTGCACAGGTATTCTGGGAGCAGGGCGTTCTGAAAACAAAAATATGTTTTTTAGGGATTCCGTTGGAAAAATTAAAAAATCTGTTTCGTAAAAAAAAGAAACCAAGAGCTCTTTCCAACTCCGGAAATCAAAATGCAAAAAAACAGACAGAGGCTTCTGGAAGTCATGAAAAGACATCAAAAAGCGAAAATCAGAACGATACCGCAGAGCTGCAAATGTCTGAGCCTCAGGAAGATACTGTTGAAAATATAAATGAAATTTTGGAAAATGTAATAATGGAGCCGATATCGATTTCCGAAGAAATATCGGAAGAATCGGAAGATGAAAAGAAGCTTCGGACAAAGATTGCAGATTTAATTTCGAATATAGTGGGAAAAATAAAAACGGCAGTTGGAAAGCTGATCCGAATCGTACAGAATTTTCTTGGAATCCCCAAAAGGATTCTGAAAAAAATGCAAAGTCTTGCATTAACAATCCGGAATTTCTGTGATAAGATAAACTGGTGGAAGGAATTTTTAGACCATCCCCGAACCAGAGAGGCTCTTTCCTTTCTGTGGAAAAATGCAAAAAAACTGATTTATCATGTGCTTCCGACAAGGATCACCGGAAAGATCACATTTGGCAATGAAGATCCGGCAGTTACAGGTATGGTATTGGCTGTATTAGGAATGACGATTCCTTTTCATAAAAACAAGATCGAAGCAGCGCCCCTTTTTGATAATGAAAATGTTCTTGAGGGAGAGATCATGTTAAAGGGAAGGATTTATGGAATTGTAGTTCTCACAACAGCAGCGAAGCTTTATTTCAATAAAAATATAAAATACGTCATCCACCGATGGAGACATAAGGAGGTAAATCATGGAGAAAGAGAATAATTTCAAAGATACCGTGAATTCATTATTTAAAGGAATGGATGGCTTTGTATCGGCCAAGACAGTGGTTGGCGATGCCATTCATGTAGGCGATACCATTATCCTTCCTCTGGTCGATGTATCCTTCGGCGTGGGAGCCGGAGCTTTTGAAGGGGACAAGAAGAACAATGGCGGCGGAGGTCTTGCCGGAAAGATGTCTCCCTGTGCAGTACTTGTGATCCAGAATGGAAGCACCAAACTTGTAAACGTAAAAAATCAGGATGGCCTTACCAAGGTTCTGGATATGGTGCCGGATTTTGTGAACCGTTTTGCGCCAGGTGCAGGCAATGCTGAGGATACAGACGGGAAAGAAGAGTAGTATTCCATTTAGATTTCATGCATATACTGTAATAAAAAACAAGAAATGAGCAGACAGGAGTGGGAAAGCTAACTGGTTTTATGCTGTTTTTTATTGGTGTGGGCATGGTTCTTGGTATCCTTATTACAGAGAATTTTATTGTGATCGCAATGGCAGTCATATGTCTGCTATGCGGATATCATATGTTTTGCAGATAAGCGGGAAGTGTGCACCTGGCATACTTCCCGCTTGTAATTTATCTGTCTTAAAGATAAAAAAACAGCCCCCGCATTCTACGGGGGCATACGATATTACTTACGCTCTTTCAACTTTTCCGGATCTTAAACAAGAAGTACATACATACATTTTCTTTGCTCCGCCGGCAGTTGTTTTTACTCTGACGGATTTAACGTTAGATTTCCACATTTTGTTGGATCTTCTATGGGAATGACTCACATTGTTTCCGAAATGAGCTCCTTTATCGCAGATTGCACATTTAGCCATGAATAGCACCTCCTTTTATCAACAGTCACCATTTTAACAGATGAATTGCTCTTTTGCAAGCAAAAAAAGGAAATTTATCAAAAATTCTGCAAAGAGTTTTAAGGAAAGTATTCCATACCTCCAGGAACAGGGCGGATCATGGTGGAATTAAGCGTTGTGTTCTTGCAAGAAAAGCAGTAGCACAGAAAAAGATAAGCCGGAGAGAAGAGCTGATCGGGGTGTAAGGACAGTGTAGTATAAGCACAATGAGTCAGAGATCACGGATAATATTGTGACTTCCGGCTTTTTTGCGTATTGTCGGAAGAATTATAAATGGTATAATGTTTGTAAATGAAATAAAAGAATGTCGCCTGTTATGCGACTTTCAAATGAAAAAAGTGTGTTATTCTGAGATCAAACAAGAGGCTAATAGAGTCAGGAGGGTAAGATTATGAGTAAAAAAGGATATAGCAGACCAGGGTTATTTGGATCCATAAATCATTATGATGCAAACGGAAAAAAAGTGGGCGAGAGCCGACCGGGATTCTTTGGTGGTATGAACGATTATGATGCAAATGGAAAGAAAATCGGACATAGTTCGCCTTCCTTTTTTGGTGGCATGAATCATTATGATAATAACGGGCACAAAATAGGTGAGAGTCGTCCAGGATTCTTTGGCGGTTTGAACCATTATGATGATAAGGGGCATAAGCGGGGGCATAGCAATCCAGGATTTTTAGGTGGATTCAATCATTACGATGATTAAAAATTATAAAAGGCGGTACAGATTATGGCAGATCAGAAGCTGATTGATGAGGTAGGGAAATACATAGACAAGTATTATGAGCCAGTAAAAGATGATATCAAAATGGATAAAGAAATGAAATCCATTTTTGATAAAATTACAAAATTCCGGAAAAAGAGAGCCGAAGAAAAGGCTTTACAGGAAGAGCCGGTAAAAGAAAGCAGTTTTTCAGAAAAAGCATTACCAGAAGAATTTGATGTTTCAACGATGCAGAAGACGAAAATACAAAAAGGTATGTCTTCTACGATGTCAGTAAACAGAAACATTGATAATCTGATGAATCAGCTGGAGGAAACATTTTCACAGAGATTACTCCGAATGATCGATGAGCGTGGTATGACTGATTCAGAAGCATATACAAAGGCATATGTGGATCGTCGACATTTTTCAAAAATCCGGAAAGATGTCAATTATGTTCCAAATAAAAAAACGGTACTGGCTTTTACGATTGCCTTGGAATTATCCCTGGATGAAGCAAAGGATTTACTGGCAAGTGCCGGTTTCGCATTATCCAGAAGTTCCAAAACAGATATTATCGTAGCATATTTCTTGCAGAATAAGATTTATGATATGTTTGAAATCAATGATGTGCTGGATGCGTATGGACAACCAGTGTTTTAATAAAATATTTTGGTGCAATGTCACCTGACAGGCGACCAACCCAGTTGGTTCTGTAGATAAAATGTGATTAACAACAAATATCAGAGGAGGAAATCCCACAAGGGGATACCATGATGGCTTGAAAACAAGCCAGTAAGGAGGAAATCACATGAATACAGAATTGACTGAGTTGGTTTTTATTTTGGACAGAAGTGGATCAATGGGTGGATTGGAAAGTGATACAATTGGCGGATTTAACGGCATGATCGCAAAGCAAAAGGCGCAGGGAAAGAAAGTAAATGTGACCACTATTTTATTTGATGATGAAGTAGATATCATTCATGACAGATTCCCGGTGGAGATCATCGAACCACTCACAGAGAAGGAGTACTTTGTACGTGGCTGTACCGCTTTATTAGATGCAGTTGGAACAGCGATTGAAAAAATGGAAAATGTACAGAAACATCTCCCAGAGGATCACAGGGCAGGAAAAATCATATTTGTTATTACTACAGATGGATTAGAAAATTCCAGTGAGCATTTCACACAGGAGCAGATCAAGCGAAAGATAGAAGCTAAGAAAGAATGTGGATGGGAATTTCTGTTCCTGGGTGCCAATATTGATGCAGGAAGAGAGGCTGAGAAGATAGGGATTGCCAGAAACAGATCTGTAACTTATGAAAATGATTCCAAGGGCGTTGAATTAAATTTTAAAGCTGTAGGAAGAGCAATTTCAAAAGCTGTTGATAGTGATGCAATGATGGATTTTATGGACGATCATTGGGCAGATGAGATTCAGGCATATAAAGAAGGAAAAAAATAGACTGGAAAAACTACTGGAAATGGTAGAGACGGAATTGAAAATGAAAAATTTGGAGGAAAAAGATTATGGCTATGACAACATGCCCGAATTGCGGCGAGCAAATATCAGATAAGGCGAAGAAATGTGTGCATTGTGGAACCGTGTTGGTCCCAGAAGAAAAGAAATACTGTCCGGACTGCGGAGCGGAACTGGAAGAAGGAATGGATATATGTCCGAAATGCGGTTGCCCAATAGAAAACATTATTGAGACAGAAAAAACTCCACAGCAGGTAGAAGTCACCGGTGTGAAGATAACCAAAAAATCAAAGAAAATAATTGTGATTGCAACGATAGCAGTTCTTGTTGCGGCAATCATCACAGCCATTGGAGTACAGACACATAAGAAGAATGTGACAGCGAAGGCAGTGGCAGAGGCCCAGAAACAAAGCGAGAAATATGGGACAAATTTGAATATGGCAGCATATTCCATGCTTTCAGGAGCCAGTGATGCGGAAACATGCGGTAATCTGATCAAGCAGGTATGGTACAACGCAATTTATAAAGAAAGTGATAGCACGACAAATAAATATACAAAACCGGATGGATACTTTGTATCTGACTTTAATGATGCCCTGCAAAAGCTCTTTTCAGATAGCAGTTTCAGTGGACAAATAGCGGATATCAATAGCAATAAAGATACTGTAAACTCCCTGATGAAGAAATTAAAGAATCCACCAGAAGAGTATAAAGATGCTTATGAATCCCTTTCAAAGTTGTATGATGCCTATATATCACTGACAAATCTGGTTACGGATCCAACAGGAAGTCTGCAGACCTATTCCCAGAATTTCAATGATGCAGACAATGAGACACTGAACTGCTATAACGCACTGAAAATGTATTTGGAAGAATAGGAGCAAATCTTATGTGCTATCATTAGATTTTTCAAATGAATCTTTCGCAAAGTCGAAGCTATCATTTGCACTTATTGTTGAAGAAAAATATACAGTATGATACAATAATGAAGATTGAGAGTATAAGGACGAAAAGAAATAATATACTTTCAAAATACAGAAAAACCATAAGTTTTGCATAACAAAGAGGGAATACATATGGCAGTATCATACAATGGATTGTGGAAGCTATTAATCGATAAAAAAATGAAGAAAGTGGATATGATGAACCAGGTGGGAATCAGCAGCAGCACCGTGGCAAAAATGACCAATGACGAGCTGGTTTCCATGAAGGTTCTGGAAAAGATCTGCGAGAAGTTAGATTGTGATTTCGGAGATATTGTCCATTATGAACGCAAGCCGCAAAGCGGCTGCGTTCATGAGCAAGTAGCGAAAGCGGATTGCGAATGTCCGCTGTGCCAGGAAACAAAGGATGGTGGACAGTAATGGACTACAGTGCAGGACTTACATCAAAATTATTCTGGTTGCAAGAATCCAGAAAAACAGCAGCTTATATTCTGGAAGGACTTAGCAAGGCAGACATCCGCAAGATTGCCTGGGAGGAAAATATCTATCAGGTGAAAGCAGAATATCGAGCTTATGAGGTGTTGAATGGAACGTACCGAAGGGTATCAGCCTTACCAGAAGCAGTATTACAGGCATTTATCACTTGTGATGTAGAAACCGCAAAGATTCTGAATCTGATTGCAATTCTGATGGACAGCAGATTATTTTTTGAGTTTTTACATGAAGTATACGACGAGAAGATTCGATTAGGTGAAAAAGAGATCACAGACAGGGATCTGAATGTCTTTTTTGCAGATAAGGCAATGCAGAGTGATGTGGTTGCCGGCTGGACAGATACTGCAGTACGGAAGTTAAAACAGTGCTTTACCAGAATGATGTTTGAGGCGGGATTACTGGAAAGCAGTGCAAAACCAAGAACAATCAAGTCAATTCATATTGATTACCGGACAGAAGAATTACTGACTGCAAATGGGCTTGGCGAATACTTGAAAGCAGTGAAGGGAGTCTAAGGATGGCAAGATTAAGTTTGGAAGAACGACTGAACCGGATTGAGGATAAGATTTCTGAAAAGTCTTTCCGTGAAAATAAAGGACTTGGAAATGAAGTCGGATATTATGTGTTTGATTACGATCCGAGAGCAGAGCTGGAAGTACGGAATCATATCGCATACTTAAAAGACAGAATCAACAATGGCAATAAAGATTTTAAAATCATAGAATTTGACCTGTTTCACACGATGATTCAGGTATTGGAGGAAGAAGGATATCTGGAAGCCTTCTTTGATCTGGAAAAAGACAATGGTTTTTTTGATATGGCAGACAGTCTGGTAGAGACATTGGGACTGGATGAAACGAACGAACTGAACCTGATTATCTCAAAGATTTTACAGGAGGATCTGACAGACAGCGTGATTTTCCTGACAGGAGTTGGAAAATGCCATCCGATCATTGCAAGCCATAATATTTTGAACAATTTACATCAGGTACTGGACAGTGTGCCGGTTGTGATGTTTTATCCTGGAGAATACAGCGGACAGGATCTGAAATTATTTGGAACGATGGATTCCAGAAATTATTACCGGGCATTCCGGCTTGTGTAAAACAAAGGAGAAGAACAATGCAGATTAAAGAGATGTTTGAGAAACAGATTGACCGTGATATTAAGGGCGTAATCAAAGTAGGTCAGTCTGATGAAGAAAACGTATCTCAGGAATTGGACGAATATGTAGTAACAAAAGAATTGTTAAAACATTTCCGTGATTTTTTCGATAACTATGAAAAGGGGATCAATAACAATACGGACAAAATGGGCGTCTGGATTTCCGGTTTCTTTGGAAGTGGTAAATCTCATTTCTTAAAGATTCTTTCTTATCTGCTGAAAAACAGTGTGGTAGAGGGAAAGAGAGCCATCGAGTACTTTACAGACGGAAAGAAAATCGATGATCCGATGCTGATTGCTAAGATGACCAATTCCGGAACCATTTCTTCTGATGTCATGCTCTTTAATATTGATTCTAAAGGATCTGCAAAGGTTGGATCAGGAAAAGAAGCTATCGTGGAAGTATTTATGAAGGTGTTTAATGAAATGCAGGGATACTGCGGATCCATTCCATATCTTGCAGAATTTGAACGTCAGCTGGATAACGAAGGCAGATTTGAAGAGTTCAAAGAGAAATTTGAAGAGATTGCGGGTGCACCGTGGGAGAAAAAGAGACAGGCCTTTGCAGTTATCCAGGATAAAATCGTAAAGACGATCGTGGCTATGGATTTCATGAGTGAAGAGGCTGCCCGCAACTGGTGTAAGAATGCCAAGGGAAGTTATGACCTCAGTATTGAGAAGTTTGTATCTCTGGTCAAAGAGTACTGTGAGAAAAAAGGACCGAACCATCATGTAATCTTCCTAGTGGATGAGATTGGACAGTACATTGCGGATGATACCCAGTTAATGTTGAACTTACAGACCATCGTAGAAGATCTGGGAACTGCCTGCAGAGGAAAAGCATGGGTTATCGTTACCAGCCAGGAAGATATTGACTCTATCACAAAGACAAAAGGAAATGACTTCTCCAAGATTCAGGGGCGTTTCGATACCAGATTATCCCTGTCTGCATCCAATGTAGATGAAGTTATCCGTAAACGTATCCTGGAGAAAAATGAGATCGCAGAATCTGCCTTGAAGCTGTTATATGAGCAGAAAGAATCCATTATTAAGAATCTAATCACATTTACAGCAGATACAGCAGATAAAAAATTATATACAGATAAAACAGATTTCGCTGACTGCTATCCGTTTATCCCATATCAGTTTAATTTGCTTGGACAGGTATTGACAGCTGTGCGTACCCATGGAGCCAGTGGAAAGCACTTATCGGATCAGTCCCGTTCCATGCTGGCACTGTTCCAGGAGTCTGCGATCCGCTTAAAAGACAGCCAGGAAGGCGTACTGGTACCGTTCAGCTATTTCTATGATCCGCTGCATAAATTCATTGATCATCAGCACAGCCAGGTGATTACCGATGCAGAGGATAACAGCCGACTGGATGAGTTCGATGTGGAACTGCTGAAAGTTCTGTTCATGATTAAATATGTCAAAGAGATCAAGGCAAATGTAGATAATCTTACGACACTGATGATCTCCAATATAGATGATGACCGTATTGAAATCCGTGGCAAGATTGAAGAGTCTTTAAAGAAATTGATTCGTGAGACACTGGTGCAGAAGAATGGAGAAATTTATATCTTCCTGACTAATGAAGAACAGGAAATCAATAATGCCATCAATAATGAATCTGTAGAAATGGGAGAGATTATCGGAGAGGCATCCACTGTGATCTTCGAGGAAATCTTTACAGATAAGAAATACCGTTATAGTAGTCGTTACTTATTCCCTTTCAACCAGAAAGTGGACGATCGCTATTTTAAAGGGAATCAGTCGAATGACATAGGGATATCTATTATTACTCCATATGGGGACGACTATCCGGATTCCGCACTTCGTATGCTTTCTACACAGGAACATACAGTGATTATAAAACTTCCAAATGACAGTACGTTTCTGGATGAAATTACAGAATCCATCAAGATTTATAAATTCCTGAATAAAAATGCGGCAGGAGCAAGAGGAACTATTGACAGTATCCGCCGTGCCAAAGAAGATGAGCGTATTGAAAAGAAAGACCGTATCCGTATCTTTATTGAGGATGCACTGAAACATGCAGATATCTATGTGAATGGTGATAAAGCAAATATCTCAGCAAAAGAGCCGGCAAGTCGTATCAATGAGGCACTTGGCAAGCTGGTTGAGATGCAGTATAACAAGCTAACCTACATGGAGACAGCACCGGAACTTTCAGATATTGCGGCAGTGTTTAATGGCAATGATGGACAGCTTTCCTTTCTTGGAACTAGTGACACCACACCGAATAAGCTGGCGCTGGGAGAAGTGATACAGGTCATCAGTCTGAACAATGCGAGACATATGAAAACATCTCTGAAGTCTTTGCAGGATAAATTCGGGGCAGCTCCATATGGATTTGATCCAAAAGATGTACAGTGGCTGGTTGCCATGCTTTTTAAGATGGGAAGAATATCTTTGATTTATAGCAGTCAGAGTTTATCTCTTATGTCTAACACAAAAGATGAACTGGTGCGTTACCTGACCAAACGTGAATTTGTAGAAAAACTTCTGATTGATATCAGAGAACGGGCAACAGATGGACAGATCCGTTCTGTAAAAGAAGTATTAAAGGACTATTTTGGTTATTCTTTATCCAGTGATGATGATGATACCATTATGAGCAATTTCAAGAACAAAGTGCAGGATAAGCTGGGAACATTTGATGAAATTATGATTGAATACCGTATTAATCCAAAGCTTCCCTGCAAAGCTTTAATGGAACAGGCAAAGACAAATCTGGAAGAACTTCTGACGATCAAAGAACCAGTAGAGTTCTTCAAAACAGTAGATAAGAAGCGGGATGATCTGTTAGATGATGCAGAGGATACAGCACCGGTATTTGATTTCTTCAAGGGTGGACAGAAAAAGATCTTTGAGAAAGCACTGGAGCAGATTCAGATGTTTGAAAACAGTAAGGTTTATGTGAGGGAAAAGGAAATTGCTGATAATGTAGCTCAAATGGAAGCGATTGTAAATGCAAGGAATCCATTTGGACAGATACAAAAATTACCGGATATGTCCATGAAATTTGTACAACAGTATGGGGCGTTGCTGGAAAAAGAGACAGAGGCTATGCGCCCAGTTGTGGAAGCCGATTTCAAGACGGTATTAAGTGAACTCGATAGTAAGTCATTTGCAGCAGTTTTCCGTGATAAATTTATTGCGATTTTTAAAGAACTGCAGCAAAAACTGGAAACATCTCAGGAAATTGCGACAGTTAAAAATATACGATTGGAAAGTGATACAAGAAAGTATCAGTGTATGGAGGAAATAAAAGAATACGAAGAAATGCATCAACCGGAAGCATCGGTAACTCCAGTGCCAGATGATAATCAGGTAGAAAATGTGAAACCAGTAACACCATCCGTTCAGCCGAAATCAAAAAAGCGTAAAAATGTATTAATTAGTAATGTGACAGGTGCAAGAACCTATTCCATCGAAAGTGAGCAGGATATTGATAAATTTCTGGCAGAGATGAAGCGAAAATTATTACAGGAGTTGGAAGAGAATACAATTATTACATTGAGTTAAACATTCCAGTGGGAGGAAACAGTACATGAACAAAAATGCAATAAAGAAGTTTGCCATAGAAGCAAGAAAAAAATTAATTGATTCTGTTACAGATAAAGCCGGTATGCTTGGTATAACAGAAAAATCATGCAGTGAGCCAGTTACCAGAGGAACAGATTTTGAAGTATACCAGACAATTGCAGGAACAGAAATAACACTGAACCGAAGACAGTGTGAGCAGAGAAGACGACTGGTCTCTCAGATCGAATCTCGAGGATTTGAGGCTGTTGTAGAAGAAGTGGCTTATACCTGGTTTAACAGAATCTGTGCTATCCGTTTTATGGAAGTGAATGACTATCTTCCAAACAGAGTTCGTGTACTTTCTTCAGAAAAAGAAGGAAAGATGGAGCCGGATCTTGTGACTCAGGCACCGGATGTAGATTTAGACCTGACAGCACAGGAAAAAGAAGAGATCATTAACTGGAAAATGAGCGGTACATCAGAAGACACCGATAAACTGTACTGCAAATTATTCCTGAAACAGTGCCATCAGTTGCAGGATATCCTGCCGGGACTTTTCGAGGCAGACTCCGACTATATGGAATTACTGTTTGGTATTTCTTATACGAATAAAGATGATGTCATCTATATGCTGGTAAATCCGGAGACTGGTATTCCGGAAGCTGACTTTAATGTATCCACACTGGATGAAGAAGGGAATCCGACAGGACAGGTGGAGATTATTGGATGGTTGTATCAGTATTACAATACAGAATTAAAAGACGATACCTTTGCAAAATTGAAAAAGAATGTAAAAATCACAAAAGAAAGAATCCCTGCGGCAACCCAGCTCTTTACACCGGACTGGATTGTTCGTTATATGGTAGAAAACTCTGTAGGAAGAATCTGGATTGAGCATTTACGGGCAGTAGATCCAAGCATAGATGAAAAAGCAACTGCGGAAAGATTCGGGTGGAAATATTATCTTCCGGAAGCAGAGCAGGAAGAGTCTGTAAATGTGAAATTGGCAGAAATCCGTACCACATACAGGGATCTGAAACCAACGGATATTACCTGTATTGATCCATGTATGGGAAGTGGACATATCCTGATTGCAATGTTTGATGTATTGATGGATATCTATGAAAGTGCTGGATATGATAAGAGAGAAGCTGTATTTGAAATCGTAGAACATAATATTCATGGACTAGATATTGATCAGAGAGCATATCAGTTGGCATACTTTGCGGTTATGATGAAGGGGCGTGGATATAATAGGCGATTTTTGCGTGGAAGAGATGGAAAGTCGAAGCCGAAGGTATATGCGATTGTAGAGAGTAATGATATTAACAGAAATCATCTGCAGTTTTTTGGAACACATTTGAGTGAGATGGAAAGAAATCTGGCTGTGATGCAGATAGAAGGATTACTGGATACATTTAAAGATGCCAGAGAGTATGGTTCTATTTTAAATGTAGATGCATGTGATTGGGTTGTGTTGGAAAGATTTGTAGATGATTTAGGTACAGCTGGACAGATTTCATTTGAGAGTGTTGGAAGTGAAGAAACACAAGAACAGTTAAGAAAATTATTAAGAGTGGCACGAAATCTGGAGCACAAGTATGATGCAGTAGTAACAAATCCGCCATATATGGGTTCTAGTAATATGAACCCAATACTTGGTAAATTTATTAAAGATAACTATACAGATTATAAATCAGATTTCTTTTCTGCTTTTATAATAAAGTGCTCAAGAATGGCAAAAGAACAAGGATATTTAGGATTTTTGACGCCTTATGTGTGGATGTTTATTCAATCATATGAAAAATTGAGACAGTATCTATTTACAAATGCAACGATACAGACGTTAATACAGTTTGAATATTCAGCTTTTGAGGAAGCTACTGTACCAATTTGCACTTTTGTATTCAAAAATTCATATGTAGATAAAAAGGGTTGTTATTTGAGATTAACAGATTTTCGTGGGGGAATGGAAGTCCAGAGAGAAAAAGCACTTGAAGCAATTCATAATCATCAATGTGGATTTTTTTATGAACAAAATGCAAAACAATATTCAAAAATTCAGGGGAATCCAGTTGCTTATTGGATTACAGATCCAATAGTAAATGCATTTGAAACAGGTGAGGCATTAGGAGAGATTGCTGTTCCTAAAGTAGGATTACAAACAGGTGATGTTGATTTATTTGTAAGAAAATGGTACGAGTGTGAAATAGATAAATTTTCAGTGATAACATTAGAGTATAAAAGATGTAAGTGGTTCCCTTATAATAATGGTGGATCGTATAGAAAATGGTATGGAAATAATGATGAAGTTGTAAATTGGTTCGATAACGGAAGACAAGTAATTAACCATATAAATAAAGCTGGAAAACATGGTGCAAGGCCACAAAATAGAGAGTATTATTTCAAACCTGGTGCAACTTGGTCTGCTATTTCTAGTGGTGCTTTTTCAATTAGATTGTTTCCAAGAGGATACATTTTTTCTAATGCAGGGATGGCTGTGTTTGCAGAAGAGGATACACTTATATATATTGCTGGTTTTTTGAATAGTAAGTTGGCACAAATTTTTTTGAAAGTGTTCAATGAAGGGTTAAATTATAATCAAGGAGATATTGCAAAAATACCAATTTTAAGAAATTCTAATAAAACAATCCATATAAAAGAATTGGTGGAAAATAATTATAAAATTGCAAAGGCAGATTGGGACTCTTTTGAAACATCTTGGGATTTTAAATATCATCCATTAGTTTGTAAAACAGATACTATTGTTGAAGCATTTGACCAGTGGCAGTTAGAATGTAGTAATCGCTTCTATCAGCTGAAAATAAATGAGAAAGAACTAAATCGTATTTTTATTGATATTTATGGCTTACAAAATGAACTTATGCCAGAAATAGAGGATAAAGATATCACAGTTCGAAAAGCTGATTTAAATCGAGAAATTAGAAGCTTTATTTCGTATGCATTAGGTTGTATGTTTGGGCGTTATTCTTTAAATAAAGAAGGACTAATATATGCTGGTGGTAATTTTGATGAATTTTATAAAAAGATAGATGAACCATTATTAGACACAGCGGATGAAATAATTTTAGACTCTAATGGAGAAGTGATTATTGTAGGTGAAAAATATGGAAAGATAAAAATTGATAATGAATGGAAGGATATCTCATTTGGCCCAAATGTAGATAACTGTATTCCAATCACGGATCAGGAATATTTTTCAAAAGATGAGGATATTGTTGCTCGTTTTGAGGAGTTTGTTAAAAAAGTTTATGGTGTAGACACTTTGGAAGAAAACCTTGATTTTATTGCCAATGCATTAGGCAACAAAGGTGATACTTCGAGAGAAGTTATTCGCAACTATTTCCTGAAAGATTTTTATGCAGATCATCTAAAGGTATATCAGAAGAGACCAATTTACTGGCTATTTGACAGCGGCAAACAAAACGGCTTTAAAGCCCTGATTTATATGCATCGCTACGATGCAGACACAGTCGGCCGTGTGCGAACCGATTATCTCCATCGTGCCCAGAAATATGTAGAAACAGCAATGCAAAGCGCTCAGTACACTATTGAAAATGCAACATCTGCTTCCGAAAAATCAAAAGCAACAAAAGCAGTAACCAAATACACCAAACAGCTCGCAGAAATGAAAATCTACGACGAAGCCATCGCCCACATCGCCAACAAACGAATCGAAATCGACCTTGACGATGGCGTAAAAGTCAACTACGCAAAATTCCAGGGCGTGGAAGTTGCACAGGAAGGAAAGAAAGCATTAAAAGTAGATTTATTGGCAAAACTGAAATAAACAGAGAATACAGGAGGTGGAAAAGTGAAGAAGGTATTAGAAATAGATGATGAAATAGAAAAGTTGGAATCAGAATATGCTGGATTAGAGTATGAAGAGAATTTTTCCCAGGATGTTGATGATGACAAGGAAATTCCATTTAATGCGGATAAAATTAGAATTGATCAACAAATGTTATCTTTAAAATATATTATGGAATTAAAAGATGGTAGTTTATTAGAACTGAATCCTGGATATCAGCGAAATAGAGTATGGAAAGATAATAAACGAAAATCTTTATTGATAGAATCACTTATGCTTAGAATACCTATCCCGGCATTTTATTTCTATGAAAATGAGGATTCAAAATTTCAAGTAATTGATGGGCAACAGCGTTTAGCTACTATTCATGAGTTTGTAAATAACGAATTTCAATTAACCGGATTAGAATATTTGAGTGATACTTGTTCAAATAAGTATTTTAAGGATTTAGATGTTAAGTATCAACAAAGAATATATCGTACACAATTAGCTGTAAATGTCTTAGATGCACGTTCCCCTAAAAAAGTCATCTACGATATTTTCAGAAGGATTAATACAGGTGGAATGAAATTAAATCCACAAGAAATGCGGAATGCAATATGCAAACCACAAGTGCGATTATTTTTGAAAAAAAGCATACAAAATAAAAACTATCTTAAAGCAACACGGGCATTGGTTAAAGATGATCGAATGGATGCACAAGAATTAGCTCTTAGATTTTATTCTTTTTATTTAACATATGACTTTGAAAAAGAAGAATTAAAATATGATTATAAAAATGTTTCTTCTATGTTGGATGATAAAATTGAAGTATTAAATGAGATGGATGAAAAAAAACTTGATCAATTATTTGATAAATTCGATACGGCGATGAAAAGATGTTATCAAGTGTTTGGACAGTATTGCTTTACAAAAATTTCCATAACGGAAGGGAATGAGATAAAAATAATGTCAAGAGATTATATAAATAAATCACTTTTTACGGCGTACTCAGTATTATTAAGTCATCCTAAGTATAATGAAGTAGTGTTACAATCTTATCAAGATAAGGTAGTAAAAGTATTTGCAAATGAATTGAAAAATCAAGATTATATTAATTCCATAACAGTAGGTACTGGAGATCGAAGTAGAGTGAATCAAAATTTTTATTTTTCAGCAGAAGTGTTAAGAAAGGGATGCGGAGATGATACAGAAAATTGATTTGGAAAATTTTAAATGTCACAAAAACTTTAAAGAAGAGCTGAATCAGATAACAATTTTAACAGGCGCCAATGCAACTGGAAAATCCAGTGTTATTCAGGCAATTTTACTTGCAGTAAATAGCTATAGAAATATAGAAAGAAAGAAAGTCCGTACAACAGATATTTTTAATGTTAATTTAGGACTTCCAATTAATATAATATCTGAAAATTTTAATGATGAAGAATTAAAAATAAGCTTGCAACTACAAAATGAATCAGAAGATGTCATATTAGCGTTGGATGAGAAGGATGACACAGCTTTTCAGATATGTAACTATGAACAAATGCTAGAAGATATGGAAAAACCAAATTTTTTATGGACGAAGAATTTTTATTATCTCAATGCAGAAAGAATAGGACCGAGAATAACTTACGGAATAAAAAATACACTGGATGATTATGTTGGAAGTAAGGGTGAATACACGAGTTATATTATAAATGAAATAGACAAAAATCAGCGCTTAGATAGTGATATGATCTTACCAGATTTACTAAAGATATCTTCAATTACCAGATTCTCTGCGAATTGTGAAGAATGGTTGAAACTGCTTTTCCCTAATACTGCTTTACAGAGTAGTGTAGACATGGAAAAAAATATTTCTATTATTAAGTTTAGAAACGAAGGAGAATTTTATTTACCAACAGGAACTGGTTTTGGAATATCATGTTCGCTCCCTATTATCGTTCAAGCGCTAATTGCAAGCATGCAAAGAGAAAGTATTTTACTGATTGAAAATCCAGAAGCACATTTGCATCCTTTTAGTCAATCACAGATGGGAAAATTTTTAGCATATATTGCGGTAAGCGGCGTACAAGTTATTGTTGAAACCCACAGCGAACATATTATAGATGGTTGCCGTTTGCAATTAGCGCATTTAAAACAATGTGGATTAATGAAAACGATTTTTTTTGATAAAAATGGAAAAGAGAGTGTTCATAAAAATATTTTGACAAAAGAAAATGGTGAATTAGAGGATTGGCCAGAAGGATTTTTTGATCAAAAGAGATTGGATTTGAGAGAATTACTGGAGATGAGGAGATGCAAAGCATAGATTTTTATACATTACCGTCTACCAATTATAATGGAATTACGTTTGACGATGCGTGTATCTGGGAAGAAAATATTGAAGATATTGAAACTGGTGATAATTTGTATGTACCAAATGAGTTTTATGATAAGCCTGATAAAAATGGTATTACTGCTATAGAGTTTATATATGGACAGTCAAATGATTTGAGTACATATATAATGCGAATTTTATGTACAAAGCATCATGTAGAAGATACTTATAATTGTTTAGAAACAAAGGATTTAACAGGCTATTTAGCATTTCCACATGATTTTATAGAAGATGAAAAACTAAAAAAATGCGTACATAAGTCGAGAAACGATTTACTTACTATTAAAAGAAATTATGCATTAAAGTCAAAAAGTTATGAAGATTATTTACAGTGGTTCCCAAACATATTTCCTAATTTATTATTTCATGAGCATTCATGTGATTCAATAGAAAAATTGGGAGATTTTGAAAGTAATATAGAAGAACTCCATAAACATTTAAGTGTGTTAAATGATTATGGACAAAAAATATATTTTGGTGAGGACAAAAATGAATCCGTTGCATTGAAAAATTTGGCTAGTAAATATGGAATCATATGCTCTGGAAAAGGATCGAATGAAAATATAGAATATAAAGAAATCTATAAAGGCGTGGAAATTACTTGTAATCCACATACAAAACTCCATTCTCGATATAGTAACCAGAGGATTTATTTTTGTTGGGGAAGAGATGAGATAGAAAATCATAAAATAATTATTGTGAAAATAGGAGATCACTGGAAGAAGTAAAAAGTATAAGGTGTATTGATATGACAGAAATATTTAAATCTTGCAGTTAATAACAAAATAACGAGGTAATGCCGAATGAATTTAAAAAGTATCAAAATTAAAAATTATAGATGCTTCAAAGACGTAGAAATTGATTTTGATAATCGTGTTACATTAGTAGTTGGAAAGAATGGGGCTGGTAAAACAGCAATATTGGATGCTGTAGCTGTTTCTGTCGGCACATTTTTATTAGGTATTGATGGAGGAGTAGGCAGAAGTATATTAAAGGATGATGCACGATATGAGTTTTATGATTTGGAGGGAACAATTGATTCACAGCATCAGTTTCCAGTAGAAATTGAAAGTATTGGCGATTGTAGGAAAGAGGAAAATGTGAAGTGGGTTCGTTCCCTGAATTCAGAGAATGGTAAAACTACGATTAAAGATGCGGTAGAATTAACAAGTATCGCAAAGAAAGTGCAGCAGCAGATTATGAAGGGATATAAGACTTTGATACTCCCGTTAATATCTTATTACGGAACCGGACGTTTGTATGCACAGAAAAAAGAAAAAAGAAATATTAAATCTTTGACAGAATTTAGACGTCAAGTTGGATATGTAGATTGTATGGCAGCGGAATCTAATGAGAAACTGATGTTGAATTGGTTTCAAACGCAGACATTAAAAAGTCTTCAGAAGCAACAGAAAACAGGATTGCTGGAACCTCCAATACTTTTAAAAACTGTTGAAAAAGCTATCTGCAGATGTTATGAGAGAATTAGTGGATCGAAAAATGCGAGTATTTCTTTTGATCTTGACACACATAGATTAATGCTGGAATTCGAAACAACAGAAGGTGATGCGCAAAAATTTGCAATGGATGAAATGAGCGATGGATATAAGAATACACTTAGTATGATTGGAGATATTGCTTATCGTATGGCCGTTTTAAATCCTATGTTAGGAGAGCAGGTACTGGAAAGAACGCCGGGGATTGTTTTGATTGATGAAATTGATTTGCATTTACATCCGCAGTGGCAGCAGACGATTTTAAGCGATCTTCAGGCAATTTTTCCCAAGATTCAATTCATAGTCAGCTCTCATGCACCAGCAGTAATTAATTCAATTTCAAGAGAAAAGATCCGAATTTTGGATAATGGAAAAATCTATATGCCGTCAGCACAGACTTATGGAAGAGATGCGAATTCTATATTGAGAGAGGTTATGCAAGTATCAGAACGTCCAGTTGATATTAAGCACCGTATGAACTTATTCTATGCATATATGGATGAAGATAATTACGAAGAAGCAGACAAGATTCTGATGGAGATTGAGGCAATCGTCGGAACAACAGATCCGGATATTGCAGCCGCAAGGACATCTCTGGATTTGGAAAGAATATTGGGGGAATAGCGTATGATTGTTGTAAAAAGAGGAAAAGAGCCCAATAGTCTTTTAAAATTTCGTAAAGAAAATCCGGATGCAGATTATGAGACGGATATGCCTACGGATGTACTGAAGGATATTAGAGAACAAATGTGGAAAGAGCAAAGCGGATTATGTGCATATTGTATGAAGCGAATTAAAGAGCCAGGTGTTGTGAGAATCGAGCATTGCAGACCAAGACATCCACAAGATGAAAAGGAACATGATAGAAAGGCAACCTTGGATTTTAAATGGATGCTTGGTGTATGTTATGGAAATAGTCTGTTAAGAGGTGTGAAACCGGAAGACAAGACTTGTGATGCACATAGAGGAAATACGGAGCTTACTATTAATCCATTTGATGAAGTATCAGTCAGGAAGATAAAATATAAAACAGATGGCAGTATTTATTCGGATGATGTTGAAATCAATAAAGATGTAACGGAGACATTGAATTTAAATTGTGAGGCACTTTCTTTACCACAGATACGGAAAAATGTTTTGATGACAGTGCAGGATAGAATCACGAAAAAATGCAAGGGCAAATCACAAGATGCATTTATGCATGAGTTAGAACGCATTTATGCAAGTCTTGTACAGGAAAGAAATTTAACCCCGTATTGTGGAATTATTATTTCTTGGCTTGAGAACAAATTGAAGATATCATAAACTGTGCAGAGATTTGGCACAAATAAACTTGAAGGTGAAAAGATGGATTTACAAAATATACAAGAGCAGTTGAATACTGAATTTTCTAAGGAAGATATCCGTATTATATTCTGGTTTGATGATAAAGGGGAATATGAAGACGAGGTGTCTGAGCTGCAACTGGATAATGCAAAATTACATATTCTGGATGGAGCAAATTGGTTTTATTCCAAATGGTTATTAAATGAATCAGATACAGAGAGTAAGTATCTTGTATATGCACCATTCCCAAAACCAAGTGATGCAGAGAACCCATTGGCGGATATGTGTTTTTATTCAGCACTGTATTATACGGATCGCATTTCTCAGATGTCACAGGAAATGGGGATTGATAATCGATTCAAGGAGTATCTGGCTCAGTATAGTAATTTCTGGAAAGATAGAATTCGTATTGAAAAGTTTAAAGAGCTTAGTATAGACCATTTCAATGTGGAAACCATTGATATTGGTCTTATTGCTGTGCTTACAAATGTGGAAACTCCAAATTTTGAAGAGATTATAAGACAGTTATTATTGAATAATAGCGAAGCATATATGAAGGCATTAGAGGATAATGGACTTTTAGAAAAATTCTGGGAATTATGCGAGAGATATTTTGGATATCAGTCGGAGAGTCCCAATATGGATGATTTGGCAGCATGTATGCTTTTGACTTATGCATCTGTGGCATTAAAGGATACGCTGCCAGCTGTCTTGAAGTCTTATGTGTTGAAAAAGAAGAATGATGTAGTTGTGTTTGTCCGGAATTTGATGGACAATGTATTGTATCAGGAGGTTTATGATGCATTATCTGAAAAAGTGGACAAAACGTTGCGGGTAGTAAGCAGAATTCGTGATGAGCTGAAAAAGGATATAGATAAATCAAAAGATCATTCAGCGCAGCTTTTAGATATTGTAAATTGTGATGCCTTTTTGGGGGTGGATGATATTTTAATTGACTGGGCACTGGAGCAACTTAATAATGAGATCCTGGATGCCCAAATAGATGATATGAACATTGCACAGATCGCTGATCAGAGAACTGCGAAGACATGTCATTTTGGAAATGTATATAAAAACGAATATCAGGCAATTAAATATGCATATCAGATGATGAAAGCAGTGTCGGTTCTGGAAGTGCCTAGTGATATTAAGGGAATGGTGGAAGCTTATCAGACTCAGACATATTTAATTGATTCATATTATAGATGGTTTTACAGTGCTTATGACTGTATAGGAGATGTGGAGAGATTTTCCCAGGTGAGAGAACGAATTGAAAATATGTACTCTTTCACTTATCTGCAGAAAATAACACCGAAGTGGAATCAGGAGCTGACAGATAATCTAATGACGGATACCGGATTAAAACAGCAGGAAGATTTTTATCGTAACTATATGAATGCCTATGAAGGTAAGAAGCGTGTGATTGTTATTATTTCTGATGCGTTTCGATATGAATGTGCAAAGGAACTGATGGAACGTTTGGAAATGGATGAAAAATGTACGCCGAAATTGGAGTGTATGGTCAGCGGACTACCTTCGGTGACATCAGTAGGAATGGCAAGCTTTTTACCGCATAACGAATTGCAGGTGGATGAGAATTTAAATGTTACAGTGGATGGACAAAACTGTGGAGATCTGGCGGCAAGGGATAAAATCTTAAAGGCAAGGAATGAAAATAATGTAGCAGTAGCTTTTGATGACTTGATCAATGCAAGTCAGGAACGGCTCCGTGAACTTTTGCAGGGGAAAAATATTGTCTATATTTATCATAATCAGATAGATGCCAGAGGAGATAAGCCTGCAAGTGAAAATGAAGTGTTTAAAGCTTGCGAAGAGGCAATCAAAGAAATTCATCGATTGGTTCACAGACTGACAATGTATTTGTCTGCTCCTAAATTTTTTATTACGGCAGATCATGGATTTTTATATAAGCGAGATAAATTACAGGAGTATAATAAGGTATCTTATGACAGAGAAATTTGTACTTATACAAATAAACGTTTCTTGATTACAAAACAGCGACTGAAGGATACAGGAATGAGATCAAGGGCGATGTCATATTTAAAGAATTTTTATGTTACAACACCGATAGGCACAGATATTTTTAAAGTTGCTGGTGGTGGGCAGAATTATGTGCATGGAGGATCTTCCTTACAGGAAATGCTGATACCGGTTATTGAAGTGACGACAAATGCCAAGTTTGTAGCATATAATTATGTTGATGTGGTTTTGACATCAACAAATCGTAAAGTAACAAATTTGATTACCTACTTTGATTTTATCCAGACAGAGAAAGTGACCGATACTATGAAGGCAAGAAGCCTGGTAGCATATTTTAGGACAGAAGATGGAGAGAAAATATCTTTTGATGTACCGATCATGGCAAACAGTAGAGAAGACGCACCAGAGAAGAGAACATTCCATGAGAAATTTACATTGAAGTCCAGAGAATATAAGTATGGTGATAAATATTATCTGGTGTTGGCAGATGCGAATGATGAGAAGAATATTTTGCAGCAGTATGAATTTATGATTGATATTGCGTTTGTGGATGATTTTGGATTTTAAAAGGAGATATTTTATGAAGATTCATTTTACAGTTCATGTTTATGCAGAAGAAAAACTGTATGATGAAGTTTTAATTCCGCATAGCAGAAATTATGGCATTGTAGGAAAAAACATAATTGCACCGCTTAGAAAAATTAATAATAGCAATGTAGAATGGAATATTGATGATACATTAACTGTGGAAGAATTTTACGAAAAAATAGATGAATATATATATTCAGGAAAAAATAATATGCCAGATCCGTATATAGAGGGAAAGACAACTTTAGATTTTGTGAAAGAATGTAAAATTCTTAAGAAATATATTTTGAAAAATGGGATTCGTTATTCTGTAAGAAATGAGGAAAAGAATTTAGGCTTTTATTTAAGTAGACTTAGTGTTGAACAAAATAATACAATTAATATTCAAATTTTAGTAAGTTCAGATGCTGGAACGGTATATAGGGATCATGGAATACGTTTTTATATAAATTGTAGAGAAGGAACAAAGCATAATGAACCTCATATACATGTTGATATTCGATACGGAGAAGCAACAGGAGCATTTTCTTTAAAAACAGGACAACAATTAACAGGAGATAAAATTGGAAGAAAAGATAAGAAAATAATAGAAGAAACTATTTCTTTACATCAGAGTGAATTTTTACAATATTGGAATGAGCATACAGATGGATTAGATGTTGATTTAAATCAAGTTTTGGGACTTATAAAGTATTAAAGAGTATTTTGAGTTGAGGTGAATGTAATGGGGACATTAATAGATGTTTTGAAAACTTGTATTCCAATAATTGTAGGTGCATTGATTGCTATAGTGCCGTCAATTACAGAAAAATTAATTTCAAATAAATATGAACATAAAGAGAAACAGCAGCAAGAAAAGCAAGAATTGTATATAGAATTAATTTCATTATTTAGTCGTGTTTTAAAGGAAAATCGAACTGAAAGAGATCTTCTTTTATTAAGAAATAAAATAAACTTGATAAGTATTACAGGCAGTGTAGAGGTAGTAAAAGCTTTAAATGAATATATAAATACATGGGGAAGAGCATCTGGGGAGGTGCAAAATGAAAAATATCGAACTCTTCTACAAGTTATGCGTAAAGATTTAAATGTGGATAAAAAAATTGATGAAGATTTTCCTAGTATTGGACTATGTGATATAAATGTAAAAAGATAGAATAATGGTTTAATAGGTTGGATTTGTAGATGTATTTCGGATTATTATTCCGTTGAATGATGAATATTCAATGGTTGAGAAGCTTATTTTTCAACGACAGGATTCGTATAAGAGCACAGCATATGTATTAAAAGAGGGAAGGAAAAACTGATATGGAAGAATATAATAATGTACAGGAAAATACAACAGAGGACAAGCGAGAAGAAATAAAGCAAAAACTCCGTCAGTACTATGACGGTCGTATTGTCCGGAAGGATTTAACAAAGTCCATTCGTGAAGGCGCCAATGTTCCGGTTTATGTATTGGAATATCTTCTCGGACAGTATTGTAATTCCGATGATGAAGAGATCATTGAAGAAGGAGTAGAAAACGTAAAGCGTATTTTGAGAGATAATTATGTGCGTCCGGATGAGGCACAAAAGATTCTCTCTCTTTTGCGTGAAAGAGGTAGTTATACGGTGATTGATCGTATCACGGTTGTATTGAATACAAAGGAAGACCGTTATGAAGCGACGTTTTCCAATTTGGGCATAAAAGGGATTCCGCTTCATCCAGATTATGTGAAGGATTATGACAGATTACTCTGTGGGGGTATCTGGTGTATTCTGCAGATGGAGTATGAGTTTATCGAGGAAGATAAGAAAAATACGCAGCCAATCCGTATCCGGAAGCTGACGCCGATCCAGATGCCTCATGTGGATATGGATGAAGTGAAGAATGGCAGAAAAGCTTTTACCAAGGATGAATGGATGGATATTCTTCTCCGTTCAACTGGTTTGGAGCCGGAGCGTTTCAGCGAGAGAGCAAAGTGGCTGTTGATTGCCCGTATGATTCCGCTGGTGGAGAATAACTTTAATCTTTGTGAGTTAGGACCTCGATCCACCGGTAAGTCTTACATATATGAGCAGATTTCTCCAAATAGTATTCTTGTTGCCGGTGGTCAGACAACAGTTGCTAACCTTTTCTATAATATGTCCAATCATACGGTTGGTCTTGTTGGCATGTGGGATTGCGTAGCTTTTGATGAGGTTGCTGGTATCAAGTTTAAAGATAAAGACGGAATTCAGATTATGAAAGGATACATGGCTTCCGGAGCATTTTCACGAGGAAAAGCAGAGATTCAGGCAAAAGCGTCCATGGTGTTTGTGGGAAATATCAATCAGAGCGTGGAAACTCTTTTAAAAACTTCCAGTTTATTTGATCCATTCCCATCTGAAATGGGAACCGATACAGCATTTCTGGATCGTATGCATTGTTATATTCCTGGATGGGAGATTCCGAAATACAGACCGGATTCTTTTACCAATGATTATGGATTTATTACCGATTATTTGTCAGAGTTTATGCGTGAATTGCGTAAAGACAGCTACAGTGATCTGATGGATAAGTATTTCCGTTTGGGAAACAACCTGAACCAACGTGATACCATTGCAGTCCGTAAGATGATTTCCGGATTTACGAAGTTGTTATATCCGGATGGAGAAGTAACAAAAGAAGAGTTACGTGAGATTGTAGAGATTTCGTTGGAACTTCGCCGTAGAGTAAAAGAGCAGCTGAAAAAAATTGGTGGTATGGAGTTCTATGATGTGAATTTTTCCTATACGGATAATGACAGTTTTGAGGAACATTATGTTTCTGTTCCGGAGCAGGGTGGCGGTAAGCTGATTCCTGAGGGAATGGGTAAACCAGGATCTGTTTATACGGTTTCCAAGTCAAAGACAGGTATGATCGGTTGTTATATGTTGGAAACTCAGATGATGCCTGGTAATGGAAAGTTGACTTGTACCGGTATTGGCGCAGGAAAAGAGCCGAAAGAAGCAACAAATACAGCATTTAACTATTTGAAAGCTAATGGAAACCGAATTTCCGGTCTGATTAGTACCACAACAAAGGACTATATTATTAATTATCAGGATATGCAGGGTATTGGAATGACAGGAAATCTGGCATTGCCGACATTGATTGCAATCTGTTCCGCAGCACTTGGAAAAACACCGCTGAACAGTCTTGCAATTCTTGGAGAAATCAGTATTGGCGGCACTTTGATTAAAGTAGATGAACTGGCAAGTACGTTGCAGGTATGCCTGGATAGTGGTGCAAAGAAAGTGTTGCTTCCAATTACTTCTGCCGGAGATTTGGGAACGGTACCATCGGATCTGGTTGGTGCATTTAGCCTTATTTTTTATTCTTCCGTGGAAGAGGCAGTATTTAAAGCACTTGGTGTGGAGTAAAATTGAGAGCCACATAATAACGGGGAAGAAGGTGATTGATTATTTTTGAACAGGATTTTGAAGAAATGCTGTGGAAGTATCAGGCAGCTCTGGATGATAGAAAGAAATTTACCGCATTGGTGAAAGACTTATTTCCGGATCAGGCAAAAAATGTAAATCTATTATTGATGGCATATAATATGGGAATTGCTCAGGATATACAGAGTGCATCTTATATCAATAATACATTTGCTTTTCGATATGTGAAGCAGCTTATGGATGATTTTGGTATGAGCCGTGTTAATGCAGACTGGATTGTATCGGTGTGGTGTTCCTGTTATGGAGGAAAAGTGCTGGGAAAAGCCTGTGACATTTCTGTACAGAAGCAGGGAAGTGGGCCGGCGATTCAGGGCGAACAGTCATCTTCTGGTAAAGTTTACGGAGATCTTTTTGAATATAAAAGAAGTCAGAGAGGAAATGGGTTGGCAGTTACTGGATTTCGTGGATCCAAAAATCAGACAATCATTTTTCAAAACAGATCTGGAAATACTCCAGTAGTAGAAATTGCGGCTGACAGTTTTTGTAATTCTTCTACAGAGGAAGCGATTTTGACAGAGGGAATTGTCTGCATTGGAAGAAATGCTTTTTCTGGATGTGATAAATTACATCAGGTAGTACTGCCGATCAGTATCGAGGAGATCGATGATTACGCTTTTGAAAATTGCGGAAATTTAAAATCAGTATCCTTACCAGGGGCGCTTAAGACAATTGGAAATGAAGCTTTTAAAGGAACTGGCTTAAGAACAATAGCGATTCCTGAAAGTGTGTTTTGGATAGGTAATGGTGTGGTGGCGGATTGCCAGTTGCTGGAACATGTAACGATTCCTTCAAATATGGACAAGATACCAGAGCATATGTTTGAAGGCTGCATAAATTTGAAAAAAGTGGAATTGCATGAGAGGTTGAATGAAATCGGTGAACGGGCATTTTTCGGATGCAGTTCTTTGGACTTTATTGTGATTCCAGATAGTGTAAAAAAGATCGGGAAGAATGCATTTACTAATACGGATAAACAGTTTATTATGCAATGTTCTTTTGGATCTTATGCAGAAGAATACGCCAGAAAGAACAAATTTAAATATCAACTGGTATAGCCTAGAATTCAGATTGTCGCCTGCTATGCGACAACGAAAGAGAAAATTCACGGTATATTAACAGAACAAAGAGGTGAAAGGATGGGGCTTTTTGATATACTGTTTGGAAATCGAAATCAGATTCCCACGGTGACAACGATTTTACCGGATGTAGCAAGGCAGGAGATTATCGCGGGCAGACTTCCGATTTTGAATACAGACAAATTATTCCTGAAACGGGGAGAAAAGATACATTTTATTGATAAAGCAATCAATATGGAAAAGAAGACTGTAAAAGAGTTCCGACATGTGGGAGGAAGTGCTCCCGGATTATTTGAAGGGACCAGGGTGAGTTCAGGAAGAGGAAAAACAGTCGAACATACTGAATTAATTCAGCATAGAGGAATTTTATATATAACAAATCAGAGAATTGTGTTTCAGGCAACGGAGTGGGGATTTGACAAGACCTATCGTTATCTGACCGCAATTACTCCATACAGCAATGCCTGTGAGATGCAATTTGGAAATAAATCCTATTGCATGATCGTGGCGGATGGCAGTGTAGTAAATCAGGTATTGCAGTTGATCAAACAAAGGAGGCAGATACCATAATGGAAGGACAATTAAAAAATGGAACAATTCTCACTTCAGAGAGTGGAAACAAATATGAGATAGTCAGTCTCCTGGGAGCCGGTGGGCAGGGAGAAGTCTATGATGTGAAATGTAGCGGCAATCATTATGCACTGAAATGGTACTTTAAGGGCAGTGCTACGGAACGTCAGAAAAAGATTTTGGAAACGATCATTGCCAAAGGTTCACCAGATGAAAGTTTTCTCTGGCCTATGGAGCTGATTGTGCCGGTGAAAAGTGATCTGTATGGTTATATCATGCCTCTTCGACCGAAAAATTATAAAAGTATCGTGGACTTGATGAAGAAACGTGTGAATCCATCTTTTTATACCCTCTGCAGAACTGCTTTTAATCTGACCAGAGGCTACCAGAAACTGCACGCTATGGGAGCCAAGTATCAGGATATTTCTTTTGGAAACTTATTCTTTAATCCGGATAATGGAGATGTACTGATTTGTGACAATGACAACGTATCCTTTGATAACAGTAAGCCAGGTGGAGTCCTTGGTACACCGGGATTTATGGCACCGGAGATTGTAAGAGGTGAGAAACGTCCATCCAAAGATACAGACAGATATTCGCTTTCTGTGCTGTTGTTCTATCTTTTTATGGTGAATCATCCACTGGAAGGAAAATTGGAAGCAAGTATCCGTTGCATGGATATGGCAGCCAGAGTGAAGTTGTATGGCACAGATCCGGTATTTATCTTTGATCCGAATAATAAGACGAACAGACCGGTGAAAGGAATCCATGATAATGCAACGATTTACTGGCCACTGTATCCGGAGAAATTGCGTCAGATGTTTACCAGAGCATTTACAGTCGGACTGAATGAGCCGAGCAAACGTATTACAGAGCCGGAATGGATGACGTTATTCTCTAACATGATGAGCGGAATGTTACAGTGTTCCTGCGGTGCACAGCTCTTTTATGATGAAGATCTGGAAACAAAGGGTGTGGCACATACCTGTTGGAACTGTGGAAAGACAATACAGGTACCAAATAAGATTATCATTGGAAAGAATCGGGTGCTGTTACATCAGAATACGAAGCTGTTACATCACCATGTTTACGATGATTTTGATATGGATACCGTAGTAGGTTCTGTCGTTCAGAATCCAAAGAACCCAGCACTCTGGGGAATCCGGAATGAGGACAAGGTGAACTGGACGTATCAGAAAGCAGATGGCACACAGATACCAGTTGCTCCAGGAAAGACAGCTGGAATTGCGAAAGGTGTAAAGATTTTATTCCCTGAATCAACAGGGGAGTTCAGATAAGGATTGAGAAAAAAATAAAAGCACATGTGGGAGGGATCAACCATGGAAGTATTACAAAGACCAGGCGGAGAGTTAGCAACAAGACCAATTCATTTCTTTTGGGTAGTAGATTGTTCCGGATCTATGTATGGAGAGAAGATTGGAATCGTAAATAATACGATTCAGGAGTGCATACCGGAAATGCGCTCAGCAGCGGACAATAATCCAAATGCACAACTTCTGATTCGTGCATTACAGTTTTCATCAGGAGCAAGTTGGATCACATCCAGTCCGGTGCCGGTAGAGGATTATGGCTGGGAAGATATGGATGCCAACGGACTGACAGAACTTGGAAAAGCATTTGATCTTCTGGCTGCACAGTTAAGTATTCCACCAATGCCGGAGAGAGCATTGCCGCCGGTGATTGTACTTCTTTCAGATGGACAGCCGACAGATGATTATAAAAAGAGCATAGAGAAACTGAAAAAACTGCCATGGTTCCGAAAAGCAGTGAAGATTGCAATCTCCATTGGACAGGATGCAGATGATGAAGTATTGATTGAGTTTACTGGAAATAAAGAGCTTGTTCTGCAGGCGAATAATGCAACAGCACTTGCAAAGATGATTAAATGGGCATCTACCACAGCTTCTATGGTATCCGCACCATCAAGTAAGCCAATGAATTCGGTTGCAGCATCTACACCTGCAGCATCCGTATCCACGCCTGCAGCTGCATCAGGAGCTTCCGTAGCATCTGCACCGGCAGATGATCCGTTTGCACCGGCAAACAATGGGGCACCACTGGTACTTGATATGAGTAATATTCCAAATCCAGATGATTTTGATGAAGGAGCTGTCTGGTAAGAAGAGGAGGAGTCGGATGAAACGCTATATATGTGACGGAATCGTCAAGGGTGCGACTCACGTAAGAAACCAAATGCCTTGCCAGGATAATAAACGAATTGTAGAGATTTCAGATAAAATTGCAATCATCGCAGTTGCAGACGGACATGGAAGTTCTAAATGTCCAAGAAGTGATAGAGGTTCCATGATTGCTGTTAATTCTTTCTATGAAGTCATGAAGAACTACCTGAAAGTTTATGGAGAAGATGAAGCAGGACTTTCTAATCTGATTACTTTCCTTAACCGGGAAGGGGATATGCGGTTTGCCCAGGATGTATGTGAAGAGTGGCAGGCAAGAGTGAAACAGTCTTTTTATAAAAATAAAGTAGATGGAATGACCGATGAAGATGGAAATATCAAGTGGCCGTCCGTATTTTCATTGTATGGAACGACACTGCTTGGAATGCTGGTGACTGACAGCTTTGTATTTTCCTTCCAGATCGGAGACGGAGATATCAGTGTTGTGACAAAAGAAGAAGTCGAACCACTGGTAGAACCGGAGAAATTCCTTGGAACAGAAACACATTCCCTTTCAAAACCGGATGCATGGAGAAAAGCCGTGGCATCGGTGCGAAGACGGGAAATGGAAAGTGAAGAGCCATATATGTATATCCTTTCGACAGATGGATTTGCAAACAGTTATACTTCTGATGAAGAGTACCAGAAGACATGTAAGGATTATCTGCAGATGCTTCAGGAGCATGGAGCTGATACAGTACAGGCAAATCTGAAGAACTGGCTGACGGAGACCAGTGAACTTGGATGTGGAGATGATATCACAGTTGTTATGGTGTATTTTACAGGAGAGTAAGGGAGTCACAGGAAATGATTGTAGATCGCTATTATTATCATCAACTGAATAAACAAGAACAGGCGATTTACAAGGCATTTTACAAAGGTGTAATGTCACATCAGGAGATTATTCCAATTCCGGTGCGTGGAGAATTCAGCCAGGAGAGTTTTGAGCGTATATTCATGGCAATGACGAGGGATAATCCATTGATTTATTTCTTGAATCAGTCCGCTTGTAGCACTGCCAGTGATATGTTTGGACGTCTTGCGATATGTCCGCAGTATTTTTTTTCGAAAGAAAAGGTAAAAGAATATAATCGTAAAATTGAAAAAGTAGTGAATGAACTGGCAGGACAGCTGCATTTGCTGGAATGTAATGATTATGAAAAAGAACTTCGGGTGCACGACTGGATTTGCCAGAACATTGAATATGATTATGAAGAAGCTGATACGGATAAAGTGTCCAGAGTGATTGCCTCACATAATATACTCGGTGTTTTTGCACATCGTAAAGCTCAGTGTGAAGGAATTGCTAAAGCAGTAAAGGTTCTTCTGAATGCAGTTGATGTGAAATGTATCGTTGTAACGGGTGATTCAATAAAAGGCGGACAGTGTGTGCCACATGCATGGAATATTGTGGATATTGATGGAGAACCGTATCAGTTAGATGTCACCTGGGATGTAGGTGCAACAGGGCAGAATAAGCAATCCATGGTATATGATTATTTTAATCTGACAGATGAATTAATGAATTGGGATCACAAAGCAGATAGTAGCTTGCCAGCATGCAGAAGCAAGAAAGCAAATTATTATGTGCAGAAAGGTTGTTCTTTTCAGATGAGACACCGACTTATGGCATATATAGACAGGTTAATTGAAAAGAATGAACGGATATATGAATTCCGTGCAGAAGGTAGATTGAATAAAGTTGCCATAGAGAAGGAAGTTGCTGATCATATTGTGCAGAAATTATATGAGCAGGGAAGAAGTAGCGTTGGAATAAGAACATGTTCCAACAAGAAACTTGGAATATATTGTATAGAAATATCTTGAAGAGGTTAAAGATATGCTGGAATTAACGATTTATGGAATTGGATTTTTCTTATGTACGTTGCTGATTCAATATATGCTTTTCAAATTCAGAAAAAACCATAATTACGGACCGAATGGCGTATGGGTTGGAAATAGAGCAATTATGGTTTTGTGTGTGGTCGGCATTGTGAATCATAGGATGGAATATCTCGCAGCAATACTTGGATTTATCTGTGCGGATGAGATTGGCAAGGCTACTGGCTGGCATTGAGAATATTAAAGAAAATAATGAACAACTGTATGATTATTTAAAAAGTCAGGCGAGGATAGAATGGGAACAGTAAAAGCTACACTGGTAGGAGTAAGTAATTATGATAACCCAAGAACACCAAATTTAGAAGCTTGTAAAAACGATATAATAGCAGTGAAGGATGCATTGGTAAATGGATTATGCGTATCCCAACGGGATATTAGAACTTTGGGAAGTTCTGGTACGGTTAATATAAATGAGCTTGCTGATGAATTGAAAATAGCATCGATGTTGGTAGAAGCGGATGATACGTATATTTTTTACTTTTCTGGTCATGGTAATAATGGAACACTTGCACTCAGTGAAACTAATATACGTGTACAAGAAGTGATTGAGTTGGTGAATGCGATAAAAGCAAAAAACAAAATTATCATTTTGGATAGCTGCCGCTCAGGTGATTTTATGATTCCTAAAGTTGAAACATTAGGAATTAGTGAATTGGTTGAAGAGTTTGCAGGAGCAGGATATGCAGTTATGGCTTCTTGTGGAGCAAGCGAGAACTCGGCTTTTTATCCACCGGAAAATAAAATAAGCTTGTATACACATTTTTTATGCAATGCATTAACTGCGGATTTTATAATAAAAAAGGGAAAAAAATCCCTTGAAGAAATAAACGAACTTATTATTCGAATGACAGATATATGGAATCAAAAAGGCGATAATATTCAGCATCCTGTGTTCAGAGCTAATATAACAGGAACTAAGTCATGAACCACCAGTTCAACTGGTGGTTTGATTATGCCCCTATAAGGGGCCTATGCCTGCAACGCCTGAAAGGCGGATGCCTCAAGCACTTATACCGGCTGGCCTCTAAAAGAGGCTATCTTCTAGTATCTTCTCTTCTCGATTCTTCTTTTTGTTGCTGAATGTATTCCTTTACCGCATCTTCTGTGATATTGCCTACTGTTGCGACATAATATCCTCTGGCCCAAAAAGCTTTTGACCATCCATTTACACTTTCCGGATATTTATCGTGTATCATTAATGCACTTTTTCCTTTTATGTACCCTACCACATCTGACACTTTTTCGCTTGGCGGAATGCCTAAACACAAATGTACATGATCTGCGCATACTGCACCTTCTACTATTTCTATGTTCCGGTAATCGCACAGTTTTTTTATTATTTCTCTTACATCTGCTTTTAATCTTCCGTACATAATTCGTTTTCTATACTTTGGTATAAACACTATATGATACTGGCATTTATACCTTGTATGTGATAAACTACTACTGTCCACGTTGGACCGCCTCCTATTCTCTTTAGTATTGGCTTGAGACACCTTTACTATTGTATCATAGGAGGCTTTATTATACATTCTACAACGTCACTACTACACTATTCGCCCCAGCATAGCTGGGGGATTAGCTCTTTCATTTATTTTCCGATTCAGAAGTATACGCCATATGAAAAGCAAAATATATATAAAGATACTGATGAATATATTATATATGAGGTTGTGCCATTTCATCAATCTTTACAAAAACAATATACCGCTAAGGTTATTTTGAAATATCATTTTGCAGAATCTGATATTGTAAGAATAGTGAAAAGCATTGTTGATGATATAAAATATTCGAATGTTTATAAAAATGCGGCACAAGAACAGCGATTAAATGGTTTGCCAGCTAATATGATACGTTGTCATATGGGATATGATGAACAGGATATGGTAAAGTGTAATTTTGCTTGGATTACTATTTGGGTTGATGATACAATGGATAAAAAGCATTGGTATGGAAACGGAAAAAATTCCGAAATAATAGATGGGATATTTGTAGAAAGACAGATTTCTTATAATGCATTGAGGATGTTAAATCAGCAGACTGTAACACAAGAAGAATACATTAAACAAGCAAAACAATATTTAAATGAAATAATAGATTGCGCCAATCAATTCATTGCCCAATATAGAGAATATTCTAATGATACTATTTCAGAGAACCAATTAGTCGATAATGTACAAATGTTTAACAGACAAATAACATCTTTATATTTTAAAATTACAGACCTTCCAAGTACACCGCTGAAATGTAATTCCTGGTCAGAATCGATTCAACAAATAGCAGCTACTATTCATGATTTTACATTGTTTTATGGACAAAAAACAATGGATACTTGGAGTCAAGAGAATAGAAATCATCTCATGAAAGCATCACTAAAACGATATCAGCAAGAGATTGAACTAGTGAAACAGAAAGAAACAGAATTATTGAGTGAAATATAGGAGTAATGAAAGAGCGAGAGATGTGTTAAGATGACACCTTGCCCTTTATAAAATTTCTTCTTTTCCTAGGGATGCAAGTTGTGTTTGCGAAGTATTCAGTAACACAGAAAAAATTTTGTTAAATGATATTTAGCAACTTCTGTTTTTTGCAAATCCTGTTTTTCCCGGATGGTAGCAGCCTGTTTAGATTCAACATTTTCAATCTGCTTCTTCTGGATTTTATTAGAGCTTGGGATTTTCCGGAAGTGTATCTTTACCTCCTGTCATAGTTGTTTTACCCTTCCATTAATTAAAGTCAGGAAAACCGGAAAAATACAAAAGAATTTAGCAGGTAGTTCGGAATCCGAAAATGTGGTATGATTATAGGTAGGATATCAGAAACGTCAGGAGTTGAATAGATTGTGAAGACGGAAGAAATCTTTAAATATGTGCAGAAACAGTATGGCACAATTCCGGAATATTTATGGAGTACCTCGCCAGACAGTGCAGTACTTCGACATAAAAACGGAAAATGGTATGCAGTGATCATGACTGTCGAAAAATCGAAACTGGGATTAGAAGGAAAAGAGTCGGTTGATATCATGGATGTAAAGTGTGATCCGGACATGACGAATTTGATTATTCAGACGCATGGATTTTTACCTGGATACCATATGAACAAGCAGCACTGGATCACGATTTTACTGGATGGTTCGGTCAGTAAAGCAAAGATACTGGACTTTTTGGACATGAGTTATGACCTGATTGATGGCGCAGGCAGAAAGGAAAACAAATGAGAAAAGCAATCGTATATGCATCTGTACATCATGGAAATACAGAAAAATTAGTAAAAAGTGTAGCAGAAGCGTGCCAGATCGATTTGATCGATGCTGTAAAACAACCCGATGCAGATGTGAGCAGTTATGATATGATTGGGTTTGCATCAGGAATCTATTTTTCAAAATTTCATCAGTCGATATTGGGATTTGCAGAGAAGAATCTACCGGATGACAAAAAGGTATTTCTGATCTGTACTTATGGTGGAAGTGCCAATTATAAATCCATAGAGCAGATTTTGGATAAGAAGCGTTCTAAAGTGATAGGAAAATTCGGGTGCAAGGGCTATGACACATTTGGCCCATTTAAACTGGTTGGTGGAATTGCAAAAGGGCATCCAGATGAAGAAGATATAAAAAATGCAGTTGAGTTTGTAAAAGGATTATAAGTAAATAAACGAAAAAGAAAAACCGGTTTCATAGTATCGGTCGGCATGTTCCATCACAATCAGGGATTTCCCTTCACTAGAGTGGATGAGCTTAATTTTCTATAAGATAAAACAAGTTGAACTCTATCATTGCGTAATTATGAAAAAAGCAATATATTCATACCGTGAAGTCTGGAAAGTGTTGATTTTAAGCCATTTCTGGATATGTGGGGTGATTCAGAGATATGGTTTTGTGACGTTTTTAGGACAAACGCCAGAAAATATGGAGAGCTCCATGACGTTTTGAGTTGACTTTTTTCCGGTAATAGCATATGATAATAACAGCTAAGGAATGTGGTGAGATTCCAAGTGGCAAAGTGAAAGCCCCCAGAGTTGCAGCTCTGGGGGCTTTCTTGCTCGTTACGGTGAGTTATTCCGTTTAGGCTGTTGCTGCCTATCGTCTACCGTCCAGCCGTTTGCATATGTAGTAGCTAACTACGCCTGCTACAACGGAGACAAGGAATGAGGTGAGAATTTCTTCCATCGTGGCCACCTCCTTTCTGCTGGAGGTTCGACAGCTCTTTTAGTATAGCATAGGTTAGAACGATTTGAAATATAGAAAATCACCCGGTATTATGGCTTTTTATTTTGACAATTTTTGTGACAAATAAAAGAAAACAGACGCAATCAGACGAAGAGTTGCCGTATACAAAAGCACTGGAAACCATTGAAAATAAAGGATTTTTTCTATAAGATAAAACAAGTTGAACTCTATCATTGCGTAATTATAAAAAAAAGGTTATAATAGTTTTATATAATTTAATCTGAATGAAACAATGGAGGTAACCATATGAATGGACGTATAGATTCCGGATTGGGTCAGATCGTAATTGATACAGATGTCATTGCGACTTATGCCGGCAGTGTGGCGGTAGAGTGTTTTGGTATCATCGGAATGGCAGCTATCAGTATGAAGGATGGCCTGGTCAAGCTTTTGCGTATTGACAGCCTGAAACATGGTATCAGTGTTAAGATCACGGATGATAATAAGATCCGGCTGAATTTTCATGTCATCGTAGCATATGGCGTGAATATCAGTACTATTGCGGACAATCTTGTCAACAATGTAAAATATAAAGTCGAAGCCTTTACAGGAATGGAGATTGAAAAGATCAACATTATGGTTGAGGGCGTGCGTGCAATAGATTAGTTTTAGAGGAGGAACTTGTGGTGAATAACAAAACCATAGATGCTAAAATACTTTCCAGAATGTTTCTGTCCGGAGCAAAGAATCTGGAAGCGAAGAAAGAGTGGATCAATGAACTGAATGTGTTTCCTGTACCTGATGGAGATACGGGAACCAATATGACGCTTACCATCATGTCTGCTGCTTCTGAAGTAGGTGCTCTTACAGATCCGGATATGGAATCCCTGGCAAAGGCAATTTCTTCCGGTTCCCTCCGTGGAGCCAGAGGTAATTCTGGTGTTATCCTGTCACAGCTTCTGCGTGGATTTACCAGAGGTGTGCGTAAACTTACAGATCTGGATGCACCTGCCATTGCCGCAGCTATGGAGCGAGGCGTTGAAACTGCATACAAAGCAGTTATGAAACCAAAAGAGGGAACCATTCTTACTGTAGCCAGAGCTGCAGCAGACAGAGCAGCAGAGCTTGCTGATGCTGCAGAAGATCTGGATGCTTTTTTCGACGGGATCTTTCAGCATGCAGAGGAAACTCTTGCCAGAACACCAGAGATACTTCCAGTCCTGAAAGAAGCAGGTGTTGTGGATTCTGGCGGACAGGGACTTCTGGAAGTTTTCCGTGGTGCCATCGACGGATATCATGGAAAAGAAGTGGATTATTCCCAGTTTGAAGCAGCAGCTCCTAAGATCACAAAGATTTCTCCTCAGGCAGAGGCAGATATCAAATTTGGATATTGTACAGAGTTTATTATCCTTCTTGAAAAACCGCTTCCACAGGATGAGATCGACCGTTTCCGTGAATTTCTGGATTCCATCGGTGATTCCATTGTTTTGGTAGCTGATGATGAGATTGTCAAGGTACACGTGCACACCAATCATCCGGGACAGGCTTTTGAACGCGCACTCACGTATGGTCAGCTTTCCCGTATGAAGATTGACAATATGAGAGAAGAACATCAGGAAAAACTGATCAAAGATGCGGAAAAACTTGCAAAAGAACAGGCAGAAAACAAAGAACCTCCAAAGGATCATGGATTTATTTCCGTATCCGTAGGTGAGGGACTTTCTCAGATCTTCCGTGAGCTTGGCGTAGATTATCTGATCGAAGGCGGCCAGACTATGAATCCGAGTACCGAAGACATGCTCAATGCTATTGAGAAAGTAAATGCAAAAACAATTTATATTTTCCCGAATAACAAGAATATTATCCTTGCAGCTAACCAGGCAAGAGATCTGACTGAGGACAAGGAGATCATTGTAGTACCAACCAAGACAATCCCACAGGGAATTTCCGCAATGATCAGCTTTGTTCCGGAGAAGGGCGGCGAGGAGAACCTTGCTTCCATGACCGATGCGATTTCCAGAGTGAAGACCGGACAGATTACTTATGCAGTCCGTGATACACGTATTGATGACAAGGAAATCCATGAGGGAGATATCATGGGAATCGGTGATGCAGGTATCCTTGCAGTAGGCAGAGATCGACTTCAGGTAGCGGAGGAGATGGTAGCAGAGATGGTTGACGAGGAATCTGAGATCATCAGTGTTTACTATGGTGAAGATGTATCTGAGGAAGATGCAGAGGCACTTTCTGATTCTCTTACCGAGAAATATCCGGAGTGCGAGGTTGAGCTGAACCAGGGTGGACAGCCAATTTACTACTATCTGATTTCTGTAGAATAAAGAGCACAAAAAATGAATGATAAGACACCTTTACGTGAATTAAAAGGCGTGGGTGAGAAAACAGAGAAGCTTTTCCAGAAGATCGGGATCACGACTGCGGAAGAGCTTCTCCGTTATTATCCGCGGACTTACGATATATATGAGGAGCCTGTGGAGATTGCATCAGCAGAGGAGGACAAAACAGTCTCTATCCGTGCCACTATAGCAACAGGTATTTATATTAACCAGATACGCAATCTCCAGGTTCTGACAACAACTGTGGCAGATGCAAGCGGCCGATTGCCGGTTGCCTGGTTCAATGCGCCTTATTTGAGGGGAACACTCAAAAAGGGCAGTGTGTTTATCCTCAGAGGAAAGATCATCAGAAAAAAAGGCCGTCCGCAGATGGAACATCCGGAGATTTTTACCCCGGCAGCTTATGAGGAGATCATTCACAGTATGCAGCCTGTATATGGTCTGACGAAAGGACTTTCCAACAAGATGATCACGAAGTTGGTCCATCAGATTTTGGATACAAGGCCTCTCCATGGGGAATATCTGCCGGAGGAGATACGGGAACGCTATCAGCTCGCAGATGCCAATTATGCGATCCGGACTATCCATTTTCCGAAAAATATGCAGGAGCTTCTCACAGCCAGGAAACGTCTGGTATTCGATGAATTTCTGCTTTTTGTGCTGGCAATACAGCTCTTGAAGGAGAAAACAGAAGAGGCTCCAAACACTTTTCCAATGAAACCAGTATGGACAACCGAGGAAATCATAGAAGGGCTTCCCTATGACCTGACCGGAGCCCAGAAGAATGTCTGGCATGAGATCGAACGGGATCTGAGCGGTCATAAGCTGATGTCCAGGCTTGTACAGGGGGATGTTGGTAGCGGCAAGACCGTGATCGCATTTTTAGCTATGGTACTTTCAGCAGAGAATGGATTTCAGAGTGCATTGATGGTACCGACAGAGGTTCTGGCAAATCAGCATTACGAAGGCTTTCTGAGGCTGATGGAAGAACAGAATATCGCTTCCTGCCATCCGGTGCTTCTGACAGGATCTACCACAGCCAGACAGAAGCGTGAGATCTATCAGAAGATTGCAGACGGTGAAGTGAATGTGATCATCGGAACTCATGCCCTGATCCAGGAAAAGGTGGAATATAAGAATCTGGGGCTTGTGATCACAGATGAGCAGCACAGATTCGGCGTTCGCCAGAGGGAAGCGCTGACGACCAGAGGAAATCCGCCTCATGTACTTGTTATGAGCGCAACCCCCATTCCCCGGACACTGGCGATCATTTTATACGGAGATCTGGATATTTCGATCATTGACGAGCTTCCTGCAAAAAGACTTCCGATCAAGAACTGCGTAGTAGGAACTTCCTACCGTCCCAAGGCGTATTCTTTTATTGAAAAGCAGGTGCAGATGGGAAGGCAGGCTTATGTGATCTGTCCTATGGTGGAAGAGAGCGAAGGCCTGGAGGCAGAGAATGTTACAGATTATGCCAGAAAGCTTCAGGAGATCCTTCCGGGGGAGATCAAAGTAGAAATCCTTCACGGAAAGATGAAGCCAAAAGAGAAAAACAGGATCATGGAGGCGTTTGCTTCCGGCGAGATCCAGGTACTGGTATCTACCACAGTTGTGGAGGTTGGAGTGAATGTGCCAAATGCTACCGTTATGATGGTGGAAAATGCAGAACGTTTCGGGCTTGCCCAGCTTCATCAGCTTCGGGGCCGTGTAGGGCGTGGAGAGCATCAGTCTTACTGCATTTTTATCCAGGGAAATAATGAAGAAAATACTTCTAAACGTCTGAAGATCCTCAATGAATCCAATGATGGATTTTATATAGCCGGAGAAGATCTGAAGCTTCGGGGCCCAGGAGATCTTTTCGGTATCCGCCAGAGCGGACTGATGGAATTTAAGATCGGTGATATCTACAATGATGCGGGAATCCTGAAGAATGCAAGTGAAGCAGCTGGTGAGATCCTGGCACTGGATTTTGATCTTATCCTGCCTCAGCATAAGGCTTTAAAGGAGCATCTCAAGGGGTATATGAGTGAAGAACTGGAAAATCTGGGGATCTAACCTTGCGTTCTTTCACAAAAAGTGATATCCTAAAATTCGAGAAAAGATTAACAAATCCCTTGTAAGGAGGCTATAAACATGGCTAGAACAAAGAAAGCTGCAACCAAGACAACTGTAAAAACGGCTTCAGTAAGCGAGACTCCTGCAAAATCTGTAGTAACCGCATCCGAAGAGAAAGCCGTTAAGGCTGAGACACCAAAGACAGACGATGCAAAAGCTTCTGTAGAGACAAAAGCAGCTGAGAAGACAGCAGAGGTAAAACCTGCTGCTGCGAAACCAATAGAAGAAAAAACAGCAGAAGTAAAATCTGATGAAGAGAAAACAACAGCTGTAAAATCAGAAGAGCCGGCTAAGAAAACAGCCGCCAAGAAGACAACAACACGAAAAACTGCTGCAGCTAAGAAAACAACAACCAGGACGACAGCTAAGACAACAGCAGCTAAAACAACAAGAAAGACAGCAGCTAAAAAAGCTGAACCAGTGACAGAAGTATATGTTCAGTACTGGGGCAAAGAGATACATACTTCAGAGGTTGCTGACAGGATCAAAAAGATCTGGACAGAAGACATGGGCAAAAAAGCCTCTGAACTGAAAGACCTCAAAATCTACATTAAACCGGAAGATAATGGTGCACATTATGTGATCAACGGAGATGTTACAGGATTTATCGGACTGTAAAAAGAATCTCTGATAAAAAGTATATAAAAGAGTATGTAAGATGGCCTGCTATAGAGTCAAACTATAGCAGGCTATTTTTTTTGTGTATTTGACCAAATGAGAATAGCATGATATGATTCACCTAACAAATAAACATACTAATTAGATAGGGATATGGTGAAATGAAACAGGTATTATGCTTTGGAGATTCCAATACATGGGGATATGACGGAGAGAGCAGAGAGAGACTACCGTGGGGAGTACGCTGGACAAGCCTTCTCCAGGAAAAACTGAATAAAGAAGAATATCGCGTGATCGAGGAAGGACTGTGCGGAAGAACAACGGTTTTCGAAGATCCGCTCCGCGACGGAAGAAAAGGAACTGCACTTCTTCCCACACTTCTGGAAACACATGCCCAGGCGGATGTGATCACTCTAATGCTGGGAACCAATGACTGCAAAACTGTTTTTGGAGCATCCGCAGATGTAATTGGAAAGGGAATCACAAGACTGCTGGATCAGATCCAGGAATACGCACCAAGAGCGAAAGTCCTTCTCATGTCTCCCATCTATCTGGGAGAAAAAGTATGGCAGGAAGGATATGACCAGGAGTTTTCCAGAGAGTCTGTGATCGTTTCCAGAAATCTGCAGCCTGTTTATGAAAAAATCGCAGCTGAACGTCATATCAGTTTCCTTCCGGCAGCATCCTATGTACATTGCTGTGACGCAGATCAGGAACATCTGAATGCAGCAGGACATAAGAAATTTGCAGAGGTTGTATATCGAAAAGTACAGGAATTGCTGTAAATGAATATAGGATTTTAAGACTTTTGGATCTTATATAAAATAAAAAGATGTTGTCTGGCAGTTTTTCAGTTCTGTCAGACAGCATCTTTTTTGCATGAGCTTAGATCAACTCAGCATAGCAATGAAACTACCTGCGCGTACAGATTTAGTACTGCTGGCCGCCCTGGGAACTGCCGGACATCTGACGCTCCTGCGCCTCGATCATCTTTTTGACCATATATCCGCCTACGGATCCGTTCTGTTTGGAAGTCAGGTTTCCGTTGTATCCGTCTGTAAGCGGAACACCCAGCTCGTTTGCTACCTCATATTTGAAACGGTCAAGTGCGCCCTTTGCTTCCGGTACAACTGCTTTGTTAGAAGAAGTGTTACTTGGCATAATTCATTTCCTCCTTGGTTGTTATTTGGTTTGATGTTACATTGCTAGTATGTGAAAACGTTGAAATAATACACTGGCAGTTAAAGGAAATTTAACATATAAAAATATTTCCGTTCATAAATTATACCGCGGCAAAAAACCGAATGTATGGTTGCTTTTTGACGGGAGTTGCGGTTATAATAATCTCTGCATCACATATAATATCTGTCAGACAAAAAAAGTAAGGGGGTCCCGTGAAAAAGAAGCGTTATCCTACATACAAGCGAAAATATAAACGAAAAAAACAGCCCAGGCGAAAAATACTCACAGCCATTATCCTGTGTGTCATCCTTGCAGTATGTAATGGCTGGATGCCGCCGCGGAGCCTGAAAGAGGTAAAAGATCAAAGCCGGATCTTCGGGCAGGTATTTCTTACATATATAGAAGAAAATGCGCAGATCCTCTGGGAAGATGTTTCGGAATCCGCTTCCGATGCAGTGGCAGGATTGCTGAAACAATCCCAGACGAAGACAGGAGGGCAGACAGAATCTGTTTCTCTGGATCAGATTCCAGAATACAGCGGCAGTCCATATGTGGAGATCAATGGAAATGTACCATCTTTTTCTGATGAAAAAAGCGCAGGACCTGCATACGAATTTTACAGTGAACTGGATTCTCTGGGGCGCTGCGGTTATGCAGAATCCAAGATCACACCGGAGCTGATGCCTGATGAAGAGCGAGGAGCGATCGGAATGGTAAAGCCTACAGGATGGCATACTGTAAAATATGAAAATGTAGATGGCAGGTATCTGTATAATCGCTGCCATCTTATCGGATATCAGCTGACTGGAGAGAATGCAAACAGGAAAAATCTTATCACAGGAACCAGATATCTCAATGTGACGGGAATGCTTCCTTTTGAAAATGAGGTTGCAGATTACGTGCACAGTACAGGAAATCCCTGCATGTATCGTGTAACTCCGTTTTTTAAGGGAGATGAACTGGTAGCCCGGGGTGTGGAAATGGAAGCCGAATCCGTTAAAGACCAGAAGATATCTTTCCATGTTTTTGTTTATAACATACAGCCGGGAATTGAAATTGATTATACTACAGGAAACAGCTGGGAAGAATAGAGTATATGGAGTAACGCCGGGGAAAATATTAATTTTTCATGAATTTACATGAATTAAATTGCACTTTTTTGGGCGTTATGCTAGAATCAGTTACAGAGTTATATGATTTTACCTATATAAAGGGGAAAAAGGGATGTAACCCAAGGGCAGAATGGAGAGGTGAATTATGAATTTAGGAATTATTGCGCATAACAGTAAGAAAGTTCTGATTGAAGACTTCTGTATTGCATACAAGAATATCCTTGCCAAACATGAAGTATATGCAACCGGAACAACAGGAAGAAGAATTGAGGAAGCAACCAGTCTTCACGTTCACAAGTTTCTTGCCGGAAGTATAGGCGGAGACAAGCAGTTTATGGAGATGGTAGAGCGTCAGGATCTGGATATGGTGATCCTGTTTTATAACCCTGTCATGATGGACCCGGTAGAGCCGGATATCATGAGCATTGTTAAACGCTGCGACCAGTACAACATTCCGGTTGCTACAAATATTGCCACTGCGGAACTTCTGATCCTTGGACTGGCCCGCGGTGATCTGGATTGGAGATTAAATCTGAAATGAGAGTCATAGCAGGAAAAGCACGTAGATTAAACTTAAAAACCATTCCCGGAAATGAGACACGACCAACAACAGACCGTATTAAGGAAACTCTTTTTAACATTCTCCAGCCTGAAATACCGGGTTGTCGGTTTCTGGATCTGTTTTCCGGAAGCGGAGCGATCGGTATTGAAGCTCTGAGCCGTGGAGCCGAGTATGCCGTGTTTGTGGAAAAAAATCCCAAAGCATGTACTTGCATCCGCGAAAATCTTTCATTTACAAAACTCACGGATGGTGGTAAACTGCTGAACATGGATGTGCTTCAGGCACTGCGTTCACTGGAAGGCGGAGAACCATTTGACTGTATTTTTATGGATGCACCATACGAACAGCATCTGGAACAACCAGTCCTTGAGTATCTGGCTGACAGCACTCTTGCAGATGAAAACACGCTGATCGTTGTGGAGGAAGATCTACATACGGATTTTTCTTATGTAGAGGACCTTGGATATCATCTGGTACGTTCCAAGGAATATAAAACCAACAAGCATGTTTTCCTAAAAAAATGAAAGAGAGACAGACATATGATAACAGCAGTATACCCGGGAAGCTTTGACCCGGCAACCTATGGCCATCTTGACATCATTAAGCGGGCAAGCATTTCATTTGACCGGGTTATAGTGGGAGTTTTGCATAATTCTGCAAAAAGTCCGTTGTTTTCTGTAGAAGAACGTGTTAAGATACTAACAAAGGCGACAAAAGATATCCCGAATGTGGAGGTGAAAGCATTCGAGGGCCTGTCAGTGAACTTTGCCAGGGAAAACCATGCCCAGGTGATCGTTCGAGGGCTTCGTGCTGTCACGGATTTTGAATATGAACTGCAGATGGCCCAGACTAATCGTGTTCTGGCACCGGATGTGGACACCGTTTTTCTTACAACCAGTCTGGAATATGCATACTTAAGCTCCACGATCATGAAAGAAGTTGCTAATTTCGGAGGAGATCTGAGCAAATTCGCTCCACGTGAGATTACGGATGCAGTCGAAGAGAAATTGAAAAAAAGAGAAACAGAGAAATAAGGAGAGTGTATTATGAGCAGCAGAATTGAACAGATTATTCAGGAGATTGAAGAGTATGTGGACAGCTGTAAATTCCAGCCTCTTTCCACTACCAAGATCGTAGTGAACAAAGAAGAGATTGAGGAGTATTTACGTGAACTTCGTCTGAAAACTCCGGATGAGATCAAACGTTATCAGAAGATCATCAGCAATAAGGATGCGATCCTTGAGGATGCTCAGGCTAAAGCTGACAGTCTGATCGCAGATGCTCAGGCCAAAGCTCAGGAACTTGTTACACAGCATGAGATCATGCAGAAAGCATATGCACAGGCAAATGAGACCATAAATGCTGCAAACAAACAGGCTCAGGAGATTCTTGATTCTGCAACACAGGATGCAAACAGCATTCGTCTCAGTGCGATCACATACACAGATGATATGATGGCTAATATCGGTTCTGTCCTGAATCAGACACTTGAAGATGCCGGTGGTAAATACAAAGCATTTATTGATGCTCTGCAGAGCTGCCTTGAGGTTGTTAATCATAATCGTCAGGAGCTTGCACCACAGACTGCTCAGGCAGCGGCAATCTCCAATACCTTCCAGGATGATGACAGTTCTTCTATAACAAAAGAAGACGAAGATCTGTTAGACGATATCGGAGAAAACTAGGATCAGGAATATCGCACTGGCGTTCAGACATTTTGAAATAGCGTAGGGGATCAGTGACAAACTGTTTTCCAATACGCTTTTTGTCTGAGCCATGACGCAAAAGCCACCAAAAGAAGTCAGGAGCATAGAAGCAAGGTATCTGCTTTTCCATGGTAGTGGTGCGCCGGCAATCTGTTTCAGCCCGGTAGTTAGTTCCAGTGGTGCTGTGAACAGCATACAGCTTTGTGCATGAAATGGCCAGTAAAAGCTGATACTGGCGAGTATCAGTGAGAAGAGGAGAATATAGCCCCCGAGACGTGTGATGGTTTCAAATCCGTCCATGATCGAGACATCCAGGATGACTCCTATGGAGTCCTGTTGGTATGTCTCTTTTTTTATCTTGTTTACGCAGACAGAGTCCACGGTATGCCCGCGATATACAACGAAACGAAAAAACAGCATACAAAAGAGATCTGCCGCCAGAAAAGTGAGGATCATCTGTACTGCTGATATCTTATTTTTCAAGAGTATCCCGGAAAGATAGGAAATGATAAATGCGGGACTTGCATTGCAGCTAAACGTAAGAAGATATTCCCCTTCTCTGCGGGAAATCTGCTGGTCTATGTACAGATCATGTGCCAGTTTGGCTCCCATAGGATATCCGCATAACAGACCCAGGATCAGAACATAGGCTCCAGCAGGTGAAAGCCCGAAAAACGTTTTCCAGAAGAAAGCAGATGGTTTCAGAAGCTTCCGGATATTTCCAGTTTTTAATAATGCTCCTGTCAGGATCAGAAATGGCAGCAGAGTGGGAATCATGATATTCAACCACAATCCAAGTCCATTTTTTACTCCGGTAAGAGCTTCTTTTGGGTGAAAAAGCAGAAAAAGCAACAGGCAGATATAGAAAAATATGATTATTTTTCGTTTCATAAAAACAGGTCCTTGCTTTTTTTACAGTATATGATTATTATAAAAGACAAATGAATTTATGAAGCAGAAGGAGGCAGAATTTATGCCAGTATTAGAAAATTGTGAACCAAAGAGAGTTTTTCATTATTTTGAAGAAATCTGCAAGATTCCTCATGGTTCCAGAAATACAAAACAGATCAGTGATTTCCTTGTGGAATTCGCGAAGGATCATGGATTCAGATATGTACAGGATGAGCTGAATAATGTAGTGATCTACAAGCCAGGCACACCAGGATATGAGAATTCTCCCACAGTGATCATCCAGGGCCACATGGACATGGTATGTGAAAAACGACCGGATGTAGATCATGATTTTACAAAAGATGGTTTGAACATCTCTGTAAAAGATGGTTATATCACAGCCAACGGAACAACTCTTGGCGGTGATGATGGTATTGCAGTTGCTTATGGCCTTGCCCTTCTTGACAGTACAGATATTCCACACCCTCCTCTTGAAGTACTGCTCACGGTTGATGAGGAGATTGGTCTTCTTGGTGCAGTCGGTCTGGACTGCAGCGTGCTGAAGGGAAGAAGATTTATCAATCTGGATTCTGAAGCGGAGGGAAGTCTCTGGATCAGCTGTGCCGGCGGTCTTTCCGGTATCAGCCATATCCCTGTCCAGCGCGTAGAAGGAGAAGGAGAAAAGGTACAGGTCAAAGTCTGTGGACTTATGGGCGGACATTCCGGTGCCGAGATTGACAAGAACAGAGCGAATGCCAATAAACTTATGGGACGGTTTCTTTACGGACTTAAGAAAAAAGCGGAATATGCCCTTATTTCTCTTACAGGCGGACAGAAAGACAATGCCATTACAAGAGAGTGCACCGCAGAATTTCTTACGGATTCCGTTGCTGAGGTAAAAGCTTACGCAAAAGAGCTCCAGGAGCAGCTCCGTGAAGAATATACTGGTTCTGACGAAAACATTACTTTTGAAATAACAGAAAAGGGTACTGCAACAGCAGAGGTTCTTCATCCTACAAGTCAGGAAAAGATCGTATTTTATCTGCAGAATGTACCATTCGGAATCCAGAAAATGAGCGGAACCATCAAAGGCCTGGTGGAAACCTCCAGCAATATCGGTATCCTCCGTCTGGATAGGGACGAGCTTTTTGCAAGTTCCAGTGTAAGAAGCTCTGTAGACGCTGCATGCAGTGCATTATCTGATAAAATTGAATATCTCACAGAATTTCTTGGTGGTGACTATGAAGTACAGGGTGCATACCCGGCATGGGAGTACAGAAAGGAATCTCCATTACGAGATAAAATGGTTGCAGTTTTTGAGGAAATGTACGGACATAAGCCTGAAGTCGTAGCGATCCACGCAGGCCTTGAATGCGGGCTTTTCTATAAAAAAATGGAAGGACTGGACTGTGTATCCCTTGGACCGGATATGAAGGATATCCATACATCCGAGGAGGTTCTCAGCATTGCTTCCACAGAAAGAGTATGGAACTATCTTGTACAGGTTCTCAAAAATCTGAAAGACTGATCCCGTTCGGAGTATGTTCGAACTTTTACCCTGGAGAGACGTAAGGTTTCTCCAGGGTATTTTTATGCCCTGATAAAAAATATTCATAAAATACAGAATTATACATATATATAGATTTGTGGATGCATCACACAAAAGGAAAATAATTCTATATTTTTATAATAAAAAATTGATAAACAATCCCTTTTTTTCAAAACATATGTTATAATAAAAAATGTATGCCGCTGTCACCAAAACCAAAAAGAGACTGGCGGCAGATGATAAGGAGCGAGCAACATGGAAATACAGTTATGGCGAAGTATTTTGTGCCCTTACGAGCTGGCTGTCAAAGAACTGACAGTCAAGTTTAAACATATGATAGAAGAGTATCACGAAAATGATCGTTATTCTCCCATTGAACAAGTCAGTGGAAGAGTAAAAAGTGTTTCCAGTATCCTGGAGAAAATGCAGCGTAAAGATATCCCGATCGAACAGCTGGAAACAGAAATGGAAGATCTGGCAGGAGTACGGATCATATGTCAGTTTGAAGAAGATATCGATACCGTTGCTGCGATCATCCGAAAAAGAACAGATATGGAAGTCAAAAGTGAAAAGAACTATCTGACGCATATCAAGCAGAGCGGTTACCGGAGTTATCACATGATCCTTTATTATACAGTGGAGACTATTCATGGGCCGAAACGGCTTCAGGTAGAAATACAGATCCGTACCATGGCAATGAATTTCTGGGCAACGATCGAACATTCCCTTCAGTATAAATACAAAGGTGATATGCCTCCTCATGTAGCAGAACGTCTTAGTAAAGCATCCGATGCGATCATTTCGCTGGATCATGAAATGTCTTCTGTGCGCAATGAGATCATGGATGCCCAGAATTCATCTCAGATGCAGTCCAATCTTGTAAAGGATATTTTGAATAATATTGAAAATCTCTACCGTGTTTCCAGTGAACGGGAAGTCAGCAAAATACAGGATGAGTTCCTGCGGGTATTCAAAACCAAGGATCTGCGTCAGCTGGAACGCTTCCACAGGCAGCTGGATATCATTGCAGAGGGTTATCGTGCCCAGGCAGTCCATCACAGCATATGAACACAGGGCAGACAGTACTAATACACATACATACGAGGAATTATAAATGCAGGATTTTTTACCAGTTACAAGAGAAGATATGAAGTCAAGAGGCTGGGATGAGTTGGATTTTGTCTACGTGACAGGAGATGCCTATGTGGATCATCCGTCTTTTGGATCTGCGATCATTGGACGTCTTCTGGAAAGCAGAGGATATCGTGTAGGCATGATCCCTCAGCCTGACTGGCGAAAGAAGGAGAGCATCCAGGTGTTCGGGGAACCGCGCCTGGGTTTTCTCGTTACAGCAGGAAACATGGATTCCATGGTGAATCATTATACGGTTTCCAAAAAGCACCGAAGCACAGATGCCTATTCTCCGGGAGGAAAAATGGGATTAAGACCGGACAGGGCTTCTGTTGTATACAGCAATCTGATCCGGCAGACCTATAAACATACGCCTATCATTCTTGGCGGAATCGAAGCCAGCCTTCGAAGAATGGCACATTACGATTATTGGGAAAATAAGGTCAAGCACAGTATTCTGATCGATTCCGGTGCGGATCTGATCTCTTATGGAATGGGGGAACATTCCATCCTGGAGATCGCAGAAGCCCTGCAAAGCGGGATTCCGGTCCAGGAGATCACATATGTGGCAGGGACGGTTTTTAAAAGCCACGATATCAGCAGGGTTTACGATCCGGTGGTCCTTCCGTCATTTGAACAGGTACAGACCGATAAAAAAGCTTATGCGGACAGCTTTGCCATTCAGTACCGAAACACAGATCCATTTACAGCAAAGCCTCTGGCAGAATCTTATGGGAACCGTGGATATGTGATACAGAATCCACCATCTCAGCCTCTGACGCAGATGGAAATGGACGATGTTTACGATCTGCCTTATACAGGACGATATCATCCCATGTACCAGAAAGAAGGCGGGATTCCGGCACTGAAAGAGATCAAATTCAGTCTGACCAGCAACAGAGGATGCTTTGGAAGCTGTAATTTCTGTGCGCTGACCTTTCATCAGGGCCGCATCCTTCAGACAAGAAGTCACGATTCCATTCTGAAAGAAGCTGAAAAGATGACGGAGGATCCGGATTTTAAAGGCTATATCCATGATGTAGGAGGCCCTACGGCTGATTTTCGTTATCCTTCCTGCAAAAAGCAGCTGACAAAAGGAGTCTGCAAGGAGCGGCAGTGCCTGTTTCCTTCTCCGTGTAAGAATCTGACGGTAGACCACAAGGATTATCTTCAGCTTCTCAGAAAGGTCAGGAATATCCCCAAAGTTAAAAAAGTTTTTGTCCGTTCCGGCATTCGGTTTGATTATCTGATGGCAGACCCGGATAAAACTTTTCTTAATGAGCTTGTGAAATATCACGTCAGCGGCCAGCTGCGAGTAGCACCGGAGCATGTTTCTGATGAAGTCCTGAAGTTTATGGGCAAACCCAGGCACGAGGTTTATGAGGGCTTTCTGAAGGAATATGAAAAAGCAAATGCGCGGACTGGTAAGCAGCAATATGCCGTTCCGTATTTCATGTCGTCCCATCCCGGGTGTACAATGAAGGAAGCCGTGAAGCTTGCGGAATACGTCCGTGATCTTGGATTTACGCCGGAGCAGGTTCAGGATTTTTATCCAACGCCATCAACACTTTCTACCTGTATGTATTACACAGGAATCCATCCGCTGACAGGCGAAAAGGTATATGTGCCGAAAAATCCACACGAAAAAGCAATACAGCGAGCACTGATGCAGTATAAAAATCCGGAAAATCGCGAACTGGTCCTGGAAGGACTTAAGATGACCGGACGTATGGATCTGGTCGGCTTTGGACCGAAATGTCTGATCCGTCCCAGAGAGCTTCATAAAAAAGCTAAAAAAACACAGACAAGGAGTTCGGCACATGAAAGATACCAGAAAAAGAAAAACAAAAAAAGGTGATTTCGGTTATTTTAACAGCGAAAAAAAACGAAGACTCCTGATCACCGCAGGATTATTTTCGCTTCCACTGCTCATTTTCTTTGTGGCGTGGGCCGTCAACGGAACAAGAATGACAGTCTGGACGGTTCTGACCGTAGTAGGCTGTCTGCCAGGATGTAAATCCATGGTAAGCCTGATCATGATCCTGTTACGTCATCCTATGGATGAAAAGCTCTATAAAGAGATCCGCAAGCATGCCGGTGACCTGGTCATGTCCTATGAAATGTACATGACTTTTTATGAGAAAAGCGGTTATCTGGACGCTGTTGCCGTGTGCGGAAATACAGTAGTGGGTTATACCAGTGATCCAAAAGCAGATATCGCCTACCTTGCAGAGCAGTCACAGAAAATCATCCGTAAAAACGGATATAAAGTAGATGTAAAGATCCTGAGGGACCTGAAACCCTATCTGGAACGTCTGGATTCCATGAATGAGCACAAAGAATCTTTAAGAAATGGGATTAAATTCACGCCGGATGAGCGATACCCGGATCTTTCCAGGGAAGAACTGATCAAACATACGATCCTGGCAATCTGTCTGTAGGAGCATTATATAATGAAAGAATTTATCATTAACGAAAACGAGGCCGGACAGCGTTTTGACAAATATTTGGCCAAGCTTCTCCGTGAAGCTCCAAAGAGCTTTTTCTACAAAATGATGAGGAAAAAAAATATCACGCTCAATGGAAAAAAAGCCACCGGGAATGAAAAGCTGTTTTCAGGAGATCATGTAAAACTGTTTTTAAGTGATGAAACATTTGAAAAATTCAGCGGAAATGATTCTGCTCCACGGGCACATTATGCTCTGGATATCATTTACGAGGATGAAAATATCCTGTTGATCAACAAACCGGCAGGAATGCTTTCTCAGCCTGCTGATGACGGAACCCCTTCACTGGTAGAATATCTGACTGGCTATCTTCTGAAAAATGGCTCTCTTACAGAGAATGATCTGAGAACCTTTCGTCCTTCCGTATGCAACCGCCTTGACCGCAATACCAGCGGGCTGATAGCGGCAGGCAAAAGCCTTTCCGGTCTGCAGGAACTTTCAGGGATGTTCAAGTCCAGGGAACTTCATAAATATTACCTCTGTCTTGTGGAGGGAGTTTTAAAAGAAGAAAGATATATCAAAGGTTATCTGGCAAAAGATAAAAAAAGCAATAAAGTAACCATCTATAAACAAGAGAAAGAAAATGCCCTTCCAGTGGAAACAAAGTATTATCCGTTGGGCACCAATGGAACCCGTACCCTTCTTAAGGTTGAACTGATCACAGGACGTGCACATCAAATCCGAGCTCACCTTGCTTCGGAGGGACATTCGATTGTTGGTGATCCCAAATATGGAAAAGCCGATAAAAAACTGAAAGGACAGCTGCTTCATTCTTTTCGAATGGAGTTTCCATCTATGAAAGGAAGCCTGTCATATTTATCCGGGAAGGTCTTTACGGCACCGCTTCCGGAAATCTTTCTCAGAACACTAAAAGAGGAAAAGTTGGAGGAGAGTTATTATGAAAATCTGGAATGAAATATGGGATTACGTCAAGATGATCATCATCGTGGTAGTTGTAGTCCTGGTTATCAACAATGTAGTACTGATCAATGCAAAGATCCCGTCAGAATCTATGGAAAATACCATTATGACCGGAGATCGTATCTTTGGCTATCGTCTGGCCTATGGTCTGAATATGGATGTATTTGGTCACGAGATCTCAAAAAAATGGAAAGATCCGGAACGCTTTGACATTGTGATCTTCAAATATCCGGATGATGAGTCCCAGCTGTTCATCAAACGTATCATCGGTCTTCCTGGAGATAAAGTAGAGATCAAAGATGGTAAAGTTTATATCAATGATTCAGAGACACCTCTGGATGATTCCTTTGTGTCGGAAACTCCTCTTGGAAGCTTCGGACCATACGAAGTACCGGAAAACTGTTACTTTATGATGGGAGACAACCGTAACAATTCCAAGGATTCCCGATACTGGCAGAATACATATGTACAGTTTGATCAGATCGTCGGAAAAGCGGAGATCCGTTATTTCCCATCCATCAAACTTCTAAATTAAAGGGCAGATTTTATGGCAACATGGAACAGCAGAGGACTTCGTGGTTCTACTCTGGAGGAACTTATCAATCGTACCAATGAGCAGTACAGGGAAAAGGGACTGGCCCTCATCCAGAAAATTCCGACGCCGATCACTCCGGTTAAAATGGATAAAACCTCCAGGCATATCACGCTGGCATATTTTGAACAGAAAAGTACCGTAGATTATATCGGAGCAGTACAGGGAATCCCTGTCTGCTTCGATGCAAAAGAATGCTGTGTAAAAACTTTTCCCCTTGCGAACATTCATCCTCATCAGGTAGCATTTATGGATGAGTTTGAAAAGCAGAAGGGGATTGCTTTTTTTCTGATCTATTTCAGCGCAGATAATATTTTTTATTATCTTACCCTTCGTAAGCTGAAGGAATTCTGGAAAAGGATGGAAGATGGCGGGCGAAAAAGTTTTCGTCGGGAAGAGCTGGACGAGGAATTTTATCTTTCCGGAAAAAATGGATTTCTGGTTCCTTATCTGGAAGGGATCCAGAAAGATCTGCAATTACGGGATTGACTTTTGGAAAGGTTTCCTATATAATCAAATTTAAGTTTTTCTGTGGTAGCATGGTAGCGAATTAAAGTGAAACACAGAAAATCTCAAAACGTGTTACGGAGGAAATGAACATGCAGCGTATTTTTCATACACCTGAAGGTGTGCGGGACATTTATGGAGAGGAATGCAGCCGCAAAAAACGGCTCCAGAGGGAGCTCCACCAGGTGTTTTCAAGATATGGATATGAAGATATAGAAACACCGGGATTTGAGTATTTTGAAGTGTTCAGCAATGAAGTAGGAACGATCCCATCCAAGGATTTATATAAATTTTTTGACAGAGAGGGAAACACACTTGTTCTCAGACCTGACTTTACACCGTCTGTTTCCAGAGCATGTGCAACTTATTTTGATCCGGAAAAAGGACCTGTAAGACTTTGTTATACCGGAAATACATTTATCAACAATTCCAGTTACAGAGGTCAGATGAAGGAAAATACTCAGATGGGTGTTGAGCATATGGGAGATGATTCTGCAGCAGCAGATGCTGAGATCCTTTCTATGACTGTGGAGTGTCTGAAGGCAGCAGGACTTACCGAATTCCAGGTTAGCGTAGGCCAGGTAGATTATTATAAATCCCTGCTTGCAGAGGCAGATCTGGAGCCGGAGATAGAAGAGCATCTTCGTGAGCTGATCTCTCAGAAGAATTATTTTGGTGTGGAAGAGCTTCTTAAGGGACAGAATTTAGGCGATAACCTTTCCAAGGCTTTTGCTGAACTGCCTCAGATGTTCGGTTCAGCAGAAGTGCTGGAAAAAGCCAAAAAACTCACCTCCAATCCGGAAGCACTTTCTGCAGTAAAACGACTGGAAGAAATTTATGAGATCCTGAAAGTATACGGCTGTGAGAAATACATTGCTTTTGATTTTGGAATGCTCAGTAAGTTCCGTTATTATACAGGGATCATTTTCCAGGCTTATACATATGGAACCGGTGAACCCCTGATCAAGGGCGGACGCTACAACGAATTGATGAAGCATTTCGGAAAACCGGCTTCTTCCATTGGATTTGCCATTGTGGTCGATAACCTGATGCTTGCGCTTTCCAGACAGAAGCTGACCGTTCCGGCTGGCGATAAAACCATTGTGATCACTTATGATCCGGGAAATCTGAAAAAAGCGATCCAGGAAGCAATGGAGCTTCGAAATAAAGGTAAAAAAGTGGCATTGTGCCCGGCAAAGGAGGAGCAGGACTGATGAGATATCTTACATTTGCCCTCACAAAAGGGCGTCTGGCCAACAAAACACTGGATATGTTTGAGAAGATCGGTATTACATGTGAGGAGATGCGTGACAAAGATTCCCGAAAGCTGATCTTTACCAATGAGGAACTGAAGCTGAAGTTTTTCCTTGCAAAAGGTCCGGATGTGCCGACTTATGTAGAGTATGGTGCAGCAGATATCGGTATCGTAGGTAAGGATACCATTCTGGAAGAAGGAAGAAAGCTATATGAGGTTATGGATCTTGGATTTGGAGCATGCCGCATGTGCGTATGCGGCCCTGAAAGCGCGAGAGAAGTCCTGAATAACAATCAGCTGATCCGTGTAGCTACAAAATATCCAAATATTGCAAAGGATTACTTCTATAACAAAAAGCATCAGACTGTGGAGATCATTAAGCTGAACGGTTCCATCGAGCTTGCACCGATCGTAGGACTTTCCGAGGTTATCGTGGATATCGTGGAAACCGGAAGCACCCTTCGCGAGAATGGCCTGAAGGTGCTGGAAGAAGTCTGCCCGCTGTCTGCACGTATGGTAGTCAATCAGGTCAGCATGAAAATGGAAGATGAACGGATCCGCAAACTGATCACAGAACTTCGAGGTGTGATCAAATAAACTGAATAACAGATGAACCTCCAAAATACAGAAAGAAGGCAGAATTTATTATGCGTAAGGTAAAACTCACCAAAGAATCTACAAAAGATATTCTGGAAACTCTCTTAAAAAGAAGCCCTAATAATTATGGAAAATACGAGGATGCAGTAGCAAATATCCTTGCCAAAGTAAAAGCAGAGGGAGATACCGCGTTATTTGCATTTACCAGAGAATTTGATAAAGTCGAAGTGACAAAGGATACGATCCGTGTAACCCCTGAGGAGATCGAGGAAGCATACAAGCTGGTAGATCCTTCCCTGATCGATGTGATCAAAAAAGCATTGGTGAATATCCGCAGCTATCACGAAAAGCAGCTTCAGAACAGCTGGTTCACAAGCACAACAGACGGAACCATGCTTGGTCAGAAGGTAACCGCTCTGAACTGTGTAGGTGTTTACGTTCCCGGTGGAAAGGCTGTATATCCGTCTTCCGTGCTTATGAATATCGTTCCTGCAAAAGTTGCCGGTGTTGACCGTATTGTAATGACAACACCTCCTGGAAAAGACGGAAAAGTAAATCCAAGCACACTTGTTGCTGCCAACGAAGCCGGAGCAGATGAAATCTATAAAGTGGGTGGTGCACAGGCCATCGGAGCACTTGCATATGGAACCGAGAGTATTCCAAAGGTTGACAAGATCGTAGGACCCGGAAATATTTTTGTTGCGCTTGCAAAAAAGGCAGTTTATGGATACGTAAGCATTGATTCTATTGCCGGTCCAAGCGAGATCCTCGTTCTTGCAGATGAGACTGCAAATCCTCGTTATATTGCAGCAGATCTTCTTTCTCAGGCAGAACATGATGAGATGGCATCTGCGATCCTGATCACAACAAATGAGGAATTTGCAGATCAGGTAGATAAAGAAGTCAGAGGTTTTGTTGAGGTACTTTCCAGAAAAGCCATTATTGAGAAATCCCTGGAGAACTTTGGTTATATCCTGATCGCAGAAGATATGGACGAGGCCATTGAGGCTGCCAATGAAATTGCTTCTGAACATATGGAGATCGTCACAAAGAATCCTTTTGAAGATATGATGAAGGTACGAAATGCAGGTGCGATCTTTATCGGAGAGCACAGCTCTGAACCCCTTGGAGATTATTTTGCAGGACCAAACCATGTACTTCCTACCAATGGAACTGCCAAATTTTTCTCCGCACTTTCTGTAGATGATTTTATCAAAAAATCCAGTATTGTATATTATTCCAGGGAAGCACTCCGAAAAATCCACAAGGACATTATCCAGTTTGCCACATCGGAACAGCTGACTGCACACGCAAATTCCATTGCAGTCCGTTTTGAGGAAGAGGACAAGGAGAACGAATAATGGCAAGAGAAGTACTGATCGAAAGAAACACAAAAGAAACGCAGATACGTCTGCAGCTGAACATTGATGGAACAGGAAGTTCCGATATTGATACAGGTATTGGCTTTTTTGACCATATGCTGGACGGTTTTACGCGCCATGGACTGTATGATCTTACACTGAGAGTCCACGGTGATCTAAATGTAGATGATCATCACACCATTGAAGATACAGGGATCGTCCTTGGAAACGCTATCCGTGAGGCAGTTGGCGACAAAAAAGGAATCAAACGTTACGGCAGCTGTATCCTTCCTATGGATGAAGTGCTTGTGCTCTGCGCAGTAGATCTTTCCGGAAGACCTTATCTTGGATGGGATGCAGCGTTTTCTACGGAAAAAATAGGAGATATGGCTACAGAGATGGTAAAGGAATTCTTTTATGCAGTATCCTATTCCGCAGCAATGAATCTTCACATCAAGGTTCTTTCCGGAGGAAACAGCCATCATGTGGCAGAGGCCATGTTTAAAAGCTTTGCGAAAGCCCTTGATGCAGCAACACAGTACGATTCCCGGATCACAGACGTGCTTTCTACCAAGGGAAGCCTCTGATACAGAAGGAGACCACTTATGAACAAACAGTTGATCCCATGCCTTTATCTTCATTCAGAAAAGGCGGTAACAGGATTTGGACAGAGAAATCTTTTCGGAGACGGAAATGTAGAAACACTTGCAAAATTTTACGGTGACAATGGGGCAGATGAGCTTCTGGTATTTGACTTTTCTTCCGCAGATGCAGAGCATGACCGTGCGATCGGAAAAATCCGTGATATCTGTCAGGTATCTGAGATCCCGGTGATCGCAGCGGGAAATATCAAACGTATGGAAGATGTAAAAAAGCTGATCTATGCGGGATGTGCCAAAGTTGTACTGAATTTTTCGAAAGAGAATAATATCAAGCTTCTGGAAGAAGTATCCCGGCGCTTTGGAAAAGAGCGTATGATGATCAGCATCTCTGATCTGAGAGAATTCACAGAAAATCAGGATCTGATCGAAACATATGCAGACACTGTTCTGGCTTTGGACACTGTCGAAAATGAAATTGCAGAGATTTCTCAGATTTCCATTGTTCTTCATACCGATGAAAACAGATCTGAGAACGTTCTGGAGCTTTTAGGAGAACCAGCTGTGTCCGGACTTTGCGGTGCTTATGTAAGCAGTCTTGAAAATGATCTGCATACATTTAAGGAAACTTGCGAAGAAGCCGGAATTCCGGTAAACACATATAAAAGTAATATTGCATGGTCGGACTTTAAATTAAACAGTGACGGAATGGTTCCGGTCATTGTCCAGGATTACCGGACGGATGAAGTACTGATGCTGGCCTATATGAATGAGCTTGCTTTTAACACAACATTGAAGCTTGGAAAAATGACATACTGGAGTCGTAGCCGGAATGAGCTCTGGACCAAAGGTCTGACATCCGGACACGTACAGTATGTAAAGTCTCTTACCATTGACTGTGATAATGATACGATCCTTGCCAAAGTGGAGCAGGTTGGCGCAGCCTGCCATACAGGAAACCGTACCTGTTTCTTCAAACCGCTGATGAAAAAAGAGTACGATGATACCAACCCACTTCACGTGTTCCAGAATGTGTATGATGTGATCACTGACCGAAAAGAACATCCAAAGGAAGGTTCCTATACCAATTATCTTTTTGATAAAGGAATCGACAAGATTTTGAAAAAAGTCGGTGAAGAATGCACAGAGATCGTCATTGCAGCCAAAAATCCGGATAAAGAAGAGATTAAATACGAAATTTCAGATTTTCTTTATCATATGATGGTACTCATGGTGGAAAAAGGAGTCAGCTGGGAAGAAATCACCAAAGAATTGGTAAAAAGATAAATTATATATCATTCAGGAAAAAAGTTTTTGTACGTCGGATCAGAATGAACGGTTACGAAAGCTTTTTTCTGTTTTCCCGGAATCTTAAAAGAATATGTACAATTTCGGTTAGGCATGATATACTTATCGTCAAAAGTGCGGAAATATAAAAAAGGAAAAGGGAAACAACCAATGATCAAAATTGATGACTGGGTGATTGAAAAAGGAGAGAAAGCACAGGGAAAAATTAAGATCACAGGATACGGCATAGCAATGCCGGCAACTGTGATATGCGGAGTGAAAGACGGACCGACGATACTGATCACAGCAGGAATACACAGTGCGGAGTATGTAGGAATCCAGGCGGCAATGGAACTTGCAAAAGAATTTCAACCGGAAGAACTGAAGGGAAATGTGATCATCGTTCCACTGGTCAATGTCAGCGGCTTTGAGCATCGCACCATGAGTCTGGTCTATGAGGATGGCAAGAACCTGAACCGCGTTTTTCCCGGAGATCCTGAGGGAACAGCTGCAGATCGTATTGCCTATACTATAGTGACGAAACTTTTTTCTATAGCAGATTATTATATCGACCTACATAGTGGAGATGGGTTCGAACAGCTTCATCCCTATGTTTATTATGTAGGGGTTGTAGATGAAAAGACAGCAGAGAAGTCATTACATATGGCACGGCATATCGGCGTAAAATATGTAGTCCGTTCCACAACTGCCACAGGTGGCGCCTACAATTATGCTTCTTCTCTTGGAATTCCAAGTATTCTTATCGAAAGAGGCGGACACAGCTACTGGACCTGGGAGGAAGTAGAACAGGATAAAAGAGACGTCCGTCACCTTGTTTTTCATCTCCAGGGAAAGGCGTGTCATGGTCTGAAGCATTACCGTCAGATGCTTCTTGAAAATGTAGTCTATGAATATGCGCCGTATACAGGATGCTGGTATCCATCCAAGAAGCCTGGAGAGTACTTCTTTAAGGGAGAAGAATTAGGTGAACTGAGAGATTACTATGGAAATTTACTTTACACATCTATTGCAACTGAAAACGGAGTCGTACTTTATCAAACAGCCAGTCTGAACATTATTGAAGACGGACCAATGATCGCATATGCAGCGATCACGGAGACTCTGACCTGATAGTAAACAACCTTTTCAGAACGCTTCTGTCTGAAATCATATTGAAACAGTAAGAAAACCGGGTTTTACCATTTGCTATTCTATTTGTAAAAACAGCGAGGTAAAATCCGTGTTTTTTTTAGCAGATCAGATAAATCCAATTGTCAAATCCCCCATGGGGGATATATACAATTCAAGCATCTTTAACAAAATTTATGAGTTTTCTAAAAATATAACATTTTTCCATAGACATAAACTATAGTTTTATCATATAATATTTTAGTAATTTGACAGCATTTGCTGATTTTCACATCAGCCGTTGTAAGTTCTGAGAGGATTAATAGGGAAACCGGTGTAAATCCGGTACGATCCCGTCACTGTAAGGGGAATCCTCAGACAAAGTACCACTGGTCGAGTGCGTGAGAAATAGACCGGGAAGGTGTCTGAGGGTAAGGATCCTAAGTCAGGAGACCTGCTTGCAATTGTTTTAAAATGATTCTTACGGAAGATAGGAAGCATATTTATTTTGTGTGCCCGTATTTCGTCACGGGCTTTTTTCGTGCAAATTTTCTAAAATTCCATGCATATTCTGCATATTAAGAATCCAATAGTTTCTTTTATCTAACTAAATTAAAACGGCAATGTTAAAATCGCATCAAATGAGGAAAGGAGTAAAACGTGACAAAGAAACAAGTAGGAAAAAGATTTCTCCAGATCATCATTGTATTATTTGGAATCAGCTTTTTCACATTTGGACTGACCTACCTGTCACCTGGTGATCCTGCGGAGATCATGCTGACAGAGTGTGGTAATCTTCCTACACCAGAGCTTCTGGAACAGACAAGACATGAGCTTGGCCTTGATCAGCCCTTTCTCGTGCAGTATGGTTCCTGGCTGAAGGGTGTTGTTACAGGAGATATGGGACAGTCCTATTCTTTCAAAATGCCGGTAACAGATAAACTGGTATCCTGTTTCTGGCCGACGCTGAGGATGTCGTTGCTGGCACTTCTGATGATGGTCATTATTTCCATACCACTTGGAATTCTGGCCGCTGTATATCAGAACAAATTCCCGGATTATTTTGTGAGAGGAATTACCTTTGTGGGAGTATCTGTTCCAAGCTTCTGGCTGGGCCTGATCCTTCTCAGCATCTTTGGTGTTCAGCTTCGCTGGATCAATGTTGCAGGAGGCAGTACGGATTTTAAATCCATGATCCTCCCGGCGCTGACTCTTGCACTTGCCATGTCTGCAAAATATACCAGACAGGTAAGAAGTGCAGTGCTGGAGGAACTTCATCAGGATTATGTCACAGGTGCAAGAATGCGTGGAATCAAGGAAAGCGTCATTCTCTGGAAACACGTCCTTCCTAATGTTATGCTTCCGCTGGTAACGCTGCTGGGACTTTCCCTTGGAAGTCTTCTGGGAGGTACTGCAGTTGTAGAGATCATTTACAACTGGCCTGGAATGGGAAATATGGCAGTAAAGGCGATTTCCTGTCGTGACTATCCTCTTGTACAGGGCTATGTACTTTGGATCGCGATCCTGTACATGTGCATCAACCTGCTTGTGGATCTGTCCTATACTTATCTCGATCCAAGACTTAAGGAGGATAGATAATTGAAAAAGGTATTACGAACATTCAAAGAAAATAAACAGTTCACTCTTTTCTTCATTCTGGGTCTCGTGGTGATCGGAATTGCGATCTTTGCGCCGCAGCTCTCACCATATGATCCACTGAATGCAGTTATGACCGAATCACTGCAGGAGCCAAGCTCCGCTCATCCGTTCGGAACGGATAAGCTTGGACGAGATCTTCTTTCCCGTGTTATCTTCGGAACAAGAACCTCTCTGATCATGACCTTATGTCTGGTTGCAGTGATCTTTGTCATCGGTACATTTTTAGGAGTTATTGCCGGATATTTCGGCGGCGTTGTGGATGCAGTGATCATGCGTATCGCAGATATGATGATCTCCTTCCCTGGGCTTGTACTGGCCATTGCCATTGCCGGTATGCTTGGACCAAACCTGGTCAATGCCGTTATTTCCATCGCGGCTGTAAGCTGGACAAAATATGCCCGTCTTGCACGAAGTATGGTCTTGAAAGTCAAGAAGAGTCTTTACATAGAGGCAGCTATAGTAAACGGAACAAAGACCTGGAAAATTCTTCTTGTACACATTCTTCCCAACATGGTAACCCAGATGGTGGTAACTGCGGCAGCAGATATCGGAACTATGATGCTGGAGCTGGCTTCCCTTTCATTCCTGGGATTTGGTGCAACTGCGCCGACACCGGAGTGGGGACTGATGCTGAATGAAGGAAGAACCTACATGGCAAAGGCGCCATGGCTTATGATCTACCCTGGTATCGCTATCGTGATCTGTGTTGTTGTTTTCAACATGCTTGGAGACAGCATCCGTGATGTACTGGATCCGCGCCAGGATCAATAAAACAACTCTGTAACAAACCAACACCATATGATCAGTATATTATCTTTAGGAGGATGAAATGAGAAATAATGTAGTTAAAAAAGTGCTGGCTGCTACACTTGCATGTATGATGACTTTTTCCATGACAACAGTGGCTCAGGCAAAGGGTGACAAAAAAAGTGATAAGGAAATCACCATCGGAGTAACAAGCTTTGCAGATACACTGGAGCCGACAGAGCAGTATTTCAGCTGGGTTGTATCCCGTTATGCGATCGGCGAGTGTCTTACAAAATTCGATGAGAACGGTGAGATCGTTCCATGTCTTGCGGAAGAGTGGGAAAACAGTGACGATGGAAAAACATGGACCTTCAAGATCCGTGAGGGCGTAAAATTCTCCAACGGTGACGATATGACACCGGAGATGGTAAAAGCCTCCATCGAACGTACCGCTGAAAAGAGTGACCGTGTTCCGGAATTCTTTGATCTCGACAGCCTCGAAGTTGACGGACAGAACCTGATCTTCCATCTGAACAGAGCAAATGCAAACATGGCCGGATGCCTTGCAGACCCGCTGTTTCTGATCGTAGATACAAATGTAGATGATTCTACATTTGCCATGGAAGGACCGATCTGTACAGGACCTTACGCAGTAGAATCTTTCAGCCCGACGGATTCCTGTATCGTAGTAAAAAATGAGAACTACTGGGATGGAGAAGTTCCCCTTGATAAAGTTACACTGAAATGTGTGGATGACCAGACAACACGTTCCATGGCTCTTCAGACAGGTGAGATCGATATCGCTTACAACCTGAAAACAGAGAACCTGGTTGAGTTTGAGGGAAATGACAATTACGACATCCAGGAGCTTCAGTCTCTTCGTTCCACCTATGCATTCATGAACCAGAACGAGGATCATGCACTCAGCGATAAGGCTCTTCGCCAGGCACTTCTTCGTGGTCTTGACAAGGAAACATACTGCAACACTCTTCTCGAGGGTGGTGCAACAGCTGGTAAAGCACCGGTTCCTCCAACACTTGACTTTGGATTCGATGATCTGAAGGATGAGAATTCCTATGATCCGGACAGCGCAAAGAAGATCCTTGATGAGGCCGGATACAAAGATGTTGACGGTGACGGATTTGTAGAAACTCCTGACGGAGATCCTCTTGTTCTTGATTTTGTTATCTACACAAGCCGTGCCGAGCTTGGTGTATACGCACAGGCAGCACAGGCCAGTCTGAAGGAGATCGGTATCAACGTAAACCTGAACACAGTAAGTTATGAGACACTTCTTGACATGAGAGATTCCGGTCAGTATGACCTTCTGATCTGGAACGTGCTGGTAGCAAACACTGGAGACCCTGAGAACTACTTAAGAGAGAACTGGTACAGCTCCTCTGCAAACAATACTGCAGGATACAATAACCCGGAGGTTGACAAGCTTCTTGACGAGCTTGCGCAGACATTTGATGAGGACAAGAGAAAAGATCTCATCATCGATATTCAGCAGGATATCATGGATGATGCTGCAACTGTATTCTTTGGTTATGAGACAACCTACCTCTTCTCCAACAAAAAGGTAACAGGTGTTAAGATGTATCCGATGGATTACTACTGGCTGACAAAGGATATCACTCTTGCCGAGTAAAGGAGCGCTTATTTATGCTTGAGATCAAGGATCTTTCCGTTCAGTACGGAAAACAGGCACCTACCATTGAACATTTCAACCTTTCCATGAAGAAGGGGGAGATCATCAGTGTGGTAGGCGAGAGTGGAAGTGGAAAAACAACCGTGATCCGTGCTGTCCTCGGCGCACTTGCCGGAGGTGGCCGGGTCAGCACCGGAGATATTCAGTTTCACGGACATTCTCTGCTTTCCAATACAAAGGATGAATGGAGAAATTTAAGGGGTACCCGCATTTCCATGATCTTCCAGGACTGCGGCGGAACCCTGAACCCTATCCGTAAGATTGGAAGTCAGTATGTGGAATATATCTGTACACATACGGATATATCCAAAGCAGAAGCATGGAAGAAGGGATGCTCCATGCTTCAGAAAATGCGTCTTCCTGACGCGGAAAATATCATGAAAAGTTATCCTCACCAGCTTTCCGGTGGTATGCGCCAGCGAGTTGGTATTGCCATGGCCATGACTTTTAACCCGGAGCTGCTTCTTGCAGATGAGCCGACCAGTGCGCTGGATGTTACCACACAGGCACAGATCGTACGCCAGATGATGGAGCTCCGTGATGATTTCGGAACCGGTATCATCATTGTTACCCATAACATTGGCGTAGCAGCCTATATGGCTGATCAGCTTGTTGTTATGCAGAACGGAAAAGTTGTGGATCAGGGAACACGAGATGAGGTCATGGAGCATCCGACCAGTGACTATACAAAGAAACTGCTGGCTGCAGTGCCGGAAATGGAGGGACAGCGTTATGTTTAATGAATCCGATATCGTACTCAGTGCAAAACATATCGTAAAACAGTTCCCGGCTTCCGGCGGCAGAACTTTAACAGCCTGCAACGATGTGAACCTGAACGTTTATAAAGGAAAAACTCTGGGAATCGTAGGAGAAAGTGGCTGCGGTAAATCAACCTTTGTCCGCATGGTCATTTCTCTTGACAAGCCGACCAGCGGAGAGATCCTTTACCATGGAAAAAAACTCTCTGATCTTTCCAAAAAAGAAACCTGGCTGAACCGTCAGAACATGCAGATGGTATTCCAGGATCCGCTGGCGTCCTTTGACCCCAAAATGAAGATCGTGGATATTCTCACAGAACCCCTGATCAATTACGGAAAACTGAAAAGAAGCGAAAAGGAATCCAAGGCTAGAGAACTTCTGAAAATGGTAGAGCTTCCTGAAGATTTTACAGACCGCTATCCACATAACATGAGTGGCGGACAGCGTCAGCGTATCAGTATTGCCCGGGCACTTTCCCTGGAACCGGAGATCCTGGTGTGCGATGAGGCTACCTCTGCACTTGACGTTTCCGTACAGGAGTCCGTGATCCGGCTTCTGGTACGTCTCCAGAAGGAGAAAAACATCAGCATGCTTTTTATCTGCCATGACCTGGCTCTGATCCGTTCCTTTGCCCATCAGATTGCTGTCATGTACCTCGGGAATATCGTGGAGGTAATCCCGGGAGAGGATGTTACGGAAAAGTCTCTTCATCCATATACACAGGCTCTTCTGGGGGCACAGTTTTCCATTCATATGGATCAGAACAAAAAGATCGAGAGCATCGAAAGTGAGGCCCCCAGCCCTCTGGATGTTCCTCATGGCTGTCCATTCCAGAATCGTTGCGAACACTGCATGGAGAAATGCAGGACGATCCGTCCTGTGCTCACAGAAGTAGAGTCCGGACATGAAGTAGCCTGCCATTATGTAACGGAAAAATAAAGAAATGCACAAAACAGTATGATTTTTAAAAACTTTAAAGTACTGGTCATTCTGTTGTTGCTGCTTGCCGTTTTTACAGTTGGCGGAAAAAAAGTTTCTGCTGCTGTCGAAGACGGAGATATCCAATATACAATAGGTGTTGTAGTATATAATCAGGACAGCCCGGAAATGAACATGTTCATGAACTATTACAGAGAATAATCGCGCTGACAGGTGGTTCCTCCGCAGGAAACTACATGCATCTTCAGAAAACGATCGGTGTTCTGAAAGCTCTGGCTGAGAAGGAGGGGCTGACTTATTCCGAGGATGTTGAGAAGCTTGCATATACAGTGGAAGATGTGCAGAAGCGTATGGAAGAAAAATAAACAGAGATTTTGAAAAAGAGCTGGGCCGCCTTATATGGTTCAGCCCTTTTTCTTCATATAAAATACTTTTTTATGTAAAAAAACGAAAAATCCTCTTTACTTTCTAAAGTTAATATAATAAAATCTATAAATATGTGTAAAACTGGTTTAAAAACAGAAAGCATGGGGATGCATAAGCAAAATCCCTCATGTTTTGTGATTTTAAAGCAGAAACATGGAAGGGAGAGAAACAATGACAACAGCACATATTTGTATAATGGCAGCCATTATCGTCTATCTGGGTGCAATGATCTTTGTAGGTTATCTATGCTCCAAGAACAATAATGACAGTTCTGATTTCTATCTTGGAGGACGAAAGCTTGGTCCACTTGTCACAGCTATGAGTGCAGAGGCTTCTGACATGAGCAGCTGGCTTCTGATGGGATTACCGGGACTTGCTTATCTTACCGGTATTGCAGACGCAGGCTGGACAGCCATTGGCCTTGCCATCGGAACATACGTAAACTGGAGGATCGTGGCAAAAAGAATCCGCCGCTACACACATGTGGCAGGAAATTCCATTACATTGCCATCCTTTTTCAGCAACCGTTACAGAGATGAGAAAAAGATCCTGCAGTCTATCGGAGCAATTTTTATCGTAATCTTTTTTATTCCGTACACAGCCTCCGGATTTGCAGCCTGTGGTAAACTTTTTGCAAGTCTCTTTGGGGTAAAATATCTGCCGGCTATGATCATCAGTGCATTGGTCATCGTTGGATATACCACACTGGGAGGATTCCTGGCAGCATCTACCACAGACTTTATCCAGAGTATTATCATGTCCATCGCACTTGTGATCGTATTTGTATTTGGGATCAGCACAGCAGGTGGTATTGAAGCAGTTGCAGACCATGCAAGATCACTGCCCGGATATCTGACTATGTTTACTACATATGATCCGACAACCGGAACAGAACAGGCATACCCACTGCTTAATATCATTTCCATGCTTGCATGGGGACTTGGATATTTCGGAATGCCGCATATTCTTCTTCGTTTCATGGCGATCGAAGACGAAGAAAAGCTTACACTTTCCAGAAGAGTAGCAACTACATGGGTAGTGATCTCACTGGCAGTAGCAGTACTGATCGGTGTGGTAGGACTTGGAATGACAGCAGCAGGAGAGTTTGACCTTCTTGAAGGCTCCGCATCCGAGACGATCATCGTTCGGATCGCTGATCTTCTCAGCAAGCATGGTGTGATCGCAGCAATCCTTGCAGGACTCATCCTTGCAGGAATCCTGGCATCTACCATGTCAACTGCAGATTCTCAGCTCCTGGCAGCATCCTCAGCAGTTTCTTCCGACCTTCTCGGAAGTATCCTGAAGGATAAAGAAACAAAAAAAGAAAGCATGGTAGCCGATAAGATCACGCTTCTTCTCATCGCAGTAGTAGCCATGTTTATTGCCCGCGACCCGAACAGTTCCGTCTTCACCATCGTATCCTTCGCCTGGGCAGGTTTCGGAGCCGTATTCGGCCCTGTAGTCCTCCTGGCATTATTCTGGAGACGCTCCAACTGGCAGGGAGCCCTGGCAGGAATGATCTGCGGCGGTTCCATGGTATTTATCTGGAAATACGGAATCAGCACGCTCGGCGGCGCCTGGGGAATCTATGAACTTCTTCCCGCATTCCTGGTGGCTATTGCAGCAAACATCATCGTCAGCCTCATTACCAAGGCACCATCCAAAGAGATCACCGACGAATTCGACCTGGTAAACCAGAAATAAAATATTTTTCGATAATAGTCAATAATTCACACTGATACAAAACAAGCCCGATACAGATTGTAGTAAAGATATCTGTATCGGGCTTGTTATCTTTTTATTATTTAATAAATAAAGTCACACCGCCAAAGTTTTTCCCTCAAGCTTTTTTAACAACTGCTCCATTGTTAAATTCAACACCGGATGCCGAAGATACGGTGCGATCTCCACCATAGGCTTCAGCACAAAATCCCTGTTCTCCATATCAATATGAGGAACATGCAGCTCCTCCGTATCGATGATCTCATTATCGTAAAACAGAATATCCAGATCCAGTGTCCTGGGTCCCCAGTGAATGATACGTTTCCGGTCCGCGGCCTGCTCCAGCACATGCAGCCTGTCAAGAAGCTCCTCCGGTGAAAGCAGAGTCCGGACTCTTAAGGCTCCGTTAAGAAACTCATCCTGCTCCACATCCCCGTAAGGCTCCGTTACAAGATACTCTGAAACCTTTTCAACAACAATCTCTTTCATGTCCCGAAGACCCTGGATCGCATTGTCCAGGTATTTCTTCTTATCCCCCATATTGGAACCAAAAGCAACATAAGCTGTATGCCAGCCTCGGGTAATTTCCACAGCAACGGTTTTCAGTGGAAGGCCTACCGGAGCCCAGGGCTTTTCAATACGAAGAGTGATCTTTTTAAGAAGCGGGAGAGAAAGCAGCAGCATCTCTGCCAGATTCTCCACAACAGCCTCCAGAAGTTTATAAGTATTTTTCTGAAGAAAATCGGTGATCATATGACTGACTTCTCCATAATTGATGGAAGCAGAAAGATCATCTGTCAGCCCTGCCGGACGTGTTTCTGTATACATAACAGCAGAAACAACAAATTTCTGTCCGAGAGCTGTTTCTTCCGGAAACACACCATGGTTTGCAAAAATCTCAAGATCTCTGATTTCGATTTTATCCATCAGTTCCTCCTAGCGTCCCAGAATAGCTTCTGTCATCTGGATGACGCGTTTATTTTCTTTGATGTCATGAACACGGACAAATGCACAGCCCTTCATAACACCGATCACCGATGTGGCAAGGGTTCCCTCTACACGCTGATCTACAGGAAGATCAAGGGCAAGTCCGATCATGGATTTTCTGGAAGTACCAAGAAGTACCGGATATCCCAGCTTCCGGAAAAGCTCCAGATTATCCATGGTCATCAGGTTCATCTCATATGTTTTACCAAATCCGACACCCGGGTCAAGAATGATCTTGTCATCGGCAATACCGGCACGTTTGGCGATATTGACACATTCCTGTGTTTCTGCCAGCATGTCTACAATAAAGTTGTTATACTCTGTGTTATCTTTGTTATGCATCAGACAGCAGGGAGCCTGATATTTTGCAATGACAGGAGCCATTTCCGGATCATATTTCAGTCCCCAGATATCGTTGATGAGGTCTGCTCCGTGTTTCAGGGATTCTTCCGCAACGCATCCCTTATATGTATCTACAGAGATCGGGATATCAAAACGGCTTTTTACTGCCTCGATAACAGGGAGTACACGCTCGATTTCTTCCTGAGCGCCAACCGGTGTATGTCCCGGACGTGTGGATTCCCCACCGATATCAAGAATATCAGCACCTTCGGCGATCATAGCTTCTGTATGTTTCAGGGCATGATCCATATCGTTCCATTTTCCGCCATCTGAGAAAGAATCCGGTGTGACATTTAGGATACCCATAATATATGTTTTGTTTTTTACATCAAACTCACGATTTCCGATTTTCATGGAAAAACCTCCTAATATTGGATCGTCATATTTTTTTTGGCAGGAGACCAGTAACATTCCGGCTCTGCTTTACAGGAAAAACAGTTTCTGGAGCTTTTGTCCGCAGTATAGAGCAATTTTCCAAGAACTGTCGGATCCGTCTGAGCTCTGTGACCACGTATTGCCGCAATGATCGCTTCCACTTCTTCCATAGAAAATCCAAGCTCGTTTAAGATCTGTCCTGCGATAGCAGCACCGGCCTCATCATGAGGAGTGCCATCTTCATACTGTCTGGCCCGTCCGATATCGTGAAGAAGGGCAGTACAGTAGATCAGTTCCTTTGAAACAGGAGCATTTTCCTCAAGTGCCCGGATATAGGCAAGGCGTGCCACATCCAAAAAATGCTCCGGTGTATGTCTGCAGAATTCACGGTCAGTCTCCAGAAGCTGAAGCTTATTAAGCTCATTCTGATAGAGCGGATGATTCCAGATCTGATTCACTCTGTCCATCAGTCCTTGACCATAGCAAGGAACTGTTTCTGAAGCTCCATATTTTCTTTAAATTCACCTCTGGTAACAGTCGTAACCGTTTTGCTTCCCGGCTTTTTGATCCCTCGCATGGTCATGCAGGTATGCTCCGCTTCCAGCATAACCATGATTCCCTTTGGAGCGAGAACACGTTCCAGCGCATCTGCGATCTGCACAGTCAGACGTTCCTGGATCTGCGGTCTTCTTGCATACACATCAACGGTACGGGCCAGCTTGCTTAAGCCGGTAACCTTGCCATTTGGGATATATGCGATATGAGCTTTTCCGTAAAAAGGCATAAGATGATGTTCGCACATGGAATAAAAGGTAATATCCTTTTCCAGAACCATTTCATTGTTCTCTACATGAAACTGTTTCTGAAGATGTTCATCCGCTTCATTATCAAGTCCGCCATAAATTTCCTCGCACATGCGGGCGATACGTTCAGGAGTTCCCTGCAGTCCCTCTCTGTTTACATCCTCGCCGATTCCCTCGAGAAGAAGCTTGATCGCCTCTTCAACTTTTGCTTTGTCTACCATAAATAACAACCTCCATTTGTTAAAAAAATCACGTTTTTCGGAGACTGTCTCTTTTATTTTTGCGCATAAAAAAAGATATCTCCAATTGTAATAGAACGTATGTCGAAAAAGCCCTACACAATATGAGATATTCTCTTATATTGCTGCAACGGGTGCGGATTTCATACCGTAAGACGTACTTTTCGTTCTGGCGACAACTCCCCATTCGCCAAACACTTGACGCATAAAATCCTATTTTGCATATCATTCATTTCACGGACAAGTATACCATATACTGATATAAGAAGAAAGGGAAAATGATAAAAAAATATCACAAAAATAGGGAATATGTTCTATGAATTATGCGATAGAATCTATGGATATGTCAAATTTTTGCAGATTATATTCCGACAAATATAAAAAGAATTACAAAGTAGAAAATCCCGGAACAGAAAACCGCTGTTCCGGGATCACAGAGCTGTTAATGACGTATCATTTTCATCAGATTCACAATTCTGTCAAGCTTAGCTGCCTCTGCCGGACTTTTCCCCATTTTCAGAACTTCTATGATAGTGGAGATCTCATCAGAGCTGAAATTTAAGCCCGCATTTTTTCCTTTAGAAGCTGCGCCCATGATAAAAGGCAGAAGTTCGGACGGATTTTTCCCCAATCCCTGATCTGCCAGTCCCTGAAGCATGGAAAGCTTCTGAGGGTCCATTCCGGAAAGCCGGGGATTATTTTTCCAGTCATCACTCATGGATTCTCACCTCCTGACGAATCTTCATTCATGATCTGAAGCATCTGGATCGTAGCCATAAGACTGGTGATATGATCGATCTGACGGCGATTTTCTCCGCCACAGCACTTACGGATATCCTGCAGCATTTCCAGAGGATCGGTGCCGGAAAAACCGGTAGCCTGCAGATCGGCTGTTCTACGACTGCTTTGAAAAAGCGACATGGTATTCCGAAGTTCCCGGACTTTCGTATACACAGATAAAAACCGCTGCCCGGAAGAAGGAAGGTACGGGATCATGGCTTTCAGCATCTGATCCTGGTCACTTTCCACCATTTCATCCAGAGCAGTACGTGCGATAGGCTCCTGTTCCATAAAAAAATCCTTTTTCCTGAAATCTATGAATTTGCAGAAAGAAATATGACAGAAACCTTCTCTGGTCATATTATATATAGAAGAAATTTTTCAAAGGAATGTGATTATGGAATCTGAAAAAAAACAGGAACTTGTCATTGATGGAAATTCTTTTTATGAAATAGATCTGAAATGTCTGGAAGAGAAAAAACAGAAACAGGAGGAAACAAAAAAACGGCAGCAGAAAAGGCAGAGGAAATAACCTCTGCCTTTTCAAAAGATCAGCAGCAATTGTTGCAGCCGCATCCATTTCCGCACAAAAGCAGAAGAAGGATGATGATCCAACAGCTGTCGTTGCAGCCGTTGTTATTACAGCCACAGCCACTGTTGTTTCCGCAGCAACACATCAGACAGATGATCCAAAGGATACAGGAGCAGCTGTTTCCACCGTTTCCAAACAGGGAATTTCCGCAGCCATTATTACAGCCACAGTTATTGTTACATCCACATCCTGTGCTACATCCGGAATCACAACCACATCCGCAATCACATCCACAATTGGTAGCCGCTAAGTCACTCATCGATAAGTCCTCCAGCAAATTTTATTTACACTTCATCATATGGCAGGAGTCCGTCCACAGTTACAAAAAAGTTGACAGTGTTTATTCATTACGATATAATAAACGAAATGTAACATTTTTGTAATTTTTGAGACAAACTAGCTTTTATATCTAAAACAGGAAATGGGGAAAATTATGAAGAGTTTCAGAACAAAAAAATGGCTGAAGGGTCTGATGCTTGCCATGCTGCTGATCGCGGGAAGCACAGTCTTTTCTGCTTCTGCAAAAGAGGTACAGGCTGCCACTGCAGGCTTTAAAACTATCGCTGGAAAAACATACTACATAAAAAATGATGGGAGCAAGCAGAAAGGCTGGCTGACCCTGGGCGGATACAAGTACTACTTTAACACAAAGACCGGAGTACAGGTAAAGGGCTGGATGAAGGTCAATGGCAAATATACCTACTATTTTACAAAAGGCAAGGGTGTTATGGCAACCGGCTGGATGACAGATTCCAAAGGCCATAAGCGCTATTTCAACCCCAAAACAGGTAAGCTTACCACAGGCTGGGTAAACTGCAGCAAGGGAAGGAAACGTTATTTCACAAAAGGCGGAGGCATTATGGCAACCGGCTGGCTCACCAACAGCAAAGGGCAGAAACGTTATTTTTACAAAACTTCCGGTTATATGGCAACCAAATGGGTAAAAAACAAATCCAAAAATATCAGCTACTATTTTGCCACCAGTACTGGTTATATGTATACTGGTCTGAAGACGATCGATCAGAAGAACTATTATTTTAAATCCAACGGTGTCATGGCAGTAAGTACCTCCGTGACAGTGAATGGAATTACATACTCCATCGCAGCAGACGGAGTGGCCACTGCGAAGACTACCAAACCAAATCTAAATGTCAGCAATGGAGATGTCAAAGTTTACGATACCAAAAACAGCAGATATTACACTATGGTAAAAGAATATAAGAGCCATCCTGGAATAGCCAACGGCAAGACATCCGATGAAGCACTGCTGGCCGCGCTTTGCGAATCAGAAGCAGGCGATCAGGGCAAGATCGGAATGGAAGCAGTAGCACTTTGTGTTCTGAATCGTACGATCAAATCAGACAAGGAATTTCCATCTACGATACGAGGTGTGATCTATGAGAATATCGGAAGCAGCACAACCCCACAGTATTCTGTAGTGCGGAACGGGGCTCTTCTCAAACGTCTCAATGGTCAGTTTGAAAACCGTACTCTTGCTTATCAGGCTGCAAGAGAAGCAATGACTATTTTCAATAAACATGTCACTTCCGGCAAAGCCAGAACACTCAGAGGATTTAAACAGAAAGATTTTAATTATATGTATTTCATGATGACCAGCTATTTCTGGAACCAGAATCTGAATTTCAGCAAAGTGAAATATGAAACTTATAAAGGCCATACATTTTTTGTAGACTGGGTATAAGCAACATAGTCTCCGGCAGTAAACTTTGAACAAACAGGCGTATGGACATAAAATTGAAAATTTAAGGAGAAGCAAATATGCAGGTAAAAATCTATACGGATGGTGCAGCCCGGGGAAATCCGGATGGACCGGGAGGCTACGGAGCAGTTCTTCAGTACATCGATACCAAAGGCCAGCTACATGAACGTGAACTGTCCAGAGGCTACAAAAAAACCACAAACAACCGGATGGAGCTGATGGCAGCTATCGTAGCACTGGAAGCACTGAACCGCCCCTGCCAGGTGGATCTGTATTCCGATTCCAAATATCTGGTAGATGCTTTTAATCAGCACTGGATCGATGCCTGGCTGAAGAAAAACTGGAAACGTGGAAAAAACGAAGATGTGAAGAACGTAGATCTCTGGAAACGCCTTTTAAAGGCCAAGGAGCAGCATCAGGTAAGCTTCCACTGGGTTAAGGGACATGCAGATAATCCGTTAAATGAACGGTGTGATCAGCTTGCCACATCAGCGGCAGACGGCAATGACCTTTACGTAGATGAAGGAATAAATGGCTTACAGAAATAAAAGTTCCACTTATCACTCACAGAAAAACCGAAACATATCGCGCGAATTTATGCGATCAGCGTAAATTCTGTGCATCGCGAAGCGTGTTACTGAGAACAGAGTAAACAGTAACATTCTGCCACTTTAAGTTGTCAAAGCAATATTAAAATTTCTTGACAAACAAAAAAGCAGTTTGTATACTTCATATAGTATAGTAAAAGGCTTGGAAGGGAAAAAGTAGCTTGAGGAAAACCCCACAGAGAGCAGCCGGCAGGTGAGAGGCGCAGGGTAGAACTTTTGTGAATACATCCCGGAGCTGCGCACCGAATCGGGACTTGATACTGTAAATTATAAACTTTATAATAATAGCGTATTATAGATAGGCTGCGACGGAATGGCACCCGTTATTGTGCTGAAGTGGTTTTATATCTTGATATATATGAATATAACGGGATGTAGATTCACTTTATGAGGCAGGAAATGCGAGTTTTCTGTAAATTTAGGTGGTAACGCGGGACCCGGTTCTCGTCCTAAACGGACAGGAACCGGGCATTTTTTATATGACTATACAGGAGGAAAGAACAATGACAGTTTGGGAAGAACTGAAAGCACGTGGCCTGATCGCACAGGTTACAGACGAAGACGAGATCAAAGAGATGGTAAATAACGGGAAAGCCACATTCTATATTGGCTTTGACCCTACAGCAGACAGCCTTCATGTAGGTCACTTCATGGCTCTTTGCCTGATGAAGAGACTGCAGATGGCAGGAAACCGTCCGATTGCCCTTCTCGGCGGCGGAACAGGAATGATCGGTGACCCGTCCGGAAGGACCGATATGCGTCAGATGCTGACAAAAGAAACCATCCAGCACAATATTGACTGCTTCAAGCAGCAGATGAGCCGTTTCATCGATTTCTCTGATGGAAAAGCTCTTATGGTAAACAATGCTGACTGGCTTATGAACCTTAACTATGTAGAGCTTCTCCGTGAGGTAGGTGCTCACTTTTCCGTAAACCGTATGCTGACAGCAGAGTGCTACAAACAGCGTATGGAGCGAGGCTTAAGCTTCCTGGAATTTAACTACATGATCATGCAGAGCTACGACTTCTATATGCTGTACCAGAAATACGGCTGCAACATGCAGTTCGGTGGCGATGACCAGTGGAGCAACATGCTTGGCGGTACCGAGCTGATCCGCCGTAAGCTTGGCAAGGATGCCTATGCCATGACCATCACACTGCTTCTCAATTCTGAGGGCAAAAAAATGGGAAAAACACAGTCCGGAGCTGTATGGCTTGATCCGAATAAGACATCCCCTTTCGATTTCTACCAGTACTGGAGAAATGTAGACGATGCTGACGTTATCAAATGTATGCGTCTTCTTACTTTCCTTCCTCTTGAGGAGATCGACGAGATGGCCAAATGGGAAGGCAGCGAGCTGAACAAAGCCAAGGAGATCCTTGCATACCAGCTGACAGAGCTTGTACACGGTGAGGAGGAAGCCAAGAAAGCACAGGAGGGTGCCCGCGCACTGTTCTCAGGTGCAGATACTTCTCATATGCCTACAACAGAGCTTTCAGAGGAAGATTTTGACGAGGAAGGAAAAATCGACCTGATCACACTTCTTGTAAAAGCAGAGCTGGTACCAAGCCGTTCCGAGGGTCGCCGTGCGATCCAGCAGGGTGGTGTATCCATCGATGGTGAGAAGCTCACCGATATTTACCATACGGTTGAGAAGGATGCTTTTGCAGGGGACGGGATCGTTCTGAAACGAGGCAAGAAAAAATTCAAAAAGATCTGTGTAAAATAATTTCCCATATCTGTGACATTTCCGGGATAAAGCTACGGCATTCCGGAAATGCTGACAGGTAGGGTTGACACAAGGAGGATAACAACATGAAAAAGTACGGAGTGAACGAACTTCGTAAGATGTTCCTTGACTTTATGGAGAGCAAGGGCCATCTTGTAATGAAAAGCTTTTCCCTGGTTCCTCAGGGAGATAAGAGTCTTCTGCTGATCAATGCAGGTATGGCTCCGCTGAAACCATATTTTACAGGTGCTGAGAAGCCGCCAAGAACAAGAGTGACAACCTGCCAGAAATGTATCCGTACCGGAGATATCGAAAATGTAGGTAAAACCGCACGTCACGGTACTTTCTTTGAAATGCTTGGTAACTTCTCTTTTGGTGATTACTTCAAGAAAGAAGCCATCCACTGGTCCTGGGAATTTCTTACTGAGGTTGTAGGGCTTGATGCAGACCGTCTCTACCCATCCATTTACCTGGATGATGATGAAGCCTTCAATATCTGGAACAAAGAAGTAGGGATTCCGTCTGAACGTATTTTCCGTTTCGGAAAAGAGGATAACTTCTGGGAGCATGGCGCAGGTCCATGCGGTCCATGCTCTGAGATCTACTATGACCGTGGCGAAAAATACGGCTGTGGCAAACCCGGATGTACGGTAGGCTGCGACTGCGACCGTTACATGGAAGTATGGAACAACGTTTTCACACAGTTCGAGAACGATGGAAACGGAAACTACACAACCCTGAAACAGAAAAACATCGATACCGGTATGGGACTTGAGCGTCTTGCTGTAGTTGTTCAGGATGTTGATTCTATTTTTGATGTAGATACAATTTGTGCACTTCGTAATCTTGTATGCGAGATCGCACATAAAGAATATGAGAAAAACTATGCCGATGACGTTTCCATCCGTCTGATCACGGACCATATCCGTTCCGCAACATTTATGATCTCCGATGGAATCATGCCAACCAATGAGGGACGTGGATATGTTCTCCGCCGTCTGATCCGCCGTGCAGCACGTCACGGACGTCTTCTTGGCATCGAGGGAACTTTCCTTGCAAAATTAAGTGCACAGGTGATCGAGAGCTCCAAAGCCGGATATCCGGAGCTTGAGGAGAAGAAAGAGTTCATCTTCCGTGTACTGACAAATGAGGAGAATCAGTTCAACAAAACTATCGATCAGGGACTTCGCATCCTTTCCGACATGGAAGAGGATATGAAAAAAGCAGGTGAAAAGACTCTTTCCGGTGACAACGCATTCAAGCTTTATGATACGTACGGATTCCCTCTTGACCTTACAAAAGAGATCCTTGAGGAAAAAGGCTACGGCATTGACGAGGAAGGCTTCCAGAAAGCAATGGAGGAACAGAGAGTCAAGGCACGTACTGCCCGTGAAGTAACCAACTATATGGGTGCAGACGCAACCGTATACGATGATATTGATGTAAATGTAACAACAGAATTCGTCGGCTACGATCATCTTACCTTTGATTCCAAGGTTACTGTCCTTACCACAGAAACAGAGATCGTAGATTCTCTCACAGAGGGACAGAAGGGTACCGTATTTGTAGAGCAGACTCCTTTCTATGCAACAATGGGTGGACAGGAAGGTGATACCGGTGTGATCGAGACTGCAAACGGTAAATTTGTTGTTGAGGACACCATCAAACTCCGCGGCGGTAAATTCGGCCACGTAGGACATATGGAATCCGGTATGATTTCCTCAGGTGAGACAGTATCCCTGAAGGTAAACGAAGAAGCAAGAAAAGATACCGAGAAAAACCACAGTGCAACACATCTTCTTCAGAAAGCATTGAAAACTGTTCTTGGTTCCCACGTAGAGCAGAAGGGTTCTCTGGTAACTCCGGACAGACTTCGTTTTGACTTTGCTCATTTTCAGGCTATGACAGCAGAAGAACTCCAGGCAACAGAAGAGCTTGTAAACAAAGAGATCCAGGCAGGTCTTGATGTTCATACAGATGTCATGGATGTGGAAGAAGCCAAGAAATCCGGAGCAATGGCTCTCTTTGGTGAGAAATATGACCAGAAGGTACGTGTAGTATCCATGGGAGACTTTTCCAAAGAGCTCTGTGGTGGTACTCATGTAAAGAATACAAGCTCCATCATGCTCTTTAAGATCGTGTCCGAATCTGGTATCGCAGCTGGTGTACGCCGTATTGAGGCACTTACCGGCAAAGCAGTTATCGAATACTACAGAAAGCAGGAAGAGCTTCTCCATGAGGCTGCAAAAGCATTAAAGGCCAATACAGCCGAGGTTGTAGAAAAGATCAGTCACCTGCAGGCTGAGGTAAAGGCTCTTCAGAGCGAAAATGAATCCCTCAAGAGCAAAGCTGCCCAGAGTGCACTTGGCGATGTCATGGATAAAGTCGTTGAAGTAAACGGCGTGAAACTCCTTGCAGCCAAAGTTGAGGGCGTTGACATGAACGGTCTCAGAGACCTGGGTGATAAACTGAAAGAGCAGCTTGGCGAAGGTGTTGTCCTTCTTGCAGCAGTAAACGACGGCAAGGTTAATCTTCTTGCAATGGCAACGGATGCAGCTCAGAAAGCAGGCGCTCATGCAGGAAACCTGATCAAAGCAGTGGCAGCGATCGTTGGCGGTGGCGGCGGCGGACGTCCGAACATGGCACAGGCCGGCGGAAAGAATCCGGAAAAGGCTCAGGAGGCTATGGACGCAGCAGCAGGAATCCTTGAAAAACAGCTCACAAAATAACAAAGTTGTGCGTGATTTACAATTTTGACATTTTTTTCATAAAAATCGAAAAAGATGTTGACGAAACCACATGTTATGCTATATAATAACACTCGTGCAAGAAAAATACCCAGACAGTTGTATTTTAGCACAATCTACAACTGGAGGGAGGTTAGGTGTGAGTCTATGTCAAACGTTATCGTAAAAGAGAACGAGACTTTAGATAGCGCTCTTCGCAGATTCAAGAGAAGCTGTGCTAAGGCGGGAATCCAGCAGGAAATCCGTAAGAGAGAGCATTACGAGAAGCCAAGCGTTCGTCGTAAGAAAAAATCTGAAGCCGCAAGAAAACGTAAATATAATTAATTGTGCGCAAAAATCCCTGGCTGTATGGTCAGGGATTTTTAATTAAATAGAAACAGGAACGTTTGACGAAGGAAAGAAATATGAATTTGTTTATTAAACTGATTATCAAACCATTGCGATCGCTCCTTAAATTATTATTTAATCGAATTTTTTATGTAGCTCTGGCTCTTGTTGTGCAGCTGGCATGGCTGCTGATCGCCCTTTTCCGGCTTATGGAATACTCCAGATGGGTGACGATCGGAATGCAGGCCATAGGTTTTCTGGTTGTTCTGTGGATCGTAAATAAAAAGATCAATCCATCTTATAAGCTCGCCTGGACGATGCTGATCCTTATTTTTCCGGTATTTGGTGTTTCCCTGTACCTTCTTTTCGGTAAGTCACGGATCGGCGCTGTAATGGAGCAGCATTATCAGAATCTTATTGATGAAACTGCTGAATACCTGGAAGGCTCAGAGCTCACAAGAAAACGTTTAAACGAAGACGACCGTTCCATGAGGATCCAGTCGGATTACATCTGGCAGTATTCAAGATATCCGGTTCACGAGAATACCACAGCAGAGTATTTTCAGGTAGGAGATGATATGTTTCCGGTTCTGGTGCATGAACTGGAGCAGGCAAAGCATTTTATTTTTATCGAATATTTCATCATAAATGACGGGGTAATGTGGCAGACGATCCTTAATATCCTTGAAAAAAAGGCTAAAGAAGGAGTGGATGTCCGACTGATCTATGATGGCTTCGGTTGCCTTACCACATTGCCATACAAGTATGATCAGGAGATGCGCCGGCGAGGAATCAAATGCGAAGTATTCAACCGGTTCCGTCCGATTCTTAATATAATCCAGAATAACCGTGACCACCGTAAGATCTGTGTGATCGATGGCTGGACCGGTTTTACCGGTGGCATCAACCTGGCTGACGAATATATCAATCAGCGAAAACGGTTTGGCCACTGGAAGGATACAGCCGTTATGCTGAAAGGAGAAGGCGTCTGGAATATGACAGCTATGTTCCTGTATATGTGGGGAATCGTTACCAAAACAGATACTTCTCTTGATTTCGGAAATTATGTTCCGCACAGGTGGCACCCCAACGAATTTCCGGGAAACGGTTATGTCCAGCCATTCTGCGATTCCCCCCTGGACGATGAGATCGTAGGAGAGAACGTTTATCTTAATATTATCAATCGCGCCAAAAACTATGTTTATATCTGCACACCATATCTGATCATAGATAATGAGATGATGACCGCCCTGTGCCTCGCTGCAAAAAGCGGTGTGGATGTCCGGATCATGACACCAGGTATCCCGGACAAAAAAATGGTCTTCCTGCTGACACAGTCTTATTATAAACAGCTTCTGGAAGCAGGTGTAAAGATCTACGAATACCAGCCGGGATTTTTACATGCAAAATCTTTTGTCTGTGATGACAAAGTAGGCGTCGTAGGAACCATAAATCTGGATTACCGAAGCCTTTATCTGCATTTTGAAGATGGTGTCTGGATGTATAAGAATGATGTGATCCTGGACATCCGGGATGATTTTACAGAAACCCTGGAGTACTGTGATCCCATTGATCTGGCATTCTGCCAGAAGAGAAATATTGTGGTACGTGCCATTCAGAACGTACTGAGAGTTTTTGCACCGCTATTATAAAAACTCTTTGACAGACAACTGTAAATTCTGTATGATATATCAGACGGGAGTTCAATGCTCCCGTCTGATATTGTCTAAAGAAAAATAATTTATAGATACATATGAAATTTTTAGTTATTGGAGGAATTGATTTGAGCCAGAACAAAGAAACAGAGATCCAGCTTCAGTACATTGAAAAATGTAAAGAGCTTCTTGCCAAAAGCAGTACGAAACATCCCACCTTCCACATCCAGAACGAAGGATGCCAGATGAACTCCATCCAGACAGAGTCTATTGCGGCCATCATGGAAAAAATGGGATATGAAATGGTAGATACCGAGGATGCTGATGCAGTTGTATTTAACACCTGCACAGTCCGGGAAAATGCCAATCAGAAGATCTATGGACATCTTGGACATTTAAAGAGCATCAAACGGGAGCTCCCGGATATGAAGATCGTACTGTTCGGATGTATGATGCAGGAGCATCACGTAGTAGAAAAGATCCGCAAGGATTATAAATATGTAAATCTTGTATTCGGAACCCATAATATCCACAAATTCCCGGAGCTTTTTTACCGAACGCTGCAGACCGACGACCAGATCATTGATATCTGGAAGGAATCCGATGAGATCGTAGAGGGCATGCCAACTTCCCGCAAATACTCCTTCAAAACAGGAGTCAGCGTAATGTTTGGCTGCAATAACTTCTGCAGCTACTGCATCGTTCCTTATGTCCGCGGCCGCGAAAAGAGCCGCGAGCCACAGGCCATCATCCGCGAGATCGAGGAACTGGTCGCAGATGGCGTTACTGAGATCATGCTTCTTGGTCAGAATGTAAACTCCTACGGAAAAACTCTGGAAACACCGGTAACCTTTGCAGAACTTCTGAAAGAAGTGGAAAAGATCGAAGGGCTGAAGCGTATCCGTTTTATGACTTCCCATCCGAAGGACCTGTCCGATGAGCTGATCCAGACCATGGCAGAGAGCCAGAAGATCTGTCACCATCTGCATCTTCCGCTGCAGTCCGGAAGCAGCAGAGTCTTAAAGGAAATGAACCGCCGTTACGACAAGGAGAAATATCTGGAGCTGGTAGATAAGATCCGTAAGGCAATCCCGGATATTTCGCTGACAACAGATATCATGGTCGGATTTCCGGGAGAAACAGAAGAAGATTTCCAGGAAACACTGGATGTTGTAAGAAAAGCAAATTATGATACTGCCTTCACATTTATTTATTCCAAACGAAGCGGAACCCCTGCAGCCGGCATGGAAAATCAGGTGCCGGAGGATGTGGTAAAAGACCGTTTTAGCCGTCTTCTTACCCTGGTGCAGGAAAAGGGCCGGGAAAATTCCTCCCGTTTCCAGGGAACCATTCAGGAAATCCTGGTAGAAGACGAAAACCGGGAGAAGGGTACTCTTACAGGTCGTACCCAGCATAATCTCTTGGTTCATTTCCCAGGAGAAAAAGATCTCATCGGCAAATATGTAAAAGTAAGCCTGGATACCTGCAAGGGATTCTATTATTTCGGACATATCGTGGAAGAGTAGAATTATCGACAAGTCCCCACCCACTGCTTATTGTTTTTCGCAACCCCGTTGGGGACTTACCTGATTCGGCTAATTATAAGTTTATATTACCCGCTCATTGCCATTATCGGATGAGCGGGCTTTTTTATTATAAAAATACTGTTTCTATTGACAAATACCCCATGAGGGTATATATTATTCCATATATAGAGGATACCCCATGAGGGTATTTATGAGAAAGGAGAGACAGCCTATGTCTGAAAAGAAAGCCTGTCCCTGCTGTTGTAAAAAACACACTGCACGTTCAGAAGAGGAGAAAAAAAAGCTGATCAACCGTCTGAAACGTATTGAAGGCCAGATCAGGGGCATTATAGGAATGATGGAGAATGATGCCTACTGTAATGACATCCTGATCCAGTCCGCCGCGGTCAATGCCGCAGTGAATGCGTTTAATAAAGAGCTGCTTGCCAGCCACATCCGTACCTGCGTTGCCAGAGATATCCGGGAAGGTAAGGATGAGACCATTGATGAGCTGGTAGCAACCCTCCAGAAGCTGATGAAATAAAGGGACAAACTAGATTTTAGGAGGTACTGAAAGAAAATGGAACAATATAATGTAACTGGTATGAGCTGCGCCGCCTGCTCTGCCCGTGTGGAAAAAGCCGTATCAAAAGTTCCGGGGGTGAATAGCTGTTCCGTCAGTCTTCTGACCAACTCCATGGGAGTTGAAGGAACCGCTTCATCCGGCGAGATCATTGCCGCAGTGGAAGCCGCCGGATATGGTGCATCCTTAAAGGGCGGAGCTGCCGGAGCGAAGATTTCCATGTCTGCGGCAGAAGAAGCGCTGGAAGATCATGAAACTCCGATCCTAAAGAAACGTCTTATCACATCCGTAGGATTTTTGCTGGTGCTGATGTATTTCTCCATGGGGCACATGATGTGGGGATGGCCACTGCCGAAATGGTTTGACGGCAATCACGTAGCCATGGGACTGGTACAGCTGCTCCTGGCTGGTATCATCATGGTGATCAACCAGAAATTTTTCATCAATGGATTTAAGAGTCTGTGGCGCCGTTCCCCAAATATGGATACTCTGGTAGCTCTTGGCTCCATGGCATCCTTCCTGTGGAGCGTCTATGCACTGTTTGCCATGACAAGAGCACAGGCAGACGGAGATTCTGCTGCAGTTATGAATTACATGATGGATTTTTATTTTGAATCTGCAGCCATGATCCTGACACTGATCACCGTAGGAAAAATGCTGGAGGCCCGTTCTAAAGGAAAGACAACGGATGCGCTTAAAAGCCTTATGAAGCTTGCACCCAAAACTGCGGTCGTGGTACGAAAGGGACAGGAACTTACCGTTCCTATTGAGCAGGTTCAGAAAGGAGAAACCTTTGTCGTCCGCCCGGGAGAGAATATTCCGGTGGACGGAGTGATCCTGGAAGGAACCACAGCAGTCAATGAATCCGCACTGACCGGCGAGAGTATCCCGGTTGATAAAGAAACCGGAGATATGGTTTCTGCGGCAACCGTGAATCAGTCCGGATTTATCAAATGCGAAGCGACCAGAGTGGGAGAGGATACCACCCTTTCCCAGATCATCAAAATGGTCAGTGATGCGGCAGCCACCAAGGCACCGATCGCAAAGATCGCAGACCGTGTTTCCGGTGTGTTTGTACCGGCAGTGATCACAATCGCAGTGATCACAACGATCATCTGGCTTCTTGCAGGACAGACCTTCGGTTATGCTCTGGCAAGGGGGATTTCCGTTCTGGTCATCAGCTGCCCCTGCGCACTTGGCCTTGCAACACCGGTTGCCATTATGGTCGGCAACGGTATGGGTGCCAAAAACGGAATCCTTTTCAAAACAGCCGTTTCTCTTGAGGAAGCAGGAAAAGTCCAGATCGTCGCTTTGGATAAAACCGGAACCATTACAAGCGGTCAGCCGGAGGTAACAGATATTCTCCCGGCTGAGGGAATCACAGAAACAGAGCTTCTCTCTCTGGCCTGTGCACTGGAGAAAAAAAGTGAACATCCACTGGCAAAGGCAGTTCTCAAAAAAGCCGAGGAAGAGAAACTTGCCACAGGTGAAGTAATCGGATTCCAGGCACTTCCGGGGAACGGACTTTCCGCTATACTTGGAAGTGACAAACTGACAGGCGGAAGCATGAAATTTATCAGCAGCCAGACAAGGGTTTCCGCAGACTTTAACAGGAGAGCCGAGCAGCTTGCAGAGCAGGGAAAAACGCCCCTTCTTTTCACACGAAACGGTAAACTTCTGGGAATCATCGCAGTTGCGGATGTGATCAAGGAAGACAGTCCCCATGCAGTAAAAGAGCTTCAGAACATGGGAATCCGTGTAGTTATGCTTACCGGTGACAATGAGCGTACCGCAAAAGCCATCGGAGCTCAGGCAGGAGTTGACGATGTGATCGCAGGAGTTCTTCCGGATGGAAAAGAAAGTGTGATCCGCGCTCTGAAGGAGCAGGGAAAGGTTGCCATGGTCGGTGACGGTATCAACGACGCGCCGGCACTTACAAGAGCCGATATCGGAATTGCCATCGGTGCAGGAACAGATATTGCCATTGATGCGGCAGATATCGTTCTGATGAAGAGCCAGTTAAGCGATGTTCCAGCGGCAGTACGTTTAAGCCGCGCCACACTTCGGAATATCCATGAGAATCTTTTCTGGGCATTTTTCTACAATATAATCGGCATTCCCCTTGCAGCAGGTGTCTGGATCCCGCTTTTCGGATGGACCTTGAATCCGATGTTCGGAGCTGCGGCCATGAGTCTTTCCAGCTTCTGTGTTGTAACAAATGCGCTGCGTCTGAATCTGTTTCAGATCCACAATGCAACAAAAGACAAAGAAATCAAAAATCCGGTAACATTACACATCAGTCATGATGAAAATATAAAAGAAGAAAAGGAGAACAAAACAATGGTAAAGGTAACGGTCAATGTAGAAGGAATGATGTGCGGACACTGTGAGGCACACGTAAACAAAGCCATCCAGGCAGCTTTCGGAGCAGAAGACGTAGTTTCTTCCCACGAGAACGGAACAACTGTATTCTCTGTACCTGAGAAGGTTGACGAGGCAAAGGTTGAAGAAGTGATCAAGGAAGCCGGTTACGAGTTTAAAGGAATCACCCAGGAATAAACCGGATTTTTAAACCACATATTTGCCAAATGGCCAAAAGAAACAGTTCTGTAAAAGCGGAGCTGTTTCTTTTGTCTCATACAGAAAAAATTTTCCACTTCTATAAATCCGGCTAATATCTTTATAGTTTATTCTGAAAAAGCAGGATTATCCGCCAAATTGGTTTTTATTTTCAATTCTCTTATGCTATACTGATAGCGATTATGGATATAGGAACGATAACAGAAATCGTTAACATCATAGTAGTAGAGAGGAGCGCATTATGAGCGGATTTTTTGGAGTAGCATCGAAGGATGACTGTGTACTGGAGCTTTTTTACGGAGTGGATTACCATTCTCATCTGGGAACACGCCGCGGAGGTATGGCTGTTTACGGAGAACATGGATTTGACCGTGCCATCCACAACATTGAGAACACGCCTTTCCGTACAAAATTTGACGGAGATGTGGGTTCCATGAAGGGAAATATGGGAATCGGATGTATTTCTGATTATGAGCCTCAGCCCCTTCTGTTCAGTTCCAGGATCGGCAGCTTTGCCCTCACTTTTGTGGGAAAGATCAATAATTACGATGAACTTCTGCAGCAGCTGTATGATACGACCAAGGTACATTTTCAGGAGATGACCAACGGAACAGTCAATGTGACCGAACTGATCGCTGCACTGATCTGTGAAAAGGACAATTTTGTGGAAGGTATCCAGTACGTACAGGGACTGATCGACGGCTCCATGACTCTGCTTCTTATGACAAAAGACGGAATTTATGCAGCCCGTGACAAGATGGGCAGAACTCCTGTGGAAATTGGCCACAAAGAAGGGTCATACTGTATTTCCTTTGAAAGTCATGCCTATATCAACCTTGGATACGAAGATTATAAAGAACTTGGCCCCGGAGAGATCGTATTCGTAACAGCAGACGAAGTCAAAACTCTGGTTGAGCCCGGAAAGAAAATGAAGATCTGTTCCTTCCTCTGGGTTTACTACGGATATCCGACAGCCTCTTATGAAGGTGTAAATGTAGAGGAGATGCGCTACCGCTGTGGAAGCATGCTTGCAAAGAGAGACGGCGATTCCGTGCACCCGGACATTGTAGCCGGTGTTCCGGATTCCGGCATTGCCCATGCCATCGGATACGCCAATGAATCCGGCATTCCTTACGCAAGACCATTCATTAAATATACACCAACCTGGCCCAGATCTTTTATGCCGACCAATCAGAACCAGCGTAATCTTATTGCCAAAATGAAACTGATCCCGGTACGTGCGCTGATCAAGGATAAAAAACTTCTTCTCATAGACGATTCCATCGTACGTGGCACCCAGCTTCGCGAGACAACCGAATTTCTGTACCGCAGCGGAGCCAAAGAGGTTCATGTCCGTCCTGCCTGCCCGCCAATCATGTACGGCTGCAAATATTTAAACTTCTCACGTTCCAAATCTGAGATGGAGCTGATCACTCGTCAGGTGATCGAGAAGAGAGAAGGCCCCAACTGTCCGCAGGAAGTTCTGGATGAATATGCAGATCCACATACAGAGAAATACGAGCAGATGGTACAGGATATCTGCAAGATGCAGAATTTTACAACTCTCCGTTATCACAGACTGGATGATCTTCTGGAATCCATTGGGATCGATCCTTGTAATGTATGCACATATTGTTTTAACGGTAAAGAATAAAAAATGTTTTGAAAATAAAGCTGCTGTTTCAGATGAGCCTCCTTAACTCCCGGTTGCATTTTGGATATCTGCGGCTTATAATAAATGCGGATATATCTTTTGTGATATATCCGCGTTTTTTATATCAGTTTTTTATGTCATGGGAAATTATTTCGTAATGTTCCAATGACAGAGTATCAAAAAAAAATTTTCAGGAGTATAAACATGATTTTTCCTATAAAAGCCGTGATATTTGATGCAGACGGCGTCCTTCTGGATTCGCTCTCTGTTTGGAAGGAGCTTGGAAAACGATATATTACAGATCTGGGATATCAGCCGGTTGCGGAAATGGACGAAATCCTTTTTCCCATGAGTATGGAGCAGGGAGCGGACTGGCTGAAAAACAGGTTTACTCTTGCGTATTCCGAAGAAAAGATCGTGATGGATCTGAAATCCCGGATCCGTAAATACTATTTTGAAGAGGTCCCGGCAAAATCAGGTGCCAGAGAACTTCTTCAATGCCTTGCAGAACAGAAAATCCCGGCTGCGGTAGCAACCTCAAGCCCCAGGGAACATATCTGCCGGGCGCTGGAAAGAAACGGACTTCTTTCCTTTTTTGATAAAATCTATACCACCAGTGAGATCGGAGAAAGCAAACATTCTCCGAGGGTCTATCTTACAGCTGCAGAAGCACTGGGAACGGAGCCATCCCGGACGCTGGTTGTGGAGGATTCACTCTACGCGTTGCAGACTGCCGGAAATGCAGGATTTCTGACTGCCGGTATTTATGACGCATTGGGAGAACCGGATCAGGAACAGATGAAAAAGGATGCCTATATCTACTGTCGGGATCTGACAGAGTTACAGAACCATATATTCACAGAAAACGGAGGAAACTAAAGATGAAAACAGCATTAACCATCGCAGGCAGCGATTCCAGCGGAGGAGCCGGGATCCAGGCCGATATTAAAACCATGATGGCAAACGGAGTATACTCCATGAGTGCCATCACCGCGCTGACTGCCCAGAACACCACCGGTGTCACAGCCATCCAGAATGCAACCGCAGAGTTCCTGGGTCAGGAGCTGGACTGTATTTTTACGGATATCTTTCCGGATGCAGTAAAGATCGGAATGGTTTCCGAAAGTGATCTGATCCATATGATCGCAGGAAAGCTCCGACAGTATCGGGCAAAAAATATCGTGATGGACCCGGTTATGGTTGCTACCAGTGGTGCAAGACTGATCAGTGAGGAAGCGGTGGATGTTCTGAAGGAAGAACTGTTTCCTCTTGCAGATCTTCTCACCCCCAATATCCCGGAAACCGAGGTGCTTACCGGACGGAAGATCAAAAGCGCCGATGATATGATCGAAGCTGCAAAACAGGTTTCCGAGCAGTATCACTGTGCAGTTCTCTGCAAGGGCGGACATAAGCTCAATGATGCCAATGATCTTCTCTATGTGAATGGAACATATCAGTGGTTTGAGGGAAAAAGGATCGACAATCCCAACACCCACGGAACAGGATGTACTCTTTCCTCGGCCATCACTTCCAACCTTGCAAAGGGATTTTCCATGGTGGAATCTGTAAACCGTGCCAAGGACTATATTTCCGGAGCCCTTGCTGCCATGCTGGATCTGGGAAAGGGAAGCGGCCCTATGGATCATGGCTTTGCGATAAAGAACAGTTATACAGAGGAGGCATAAGATTATGACAGTTACAGAACGGATCACAGCTCTTCGAAAACAAATGAAGGAAAAGGGAATCGATGCTTATCTGGTTCCGACCGATGATTTTCATGGTTCTGAGTATGTTGGGGATTATTTTAAATGCAGAAAATACATCACCGGATTTACCGGTTCTGCCGGAACTGCCGTGATCATGCAGGACATGGCCGGACTCTGGACAGACGGAAGATATTTTATCCAGGCTGCACAGCAGTTAGAGGGAACTCCGGTTACTCTGTTTAAGATGGGAGAACCGGACGTACCAACGATCCACAAATTCCTGGAAAAAAATCTGAAAGAGGGAATGTGTCTCGGCTTCGATGGCCGTACCGTAAGCGCAGAAGAAGCAGAGACGCTAGAAAGAATCCTTCAGAAAAAACGGGTACATTTTTCTGTAAATGAGGATCTCATCGGAAATATCTGGGATGATCGTCCGGCACTTTCCTGTGAACCGGTAATGGAATTATCCGAAAAATGGGCCGGAAGATCCAGAGCAGACAAGATCCGTGAGATCCGCAGCAAACTGAAAGAGAAGGGCGCAGACCTCTTTATCCTCACTTCCCTTGATGACATTGCATGGCTTTTAAATATCCGCGGAAATGATATCCACTGCTGCCCGGTAGTTCTTTCCTATCTTGTGCTGGATGACAGTGAGCTCCGTCTTTTTGTCAATGAAAAAGCCTTTTCGGATTCTGTTAAGGAAGCACTTTCCAAAGACGGTATTGCCATTTATCCATATGATGATATTTACACCTATGTACAGACGATTCCCGAAGAGAAAAAGGTATTTCTTTCCAGAAGCAATGTAAACAGCCGGCTGGTCAGTAGTATTCCAAAGACGGTAACGATCCTGGACGGTGAAAATCTGACCCTTCTCCCAAAAGCCATCAAAAATGAAACCGAAGTCCGGAATGAAAAGACAGCCCATATTAAAGATGGCGTTGCAATGGTGAAGTTTATCCACTGGCTGAAGAAGAATGTGGGAATGAAGGAGATCACCGAGCTTTCCGCTGCTGATAAGCTCTATGAATTCCGTTCCGCACAGGAGAATTTTCAGGGAAACAGCTTTGATCCCATCATTGCCTACGGTGCACATGGAGCCATTGTCCATTACAGTGCTACAGAAGAAACCAATATTCCACTTGAGCCAAAAGGGCTGGTTCTGATGGATACAGGCGGACATTATCTGGAGGGCACTACTGATATCACCCGCACCGTTGTACTTGGCCCGGTTACTGAAAAAGAAAAAAAATATTTCACAGCAGTACTCCGTGGACACCTGAACCTGGCAGCAGCAAAATTCCGTTACGGCTGTACCGGCCTGAATCTGGATGCCCTGGCTAGAGGACCTCTCTGGGCTATGGGAGAGGATTACAACCACGGAACCGGCCATGGCGTAGGTTATCTTCTCAATGTACACGAAGGACCGCAGAGCTTCCGCTGGAAAAGCCCTGCAGAGCTTCCGGCTCCTGTTCTGGAAGAAGGGATGATCACTTCCGATGAACCAGGATATTATGCGGAAAATGAATTCGGCATCCGTCACGAAAATCTTGTAGTTTGCAAAAAAGCCGAAAAAACATCCTACGGCCAGTTTATGAAATTTGAGCCACTGACTCTGGTCCCATTTGATCTGGAAGGTATAGATCCGGAACAGATGGAAGCAGGAGAGCGCAAATTGCTCAATCAGTATCATGCCCTTGTATACGAAAAGATTTCTCCGTATCTGAATGAAGAAGAGCAATCCTGGTTAAAAAAAGCCACACAGGAAATATAACCCGGAATTCACCTTAATATTTTCTTCCGACAGATACCATAAGAAACGCAAAACCATTTCAGGGATAAGAATAAATCCAACCAGGGAGGTACTTAGCGCCTATGAAAACAGAAAATAGAATTGATCACTACATCGATCTCCACGCACATCTGGACGGCTGCATTACCACAGAGATAGCCAGAAAACTTGCCGCATTGCAGCAGATCACGCTTCCGGCTGCCACAGATGAAGAGCTTCTTTCTCTCCTTTCTGTGCCGGATACCTGCGAAAATCTCAATGATTTTCTGAAATGCTTTGACCTGCCTCTTTCCCTTCTTCAGACAGAAGAGGCATTGGAAGAGGCTGTTTATCTTATCCTTTCTGAAATGAAAGAAGACGGTGTGATCTACGCAGAACTTCGTTTTGCCCCACAGCTCCATACACAGAAGGAAATGACTCAGGAAACAGCGATCCATGCTGCATTACGTGGTCTGAAAAGAGCTCCCATCCCCGGTAATCTGATCTTATGCTGTATGCGCGGTGATCTTAACCAGAAAGAAAATCTGGAAACTCTGGAGCTGGCAAAAAAATATCTTGTTGAAGATGGAGGCGTGGTTGCTATCGATCTTGCAGGAGCCGAGGCACTCTTTCCAACAGAAAATTACGAGGCACTTTTTGCAAAAGCAAGAGAATATCAGGTTCCATTTACCATCCATGCAGGCGAGGCCGGAAATGCAGAGGATGTAAAAACAGCTGTCCATATGGGGGCAGTCAGGATCGGTCATGGTGTGAGGATCGCGGGAAATAAGGAAGTGATACAGCTTGTAAAGGATAAGGGGATTTTTCTGGAAATGTGCCCTACAAGCAACCGCCAGACAAAAGCTGTGGAAGAAATGTCTGCTTATCCGCTGAAAGCATTTCTCGAAATGGGACTTAAGGTAACCCTAAATACCGATGATCCGGCGATTGAAAGAACAACCCTTTCCCGGGAATTCCGATATATGGAATCTCTGTTAGATCTTACCCAGGAGCAGAAAAAGCTGCTGCTTCTGAATTCTGTGGAGGCAGCCTTTACTTCCAGGAACAGAAAATGGAAACTGAAAGAACAGCTTCTTTTCTGAACTGTATGAAAACTATCAGGCGAAAGGATAGCCCTGGACACCAATTTTGAGTTGGAGCATGAAAATATAAGCCGTTTTTTTATTTCCGGGAAGGGCACTGCACTGTCGCATGTATTGGAATGATCATAAAGAATAAACAGGACATCCGGATAGAAAATTTCTCATTACCCCATCTTAACCCCAAAATCCTTTTATGATAGAATTGAAAAATTATGTTGAGACGATACGAATTAACCGATGAAGAATGGAACCGTATAGCTTCATTACTGCCGCCTGAAAATTCTGGAAAACAGGGATGCCCACAAAAATGCAGCCGGACAATTCTGAATGGAATTGTTTGGATTGCTCGTAGCGGAGCTCCATGGCGAGACCTTCCAGAACGTTATGGTTCCTGGCAAACTGTTTATTCCCGTTTCCGTAAATGGATTGAAGACGGCACCCTTGATAATATTTTTCGTGTTTTGAGCTTAGAAGCCGAATTAACAGAACTGTCAATTGACGCTTCTATCGTCAAAGCTCATCAGCATAGTGCTGGAGCAAAAAAAGGGGGCCTCCAAACGAAATCGGACACAGCCGTGGTGGAGCCAGCACAAAAATCCATGCAGTTGTAGATGCATACGGTTATCCGGTTTATTTTATGATCCGTGAAGGGCAGCGTAACGATATCAATTACGCAATCCCTTTGCTGGATCATGTCAATCTAGGAAATGAGAGTACAGCTAATTGAATGAATCGAAAGGCTGTACTTTTATTTTAACTATAAAAGTTCTGGACAGCTACACTATCTGTAAATTATAACATATTATGCATCAGCTGCGATACAGGTATTTCCACAACAGTTACAAAAAGATGGTGAACCGGACTGAATCCACCATCTTTTTTCTTTATCTTCTGTTATTAATAACCTCTCTCGCCATATCTGCAAGTTCTCCGGCAGATAATTTTCCATCTATTTGCAGCAAATCATACTGGATGCCATCCTTATTCCAGTTAACGCTTTGAACCTGACTGACTTCAATCTGAGAAGCACTGTCATTGTAACTGAATATAACTTTTCCACTGGACTGGTCTTTTTTATCTTGTTCTGTCAATTCGTAATCATCTGATACCACTTTATTTATATAATGTACATAATACAAATTTGTTCCATTTACAGTGGCAATAATATCACCTGACGGAGTAAGTTTTGAGTTAAATTTCTGCTGTTCAAACGATACAACATCTCCATTCTTCTGATAATCAAAGGACACAGATTTAAAATTCTCAATTACATTTGCATTGCCATCCTTAAAACTGTTTTTTATAATATTGCCCTCTTTGAAGCAGTACCCGTTCTCAAAGGTATCAATCAATACCGGTCTATACCCAATATCCTTTGTAATCTGTTCTGACGTTGGAAGAGATGTATAATCAGCACGTGATGCAGATGAACCTGTCCACATTGAAATCTTTCCTGTTGCTGCCATAGCAGTAACTCCAATTGTAAGTGTTGCAGCTATCAACAAAGGTAATATTTTCTTTTTTGATCTCATAGTCGTTTGCTTCCTTTCTGTATCTGCGAAGTCAAGTTTTGCATAAACTCTCTGTCTGACATTCTCTGTATCAATATCAAGAGCATTGCGGGAAGCATCTGCCTGTTTTTGTATTCCCAATTCTTTAAGCAAATTTTTTCTTCTCATAATTTTTCCTCCGCATCCGATAACATTTTTCTGAGTTTTCTTTTTCCTCTTGAAAGTCTGGTCTTAACTGTAGAAATATTAAGTCCCATTGCTTTTGAAATATCCTTGATTTTTTCATCAAATTTATACCGCCTTACAAAAATCTCGCTGTCAGGTTCGCCAAGGCTCATAACTGTTTCCCATACATAATTATTGTGAAAATTCTCTTCCATGAAATTTTTGCCATCTGACAGCTCAATATCTTCAAGAGATGTATGGTCCATCTTTCTGTTTATCCGTTTCAGAGCAAAATTCCGGGCAACAGCAGCAAGATATGACCGTAATGTACCTTTCTGCAAATCTATCCTCCCGGTATTCTTCCAAAGTACAACAAACACATCTGCCACAATTTCTTCAATATCCTCTTTCGGCAGTGAATTGCCGGCCATATGATACAAAACAGTACTCAAATACGGCGTATAAATTCGGATTGCTTCATCTATTGAATTTTTTTCTCTGTTCCTGAGACGCTGCAAAAGTTCTGCTTCATCTGTCATATCAATCCTACTTTCTTTTTAATATTTTCAAAAATTAAAAGCTTTTAACCTTTACATTCTTATATATCCTGTCAAAGAGCAAAAAGTTTCAATTTTAGAAAATTATGATATTGATACACTACTTTACAACTTTTTTATAAAAAAATATCGTACAGGATTTCCTGATGTATAATGAATTTGGCATAAAACATTACAAAGGAAAGTGACCCTGTACGGCAAAAACATTATACAGCGAAAAAACACTGATAGGCAGACTTCAGCAATATTTTTTGATCTATTTTGAAACTTTTTCTGTTCCGACAGCAGATACCTTATTTCTGCTGATATTATCTATACTGAGCCGCACACAACGGTTCCAACTATCTGAATGGACACTGCTTTGTGAGAGTCATGCTCTGCGTACCTGTCTGGAATGGGGATAAAGTATCTCATCTTTCATTGCACATATACAGAGAAACTGGGTGAGAAAACAGTAAAAGCATATCGGATTGATCTAAGCAGTGTTTGGTTTTGGTCGCCTGTGAAGAGCAAGACAAAGAGAAGCTTGAGGAATATATTACGGAATTACATAAAAAATATAAACACAAACAGAACAGAGATTAAAAAATCGGATATTTCGTTGGCAATGGAAGAGGCAACGGAAAAAAATACTTTTATGAGAACCGATTTCCTTTCCGATGCATCTAATTAGTGTAAAAGTAAACATGAGTAGTAATCCAGCTGGACAAAAGGAGAAGACAAAGTTATGACAAAAGATGTATTTATTAAGGAGGTTCGGGATGCAGAAGCCATGCTGTATCATATATCAAAGTCCATTCTGAAGAATGACTCTGATTGTGGGGATGTTGTGCAGGAAACAATTCTTAAGGCATATGAAAAACTTCCCACTTTAAAGAAAGAAAAATATTTCCGAACATGGATCACAAGGATATTGATCAATGAATGCAAAGGGATTCTTCGGAAAAGAAAAAATGTTATTCCATATGAAGAATATATGGACAATATGAAAATGGCTGAGGAGGACAGATACAGTCATTTGTATATGGCGATTATGGAACTTCCGGAGGATCTGAGGGTTTTGGTAACATTGTATTATTTAGAAGGATTTTCCTTGAAAGAGATCAGTGAGGCTCTGGATATTCCGGAAGGAACGATCAAAAGCAGACTTTCACGTACAAGAGAGTTTTTGAAGGTGCAGTTATCCGAAGAAGAGAAAAGACCGGCAACTGGGAAAAACAACAAGCAATTAAAGAGAATAACAGGAAAGGGGAAAATGTCATGTTAGAGAAGAAATGGAATAATATCGCACCGGAAGTACCACAGGATTTTCATAATAAATTTGAAGATACACTAAAACAGATTGAACAGGCGGATTCAGTTGATAAAAAATACAAAAGAAAAAAAATCAGTGGACGATTATTGATTGCAGCAGCAGTAATCTGTACTGGTATGGCTGTTACTGTGGCTGCAAAAGAGTTCTTTAAATGGAATGATTACCTGGTGAAAAGACTGGATCCATCGGAGGAACAGCAGGAGACACTGCAGGAATCAACTTATATTCAGAATATAGACCAGTCTGTAACACAAAATGGTGTGACGGTTACCCTGACAGATTCTATTCAGGATCAGGGATTCCTGTATGCTTTTTTTGAAGTGAAAACAGAGGACAGTATTTCTATGACTGATCATACTTCTTTTGAGGAGATGACACATTTTAAGATCGATGGAAAAGAAGTATATGCAGTGGACGATAACAGATTTGGAAGTTTCAATACTGGGGTAGGACAGGATGTGTTACTGAAAACAGATCAAAATTCTACACATCTTAAATATTTTAACGCCTGTATATCTTATGACGGTGATTATGATCTGAGTAATAAAACAGTAGAAATCACATTAAAGAATCTTACGGAGGAAGGAGATTATGATACGACTGTTATTACAGATGGAACATGGGATTTTAAATGGACTCTGGGTGCAGTAAAGCCTCCGACAACTCTGGAAGTGAATCGGAAATGTGATTTTGGAGGTTATGAAATCACAGTGAAAAAAATGGAAGTAACGCCCCTTTTATGGTCATTATATCTTGATTATGATGAAGCTATGAAGGTGTATGAAGATGAGAAAAACAAGTTTGAGTACACAGGTACAGATTATGGCATGGATCTTTATGGCAGAGCTAATATTGACCAGGTGCGTTATAAAGATGGAACGGTTTTAACACTCGATCTGACCATGGGAGGCATCGCTGGCGGTGGAGAAAAACAGGATAAGGAAAATGGTGTCATGATCATCAGAAACAGCTTCCCGCAACTGGTTGATGTAGATAACCTGCAGGCGGTACATTTTGGGAACATTGACCAGTGGCTTGAAGTGCGGGAATAATAGTTTTTTCGGTGATACAGAAAAATCCTCCCATAATTAGATAATGAGAAAATACAAAAAGAACCGATACAAGGTCTTTGCAAGACTGATATCGGCTCTTTTTGGCTAAGTCTGCCAAGCCCATTACCTTTAGGTGATGGGTAGTTGACTAAATATAGGTAACCATACAGTCGGAAAAATGGCTCTGTAACAAAAGACCGTTTTTCCGGCTTTTCATTTTATCAGCAGTGAGGCATTCACACCGTTTGAAAATCTGTAAGAACTGAGTCATTGGGGTATGTCATGACGGGTAATCAAATATATGACATAGATTCTGCAATTGTAGAAAATAAGATTGACTTTTTGATTCTATAGATGTAGAATTAGAAAAGATTTCTACATCTGTAGAAAAACAGGGAGAACACAAGCTGAGGCGCAGACTCACAGACCACTATGATTACGATGTGACCATGTGGGATTCACTTGTGATAAAAAAGTTGCTGCAGCGTATAAACTACATCAAATAGATACGGAGGATAAAATGTGCGGAATCTGTGGATTTACAGGTTACAGACAGGATCAGAAGACAGTAATTGAAAGGATGATGAAAGCTATTGAGCATAGGGGCCCGGATAGTGAGGGCTCTTTTTGCAGGGAGAAGATCACGCTGGGCTTTCGAAGACTTAGTATTATTGATTTAGAAGATGGGCAGCAGCCTATGGAAAGTGCGGACGGAAACCTTCATATTGTTTTTAATGGAGAGATCTATGATTATAAGGAACTGCGGGCAGAACTTGAGGCTTTCGGCATTTCATTCTGTACTCATTCTGACACGGAGGTTCTGATAAATACTATTCAGCAGTATGGGGAGAAGGCACTGGATAAGCTCAGGGGAATGTTTGGGTTTGCTGTATGGAATGAACAGGAGCAGAGTTTGATGCTTGCAAGGGATTTTTTTGGAATTAAGCCTGTGTACTATGCCGAAATAGATGGACACTTTGTATTTGCTTCTGAAATTAAGAGTATCCTTGCATTTCCAGGCTATGAAAGGAAAGTAAATCAGAAGGCACTGGAGCAGTATTTGTCATTTCAATATTCCCCTCTGGAAGAGACCTTCTTTAAGGGAATTTATAAACTGATGCCTGGACATATGCTTTTATATAAAAACGGAAGCTATGAAATAAAGACTTATTTCAAACCAAAGCTTACACCAGGTCAGTGGGACTATAAGACGAATATGGCGCAGCTGCGGAGCCAGCTTTCCGAGATTCTAAAGGATTCAGTGAAGCATCATATGTTAAGTGATGTGGAAGTCGGCGCATTTTTATCAGGTGGAGTGGATTCCGGTTATCTGGCTTCTTCCTCCGGTGCAGATCAGGCATTTACAGTGGGATTTGATGAGGGAGATCGATATAGTGAAGTAAACAAAGCTGCCAAAGTGGCAGAAAAAGCAGGTTTGAAACACCATGTGAAAATCATATCCAAGCAGGAATTCTGGGATGCCCTTCCAGATGTGATGTATCATATGGATGAACCCCTTGGAGATGCTTCTGCAGTTGCACTTTATTTTCTTTCCAAAGAGGCTGCCGGACATGTTAAGGTAGTCCTTTCCGGGGAAGGCGCAGATGAACTTTTCGGCGGATACAATATTTACAGAGAACCGGAAGCATTAAAGAAAGTTGCCTGGATTCCATTCGGGCTCAGACGTGCTGTCAGAAAGCTGGCCGCAAAGCTGCCAGATGTGAAAGGACGGGATTTCCTTATCCGTGCAGGAATGAAAGTGGAAGAACGTTTCATCGGAAATGCATATATTTACCGTGAAAAAGAGAAAGCGCAGATTTTGAAAAATAAAGTAACAGGACCTTCCACACAGGAATATTTAAGACCATTTTTTGAAGAACTTGAGTCAGAAAACAGAGGATCACTTCGAGACATGGAAAAAATGCAGTCTGTAGATCTGAGATACTGGCTTCCTGGCGATATTTTGCAGAAAGCAGATAAAATGAGCATGGCACATTCATTGGAAGTCAGGGTACCATTTCTGGATAAAGAAGTTTTTGACTTTGCAGCAAAGCTTCCGAAGGAAGCCAAGATTGCAGCGGGTACAACCAAATATATTTTCCGTAAAGCTGTTTCAGAATTTCTTCCACAGGAAACCGATGAACGTAGGAAACTTGGTTTTCCAATTCCAATCCGTGTGTGGCTGCGGCAGGATGACTGGTATCAGAGGGTAAAGGAGTTATTTACCTCGAAAGAAGCAGAAGAGTTTTTTCATACAGATAAGCTTCTTTTACTTCTGAAAGAGCACAAAGAGAAAAAGGCAGATAACAGCCGTAAAATCTGGACAGTTTTGACATTCCTTATCTGGTATGATAGATTTTTTGCTACATGCTCGAAGTGAGAGAGTTGGTTATGAGACGGTAAAAATATAAATATACGAAAAATCCGTTGACAATGGTATTTGGGCCTTTTATGATAAAACTCTATTTGTTTGTATAGAAACTTTCGGATTATTGGAGGAAGAGTTTAAGGAGTATGTGGGTGGAAATCTGAAAGATCTTACGGTTTTGGATGCTTTCGACTCATTGTTCTTAAATGGAAAGGCAAATCAGGAAGCGCAATTTCAGCAGTTTGCTTCCTTGGAAATCCACAATTGCAGTCTGTGGCATCTAGGAAAGGAGTTATATTACTATCCTGTATATTTGTTGGATTTATTCTTTTGTTACTTTACAGAGAAACATTTGTTCATCTTAGCATAATTTACAGAAGAGAAAAATATAGTGCAGGTAGTAGTGTAAGAAATGTGATCGAACCAAAAGACCTTGGGATGCAGTCCGATTGTGACGATGCATGTAACTGGGATGATAAGGAGAATATTTATGATTGAAGCTGTAGCAGTACTTCTTTTTTTTATAGTTGCAGGAACTCTATGGGGGATAATAGAAACTTTTAAATATAGGAAATTTTTTTCAAGAGACTGTGAAAACGGACAAATCTCCACTATTAAAGCGTACCGAATAAAGCGACGTGGATCCTGGCGGATTTTTGGTGACCGTATTCTAGATGAAAAATCGTTTCTGGTAATGAGGGAAAAGGAGTCAAAGTTAAAAATTCATTAATTCAATAGCGGGGTATTTTAAATGGCTGAACAAAATGTTTTTAATCTAATGCAAAACGATGAGATTGGACTGTTGTGGAAAAAGATATATCAATTACATCAAAAAACCAAAATTTATCTACTTACAGCCGAAGAAATATCAGAAAATGGGGATGCATTGATTCAGCCATTAAAAGAGCACCGGGATGCATATGATCATATTGTAAGGATTTTTGCTAGCACAACTAAAAAAGTGCCGGAAGGATACGATTACTATTCTTATATCAAAGGAAATCTTGAGAAAGCATATGGACATGAATATCGTGCTTTTTTTGATACGGCAGACTGGCTTGCATACAATCTGCGGCATAATTTGAGAGAGCGCATAAATGCGATTCCATATAATAAAAGAAATCAATTAATCCCAAATTGCAAAGAAACAATCAAATTATTGAACCAATACCCATTTGAAATTTCTAATCTACGAAATGACAAGGATATAGTAAAAGAGTCTGACTCGGATGAGACAATAAAAGAATATGAAAATTTGCTTAGGCAATTAATAAAGTTATATAAAGAAATTGATTCAATTTGATGTTGCTACTAAAACAATTAATAGACTGATTGATCGTCGAAAGGTATCTGTTTGTCCATATCAGTGATATGTTACTCCATAAGGAGAGTTCAGGAATATGTAGAATATTACACTTGCAAAAAAAATCTGAGTGCAGAAGTGGCAGACCTTTTTTACAAGTGTAATACGGTTTTGCTTTCAAGAGCGACTCAACGACTTGAATATCAGACAATTTAGAGGAATACATTTTATCTGGAAAAGATATTTCTTCAAATGAAAAAATAGCAAAGCATGAGGTCTGGGTGAAAGAATTGCTGAAAAAATATTCGGATATTAATGCAGAGAACATTCATGCAATTCTTCAAAAAGAAGTAGGACTGGTGTTTGTACATGTGCTGGAAGAGTCCGGAGTTTATAAATGCACACCAAAAGGAAGAGAAGATTTTATGCGTTTTGTGGAAAGTTTATAGGATGTGTTTTGACCGTGATTATAATGAATGCTGTAGTATAAAGTACAAAACTACAGAACAAGAAAATATTTTATAACAGCAGTTGCAGCCGGTATCTCATGAGATATAAAATGAGAATATCGGCTGCTTTTCATTATTTTTACCTCTAAAAGATAATCTTCTGAAAACCAAAACTGTAGTTTGGATCTCAACTGAAAAAAATTAAATTTTTTTGTTACCATCCACTATTTTTTACGATATATAATATGAATGGAAATTTTTTTATTCAAAAAGGCGCCTTATCTGTTGCTGGTCAGATTATGGACAGTGACTTTTATCTTAAAGAAACCCGGAGGACAACCTGCAAATGAATGATGATGAAATTATAAACCTGTTTTTGAAAAGAGATGAGAATGGAATTATAGAATTGAGTACTAAGTATCATCCCTATTGCTACAAGATTGCCTGGAATTTATTGGCGAATAGAGAAGATGCCGAGGAATGTCTGAATGATACCTGGTTTTCAGTATGGTCACAGATTCCACCTACGCATCCTCCTGTATTGGCACACTTTTGCGGTCGGATTACAAGAAATCTTAGTATTGACTGCTTAAGGAAAAAGTTTGCAGGCAAGCGCCCGGATGTTCATATGGCAGATGTTATGGAGGAAATGGAGCAGCTAAATGTAACTTATACCGTGGAAGAACAGCTGGCGGAAAAAGAACTGATGGAAACCATAAATCGTTTTTTGGAAGAAATGTCTCCAAAGGACAGAAATATTTTTGTACGAAGATACTGGTTTTTAGATCCTGTTTCTGCAATATCCAAAAGGCATCATATGTCAGCGGGAAGCGTGAAAATGAATTTATACAGAAACCGGAAAAAGCTGTTGAAACTGTTGGAAAAAGAAGGAGGACGCATATGAAAAAGTTTGATTTTTCAAAAGAATTTGGTAATATTGATCCGAAATATATAGAGGAAGCAGAGCGGGAATGGAGTGAAAAAAAGGAAAACCGGAGACCAAAAGGGTGGAGCAAAGCAGCAGCTGCCTGTGTGATCGTCACCTTGGGTTCTGTTATCTTTTCTAATCCACATATCCAGGCTGCAATAAAAAATATTACATTGTCCATAGGAGAAACCCTTGGTTTCCCAAAAGGCATTGAATCTTATACGGAAGTGTTGAATACCTCTAAGGAAGACAAAGGAATTACTGTAACATTAAAAGAAGTTGTTCTGGATAATGGGGTTCTGTTAACAAAGGTGCATGCAGAAAAAACATCTTCCGGGCAAAAGGACACGGATGATGTCCAGGATGACTGGACCTTTGCCAATACACAGCTTGACATTGATTATCAGAAAACTACAATAAATGGACAGAAAATTGAAGAATACGAAAGCGGACACCTTCTGCCATATTCGGACGAAGATTTGCTAAATACTGGACTGGATGAAAATGTCTATGATGCTGTTCTGGAATCCCGGTTTTCCCTTGATGGTGATTTGGGAGAAAATCCAGAAGTACATTTGGTACTCGGTGCCTATCAAAATGAAAATCTTGGCGAAGATTATTTCGCAGAGTTTGAGTTTGATTTTTCTATTCCCCATGAGGAGCTTATGAAACAGACAGTTCATAAAAAGCTGGAAGATGTTTCTGTTAAAACAGAAGAAGGAACCGTAAAATTAACAGACTTTTCCATGAATAAACTGCAAAGTATAATTAAGGCAGAAATTCCGGAAGAACTTGAGGAAAAGCTGTATAATGGTAATGAGATGATGCTTATGGGGACAGACAGTAAAGGAAATCAGGTACAGTATGAACTGCGCAGTAATTCGGCAGCAGATGGTAAAACTCAATGGAGTTTTAAAACCAGTTTCTGGGGCATGTATCAGCTGGATTCTGACGGTCCGGTCCTTTTGCTCCCGGATATTGACAGCGATTATCTGGAATTACAGCTTTATACCAGAGAACCTTACATGGCTGCTGCAGACACTGTCTGGGGTGATGACGATTTTGTAGAAATTGGTGAGACTACAGAAGAGGTAGAAGAAGTTCCAGAGGATACTTTGGAGGGAGAAAATCCGTCAGATGCAGAGGATCAGGTTGAAACTCAAATTATCGGAGGGGCAGATGCTCCCACAGAAGTAAGGCTTCAAGACGATACAGACCAGAAAGAAAATACCGACGCAGCAGATAAAACGGATGAAGATTACGGAACCGAAGAAAGCGCATATTATGATGGAGCTACAGGTGAAATCACTGCAGAATCTGGTTGGACACCTGTCGGGGATAAAATAAGGATTCAGATTAGGTAGAGAAACGTGAATCTGTTTTCAAAAATCCCATGTCAAAGAAGCTTTGCATACCTGTTTTTTTCGCTGTAAAAGGTAAATTGCTTTTCATTTGGCAGAAATTTTTATATAATCCAGGTGAGAAAGCAAAACCGATTGGAAGAACAGGAGCAGAGCAATATGAACATTGGAACGCAGATATTAAAAATACGAAAAGAAAAGGGACTGACCCAGGAGGAATTTGGAAAAATATTTCATGTTACCAGACAGACTGTGTCTAATTGGGAAAATGAAAAGAGCTATCCGGATCTGCAGATTCTCATAGACATCAGCAACCGTTTTGATATTTCTCTCGATGTCTTAATAAAGGAAGATGTCAAAATGGTAAAAACCATGGATAAAGAAAGAGTGCTTGGATCATTGAAACGGGAAAAGTCTGTTATTGACTTTTTTACAGGTGCAGGAACTGGAATTGTAATCACCTGCCTGTTTTCGGCTGATACAATGGTCAGAACGGTTACCATTGTATTAGGCGTGATCATGATCGGAATTGGCTGGTACCGGGAAGCAAAATATGACAAAAGATTGTTCAGATATATGAATAATGAAGAACGGTGAGGTGGAGAGCATGAAAATCTGGCGTGAACTGTTAGGCTATGTGAAATTGCTTGTAATAGTAGTGGCGATTACCCTGGTTATCAATAATGTTGTTTTGATTAACGCAAAAATCCCTTCACCCTCCATGGAAAAAACACTTATGGTGAAAGACCGCCTTTTCGGCTTTCGGCTTGCGTATGGAATTAATCTTGATCTGTTCGGTTATGAAATTTCTGAAAAGTTCAAGGACCCGGAGCGATTTGATATTGTAATATTCAAATACCCAGATGATGAAAGTCGTCTTTTTATCAAAAGAGTGATCGGACTGCCGGGAAAAGTAGTGGAAATTAAGGATGGGAAAGTTTACATTGATGGTTCACCCACTCCATTGGATGACTCTTTCATTCCGGAGAAAATGATTGGAAGTTATGGTCCATATACAGTTCCGGAAAACAGTTATTTCATGCTTGGTGACAACCGGAATAATTCGAAGGATTCACGTTCATGGAAAAACAAATTCGTACGATTTGACCAGCTTGTGGGGAAAGCTGTTATAAGATACTATCCATCTTTCAAGTGGTTAGGATAATAAGAAACGCGAATATCAGTGGCTTATTAAGCACTGGAATATTCGCGTTTTTTATTTGATATCACTAAGATTATATATTTTCAAATATATGTAATCAGTTGGCCACATGATCAAGTTCTTTACAATACGCATTGGGAGGATTGCAAGGAAGCCTTTTCCGTAGAGCATGTCCAGCCGTAAGGTATTTAACAGAATATATAGCAAGAATTCTCCTTCCTCTACAGGTGGGAGATGAATTGCAAAATAAAAAAACATTTGTTCTACAATGCAAATCGTGGTATAATGAATGATTTTCTATAGTTTTTCTATACTTCAAAATACGTGAAAGTATAGTATCTATGCGGATAATCAAAAATTAGATATAAAATATAAAATTTTTGATAAATCTTATTGATATATTGACAAATAACGTAAAATAATCTATTATATAGACAACCGATATATAGAACGTCGATATATAGCTTATTCTAAGAAGGGGGTGGACCAGATGGCTATTGAAAGAGCATTGGTTTCAGGAAGTATGGCAATGCTTGTAATGAAACTTTTGTCTGAAAAGGATATGTATGGATATGAGATGATCGACACACTGAGGCAAAAATCTCAGAATGTATTTGAGCTGAAGGCAGGAACTCTTTATCCATTGCTGCACAGCCTGGAAGAGAAAGGACTCCTGACAGTATATGAACAGGATGTAGCTGGAAAGACCAGAAAGTATTATAGCCTTACCAGACAGGGAAGAGGATTCCTTGAAAAGAAAATAGAGGAATGGAAAGAGTATTCTGCAGCAGTGGCCAATGTGCTTATATTGGAGGTGTGAGTTATGGACGAATATCTGAAATTATTGCTGGAACAGATTCGCTGCACAAAAGCCAGACCATACATAAAACAGGAACTGCAGGATCATATGGAGGATCAGATTGCGGAAAACATGAAGGCAGGCATGGATCATGAACAGGCAGAGAAGGAAGCCGTCAGAGACATGGGGGATCCTGTGGAAACAGGAATCTCCCTTGACAGTATCCACAGACCTCAAGCTGCATGGAAACTTTTGGGAATGATTATACTTATCAGCATTGCAGGTGTTCTGATACATGCAGGGATTTCCGGAAAAGCCAGTGAGAATGCGGTAGCCGGTTCTGACAGATATGTGTCTCATGTTATGATCGGGCTGGCTGTCATGATGATTTTGTATCTGCTGGACTATACCGTACTGGCAAAATTTTCAAAAATAATTGCAGCTGTTTTATTGTCCGCCTGTTTGCTGGTTATATTGGAAGGAGGCCAGGTAAACGGAGCAAGGATTTTTATATCACTGCCAGGAGGCAGAAGAGGCATGGATGTACAAAAACTGATGCTGTTTTATGTCCCCATATATGGAGCAATTTTATATAAATATCATGGGTGGGGATATAAGGGACTGGTAAGAGCAATCTTATGGCTGATTGCTCCAGTAATATTAGTTTACAGCCTGCCGGCACTCAGGACAGCTTGTGTGATGCTGGTAACTATGCTGACTATGTTGACGATCGCAATCAAAAAGGACTGGTTTACTGTCAGAAAGAAAAGAACTATCTGTGGAATCTGGGCTGTGTTTTTGACCGCGCCCATAGCAGCTTTCCTGGGTATGTACCTGAGAAACAGGCTGGCGGAATATCAAATTGCGCGCATACAGGCGATGTTTTCCAGCGGTAGCGAAACAGATTATCTCACAAAAATGTTGCATTCACTTTGGAGACAAAATAAGCTGATCGGGAAAAGCAAATCAGATGTAACGGGAATCCTGCCAGCATTTAACGCGGATTACATTCTGACCTATCTGTCATCTGTATATGGAATAATTGCAGCTATACTTTTGTGCTGTGTTCTTGCGGTTTTGATTTTTGCAGTCTTTAACACTGCGTTGCGACAGAAAAATCAGCTGGGTATGATGATGGGATGCGGGTGCGGAATTGTATTTCTCATCAGTTTTTTGATAAATGTCCTTGAGAATCTTGGCGTATTTCCGCAATCAATAACATTTCTTCCGTTTTTTTCAGCCGGAGGAAGCTGTATCATAGTTTCTTATGGACTCATGGGAATCGTGCTGAGTACTTACAGGTATAAGAATATTTATCTGCGACATCCTGAAACAGGCTTTATGTCCATTAATTCTAAGGTAAAAAAAGTATCGTAATATTATGTTAAATAAAATCAATCAAAAACGCTGAGAATTGCTCCCAGCGTTTTTGATTGGTTTTATTTTGGACAGCTTTCTGCATTCGGCACCAGCTGTTTGCGGAACTGTGAAGGGGAAATGCCACACTGTTTTCGGAAAAAGCGGCTGAAATATAATGGATTTTCGTACCCGACCAGGTTGGCTATTTCTGTGATATTATAATTGGTCGTTTCCAGAAGTATTTTTGCATTGGTAAGCCTCAGAGACTGCACGTATTGAGCAGGTGTAGTATTGGCATACTGACGGAAGTTCTGGATGAACCAGCTGATACTTATATTGTGGGAAACAGCATAGTCCTCAATACTTATAGGTTTATTATAATGCATCCGAAAGTACTGTGCAGCCTGTTCCATATCGTTCATGTTCTGAAGGTTCTTTTTACGTGGCTTTTGCAGTGCTATTCTATGGAGGCTGATCAGGAGAATTGTGAAATAATTTATCAGCATCTCCTCACAATCAATTCGCTGCAGATTCAGTTCCTCGATCATGGACATAAATAGATTTTTGTACTCAATGGAGATACCGGTATAAATAATGCGGGTATCGTCGGTAATCCCATATCTTCTCAGAAAGTTCTTTACATTATTTCCAGTAAAGTGAACCCAGTAAACTTCAGTCTGATCCGCTCCATAATAATAGCGTTGTTCCTCACGTGGACGGTAGAGTACCATATTGCCGGCTTCTACAACAGTAGGTTTTCCATCAAAATAAAAATGTGCCCGTCCGGATGCGATGTAAAGAAGCTGATAATCAAGCCGGCCTTTCGGGCGGTGGGTAGGAAGCTTTTCTACGGTGTATAGATGATAAGTGCCGCAGCTTCCAATAAACAGGGGATGTTTTTTATCCATAAAATCTACCCTGGATTTGTGATAGTATGCTGATAACGTATACAAGTAATGTCCTCCTTGTCATATTGCACAAAACACAACAATATGAATTGTGCAATTTTACGATTCTACAAAATATTGTTAAAAAATAGTTGGTTATTATGTAATAAGTATAACATTTTGTGCATGTTTTGTCGAATGTTGTTTATGTATTTTTTTATAATAAAAAAGTATAATGATAGTACGACAAAAGCAAAACAATAAACGTATTGGGAGGATATCACATGATCATACCTAAGCATTATGAAAATCTTAACATGCTGCATGAGAATACCATGCCATACCGTTCCTACTATGTACCGGCTTCCGCCTGCATGGGAGCCCTCGTACATGACAGGGAAAAATCGGACAGAATAGAATTTCTGAATGGAAACTGGAAATTCCGTTTCTATGAGAGCATTTATGACCTGCAGGAAAAATTTTATGAAGAAAGCTATGATACAAATGGGTTCGGGGAGATACCTGTGCCGGGGATCTGGCAGAATTTCGGCTATGACGAGCATCAGTATACCAATGTACGTTATCCGATTCCCCTTGATCCGCCATACGTTCCACAGGACAACCCATGCGGGGCATATGTTCATGAGTTTGAGTATGAAAAAGATGAACATGCGCCAAAAGCATATCTGAACTTTGAAGGCGTGGATTCCTGCTTTTATGTATGGTTAAACGGATGTTATGTGGGATATAGCCAGGTTTCACACTGCACCAGTGAATTTGATGTGACAGATTACATCCGTAGTGGAAAGAATACACTGGCAGTGCTGGTTCTGAAATGGTGTGATGGTACTTATCTGGAAGACCAGGATAAATTCCGAATGACCGGTATTTTCCGTGATGTATATCTGTTAAAAAGACCGGAAGCAGTTCTGTATGATTACTTCACTACTACAAAACTACTGGGAAGTACAGCAGATGTAGAGATCTGTGCAAAATTTCTTGGCAGCGCAGCAGAAACTGTAAACATCCGGATCCAGGATATGGATGGCAACACAGTGGCAGCGGGTGGATTTAAAGAAACGGCTGAAGGGGAATATTCCCATAAAGCAGTGTTTACAATCATGGAACCGAAGCTCTGGAATCCGGAGACTCCATATCTTTATCAGGTAGTATTTGAGACTGAAGGAGAAGTGATCACTGACAGGATTGGTCTTCGTGAAGTAAAACGAGATGGAAGCGTAATCTATATCAACGGGGTAAAAGTGAAGTTCAATGGTGTCAACCGTCATGATTCCGATCCGGTGACAGGAGCTGTGATCAGTATTGAACAGGCAGACCTTGACCTGAAGATGATGAAAGCTAACAATTTTAACGCTGTACGAAGCAGCCATTATCCGAATGCGCCGTATTTCTATCAGCTGTGTGATGAATATGGACTCTTTGTGATCGCAGAGGCAGATAACGAAAGCCATGGTACCCAGAGCCAGTATCTGAAGAACCAGGAATGGGATAATGTAGTAGAACATTGGAATAAACGCATCTCCAACAATCCGGATTTTATCCCGGCTACCATGGATCGTACAAAGCTCTGTGTATACCGTGAGAAGAACCGTCCATGTATTGTGATGTGGTCCATGGGAAATGAATGCGGATACGGATGTACTTTTGAAGAAGCCTTAAAGTGGACAAAAGAATTTGACCCTACCAGACTCACTACATATGAAAGTGCTTTTTATCAGAGCTCTGACAGGGAATATGATTATTCCAATATTGATGTAGTCGGAAGAATGTACCCGGCATTTTCGGAAATAGAAGAATATATGGAAAAGGATCCGGAAAAACCGTTCCTTTTGGTAGAGTACTGCCATGCTATGGGAAATGGCCCTGGAGATCTGGAGGACTATTTCCAGTTTATCCAGAAATATGATGCACTTTGCGGCGGATTTGTCTGGGAGTGGTGCGACCATGCGATTTATAAGGGAAAAGCCGAAAATGGAAAAGGAATTTACTATTATGGCGGCGATCACGGGGAAGAGATCCACGATGGAAACTTCTGTATGGACGGACTGGTATATCCGGACAGAAAGCCACATGTCGGTCTGAAAGAATACAAAAACATATACAGACCTGCAAGAGTACTTCATTATGACCAGCAGACAGGTGAAGCTGTACTTCATAATTATCTGAACTATGTGGATTTAAAAGATTACATTTATTTAATATATGAAATGAGCGTTGATGGAGATGCTAAATATGTAGCTCATATAAATCTGGATGAGAGTATCCCGGCTCATGGTGAAGGAAAAATCAAACTTCCTGTTTCTGTTCCGGACAAAGGAAAATGTTATCTTAGAGTATTCTATTATCTGAAAAATGGCACACCGCTTATGCAGCCGGATACGTTACTGGGATTTGATGAGATTCTCTTAACGAATGCAGATGGAAGAAACCAGAAAGCAGCAGAGCTCCTTACAGAAACTGAAACAGATGATATCCTTACAGTGGAAGAAAATGATAAATTCTTTACAATCCATGCAGGACAGAAAACTACCTATGTATTTAACCGCCTGACAGGACTGTTTGAAGGACTGAACGTAAATGGCAAAGAAATCCTTGATCGACCAATGGAACTGAACATCTGGAGAGCTCCGACAGACAATGACCGTAAGATCAAACTGGAATGGATGAATGCGCATTATGACCAGAGCTATGCAAGAGCATATGAGACCTTCTGCAACATTGAAAACGGACAGGTACATATCACAGGAACCATGAGCGTTTCAGCACCTACTGTACAGAGGATCCTGAACGTGAAAGCAGAATGGATCATAACTCCGGGCGGTGCAATCCGTGTAAAAATGAACGTGAAGAGGGATATGGAATTCCCGATGCTCCCAAGGTTCGGAATCCGGCTGTTTCTTGATAAAGAATTTGACAATGCGGAATACTATGGAATCGGACCAGATGAAAGTTATGTAGATAAAAAGAGATCAGGCCATCATGGAAGACATTGTGCGGAAATTCATGAGATGCATGAAGATTATCTGCGTCCGCAGGAAAACGGAAGCCATACAGACTGTGATTATCTGATCCTTAAAGGAGCAGATCTTACTTTTGCAGCAGCAGGAGAAAAGACATTCTCCTTTAATGCATCACCATATACACAGGAAGAACTGACAACAAAAAAACACAGCTACGAGCTTCAGCCGTGCGGAAGTACTGTTTTATGTCTGGATTATGCGCAGAACGGAATCGGATCTAACAGCTGTGGGCCGGAATTATCAGAGCAGTATCGTCTGGATGCAGAAGAATTTGATTTTGAGATTAAAATGACAATTAAATAATATATGTTCGAAAATAGATAGACATATTGATAGAATTTTGTGAAAAAGGAGAAGGATTATGCTTTATACAGGTTTTGAAGAAGATAAACGTTTGGTTCAGGTTGTACCATCAGCAAGACAGATTGCATATGAAAACATGGAATTTTTCTGTTTCATTCATTTCACTGTAAATACTTTTACCGGAAGCGAATGGGGGGATGGAACAGAACCGGAATCCATTTTTAATCCGACAGAGCTGGACGCACGCCAGTGGGCAAAAACAGCAGCAGAGGGTGGGATGAAGGGCTTGATCCTCACATGCAAACATCATGACGGATTTTGCCTGTGGCCATCCAAATACACCGAGCATAGTATCAAAAACTCCCCGTACAAAAACGGAAAAGGGGATATTGTCAGAGAAACAGCCGAAGCGTGCCGGGAGTTTGGACTTAAATTTGGTGTTTATCTTTCACCCTGGGACAGAAACAACAGCAGCTATGGAAAGGGAAAAGAGTATGACGATTACTATCTGAACCAGCTGACAGAGCTGCTGACAGAATATGGTGATATCTTTGTGATCTGGCTGGACGGTGCATGTGGTGAGGGACCAAATGGAAAGGTCCAGAAATACGACTGGCAGAGATATTATAAAGTGATGCGTGAACTGCAGCCAAATGCGGTGATTTCTATTTCAGGCCCGGACATCAGATGGTGTGGAAACGAGGCAGGGGAAGTAAGACCGAGTGAATGGAGCGTTGTTGCAAAGGATATGACTGATCCGGCGATCACAGCAGCGTTAAGCCAGCAGGAAGATAATGAAGAATTCCGGAACCGGCCGTTGGACGAGACCCAGACAGACCTTGGAAGCAGGGAACGCCTTGCAAATGAAAAAGAGCTTGCATGGTACCCTGCAGAGACGGATGTTTCTATCCGTCCAGGCTGGTTCTATCATGAGGAAGAAGATGAACAGGTCCGCTCCTTTGAGAACCTGAAAGACATTTACTTAAAATCCGTAGGGGGAAATACCACATTATTATTAAATCTTCCTCCGATGAAAAATGGCCGTATCCATGAAACAGATGCTGCAAATCTGAAACAGTTGGGCGAGTTTATTGAGAATACCTTTAAACATAATCTTTTACAGGATGCGGAAATATCTATACTCTCTGCTTCAAATGCTGAGAAAAGTAATGGAGAAGCATTAAGAATGGATGATTATGATTCTTATTTTGTAAATGAAGAGGGGGATAAAGAACTCTCTATCAATATAAAATGGGAGAAACCGAGAAAAGTGTCATATCTGGTCATTAAGGAAGCTATTCCGCTTAGTCAAAGAGTAGAGTCTTTTTCTGTAAGCTATGAGAATGATGGAATTATGCAGGAATGTTATAAAGGAACAACCATTGGTTATAAAAAAATAATAGATTTACAGGAAATTGAAACAGCAAATCTTATTATTAATATTGATGATGCAAGAGTTGCTCCGGCAATATCATTTGTTGGCGTATATTAAGGAAGAACGAAAGGACCAGATACAGTTTTGTTTCTGGTCCTTTAATATTCAAGCCAAGAACCGCAATATTTTAATGTTTTATGGGGGAAGGAAATGTATAAAGTATTATTTGCAGAAGATGAATTATTAGTGCGCTTAGGATTACAGAACTCTATTCCCTGGAGTAAATATCAGATGGAATTATCTGCACTGGCTGAAAACGGAATAGAAGCTTTCCGGTTATTTGAGTCAATTCGTCCTGATGTCTTGATAACGGATCTTCGTATGGAAGGAATGGATGGTGTAGAACTTGTCAAAAGAGTAAGACAGATTGATAAAGATTGTGCCATTGTTGTAGTATCATGTATGAATGATTTCGAAACGTTAAGGAAACTAATTCCTTATAATATTAATGCTTATGTTTTAAAGGCAAGTATCAGTATTGATGAGGTGTGCGATGCATTGCAGAATGTACAGGAATATCTGATCAGAATAGGAAGAAAAACGGATAAAGCGGAAAGTAGCAATGATACGTTAGAGACGCATATTTCAAAGTTCTTATTAGGTAAAATAGCAAACTGTACATGGGAAAAGACTGATTTCATGGAGTATATGCTGTTGTTCAGCCTAAAAGATGAAGATCAGACAAAAATCAATGCATTGGCAATGGAGTTTATATATGAACTTGTAAGACGTCAGTTGCCAAATAAACTGCTGATTCCGTTAAAAGAAAAAGAATTTATTATATTCTATGAACATGAAGAACGAAATATAGATGAGCGAATAAAAAGGATTAACAGTTCCATTGAGGATTTTCTGGGGGTTCGTTTTGTGATCACATATTGTAATAGGAAGGAATCAGAAAGTCTGAAGGACTGGTTTGATCGTGCATATGTACAGCAATTTAATATAGACTATGATGATAACAGCGGAAAAGCATTGATTCAGAAATCAATATCTTATATGGAGGAACATTATCAGGAAAATCTTAGCCTGAAGGATATTTCAAGAATAATAGGCCTATCAGGAAGTTATTTTTCGTATTTGTTCAAACAGCAGACAGGTAAGAATTATATAGAATATCTAAATGAAATCCGGTTGGAAGAGGCAATGAAGGATTTAAAGAACAGTGATGAGAAGATTGTTGTAATCGCTCAAAAACATGGGTTTCAGAATTTAGAATATTTCTCAAGGTACTTTAAAAAGAAGACAGGAGAATCACCGGCTAGATGGAGAAAAACAAATCAGTGAAACGAATGGACTGGAGACAGAAGGTACTTATCTCAATATTAGGAAGTTTTATTGTGATATTAAGTATTTTATTCTATATTACATATCATTACTTTGTTGCAAAAATAGAAACAGGGAATGAAAAGGTAGTACTAATGACATTTGAACAGGCTGAAAAAAATCTGAAAAATGTTTTGAAAAATGCAGAGTTATGCTTGGATAAATATGTGACAAATGATCTGATATGGGATTTTGAGAATAATTATCCGGAAACGGACATTGAAAGTAATGAATTAAAGGTGAAAATAACGGATAGCTTTATTAATGAAATGTCTGTAAACAGGGAAGTTTCTGCACTTGGATTTTTGCGCGGAGATGGATGGGGGATTGTATCGTCTGTATTACGTAAAAACAGGACTGGTAACACTCAAATATCTGGAAATTTGCTGAAGGTACTCAAACAAAGCAAAGATGCATATCCCTATACAACATGGATCCCCAGCTGGGAACTGAACCTAAATAATGAAAGCCCGTTGCGATTGATGAGCCAAAATGCTTCGCTCATAGGTATAAAAGCACTGGGGGAGAGCAGTGAACTGGAAAAGGATGGATATCTTATTGTTGCTGTCAGTGAAAGTGATCTTCAAAGTACATATAGGTCAGTAGCCTTTGATGATAGTACAGCAGTTTTAGTAGACGGAAATAATCAGATAATATCAAATGTCGGGGAAAAGTTACTTGGAGAACAGCTCAAAACAGGTAGCGATACGCAAAATATTGAATATGACCTTGATATTTATAATTGGAAATTATGCGACATGATACCAAAACAGGAATATATGAAGGACGCAAAAGATATCAGAAATTTCGGGGTGCTTATTTGTTTGGCTGCAATACTATCCACTGCATTTGTGTCAATTGTATGGAGTAGAAAATATACCAGACCAATTGAACTGTTGATGAAAAACATGCACCATGTCAGATACCAGGAGTTTGAGATAGATAAGCCTCAAAAGCTTGGCTGGAAGGAGCTTGATCGGCTAAATGAAGAATTGTATTATACAGCGCAAAGCATTAAGGATTATATTGAAAGATTGAAACTGGTGGAAAGGGAAAAAACAAAAGAAGAACTTCTTGCACTTCAATATCAGATGAATCCACATTTTTTATTAAATTCGCTTAATTCCATTCGTTGGATGGCCATGATGACAAATAACAAGATTGTTGCAGACACACTGGTCACACTAGGAAAGATTATTACTCCCATGCTTCGAAATCCCAGTCTCACCTGGAAAATTGAAAATGAGATAGAATTTCTTGATAATTATGTAGCAATGATGCAGCTCAGATTTGGCCATGACATGGAATACAGTATGAACTGCTCAAAAGAGTGGTATGATCTGGTATTTCCGCGACTTATTTTGCAGCCGCTTATTGAGAATTGCTTTGCGCATGGAAGCAGTTCAGAAGAGATACGTACTATAAATGTAATCATAGAATGTAATGAACGCATAGAGGTGAAGGTGATTAATAGCGGAGTATTTTTTGATGAGATTCAGTTAAAAGAAATATATATGAAAATGAAAACTTTTTCTAAGGCATCTGACCATATTGGAATGGCCAATGTTTATAAACGGCTTAATTTGTTATATGGTGACCAGGGCAGTATGAGAGTTGAATCGAACAGGAAACTTGGATTTATTGTTGAGGTTAGTTTTCCTAAAAGCACAAAAATGTAGAAAAAATCTAATGTTCAAAAAGAAAATATATTCAACATTACAACAATATGAAAATAATTGACTTATTTTATGATGCACAATGACGAATAATAAAATGGGTCAAAAACAGTGAAGAAAATGTAAAAAAACGAAAAATCCGTTAAGCATCAAGTAAGAATGAACATTTAATCAAAGCTTTTACCATGTTAAAATAATAGCATCTTAGGCAGATGAGATTTTAAAAACATTTAACTGGCCAGTTAAAAGCAACTATCAAAGTCAAAAAGGAAGACAGCAGGGTACACGGTATGACGGAGATAAATCGTGAACTGTCTAATATAAAATGACAGCTAGGAGGGTAAAAGGTTATGAAATTAAAGAAAATGACAGCAGTTTTAGGTGCAACTGCTCTGGTTGTATCTTGCCTTGGAGGATGTGGTTCAAGCAAGGAGAGTGCATCAACTAGCAAAACTACTGCCAAAAGTTCTGATGATGTAGATATGTCAGAAAAAGTAGATATTTCAATTGGCGGATTGTCACTGTTTGATTCTGCAACGACAACCTGGCCGACTGAAGTGATTAAGGCGGTTGAGGAAAAATTTAATTGCACTATTACGGTAAAACCGTATGATCAGGAAAGCCTGAATCTGGATCTGTCTGGTGGAAATACCACAGATATTGTACAGATTGCAGATGCAAATATTGAAGGTGTCTTAAAAGGAAAGCATGCAGTAAATCTGTTGGATTATAAAAATATTGCGCCAAATATCTTTTCAGACGACATGAATTATAGAAACACAATTATGCAGAACTTTAAGAGTGATGGCGATGATACGCAATACTTCGTTACTCCGCATGTAGTTACAGACAATGCCGAGAAAAATTATGGTTCTGTAATTCCGACAGGCTATGTAGTTCGTTGGGATTTATATAAGCAGATAGGATGCCCAGAAATTAACAACGATGATGATTATATCGAGGCATTAAAAGCGATGAAAGAGATCTATCCAAAAACAGAGGATGGCTTAGAAACCTATGCAATGAGTGCCTATAATGATTCGGATCTTCATACTTATTTCTTCAAAGGATGCCTGGGAGAAGGATATGTAAACCTTGAGGATGGTCTGTATGTCCAAGATGCAAAAACTAATGATTTAGTAGTGGATGTTTATGATAAAGACGAAGATGTAAAAACTCCATTCTGGTCAGGTGTGGAATTCTATAATAAACTTTACAGAGAAGGCCTGCTGGATCCGGATAATTTCATTACCCAGGGTGAAGATCTCACAGAAAAATATACAAAAGGTCAGTATCTTGGTGGAACTGTAAACTGGTTCTATGGAACTTATAATACAAATAACAAGGGAACAGACAAGGAATACATTGCGTTACCATCTAAACTGGGATGGGTCAATGAGCCAAACAAAGCCGGATGGACAGGAAAATATCTGTTTGTGTCCTCTCATTCACCAAATATTGAAAGAGCAGTTATGGTACTTGATTATCTGCAGAGCAGTGAGTTTGCCAGAAGTGCAGAATCTGGTATTGAGGGACGTTGGGAAAAAGGCGATGATGGAAAACCTCATTTAACAGAGGATACAATGAGCATGAAGACTGACAGCAGCCGTACAGATGAATGGAAAGCAAGCGGCATCAGCGATAGTGGTACAGATAATCTTGTTGGATGGGATTACAATGATGTATTACCAGATGGTGGTCTTGTAAATCTTTGGAATGATGAAGACGTCATGAAAGCGAACCTTACCACAGCTGAGCAGGATCTCTGTAAACAGTTTGATATTGATTTACCAAGCGATCTTCTGAAGAAGCGTATCGAGGATGGCACAAGCATGGATCTTAGTGATGCTAATCCAACGATTCGTATGTGCCTTGAGATAACACCGAAAAATATTACTCGTATAGACAGCAACTGTATTGAACTTACTGAAAATGCTCTGCCGGGTCTTGTACAGGCAGAATCCGATGAAGCTTTCCAGTCTGCAAAGGAAGCCTTATTACAGCAGCTTGCAGACGCTGGCGTAGAAGAGTCTATTGAATGGTGGCAGAATGCATGGGAGACTTCAAAGAGTTCAATTGACAAGCTGGAAAGCAAATAAAGAAGGGAGCATGCTTATGAACCGGAAAAGGGCATTGGTGGAAAAAGCACCGAAAGATTATAAATTGCTTTGGATGGCAATGCCATTTATCGTCATAGTCTTTTTGTTTAGCTATGTTCCGATTTTTGGATGGATTTATTCATTTTTTGATTATGTACCTGGAGTAAGTATTTTTGATTGCGATTTTGTTGGCCTGGATTATTTTAAACTGATTTTTAATGATGACAATGTATTACGATCATTGAAAAATACATTTATTTTCGCACTTATTAACATTTGTTTGACACCGTTGCCAATGTTTATGGCTATTTTGCTTAATGAATTAAGAAATGGCCCAATCAAGAAATTTACGCAGACCTTTACAACCCTCCCCAATTTCATCAGCTGGGTCATTATATTTTCCCTCGCTACAGCATTGTTCGCCTCTGATGGAATTGTAACAGGTTTGGCAACAGCATTGGGAATTGGAGATGCTTCCAATTCCCTGCTGGGCTCAAATGAAGCAGTATATTGGTTTCAGTCCTTCCTGTTGCAATGGAAAACATTGGGATGGAACTCCATTATCTATATGGCAGCTATTTCGGGAATTGACCAGGAACAGTATGAAGCAGCAAGGGTAGATGGAGCTGGATATCTTCAATGTGCTCTTCATGTAACATTACCTGCAATGATGGAGACCTTTGTGGTGTTATTCATTTTGAATGTAGGTAACTTCCTTAACACAGGATATGAACAGTATCTTCTGTTTAAGAACTCACTAACAGCACCAAATATCGAGGTTCTCGATCTTTACACTTACAGGATTGGTCTTCAGAATATGGACTATTCTTATGGTGTGGCCATCAGCGTTGTGAAGTCTCTTGTAAGTATCTCGTTGGTTGTGGTAGCAAATCTGGTTGCCAAAAAGATCAGAGGCAAAGCAGTTATCTAAAGGAGAGACAATTATGGGCAAAATGAAAATTAAAACTTCACCATCAAGAAAAGCATTTCTTGTGTTTGATTCTTTGCTGATGATACTGCTTGCACTGGTTTGTATTTATCCGTTTTGGTACGTGTTATGCTATTCATTCAGTGACACAACAGCAGCATCTGTAAATCCTCCTGTGATACTTCCGTCTGGATTTACACTCAGTAACTATAAAGAAATTCTCACACTGAAGGGTTTCTTTCCGGCATTAGGAATGTCTGTGCTGAGAACAGTAGTAGGAACGGGGTTATCCGTATTCTGCTGTTCATTCCTTGCTTATCTTTTCACAAAAGATAAAATGCCGGCAAGAAAGATATTATATCGTTTTGTTGTATTTACCATGTATATTAGTGGTGGTATGATCGCAACATATATTGTAATAAAATCCTATGGATTGTTAAACAATTTCTGGGTATATATTTTACCTACAATGATTTCAGCCTACAATATGATATTGATCAAAACATACATAGAACAGCTTCCTCCAGCACTGGAAGAATCTGCTGCTCTGGATGGGGCCGGATATATAACCTGCTTTTTCAAAATTATACTTCCACTTTGCAAACCAATCATTGCAACAGTTGTAGTCTTTGTTGCTGTAGGCCAGTGGAACTCATGGTTTGATAATCATATTTATACTCGTGCCAATGAATCACTGACAACATTACAGTACTTATTGTATAACTATCTCAATGAGGCACAAAGACTGGCAGAACAGTTAAAGACTGCATCCAGTGGAGCTGATATGACGCAGGCAATGGCGGCTATTTCTCCAAAAGGAATTCGTATGACAATAACTGTCCTGGCTTCCTTACCAATTTTTGCATTATATCCATTTATGCAGAAATATTTCTCAAAAGGTATTATGGTCGGAGCGGTTAAAGGCTGATCATTAAAATCCCTGGCACTCGGATTGTAACGGATGTCAGGGATTTTTATTTTACGAAAGATAAAAAAATACATGGATATTACCAAGTCAGTATTTTTATAGATACTGTAGGAAACGGAACTCCGCAGAACCGGACTCTGCAACAAGGGATAACGGGAGATTACAGAATAATGTTAAATAATTATGATTTTATGAATGATGACGAAATGAACTATATACAGGCCTGCCTGGAATTTGCTGCACAGTTAGGGCAGATTGCTGATGACACTCTGGAAGCAGTAGAACGCAGACGCATATTGGAAAATGAAAAAAGAAAAGAACTTCTTGAAAAAGGAATTACTGTTTATGGTCTGAGTAATTTCTCAGTGCCTGCATATATACAGTATGAGCTGACAAGATTCCGACTGGATTTTGTCGCAGAGAAAGCTTTGATCAAAAGAAGTTATAATTATTCAATGATTACTTCCAAAGACATGGTTTCATTTTGGAATGAGCATCGGGAACTGTTTACCCGTTACCAGGGTGACAGTTTTTCCTATGATGAAGTTGCCATGGTAATAAGGAAACGGATACGGGAGAAGGAATATGAGCAGGAAATTCAAAACATATTACGTAAGCAGCATTAATGGAGATGACTGTAAGAATGGTGAAACACCGGAAACAGCATTTGGATCCCTGGACAGGATTAATAATCTGGAATTAAACCCAGGTGATCGTGTTTTACTGGAAAGAGGATCTGTTTTTGAAAACCAGTACCTGCATATAAAGGGCAAAGGAACCAGATCTGACAGAATTGAAATCGGTACTTATGGAGAAGGAACCATGCCGTGCATTCATTCAAATGGCAGCGGAATATGGTATCAGGATTATGGCACACCTCTGGATTCGCCATCTCATGTATATAAAGGAGAAGTATCATCTGCCTTACTTCTTTATGATGTGGAATATATTTTGGTTCATGATCTGATCATAACAAACTCATCTCCATACACAAACATAGAAGAATATGCGGCACCACACAAAATGGACAGAACCGGCATTGCTGTAGTGGCGAAAAACGGTGGAACACTTCATGACATCACCATACGAGATGTATGGGTTCATGATGTTACAGGAAACGTTTATAACAAGCATATGAACAATGGCGGTATTTATATGACTGCCTTAACACCGGACAATGAAGAAAAAACAGGAGTCGCAAGATATGACGGGATCACTGTAGAGAATTGTACTGTGTGGAGAGTCAGCCGGTGGGGAATTGCTGTGGGATATACTTATCAGCATCAGAAGTTTTCCGGGGTAGAGCTTGATGAAGAAACTTTCAGGAAATACGGACATGAGAATATAATCATACGCAATTGCTATGTCAGCCAGGCAGGAGGAGATGCCATTACTCCTATGTATTCCCTTGAGCCATTGACAGAACATAATATTGCAGATAGCTGTGCAAAAGAGATGAATGATTCTGTGTATCGATATCCGGAAGACAGAATGGGAAAGGTAGCGGCTGCCATATGGCCATGGAAATGTAAAAATGCCCGGTTCTGTTACAATGAAGTTACAGATACCAGACTGAACCAGGATGGTATGGCATATGATGCAGATTCCGGAGATGGTACCTTATATGAGTATAATTCCAGCCGGTCAAATGAGGGCGGTTGCATTATGTTCTGTATGGAGGAAGCTGTTCATAATATCTTCCGTAAAAATATCAGTTATGATGATCTGGGAGGGATTATCAGTCCGGCATGTAATCCGGATGCCCTTGTGACTGAAAATGAATTCTATATGAGACGTGAAGTTCCACTGATAAGGGAAAGTATGCAGGATGGGACAGTTACTTTAAAAAATAATAAAATTACAATAATCAAGGAGGACGGAAAGTAAGATGACTCAGAGAAAAGGCAGAGTAACAATACCAACAGATCTGGATGTGGTTCCACAGACACTGGAAATGTTAGATAAATGGGGAGCTGATGCAATAAGAGACTGCGATGGAACAGAGTTTCCGGAAAAACTCAAAAATACAGGAGCAAAAATTTATGCTACGTATTATACAACCCGAAAAGATAATAAGTGGGCAAAAGAAAATTCAGATGAAATACAGCAGATGTATATTATGACGTCATTCCATACAGCTGTTTCAGATACACTTGAGATACATCTCATGGATCATCTCTATCCGGACATGCTTGCTGTGAACACAAGAGATGACATTCAGAGATGGTGGGAAGTAATTGATCGTACTACCAGTGAAACAGTTGATACAAAATATTGGTCTTATGATGAAAAGAGCGGAAATGTTGTTATACATCCTTCAATTGCATTCCATGAATATACCGTAAGTTTTCTGGCTTATATCATGTGGGATCCTGTACATATGTATAATGCAGTTGTCAATGAATGGAAAGATGTTGAACCACAGATTACTTTTGATGTACGGCAGCCCAAGACAAAAGCACATTCTATGTTGCGGCTCAGAAAATTCCTTGAAAACCATGATTATGTAGATGTCGTAAGATTTACTACATTTTTTCACCAGTTTACCCTGATCTTTGACGAACTGGCAAGAGAAAAATATGTTGACTGGTTTGGTTATTCAGCCTCCGTCAGTCCTTATATCCTGGAACAGTTTGAAAAGGAAGTTGGATATAAATTCCGCCCGGAATTTATCATCGATCAGGGATATATGAATAATACATATCGTATTCCTTCAAAAGAATTTCAGGATTTCCAGGCTTTCCAGAGAAGAGAAGTGGCTAAACTGGCTAAAGAGATGGTTGATATTGTTCATGAGTATGGAAAAGAAGCCATGATGTTTATGGGTGACCACTGGATCGGTATGGAACCATTTATGGATGAATTTGCATCTATTGGATTGGATGCGGTTGTAGGAAGTGTGGGAAATGGAGCAACCCTGCGTTTGTTCAGCGATATCAAGAATGTTAAATATACAGAAGGAAGATTTCTTCCGTATTTCTTTCCAGATACATTCCATGAGGGTGGAGATCCGGTAAAGGAAGCAAAAGTGAACTGGGTAACAGCAAGGAGAGCCATTCTGAGAAGCCCGATTCAGAGAATCGGATATGGCGGATACCTGAAACTTGCTCTGGAATTTCCGGATTTTGTGCAGTATATCCAGGAGGTTTGTGATGAATTCCGTACTTTATATGATAATATTCAGGGAACTACTCCGTATTGTGTGAAACGTGTAGCAGTTCTGAATTGCTGGGGTAAAATGCGTTCCTGGGGAAATCACATGGTACATCATGCGATTTATTACAAGCAGAATTATTCTTATTTTGGAATTATAGAGGCATTAAGTGGTGCACCGTTTGATGTATCCTTTATTAGCTTTGATGATATCCGTGAAAACAGAGAACTGTTGAAAAATTTTGATGTGATCATTAACGTAGGAGATGCAGACACTGCACAGACAGGTGGCGAAAACTGGATTGATGAAACAATCAGTACTGCCATCAGAGAATTTGTCTATAATGGTGGAGGATTTATAGGAGTAGGGGAACCAGCTGCTCATCAGTGGCAGGGTAAATTCTTCCAGTTGGATGATATCCTTGGTGTAGAAGAAGAACGAGGATTCAACTTAAATACTGATAAATATAACTGGGATGAGCATAGAGATCACTTTATCCTTCAGGATACAGAGGGCGATGTTGATTTTGGTGAAGGCAAGAAAAATATTTTTGCATTGCCGGAAACAGAAATTCTGATCCATAAAAATCAGGAAGTACAGATGGCTGTAAAGACCTTTGGAAAAGGACGAGGTGTTTATATCAGTGGTCTTCCATATAGCTTCGAGAATAGCCGTGTACTTTATAGAGCAGTTCTCTGGTCAGCATCTGCTGAGAAGGAACTTTATTGCTGGTATTCTTCAAATTATAATGTTGAGGTTCATGCATATGTTAAAAATAAGAAATACTGTGTTGTGAACAATACTTATGAACCGCAGGATACAACGGTATACATCGGAGATGGAAGCAGTTTTGAACTTCATATGGAACCAAACGAGATTAAATGGTATCAAATTCAGTGATGAATCTGTCTGGCACAGGGTCACCAGACGTTCAGGAGGGTATATATGGTTATTTACAAAGGAAAAGACTATAAGGATGTTAGCAGAAAAGCAGCAAATATTATGTCCGCACAGATTATCATGAATCCTAGATCAGTGCTGGGCTTAGCAACTGGTTCAACACCAGTGGGTATGTATCAACAGTTGATCGAATGGTATAAAAAAGGGGATCTTGATTTTTCAAAAATTACTACTGTAAATTTGGATGAATATAAAGGTTTGTCTCCAGACAATGATCAGAGTTACCGATATTTTATGGATCAAAATTTATTGGACCATATAAATATTGAAAAATCCCATACATATGTTCCGGACGGAATGGATGCAGACAGTGAGCATGCCTGTAAAGAATATGACAAGATAATTTCCATGGTGGGTGGGATTGATATGCAGCTTCTTGGAATTGGAGGAAATGGTCATATTGGATTCAATGAACCTGGAGTAGCATTTGAAAAAGAAACGCATTGTGTAAATCTTACAGAAAGTACTATCAAGGCAAATGCCCGTTTTTTTAAGAGCATAGATGATGTACCGAAGCAGGCGTATACTATGGGAATTAAGAATATCATGTCCGCAAAGAAAATATTATTGATTGCTACCGGTTCATCTAAGGCAAAAGCTATTTATGATTCCCTTTACGGACCGATTACTCCAAATGTACCGGCTTCAATTCTTCAGCTTCATCCCGATGTAACTATAGTTGCAGATGAAGACGCATTACAACTTTTATGAAAATAGTACAGATAACATAATGTTAATATAGGAGGATAACACGAATGGACCATTGGATATTAAGCTACAAAAGCCCGGCAGAAGCCTGGAATGAGGCACTGCCGCTCGGAAACGGAACTCTTGGAGTGATGTCCTATGGCCGTCTGGAAAATGAAACACTTGAACTGAATCTTGATACTTTATGGTCCGGTGACGGCAGTTCAAAGCTGAATAAAAACGGCCATGCTGATCTTGGGCATCTGCGAAAGCTGCTTAAAGACCAGAAGCATCAGGAAGCAGAAGATTATTGTAGGAAACATATCCTGGGTGACTGGACGGACAGTTACCTCCCGGCTGGCAGACTCAATATGAGTCTGCAGATGTCCGGACAGGCACCCGGCGGATATGTACGCCAGCTCTCTTTGAACCATGCGGTGGAAACAGTGGCATCTGCAGGGTATAAAAGGGAGCTGTTTGTGAGCATGGCAGATCCTCTGCTGGCAGTCCATTTCCAGGCAGCCCATAAACAGAAACTTCATCTTGAGATTTCACTGGAAAGTGAGATCAGATATGAGAAAATAAAAAACTGTGAAGATACCGTTTTACTTTCTGGACGGGCACCTTCTTATGTGGCACCGCCATACTATGACTGCCCGGAACCGGTTGTTTATGAGGCCGGAAAAGGAATCCGGTTTACACTGGCTGTAAAGGTTGTTGTACCGCAGGGCAGTGTGAAATGCTGTGATGGTAAGCTCCTGATCGAGGGAGAACAGGACATATTTGTTTATTTTACAGGAAATACAGATTTTGGACGGAATGCAGATACACCACAGCTGGAAAAAGAGTGTATGGAAGTATTGGAAGATCCGGATTATGAACAGCTGAAGAAAAGACATCTGGGAGAATACCATAAATATTTTAACCGTATGGAATTATCACTGAACGACACCAGGGAAAACCGTTTGGCAGAGATGATGTTCCATTATGCCAGATACCTGATGATCTGTTCCTCCAGACCGGGAAGCCAGTGTGCAAACCTCCAGGGAATCTGGAACAACAGGATGCGTGCCCCCTGGAGCAGTAATTATACCGTTAATATCAACACGGAGATGAATTACTGGATGGCTGAGAGATGCAACCTGAGCGAATGTCAGGAACCACTCTTTGACCTGATCTGCCGGACAGCAGAGGATGGACGGGAGACAGCCAGGGAGGTCTATGGACTTTCCGGATGGGTGAGCCACCACAACCTGGATATCTGGGGACATTCCGGACCTGTTGGATATTTCGGGCAGGATGAGGACCCCTGTTCCTATTCTATGTGGCCTATGAGTTCGGGATGGCTCTGCCGGCATCTCTGGGAACATTACTGCTATACAGAAGACCTGGATTTCCTGAAAGACAGAGCATATCCGGTGATCGAGGGAGCCGTAAAGTTCTATCTTGGGTTCCTGTTCCCATATGGGGAATACTATGTTACCGGGCCTTCCACTTCCCCGGAAAACCGTTTCTGTGGAGAAGATGGAAAATCCCACAGTGTGGGAATGGCATCCACCATGGATATCAGCATCCTGAAAGAACTGTTTGGGTACTACCTGAAAATATGTAACATCCTGGGCATAGAGGGAGAGACAGCGGATGTAAAACGGGTACTTTCAAAACTGCCGCCATTTAAGACGGGAAGCTTTGGACAAATCCGGGAATGGTTCCTGGATTATCCGGAAACAGAGATCCATCACCGCCATGTTTCCCATCTGTATGGTCTTTATCCCGGAAACCTGATCACAGAAAAAAACCCGGAGCTTCTGGAAGCCTGCCGGGTGGCTCTGGAAAGGCGCGGGGACGAAGGAACCGGATGGTGTATGGCATGGAAGGCCTGCCTCTGGGCCAGACTCCGGGACGGGGAACATGCACTGGGGCTTTTGAAAAACCAGCTCCGTTATACCAGGGAGGAAAATATTTCCTGTGTGGGAGGCGGCATTTATCCCAATATGCTGTGTGCACACCCACCGTTCCAGATCGATGGGAACTTTGGCTTTGCAGCTGCGGTTGCAGAGATGCTTATCCAGAGCAGGAAAGGGTATATCCTGTTACTTCCGGCACTTCCGGATGAATGGAAAGACGGAAATGTCCGGGGAATGAAGGCACAGGGTGCCATCACAGTTGATTTTGAATGGAGAGATGGCAGGATACACAGGGTTCGCCTCTGTTCTTCCTGTGAGCAGAAAGTAACGCTGGAATGTAATGGAATTTCAAAAACAGTATTTTTAAGACCTGATGGGACAGAGGATATGATTTTTGATTGATCTGTCCTGAGGACCTGAAAATCATAGACAGTGGTAAGTAATGGGGTACAATAAAATACAGCCAATCGATTTTGCCAGAAACTATTGATATTTCTTAGGGTATCGCATATAATATAGTTAAACTAAAAGGTTTCGTGTAGCGGCACGTAAAAGCTGTACTGTGCCCGGGCAGGGTAATTACTGGGACTATTTGATACTCGGAAGGGTATTACGCCCACACCAGGGAGATACGGTGAGTCCGCGCCGGGGACTTAATGATACCGGCGACATTTTAGACGTTCGGAAGGATGTCGCGGCTGACAGCCAGCATAAAACCGCTTTTTAAGATTATGGGCACTGGATAACAAAAAGTTGTCCGGTGCTGTTTTTATATTATAGTGATGATTGGGAAAAGATAGATGGGAAAACAACAGGATAGAGAGAAAATCGTACAGGAGATTAAAATAGCTGCCGATCTGTATAGGAAGCATTTAGTGTGGCGATTCAATTAATCTATCCTGAGGGCCTGGAAATTATAGACAGCCGTATCATGTAAAAACACATGGTATGGCTGTTTTTCTACCCTAATAGGACCTGATGATCATAAAAATTCTGAACGATTTCGGGGATGTTTTTATCTGAGATAATTTTTTTAAAAATATTTGCAACCTTTTTAGGGATTCGCACGTCTAATAAGTAGAAGCACATAAATGAAGCTTCTATAGTATACTACGGATGACTAGTCTGAGATAGGAGAGCCGGAACTACAATGAATGAGGTTTTGATACGAAAAGCGAAGAAAGGCGACAAAGATGCTTTCTGCCGACTTATGGATGAGAATGTACAGAGTATGTATAAGATTGCGGCAGCATATCTGAAAAATGATGAAGATGTTGCGGATGCAATACAGGATACGATTCTTTCCTGTTATGAAAATCTGAAAAGTCTGAAACAGAACAGATATTTTAAAACTTGGATGATTCGAATCTTGATCAACAAGTGTAAGGACATGATACAGAAGAAAAAGCTGGTTACTTATACGGATCAGATGCCGGAAACACCTTTTCACGAAGAAGAATATGCGGCAATGGAATGGGCACAAGTATTAGAAACATTGGATAGCAAATATCGTTTGGTTGTTCTTTTGTACTATATGGAAGGATTTAGTGTCCGGGAGATCAGTGACGCTCTGGATATGAAGGAAAGCACTGTGAAATCTCGTCTTCATCGTGGTAGAAAACAGATTGCAGAGATGTATGGATATAAGGTTAAGGAGGGACGTGTTTAATGATGACTTTAAATAATAATGAGAAAGACTTCCAGGAAAAACTTCAAAAGGATACAGAAATGCCGGCAATCGTGCATGAACGTATCAATCAGGCATATCGATTGATTGAAAATAATGCTGTGTTACAGAAAAAAGCACCAAAGGATCCATATCACTGGATGAAAATTGGAGGCAGGGTAGCAGGAGGTATGGCAGCGGTACTGGCAGTCGGATTTATATTCTGTGCAACCAATCCAGTAATGGCAAAGAATATTCCGGTTGTAGGAGGGCTTTTTGAAATCTTGCAGGATAATGTAAGTTTCTTTGGTGATTTTTCGGATTATGCAACAACCTTGGAATCCGTTGATGGAACAACGGCAGATGGCAGTGAAGCAGATGGGGACAAGACAGGTAATGCCACTAGTGAGAATGCTTACATTAAAACAGCAGATGGGCTGACAATTACATGTTCTGAGGTATATGCCAACAGCCAGGCAGTCTATATAACTATGCAGTTTAAGAGTGATAAGCCATTTCCAGAAACGTCAACCAGGGCGGAAAGTGGAACACCGGTCATTGATCTGGATATGACTGGAGGTGTGGACTTTGATTCAGAAGCTAGTCGGGTGATCGACGGTCATGTGGAAGGACAGTTTCTGGATGACAACACCTATGCATGCATTTTCCGTTATGATCTTGCTCAGGCGGCAAAAGACTATACGGAATATAATGAGAAATACAATGAAATGACACAGCAGGTAATGGATGAGATGGGAATAACTCAGGCGGACTTAGATGATCAGACGGATGAAGGTTATGCACTGCTGGAAGAGTTTATCAATAAAGTATCTGAGCGTGGTGGAGCATATCAGAAATATATTAAAGATATTGAGATTCCGGATACTTTTAATCTGCATCTGGATATCTCGAAGGTAAGAGGGCTGGAAGCAGACTATGAGTGGTCAGAAGCGGATGATGAAAACTATGGAAGGGATGCCGGCTACTACAAATATGAAGGTGACTGGAGTTTCGATATCCCGGTTACAGTAGATGATTCCCGGACAGAAGTATTGGAACTGAATGATACAAACGATGCTGGTATCGGACTCAAATCCGTAATTCGTTCTCCGTATGAACTGACGGTAAATGAACTTTATAAGGAAGGATCCAACAGTGACTGCTTCATGGTAGCTCTTGATGCCAACGGAAACACACTTCCATATAATGAGTCTACTGGAAACTGTAATAACTTCGTAATTCAGGACAGGGATATTTCGACAGTAGATATTTATTTCCTGGATTATATCCAGTATATGGATGAACTGAAGGGGCAGCAGAATTTTAATAATCCGACAAAAGAGGATGGACAGAAATGGAAAAAACTTTTAGAGGAGAATGCGAAATATCATAAGACATTACATTTTGATAATGACAGTGAGACAGTGCAAAAAACTAAGTGATTCAAAGAAAGATAAGTAGGATATGAGACAAAAAGAAGTGATAGGGCAGTCAATGAGAACCACAAAATCGGCAAGACCAGGTTCAGTTGTGTATGTGCCGATGGATAAATCGGAATTCAGATCTATTATATTTTCAGAAAAGAAGAAAAATAAAATTAAGAAAATTGTAATATTGATTATATTGATGATTTTTGTTATAGGCTGTTGTATGTATGCAGGTATATCTTATTATTACTCATATCACTTCTTTTATGGGACGACCATCAATGGGATTGACAGTTCAAATAAGACAGCATATGAGGTTGAGCAGGAGATTGCTGGGAAAAAGGATAACTATACTATTCAGGTAAGGGCAAGAATGCAGGACCCGCAGGCCATTACAGGAAAAGACATTGATTATAAATACGTATCCAGCGGTGCGGTTCTCCAGCTGCTGAAAACTCAGAAATCATGGGAATGGATCGGCAGTCTTTTTGAAACAAAAAACTATATGGTTCAAGAAGAGACTTTTTTCAGCCGGGAGAAACTGGAAGAACAGGTAAATTCATTAAATTGTGCGAAAAAAGAGAATCAGATAGCACCGGAAAATGCGTATGTAAGTTTTGTTAACTCAGAATTCACTATTGTGCCAGAAACGGAAGGCAACGAATTAAATACCAAAGAAGCTTATCAGATGATATGCAGGGCAATCGATAACGATGCGGCAGAGGTAAATCTGGAAAGTGATCCAAAGGCTTATAAGAAAGCAGATGTGACGAAAGAAAGTTCAGAACTTCAGAATATGGTAAATACATATAAGAACCTGACAAAAGCAAATATCACATATACATTTGGAGACGAAACGGTAACACTCGATGGGAATACCATCAAAAACTGGCTGCAGTTTGACGAGAAAGGGCAGCTGCTCCAGAATGATGAAGCCTTCCGGCAGCACGTAGTGGATTATGTGGCACAGCTTGCAGCAGATCATGATACAGTTGGCACTGAAAGACAATTTCAGACCACGAGCGGAAGGACTGTGTATGTATATGGTTCTGCCTATGGGTGGAAGATTGATCAGGACAAGGAAGTAGCACAGCTCATGCAGGAAATTCAGTCAGGAACCCAGACAACCAGGGAACCGGTGTATTCTATGAGGGCAAATGCACACGGGATCAATGATCTCGGAGATACATATATAGAGGTAGATCTTACAGAGCAGTATATGTGGTATTATCAGAATGGAAATATTATTTTCCAATCAGAAATCGTATCCGGACTGCCAAGCGATCCGGATAGAAAAACACCCCCTGGAATATTCACATTGAATTCAAAGAGCAGTCCGTCCGTGCTGCGAGGTGAAATGACAGCAAATGGAACCTATTCTTATGAACAGCCGGTAACGTACTGGATGCCATTCAATGGAGGAATTGGCTTTCATGATGCAGACTGGCAGCCGTACTTTGGTGGTGACAGATATCTTACAGGTGGTTCTCATGGATGTATCAATCTTCCACCAGAAAATGCCGGACAGCTTTATAGTCTTATTCAGTATGATGTCCCGATAATCTGTTTTTACTAATTCTATAGTCAAGATGTACAGGACAGGAGCTAAGTTGTAATGCAGCTGGCTCCTGTTTTCATTGTCAACAGTATCAGATTGGCACATGATCACCCGCTCGGTAATCCAGAACAAAGCAGACTTGATGTGGAAGTGGCAGAGTGATTGGTAAAAGCTAGCAATCTCTTCCTTTCACAAAGAGTGAAGAAGAGAAGGCACATTAATGGGATTGACGTATCAATACTGGAACCATATAATGGGTACAAAGAAAAATTTATTTATGGAAATAAACACATTGACAGAGCATGCAAAAGTGCTGTGATTAAAGTTTAAAAAGAATCCTTATGAATATCATAAGTAATGCTGTCAAATACAATAAAGAAAAAGGAGTAATACTGCTTAGCTATTATGAAACACAGGTGGATGACAGGCATATACTGTTTGAGTTTCACTGCAAGGATACCGGAGTTGGAATGAGTAAAGAATTTCAGAACCATATTTTTGAACCATTTACTCAGGAAACAGGCGGTGCAAGATCTGTTTATGGAGGAACAGGTCTTGGTATGCCAATTACAAAAAAACTAATAGAGAAAATGGGCGGTACGATTAAATTTGAAAGCGAGAAAAATGTAGGAACCACATTCATGGTACAGCTCCCATTCCTTATTTCTGCTGATATGAAGCAGGCAGAAAGCCAGGAAGACGATGTATCAATTGAAGGCATGAGAATCCTTTTGGCCGAAGACAATGAATTGAACATGGAAATTGCAGAATTCCTTCTGACAAATGCAGGAGCAGAAATTATAAGGGCTTCAAACGGTAAGGAGGCTGTTGAAGCATTTGCAAAATCAGGTGTTGGTGAGGTCAATGTAATTCTGATGGATATTATGATGCCAGTTATGGATGGCCTGGAAGCTACCAGAGAAATACGTACAATGAACAGAAGTGATGCATCTGCTGTTGTGATTATAGCTATGACCGCCAATGCTTTTACAGAAGATAAGACTAAAGCACTGAAGTCTGGAATGGACGATTATCTTACCAAACCACTGGAGTCAGAAAAACTGATTCGTGCCTTAAGTAGATATAAACACAATTAACAGTAACGTTCTTATTAGCCTGATTCAGCCATAGAAACAGGGTGTGGTACGAAATATTATGCGTAAATTTATAAAATGGAACAGTAATTCAGACAAAGAGGGGCATATCAATTGGACAATGATATGCCCCTCTGCCGATGTTTGTTAACTGATGCATTTTGTTTATATATTCCCTTATTTTGTACATGGACTCTTTTATATGGAAGGTGTATAGTGAATGAAAACTATATGATAAAAATTATGGAGGCATAAGATCATGGCTGACTTGGTAAATTTTGTTACGCTATTGAATGGAAAATTTGATAATAAGGATCAATTTGAAAAAATAAGTAAGACAAATCCACAGTATCCATATGCAAAGCATATCAATACAATATGTAATTCCAAAATTGCAAATCTCCCAAATGGTTTCGAAGGCGTATTTATGATTGAAGAGAGCTATTATTCTGTACAGGGAACTACCCGCTCTTCTTCACATTTGTTTCTTTTCATGGAAGAAAGCAATTCAATAAAGCTTATTTCTTATGAGATACCGGAAGGATATGATAAAAAGAATTTTACTTACAAAATCTTCAAAGGTGCCGACTATGATCAGCTAAAGTGTTCTGCAAAATTTACTCCTGCATTTTTCAGAAAATCAGGTGATACATGGGAAGGCGGAAGTGTAAGTATGTTTTCACCCGTATTGAAATTTTCTCTGCATGAAAAGTTCACTGAAAATCAATTGGAAGTATCAGAGTCCATGGAAGTAAATGGGAAAAGAACTTTTGGTTATGATGAGCCGATTATTTACAAACGAATAAAATAGAACATTGACAGGGGATGCTCTGCTAAAAAGATTGATTTATTAAGAAGAGCAGAATTCCTAAAGAAAGAGGAATACGTATGAACATTGTTTTTTCATCTGATAAGAAAGAATATAATACTATTAAAAAAGGTACTGAAATACTGCTGGCTGAAAATGACGGTTTCAACCAAAACATAGAATTGTTTGTTAAATTTCAGGACAGACCAGAAATATTGATCAATAAAAGAAAAAACCAGATTCATATCATCTGTCGGGAAATATCTCATTATTACCGCGCACTTAATTATGCCATACATCATATGGAAGAAGATGAATTTCAATATCAAGAGCATGTCTGTTTTGAAAGAAACGGTCTTATGCTGGATTGTTCCAGAAATGCTGTATTTACAGTTGAAAAGGTGAAATTCCTGATCAAGACACTGGCAAAACTTGGAATGAATGTACTCATGCTTTATACAGAAGATACCTATGAAGTAGAAGGGCAGCCTTATTTTGGAGCTTATCGCGGAAAATACACCAAGGACGAAATAAAAGAGCTGGATGCTTACGCTTCCATGTTTGGGGTAGAGCTTGTTCCGTGTATTCAGACCCTGGCTCATCTGCACAATGTGCTGAAGTGGCCGGGAATGGATAAGATTCGTGATTCTGCGGATATTCTCCAGCCTGAAAAAGAGGAAACTTATCAGTTTATTGAAAAGCTGCTCAGCTCAGTAAAAGAGAATTTTTCTACCAACAGGGTACATCTTGGAATGGATGAGGCTGTCATGCTGGGACTTGGAAATTATCTAAAAGAAAATGGATATAAAAAAGGGTCACTGATAATCAGGGAACATTGTAACAGGGTCGTAGATATTTGCAGAAAATTAGAATTAAAGCCTATGATATGGAGTGACATGTACATTACAGCAAATTCTACAGGCGGATACTATGATCTGCCCGAAAACACGGACTGCTCCAAATGGGAAAAACCGAAAAAAGATCTAGGATTAGTATATTGGGACTATTATCATGATGATACCAGAACCTATGAAAAAATGCTGGATATCCATGCGCAGCTTTCGGATAACGTTATTTTTGCAGGAGGATCTTGGATTTGGAACGGAATTTCCCCCAATTATTCTAAGACCTATGCGTGTACCAAAGCAGCTCTTTTTACTTGTAAAAAATACAATATAAAAGAGGTTCTCTGTACAGCATGGATGGATAATGGTGCAGAAACCCCGGTGGATGCTTTGCTTCCGGGACTTGTACTTTTTGCACACCTTGATTTTCACAGAGACTATGACGAAACAATCCTTAAGCAGGAGTTCAGGAACTGCACAGGCGGAAAATTTGATGATTTTATGGCACTTGACAATTTTGATTCCTTATTCTTAAATACGAAAGAGAATAAAGAGGCTCAAAATCCTTCAAAATATCTGTTATACCAGGATCCAATGTTAGGCATTTTTGATTATCATGTGAAAGAATCAGGTGTCAATACAAAATCTTACTACCAAAACATACAGAAATGTATGAAGGAATGTGCAAAAAAAACAGGAAAATATCAGCTTTTATTCTCATTTTATGAAAAACTGGCGGCGGTATTAGCTGATAAAGCCGATTTGGGCATGTGTATAAAATCAGCATATGACAGATCGGACAGAGCAGCGTTGAAAGATATCAGTCAGAATGTTATTCCTGGAATCATCTGCAATCTGACAGATATGAAATCATCAAGAGAAAAAATCTGGATGAACGATGCAAAGCCATTTGGTTATGAGATTCTGGATATAAAAATTGGTGGCGTAATTACAAGACTTAAAAGTACAGGATACCGGATTGACAATTATCTGAATGGAAATGTGCTTCGTCTGGAAGAGCTGGAAGAAGAAAGACTTCCCTATTTTACCAAAGGAATGGACAAGCGGGAGAACTTATGGAATCGCATCATCAGTGGATGTGATTTGAATGACACGATCTGATAAAGGTAAATGAAGGGAATCAGGCTACGTATGAAAATTCTAGTGATTTTAATAATTTTTGTATTTGCATTGTCTCTCTTTCGAATGATTCCGGAATGGAGTAAAAATAATAATAAATGTTCTCACCAGCGTTATAAACGATCAGAAAATAACGGTTTATACAGGAAATCAAAACTATTCTCACAGAATGGTTTTGGTTTCCTTTTTTGCTGTTACAAATCAGTTACAACTGCATTATAGAATTTAATGTATAATTAACCTGTGAAAAGATAGTTATAAAAACATGTGAGGTAATAATTATGAAGGCAAGAATTCTTGTGATAGAAGACGAAATGTCAATCAATGACCTGCTATGTATGAATTTGGAGATTGCAGGGTATGAAACAGTGGGATATCTGGATGGAAATGAGGCATATGAAGCAATTATTCAAGATCATGCGTTTCAGTGTGCACTTGTAGATATCATGCTTCCCGGAAGAGACGGATATAGCCTGTTACCGAAACTGAAGCAGTATGAAATCCCCGTAATATTTCTTACCGCAAAGGGAGATATCGCGAGCAAGATAAAGGGATTAAAAGACGGTGCAGAAGATTATATTGTAAAACCATTTGAAATGCTGGAAGTAATGGTCCGTCTTGAAAAGGTACTGGAACGTAATGGCACTGTACAAGAACAGATTCAAATTGGTGATGTTATCATTGATACGTCTAGTCGTACTGTTACAAAAATGGGCATGGAAATCTATTTAAAGCCAATGGAATATAACTGCCTCATGGTGTTCGCCAAAAATCCGAATAAAGCACTGACCAGGAATCAGATTCTGCAGGAACTGTGGAATGAAGAGTTCTGCGGAGAAACAAGAACTGTGGATGCACATGTGGGTCGTATCAGGAAAAAGCTTGGCTGGCAGGATAAGATTAAAACAATTCCCAGAATCGGTTACAGACTTGAGGTGGATTTATGAAACTCTTAATAAAGATCTTTTCTCAGACTACATGTATCATTCTGTTGGTATCGTCAGGGATTTTTCTCTATACCACTTATTGTTGGAAAAATCAGAGTATACAGAATATCAACAGTTATGAAAGCAGTATATTCAGAACAAATATCTTACAGTTTGAAAATAAAACAAGCCTTTCTGACAATCAGAAACAGAATGCCGACAACGAAATGCGCCCCCAAATAGTTACTTATGCTTTTCGGCAGGTTTTTCATGACAGCGCGGTTTTATATCTTGATGGAAAAATGACCTATAATGGAACTGTTTATGAATTCGATGTAAAAAAGTTAAGAGAATTATGTGCAAGTAAGGCAAACATGGTGGCTCATGGCAGCAACAGTGACGGTCATGGCCCTATGATCAGTCAGATAAATGGAAGGACACTTTTGTTATTTTACTATGGCAATGTAAATATGGGATATCAGATTGTTACTTATAAAGATATAACAGATGTAATAGAAAAAAGTCATCTGCTGTTTTTTCAGACGGGTGTATTTACTTTATCTTTGATCGTGGTGATGGGAATTATCCTTTATTTGAGCCTTCGAAAAATCACAGCACCGCTTACAAGCCTAAGAGAAGCTACGCTTCTTGTTTCTGAAGGTATTTATGATTTTAAAGTACCGTCAGAGGGAAATACAGAACTTGCGCAGGTAGGTGCAACCTTTAATTTTATGACAGGTAAAATAAAAGAACAAATTGAAAGTCTTTCTAACATAAACCGGACACAAAAACAGCTTATTGGAAGTCTGGCTCATGAGCTGAAAACCCCAATGACTGCAATCATAGGTTATGCAGATACATTGCTTACTGTGCGCCTAACCCCGGAAAGGCAGGAGAAGGCTCTGATTTATATTGAAAATGAATGTCGCAGGCTGTCAAGACTTTCTATGAAAATGCTGGAATTAACCGGACTCTACGAAGCTTCGGAAGACTCATTCAATCCAGCTGAAATACAGGTGGATAATTTCCTGAAAGAAGTAAAAGAACTCATTGATTGCAGGCTTCAAGAAAAAAACATCTCTCTTGATGTATTTTGTGAACCAAAAGAATTGGTAAAGAAGTTTGATCAGGACTTAATGATAAGTGTAGTGACAAATCTAATTGATAATGCAGTCAAAGCTTCCAGGAAAGAATCTAAAATTGTGCTTGAGGCAACCCCAGACCATCTGATGGTTCAGGATTTTGGAAAGGGAATACCGAAAGAGGATCTGGAAATGGTGACGGAACCATTTTATATGGTAGACAAATCTCGTTCCAGGGCAAAAGGAAGTGTAGGACTCGGTCTTTCTTTATGTCAGAAAATTATAGAACTGCACGATTTCCAACTGAAGATTGAAAGCAATCCGGGAAAAGGAACTACCGTCTCTGTTTTCTGGTAATCACACTAACGTTTACATATCAGTTACAAATCGCGAAAGATTTGGTGTAATGCTCGATGATATACTTATAACAACCTTAGAAAGGAGATATTACCAGAAATGAGAAAAAACATAAAAAAGTTTGCAGGAATAGTGCTTTGTATTGGAATGTTTACAGGATGCGCACAGACCCCGGATTCTTCTTTGGTAAAGCCGAAGGGGAGCAAGGCTGTAGATGCTTATACGGAAGCGGATGATGTTAGCGGTTCTAAAGGAGAAGTATCTGAAAGCAAGAACGATGACGGTTCAGAGTCAAAGACAACCATCAGGAATCTCATTGATGCTCCTCAAAATTATAAAAGCCATGTGGAAGATGACAGTGCCAAGCTCGTGGTAAATACAGATGCAAGCGTAGAAATTCCGGAAGTGGAAAAGATATCTGCTATTTCTGTCACCGCGGCAGAAGTTACCCAGGAGCTTCTCGACCGTATTACAAACGCATTCTTCTCAGAGGCAAAACTTTATACCATGGATAGTTATTACGTGAAGACAAAGGATGAAATTAAAAAAACTCTGGATGAACTAAAAGAAGACGTTGCAAACGGAAACCTGGACCCGTATAACTATGGAACAGATGATGATGGGAATTATGTCTATGATATCTATGAAGATATTGAGACATGGGAACAGGAATACGAAACTGCTCCGGAAAAGAAAACCCTGACAGAGGCAAAACCTGTTGCCGGAAATTTTTTCGATTGTATTGCACAAATGCCAGACGATTCACAATACTATTATAAAATATCTTCCGATGGCTCCGATACCTTGTCAGTCAAGATCAAGAAAGCAGCAAACAAGGGCGGGGAAAAAATACCGGAGGATGCAATGTGGTGTGATTACGGATATTCTGAAGAGGAAGAAAAACCCACAGAAGAATCTATCGGGCTGTCCCTGGATGAAGCAAAAAAACTTGTAAAGGAAAAAGTTGAAAAAATGGGCATCACAGATTTACAGTTTTCTAACTGGAATTACGCGGTGTGCAAAAGTTTTGAAGGCGATAATAGTTCAGGTAATTTTGGAAATGGATATAGAATTGATTATGCACGTACCATAAATGGTGTGCCGGTAACTCAGACAATTGCAGACGGTGGGGCATTGGAAGATATGGACAGCACAATGGAAACATGGTCTTATGAAAGTCTCTGTTTCTATGTCGATAAAGATGGCATAGAAAGCATGACTTATTCAAATCCCTACACAATTGGTAAAATAAAGACAGAGAATTTAAATCTTCTTTCATTCAGCGAGGTTATGAAAATTTATGAAAAAATGATGGTGGTAACAAACGCTGATAATATGCAATATGAAAATTCCAGGGTCTATAATATTGATCGGATCGTTCTTGGTTATGCCAGAATATATGAGCCGTCTACTGACGCACACACAGGTATTTTGATCCCCGTCTGGGATTTTTTCGGCAGCATGACTTCAGAAAGTGAATATAACGGAGAAACAGAATCAAATACCAGTAAAGATCCGAATGAAAGTTTCCTTACCATTAATGCCGTGGATGGCAGTATTATAAACCGGAATCTGGGTTACTGACATGAGACAGGTATTTGGAATTGTAAGGTACAATTTCTTCGGATTTCTACGCAATCCCAAAGTTGTTTTTATTTTTCTGTTAGAATTTGTACTTAGTTTCCTGCTTACAGGCAGAATCATGGTTGTAATGGAGACCTACGATACACCGGTACAGGCCATTGAACCATTTATCTGGACATTTGGGGATGGGATAGCAGTACTGTCCAGTTCGCTGCTCTTGCTTCTTATGTTTTCTGACCTGCCGAAGATGACACCTGTTACTCCATACCAGCTGACCCGGACAACCAAGAGGAAATGGCTTTTAGGTCAATTCATTTATGTTATTCTTGTAACTGTTTTATATACGGTTTTGATGCTGCTGTTTACGGCCGTGCTGTGTATGAAAAAGAGTTATCCAGGTAATCTGTGGAGCGAAACTGCGGCCATGCTTGGTTATTCAGAATTAGGAAAAAACCTGCAGGTCCCTTCTACAGTAAGAGTCATGGAAAGTATCTCACCCTATGGCTGTATGCTGCAGGTTTTCTTTCTTCTGTTTTGTTATTCGCTGACCTTAAGCTTTGTAATCCTTGTAGGAAATCTCTATAAAGGGAAGACTAAGGGGATGATTTTTGGCCTTCTTTACAGTGTCTTTGGTTTTTTATTGGACCCGAAAGTACTGGCTGCAATTTTACATAAAGAAAAATACGAAATGTATCAGGTAAATGTATTAATCTGCTGGATCAGTCCTCTGAACCAGGCAGTATACGGAAAACATAACTTGGGTTATGACCCATTGCTTCCGAAAATCACGCATTCCTATATGTTTTTTCTGGGTATTTTAGTTCTTCTTGCAGTTTTTGCAATTAACCGGATGAAAAAATATACCTTTGAATTTCTTGGAGAAAAGACATGATTGGAAGGGGGAAAACCTATGTGGGGTGAAACAAAACGTATGTTTTTTAATAAGAATTTTCTGGCAGCATGGCTGATAGCCTGCATCTCCATCGCCCTTGGACAGACTTATCCCAGCTTAAAAAAAGCACTGACATGTGGTACTTTTATCAGTATACTGGAAGGTTCCTTAAAAAGTCAGGCAGTATCTTTTGCCATTCCGGTAGCAGCCGTATTGCCATGGAGTGATTCCATTCTGCAAGAATATAAAAGTGGATTTTTAAAGGAAATACTTCCCAGAACGACTCGCAGACAGTATATCGAAGGTAAAGTCTTTTCCATTATGGTATCTGGTTTTATGGTCTGGACGTTATCTATACTAACGGTACTTTTTATCAATTTTATTGTGTTCTATCCGCTGGAGATAAAGGGTGCTATTCAGAAAGAAGCACTTCTGGACTTACTCATGAAGGCATTTCGGACAGGACTTATCGGAAGTATCATAAGTACTTTCGGTGGAAGCTGCGGGATTTTATGGGATTCTGCTTACATGGCATATGGAATCCCTTTTGTAAGCTTTTATTTCGGAATTATCCTTCATGACCGCTATTTTAAGAATCAGATATGGTTTTATCCAGTAGAATGGATACTGGCTGATGAAAATTGGGGACCGGACAAAATAGGAGTTTGGCTATTTCTACTGTTGTTTTTATTAGTAATGCTGGGAATTCTGGGAGGTGTTTTATATGGAAGATTGGAAGAAATCTGAAGGGACATTTAATCTGGCCTGTGATCCGCAAAGAGCAAGTGGAATGATGCAGAACACCTGCGTAAAAATAGAACACGTGACCAAACGTTTCGGTGAAGACATCGTGTTACAGGAAGTAAATCTTTCCCTGAAAACAGGGAACGTCTATGGGATTGTTGGAAATAATGGTTCAGGAAAGACCGTCCTTATGAAATGCATCTGTGGGTTTCTTCCTGTAACTACGGGCACTATTTTTGTATTTGGAAAAAAAATAGGCCATGATGTGGATTTTCCTGAAAGTCTTGGAGTTATTATCGAGACTCCCGGTTTTCTTACACAATATACGGGCTTTAAAAATCTGGAGATCCTGGCAGACATGAATGGCCGGATCTCGAAGGCCGATATCCGCATAGTCTTAAAAAGGGTAGGATTGGATCCGGACATGAAGAAACCAGTCGGAAAATATTCCCTAGGAATGCGTCAACGCCTTGGTATTGCACAGGCCATTATGGAAGATCCTCTTTTTTTGATTCTGGATGAGCCGTTTAATGGACTGGATAAACATGGCGTGGAAGAAATAAGAGAACTGCTGCTGGATTTAAAAGCAGCAGGAAAAACCATTTTGCTGGCAAGCCATAATGAAGAGGACATCAGAATCTTATGTGACCACGTATATGAAATGGATGGAGGAATCTTAAGAGAAAGGACTGCCTGATAATGAAAAATTTATTTGTAAAAACGGCATTAGTATTATGTACGACAATAATATTTCTTCCAGCTACCGTTTTTGCCACAGAGCCTCAAAACACGGAGATTACATCTGCTGAAGAAGGATTTACGGACTCAGATCCGTCCGTATCTTATGAGAATGACAACTCGTTAACCCTTGATGAAAAAGAGGATGATTCTACGAGTACCGAACCTCCGAGTACCGAACCTCCGGCAGAGGATGAAAAGACTCCTGATAAAGCTGATAGCGATAAAGAAAATCCGGATCCGGATATTTTTACATCAGGAGATGACTTTGGTGATGGTTCTAAATCGAATCCTTTTCATGTTGTAATAGACAGTGATAATCCGGAGGACGGTGACGCCCCGCAGATAACAGATCCGGTTATAGACAACGGAGGGTATTCGGGCGGTGGGGGAGGAGATAATTCAACATCAGACTCATCAAGTGAAAAAATATTACATAAACCGCAGTTATTATTAGAAGACAGCAATCTTTCAGGTGGACGATTGGAGGCTGGTTCTACAACAGAAATGTCGCTGACATTTCGAAATAAAAGCTGCAGTCAAAATGTATTTGGTTTAAAAATTTCCCTTTCTACAGAGAACAAAGGAATCGAATTTGAGAAAAACTCTTTTTATGTACAAGTCCTGGCTCCTGGTGAAGCAATTACTTTGGAACAGATGATTACTATAACAGAAAACTGTGATCCTGGCCAGGCTGTCATTACTTTTTCTCTGGATTATGAAGATTCGAAAGCAACGGCAACCACCGGTACAGAATTACTGTCTTTTCAGATCATCCAACCGGTTCGTGTTAAGCTGGAAGCTTCAGATATTCCATCTGTTTTATACACTATGGATACAGTAGAGATCCCGGTAAAAGCAATGAATCTCGGAAGAGACAAAATATACAATGCAAGTGTCAGCTTAAAGGCTGATGAATTAAGTTCAAACGATACGGCATTCTTAGGGACCATAGAGGCCGGAGATTTATCCCAGGGAAGTCTTCGCATATATGTAAAAGGAAAAACAGGAAAATGTGCAGGTCAATTAATTCTTACGTATGAGGATGCCGATGGCAAATCATATGAGGAAGAAATAAAATTTGATTCTGAAATCAAAGAAACCCAGATAAAGTCCTTAAAGGTTGAAGATGACCAGGAGAAAACCAATAACTGGTGGTATTCCATAGCTGCAGTTGTTGCAGTACTGCTTATTTCCATAATCCTGATTCTGGTCAGAAAGCTTCATAAGAAAAATATCCTTCTTGAAGAAGCGAGAAAGGCGGCTTCTCATTGAAAAGAAAAAAAATAGACAGTTTTACCTTATTTGTCATACTTCTGCTGGCATTGATACTTACATTATTAGGAATGCTGCTGGCAGGCATGAAAGAAGAAAAACGGCAATTTACTGTGTTGCTCCCACTTGGAGATCTGGCTTATGATGAAGATTTTTTGCAGAAAGCGAAGAAGATAAAAGGTATAAAAGAAATCTGGCCAGTCATAGAAGTCCCGGTTGTCATCAAAATTGAAGATTATACGGAAACAACGACTTTTTCAGGAATTGATATGAATGCGTTTGGAAAAAATCCAACTCAGAATGAATTGGGGAAGATGCCGTTGTTATTGCTGGGAAATGGTTCCCTACGGGATATGAAAGACTATAATAATCATGCCATTTCAAAAAAACAACAGGAAAAATTTCTAGAGATGGGTGAAAACCTAAATATTTTTTATTCCCTGGATGAAAAAGAGAAGGATACTTCCAAAGCCACGGATGATCTTACCACTTTGTCCGGCAATTCCGCAAGAGAACCGCAAATCTCATATATGCCCTGTAAAGCCGCTGTAGTAATAGAAGGAAACGAAATCTACATACCCATTTCCCAGGCACAGGATCTCTGCAGAGAAATAGGAGAGCCTTCTGAGATCAGTAAAGTATATCTAAAAATAAATGGAAAGAATAACCTGGAGAACGCAAAGAAATTACTTTCAGGAATTTAACATAATATATAGCAAGAAGTCTCTTTCCTTTACAGATGTGCAATGAATTGTAAAAGCACTGTACGAACGCTGTAAAAGCAAAAAAGAACACTTGGTTGGTGATGCAGTTCATGGTATAATAGTATCAGTTGATAACATAAATGATAAAAAAGCTAATTTTGTAAAAAAAAGAATCACAATGTACATTTGAATATCAGATTTACTGCTTTTTGATCATGTGGTTGTAATGTTCCGTACATAGCCCAGAATGGAACTAAGTGAATTTATCAATGTCTGTCCCTTTTTCAAAATCTGAGATTTAAATGATAATGTTTATGGTATGGAAAAAAGCTTTCGTTGTAGCCTATGGTTCTGCATGGAAAGTTATTGGATAAAAGATACTGATTAATACTTGGTAAAATGAGGAAGCTCACAAATGAAAAAAATTACAATTGCCTTAATTATGGTTATATCATTAATAGCACCAATTCAGACAATGGCGGAGAGTGTTACCCAGAACGGTACAATAATAGAGCCTTTGGAACAGAATATTGAACAGATCATCGATGAAATCACTTCTGAACCGCGTCCAATAAATTCTGATGCAATACAGAATGTAAAAGAATATATTAGTAAATATTTTGGCAATCTGGGATATGACAATATAGAATACCAGAAATTCGAATATAACGATGAAAACAATGAGAATGCAATAAGGCATTCCTCGCAGGCGGATGTGTTTCTGGCATCAACAGCCGAGAATGCAATTGTTGACGGCATTGGTGAAAATATCATTGTGACAAAAAACTCATCCATTGATACTACAAAAAATCTGATCATAAGTGCCCATTATGACAGTGCAGAAGATTCGGTGGGCGCCAATGATAACGGTTCCGGAGTGGCAGCAGTGCTTGAACTGGCAAGGATTTTAAAAGATACAGAGATACCGTATAATATAAAATTCATCCTGTTCTCGGGCGAAGAGAAATATATGCTGGGTTCAAGATGGTATGTTGGTAAGCTGACGGAGGACGAGCGGAAACAGATCATCGGAGTAATAAATATTGATACTATTGCAGAAAAAAGTGATCTGGGTTATATGGCGATGATCGAAGGAAACAAAAGACCAGACAATGCGGAATATGATGATGAGGGATTGAAAAAACTGGCAGAATTAAATAAAAACAGTATGTCAGAACTATTTACACCCAGTGACAGATTTTTCCTGACAATGGCAACCAACAGTGACCATTATCCGTTTGCATTAGTGAATATCCCGGCAGTATCTATTGTCCAGGACTGGCAAGATGGTTTGAACGTGAATGATAGTTCTGATGTAAAAGAAAATATGGATATACAGAGAATTGTGGAAGTGATTGATCAGGTTATGGAAGTACTTCCAACGATCAATTAAATTTATATTAAAAATCTCCCACTAATGGTAGTGCCAGATAAAAAACATTGTAGAAGTCAGTAATATTAATGTTTTTCATGGTGCTAGCACGGTACGAAGTCGAAATAATCAAATACTGACAGAGACTAGGAGGTGGAATAATGAAAAAATGGATCGTGATGCTGGCGGTACTTGTTATGTTCTGTCTGGCGGGATGTGGGGAAAAGCCGATGACAGCAGTGTATTTTCATACAGATGATAACAGCTGGTATTTTGCGGATCTGGACACGGACACGATTTTTTCCGGAACGATACCGGATAAGCTTACGGATGAGAATGGAAAGAAGCTGACAGAGGAAGATATGACAGACGGAGATGTTTACCTGATCTATGGAGATGGTATCATGCTGCAAAGCTTCCCGGGACAGTATCCGGGAATCACAAAGATGGTACGGAAAGAACAGGGCAATCAGGAAAAGGCCGATCATTACCGGAAGGAGCTGCTTTCCATGATGCGTCCGGTGACTGAAGAGTGATAAAATAAAGCTTTTTTAGAAAAATATTAAAAGAAAATATATATCCATTTCTTCTATATTTTGATAAACTATATATTAAGGCCACTGAGAAGAATAAATTTTAACAAATGTAGCAAGAATTCTCCCACCTCTTCAGGTGGTGAGATGAATTGCACATCTGAGCATATCTGCTCAAAAAAAATCTCTATAGTATAAAAGAAACACTCGTTCTCCCTTCCCTGATGTAGTATACTGAAAAAGAACAATTAGTTCATAAATACATATCCGTCGATATAAGAAAAAGGACGATAAATATAATGGAGTTAGACCATGAAAGATGCATTCTGGGGTCAGATCTTCGGCCTGCTCAGTGCAGGTGGAGCAACGATTGAAACGATACGGCAGTATATAGAAAGCCAGGGTGAGAAGAATGAACCGCGCCGTAAAAATAAGGATCTATCCAAATAAAGAGCAGAGAGTTCAGATAGAGCAAACAATCGGCTGCAGCCGCTTTATCTATAACCAGATGCTTGCAGATAAGATCAGCTATTACCAGAAAGAAAAAAAGATGCTCCGGAACACACCGGCCGGATATAAAAAGGAATATCCATGGCTGAAGGAGGTGGATTCCCTTGCCCTGGCGAATGCGCAGCTGCATCTGGAAAGTGCGTTCCGGAAGTTTTTTCGGGAACCAGCCTGCGGATTTCCACGTTATAAATCAAAGAAGCATGCAAGAAATTCATATACGACCAATGCACTAAACGGAAATATCCTTTTGCAGGATACCCATCTGAAACTTCCAAAGATGTCCGTCATAAGGATAAAACTTCACCGTCAGATTCCATCAGACTGGAAACTGAAGTCTGTAACTGTGAGCCGTGAGCCATCCGGGAAATATTTTGCCAGCCTTTTGTTCTGCTGTGAGAACCAAACAGTGGAAAAAAGACCGGCAGAGAGATTTCTTGGGATCGATTTTGCCATGCAGGGAATGTGTGTATTTTCTACAGGAGAAAGAGCCGGGTACCCTATGTTTTACAGAAAAGCAGAGAAAAAACTTGCAAGAGAACAGAGAAAGCTCTCCCACTGTGAAAAAGAAAGCCGGAACTATCAGAAACAGAAAAAAAGGGTAGCTTTATGTCATGAAAAGATAAAGAACCAGAGAAAAGATTTCCAGCATAAGCTCAGCAGGGAGCTTGCGGAAAGATATGATGCAGTATGTGTGGAAAATCTGAATCTGAAGGGAATGTCCGGAGGGCTGCACCTTGGGAAAGGTGTGCAGGATAACGGGTACGGGCAGTTTCTGTTCATGTTGGGATACAAGCTGGAAGAATATGGAAAACATCTTATAAAAGTAGACCGTTATTTTGCATCCAGTAAGATCTGCAGTGTATGCGGACATAAGAAAAAGGAACTGGCATTGTCGGACAGAATGTATGTTTGTGAATGTGGAAATAGGATAGACCGGGATGTGAATGCAGCAGTCAACATCCGTGAAGAAGGAAAAAGAATCTATAAAGAATGTGCCTGACGGCACAAGAAAAAAATCCGTAACCGGATAAACATAAAAAACAAAACCGCGGGACACGCGGGGATAGCCTGTTTTAGCTTTGCCCTAAAGGGTAATCGAGCAGGAAGCCCCCACTTCAAAATCGTAAGATTTAAGTGGTGGGAGCATGTCACTTGCTTTGTGGAACAGATTGATATTTACAGGGAGGAATCGTATTTCAGATTCTTCAAGTACATAAGAGTTCACTTTTCGTTGTATTTTAAAGAAAGAGAGACATGGAAACTTTGGAACAACAGCGAAAGTATCTTTGAAAAAGATCAAGGGATTACAATAAAATGATATGTAAATGAAGAGTAAGGGGAAAAATGCTGATTACGGATATTATTAACATTTTGGGGAATGAGTTTAGTAGTATATATTGCGTAAATCGTCAAGATCAGTACATTCAGATTTATAGACATCTAAATGAAAACACAGAGTTAGATGAATTAATGAACGAGAAGAAAACATATGAAACCGTAATACAAAAGTATATAGAGACCAATGTATTTGAAGAAGACAGAAATAAAATGCTGGTTGCTACGGATTTTAATAATATATGCAAACAACTGCAACTGGTCTCACAGTTCACAATACATTACAGGATAAAAAATGGTAATGATATTTTGCGTTATCGTATGAAATGTGCAAGAATTGGAAATGCAGATACATTCGAAAAAATAGTGTTTGCGTTTGCAAGTGAGGATTCAGATATAAGATTAGATGAGTTAGGCATTATGAACTTGAGCAGCACCGGTGAGAAAAGAAAAAGCATCTTTTCTCTGCTTATTAAGTGATGATTGTGAGCTGGATCATCGGAGAATGGACAATGTTATTAATGAGTTTGTAGAGAATGCTCCGATTAAAGGAATAAAGATTAAATATGGTATTTACAAAAATATAGATAAGAATCTTTCAATAGCTACCATATATGATTATGCATCTATGGCGGCAGAAACAGTTATGGAAGATTATAATCATGACTATGCGTATTATACAGATGAACTGGCGCAGAAGAGACTTTATAACCAAATGATAGAAAACGATTTTACAGATGCTTTGAAAAATAAGGAGAGATTGGTATAGACGATATTATTTGGATTATTAATCGGCAGGGATAGTCACTTTCCCTTTATATTCCTGCAGGTTTTACATAAGAAGATGGATTTCGGTCAGCAAAGGCAGCTCCCACAATGCCTTTTGGATATCCGCTTCTGCAAGTTGTAGTAAGTAATTGCTTCCCATCAAAATCATGGGGAAAGCGAACTGGTCTGAAAGACCGCCAGTTAGTGTGATGATGATAAGGAGATTTTGAAACTGATGACAGACAGAGATTATGCAATTAAATCAGTGAAAGAAATTACCTTCCATATGGCAAGTCATGCACAGGATTAAGACATTATACTGATATTAAAGAACTGATGACAAGCTACCAGAAACTGATTTTAGAAAACCAGTTGTATTGGAAGAACTGGATATGGAGTGCCAGGAGAAAATCAATGAAGATATGGCATATGCATTGAGTTATCTGAGCATTTATAACAATCAGCTGAATGTGCCAAAGATGCACCGGGAAATGAATAACCTGATGATCATTTATGGCTTGTCTGATATGATCTATCGTGGAATGACACTGGTGAAGTTCTATGCACCGAATGGTGTGATGCTCAGTGAAATCCTTCATTCCTGTTTTTGCAGTCATTATAATAAGACAGATGTGGAAGTACAGCAGGAGCTAGGAATAGGCAGGACTTCTTTTTATAAAATGAAGAAGCAGGCACTTGGATATTTAGGATTTTATTTTTACGAGATCGTGGTACCGCAGGCAAAGGATAAAAGATTTAAACCGTCACTGGGCGTTGAGGAAGAGTAGGTGAGTAATATGAGATACGAAGATTCGATGAAAGGTGTAGCTGATCAAATAATCAAAGAACAGCAGCGAGCCAGTAAAATTAAAAACAATCCAGAAGAGTTCCATTGGCATGACGAATATGCAACGTTGAATTTCTTTCGGTTTATCTGCAAAAATATCGGTAACTTGAGAAATGGAGAAATTGAAAAAATGGTCACACGTTTAAAGTACATAGATCAGAAAGCAGTGGAAAACCATGTGAATGGTGCTGTTTGGGCATTTGATTATGATAAGATGTTCTGTGTATTGATGGAAAATGAAATTTGTCGAAAGGTGTGTGAAAAGAATAAATATAACAGTTGGATGAATCTGATGGGACAGTATTGTGTTTCAAGGACTTAAAGACGAAGAAAGTTGTTGGAGAGAAATAATTTCCAGCAACTCTGTCTTTAATGAATAGAGTTCATTTTTTTATTCAACTATTCCCATGATATATACAATATGTAAATGTGCAATTCAAATATCAGTTTATGCTAAGTGCAAAAATAATAATAATTACTATTATTGACAAAAGAATAATTATCATGTATAATACAGATATACAAGAAACAAAGTGTTAGAAAAATTGCTAGGAACTTGGTAACAAAAATAAATCGACATTGAAAATGGAAAATGACTATGAAAAAATATGAATGTGAACCATGTGGATATATTTATGATCCGGCAGTAGGAGATCCAGACGCCGGTATCGCTCCAGAAACTGCATTTGAGGATATTCCAGATGACTGGACATGCCCAATCTGCGGATTAGGAAAAGATGTTTTCGTTCCTGTAGAAGACTAAGCAGAAAATGCAGGTACGAAACTGCCAGACATTAAAAGAGCCTAAGAGAACATATAAAAGAAATGGAGGTCAAATTATGACTTACGATTTAAACATTACCTTTGATGACAATTTAGTAACAGGAAATAAAACAATCGATACACAGCACAAAGAATTGATTGACCGTATCCAGAACTTTGTAACTGCCTGTCAAAATGGCGACAGCAAAGTAAAAGCAATCAAAATGCTGGATTATCTGGATGAATATACTGACTTTCATTTCAAAGAAGAGGAAAAGCTTCAGGAAAAATCCGGTTATCCAGAGCGTGAAAAACATTATGAAAAACATGAAGAGTTTAAAAAGACAATTCAAGAACTGTATGAATACCTTCAGGAGTATGAAGGACCAACAGATCGGTTCAGTGAACTTGTACAGAAAAATGTAATCGACTGGCTGTTTGGACACATTAAAACATACGACCGCTCTGTGGCAAAATTTATCTTTATGAAACAAAATCCAGACCGATGCTAAAATAAACCAGGGAACGAGTTCACTCAGAATGTAGACAACGTGATGAAGTAAATTAGGGGCTGTCACAATGCAGCCCCTTTCCTGTTATAGCGATATTCTAGGTAATATATTGCGCTGGCATGACATATTATTTTACTACTACTATATGGGAAGAGCAAGCAGCTCTTCTTTTTTTTGTCCTTTTTATCCAATTTTAAGTTGTAAAGTCTCTTTTCATTCGACAAAATTCTCCACAGACAGAGGATATGCGACGAGCATTGATATGAACATCTATTTATGGAAAGAGGATATTGAAGACGGGGAATCGGTAATGACAGCCGAATATAGACCTGTAGAATACGGAAAGGACTATGATGTTGTCAATAATCCTGATAAATTTCAACTATATATAGATGGAAAAGAGATTAAATAGTAATCTCCTGAAAGCAAGCTTTTTGTCAATTATTTCAAAGAAAAATTAAAGGATAACAATACATAGTTTTGACAATGATATTTTGAAAAAATTTATAGGAATGCTCTATTATCAAATTGACATAGGAATATGGTAGCGTATAATTAGAATTGAATACACTGAAAAAATGGAGGAATTACATGAAAGCACATAAATATTGGTCAGTAGGAGCATTGATCACAATGCTTGGGACTTTTTACACTGGATATAAAAAGCAAAAATCAAGTCACAAATACTTTGCTTTAAGTTCTATGTTATGTATGGTAATGGCGATATATACAGGTCATAAAATGATTACCGGGAATAGGAAGAAAAAGGCGAATAAAGAGAAAGATACAGAAAGGGAGGGATAAATAATGTTGGAAGTAGGGGTTAAGGCACCGGATTTTGAGTTGCCAGATCAAAATGGGAAAATACATAGATTATCGGATTATACAGGAAAAAAAGTGATTTTATATTTCTATCCCAAGGATAATACAGCGGGATGCACGAAACAGGCATGTGGGTTTTCTGAGCGATACCCTCAGTTTACCGAAAAAGGAGCAGTTATTCTTGGAGTCAGTAAGGATTCTGTATCCTCTCATAAGAGATTTGAGGAAAAATATGGATTGACATTTACACTTTTAGCAGATCCAGAGCGGAAAGTTATTGAAGCATATGATGTATGGAAAGAAAAGAAAAATTATGGCAAAGTCTCTATGGGAGTAGTAAGAACCACATATCTTATTGATGAACAGGGGATTATTATAAAGGCAAATGATAAAGTCAAGGCTGCAGATGATCCTGAAAATATGCTCAAGGAATTAGATTAATGAAGATAATATTATCCCCTGCTAAAAAGATGATTACAGATACTGACAGCATAGCGCCGGATGGATTGCCTGAATTTATTGAAAAGACGACAGAGATACAAAGTTGGTTGAAAAGTAAGTCAAAAGAAGAACTGAAGACTATCTGGAAATGTAATGACAAAATTACAGAACAGAACTTCAATAGATTGGAAAACATGGATCTTTATCATTTACTTACCCCAGCTGTCTTATCATATGAAGGAATTGCTTTTCAATATATGGCTCCATCCGTGTTTGAGGACAGTCAATTCGAGTATGTACAAAATCATTTGAGAATAATATCTGCATTTTATGGTGTGCTAAAACCAAGGGATGGTGTGACACCTTATCGTTTGGAAATGCAGGCGAAGGTTGGAATAGGAGAAACAAAAAATCTGTATGAGTACTGGGGAGATTTATTATACCGCTCAGTGATTGATAACAGCAGGATTATAATCAATCTGGCATCGAAAGAATACTCTAAGTGCATAGAAAAATATCTGACACGACAGGATAGATACATTACGATTACATTTTGTGAGTTATCAGGAGATAAACTGGTGACAAAAGGTACATATGCTAAGATGGCCCGTGGTGAAATGGTTAGGTTCATGGCTGAAAACAGAATTGAAAATCCTGAGGATATTAAGAAATTTGATAGACTAGGCTATTCATTCCGCTCTGATTTATCATCAGATGCAGAATATGTTTTTGAACGGAAAAAATGATGATTGAATGATTATTTTAAATAAAAGGTAATCAGTAATATTGATTATTATAATAATAGTAATTATTACTATTATCTATTGACAATAAACAGATTGAGATGCACCACGAAGAGAGATATCGTGCACTTCTTAAGAATATTGAAACTGCACAGGTGTTTGAAAAGAGTGAAGTTAAGGTATGGGAATGCCGTAACTGTGGACATGTTGTGGTAGGAACAAAGGCACCTGAGATATGTCCAGTATGTAACCATCCACAGAGTTATTTCGAAATACGTGAAGAGAACTATTAAAGAGAAGGAGATTATTACAAAGAAGAAAGTGATTATTAAAAAAAGCAGTAATGATAGGCTGTGGCTTTGTTGGTTCTGCATCGGTTGGTAAAGAAGCATTAAAGTTTAAGAATCGACGGATGCTTTGAAGAAAGTTATAGAAACAATTGGATTTTAAATTTTAAACATAGGAAGATAAAAAAGATGGAAGTAAAATATTATGTATGCAATCATTGTGGAAACATTATTGAAATGTTAAAGGATCAAGGCGTACCAGTAATGTGTTGCGGAGAGGCTATGCATGAGTTAAAAGCTGGAGTGACAGATGCTGCTGTTGAGAAGCATGTACCTGTATATACAGTGGACAAACAGCATGTACATGTTGTGGTCGGTGAAATAAAACATCCAATGCTTGATAATCATTTCATTGAATGGATTACACTAAATACAAATCAGGGTATTTATAGAAAACAGCTAATTCCAGGACAGGAACCTATTGCGGATTTCTGCCTCTGTGATGGAGAATATGTAGAAGAAGTATACGCATACTGCAATCTTCATGGACTCTGGAAATGCTAAAAACACTTGACTTTCGTGCTAAGATTACAAAATAATTCAGATACAACAGTAATATATGCTGTGTATTAATATATTTATAAGGAGGAATAAACTAATGAAATATGTATGTGACGTTTGCGGATGGGAATATGATGAAGAGGAAGGTTATCCTGAAGGTGGTATTGCACCAGGAACAAAGTGGGAGGATGTTCCAGAAGATTTTGAATGCCCATTATGTAATGTTGGAAAAGATCAGTTTTCAGAAGTTGAATAGTAAGCGTCCAATAAGAGGGTGTATCGAAATTTCTGGCTGTTGCATGTAAACTATTGATTAGAGTTTTGGGAGTTGACTCTAAAAACTCTAAATCTAATCTAAGGAGCAGGCTTATGAATCTTTCTTCTTTGACTCCAGACAAACAGGTGAAACTTCAATACTGGCTGGATGTAATACGGCAATGCAGGGCCTCAGGACTGACAAATCAGATCTGGTGTGAACAACACGATATCTCTTTGAAAAGTTATTATTACTGGCTTTCCAAAATTCGAAAGCTTGCCCTGGAAGAAGTGCCCCGTAAGAAAAACGGCATCCACATGTGTACAGACCAACAGTCAACTGCTTTAACGGAATCCCCGGCTGAGTTTGCGGAGCTTTCACTTCCGGACAGAAACATTTCCCGTTCCACTCCTGCAGCCATACTTCATATCGGATCCATAACAGTGGAACTTTATGAAGGCACATCTGCCCAGATGCTGGAAAACATTCTGAAAGCCGTGCAGTCATGTTAGGAGATCTTTCCCATGTGGAGAAAATCTATATCCGATGCGGCTACACCGATATGAGGAAGCAGCTCAATGGCTTGCTGGATATCATCCAGTACAACTTCAAACTGGATCCTTACAGCAATTCCTTATTCCTGTTCTGTGGAAAGAGGGCTGACCGGATCAAAGCAGTCCATTACGAGGAAGACGGTTTCTGCCTTTTATACAAACGGTACGAAAACGGACGTCTCCAATGGCCGCGGACCGGCGAAGAAGCAAAACAGATTTCTGATCAGCAGCTGCGCTGGCTTCTGGAAGGTTTGAACCCGGAGCAGCCAAAGGCGGTTCAGAAATGGCTCCCGCATAAGTCTGAAAATACTGAAAATCCTTAGAAATGCTGGGAAATCTGACGATTCTATGTTATAATAATCCTATCGAAACGAAAGGGTTTTCAGGTTATGTCAGCTACGGAACAGGAGTATAAAAATCATATCAAAGAACTGGAACAGCAGGTCCGGCTCCTGAAAGAGCAGGTTGATTTCCTGACCCGTAAACTTTATGGAACAAAATCCGAGAAGACATCTACTCTCGAAATCGAGGGGCAGATGTCTCTTTTTAATGAAATCGAAACCTGTGCGGATCCTGATGCACACGAACTGGAGCTTGTTGAGATAGAGAAGCACCTACGTAAAAGGAAGTACACCGGTCAGCGGGAAGAACTGGTAAAAAATCTCCCTCACAGCAAAGTACTCCATACCATAGATGAAAGGGAACAGATATGCGATAACTGCGGGAGTACGATGGTGAAAGTAGGGGAAGAATTCGTCCGCACAGAAGTACAGTTTATCCCTGCAAAACTCAAGGTGATTGACCATTACCGGGAAACGTATGAATGCAGGTCATGCCGGAAAAACGGAACTCTTTATATGGAGAAGGCTCCGGTGCCATATCCTCCCGTCCTGCATTCTCTGGCATCTGCATCTACCATCACCTGGCTCATCCACCAGAAGTTTGAATTAAGCATCCCGCTGTACAGACAGGAAAAAGAATGGGAGGCTTTGGGATTACGTTTAAGCAGAGCGACTATGTCAAACTGGCTTCTGGTTGTCTATCGGGACTGGCTTATACACATCGTCCACCGTCTGAAGCTGGAACTTCTGAAACAGAGATACCTTCATATCGATGAAACACATGTACAGGTGCTGAAAGAACCGGGACGGAAAAATACGTCCGATTCCTATATGTGGGTTTACTGCAGCATCAGAGATGCCGTAAATCCCATCCGCTACTTCGAGTACCAGCCGGGACGAAGCGGGAAATATCCGGAAGCGTTTCTGAGGGAATATGAAGGTTATATCCATACAGACGCTTACTCCGGATACAATGCAGTTTCAGGAGTAAAAAGATGTCTTTGCTATACGCATCTGCGCCGGGCTTTCGTGGATGCGCTCCCAAAAGACATCCATAATTCGGAAGCATCAAAAGCAGCGGAAGCAATCCTCCGTCTGAATCAACTCTTTAACATAGAGTCAGAGTTGGAGGCGCTCCCTCCTGATCAGAAGAAAAAAGAACGTCTTATCCGCGAGAAACCGCTTCTCGAGGCTTTTTGGTCATGGGCAGAAAAAAGTGCCATCGGAGAGCTGCCGAAATCCAAACTTTCAAAAGCTTTTCATTACGCCTTAAATAACCGCGAAGGTTTTTGGAATTATCTGGAAGACGGGAATTGTTCCATCAGTAATTCGCTTGCGGAAAACTGTATCCGTCCCTTTGTGATCGGCAGAAAGAACTGGCTGTTCTCCGGCAGTCCGAAAGGGGCGGAAGCCAGTGCAGGAATCTATACACTGGTAGAGACAGCGAAAGCGAATGGGCTTGCCCCGATGAAATATATAAAATATATCCTGTCCGACATGCCGGGGAGTGCTTTTCTTGAACATCCTGAATATCTGGATGATTATTTGCCTTGGAATCCTCTTGTAAAAGAATTCTGTCGATAACCGTTGACCTTTTAGTATAAAAGGCTGACGGTTATTTTTCTATACACTGTTTTATTTGACGCTTACGTTGAATAGAAGCCTAATCTTGTGTTAAATACAGATGGATAAACCAAAACCCTGGTGCGTGAGCAACAGGGTTTTTTATTGCGATATTTTGTGATGATATCACAGAAAATAATCTACCTTTTGCTTATAATGTAGTTAGAAACTAAGTAAGGAGGTAGTCTAAATGAGATTAAAAGATAAAGTTGCAATCATTACGGGTGGAAGCCGTGGTATAGGATTTGCTACAGCTGATAAATTCTTGAAGGAAGGTGCTTCAGTTGTGTTGGCAGCAAGTTCACAGGAATCGGCAGATGTTGCTGTAGATAAATTAAAAGAAAAATATCCCAATGCAATAGTTGCTGGAATTAGTCCAAATCTGGCAAGCATGGAGTCTGTCAGAAAGGCTTTTAAAGAGGCAACTGAAAAATATGGATGTGTCGACATACTGGTAAATAATGCAGGGATTTCAGAAAACACCTCATTTATGGATTATACAGAGGAGACTTTTGATAAAGTCATGGATCTAAATGTAAAAGGAGTATTTAATACTACTCGTGTAGCAGCAGAATGTATGGTGGCAAGAGGCAAGGGGGTCATTCTCTCAACTTCTTCCATGGTGAGTATTTCGGGACAGCCAAGTGGGTTTGCTTATCCGGCATCGAAGTTTGCAGTAAACGGATTGACTGTATCATTAGCAAGAGAACTAGGACCTAAAGGTATTCGTGTTAATGCTGTTGCACCTGGAATTACAGAAACTGATATGATGAAGGCCGTGCCAAAGGAAGTTATCGAACCTATGATTGAAAGAATTCCATTGCGTCGTCTTGGACAGCCAGAAGATATTGCCAACGCGTTTGTGTTTCTTGCTTCAGATGAGGCGAGTTACATTACAGGTGTTATATTAAGTGTAGATGGTATGGCAAGAAGTTAAGTTAATGAGGTATGGTGATGTAATCACGGAAAATAAATGAAATTAAGACTATAATAAATCTACAAAAAGAGAAAGATAAGGAGGACTGTAAAATGTCTGCTATTAATATCAATAAAAATAATTTTCAGAACGAAGTACTGAATTCCGATAAACCCGTTCTTTTAGATTTTTGGGCATCTTGGTGTGCGCCTTGCCGTATGGTAGTACCTATTGTAGAGGAGATTGCAAGTGAGCGTAGAGATATTAAAGTTGGAAAGATTAATGTAGATGAAGAGCCTGAACTGGCAAATAAGTTCAGTATTATGAGCATTCCAACTTTAGTGGTTATGAAGAATGGGAAGATTGTACAGCAGGTTTCAGGGGCGAGACCTAAGAATGCGATTTTAGAAATGCTTTAGGGGGGGTGTGCTAATGGGATTTTTTGATCTCTTTAAACAGTCGAATATTAATCAAGGCATAGAAGAATATAAAAGGACTGATGATGCAGTTCTGCTGGATGTACGTACACCGCAGGAATATCAGGAAGGACATATACCAGAAAGTAAAAATGTGCCGTTGCAGCAACTTGACAATATTGCTTCTGTAGCGAAGAATAAGGATATCCCACTGTTTGTATACTGTTATTCCGGTTCACGAAGCCGCCAGGCAACTGGGATACTGCAACGAATGGGATATTCTAAAGTAAATAATATCGGTGGCATTGTAGCTTACTCAGGAAAGGTGGAAAAATAAGATGAAGGTAATAATTGTAGGAGGTGTAGCCGGAGGAGCTACAGCCGCAGCAAGAATACGCAGACTGAATGAACATGCTGAAATTACTGTGTTTGAAAGATCCGGATACATATCCTATGCAAATTGTGGACTTCCATATTATATTGGAGACGTGATCACAGACCCGGAAGAACTTACACTACAGACACCAGAGAGTTTTTTTAAACGCTTCCGTATTAACATGAAAATTCATCATGAAGTTATCTCCATACATCCGGAACGTAAAACGGTTTCAGTGAAAAATTTAGAGAATGGTGAGATATTTGAAGAAAAATATGATAAGCTGATCCTCTCTCCAGGTGCAAAGCCAACACAGCCGAGACTTCCCGGAGTAGGTATTGATAAACTTTTTACACTTCGTACTGTAGAAGACACTTTTCGGATAAAGGAATATATAAATAAGAATCATCCAAAATCGGCTGTATTGGCAGGTGGTGGTTTTATTGGTCTGGAACTGGCAGAAAATTTGAGGGAGCTTGGCATGGATGTTACGATTGTCCAGCGGCCTAAGCAGCTGATGAACCCTTTTGACCCGGATATGGCATCCATGATCCATAATGAAATGAGAAAACATGGGATAAAACTGGTACTGGGCTATACAGTAGAAGGATTTAAAGAAAAAGACACCGGAGTGGAGGTCCTGTTGAAAGATAATCCATCCCTTCAGGCTGATATGGTAGTTCTGGCAATCGGAGTCACACCAGACACAGTATTAGCAAAAGAAGCCGGTCTGGAACTTGGCATCAAGGAAAGTATTGTAGTGAATGACAGAATGGAAACCTCTGTACCGGATATTTATGCTGCAGGTGATGCAGTTCAGGTAAAACATTATGTTACGGGTAATGATGCGCTGATTTCTTTGGCAGGACCAGCCAATAAACAGGGCAGAATCATCGCTGATAATATTTGTGGCGGTGATAGTCGTTACCTGGGCAGTCAGGGAAGCTCCGTTATAAAAGTGTTTGATATGACAGCAGCCACTACAGGTATCAATGAAACCAATGCCAAAAAGTCAGGATTAGAGGTAGATACAGTAATTCTTTCTCCTATGAGTCATGCCGGTTACTATCCTGGTGGAAAAGTGATGACCATGAAGGTGGTTTTTGAAAAAGAGACCTATCGTTTGCTTGGTGCTCAGATTATTGGATATGAAGGAGTTGATAAACGTATTGATGTGCTGGCAACAGCAATTCATGCAGGGCTGAAGGCAACCCAGCTGAAGGATTTGGATCTCGCATATGCACCGCCTTATTCCTCTGCCAAGGATCCTGTAAATATGGCAGGATTCATGATAGACAATATAGCAAAAGGTACCTTAAAACAATGGCATCTGGAAGATATGGATAAGATTTCTAGAGATAAAAGTGTTGTGTTGCTGGATGTGAGAACTGTAGGTGAATTTAACAGGGGGCATATGGATGGATTCAAAAACATTCCTGTAGATGAACTGAGGGAACGTATCAATGAAGTTGAGAAGGGAAAGCCTGTTTACCTGATATGCCAGAGTGGGCTACGCAGTTATATTGCAAGCCGTATTTTGGAAGGAAATGGATATGAAACATACAACTTTTCAGGTGGATTCCGCTTTTATGATGCAGTGGCTAATGACCATGCACTGATTGAAAGATCATATGCATGTGGTATGGATTATTAGAAATAAATAAAATATTTTTATAGTTTGATTGTAATATAAAAAGATCCCCCATTTATTAGAATGACTTCCATAATTCTGATAAATGGAGGATTCTTCTTTATATGTTACAGAAAAACAATTTTATGACCTTTGGAGTGTTTCCAGTCTTTTTGGATCAAGGATTGTGATTTTGCCGCGGGAGAGTTTGACGAGACCCTCGCCTTGAAAGTATCGAAGCATTCGAGTGATAACTTCCCTGTGGGAACCAAGATGATTAGCAATCGTCTCATGAGTGATTTTCAGCTCGTTTGTTCCTTCGATAGAGGTCTCTTCTAAAAGAAATGAAGCAACACGCTTATCCAAACTCTTCCACATGATTTGTTCAATCAGCCACATGACATCAGAAAAACGGGTGGCCATTAACTCATTGGTATAGTTTGCGACGGGAGCAGATTCCTTCATAATGTCCTTATAGATTTCAGCAGGGATGATCCAAAGATCAGTATCTTTTTCTGCTTCAATGGTTACTTCAAATTGAATGGAGCGTATGATACATGAGGCGGATAAAAGACACATATCCATATCGAACAGACGGTAAAGTGTAATCTCCCGTCCTTCATCTGAAAGTATGTAAGTTCGAAGCTGCCCGGATTTAACCAGTAATAATCCAGTACAGTCCAGGTTTCCATTGTGAATGATTGTCCCTTTTTTTACATACTGTGTGATTAAATTGTCTGAAATTATTTTTTTCTGTGTTGTATTTAAGTCATTCCATAGTGGAAAACAATTTTCGAAGTTCATAACCGTTATCTCCTTTACGAACATAGTATACTTGCTTTTTTTAGATGCGTCAATTATGTAACTGGCATATGCCATAAATAGAAATAAAAAGAAGTGTAATAAAGTAAATTATCTTTTCTGTGATATCATCACAGAAGCAAGATCTTTTATGCGATATATTAAGTTCAAATAGGAGAAGGAGTTGAAAAATATGACATCTATAAATATAAATAAAGAAAAGTTTGGACAATTAATTCATAAGGAAAAACCGGTTTTGGTTGATTTCTGGGCACCGTGGTGTGGTTATTGCCGTAGAATTGGAGCGGCTTATGAAAAAATAAGTGAAGAATACAGCGATATTCTTATTGCTGGAAAAGTAAATATTGATGAAGAACCACAGATTGCAGAAGCTGAAAAGATTGAGATAATTCCTACGCTGGTTTTATATCGGGATGGAAAGGCAATAGATTCTATTGTTGCACCTGAATCAAAAATAATGATAGAGAATTTTATTAATGAAGCATTGGAAAAATAAAAGGAGGACTGCTGTATGAATGAAAATCATGTTTACGATATGATTATCGTGGGTGGAGGACCTGGAGGGTATACTTCAGCATTATACGCAGCCAGAGCAGGACTTGATACAATTGTTATAGAAAAATTATCTGCAGGTGGTCAGATGTCATTGACCTGGCAGATTGATAACTATCCTGGTTTTGAAAATGGAATTGACGGATTTTCATTGGCAGAGAAAATGCAAAAACAGGCGGAAAAATTTGGCGCTAAAAGTGAATATGCTGAAGTTTATAATATGGATTTAACAGGAAAGCTTAAGAGAGTAGAAACTAGTTCGGGAATTTATATTGGGAAAACAGTAGTGATTGCTACTGGAGCAAATCCAAGAGAACTTGGTCTTGCTAAAGAAAAAGAATTGATAGGTCATGGGGTTGCTTATTGTGCCTCCTGTGATGGTATGTTTTATAAAGATAAGATCGTGGTGGTTGTTGGTGGTGGAAATTCTGCTGTATCAGATGCTGTTCTTTTAAGTCGAATTGCTAAGAAAGTCATCATTGTTCATCGAAGAGATACATTACGTGCAACGAAAATCTACCATGACCAGCTGATGAAAACTGAAAATATAGAGTTTCGATGGAACAATACAGTAAATGAACTGATTTATGGAGAACGATTGACTGGTGTGCGGTTGAAAGATACAGTTACAGGAGAAGAAAACATTATAGAATGTGACGGCCTGTTTGTGAGTATAGGAAGAAAACCGACAACAGATTTTTTAGATAATCAGATAGAACTGGATAATAAAGGATATATTGTGGCAGGTGAAAACACTGAAACGAGTATTCCGGGTGTTTATGCTGTAGGAGATGTCAGAACAAAGTTACTTCGTCAGATAGTAACAGCAGTGGCAGATGGTGCTATGGCAGTACATATGGCAGAAGAGTATGTGGAGAAATAACAATCAGAATTTAATTGTTTAAGAAATTGTTCTTTGGTTAATGGCATTTTTATGTATCCTCTAGTTTTACTAAAATTCAATATGTATTATGTATATAAATAACAGATAATCAGGTATTATCCTTCAGCTATTTGAAAAAATATATATCTACTGCAACTGTTCCGTAATATCTATAGTTTAAAAATGTACAAGAAGCTCGGTTGTCTTATTTGGGACGATTAAGAGGAAGAAATAAACACTATATAATAAAACAATTACATATGAGATGGAATTTTCTATAAGGACACAGGAATCTGGCAGTTCTTAGTGTTACCAAATCCTTCTGTCGTACAGGCTTCATAAAAGGAACTAATATGCGACACTATTGCAATCGAGGTAATATTGACATAGAATTCCATGTATTATAGAATGGTATCTGTAAAAAGAAGGCATGAAGAAAGCAGCTTTAAACGGGCTGCTTTTTTTGTGTCTTCTTTTGTCTTTCCTGAGTACCGGAGGAGTTTTCTGGATGGAGCAGAGAAGACAAAAAATAAATAAGAACAGGAGGAAATATATGGAGGATACCAAAAAAACAGTTTTGGCGGGAAACGGGGAAAAAGATGTTCCGCGTGCAGTCTACGATGGTGTTTTGACAATCGATGTAGACGCGCAGGTTGAAAGCATGGAGGAACAGGAAGAAGCCAGATGGCATCAGCTTTTGAATGCACATCGTACCAGAAAGATTCTGACGGGCCAGCTCGGGGGCATTGAAAAACTGGAGAGTGGATGGATGGTTGCTGTTACATACTTTAATGGCTTCCGGATTATTATCCCAATGAATGAAATGATGATCAACCTTCAGGGAGACGGGCGTGAAAACGCGGATACCTTAAACCGTCAGGTCCGTATTGCTAACAACATGCTCGGCTGTGATATTGATTTCATCATCAAAGATCTGGATAACAAGAGCCGGAGCGTTGTAGCATCCAGAAAAGATGCAATGCTTAAAAAGAGACAGACTTTTTACCTTGGGGAAGATACAGAAAAACCAATGCTCTATGAAGGCAGGATCGTAGAAGCAAGGGTGATCGCGGTAGCTCCCAAAGCAGTCCGCCTGGAAGTCTTTGGTGTAGAAGTATCTGTCCGGGCCAGAGACATGGCCTGGGAGTGGATGGTAGATGCCGGAGAAAAATTCCAGGTAGGTGATCTGGTGCTGGTCATGGTCAATAAGGTGGAAGCAAGCTCTGTTGACCAGATCATTATAGAAGTGGATGCAAAGAGTCCGACAGCCAATATCAATAAAGATAACCTCCGGAAATGCCATAAACAGGGAAAATATACAGGGATCATTACGGAAGTCTATAAGGGAACCTATTTTATCCGCCTTGATATCGGAGTCAATGCCGTGGCACATTCCTGCAATATGTCCGCACTTCCGGGAAAGAAAGATAAGATCGGATTTGTGGTGACCCGCATCAACGACAACTATGAAGTGGCAGAAGGCATTATCACAAGGCTTATCAAAAGAGCTTCCTGAAAATGTTTTTATGATTTTCAAAGAATTCTGTTGACACAGAAAAAGGGATTTCTTTAACATCGGAGATAAAGATGGAAAGGAGTGACGTCAGATGGCAAAAAAGAAGAGAAAACAGATGCGGGAAACCTTGTACTGTCCATATTGCAAAAGACCCGGGGTACTTAGGCCTGCAGCCTATGTCTATGGGGATAACAACCTGGATCCGGAGAAATACCTGTATGTATGCAGCGGCTATCCTTCCTGTGATTCATACATTGGGGCACACAAAAAAAGTATGCGTCCCATGGGAACCATGGCTGACAGCAATCTGCGTAATAAGCGGATCGAAGCACACAGAGCTTTGGATGCAATCTGGAAAAATGGTTATATGACCAAACATAGCACGTATATCTGGCTTCAGAACCGTTTGAATCTCCGGGAAAAGGACACACATATCGGGAAATTTTCTTATTACCTGTGTGAACAGACCATCCGGGAATGTACAGACTATATAAAAAGCCGAGAGGAAAAAAAGAAATCCCCGGATAAAATAAGCGTGGCATGACGGAAAGGATGGATGCCCTTGAGACTACAGGCGACAGAAGATGATGTATATCATCTGATGGACCTTAAAGAACAGTATTTTATTATGACAGCAATATGCAGTGTGGCAGAGGGAATCAGCGCATACTTTTTCATATACCAGAAAAGATGCTGGGATCTTGCATATTTGTGTACTGCACTGGCGCTTGCGATAATCCTGCTTCTTCGTCAGGCCATAAAAATCAGCCGGAGGATCATGGAGGCAGAAAACTGTTATATGGCACTTGAAGAGGACAGCCTGGCAGTCTGCCAGCCGGAAAGAAACGGAAAATATGAGTCCTGCAGGATCTTTTACGATGAGATGGATAAGATCGTAGAAGGAACCAGACGGGGAATTCCGGAATTTTATATCGTGATCCGAAAAGAAGGGAAAGAACAGAAAAGCTTTTTCCTTTTGGATGAGGAAGAACAGGAACGGGATGTTTTCTGTGTACGATCCTTTGGCTTTGACAATCAGGGATTCATGGAGTTTTATCGGAAACTCAGATGGATTGTACCGGGAAGAACAAGGATTATCGGGACCAAAACACAGGAAGTATGGAAACTGCGGCGGCCGAATATCGGAATCTGTACGGCAGCAGGCATACTTTTGGGGTATGTACTTCCAAAACTCCTGGAAATGATGTATGGGTAACAAGTTATATGAAAGAAAACAGATCAGAAGCAGAGATTAGAAAGAGCTTAAATGGCTAGGAGGAAAAATGTCATGAGATGGTATACAGCAATCGGAATGAAAAAAGATGATGCAGATGGAATGTTTTGTGTCTGGGTAGATGGGGAAGAAAAAGTACTTACAGAAATGGAAACTATTTTGTGGGCTGCGCTCACCTGGTCTTTCTGTGAAGAGGATAAGGTCCATTCCCAGATGCATCGTCTTCTTGTATTTAGCCTTGGAGAAAAACAGGCACAGGAATGGGCGGACAAAGAGGATTTTCAGTTTTGCCTGAACCGTCTGGTAAAGCGGGGCCTGGTTGTTCTGACAGAAGGATGTACCAGAGAGGAAGCTGTATACAGTATTATCAGCCGGTCAGTCATGGCTCCCATGGCCTTTTCATGGACAGAACGCATGAAGCATTTTATGGAAGCCCTTTCCATGGGAAAAGGACTGAAGTTTTCACTGAGAGCTTTTAAAAAGCCGCTGCTTACAGAAGAGGAATACCAGCTACTTTCCTATCTTCAAAGAGAAGGGGATGTTTCCTGCCACCTGAAATGTTTAAAAGAAGAGGCAAAAAGCAGGGAACCCAATTTAGCAGATTCCCTCCAGGAACAGATACAACGGGAATTTATAAGCCGCGTAGCGCAGCTTTACTATAAGAAACAGCTTGTGATCGACAACATAAGAAGGGAGGACTGTCTTGAAGCAAACGGAACATTCGTATTGGCACAGGCTGTATAGATGCTTGGAAGATTTTGGCATACGTTATCAGAATATACCGGATTTTTTTAAGGACAGGATCCAGCGATATGGTATCTTGTCTCTTTTTATCCTGCTTTTCGGATCATTTATGGGAACATGGATGAAAGATAAAACTTTTATTTTCTGGTCTTTCCTGCTTGGGATTATCGGGTTTATAAGAACATATCTTATTTTCCGCACCGCGGATAAAAAGACCTATGAAATCATGGAAGGGCTGGTAACCGGGATAGACGGGAAAAATCCCTTTGCAAGATTACGGAAGATCCGGGTAAGTGATCCGGCCGGACGGCAGAGTGAACTTTTGCTGGATAAAAACGTAAAAGTTTTGGAGGGAAAACGTTACCGGTTTTATTTTGGCATAAATGAAAAGAAGCTGGTAGGAATCCGCCGGGTGGATGCAGCACTCAATAACGGGACTTTTTTAGGAAACGAAGAAATATAAGAGGAAGAGATTTCTTTTATAGCAGGGAGGGGAGCACCAGGCATGGTTCGATTCCATGCTGCCCTGTTTCCGCAAAAGATTATTGCGGGAAATACAGCAAAGGAGAGAAGGATATGTCAGAAACACTACAGGGAACCGTGAAATGGTTCAGCGCACAGAAAGGATACGGCTTTATCACCGGTGAAGACGGGATTGATTATTTCGCCCACTTTTCGGAGATCCAGATGGATGGATACCGGAAATTAAGCGGTGGCCAGCCGGTCCTTTTTGAAGCAGGGACGGATGCCAATGGGCGAAGCCTTGCCAAAAATATTTCCCCGGCGGATCCAAACGCTGAGTAAGACGTTTTCATAGTGCATGTACAGATTACCTATTCCCCTCAGATACATGCACTTATGCAGACGGATGAAACAGACAGGCGGTATCATGCCGCCTGTCACAACATGTAGCAGAATAATAAAGATAACTCACACAATAACACAATATATAGTTAAAATTAATTGACAACCGCAAAATGTTGTGGTAGTCTTTAAATGAAAAATAATTTAACAGTCTATAAAAGACTGTGGTTATTCTTTAGTTCCGGACATTCCGGAAGAAACACTTTGGGGCGGTCTTGCCCTTAATGAGAAAAAATGGATATGCAAAATATAAGGAAGATGCAAGAAGGAAAGAAGATTCTTTTTGTGTCTTTTTTTATTGCATAAAAAGCAGAAAGGAGGAGCACGAATGAAACTGGCAGTTAAGGAAACTGCAAAAAGAAATACCTTAAGAACATCAAAAAAAGAAAACACATTGTAAAATCAGGAGGGTCGATTATGGAGACAATTAAATGGGAAAACGCAAATGCACTGGAAATTGGAATGCTTATGGAGATGGCAGAAGACGGCTATGTATTTTGCATCGAAGATGGAAAGATACAGGCTGTTGAAGTCCGGATTTTCAGCTAGCGTGGAAAGGCGGACATTATGTATTATAAAGATGACTTTTATAAGGAGTTCCGGACAGAAAAGGAACTGTGCGAGTATCTGGAAGAGATAGACAGCCGGGCAGAATGGATCCGGATCACCAGTAAGAAATTAAAGGTAGCAGCTGCAGGAGAGGAAACCTGTACAGAGGTTCCGGGCATTTCCCTGGAAGCACTGGAAAAAGATACCTTATCTCATTCCAGGCTGGTTCTTATCCTGCCCGATAGGATCTGTTATATAGGAAATTCAGCAATCAAATCGTTGAAAGGACGGGCCAGGATTGATGGAAAAGCCCTGGCAGATGTCGATAAGAAAACACTGGCAGAGATCTTGAATAAATGCCTGAAGGTTGCAAGAGGAAGAGCACTGATCCGTTTCTGTGAAGGAAAAATAAGGGCAGTCCTGTCTGGTGATGAAAAAGATTATGCCATCATATCCATGCCGGATATGTACATGGTTACCTCGGCATATATCCATGGGGACTATGAGAAGGCAACGTTTTTAAACGGCTATGCAGATCATTATTCTGTTACGGCGTCCTGGCAGCTGGAAGATACGAAACTTACAGATGTTTATAAGAAACTGATGCAGAATTATGGAAGAAAGACCGATAAGGACATAAAAGCAGTTGTACGGATCACTACGTCAGACGTTGGTGTGTCCGGAGCGAATGTTTTTTACTCCCTGCAGGAGCCGACAAGAAATGTGATCCTTGGCAATGCCCTGAAGGTTACGCACAAAAACTGTAAAGGAATGGAAGATTTCACGGAAAACATAGAGTCGATCTTTGATTACTACCGGGAAGTCTTAAAAGGGGTCATGCGGCTGTGTGATATCTGGATCGAGCATCCGGCAAATGCCATGGCAGGGATCATGAAGCAGGCGGGATTTGGAAAAAAACTGCTTGCAGAAACCGTGGAGCAGTTTAAGGCTACTACCGGGGATGAGCCATGCAGCGCATACGAGATCTACTGCGGGATCTGTGAATCCATTACCATTGCAAGGCAGGAAAAGACGAATGAGAGAGGACTTTTAGCTCTGGAAGAAAAAATTGCCGGCTGTGTGTCAAAACGCTGGCATGAATATGATATTCCTGGCACTGTAAAATACTAACAGGATTTAAAAGAATGGAGACAGTATGGACTGTCTTTTTTTGATGGGAGGAAAACATGAAGGTTACGAATGGAAAAGATGTGGCAAGGCTGCTGGTAGATGAATACTTGAACTGCCATCCCACCGGACACAAAAAATTTATGGAGTCCATGGCAAAAGAGCAGCAGGAAATAAAAGACAATTACACTTATCTTGGGTTTGCCTGGCTAAAAGGTCTTTCAGAGGTCAGATATTACGACCTTCGAAACGAAGCATCGAAACTGATGGCCGATGATCTGTGTCTGCATGTAAAGGAACAGCCAGAAAGGGTGCGCCTGGTGTATGAAGGTGCAGAGGAAATGGAGATCAATCCTTCAGATGAAGAGCAGATGGCAAAAATGTTTACCTGCTACCTGCTTGCAGGAAGTATGGACGGATATGGGGAATTTGTGGATTATGCCCTTGATACCCACCGGACATTGCAGCAGAACCTGACACGGTTTTTTGTGGAATGGTTTGCAAAAGCAGAAAAAGGCTCTGCATTTTTAAAACGGGCAAAGATGGTGTATTCCAGGTATTCCCTGCCATATATCTAAATTACGGAGGTATGTGATGGATAGAAAACTTCCGGACTGGTTAAAAGAGAGCAGGGAGGCAGAAAAACTGATCGCATGGCTGAAATCGCCGGATTGTGAAGTAAAAGAATTTTCCGGACAGCTGTTTATAAAGGCAAGATATGGAAACTGTTTCTTTTTCTTTGACTGTTTAAAGGAAAACAGAAAAACAGACCGGAACTGGTGTGCCGTGATCCACATGCCGGAGTATTCCCTTTATGAAGCAGAAGATCTTTTTCTGAAGCCGATCGGGATACCGGATGATTTTGGTTTTCCTGTGCGTGAGGATCTGATCCCGAAACTGGAAACACAGATAAGCCGCATTGGAAAGAAACTTATCCGGGAACAATGGGATGAACTTTTGTTAAAAGGCGGGTATGCAGCTTCACAGATGATCCCGGAGATCAGCAGGGTTTATATCCAGCTAAATGCAGACCGTTTTATTAAAAAAGGAAAGCGGCCGGAGGATCTGATCTATCAGCCGCAGTTTCATTTTGCGGATATGAAGTGGGAATTTTCTGACTGGATGTTTCTGGAATATTTAAGCAACCCACAGCGGGCAGCAGAGCTTTTCGCCCAGAAGTGGCTGCTTGAAAAACTTCCGGAGATCTCAAAAAAGAAGATCTGTATCGGATGTATCCGGGAGGAAATGGAAGAAATGTTAAAAAAGACTGGGACAGGGCCGGAGGTAAGCCTTCCGCGTTCTGCTTAGTATAAAAAATGAAAAAATCAGGAGGAAACGAATAATATGGGTAAATACAATTACATGAATCTGAACCAGAAGATGATCAAGATCAGAAGAAAGGTGCCGAAGCTGATCCGCAAACGGTACAGTGAGGACGTTACTTATGATTTTGTAAAACTGGATGATATTTATGAATGCCTGACACCGGCCCTTAATAAATACGGGGTCGATTTTGACATCTTAAGTGAAAGGCCGACTCAGATGGACGAACAGGGCAATTCCGTGTTTTTAAAGGAAATGGGAGCACTCTGGAGATATGAGGCTGATCTGGAACTGTGCTGGACCAATGCAGACCGTCCGGGAGACAAGGTACGGAGCTTTTTGCATGTCATTGGAACCAATGAAGCACCGGATAAAGCAAAAGGTGCGGCATGGACGTATGGCCTGAAATATTATTTCTTGAATAAATTCAATATCATGCAGGCATCTGGAATGGACGATCCGGACATGCGTGGGACGGAAAAAGAAGAAATGCCGAAGCAGGAAGCTTCCGTAAAACCGGAAAAGCCGAAAAAGAAACAGGAAAAGACAGAAAGAAAAGAAACCGCAGCAAAGCAGGAGCAAACGGAACCGGTCAGGGAAAAGAAAACGGACCGTAAAAAACTGCGTGATGGAAATGCCATATCCGAAGATCCTGTAAAAGTGGAATATGCAGTAACGGATACAGAAGAAAACCTGCCTGGACAGATGACTTTTGGAATGGAAGAAAGTGAAAGCGGACTGGAAGAATTTTCCGATGAAGAAACCAAAGCGGAAGATCCGGTTCAGACCGAGGAAATCTCCGTAGATGAGGAAATTACTGCCGAGACGGATGCAGACGGTTTCCGTGCAGTAGAAGAAACGGATGAAGTTCCATTTGATGAGGATGATGAGATTTCTTTTGATGCAGAAGAAGAGGAAGAAACACCAGAAGAGACGGCAGAGGAAACGGTAGAGGATATAGATAACGTAGAGGATGCAGAAGACGAAGTGAAATGGGCAGAAAAGGTTATCTGCAATTTTGGTGTCTATGCCGGAACCCCTCTTGGGGAAATGATGCAGGATGCCAGAGGTTACCAGACGATCAAATGGCTGGTACAGCGTTACAAAGGCCAGAATCAGGAAATACAGAAAGCTGCGAAGATTCTTTTGGATCATGAAAAGGAAATGCAAAAAGCAGCCTGAAAACAGAGAAACAGTTCGAGGTGGCTCCGGGAACGGGGCCATCTTTTATGAAAAGGAGGAAGGCATGTATGCCAGAGAATCGTTTACGATCGCAGAAGTAGCAGATCTTTTGTCAATCCGAAGACTGAGTGATTCTTACCAGGACGAATTTCCGGTGGAATGTCCTTTTTGCGGGGATTTAAGAGGAAAATGCAGTTTTTGCATCTGCAAAAATGGAGAACTGAAAAATGTTTACCATTGCTATCATTGCGGAGCATCCGGAAACATGCTGACACTGTATGCGGAACTATCCGGCATTTATGGAAGGAACCGGTATAAAGAAGCCTACCGTGAGATAAGGCAGGCACTTTCTTTTTCTGGAACGGATGAAAGGCAGCAGGCCACGACACGAAATGGGTTCGCTTCTATCGTTCCTAAAAAGAAACGCATTTCCCTTACGGAAGAGGAATGGGATTACCGGGACCAGGTATATAAGGAGATGCTCACTTTTCTTAAGCTTAAGGAAACACACCGGAGGAACCTCCTCCTACGTGGGCTGACGTTAAATGAGGTCAGACAGATGGAAGAACGAGGTTTTTTAAGTACGGATGAGGAGAATTCCGTGGCCATTGCCAGAAAGCTCTTAAAAAAGGGATTTCGCCTGGATGGGGTTCCTGGATTTTTCATCAACCGGGATGGTGACTGGGAAGCTGCTTTTTATAGGAAGAATAACGGGTATCTTTGCCCGGTCCGGGATGGGAAGGAACGGATCATAGGATTCCAGATCCGGCTGGATGTTCCTTTAAAAGAACGGAAGTACCTCTGGTTTACCAGCAGCGGCTTAGAAAAAGGCACATCAAGCGGCAGCCCGGCAGGAATGTTTGGGAAAATAAAGGATGGCACGGTTTACGTAACAGAAGGGATCTTAAAGGCAGAGATCGCATGGATGTGTACAGGAAATCCTTATATCGGAGTCCCTGGAGTTTCCAATCATAAAGGACTGGAAACTGTCTTGCGAAAACTGAAAGAGCAGGGGTTAAAAAGAGTTTACGAATGTTACGACATGGATAAAATGATGGAATTGTCCTGTAAGCACGATGAAAAAAGTGCGTGCCGGCAATGTGAACATGGAATTCATCTGTATCATGGAGAATGCCCCAGAAAGCGCAGAAAGAGGGACATGATCCGAAAAGGCTGTATAAAACTATATGAGATCTGTGAGGAACTGAATGTGTCCTGCAAAAGAGTTACCTGGGATACCGATGCATCCGGTACCTGGATGGAACACTACAAAGGCGTGGATGACTGGATCCTTCAAAAAGAGGAAAAAGAACACAGGAAGACGGCATAAAATGTTTGGTCAGATAAAAGGGAAACTGGAATTTTTTTCAGTTTCCTTTTTATCTGGCTGAAAAAGCCGGAAGAAAGGAGAAAGCGATGCAGATAAGAGACGGACCAAAAGAAAACTGCAGGGAAAAAAGCGATCATGAAAGGAGAACGTGCACTTGGAAAAAAACTGGAAGAAAAGATGGATGGCGGGTGCGATGGCTTTTGCTCTGTGCTGCACTACGCTCTTGCAGACGGGAGCTTCTGCAGTATCCGCCGCTGAGGTGGGAGGCGTTTCCGCACAGAGCGAGACGCAGATCGAGGTACAGACAGAAACACAGACAGAAACGCAGACGGAGAAAAGCGAGGAAGAACTGATCGAGGAAACCGTTGCTGATCCGGAACTTGCGCTTATGGTTACCGAAGGGGAAGCCTTTGATATCCAGAATGATTTTACAGGACTGAAACTCTCTGAAGGAGACCATGTGGAACTGAAAAAAGCAGCAATGGAAGACGGGACTGTATTTGATTATAACCATGCGGGAACCTATAAATGCGTATATCTTGTTACACCCGCATCCGGGGAAGCCTATCTGGTTGCCAGAAACATTACGGTGACACCAAGGGAAGCAGAAACAGACGGATCCAATGGCGGTCAGGAACAGGAAAGCGGCGATGACGAACCGGAGGCAGACCCCGTCCTCCCGACCATAAGCCCGGAAGATGCCCCGGAAACCCTGGAAGAGCCGGAAGAAACGGAGGAGCCAGAAGAAGAGGAAGCAGAAGAATTTTCCGATGAGGAACCAGAGGATGGAAGCCATCAGGTTGACATCGTACAGGGAAATGAATTCAATATTGAACTGGACCACGAGGACGGACGTTACCAGACGGGGGAGACGGTCAACTTTTCCGGTGATATCCCGCAGGGAAGCCTGATCGCAGTGGGAACAAGTCTTGTCGAAGCAAACCAGACAGAGAATACCGAAGATCTTCTGTATGCAGAAGTAAGCTACGATGAGGGAACAAATTCCTTCAGCTTTGAGATGCCGGAAGATGATGTTGCATTAAGTGTGGTATATGACCAGGCTGAGGGCGGTATTAGTACCATGGCAGCTTCCGATGGAGACTTGTGGGATGATTCAACAGACATTGAAGCTAATACCTATTACTATTATTCAGATGGAAAACTGCATCCTTTTGATTCTGTTATGGGACAGGGCGGAAATGATTCCTATAAGTATATCCGTTACAAAGCAGGCGGAAAGACTTATACCGTCTATGCATACTGCATGCAGCACAGTAAACAGTCCCCGCCAAGTGGAACGACTTATAAAAATATGGTCGAACTGGATGAGGGCGGCGATGACCGTTATTTAAGGAAGGCCATGTTTTACGGATATGGCGGTCCCGGATGGGGCGGCACATTCAACGGCTATAATATCAAATCCATCATGGAAAAATACGGCTGTTCCTCCGAGACCCGTGCAATGCAGCATTATCTGGTCGATTATTTATATGACGGGGAATCCGGATTTGGAGGATCCCTTTCGACAACTGCCAAAAACATGTTAAAAGAGATCAAGGCAGCCCTTGCAAAGATGCCGGATCCAACGACCATGGAGCTGACACCTGGGCTCAGTGCTTCTGCAAATGAAAACCAGAGCCCGACCTTCACATGGAAGGCAAACGCAGCTTTTGTGATCACGATCCATCTGGAAAACGGGGTCTCCCTTGTAAATGAGACGACAGGAAAAACCGGGACCGGAAATGTGAGCGTAAAGGGCGGTGAAAAATTCCATCTGGAAGCAACCACCCAGAATATTGGAAGCCTGAAAGGAAAATATGCGATCACATCCAACTATCCGCTTAATTTCCATGCCATGCTCTTAAAGCTGGCGAACAGCCAGGATATCGGCTTTGGATATTATACCGATACACTGGAGCTGAATCTGGAGGTAGACTGGCCGGATGAAGCAACGGTCAAGATCATCAAAAAAGATAAGGGAAGCAACGCGCTCCTTGCAGGTGCCGTTTACGGCATCTATGCAGATGAAGCCTGCACGAAACTTATCAAAAAAATGCCGGCAACAAATGCAAAAGGGGAATCCGAAGTAAAGATCACCAAAACACAGGATACCGTTTACCTTCGTGAAATCTCAGGCCCATCCGGATATGTGCTGGATACGAAAGCCTATGGGGTAAAACTGGTCGTGGGGCAGACCGCTTCCAAGAACTTAACGGATAAAGAGCAAAAAGGTGCACTCACCATTTATAAAGAAGGAGAAGTGCTTACTGGAGCGACCGTCACGGAAGATGGTGTGACCTTTGCCTACGAAAAACGGAAATTGAAAGGAGCCGTTTACAGTGTTTATGCAGGTGCAGATATCAAGGCGGCAGATGGCACCCTCATCTATAAAAAAGGTGCACTTGTCAAGGATAATCTGGTTACCGGAGATGACGGAAGCGTTACGTTAAAGGATCTCTATCTTGGCACCTACACAGTAACCGAGACGAAAGCTCCGGATAATTATGTATGCAAAGGAGAGTCTAAGACTGTTGAGCTTGTGTATGCAGGCCAGACCGTAGAAGTGCAGACTGTCAGTGCAACATTTTTAAATGAACGCCAGAAGGCTGCAGTCCGTGTGGAAAAGCAGGACGAAGAGACAAAAAATCCGCTCTCCGGAGGCATCTACGGGCTGTATGCAGCAGAAGATATCAAAGTTGATGGTAAGACCGTTGTTCCCAAAGGAACCCTGATCGAAAAAGCAACGACCGGAGCCGATGGAAAAGCTTCTTATAAAGCGGAACTTCCGATTAATTACAGCTACAGCATCCGGGAGATCCAGGCACCGGAACTTTACCTTAGAAACAGTGAGGATACTTACACCTTCACTTTTAAGTTCACCAATGATAAGGAAGAAAAGGTAAACTTTAGCCATACCTTTACAAATAAGCGTGTAAATGCAACAATCGACCTGGTAAAAGAAGACAGCGAGACAGGAAACAGCGCACAGGGAGATGCCGTATTTGAAGGAGCCATTTACGGGCTCTATGCAAGGGAAGACATTAACCATCCGGATGGCAGGAGCGGAGTCCTTTATAAAAAGGACGAACAGGTAGCTACCCTGACGACCGATAAAGAGGGAAAAGCAAGCGTAAGCAACCTGTATCTTGGAAAGTATTATTTGAAGGAGATCACGCCTCCAGTAGGTTATCTTCTGGACGAAGAGGAGCATGATGTAAACTGTAACTACGAAGGAGACCAGGTAGAGACGGTAAAACGAAATACCGTTTCCAAAGAAGACGTGATCAAACAGCCATTCCAGTTGATTAAAGCAGCGGATAATGATAAGACCGATGCGGACCTTTTAAAAGGTGCCGGATTCTCTGCTTATCTGATCAGCAGCCTGACTGTAAAGGACGATGGAAGCTATGACTTTACAAATGCGACCCCGATCGTTCTTACGGAAGATGGAAAAACAGAAATGTTTACCGATGAACGCGGCTATGCGTGCAGCATCCCGATTCCTTATGGACGCTACATTGTCCGTGAGACCACAACACCGCATAATTTCATGCCGGTAGATGATTTTATCGTAACCGTAACCGAGAACAGCAGCACACCGCAGGTATGGAGAGTCCTTTTGGACGATGAGTTCAAAGCAAAGCTTAAGATCGTGAAACAGGATGATGAGACCAAACAGCCGGTCCTCCTTGCCAATACAGAATTCAAAGTGTACGACCTGGATGCGAAAAAGTACGTGGAACAGGTAACGACCTATCCAAATACGGTTGTCCATAAATCCTATTTTACGGACGAAAATGGTTACCTGATTCTTCCGGAATCCTTAAAATGCGGAAATTACAGGATTGAGGAAGTGAGAGCGCCTGATGGCTACACCCAGAATACCCAGTATGTGGAGATCAAAGTTGATAAGAATACAGCTTATCAGATGGATTCCGTCAGCGGGGATGCCATCATTACCGTGACCTATGAAAACCATCCGGTCAAGGGCAAACTGGTGATCCATAAATCCGGTGAAACCTTAAAATCCTTTAAAAAGGATTTTGTATACGAAGAAGCTTCCCTGGAAGGGGCAGAATTTGAAATCTACGCAGCAGAAGATATTTTCACACCGGATCATCAGGTGGACGAGCAGGGAAACCGTCACGTGATCTATGCAAAGGATACCCTGGTAAAAACAGTGACCACTAATAAAAATGGGGAAGCTGTTATCAAAGACCTTCCGCTTGGAAAATACCGTGTGAAAGAAACAAAAGCACCGGCCGGATTTGTCTTAAATCCAGACAGTCAGGAAGTAGCCTTTATCTATAAGGATCAGAACACACCGGAGATCGAAGAAAAACTGGAATTTTCCAATGAACGCCAGAAAGTAGAGCTGAGTGTGGAAAAACGGGATGCTGAGACCGGAAAGGCTTTAAAAGGTGCAACCTTTGGATTATACAATAAAGAAGCAATTTCTTCCGGCGACAAGGTGATTGTAAAAGCAGATACACTGCTTCAGGAGATCACAAGCAACGAAAAAGGTAAGGCAGCGTTTACGCTGGATCTTCCGCTTGGCAGATACTATGTGAAAGAGCTGCAGGCACCGGCGGGTTATGTATCTTCTGATGAGATCCTGGAATTTGATGCCACATACCAGGGCCAGGACGTAAAAACGATCAAATTAAAATCCGTGAAGAAAAACCAGCCGACAACGGTAGAAGTAACAAAAGCAGATATCACGACCGGAACAGAACTTGACGGGGCTTCCATGAGTGTACTGGATAAGGATGGCAACGTGATCGATTCCTGGACATCCGTAAAGGATTCCCCACATGTGATCAAGCGACTTCAGGTTGGAAAAACTTACATTCTGCGTGAAGAGCTTGCACCATATGGCTACTTACGTGCAACAGACGTAGAGTTTACGATCTCTGATACTGCAGAAGTACAGAAAGTCAAAATGGAAGATGAAGTCCCGGTAGCAAGACTTCTGGTAAACAAGAAAGGGGAATTCTTAGACAGCGTATCCCTTCTTGACAATGCAAAAGGCATGATCGAGCACCTGTTCAACTATGTGACCGGAAACCTGACTGATGTAACCTTCAATGTTTACGCGGCAGAAGCCATCCGTGCAGCAGACGGGGTAAGTGCAGATTATTATGCGGCAGATGAACTGGTCGGCTCCATTACAACAGATGGAAATGGTATCGCCCAGATGGATAACCTCCCGCTTGGACGTTATTACATCGTGGAAAAAGAGACCGCACATGGCTACGTTCTGGATAATGAACCAAGATATGTGGATCTTACATACCGTGACCAGGATACACCTCTGGTTACTTATAGTGCCGACTGGCAGAATGCGCGCCAGAGGGTACAGGTGGAAGTCCTGAAAAAAGAAAAGGACAGTGACAAAGTACTTTCCGGGGCAATCTTTGGCCTCTATGCAGCAGACGACATCGTATCTTCAAAAGGAAAAGTACTCCTTGCGAAAGACACTCTGATCGAACTGAAGACCACAGATGAGGATGGAAAGATCCAGTTTGTTGCAGATCTCCCGATTGACAGCAGGTACTACATTAAGGAACTTGCCGCCCCGGATGGCTATGTGACAGACCAGGAACCGCAGGAATTCACTTTTGAGTACCAGGGCAGTGGAACCAGTGTTGCAGAGTATGCGTTCACCTTTGAAGATGAACAGACTACGGTAGAACTTTCCAAAGCAGACCTGACGGACAAAAAAGAACTTCCGGGAGCATCCTTAAAGGTAACAGATGAGGGTGGAAATACGGTGGATGAATGGGTATCCAAAGAGGAAGCACATATCATCAAGGGCCTTATCGTAGGAAAGAAATACAAGATGACAGAAACAAAGCCGGCAGATGGTTATGTGACTGCGGAAAGTATTGAATTTACCGTCGAAAACACAAAAGAAGTACAGAAACACCAGATGCTTGATGATGTGACCAAAGTGGAAATCAGCAAGAAAGACATTACGGATTCCAGTGAGGTACCGGGAGCAAAACTGATCATCCTGGATAAAGATGGAAAGAAAGTTGAAAGCTGGACGTCCACGGATAAACCGCATATGGTCGAAAAACTTCCGGTAGGCGAATATACCCTTCGTGAAGAGCAGGCTCCGGATGGATACCTCATTGCGGAAGATGTGAAATTTACGGTAAAAGATACCGGAAAAGTCCAGAAAGTCAAAATGAAGGACGCACATCCATATGGAAAACTGGTCATCAAAAAGACCGATTCCACCAGTAAGGCAGCCCTTTCAGGAGCAGAATTTGAACTGCGTGAAAAGGAAAGCGGAAAAGTCGTAGAAAAACTGGTAACGGATAAGACCGGAACAGCGACAAGCGGCAAGCTTCCGATTGCTACTTATAAAAATGGAAAAGTAGAGAAAACCGTGGAATATATCCTGGTAGAGACCAAAGCACCAAATGGTTATGAATTAAGCAGCAAAAAAGAAGAGATCCGCTTTGAATACAAAGACGGAAAAACCAAGGTGATCGAGATCGTAAAAGAGATCAAAAACACCAAATCCCCTTCCGGTAGCACACCGACAGGAAACAGCCCGAAAACAGGGGACAGCACCAACATCTGGCTTCCGATCCTTCTGGCAGTCCTTTCTGCCTGCGGCATTGGCGGCGTGATCTGGTATAAGAAGAAAAAAGGAAATTAAGGAATACGGTTCAGGGCTGCTCGATTTACCGGCAGCCCTTTTTCCAGGAAGAATAATCGGAGGTTTGTATGAGATACATAAAAGAAATCATGATCGTGGCAGTCTGCCTGATGGTACTCAGTTTTTGCGTATGTACCGGTTTTGGCATTTACTTTATGTACCGGGAAGGTGTGCAGGAATATGAAGACCTGCGTACATACGTCAAGGAAACAGATGAGGATGACCACACAGAAGGAACAGACGGAAGCGATGGGAAACAGACCGTGGTTGATTTTAAGGCATTAAAAAAGATCAATCCGGATATCGTTGCATGGATCCGGATCCCAGATACCAGCATTGATTACCCGGTAGTTCAGGGAAACGATGACTCCTATTACCTGACACATACTTTTAAGAAGACAGAACATGTGGCAGGGGCCATTTTCCTGGATTCCGATAACAATGCCGATTTTTCTGATGACAAGAACATCATTTATGGTCACAATATGAAAGATGGCAGCATGTTCCGCGGACTTCGAAATTTCCTTGGCGATAAATTTTTAAAAGAACACCATATCCTCTATCTGTATCTTCCGGATGAAGGGGTATGGATCTTTGTGATCGTAAAATGCGAGTATACACCGGCAGATGGAGATGCTTTTTTACTTGGAACGCAGGAAGAAGTCCCGACGCTTCTGCTTTCCACCTGTGGAACAGATGCCTCCAAACGTCTGGTCATATGGTGTGAAAGGCAGGAAGAGAAAGGTGGGCAGATAGAATATTCTGACGAGGAAGCAGAAGTACAGGAAGCTACGGATGATCTTGCTTTCTTAGATGGGGAGTTTGTAGAAAACGAAACCCATGATTTTATTTAAATGTTTGCAGAAATTTAATGGATAATTTCTAAAAAATATAACATTTTAATTTTCAGGTCTTTCTGGATGGACAGGAACAATAATAGTCTATCCGGGAGGACCTTTTTTTTATTGCAAGAATGGCGTAAAATGGCACTTTTGATGGAAATACGATTGCAGAAAAATGAAAAAAGAAATATTAGTTCTGACTATCATGTCCAGTATGCCGCAAATCATTTGGAGAAGGCGAAGGACGTGTTTATGAAAGCGATGAAGATCCTCTGGATTTATATAGCCCAGTGGAAGGAAAAATAGAAATTAAACTGAGATGATAAAAAAATATAGAAAAAAGAATTGACAATTGTATTCTACAGTTGTAGAATACAATTAACTTCTACAGATGTAGAAAATAAAATTCTAGGAGAATCCACGATGAAGACAAAATTTATGACACTTATGACGGTAGCAACACTTGGGATTTTTTCAGCTGCAACGGTTATGGCAGCAGGAAATAACGATTTCTATACACAGCCGCCGGCTGGATCTGAATGGGAAAAAGCAGATACGGAAGGTACCTATGCAAGCTATACGAACGGAAATGATTATGTAAATATCTATAAATATTCACTGGAGGATGTCAAAACAGGGATTGCCAAATGCAATGACACATACGATGCCTGCTATCAGACAATTTATTCAGAGGGAAACAGCCTGTATATGGCAGTGGGATATGCAAAAGATGCAGATGACATCAGTGACGTCAGAAAATTTGTAGAATATATTTCGTATCCTGGAAATCCTTCACTTACCAGACAGGAGAATGAAAACCAGACCGATGATTCTTCTGATGATTCTGATAAGGCAACTACAGATACTGCCAGTCAGAAGTCAGGAGGAGATTCAGATTCCTCCGATACAGAAGAAAATGCTTCTGCAAAATCCTCGGACAGCAATGATGATTCCGATATCCTTTCTACCTCACCAATGACATTAGTTGACAGTGATGGAAATACCATTGAGATTAATTACATTCTTCACAAAGATTATTCTTGTGAATATCGTGGAGATGATGGAATGAACTATACCGATAATGGGGATGAGACTTATACCGACGAAAATGGAAATACCTACTCAGCTCTGAATGATGATACTCATCATCTGGGACATACGTTGGAACAGCATGACCTTCAGGATGCAAACGGTAATACTGTGACGGTTACGGAAACTACAAATGGTGATTATTATTTCCAGGACGAAAATGGTACAGGATTTACGGACAATGGAGACGGGACATGGAGTGATGAAAATGGCAGCAGTTATACAGAAATAGACTGATAGTGGTCAGTAGCTGCAGGAATGGCAAGGGCATTTGCAAATTGTGCAAAAGCCCTTGCCATTTCCGTGAACCGTGGTAAAATAGAGTTATTCCTACATTTGTAGAAAATATGTAACAGGAGGTATGAAAAAGTGAAAAAAACTTACCAGAGACTTCCGGAATCAGAGCTGGATATTATGCTCGTTCTTTGGAATAATACTCCGCCGATGACCAGACCGGAGATTGAGAAAGTGATCACTATGAAGAAAAAACTTGCATCAACAACAATTTTGTCATTGCTGACCAGATTGGAGAACAAAAATTTCGTGGAAGTGACGAAACAGGGAAAAATGAATCTGTATACACCCCTGGTTTCGCAGTCAGATTATCAGGCACATGAAAGCCAGAGTGTTCTTGAGAAACTTTATGGGAATTCACTAAAAAAGTTTGTAACTTCACTTTATCATGGAAAGAAGATCAGCTCGGAAGAAGTCCAGGATCTCAGTGAATTTCTTAAGAACCTGGAGGACAGGGAGGAATAGCGAATTATGGAGGTTTTCATTCTACACATTCTGAAACTGAATGTTATTGCAGCAGTAGTAATTTTACTGGTAAAAGTGCTTGCGACTCTGTTTAAAGGACGTGTATCAGCGAGATGGAAGTACCTTATCTGGCTGTTGATTACGATAAGCCTTTGTGTTCCGGTGCGCCTTCCGGCGAATCTGGCACTGGTGGATTTCAAAGTACTTAGAAGCAGTCAACAGAATACGCAAAGCCCGAAGATAACGGATTACGCAGTCAGACCAGAGGAAAGTCAGAAGATAACAGAAAACGTATCATCTGCGAGCAAAGACATGAAAAATCTGACAGAAATCCCGGAACAAAAGAGAACTGTCAGGTACGAATCAGATAAATGGCTGGGAATTGTGGCTTTGATTTTTGCTGCTGTCTGGCTGAGCGTAGCGGTACTTAAACTGACGGGAGAATTGCTGGCATATTATTTTTCTATAAGGAATCTGGAACGGATGAGTCTGCAGGTAAGTGATACGGTGAGTATTCAGATGTACCGTGCAGCGTGTCAAAAGAAGCACGTACGCAGAATACCGGAACTCAGGCAAAACGCAGGTCTTACCACACCGCTTCTTGCAGGACTTTTACATACAAAATTGTATCTACCAGCAACCGGGTATTCAGCAGAAGAAAGAAAACTTATCTTTTACCATGAACTTACACATTATTGCCATCGGGATCTCTGGTATAAGATGCTCCTTCGAATCTGTGCATCGATATACTGGTTCAATCCCTTTCTTCTTATCATGCTGAAAGAAGCGGATAAGGATATTGAGAATCTGTGTGATACAGCAGTTGTTCGCAGAGTTAATAAAAAGGAACATAAATTATATCGACAGCTGCTTCTCAGGACAGTAGCCATGGAAAATCAGATTCCATATGTGACAGCAAGTCTTAATGACAGCGAAATGGTGTTTAAAGATCGGATTCTGTATATGGTGAACATTCGGAAACTCCGCAAAGGAATTCTTCCGGGAATTCTTGTGACGCTGCTGCTTGCAGGCGGTAATCTGGTATTTAATGTCTCTGCCGGGACAGATACAGTTTCAGTAGAGACGGAGAAGTCTGGTATTGAAAAAAATGCAGATCCAGAGAAAAATAATGTACCGGATTATGCACCATTTTCTGAAATGGTAACTATGCAGAAAGCTGCTGAAACCCAGGACGAAGGAGGAGTGACAGAGAATACAGATACAGAGGATTCTGTAGACGAAGAGGAAAAAGCAGATGCGGAAACAAACGATGAACCTGCCATGGAAAACAGCGGACAGGTAAGTGAAACGACCGATGATGGAATTACCTCTGACAACAACGGGTCTGTTTCATCTTATGAAAATCTGCCAGCAGGCGTACCATATACCAGTGGATTCAGTACTACTTCCGGTGTAGCATCAATTGTAGCACCGGGTGGAGGAGATGAAGAATCCAGAGTTCTTTACGATAACGGAGATGGGACCTATTCTGATTATTATGGGAGCCGATACAGTTATCAGGGAGATGGAAACTGGGCAGATGCCAATGGAAATTCATATCGTACCTGGAATGACGAAGGTTATCATTTCGGAAACCAACTGGAACAGCATGAACTCCAGGGCAGTAACGGTACTGTTAATGTAATAGAAACAACAAACGGAGATTATTATTATTGTGACGCAGATGGGGTCGGATACACAGACAATGGTGACGGCACCTGGACGGATGAGAATGGGAACATCTATACAGAATAAAGGATTTGTCCGATCGATGCATATTCAAATGATATTATTTCAGAAGAGGTATTGTATATGACCTACAATTTAGTAGAAATTCAGAAAAGACAGGAATCTACTGACAAATTTGTTCAGAAAGTTGGTAAAACTTTATGGCATTACACTTCTTTTCCAGCCTTGGATGGAATTTTAAGGAAAAAAAAGATTTGGTTTGGCAGCGCAACGAATGTGAATGATGCAAAAGAAGTGATTGGGTTTATTGATAACCTGAAGCAGAACATTGAGAACGGTCTTACCCAAAACAATATAAAACCCAAATGTGATGTTGATAAAATATTTAAAGAAATATATGACAGAACATCGCAAAAACACCTTTTTATGTTCTGTTTGTCACAGGCATTAGACGATGCAGCTCAATGGGACCGCTATGCCGATCATGGACGTGGTGTTGCAATAGAATTCAATACCGAAGCATTGCACAACCTGTTATATTATCATGGGATGATCATTGGCGAACAGTATTATACTCAGGAGACCAGGGATCATGAATTATACAAATTATTGTCTTCATATATTTCCACTGGAATTCTGGAAGGATTTTCCAACTTAGATGGATTCATTGATAATTTAGCATTATGTGCCCTTATTCACAAACATCCTACATTTACTGCTGAAAAGGAAATCCGAATCGCACCATATTTTGTAACGGACAACGATCCTCATATCGAATACAAAACATTCAATATAATAAAAGAGTTCTACATTTTAGATTTACAAAAAGTCTTAGAAACAGAAAATATGCACAGGGAAGATATTATCAATTCAATTATTATCGGACCACGTTCATCCCAGAATCCAAAAGATTTGGAAAACTACTGCAGACATCTTGGGTTGCATAAACTGGCTCAAAATATAAAAGTATCTGATTGTCCATTGCGTTAATAGATAAGAGGTTCCACTTACAGTGTGGAATCTCTTTTTCTGTCGAAACTCATTTAATGATTTTTGTTGTTGTCGGTTGCTTCATATAGTACACTGTCGTTATAATTATTAACCGGCAATGGAAAGAATGAGGAAATCGTATTGGATACCACAGATTACACTTCATGTGCAGAGATCGAAGAAGCAAAGAAAGCGTTTTTCGAAACCAAAAGGAATCGAAAAACGCTTTTTCATATATGACATATAAAAAAATGGGATCATAAACGATAGCATATTATTTGCGAATATCTACTAGTCCCTTTTTCAGTATATATTCAGAGAACTCATATGAAGCTCCGTCTCCAGTCACATTCAGATACAGATTTTTGAGGTCGCTTTCATTTACGATCCAGGCCATGTTCAGCTGTACACTTTCGCCTGGTTTTATAGAGGAAATGTAGTTTCCACCATTGCCATAATTTTCAGAGACACTATAATATACCATTCCTCCAGTCTTTGCCACGCCGTCCCAGCTAATGTAGTCATAGCCATCGCCGGCCTGTTCTGTTGGAATGTAAAGCTGTACTTTTCCATTTTCCTTAGTCAGGGTCAGTAAAGCACCAAGATAAAGCATATGGTCGATTTCCTCATTTGAATGATTGGTATAGGTAACTGTAACATAGACCAGTTTCTGATTCACTTCCTCTGACTTCACAATTTCATCCAGGGAATCGATTCCGTCGCCAGATTTCACATAATTCAATGTGTTTGTAGATAGCTTTCCATCAGCATCAATGGCTTCCGCCCATTCTTGTGGTATTTTGTCCGGATCGAGAAGCTGAAGATCATCAGAAATTTGAACAGAATCTACCTTTGCAGAAATCGTTTTTTCCAGATATTCACCATTTGTGTTTTCACCAATCACATCCAGATCAAAGGTGTCACCAATTTGGTAAATGGGTAGTTTTTTCTCATTTACAGAAGTACTTATTTCATCATTATCATCTTCTGTCTTTTCAGATATCATCTCTCCGCTCCATGTAGGCAATCCGGCGGTCTTTACCATAGTCGTGTTTCCCTCAATCACCAGATTTTCTGCAACTTTTATGGCTTCATCCTTTGACACATCATCTCCGATGTAGATCATAAGCACACGATATAAATCCGGGCAGACAAGATAAATTCTCTGGTTAAGAGCCCCGTTTTCGGTAATGCTATTATATTTGAGATATATCCCCTGGTATTTTCCAAATGTACGCTCTTCACTATCAATAACATTCTGATCCTGTACTACCTGTCCCAGATCATTTTTATCCAACAGGACAAATGAAAAACTGAACCCGCCAGTCATGCCATGCTCAGGATATTGGAGATGGTACTCGTCAATCCAGCTCATGCCCTCCGGAACATATTTAGCAGACAGATCTACCTCTGGGACCTCATCTGGAAGCACGGTCTTCTTTGCTGCATCACCAGCATCAATTTTGACTGAAACACCATAAGAACCCTGTTTTTCCAAAAACCAGTGATACAGATTTACTCCTGCATATACTGCCGTGGAAACTGCCAGTGCACACGCAGCTGCCACTGCGGCAACTTTCGGAGCTGTCCATCGTTTTCTTCTTCGCAGATTCGCCACTTTATTATCCGCCAGCTGCTTTGCTACCTCATTTTGAATCATATTATGGATAAAATCCGGTGTTTCGGGAATATCGTTTTTCATATCTTCTAATCTCATATTGACACCTCCTGTAATTCCTGCCTTAATTTTCCTCTTGCCCTTGCAAGTCTCTTTTGAACGGCACCTTCCGATATTTCAAGGATCTGGGCGATTTCTTTTACACTGAAATCTTCTATATAGTATAGAATAACGGGTAAACGCAGTTCCTCTTTTAAGGAATTTACGGCTGTATACAATTCACTGTAATTCTTTGTTTTTTCTGATTCCGGTTCCTGTCTGTCAGCCAGATTTTCCAATGGGATAAATTTACTGGATTTACGCACAAGGCTGTAACATTCGTTGATTAAGATACGGATTAACCAGGTCCGGGCATAGTTATCGTTTTTTAATGTGCCGACGTTGGAAAAAGCCTTCACAATTGTTTCTTGAATAGCATCTGCACAGTCATAGTCACTAAATAAAATTGTTTTTGCAGTTGAGTATAATTGTCTTTCTGAATCTAGGATCAGAGATCCAAGTTGTTCCTTTGTCATTTAAACACCACCTTTTTTTTGCCAGCCAGCATTTTCTTTACATCTATTAGACGTGCAGAAATCAAAAATATCCCTAATAATTTATTCTTTTTCTTATAAATGGACAAGTTCGTGGTTTTGCACAAAAAAATGTCTACTTTCGATAGTATTCCATAATAAAAGCAATAAAACAAGCATTTGCAAAGGGACATTGTTATAATTAAATTTGTTCATGGGTGTTATTTGTGATTACTTTCATGCTAATATGCTAATGTGCATTATCATATTAGCATGAAAAAAAATTAGGAAAATCTTAATAATTTCTCATGTAATCCATTGTGAATTTAGATGCTGTATTTGTTATACTTAATCGAGTACAAGCAAAAAGGAGAGTTGAAAATATGTCTGAAAAGATATTGATTATAGATGACGAGCAAGATATAGCGGATCTGTTGGAGGTCTACTTGAAAAACGAAAATTACATCGTTTATAAATTTTATTGCGCAACGGATGCCATGTCGTGTATTGAAAGCGGCGACATTGATCTTGCCATTCTGGATATTATGCTCCCGGATATGAACGGTTTTTCACTTTGCCAGCTTATCCGAAAGAAATACACTTATCCAATCATCATGCTAACGGCTAAAATTGAGGAAACGGATAAAATAACGGGGCTGACATTGGGAGCGGACGATTATGTGACAAAACCTTTTCGCCCACTTGAAGTAATTGCCAGAGTGAAAGCGCAGTTAAGACGTTACAAGAAATATTCGCCCAGTATCATCACAGAGAAAGTTCCATCGGAACTTTCCTATAACAAATTGTGCCTGAATGTGCAGACCCATGAATGTCTGTTAGACGGTGAGCCGGTTTCTCTGACACCGACAGAATTTTCTATCCTCCAGGTTCTTTTGGAAAGTGCCGGGAATGTTGTAAGCATTGAGGAACTGTTTCATGCAGTTTGGAAAGATGAATACTACTCTAAAAACAGCAGCACAATTACTGTGCATATCCGGCATCTGCGTGAGAAACTGAAAGATACTTCCGATACTCCGCAGTATATTAAAACGATTTGGGGTGTTGGTTACAAAATTTAAGCGAAAGGAGTACGCTATGAAAAGAAAATCAAATTGCTTTGTAACCATTTTATTCTTAATTTATCTGGCACTTTTGGTTTGGATCATACTTTTTAAACTACAATTTTCAATCAGTGATCTGGATAAGATAAGAAGTATAAACTTTATTCCTTTTCACTATGACAAGGAAATCGGAGCAGCATTTCACTTAACAGAGGGGCTCGATAATTTCTTGATTTTTGTGCCTATGGGTATTTATCTTCAAATGCTTCTGCCAGGAACAAAATTATATGTGAAATTCATGCTGATTGCTGGAACAAGTTTTTTATTGGAAACTATGCAGTATATCTTAGCAGTCGGACGTTCTGATATTACTGATGTACTCACAAATACGGCAGGTGGTCTTTTGGGGCTTGCTGTATATTCGATGACGGCTCGGTTAATCGGAAATAGAATAAAAGCAAACAGACTGTTTTCCATTCTGGCAAGCATAGTAAGTGTTGTCGTGATTGGACTGCTTGGCTTAATTCTGTTTGCTAATCGGTAGGAGGTGTATTCTCATGTCGAAGAAAGAAATGACAACAGAAAAGCGCCTTAAAGTGCGCTTATATCTATCATTGCTGATTTATACCGTTGTTGGATATGGTTTGACCCTTCTCTTGGACTACATCTTTTCAAAATTTGACAACGATATTTTTGCATGGATCTACTGGAGGCTTGGTCCGCTGTTTATTCTGTATCTGGTGATAGGCTTTGTATGTATCTTCAATTACTATTGGAAAAAGCCGTGGGACTATCTGGATGAAGTAATTGACGCAACCCAAACGGTCTATGAGCAGAACAGTCATACAGTATCGTTGTCTGATCCTCTGAAAGAACTGGAGGAACAGCTCAATCAGATCAAAATGTCTGTTCTGTTAAGCAAGCAGGCTGCAAAGCAGGCTGAAGAAAAGAAAAATGAAATTGTCATGTATCTGGCACATGATATACGCACACCTTTAACAACAGTGATCGGTTATTTGAGCCTACTCCATGAAGCCTCTGATATGCCTGAGCAGCAAAAGGAAAAGTATGTCAAGATCGCGTTAGACAAAGCAGAGCGCCTTGAAAGACTTATCAATGAGCTTTTTGAAATTACCAAGTACAATGCACATACGGTCATTATCAAAAAAGAAAATGTAGATTTGCATTGTCTGATTGCGCAGGTAATAGATGAAATATACCCGACACTCTCTGCAAATGGCAACACGGCGGTATTTACTGCGGAGGACAACTTATCTGTGAACGCTGATCCCGAAAAGCTGGCGAGAGTTTTCAGTAACCTTTTACGAAATGCCGCGTCATATAGTTACCCGCAGACAGAAATCACTATATCCGCCAAACGGTTAGAGCATGATATTCAGATTACTTTTGAAAATCGTGGGGAAACAATCCCGGAGGAACAGCTTAACAGTATATTTGAGAAATTCAATCGCTTGGATGATGCCCGGCTTTCTAATACAGGTGGTGCGGGACTTGGTCTTTCTATTGCGGAAGAAATTATACATTTACATGGTGGAAAGATTACTGCATCCAGTCAAAACGAAACTATAGACTTTGTGATTACATTACCCCTTTCCGCTTAGGAAAATAAGACTGTGATCTTAGGAATTACTTAGGAATTTAAGCGTGTGATTTTTGAGATTGAAAAGCCTTTGTTCGGTACAATGATTATCGAACAAAGGCTTTTTATTGTTCAGCCGAAGCAAAAGAAAGGAGTGTAAGCATGGAACTGAAAATAGAGCATTTAAGCAAGCAGTTCAAAGACAAAACAGCAGTAAATGATGTCAATCTGACATTGACTCCCGGCGTTTGGGGACTTTTGGGGGCGAATGGTGCAGGGAAAACCACGCTCATGCGCATGATTGCTGATATTATGACACCAACCAGCGGAGCAGTTTACTATGACGGAAAAAACATTCGAGAGTTAGGTGAAGTCTACCGAAGCAAGTTTGGCTTTCTGCCGCAGGATTTTGGGTATCACCGGGATTTTACGGTCAAAGATTATTTGGAGTATATAGCTGCGCTGAAAGATATTCCCACAAGGGCAACTACCAAAAAGATCAATCATTTGTTGGACATTCTTTCGCTCTCCGATGTGAAAAAGAAAAAAATCTCCAATCTGTCAGGTGGCATGAAGCGTCGTGTTGGTATTGCGCAGGCTATGTTGAACGACCCGGAGATACTTGTCATGGACGAACCGACAGCAGGACTCGATCCCGGAGAGCGCGTGCGTCTGCGGAATTTCATTTCCGAGTTTTCGCATGATCGAATCGTGTTGATTTCCACCCATATCGTATCTGACATAGAATATATTTCTACGCGCAACGCAATTATGAAAGCCGGAGAAATTGTTGATGTCGGAACTACCGCAGAACTTGTCAAGCAGATTGAGGGCAAGGTTTGGAATTGCACAATTCCGGCCTCAAAGCTGCCGGAATGTGAAATGCGGCTGCACATTATCAATCAGCGAGGCGAAGATCACAATCAGGTTTCTATTCGTTATCTGTCCGAACACTCGGAAATTGATGGATCTGTTACAACGGAGCCACGATTGGAAGATCTGTATCTGTGGTTGTTTCCGCAGACAGACTTGGAAAAGGAGGAGAGATAATATGCGACTCTTTAGACTTGAAATAAAACGTATTTTGAAGTCACGGCGCACCCTGATTATACTTGCAATCGCACTTTTGCTTTCCGTAGCCATGGCATACCTGCCTATTTCATTTGAGGGTATTAACCGTCCAAACGAAGATGGCACGGTTACAGAATTAGACGGCTTGGCAGCGATCAAGTACAAACAAGATTTATATAAAACATCCGCTGGTGAAGTGACCCCGGATAGGATCAAATCGGCTTTGGAAACTTATCAAAGCTGCGTTCGAGAATATGGGCCAGTCGAGGAAGAGGGCTTTCCTCTGGCTGTATTTATTGAAAAAATCGTCCCGTTCCGTCACTTGCTGATGGGTCTGCCCGAAGCGTTTGCTGATCCATTAACAGGCATTGGTGCTGATTTAATGGATATTGACCCGAATGACATTGACGGAGCCTATTATGAAAAGTGCGCAGAACATTTACAGGATGTCATGCGGAATGAGCAAAGAGAAAACGAAACCGCACAACAGAAAGCTCTTGAAAAATATTCAGAACTTGATACGCCATTTTATCTTCATTCTGGAATTTCTAAAGATGCATTTGATTATATTGAGTTTTATATTTTGTTCCTTGCTATTTTGTGTGTGGCAATCGCAGCTCCTACTTTTGCCGGAGAATATCAAACGGGCGGTGACTGCATCCTGCGAACCACCAAATACGGGCGTAAACAATTAGCAATTACCAAAATTCTGGCAGCATTTACACTTTTCGTTGTTACTTTCCTTGTCGGGATCACGGTACACATTCTGATTTTAGATGCAGCGTTCGGGACGGATTGCTTAAAAACATCGTTTCAGATGCGATACTCTATCATTAACCTGCCAAACATCAATCTGGGGCAGTTGCAGATCATTCTCGCAGCAGCGGGCTTACTTTCTGTATTAGCAACGGTTAGCTGTACGTTGTTCCTGTCTGCAAAATGTAAAGACACATTGACAGTTTTGCTGATCTCTATTGTAGTTCTTCTCATGCCGTTTTTTGCTTATGTGGCGATGGGAGCAACATGGCTCTCTACCATACTTCCATCTGCCGGAATTGGTATGCAGAACAATTTCCTTTGTCAGCTTGCAAATTTCAATTATCTGAATATCGGTGGGATGAGTTTCTGGACACCGCATATTATTTTGCTTTCGGCAGGAATTGAATTATTTGTGTTTACATTCTTGGCGATTCATTCCTATTGCAGACATCAGGTAGCATAAAAGAAGTTCAAAATAGAACGAATTGATTATCTGCCGCACGACGGCAAAAGAAAAAGCAGACAATTTGGAACGACGGCTTTGATTTTCAGAGCCAGCGTTTCTTTGTGGCAACACAAACCTATGATGAATTTTCTGGAAATATTGTAGTTAATAGCATTGTTTATGCGTTGAAAATATCTGAAAAATTGATGATAGTAGAAATATAATATTAAAATAAAAAATAATATAAAAAATTGTTTTACTATAGAAAAATATATAGTATAATACAACCATAAGAAGTGATAAAAAATAACAAGTTGACCTAGCCAAACATAATAAGTTTTACTGTTGTGTTTGGCTTTTTTTATTTGATAGCCAGAGTGGGAAGTGAGGTGTCTACAATGATAATCTGTGTTATCTTTGATTTGGGAATGGCAGTGATTATGTTTTTATTTGGAATCAGTTTTGTAAAATCAAATGGAAAGGCCGCTGCATTTTTGTCTGGCTATAATATGAAATCTACGGAAGAACGAAAACAGTATGATGAAAAAGAAATGTGCAGAGTATATGGAAATCGGATGATGTGGATGGCACTGCCATTTGTAGCCGGTGCAGCCATAGATTTATTATACAGTGGAATCGGATGTTTTGCAGCGTGTGTAATATGGACCGTTCAATTTGTTTTATTGATGAAAGAACGTATGAAACGAGAAAAAATAGAAAAGAACATTTAGGCAAAAATTATATTCGAAAGAAGATATACAAGCTATCCAGGAACAGGATAATTCTCGGGAACAAGAGGAACTTTAATTACTTAAAGGAGATGACGTGAATATGAGATGTCCATATTGTGAAGGAAAAATGCGAAAGGGTCAGTTGCATGCGGTTGGCGCAGGGGCAGGACTGGAGTGGAAAGAAGGCTCTGAGAGTTTGCGGTTAAATACGGATCCAGAGTTGGCAGCAAGGATATCTGGAGACCGCATAGCTGCCTATAATTGTGATTTTTGCAGAAAGATTATTGTCTCTTACGAATATTGAGATTTTCAATTCTTTGAATTGTAATGACCGTAACGGGAAAGGATAAAAAGAGATAATAGAAAAATATCCAGAGGGCGAGGAAGGCCGGACATTTGGCTCTCTCGTATATGAGGAAGAAATGTATTCTATTGGAATTCCTACGGTTTTGTATAAGGAACTTCTGCTAATAGCAGAAGGTAAGGAAGAAAATTTACTGGAAAAACTTCTTGAAAAAATTTCTTCTAAGGAAACATATTTACTAGATATCGTTCCAGATGAGGCACTGTTATGGATGGTATAAGCAGCAGGAAATTAACATGGGGAATTTGCATCGTTGGAATTGCGATTGCGATAATAAGCTTCTTTTTCTTACCGGAGATTATTCCCGTTCACTTTGCTGGGAATGGAGTCGCAGATGACTTTGGCAATAAGATAGAAATTTTTTTAATGCCGATACTCCTTCTGGCTGTTACAATCTTGAGTGGTATAAAAAGTATAAAGTATGTTCTGATGCATTCGAAGACTTGGCTAACAGTTGGTCAATATAACCTGATGATTGATTGTGTTTTAGGAATTATATTGATCGCAGAAATTTTTATGATTTATGCTTCGTTTGTTTAAAGGCTGATCTATAAATAAAGAAGCAGATATATGGCAGTTTCTGGTTCATTGGGCAGGCTGTTTTATATCAAAGTGTGAAGAGGAGCTGGTTCATGATGAAAAAAGTAATTCCAATTATTTTATTTACGGTATCAGCAATATTGCTTTCTGCATGTGGCAGAAAAGAAGAACTGTACGAGATTCCTGACCTGTCACAGTACAAGACAGATTATGTAGGAGATTCTTCGAATGTTATAAATATTGTAAGTGGGCAAGAGTATCCGGAAGGATATTCTTATGATAGCATACAGATACAGTCTGAAACGAAGCCTTATGGATTAACAGTATTTCTAAAAGTTGAGCCGTCTGCAGTTAAGATTGAAGATGAATTGCAAGTTAATGCGGATATGACATTTGATTTGATTGGTAATTTGGAAACACTTGATTATAAAATAGCGGATAGCAAGGAAATCATTGCATCGTATGAACGGTAGATCATTCAGTGGTTAATATTTTGTCTGCTATTATGTAGTAAGAAAAATAGGAAAGCGAAATATATATTTGGAGGACAGCAATGAGAAAATGCGAAAAGTGTGGAACAGTCATGAGAGCGGATTTAAGACTTAAAGTTAATGGCGGTGGCTATGGGATCGTTGTAGATGTAGATGAAAAACAAAAAACGACAACTATAGATGATGTTAAAGTTGCAGTCTGTCCAGAGTGTGGACATACAGAAATGTATTTAGAGGATTTAACTAAATTGAAGTAAAATTAGATATGATTGAAACAGGATAAAAAATTTTGATGGAATGCTTGTGGAGAAAATAAATATGAAAAAACTTAATTATACAGAAGATTTATTGAGAGTTATCTTCTTTTGGATAGGAACATTCTTTCTTGTTTCCGGTATCTTAAGTTTTCTTGGGATATTAAAACCAGCAGTAAACTCAGGTATTCAGAATCCAGATATGTTGGGAACTGTGTTTTCTATAACGGGGGTGCTTTTGTGTATAATAAGTGCTGCTCTTGGAATTTATACTGCAAAGCTTGATAAATTACATTTACAATTAATCGAAAATGGTACAAAAGTGAAGGGCTTGGTAGAAAAAGTATATTTGCAAAAATACACAAGATATAGAAGACAGATTCCATACAGGATTCTATATAGTTTTACATATCATGATAAAGTGTATTATCATAAAAGCCGTTTGGTATGGGAAAAGCCGGATCTTAAGAAAGGCGACTTGATTACCGTATATGTAAATAATCTTGGTAAATCAACAGTTTATAATTGCAATGAAGCGGTCTGATATCTAGCCTCTATATTTCGGAAAAATACTGCACGATTTGTGGTTTACAGAAGAGCAGCTTCAAAGAATGCTGAGGATGAAAAATGCAAATCCATCAGATGTATGGAAATTCAGAGATTATTAATTGGACAAATTGAAAGCTGAAAGGAAAACTGCCTATCCGTTTTCAGCATTGGCGGATCCGTCTGCTAATAAGTGGTTTAAAAATCAAAAAACGTGGTAAGAGTATTTTCATAATTCTGTTCAATTTTGTCTATGTTTTCGAGAATCCTGTTCATGTACAAATGCAACTAAATTAGAGTATAATAAGGGAAACCATTGAAACTGGGTTTCCGTAAAGGACATTCCTGTGATGGCAGGAATGTCCTTTACATATAGCGGTAAATTCTGAAGTAGTTGGCATAGAAGTTCATGAGGTAGTTGACGTATGCTTTAAATCTTTTCATTTCGTTTTCCTCCTTTCTTTATCTTACAAGCACATTATAATATCAGAAGACGTCTATTACTTGCCAAATGGGAAGAAAAAGTAGACAAAACTTGCAGGAGATTAATTGGAATGTACTGGTAAGAGCATCACAGACATTTGCCTGGATGCAGGAGTTGAGAGCCAAAGGACATTTAACCGGGTATCTCGTGAAAGATATAAAGTAACGTCAAGGGAATACCGGAATTTTTATCGTGAACAACATATAAGTCAGACCCAGGATGAAATATCTGGAATGGAGAAATAGGATGGCATTTATAATCTGTGTAGCAGCACTCATAATCATGATGTTTGTATTTACCCAAATGTTGTTAAGTTTCAGCAATAATAGTAGTGCGGCAGTTGAATCTGTTGATGCGACTGTAGTTGAAAAGAAGCAAGGAATCTATACCCATATGCAGTCTGAAGCACATGTACCTTGGTTTCGCGTTGTATTTGAGATGACAGATGGAAGTTTGATGGAATTTCAAATGCAACAGGGAGATTTTCGTGAATTGGAAAAAGGCGATCGAGGTATGCTGACTTATCAGGGAAATCGGTATATATGTTACCAAAAATATAAATTTAAAAGTGAAGCACAGGAGGAAGAAAAATGTTAAGTGAAAGCATTGCAAAACTGGTACAGTATGGGATTACAACAGGTCTGACACCGGAATGTGAAAGAAACTACACAACAAATCTTCTGCTGGATGTTTTTCATGAAGATGATTATGAAAAACCGGACAACATTGAGGAACCTGTTAATCTTGAAGAAACATTGGACGAATTGCTGGATGAAGCCGTAAAAAGAGGTCTGATTGAGGACAGTATTGTATACCGGGATTTATTTGATACCAGATTGATGAACTGTCTGATGCCACGTCCGGGTCAGGTACAAAAAGAATTCTGGGACAAATATGCAGAAAGCCCGAAGAAAGCTACTGATTATTTTTATAAGCTGAGTCAGGACAGCAATTATATCCGCAGGTATCGTGTAGAGAAGGATCAAAAGTGGAAGGTAGACAGTCCATACGGTGAGATTGATATTACCATCAATTTGTCCAAACCGGAAAAAGATCCAAAAGCAATTGCCGCGGCAAGGAATGTAAAATCCGGAAGTTATCCGAAATGTCTTCTTTGCCCGGAAAATGAAGGATATGCGGGACGTGTTAATCATCCGGCAAGGCAGAACCACAGAATTATTCCGATCACAATCAATGATACTCCTTGGGGATTCCAGTATTCTCCGTATGTGTATTACAATGAGCATTGCATTGTGTTTAACTGCCAGCATACTCCAATGAAAATCGAGAGAAATGCATTCATTAAACTGTTTGATTTTGTAAAACTGTTTCCGCATTATTTCCTTGGATCTAATGCAGACCTGCCGATCGTAGGTGGTTCGATCCTAAGCCATGATCATTTCCAGGGTGGACATTATACATTTGCAATGGCAAAAGCACCAATTGAGCAGCACGTGGTACTTCCGGGATTTGAAGATGTAGAGGCTGGAATTGTAAAATGGCCATTATCTGTGCTTCGTATTCGACATAAAGATTTCAACCGTTTGGTAGATCTGGCAACACATGTGCTGGAAGTATGGAGAGGCTATACCGATGAAAAAGCATTTATTTATGCTGAGACCAATGGAGAACCACATAATACAATTACACCAATTGCACGTAAAGTAGGTGATACCTACGAACTGGATCTGACATTAAGGAACAACATCACAACAGAAGAACATCCGCTGGGAGTGTACCATCCGCATGCAGAATATCATCATATTAAGAAAGAAAATATCGGTCTGATCGAAGTTATGGGACTTGCAGTTCTTCCGGCCAGATTAAAAGGTGAGATGGAACTTTTGGAAGAGTATATTCTCGAAGGCAAAGATATTTCTTCAAATGAACAGATTGAGAAACATGCAGAGTGGGTTAAGAAGTTTCTTCCGAAATATCCGGAAATCACAAAAGAAAACATCCATGGCATTCTTCAGAAAGAGATTGGAATCGTATTTACCCATGTTCTGGAAGATGCAGGAGTATACAAATGTACGACCGAGGGAAGAGAAGCATTCATGCGTTTTCTTGAAACATTATAAAAACTGAAATAAAAGGATTCTTTGGGAAATGGGAGGTAAGTGAAACCTCCCATTTTTTTAGGGCAGCTACTCTTAAGAAGCATGGATCGGGCAGTTGCATTATACGAAAGTATGGAATTGCGGGGATTCCATGGGGAATTTTATTATGCAGAGAAAGCATATAACAAACTTGCATCCTGGGGATATGTGATTTTCTGGGTATCAGTATTTATTTTGATGAGAACATGCTCAGTCACAGTGCTGCTGGGAAGAATGTTTGTATAGAAAGTGTAGACGAAAATAATAAAATTTGAAAATGTAGTATTTGGATATGGAGAAGAGAAAAATGCCTTGAATTATGTGTCTTTCCATATCAGTAAAGGAGAACAGGTGGGGCTGATCGGAGCCAATGGTGCAGGGAAGTCTACGCTAATGAAGGCAATGCTGGGACTGATCCCTGCAAAGGGAAAGATCACTGTTGATGAAACAGAAGTAAATCAGGAAAATTCAAGTAGAATCCGGCAATGCCTGAGGTATGTGTTTCAGGATTCTGATAATCAGATGTTTATGCCGACGGTTTATGAAGATATGATATTTGGACCATTAAATTATGGTAAGAGCAGAAAAGAAGCAGATCAGCTTGCCAGGGAGGCCTTGGAAGAACTGGACCTTATACATTTGAAAGACCGCCAGAATTATAAGATGTCAGGTGGCGAAAAGAGAATAGCTGCCATAGCCACCATCCTTGCAATGAACCCAAAGGTAATGCTGATGGACGAACCATCAACAGCATTAGACCCAAAGAACCGGAGACGGCTGATACGGATCCTCGCAGAAAAGAGCAGCGTAAAATGTTTTGTAGAAATCAGCTTACTGTTTGTAAAAGAAAATGTTTTTTCCAGCAGCCCTGGTTATTTTTTATTAAATCGGAGATATTAAAATCAGACGATTTAAAAAATATGTCTGAATGCTGTTTATCGTTAAAAACAGGGGGCATGGATGGGAAAAAGAAAAGAGATAACCGGTAAGGATAATGGAAAGCAAAAAATGTGGACAATAATCACTGTCATCATAGTGTTCTTTGCTATGGCTGGCTATGCAGGAATGTCTTATTACTATTCAGACAGATTTTTTCGGGGAACAACGATCAATGGAATTAACTGTTCTGGAAAAACATCGGAAGAGGCAGAACAGGCGGTTGCTAAAAAAGCAGAGGATTATCTGCTGGAAGTAAAGGCAAGAAATCTGAAATCACAGAGTATCAATGGAAAATTGATCGGATATCGTTATGTTTCGGATGGCAGTATTTCCCAATATCTGGATGAACAAAAACTATATAAATGGGTTCGGGGATTTTGGAAAAAACAAAATTATACAGCCAAGGAAAACATGACCTATGATAAAGTGAAGTTAAAAGAACAGCTGGAAAAACTGGAATGTGTAAAAAAAGAGAATCAGACAGCACCAGAAGATGCATATGTAGCTTATAAAGATTCGAAGTTTGAAATCGTACCGGAAACAGAAGGGAATACCCTGGATTTCAATGGAGCTTATCAGGCACTGTCAGAAGCGGTTGCTAGCAAAAAAAGAACGATTGACCTGAATAGCTGTCCGGCTGTTTATGTAAAAGCGGCAGTACTGAAAGATGATCCAGATCTTAAAAATTCATTGGAAGAATGCCAAAATCTGATTCGGACCAAAATCGTATATATATTTGGAGAAGAAACGGTAACATTGGAGGGAGACGAGATCAGAAAATGGCTTATTTTTGATGAGAGAGGACGGCTGCAAAAAAATGAGGATGAACTGAGACAGTGTGTAGCAGAATATGTGGCACAGCTGGCTGCCACACATGATACCGTAAATACAGAGAGGGAATTTTGTACAACAAGCGGACGTACTGTTCAGATGTATAGTTCCGTTTATGGATGGAAGATCGATCAGGAAAAAGAAATAGAAACCATTATGCAGGAAATGATTGCAGGAGTACAGATAAGCCGGGAACCGGTATACGCTATGCGGGCAAATGCACGGGGAATGAATGATATAGGCAGCACGTATATTGAAGTGGACCTGTCTGCACAGCATTTATATTACTATCAGGATGGTTCTATCATTTTGGAATCGGATATTGTGTCAGGAGATATGCAGTATGCAAAACGGCAGACACCACCGGGAATTTTTCAACTGTATTACAAGAAAAGTCCATCTGTGCTGAAAGGAAAGATGCTGGAAAATGGGAAATATGAATATGAAAGACCAGTAACTTACTGGATGCCTTTTAATGGGGGGATTGGATTTCATGATGCTTCATGGCAGCCATACTTTGGAGGAAATCGTTTCCGAGAAGGTGGTGGATCCCATGGATGCATTAATCTTCCGGCGGACAAAGCGGCAGAACTTTATAATAGGATAGACGAAAGTGTGCCGATTGTCTGTTTTTATTAAAAATGGGCAGGATATATAGTTTTATATAGAGGTTTGTTTATAAAATGGAAGATCTTAAATGGTCTTCTGTTTTTTTTATAATTATCAGCAATAATTTCATGGAAGAAAAGTGTGTATGTTCCGTCCAGATATGGAAAGAAGTCTTTGACCATTTTGACCGGGAACCGAAAAAAATCGAGATAAATGAGATTTATTCGATTGATGAAGATGCAAAGGAAACCTTGCAGGAGAAGATCAAGAGGATGCTGGTTACAGAAGCAAAACGAATGGTAGTGTATAAAATTAGGTGGATGTAATTGAGAAAAAAATATGATATCATGTTAGTAACAAAACGGAAATTATGGAGGAATAGAGTGTGAAAAAATGCAAATATTGTGGCAAAAAACTCAATGATAATTTTGAATTTTGTAACAGTAAATGTGAAAATTATTATGAAAAGATGATGGATAAAGACAGCCATAAAATCAAGTATTTTACATTAGGCATTATTTTGGGATTCTTAGTTATGTTTTATGGCATTATTTCTAACAATAATGTCTTTATAATAGGAATTGGGATTGTAGTAATGGGTATAGATGTTGTTTTATTGCCATTTACAACTCCTGAAACAATTAATTTTCTAGGATATCAAAAGTCAAAATTCGCAGGAAGAATATCAGGCATATTGATTATAGCAGTTGGAGTATGGATGTGTTTTATTCAATGATAAATCCCAGCCTGCAAAATTGAAAATAAATTGAAAGTTACGAAATCGGAGGAGTTAATGATTATGTGGAATGAATTAGGTTTAAGCGGGGGAACCGCAATTATTATTTTGATTGCGCTGTATTTCGTCATCAAATGGGCAGTGAAAAATGGAATCAAAGAAGCCTACAGTGCCATTACTGGAAAGAAAACGGAAGAAGATGTCAGAAACGAAAAAGAATTGAAAGAACTCGGATTTGAGTTAGAAGATAAATAAAAGTTTATAGAGATGATGAAAGCATAATAGAATTAGCTGGCATGTGGGAGTGATCGAATGAGTTGGTTAAATATATAGTACGAAAGTAATTTGAGAAAAAATGATAAAAGGGATGGGATGAAAGCTCTTGCAGTTTACTGCTTAATCATGTGCAGTGCTTTCTGTCAGGGCTGGCTTTATACAACAAATATAAATGTTATTGTGCTGAATTTATCACAGATATGGATCCCTTTGATTTTGACTGCTGGCTTCTTTTTATTTTTTTACTGTAGCAAAGAGAACATTAGAAGTATTATTCAGAGGGTACATACAAACAAGATTATTTGGACTCATAAACAGTCAGTGGATAGTTGGAATAATCAATTCTGTTCTTTTTGCTTCTTGTCCAAAGAGAAAGAAAAGGTAGATTAGAAAGTGTTTTTTACAGGCAGGTGATTAGATGAATGATCAATTCTTACAAGGAGTATTATTCGATTGGAATAGAATTGATAACGATAGTTATTTAACAAAATATAACAAGAATTCTCCTTCCTCTATAGGTGGGAGATGAATTGTAGATCTGAGCATAAATGCTCAAAAGAATTTTATAAACAAAAAAAGAAAACACTTGTTCGCGTGTTGGAATTGTATTATAATAATAAAAAGAGAACATATTGTTCAAAAAACGATGATTGAAATCATTCATATGCAGGAATAAGGTGAGAAAAATAAATCGGGCAGTAAAAATAAGAATCTATCCAAATGCAGAACAACGTGTGCAAATAGATAAAACAATCGGTTGCAGTCGCTTCATCTATAATTGTATGCTTGCTGACAAAATGGAACATTATAAAAAAGAAAAAAAGATGTTAAGGAACACACCAGCCAGTTACAAGAAAGAATATCCCTGGCTGAAAGAGGTGGATTCATTGGCGTTAGCAAATGTACAGATGCATCTGGAAAGTGCATTCCATAAGTTTTTTCGTGAACCATCTGCAGGATTTCCGCGTTTCAAATCAAAGAAGTCATCAAGGAAATCCTATACAACAAACGTGGTGAATGGAAATATCTTTCTGGAAGGGAAATATCTGAAACTGCCTAAGATGACGGCTGTCAGAATAAAGCTTCACCGTCCGGTATCAGAAAAATGGAAACTGAAATCTGTGACAGTCAGCAGGGAGCCATCCGGAAAATATTTTGCCAGTCTTTTGTTTTGCTGTGAAAACCAAACAGCAGAAAAAAGACCGGCAGAAAAATTTATTGGGATCGATTTTGCGATGCAGGGAATGTGTGTGTTTTCTACCGGTAAAAGAGCTGAATATCCGATGTTCTATCGAAATACAGAGAAAAAGCTTGCGCGGGAACAGAGAAAGCTGTCCAGATGTCAGAAAGGCAGTCAGAATTATAAGAAACAGAAGAAAAGAGTTGCACTGTGCCATGAAAAGATCCGAAATCAGAGAAAAGACTTTCAACATAAACTCAGTGCCAGTCTTGCCGAGAGCTACGATGCAGTATGCGTGGAAGATCTGAATCTGAAAGGGATGGCAGGAGGACTTCATCTTGGAAAAGGCGTACATGATAATGGATATGGCCTGTTTCTGTCTATGCTGGAATATAAACTGGAGGAACGCGGGAAGTATCTGATAAAAGTAGATCGTTATTTTGCATCAAGTAGGATTTGCAGTGCATGTGGAAAGAAAAAAGAAAAATTGTCTTTATCTGAAAGGATCTATTACTGTGAATGCGGACACAGAATGGACCGTGATGTAAATGCAGCAGTTAACATCATGAATGAGGGAAAAAGAATCTTTGCAGAATGTGCATGACAGCACAATAAAAAGTCCGTAACCGGACTAATAAAAATCGCGGGGCACGCGAGGATAGCTTGTAGATACTTGGCTCAGTAGAGCCATTGAGCAAGAAGCCCCCACTTCAAAATCAGAGATTTAAGTGGTGGGAGCATGTCACTGTTTGGATTCGTAATGGCAAAAAAGATAAGAGACAAAAATCTATAATTTCAGTTTTATTGTACTTTTCTAATTCGAGACACACTGTGCCCTGAATTGAGCTGGTCACATTATCGTGCCCTGATGCGTATAAATGATGAGAAAGCAAGATCAAATGCAATGTAGACTTGGGATATAAAAAACTATACTATAGAAAAACGTTAGAGGTGGCAGCGGGAATGAAAAATAAAATTTTGGTGATAGAAGATGACCGTGCAATTTCAGAATTGCTGTGCATGAACCTGGAGGCAGCAGGGTATGAGACTGTGGCAGCGTATGATGGGGAAGAAGCCCAGAGGCTGCTCTTATGGCAGGAGGACGCGGACCTGGCAGTGGTGGATATCATGCTGCCGGGAAAAGACGGATTTGCACTGATGGAGGATTTCAAAAAGAAGGAGCTTCCGGTGCTCTACCTGACTGCAAAGGATGATGTGGCTTCCAAGGTAAAGGGGCTGAAACTGGGTGCAGAAGATTATATGGTAAAACCTTTTGAGATGCTGGAACTTCTGGTACGCATTGAGAAGGTGCTGGAGAGGACGGGACGGGCCAAGAAAGTCTTAACGGTCCGGAACATCCTGGTGGACATGCAAAGCCATCAGGTCTACAAAGACGGGCTTCCGGTAAGCCTAAAGCCAATGGAATATGACCTCTTTGTGCTGCTCCTGCAAAATAAGAACATTGCGCTTGGAAGGGAAGAACTGTTAAAACGGGTCTGGGGAGAAAACTACCTGGGAGAAAGCAGGACGGTGGATGTCCATATCGGACAGCTCAGAAAAAAGCTGGAACTTTATGATGAGATCAGGACGATCCCGAAACTTGGATACCGTCTGGAGGAATAAGGATGAAGCTGTGGAAACGAACGGTACTTCTTATGCTGGTAACGCTATTATGTGCCCTGATTCCAGTGGGAACGCTAAGTCTTTATATCACAGGAAAACGAAGCCTCAATAATGCTGCAGAGACCTACGGAAGACAGCTGGAAAATGGTAAGATACTCCTGGAACAATTTTGGGATAACAGCAAATATGAGCAGATGTCCGAGACTGGAAAGCAGGCTTATATGGGCTTTCAGTTCCAGCGATGCTGTGGGGAAGGCATGGCCCTGATCGACCGAAAAAGCAATGCCGTCATTGAAAACCTGACAGATTATAAAGTGGTGGGGCTCGAAAACTTAGGCTTAAAGGATGAAGGAGATCCGTATGCCTACAAGATACAGAAACTGGGACAGAAATACCTCCTTCTCCAGCTGGAACCATTATCCAGACCGGAAGGATACGAAGTCCTCTCTGTCCGGGAAGTCACAGGGCTTTTTGCAGAGCTGAGACAGACCGCTGTCTGGTTTTTTGGAATTTATCTGGCTGTGTTCCTGATCGCCGGCCTTTTTATTTATATGATGATGCGAAGAACTGTGGAACAGATGGAGAAGCTACAGGAAGTGGCAGAGAAACAGGAGCTGCTCATGGGGGCACTTTCCCATGAAATGCGTACCCCGTTAACGTCCATTATCGGGTATTCGGATACCCTGCGCCATGTAAAGCTGAAAGACGAACAGAAAGACCGGGCACTGGAACATATCAACCGGGAGGGAAAACGCCTGGAGGCTCTTTCTGGGAAGATGCTGCAGATGCTGGGGCTTTATCAGAACCATGCCATACAGATGGAAATGACCATGGCAGGTGACCTTTTAAACCATGTCATAGACATGGAAAAAGAACAGGCAGAAAAGAAAGCGGTACACCTCAAGATGGAATGTGAAGCCTTTTCCATGAAAATGGATCCGGCCTTGATGGAAAGCCTTCTGATAAACCTGATCGACAATGCCCTAAAGGCTACGGATGCCGGTGGAAGCATTTGGGTAAAGGCTTATGAGAAAGCTGGAAAAAAGATCTTTGAGGTGTCGGATACCGGAATGGGGATCCCGGAGGAAGAACTGGGAAAGATCACAGATGCATTCTATATGGTGGACAAATCACGAAGTCGAAAAGAAGGCGGATCCGGACTTGGGCTGGCACTCTGTGTGAAGGTGGCTGAAATCCATGGCGGATGCTTGAAAATCGAAAGCAGACAGAGAGAGGGGACCACGGTAAGAGCCATCTTCTGATTTACAATTTGTTTACATCTTAATGAATACATCGGCAAAGCAATATGGTACTCTTTTCTCATAAGAAAAGGGTACCTTTTTTAATACCGAAAGGAAAGGATGGAAAAAGGATGAAGAAAATAAAAATGTTTATGGGAGCCGTTCTGTGTATGAATCTTTTGACATTATCCGGATGTGACCGTATTGTCCAGTCTGCTGTTGTGGAAGAAAAGGATCAGACAGAACAGAAAAAAGAAGAGAAAAAGGAGACAGTTCAGAAAACCGTTGCCGAACAGGTACAGGCACCGGAAATATACCAGACAACGATCCAGGCAGATCTAAGATCAGCGGACCGGGAGGATAAAGAAACCCCAATGAATTTTACCCTGACAGCGGATGCACCGGTAAAAGTGCCGGATGTAGATGCAATCTGTTTAAAAAAAGTAAAAAGATTGGCGATTCCTGAAGAAGAACAGAATAAAATAAAAGACACATTCGGAAAAGGACAGCCCATGCAGGAAGAGAAGAATGAGAACGAACAGGCGGGGACATATACAGTAGATGGACTGACCTATCGGTATTCTTATACACAGAGTGAACAGGTATCGGATGTGGAGGAACTCGGATGTGGGATAGCGAAGTTTATCTTTGACGATTGTGTAGACATGACCCTGGAATCGAGCGAGAAAAAAGAAAGGGAAGAACGCTTTCAAAATTATATAAAGGCAGGAAGCGGGAAAGTGTCTGAAAAGGAAGCAAAGGAGAAGGTTTCAGGTCTTGTGTCCGGAGACTGGGAGATATTTGAAAGTTCCTCAAAAGCACTTACTGAAGGAAGCACTACCCTGGAAAAAGATGATTTCATTTTTGAACGGATGATAGACGGGGTTCCGGTTAATTATGTGAGGGAAACCTCTCTGCCTGTTAATGAACAGGCTCTTGAATGGGAAAACGAAGATGGAACCCTTCATGAAGGACAGTCTGAAGGATGGGAAAATGAAGTACTGACGATGGACTTTTGCAGTGGGACACTTCAGAGTTTTCTGCACCGAAATCCCATAGAAGCATCGAATGCTTCCGATGAGAGGCTGTTCTTACTTCCTTTTGATGAGGTCAAGGATATCTTTGAAAAAACGATCACTTTGCAGGTCATGACAGAAGACAAGAATCGGCTGATCTCTGTCGATGGAGGAAGCCACTACCGTTATCCGTCCATTGATGCACAGAGTGCGGAGATAGCCATAACAAAGGTACAGCTGGGTTATATGTGCATGCCAGACAGTGAAGGCAGCGATACCGAAGCAGTCCTGATCCCGGTGTGGGATTTTTATGGAACCTGGACATCCAAAGAGCCAGAGTATGAGTACGGAAATGGGGAGGATGGACCGGTCATGGGAGACGTGACGATGGATGATGCAGGTGTTCCACTCCTTACGATTGATGCACGGGATGGAAGCGTAATACAAAGGATTCAGGCTGGATGGGCGGCTTCTATGGGTTCCAAGGATATAAAATAGAGTGTCAATTTCAATTTCTAATCAATGATGACAGAAAGACCTGGAATTTCAGGTCTTTCTGCTTTACAGGAAAAAGAAAAATACGTTATACTTTTCCTATAGAAAAAGGTTGGAGGAATATGTATGGCAGAAAAAATGGCAGAGCGGATCGCAGAGATTTTAAAAGGACCTAATTTTCAAACGGCAGAGAAAGCACTGACAGATTTCTGCGGAACGATGGATGGGGAATTCAGGAATCTTCTGGTGGATATTATTGTGGAACGATGGATTGATACGCCTAAAGACGTACCGTTTTCCTATGCCCGCAGCATTTGGAATCGGAAAGATATAAATAGAGAAGAGTATCAGGCATTGCTGGAGGAAATCCGAAGCTATCCCATCGCACCGATCAACAAGGCAAAGATATCGGATTTTTTATGGGTTGTGGAAAATGATTTTTCAAATGCTAAAATAGCAGAAACGGCTTATTGCGAACACTTGAAGAACACCGGTGCATTTGCAGATCATATCATGGCTATAAACCGGATCTTGTTTATCTCTAAAAAAATCCGAAGCAAGGAAATCAATGAAGAGGTGCGAAAGAATCTGCTGATAAAAGTATTAGAAGAGTATGATAACAGCAGCCACGCAAAAATTGGATATTTGATAAAAACTGCCATGGAGGAAAAAGTGGATACAGGATATCTGATCCCTTATGTGGAAAATATCTTGAAAACTTACGATGATAATAGCTGCGATGCACTGCTCATTGGTAAGTTTTGTGATCTGTTGGAAGAACTCTATTGCAGAAAAAATAACTGGCTGAAGAAAAAGTGTATTACTGAACCTAAACTGATTGCGATACGAAGACGTAAGATTCAGGCTGTCCGGATGGAGGCTGAATATGCCGGGGCCTCTTCCAAAGGAAATTTAATGAGAAAGATTCACAATTTGAAAGAGGTTATTCAGTTGTTAAAGACCATACAAGGTACGGAAGAAGAAAGAAAGGCACTGTTGCAGGAAATAGCACAGATAGAAGAAGCTTCCCTTTCGGAGATGATGGTATGGAGTGATAAACAGGATGCCAGCGGCATTGTAAAAGAACTGTTCCGCCAACTGGAAGATCTTGATAAAGAAGAGGCATTATGTTATTTTGCTTCATTTATTCCGATTCCGGAAAGAGAAAGGGTAAAGAATCAGGTATTAAATAGGACTGGGATCCTGCACACGATATTTCCAGCGGCAATCCTTGGAAAAGGAGGAAAATTAATTGCTAAAAGCGGGCCTGTGAAAAAGCCCGATGGAACAATCGATGAAGGTGCGCTTAAGGATAATATGGAGCGGACAGCAACCATGGAGATGGATTATTTTGCACAGATCCTGGTGAGCAATACGTTTGAATATATTCGTTCCAAATTTTTGATCGAAGAGAGTGATATAAAAAAGATTGTAGATGTAAGTTGTGCGATTCCGGAGGGGAGAAAAGAATCGTATACCAAGGGTCTCATGTTTGGCTTTTCTGGAGATTTCTTGACGGCGCTCAGTATCCTGATTCCACAGATAGAAAATGCAGTAAGATATCTGGCAGTGGAATGTGGAGAACCTGTTTATAACATGAATGAAGAAGGGATTGAAGAAATAAAATCAATGCACGCTGTCTTAGAATTGGAAGGAGTAAAAGAAAGTCTGGATGAAGACCTTATATTTGCTTTAAATACGATTTTTTGTTCAAAATTTGGATTTAACATGCGCAACAATGTGGCACATGGAATGCTGGATGATCAGGCATTCCAGAGCTTTAAGGCTTTGTATATCTGGTGGTTTGCACTGAAATTTTGCTATCTATTCTGCGGAAAATTACAGGAAGAGAATAGAAGTAAAATAAATAAAAAGCTGAAACAGCTGATGGAGAAGAAAGATAATATGGATGAGAATTAATATAAAATGGTTGGACGGATGGTATGGTTTCCTTAAAAAGTGTTCGGAAGTACCTGGCAAACATAGCGTTTGGATATCAAAACGCACTTTGGGGACGGCCTCAACCCCCGGAATGTGTAGCACTGAGAGTAAATCTATAAATATAATATGAATTATAAAAACACTCCAACTTATTAGTAGTCAGAGTGTTTTTCAGTTCAAATATCCTTGCAGATAACAATATCATCAGAAAAAGTGTATAATTACAAGGAAAGAATTGATGAAAAAATTTATCTATGCAGAAAAATGTTGATGGATTGAGAGGTGATAAGTGTGAGAATTGATAAGATTTGTAAAACGTGTGGATTTGACTCCAATGGTGTGTGTGGCATGTATACCACATGCAAGGAAGGCGAAGAGTGCGATGACTGGGAAGCTTCTTTGGAGTATTATACCGAGATTACGAAAAAAGCACCTTGGTATATTAAGAAACCTTATGATCAATGTAAAATAAGTTATGAAAAATTTCTGGATCTTTTACAACAGGATGAACAGGGAGTCGGTGTAGAAATAAATATTTATGATGCGATTGAAAAAGTATATGAATTAAATTCGGTAGAACTAGCAGGGGTGTTAGATGTGTCTATGGGAGTGTTGGGATATGCCAGCACTCAAAGAACGATACCAAAGAGAAAAAGACAATTTTCAAGCAGGCTACATATTCCGGAAAGCTTCTTTGATGAGTTTTTATCTACACAGCTGGATGCATTAAAGAAATGTAGAGAAGAATTTCGTGATTGTTATGGGGACGAGCTGATAGAAAAATTTAAGCAAAATGGTTATGCTGCAATGGAAGCAAAGATAGAAAAACAAAATGCAGTCGATAAAATAAAAAATGAAAAGTATAGGGAAGAAAACCAGAACAGATATCAGTATAAGGAGAAGACAAAAATGTACCATGATCTATCTGATGATTACAAATCCAGGGACTATGTGATTGCGATAACCTTAAAAGAAGGCGATTATTATGGAAATATATTCTATGAATACAGCTCTGGAGGATATGGCTTGTCTGTGGACATAATGGAAGATATTTTGCAATTTATTGAAAATCTGGATTGTGAAGAAATCAATGAGTTAAACGAGGAAGGTCTCTTAAATAATAATATAGCCTTGCAAGCAGACATAAATGGCAAGGATATTCATTTTGAACTGAGAAATGATGCAGGGGAAAAGCTCGAAAAGACAATCCCGGAAGATGAATTGCAAAAATACATTGTTGGTTATGAAATGATCCGGTGCGATGGACGTGGAATGAAAAAGGAACGCAGAAAATGTGGTTCCTGCGAAAATTTTACACCGATAGAAGGCTGTGCAAAAGGAAACTGTTCTGTTAGAGGTGATATCATTCAGAGAAGCAGAATTATATGTTCCCATGATTATGTGTTGAAAGCAGATAAAGTATTATGTTAAAATCGTCTCGTACTATCAATGGAAAAGATGATTGTATAGATTTACTATAGAAATTAGAATATATAAATTGTAAGGATATATTGTGTGATATTGCACTTTATATGATAAAAACAAGATAAAAACGCAATGCATATTTTTAAGATATGCTAGAGCTGGTAGGTAGCCCAGCCGTCCTATGTAAATAGGGTAAGTAACCTGCCCCTCCGGGTTGTCCATTCTTTGTTCAATTCATTTTAGGAGGGATTTTTATGGACAAAACAAATGGAAAACTGACGGTATATTTTGAAGAACCATTTTGGGTAGGCGTATTCGAGCGTATTGAGGATGGTAAATTATCTGTAGCGAAGGTAATATTTGGTGCAGAACCAAAAGATTACGAAGTGCAGGAATATATTCAACAATACTATTTCAGTTTGAAATTCAGTCCGGCTGTTGAAACTGTTGTAAAGGATATAAAAAGAAATCCGAAACGGATGCATCGAGAAGTAAAAAAGCAGACAATAGGGACAGGTATTGGCACAAAATCGCAGCAAGCATTGAAGTTACAGCAGGAACATAACAAACAGGAGCGTAAAGAGAGAAATCGCAAGAAAAAAGAGGCGAAAGAACAGCGAATGTTTGAATTGAAACAGCAAAAGAAAAGAGAAAAGCATAAGGGGCATTAAAAGCCTCTTGGGCTTTAACTCAAATCGGGATTGACCGAGCGCATTGGGCGAGAGATACTTCTTGTTTGAATGGCAAGAAGATGGAATTGAGAGTTTAGAAAATTGGAATTCAAGGAGCATATAGATGAAATTAGCAGATTTAGCAACAGGTTCTGATTGGATAGTGTGGATTGTCTTTGTAATATTTGCTGCACTTTCTATAACTTTACTTTCTGGACACGGAAGCTGGTTTATTTCTGGATATAATACAGCTACAAAAGAAGAAAAGGAAAAATATGATGAAAAGAAGTTATGCAGAACAATGGGAATTGGAATGTCTATTATAGCAATTCTTGCATTAATTATGGGCGTGCTTGAAAATATTTTGCCTGCATTTTTTGTATATATTGCATTGGGAATTATTTTGATTGATGTCGCGGTAATTATCATTTTGGGAAACACGCTATGCAGAAAGTAATAACTTCCAGTTAGTTGAGATGTTGCAAAATTTGGAATCAGGAGAGAATAAGAATGATTAACAATTTGATGTATATTGAATTAAAAACGGGATATTCTGATGATGGTCCGGCATGGATTGGATATGTCAAAACTTCAAAAAGTAAGAAAACAATCTATTTTAATGACCATGCCTTTCAGAAAAATATCGGTAACTATGCAAATTATATAGATATTGAGAATGGTGATAAATATTGGATTTCCGGACTGAAAAAGGAAGAGAGCAATCGTCATTGGGCAGGACATGGAAAGATTATGGTTGATCGTAGAGCTGTTAATGAATACCTTTCCCTGATTGGTGAAAAGGAATTGCCATTAAATCTGTTTGAAGTAGTTGATATTGAAGATAGATTTCCGGTTAAAAGAGTAAAAGAATTATTGAATGAGAAGAAATAACAATGCCAGCAGTCTTGCAATATTGAGTTTAAAAAAATTGTGACATTCTCACATATGACCGAGCGCATTGGGCGAGAGATACTTCTTGTTTGAATGTTGGAATGATTATAGGTATTTGTTTTCGGTATGAAAATACCGTTTATTTATTCCAGACATAAGATGTCCGGTTGAAAATTAACGGATTCTCGTTTTATGTCGTGGTAATTTTGGTGCATATTGGTAAGCTGTAAGTGGAAGAGAGGTAGAGATATGGATACAAAAAAGATTGGAGCTTTTTTAAAGCAATGTCGTAAAGAAAAGAATCTTACGCAAGAACAGCTTGCCGAGAAGTTTGGGGTATCTGCAAGAACAGTTTCCAGATGGGAAACAGGAATAAATATGCCAGATCTCAGTGTACTTGTTCAACTTGCTGAATATTACGATGTTGAGATGAGAGAGCTCCTGGATGGAGAAAGGAGCCAGACTATGAATAAAGATATGAAAGAAACACTGGACAAAGTTGCGGTGTATGAAGAATGGGTGAAACAAAAAGCATTAAAGGCTGGAAATCTTGCATTTGCATCAATGTTTGTGATTGGTGTGTTAGCGATTATTATTCAGATGCTATTAATGGTGGATACTCGTTTGGTTTTGGGAGAGATAGTAACTGTCTTAGTAGGAGGAATCCTATATGTAGCTATTATGGTGTATAATGGAATATGGGATAAATGCCTGCCAAAAAGTGCTGCTATATGGCGAAATTTTCTCACCAGTGTAATATGTGCAGGAATTTTTACAGTCATCTATGGTATATGTTTATTTAGAATGGGAGCTACAGAAACACAGATAACACGATTGGCATTGGGATTTCTGATAGGTATTACTATTGTGTCATTTATTATTCTTAGGACCTTAGCATTTATTAATCGAAAAAGAAATCAGAATTCACCAAATGTTCAGGAGAGAAAAGAAACTTCCCAATCTAAGACAGAATGGACAAAGATTTATAATGCACAGAATATAGTAGAGACAGAACAGCTCGTAGAAATGTTAAAGCAAAGTGAAATAGAAGCTTTTTCCCAGGAAGCAGGTGCGAATGTTGCAATGCATGGAGCACCTGGATTTGGAATATATGGTGTGGATATATTCGTGAAAACCGATGATGCAAAGAAGGCAGTACAGCTGATCAAGGAGATTAATAACCAAGAGAATGAAGAAATTTTTTGACATTGTCACATATGCGTGCTAATATGATTATAGAAAAAGTGTGCTGCCGATAGACGGTTAGTCCACATACTTAATTGATTGAAAATAACCGTTCACTTCATTTGCGAGGCTGAAGCGGTTATTTTTGTGTCTTGTTATTAACTTTGCCGAATACCTTTGAGTAACGAGGGAGTGAGATATATGGAGCAATTATTGATTGTTGAAGATGATATTGGTTTGAATCAAGGTTTATGCAAAGCACTGAAAGTAGATGATCGGAAGATCATTTCCTGCCAAGACCTGAAAACGGCGAAGGAGCAGCTGCTTTGCGGCGGTGTATCCCTGATCCTGTTGGATATCAATCTGCCGGATGGCAGTGGGCTTGAATTGCTACGGGAGGTCAAGGAAAACACACCCGGGATTCCTGTTATTCTGCTGACTGCCAATGATACCGATCTGGACATCGTGGACGGACTGGAGATGGGCGCTGATGATTACATTACCAAGCCCTTTTCTCTTTCGGTTTTGCGGGCAAGAGTGAATACCCAACTGCGAAAGCAAGCGTCAAACCATAAAAATGCGCTGATCCATATTGATCTATTTCACTTTGACTTTGAAGCAATGACCTTTTATGTGGGAGATTCAAAAGTAGAATTAAGTAAAACAGAGCAAAAATTACTGCGTCTTCTTGTTGAAAACCGCGGTCAGACCATGACGCGTGGAAACCTTATAGACAGGATCTGGACAGATGGCGCAGAATATGTGGATGAAAATGCTTTGTCTGTTACGATCAAGCGTCTGAGGGATAAGCTTGGGGCACAGAAATACATTAAAACCGTCTATGGAATCGGTTATAGCTGGGTGACAAAAGATGAATAAAACCGGCATTGTGATCATACTGCTGTGTTCTCTGGCGGCGGCAGCTGTTGTATTATGGGAGCGGAGAAAGGTCAGAAAAACGATGGAAGAAATCGAAAGGATGCTGGACGCTGCCATGACCGGTTCTTTTTCTGAAATCACTTTTGATGAAAGCCAGCTGTCTGCTTTGGAAACAAAGTTTGCACACTATCTTTCTGCCGCAGAAGCATCTTCTCGAAATATGGCACAGGAAAAAGACAAAATCAAATCCTTGATTGCGGACATTTCCCACCAGACGAAAACGCCGATTGCAAACCTGCTATTATACAGCGAGCTTTTGATGGAGGAAACTCTGCCTGCATCGGCAAAGGAAAACGTGGAGGCACTGTACAAACAATCGGAAAAGCTACGATTTCTGATTGATTCTCTCGTAAAACTTTCCAGACTGGAAAATGGGATCATTTCACTTTCCCCTCAGCAAGCATCACTTCAGCCGCTGCTTGAAAGCGTAGTAGAACAATATGCCTCCAAGGCTTCTGGAAAAGGATTATCCATATATCTGTACGATACAGATATTTCCGCTACATTTGACTTCAAATGGACAGCGGAAGCACTGGCTAATATTGTAGACAATGCCATCAAATATACGGAGCATGGAACAATCACGATTTCTACCGTAAGTTACGAAATGTTTACAAGGATCGATATATCGGATACCGGTTCAGGTATCCCGGAAAACGAGCAGACAAAGATATTTTCCCGTTTTTATCGTTCAAATGCTGTTCAGGAACAAGAAGGGGTTGGCATCGGCTTATACCTTGCCCGACAGATCATATCCGGCGAGGGCGGCTATATCAAAGTCGCCTCTGTCCCCGGCAAAGGAAGCACTTTTTCCGTGTTTCTGCCGAAATAACAACAATTCTATCAAAATTGTTAGATTTCATTTTCCGCCGGAAAGAATGTGGAAAGAATCTTATGCGATAATCTGTATGTATCAAAGGAGCATTTCCTTTCATACATACAGATTTTTTCATGGAGGTACTCATTTATGGAGGTTTTACAGGCAAAAGACCTGAAAAAGATTTATGGCTCCGGCAATAACGCAGTTCATGCGTTGGATGGAGTTGATTTAAGTGTGAAGAAGGGCGAATTTGTTGCAATTGTCGGCACGTCCGGCTCCGGAAAATCCACGCTGTTGCATATGCTGGGCGGGCTGGATCGCCCTACAAGCGGCACGGTCATGGTGGACGGACAGGATATTTTCTCCCTGAAGGAGGAAGCTCTGACTATTTTCCGCCGCAGAAAAATCGGTTTTGTATTTCAGAGCTACAATCTTGTTCCGGTGCTGAATGTATATGAAAACATCATTCTACCCACTGAACTGGATGGCGGAAAGGTAAACAAGGCTTTTGTGCAGCAGATCGTGCAGACGCTTGGACTGAGCGACCGTCTGGATGCCCTGCCCAATCAGCTCTCAGGCGGTCAACAGCAGCGAGTAGCCATTGCCCGTGCGCTGGCGGCAGCACCCGCTATCATTCTGGCAGATGAACCGACAGGTAATCTGGACAGCAAGACCAGTCAGGATGTTTTGAGTCTGCTGAAGGTGAGCAGTCAAAAATTTGCCCAGACCATCGTGATGATCACCCACAACGAAGAAATTGCGCAGATGGCAGACCGCATTATCCGTATCGAAGATGGTCGGATCGTCTCCCAGAACTAACGGGAGGTGGCTACGATGAATGTCAAAAACAGAAAATGTATTCAAAAGCTCAGCTTAAAATCCCTTTATGCGAACCGTCGCCGCAATCTGATCGCCATTTTTGCCATTGCGCTGACAACGCTGCTATTTACTTCCATGTTCACCATTGTCTTGTCGTTGAACGCCAGTTATGAAACCTACCAGTTTCGGCAGGTAGGCGGCTATGCACACGGCACCTTTAAAGATGTTTCCCCCGAGCAGGCGGAACGTATCGCTGCTCATCCAAAGGTGAAGGCTGCGGGGGCACGGAAGGTGATCGGCATCACTGTGGATGGTGTCTTTTCCAAAACGCCTGCAGAGATCAGCTACATGGATGCCAACTGCACCAAATGGAGCTATGCCACCCCTACTACCGGGCGGATGCCCGAAAGCGGCAAAGAAGTAGCCATGGATACGGCAGCGTTGCAGCTGCTTGGCGTAACGCCGGAGCTGGGCGCCGAGGTCACGGTTTCCTATTCCATCACGGACAAGGATCAAACCGCCTTTACTGTAACAGATACCTTTACGCTGGTGGGCTATTGGGACTATGATGAACTAATGCCTGTTCACTACATCAACATCAGCCGTGATTACGCAGATGACATCGAAGCGCAGGCAGTGAAAACAGGGTTACAGCCTTTCCGCACCGATTTGAATGTCATGCTGGCTTCCGGCACAAACATTCAAGGGCAGATGGAGCAGGTGGATACCGATCTTGGTTACACATGGGACAGCTATACTGATCCCAACAGCGTCCGAATCGGTGTTAACTGGGGATATACCTCATCCCAGCTGGAGTCGCAGCTCGATCCAGAGCTGATGGTCGCCATAGCAGCTTTTCTGCTGCTGGTGATTTTCACCGGGTATCTTATCATCTATAATATTTTCCAGATCTCTGTTGCGGGGGATATCCGGTTTTACGGACTTTTGAAAACCATTGGCACAACGCCCCGGCAGCTCAAACGTATCATTCGCCAGCAGGCACTTCTATTTTGTCTGATCGGCATTCCGGCAGGACTGTTGCTGGGCTACGGCATCGGCGCTGTTCTGGTGCCTGTTGTCTTGCGCTCCACCCAGTTGGATGCAGGCATCACCACCATCAGCACATCACCTGTGATCTTCCTTGGTTCCATGCTGTTTGCCTTGTTGACGGTGCTCTTGTCCTGCTCCAAGCCCGGAAAAATGGCAGCCAAGGTCTCTCCAGTGGAGGCTATCAAATATACGGATGTGATGCAGACTAAGAAAAAACAGCGCAGCACCCGGGGAGCCAAGCTCCATCAGATGGCCTTTGCCAATCTGGGACGAAACAAGAAAAAGACGGTGCTGGTGGTGGTGTCTCTGGCACTGTCGGTGACACTGTTCAATGCGCTGTGTGCCTTTGTGGGAGGCTTCAGCATGGAGAAGTATGTATCCTCCATGACCTGCGCCGATTTTATCGTCAGCACTCCCGACTATTTCCGTTTCAACCCGGCAGATGAATTCATCACGCCAGAACAGATCGAGGAGATCGCAGCAAACACAAAGGCCAGTCTTTCCGGCACGGGATATGCTGTGCTAAAAACCGCATACCTGTGGATGACGGAGGATGCTCTGCGGCAAGACTATGCAAGGTACGAAAGTGCCGAGCAGTTGGACAGCCATATGAGCCGCATGGAGCACCGGGGCAATATGGTGCTGGGAGATACCAGAATCGAGGCTCTGGATAACAGTCTGTTTGACAAGCTGCAAGTGTTCGACGGAGATATTTCTCCTATGCTGGAGCCGGACAATAACGCCATTGCCATTGCGGTTTCTTTGGATGATTACGGCAATCTGCCCAATCCTGAATACTACCCCAAGGTGGGAGACACGATCACGGCTACCTATGCGGATGATGTGAAATATATCGACAGCCGCACCGGGGAACTGTGCAACGAAGACACACCGGAGGAGTACCTTCAGGCAAAATTGTATGGGGCCAGAGATGTAGAGTACACGGTCTGCGCCTTGGTAGAACTTCCGAACTCCATGGGTTATCGTTATGGTGGTATTGGATATAACGCAGTTTTGCCTGTGACCACCGCACAGAGGGACAGCGGTGGTGCAGTCGTTCCGATGCTCTACCTGTTCGACACAGCGGACGAAGCTGACGAGGCCGAAGCAGAGCAATATCTGTCAAAGCTCACGGCCGGTGAGTTTTCGCCCTTGATGTATGAAAGCAAAGCCACGGTTCGCTCTGAGTTTGCTCAGTTCCGGCAGATGTTCCTTCTGATCGGTGGTATCCTCTGTGCTATCATTGGGCTGGTGGGACTCTTAAATTTCTTCAACGCCATGATGACCGGTATTCTTTCCCGCCGCCGGGAATTTGCGGTGCTTCAGGCTGTAGGAATGACGCCCCGACAGCTCAAAACCATGCTGATCTACGAGGGGTTGTTTTACGCAATGTCTTCCGTATCGGTGGCCTTTGTGCTTTCACTGGCGGTGGGACCTCTTGCGGGGAAAATGCTGGGCAGTATGTTCTGGTTCTTTGAGTATCGGTTCACCGTTCTGCCTGTCCTGCTGACAATTCCGGTATTTCTTCTGCTTGGGTGGCTGATTCCCTGCATGATGTATGATAACGCAGCGAAATGCAGCATTGTAGATCAGTTAAGGGATGCTCAATAATTGTTAAGCCAAAATTAGCCCTCTGTCAATGAAAAGGCTGAGGGCTGGAATTCAAATAATAATCAAAGTGACCATTACACTGGCCAGCGGCAAGAAACAGGTCATTTCCGTTACTGTGCAGAAAACAACGGTAAGAACAACAAAGATCACCGGACTGAAATCAAGCGTGACTGTTGCAAGGAATAAAAAAACTTACGCTGAAACCAGTCATCAGCCAGATTACTTCCCAGGAGAAGGTTACCTACAGTTCTTCAAATAAGAAGATCGCAACGGTAAATTCCAAGGGTGTGATCACCGGAAAGAAAAAGGAACAGCCTATATCACAGTGAAATCTGGAAAGATCCGCAAAAAAGTAAAAGTAGTAGTTAAATGAAAATGATTTAAGCAGGAGCTGCCATTCATGAATACACATGGAATGGCAGCTCCTTTTTTCATTTTTTGCATGTAGTTTTATTTGCAGAAGTAGATTACGATATTAATAGTTGACCAGGGAGAGAAGAATGATTAGATAATATGTTATAGTGATAATGGAATTATGGTAACAAAAAAATTTATAAAAAAGTGCAACCAAACAGAAAAAAATACGTTATATATAATAGACAACATTAATATGGCACACTGCAAATAACCTATCTGCATAAAAACACTAATATACAGGGGAGAAATGTGATATGGAAGATACACATATTATAAATTTATTTTTAGAAAGATCAGAAGATGCAATTCGCCAGGTAGAAGTAAAGTATGAAAAATTTTGCTTTAAGATTGCATGGAATATTTTATATAACACAGAAGACTCAGAAGAATGCGTAAATGATACATGGCTGATAACGTGGAATAAGATTCCGCCCAAAACGCCAACAAAATTATCTGCATTTCTTGGAAAAATAACCAGAAATTTGGCATTGGACAATTTCAGAAAGAAAAATGCTTCAAAAAGAGCAGATACACATATGATGGATATTTGTGGTGAAGTGGAAAAACTGGAAAATACAATAAAGGATTATGTGGAAGAGGATATAAAGAAAAAGGAAATTTTGAATATTTTAAAAAAATTTTTAAGTGATTTAAAAGCAGGGGACAGGGATATTTTTGTCAGGCGATATTGGTATATGGATAATATTAAAGACATTGCAAAAAGACATGGATGCTCTGAGACTAAAATTAAATCCAGTCTTTTTCGAAGCAGAAACAAATTATGGGAAGAGGTGAAAGAAATCATATGAAAAAAGAAAACAATTTTTTGGATTTGATGGGAGAAATAGATGAAAAATTTGTTTATGAAGCTTCCTTGCCATGGGAAAAGCGAAATGTTAATTTGAAATTAAAATTAGCAAAGATTGCAGCAGCAGGAGTTGTAATAGCATTATTGATAGGAGGCTTGGGACATCCGCATGAGATAAAGGCGGCCTGGGAACAGATTACTTCGTGGATTCAAACTGCATTGGGGATTAATGAAAATGTAGAATCATATATAGATAGTGTTGGAAAAACGATTACTAAAAATGGAATTTCTATTACATTAGATGAAATTGCTGCTGATAAGGAGAATTTATGGGTGGCAATATCTGATAATATAAATGATTCAAAAGAAAAAGAGACTATTCTACTAACAGAAGTGGAGATAAATGGAAAAGCGGCACAGTTAGATGGAACATATGCTCTGGAGAAAAAGGAGAACGGAACAGATGGTCAGGTTTGTCATTATAGGTTGGAAGATACAACTATTAAAGATAATACAGCAGATATAAAAATGAAAGTATGGTTATTTGATCCAACAGAAATGGATACTGCAGATACAGAAGATACGGATGACTATATTTTTGAATTTTCATCAAATTGGGAAGAACTGGAGAAGAATACCATAAATGTAAATGTGAATAAAAAAATAAAGATATCTCCAAATCAAAATCTGACGATTTCAAAAATGAGCTTAAACGATTTGGCAAGTACAATTTATGGAAATTTGGATAATAAAGAATATGAAGATTATTATTTAATAGGAACCGACGATAAAGGAAATCAGGGGCTTTATAGAATGACAAATTATGGAGGCACAGAGACTGTGTTTGAAGAAAGCAGAAATAATACAAAATATAAAGGAATTTCTCCAGATGCTAAAACGGTGACATTAGAATTATATGTAAATAAAGAAGAAAAAAACAAAACAACATATAAAAAATATGAAACTGGAATAGAAGATACTTACGGAGAAGGCGAAGGACGTGTTTATGAAAGTGATGAAGATCCTCTGGATTTATATAGCCCAGTGGAAGGAAAAATAGAAATTAAAATCAGATGACAAAAGAATAGTTTGATCGAAGAGAGGAGGAGAAATAGATCGATTCTTTTACTAGGAAGATCAAAGTTGATAAAACAGTATACATTTTAGAAAAACTGGGTTTTAAATGGGCACCTGTTGGAAAAAAAGAATTTATGTCAGCCTATAAAAAAATTAAGAAACTTTGACATTGTGCAATGACAAATATAGGTACGCAAATGATAATAAACTTTTAGAGGGATAATTTTGTATAAAGAATGTGAAATGAGTAAAGCCGAGAGTATTAATCTATCTCGGCTTTAGTATTTTTCCAAATTTTTGAATCGTCGATATTCTAAGGGTGATAATCCAAGCTGTTTTTTAAATACAGCTGCAAATTTTCCTTGATTAGAATAGCCAACCTGTCCTGATATTTCGGCAATCGGACGCTTTGTGTTCGAAAGAAGCCTTGCGGCTTCGTTCATACGGATTTCCCGTAGCCAGGTGGATATATTCTGTCCATATACGCCTCGAAAATAATTCTTAAGGCTGGTTTCACTGACCGAAAATCGTTCTGCAATCTGCCTTATAGGGATGTGCTGGCGAAGATCATTAGAAAGGATTTGTGCTGCCCTTTTTGCAATTTCAACCTGCGTTTCCGTGTAGAATCCGCAGGTTTTCGGAGGCCGGATTTCCATGTTGAGAAGCCGGTGGAGAAGTTCAAGCGTATAGATTTGCAAATGGAAGGCAGAGGGCTTTTCAGATAGCCGCCAGAGTTTTTGAAATATATTTTCCAGCTCACTGTCCGCTCCGTTGATATATGTCTTATGGTTGCCACAATAATTTCCTTCCAGCGTAGGGAGGTCAAGTGAAAAAGATTTCAAAAGTTCACCGCAGGACTGTAAAAGAAGTGGCAGGTCAAAGTATATTTTTATGCCCTGATATTGCCGTGTGGGAAAGATATATTCTTTCTGTGCGGTCTGTTCACTGACACAAAAATCATTTTCCTTCAGGTAAATGTAGGAGCCGTCATCCAGAAGCAATTCACTTCTGCCCGAAACGCAATAGTTAATCAGCAAAGGCTTTAGATTTGAATTTTCATCCGACTCCGGCCATACGGGAGCGTTTACAAAAATAAAAGCCAAAGTCAGCCCCGGAAAGAGCGTATGGAATGTCATGCGTCCCTTGCCATCTGCCCGATCCAAAAGCAATGTGCTGCTATTTGGACTGTTTTTCAAGGTCACACCAGAAACGGCATCGCTGTTTTCTAAAATGTTGTATATCATGTTACGCAACTGCTTCGCCCCTTTCATCACGCAAAATCGCTGATATTATTATACCTGCGAGAAAACTCCCGGTCAATGGATATTCTGGCAGAGCGAAAAAACTCCTTGCTATACGGGCTTAAAATACCTATATGTGCATAGAAGCACAGCTGAATTTATGCTATCATTAGGGCTAGTTAGTAAGAACTAACAAAGACAAAAGTAATCATGTTAGGAGGTTTCGCAATGAACAACAAATTGCAAGGAAAGGACTTAATCAACATCGGTATTTTTACGGCGATTTACTTTATCGTCATTTTCGCAGCGGCGTCTATCGGTTTTATCCCGATCTTTATTCCACTTATCAGCGTGATCGTGCCGCTTGTGGGCGGTATTCCGATGATGTTGTTCTTCTCCAAAATTAAGAAATTCGGTATGCTTACTATCTGCGGAGTGCTGCTGGGTATCATTATGCTGCTGACCGGCATGGGCTGGTGGTGCATCCCTACCGGGCTGATCTTCGGGCTGATTTCCGATTTTATGATGAAAGCCTGTGACTACAAAAATGCCAAGCGCGAAGTGTTGATTCACGGCGTTTTTTCCATGTGGGTAATCGGCGCCTTTATTCCCATCGTTGTGACGCGTGACGCTTACTACCAGAACCTGCTCCCCGGCTACGGTCAGGAATATGCCGACACGCTCATGGCTTATATGCCCGACTGGATTTTGCCGATACTGCTTATTGCTGCTTTCGTCAGCGGTCTTGTCGGCGGCCTGATCGGACGGAAGATTTTCAAAAAGCACTTTGAGCGGGCGGGAATTGTGTAATGAGCCGCGAACTTCTTGCAAGTCAAAAAAACAATAGCGGAATTTTATTAGACCCCCGGACAAAACTGGCGGTACTGATTACCATAGCTGTCTTTATTTTAGGCGGTTCGTATGAAGGTATCATGCAGTATTACATCATCGTGTTGGCGGCGATCCCGCTGTTACTTTTGTCAGCGGCCAGAAAAGGGAAAGGCGCTGTTCTCTATATCCTTATTTTTGGAGGCAGTCTGTGCCTGGAAATGTTCGGTCTGTCACGACTGGCTGGCGTAGCAAACTACATTGCAGTAGCCATTGTTGGCATTCTGCTGAGGTTCACCCCCAGCGTGGTCATGGGATATTTTGTGGTAACGACAACCACGGTCAGCGAATTTGTTGCGGCGATGGAACGGCTCCACCTGCCGCAGCAGATCACCATTCCTATGTCTGTGATGTTTCGCTTCTTTCCCACGGTTGTGGAAGAATGGAGCGCTATTGGGGACGCCATGCGGATGCGTGGCGTCCGCTTTGGTGGTGGAAAAGTCGGTGCGATTTTAGAGTATCGGATTGTCCCCATGATGATCTGCTCCGTCAAAATCGGAGAGGAACTGTCCCAGGCAGCCCTTACGCGGGGATTGGGAGGCCCGGTAAAACGGACGAATATCTGTAAGCTGGGTTTTCATGTGCAGGATGTTATTTTCCTGCTGATCTGTCTGGGAGCATTTGCAGCGCAAATCTATGTGCTTGCCGCAAGGGGGTGAAGGAAATGATTGAATGTCAAGATGTGTCCTTTTCTTATCCTGCCAGTACCCTTCCCGACAGTGAGAGGCAGGCCGGTGGCGCTTTGAAACATATTTCCTGCACTATTGAGGACGGTTCTTTTGTCCTGCTCTGCGGGACTTCCGGCTGTGGGAAAACAACCATGACCCGGTTGTTTAACGGCTTGATCCCCCATTATCATGAGGGAACTTATACCGGCTCCGTCTATCTGGATGGAAAGGATACCCGTGACCTGTCACTGTTTGATATTTCTCTGAAAGTCGGTTCTGTATTTCAAAATCCGCGTTCTCAGTTTTTCAATGTGGACACGACCAGCGAACTGGCTTTCGGCCCAGAGAATCACGGCATAGCGGAAGATCTTGTGCGTGACCGTGTAAAGCGTGTAGCTGCACAGCTAAAGTTGGAGCCGCTGCTTGATAGAAGTATTTTTTCTTTGTCCGGCGGTGAAAAGCAAAAAATCACCTGCGGATCGGCAGCGGCGATTGACCCGGATATTTATGTGCTTGATGAGCCATCATCCAACCTTGACGCATACGCTATCGCTGATTTCCGACAGCTACTCTTTACTTTGAAATCGCAGGGAAAGACCATCATCATCTCTGAACATCGGCTGTATTATCTGTCCGGCCTCTTTGACCGTGTTCTGTACCTGAAAGATGGAGAAATCGAAGGTGATTATACAGCAGAGGAATTTTGCGGCCTGTCGGCAAAACAGCGCGATGATATGGGATTGCGGCCCCTTGACCTTGCGGGGCTTTCAGAAGTTGAAGGCTCGCCGCAGAGAATGAACGAGGCGGTTTGGACGATAAAGAATGTGTCCTTCGCCTATAAGCATGAGCCGGAAACCTTGCATATAACGGAAACCTCTTTCCCATCCGGCAGCGCCACGGCCATCATCGGACATAATGGTGCGGGAAAATCCACCTTTGCCCGGTGCCTCTGCGGGTTGGAAAAGCACTTCAAGGGAACGGTGCAGGATCAAAGCAAGAACTATTCCAGAAAAGAACGATTGAAACTCTGCTATATGGTCATGCAGGATGTAAACCACCAGCTCTTTACCGAAAGTGTTCTGGATGAAATTCTGCTCAGTATGAGAATCGAGGATAAACAGAAGGCAAGAGAAATCTTGCAGGAGATGGACTTGCATTCCTTTGAGGACTGCCACCCGATGGGGCTGTCCGGCGGCCAAAAGCAGCGTGTGGCGGTTGCCTCTGCGATTGCTTCGGGGCGGCCTCTGATTTTATTTGATGAACCGACCAGCGGCCTTGACCTGTTTCACATGAGGCAGGCCGCTAATGTTGTCAATCAGGTGGCAAATGCCGGAAGAACCGCGCTTGTGGTAACGCATGACCCGGAATTTATTCTACGCTGTTGCAATTATGTCCTTCACTTAGAAAATGGGCAAATTCAGGAAAGCTATTCCATAGAGGACAGCAATGGCCGAAAACGCCTGCTAAAGTTTTTCCTGAGTGATATGAAGAAGGAGGTGTCCACAGAATGAAGGAGGAAAAGAAAGAGTCGCCCATAGGCGTCTTATGGAGATGGGGCAAACTTTATCATGGAAAATTCATCGGCAGTATTATCCTTGCAGTATTAGGCGTGGCTTGCCAGATGGTGCCCTATTTCTCCGTGGCGCATATTGTCACAATGATGTTGTCTGGGGAACAGAATTTTTCCCGCTATGTGACCGCTGGCATTATTGCATTGTGCGGCTACTTTGGGAAAGTGCTGTTTTCCAGTCTTTCTACAACGATTTCCCACACGGCGACCTATTACACGCTGCGCGATCTGCGAGAGAATATCACCGCAAAGCTGGCCTGCGTCCCGATGGGGACGATTTTAGATACTCCGTCCGGCCAGTACAAAACGACGATTGTTGACCGGGTTGAAGGCATGGAATCGACCTTCGCACACCTGCTCCCGGAAATGACCGCAAATGTGCTGGTGCCTTTGGTGATTGTCGTATATCTGTTCGTTATGGACTGGCGCATGGCGCTCCTGTCCCTTGTTACGTTGGTGGTGGGCCTTGCTGTCATGTCCGCCGGTATGAAGAATTATCCCGTCAAATGGGAGGGCGCGGTTAAAGCGGGAAAGCAGATGGCAAACGCCATTGTAGAATACATCAGCGGGATTGAGGTGGTAAAAGCGTTCAGCCAGTCCGCCGGTTCCTACAAAAAATATTCTGACGCGGTGAATTATAACGCCAACTATTATGTGGACTGGATGCGTGAAAACCAGAAAACCATGAGCGCCTACAACGCCATCCTGCCCTCAGTGCTAATCTGCGTGCTGCCCTGCGGCTTCGCGTTCTGGCTCTCCGGCAGTCTGGAGCTTTCCACCTTCCTGTCCATTGTGATTTTCTCGCTGGGACTGATCGGGCCGATTATTGCGGCCTTTACCTTTACGGACGATTTGGCCGTACTGGGGACAAATGTGGAAGAAATCAGCCAGCTTCTGAACGCCGAAGAACTGAACCATAAAGAAACGCCGATCAAGCTGGAAGATACCGGCATTTCTCTTAGGTCTGTGTCGTTTTCCTATGACGGGACAACAGAGGTTTTGCATGATGTGAATCTCGCCATCCACCCCGGAACCATGACCGCCCTTGTAGGGCCGTCCGGCTCCGGCAAGTCTACGGTGGCGAAGCTGATTGCCGGGTATTGGGATGTTACATCCGGCAGTATTACCCTCGGCGGCCATGAGCTGAAGGATATGCCGCTGTCTGAAATTGCAAACCAGATTTCCTATGTATCTCAGGACAACTACCTGTTTAACCGCAGTATCCGGGAGAATATCCGCATGGGAAGACCCAGTGCCACGGACGCAGAGGTGGAGCAGGCAGCCAAACAAAGCGGCTGCGACGCCTTTATCCGCAAGATGGATAATGGTTATGATACGGTTGTCGGCAGTGCCGGTTCCCATCTTTCCGGCGGTGAACGCCAGCGGATTGCCATCGCACGCGCCATGCTGAAAAATGCGCCGGTTGTCATTTTGGACGAGGCAACTGCCTATATCGACCCAGAGAATGAGGTGCTGGTGCAGAAAGCCATTTCCACTTTAACTGTCGGCAAGACCCTGATTGTGATCGCACACCGGCTGTCTACCATTGTTGGCGCAGATAACATCGTTGTGGTGAAGGATGGAACCATCCACGCACAGGGTACGCATGAGAAGCTGCTGGAAACCTGCCCCCTCTACCGGGATATGTGGCAGGCGCACATCGGCGCGAAAGACCAGATGTAAGGGGGTGTTGTCAGATGTATGGAACATTGAAAAAAATCTTTGCTTTTGCAGGCAGCAAAAAGGGGCTTCTAAAAAAATCCCTGTTATTCTCATTCCTGTCCGGGCTGTTTTCAGCCATGCAGTTTGCCGCCCTCTTTGTAGTGATCGGCGCGTTAGTATCTGACAACCGGGACGGAAAGTTTATCTGCATTTCGCTGGGAATTATGGCCGTTTCCCTCATTGGGCGTATCATCACGACCTATTTTTCCACGATGGAGCAGACGGAAACCGGCTATTGCATGGTGGCGGAAAAGCGTATCCACATCGGAGATCGGCTGCGCTACATCCCGATGGGCTACTTCAACAAGAATAGTATCGGGAATATTACCGCCATTGTCACAACAACTTTGGGTGATGTAGAGAACTCAGCAGCCCGTGTCCTGGTGTCAGTGCTGGGCGGTTTTTTCAACTCGGTTGCCCTCGTCATCGTCCTGTTGGTATTTGACTGGCGGATCGGTCTTGTGGCCACTGCCGGTGTCCTGATTTACCTTGCGGCGGCGGAACTGGCGCTTCGCAAATCAGCCGCGCTCAGCGGTGTACGCCAGCACACACAGGAGTCCCTTGTGGAGTCTGTGTTGGAGTACATTCAGGGGATGGGGATTGTTAAAGCATTTGGACTGGAACGGGACAGCACGCAGTCTATCGGCAGTGCAATTAAGGCGAGCTGCCGGGATAACCTGAAATTGACAAAGGCCAGTGTTCCCTATGACGCTATCAAACAGGCTGTTGTCCGAGTGTTCAGCGTCCTGTTACTTTTGGCCTCGGTCTGGTTCTGGCTGGACGGCTCCCTGCCGCTGGCCTACGGTCTGATTTTGGTGATTGCTTCTTTCATGGTGTTCAACGATTTGGAGAACGCCGGGAATATAGCCTCTTTGCTGCAAATGCTGGCGGCCTCGATGGATACGGCAAACTCCATTGATGACACGCCGGTAATGGACGAGAAAGGTGCTGATATTACGCCGAAGTCCAGCGAGATCGTGTTTAACAAAGTGGATTTTTCCTACGCAGACCGTAAGATATTAGATCAGGTCAGCTTTACCATTACAGAAAAAACGACTACGGCCATTGTCGGCCCTTCCGGGGCAGGAAAGACAACGATGTGCAACCTGATTGCCCGTTTTTGGGATGTGAATGCCGGGAAGATTACCATAGGCGGTACGGATGTACGAGATTTCAAGCTGGATAGCCTGATGAAGAATATCTCGATGGTGTTCCAGAGCGTGTACCTATTTGCAGATACGATTGAGAATAATATCAAGTTTGGCTGCCCGGATGCTACCCATGAACAAGTGGTTGAAGCGGCGAAAAAGGCTTGCTGCCATAACTTTATTTCTGCCCTGCCGGATGGCTATGACACCGTGATTGGCGAGGGAGGCGGTACTTTGTCCGGCGGCGAGAAACAGCGGATTTCCATCGCCCGCGCCATGCTGAAGGACGCACCTATCATCATTTTGGACGAGGCAACAAGCAGCGTTGACCCGGAGAATGAGGATGAATTGCAGCGGGCTATCGAGGCATTGACCCATGACAAGACCATCATCATGATTGCCCACCGTCTAAAAACCGTCCGCAACGCCGATCAGATCCTTGTACTGGACAACGCTCATATCGTCCAGCGCGGCACTCATGCGGAGCTGATCCAGCAAAAGGGTCTGTATGCTGATTTTGTATCGGCCAGACAGGAGGCCATCGGCTGGAAGCTGGCTCAGTAAAGGAGGACTTATGAACCTTTATACATCTGGAGAAGATTATTTAGAAGCAATTTTGGTTCTCTATAAAAAATTTGGAAGCGTCCGCTCGGTAGACATCGCTCGACATATGGAAGTATCAAAGCCCAGCGTATGTCATGCGGTTAATATTTTAAAAGAAGGGTTTTTAACTATAGATGAGAATCACTTTTTGTACTTGACGAGTCAAGGGAAAGTGGTAGCTGAAAAAATTTATGAGCGACACCGCTTTTTTACGGAAGAACTAATAGAAGCTGGCGTGGATCCACGACAGGCAGAAACAGATGCCTGTAAAATGGAACACGTAATTAGCGATCAGAGTTTCCCAAAATTGAAAGAACAGAAAGAAAAAAATAGATTATTACTGAATTTGTTTACGGCCTATGTCGTAAAGTCCGTAGAAGGGAAAAGGACGACTGAAATTCAAAACGCAATATCCAGACTGGTAAAAGGCAAGACGGTTCTTATTATCGTTACGAATGTTTATACAAAAAGAAAGAACATGAATGCATAAACAGAAGGAAACGGAGAAGCCGCATTCTGAATATGTGCAAAGGAAAGCTTTGTGCCAGCTGATTTGTAAAAAACTTGAGGATATAGGAACAATCACTGTAAAATAGTATCCGGAAGTATTAAAAAATATCCTTTATTAAGTGAGCTGTATACATTAACCAAAGATTTTTGTAACGTTATATTCTCAAAAAATGCTGCAAAATTAGACGAATGGATCAATACAGCACAAAAATATGATATTCCTGAATTTCAAACATTTATAAACGGTGTAAAAAAGGACTTAACTGCTGTAAAAAACGGAATCATATATTCGTATAATAACGGCTTGCAGAAGGTAGTGTAAATAAAATCAAAGTTATAAAACGAATAATGTATGGCAGAAACAGTTTTGAATTATTGAAAGCGGAAGTGTTATGCAGAAGTGTTGGTATTCATTGGAATAATAATGGGGTATTTTAATCATCCATTATGGGAGCTTATATTTTCTATATTAGGAAATTTAGCGGTATTAATTTGTTTTGTGATAGTGGTTCTATATAAGAAGAAACGTTGACTCATCTTATAGAATACGAAAGGTGTTTTTGATGAATAGATATCGTAAATCTTTGAATGATCCAAACACAAAATATAGCAAAGTGTGATTGACGCCAACAATATCTTGTGTTAATATGATTGTGAGATTTGTATTTGTATCTGTAGACACAGATAAGAAACGCTGGTTCCGGATCTGACCGGGAGTAAAACATTAAGGAGCCAAAAGCCTCCTGCCTTTGTAATGAATAAGGTCATTTAGAATGAAAATTTCTAAATGGCCTTTTTTTGTTGCAAAAATATGGCAGACAACAAGTACAGATCAGCAAATAAGGAAAGGAGGATCATAAAAAACACAAGAAAACTCAGAATGCAAGGAGGGCGTTATGAAACGAAAAAAGATGGAAAAGGAGGTCGTGCACCTTCTTGAATGGATTATCGAATATCCAGGAGTATGGCAGATTGTATGTAATCCAGATGGAAAGGAAACTTCGCCTGAATCTTTTAAGATGGCATATGATATGCTGGTCAAAAAATCTCTGTTTTATCTGATACCGGTATTGTTTGCAACACATCCGGGAGAAGAATCACTGGAGATGGCGAAAAATTTATGTACGGCTGACTCTGCTGCCCGCGAGATCCGAAAAAATGGTATGGGAGCATTAGTCAAATGTATGCGGGAACATCTGGAATGAAACTGGAAAACTTTATAAAGTTATGGGAGGACAATTATGAACAAATCAATCATGATGGGACGAGTAGTAAATGAGCCTGATTTACGCTACACACAGACAGAGAATGGAGAACTTGCCATCGCAAACTTTCGCTTGGCGGTAAACCGGAAATTTGTACGAAGAGGAGATCCGGAAGCAGATTTCTTTAGCTGTACGGCTTTTGGCAGAAAAGCAGAGTTCGCGGAAAAATATCTGTTTAAGGGTATCAAGATTCTGGTAGAAGGTCGTATGCAGAATGACAACTACAAGAATCGGGCTGGTGAAAATGTCTACGGCATGCGGCTTATGATTGAAGAGATTTCTTTTGCAGAAAGTAAGAAAGCTTTAGAATCTGGAAATGACGAGCGGGAAGAGCCGGAAAGAGAAACAAGGGCATCTTCTAATCGAAACCGTTCTGACCGTGCAGAAAACCAGCGTTCAGCTTCCAGAAGCACTAGAAGTGAAAGAGCAGCAGAAATGGATGACCGTGACTATGACAGGGAACGTGAAAGTGGAAGATACAGAAACAATACCAGGACAGATGCATCAGATGATAGACGGAGATCAAATTCTGGCGGGACAAGATCCAGAGGAACTTCGGCAAGAAGCCGGGAGCGTAGTCAGGATATTGATGACCGGTACATGGAAACAGATGATGAAAAACTGGATTTTGACTGAGCAAATCATAGGAGGAAATGCTTATGATAGAGAAAATGAACAAATGGTTGTCTGCACATAAACAGCTGTGCGTGATAACTGGAATTTTTGGTCTGTTAGTATCACCATTTTTATGGCCGGTATTTCTGGCAGTGATCATACAGTCCCTTTCATTAGTCATTCCGGTTGCAGCAGGATTGTTTTTCTATGAAAAATTTATTATGAAAAAGGACAAGGAGGAAACGAATGAGAATGATGATGACAATAAGCAGCAAAAAAAACATGCAGATGCCCGTAAAGTACATGCAGATGCTGAAAAGACCGAGGATTTACCGAAAAATCATGAGAAGGGATCGGAAACGGTAAATTTCGATAATCAGGAGAAGCAGGCAAGATGCAGGGCACAGGCTGCCATATGGTACGAAAAGGAAGGCTTTGAGCGGATCCAGGCGATTCGGAAAACTCTGGAATCTGAAAATCGAAACCGTTTTTCAGTAAACAGGGAAGGAATCTGCAGTATTTCCATTGGAAAAAGGAAATATCGAAGGATTGGAATTTTAAAAGGATATCCTTCCGGACAGACAGAGGTGATCCGGGAAAAACTAAAGAAGGATGGTTTCATCACCAGTATGGGATGCAATAATTATCTCTGGATCTCATGGTAGAGAGGAGCTAGAACATGAGCATTTGCTGTAAAGCCATCCGGCAGATCTATTATAATGCAGGAAGTGGATATACGGTAGCTTCCTACATGACCAATGAAGATTTACCGGAGGAAGTAAAAAAACAGAAGAATGGAAATTATGGAATATTTCAGGCGTTTGGAACCGAACTTCCGACGAACGAAGGCCTGGATGTGGAACTGACGGGAGAATGGAAACCCACAAAATATGGAATGCAGTATAGCGTGAGTAATTTTTCAGTAACCATGCCAACCACAAAAGAAGGTATTCGGACTTATTTGTCGTCATCCCTGATCAAAGGGATCGGACCGGCAATGGCAGCCCGCATCGTGGAAACGTTTGGGGAAGACACACTGAATGTTTTTAATGACAGCCCGGAGAAACTCCTTCAGGTAAAAGGAATTACCCAGAAACGCTTAGATGATATTCTGGAAGGATATCAAAAAAGCAGTTCCATCCGGGAACTGATGATGTATTTGTCCCCTTTTGGCGTGACTCCTGCAAAAGTTTCAAAAATACAGGAAAAATTTGGTCCTGCTGCAGTTATGATCGTGAAAGAGGATCCTTTCCGGCTCTGTGAGATTCATGGATTTGGATTTATGACAGTTGACCAGATTGCAGTAAAGGCAAAACATTTCCGTGCAGATGATCCCCTTCGTATCAAAGCTGCTATTCTGCATATTATGTCAGAAGCAGAAGGCGAAGGACATTTGTATTTAAAAAGAGAGGACATCATTGAACGTGTCGAAAAACTTTTAAATCATAACAAAGATGTTTCAACGGTCTCTGAACGGGCAATCCGGGATGCAGGCAATGATATGATCCATACAGATGGGAGCCTGATCTGCCACGATGGAGGGTTTTATACACGCAAAAGCTTTCAGGCCGAACTGGGAGCTGCTGCCGCATTAGTCAGGCTTCATATGCAGACTGGAATGGCTGTAAATGTTGACCGTATTTTAAGAAAGATCCAGAAAGAACAGGATATTATTTTGAATGCGAAACAGCAGGTGGCAGTAAAAAATGTCTTTGAAAACCCGGTATCCATCATTACAGGAGGACCCGGCAGAGGAAAGACTACGGTGATCCGTTTCATCATTGCTGTACAGGAAGCGTTGGATAAAAATGCGGTGATCCTTTTATGTGCACCTACAGGCATCGCCAGAAGACGAATGCGGGAATGTACAGAGTATCCAGCACTGACGATTCATAAATCCATAGGGCTTACAGGCGAAGCTGGAGAGGAAGAATGGAAGAACGAGCAGCCAATTCCAGATGACCTGATCATAGCAGATGAGTTCAGCATGGTCGATATGTATCTGGCGGATAAACTGTTTTCCAGTATTAAATCCGGTGCCAGACTGGTTCTGGTGGGTGATAAAGATCAGATCGAATCCGTAGGGCCTGGAAAAGTATTTCAGGAGATCATCGATTCCGGCGTATTTCCGGTAACTGTCTTAGATGAATGCTTCCGGCAGGAAGGGAATTCTACCATCAACCAGAATGCCATTAAGATCAATAAGAATCAGCTGGATCTGGTGTTTGATGATACCTTTTGGTTTATTCCGGCGTCCACACCGGAGGAGGCTTCTCGAAAGATACAGCAGATCTATCGAAAAGAAGTGCTGCAGGGAAACGGTTCTCTGGAAGAAGTGCAGGTGATGTCACCGCTTCGGAAAGATACGGAAGCAGGTACGGATGCATTGAATCTGGTATTGCGTGACATTGCGAATCCAAAGCGTTTCGGTTATCCGGAAATCACAAATGGCAGGAATACTTACCGGGAAGGTGACCGGGTCATGCAGACAAAAAACAACGATGAAGTAGCAAATGGCGACATTGGAGAAGTCGTAGGGATTTTTCGGAAAGATCAAAAAATGGTCATGCGTGTAGATTTTGGGGATGGCCGGGTCATGGAATATCAGGAGGAAGACTATTGGCCGCTGACACTGGCATATGCGATTACGGTACATAAGGCTCAGGGCAGTGAGTATCCGATGGCGATCCTTCCAATGCTTCCGTGTTTCCGGTGGATGCTCCGCAGAAACATTTTCTATACAGCAGTAACAAGAGCCAGAGAAAAGTTTATAATTGTGGGAAGCAAACGTGCGATCGCCCAGGCTATCCGGACGGATTACATCAGCCGGCGCAATACCATGTTTGGGTATCGTATCCGAAAAATATATGAAGCAATTCTGGAACAGGAAAAGACCGCATAAAGAATGAATGACAGGCAGACGTTGGAAAAGTCCAATGTTCTGCCTGTTTCTTTCCTTCGTATGCAGAAAATCACAAAAATAAAAGAGGAGGGAACAAGATGCAATCTCTTTGTTTTTATGCACCATGGACTATGAAAGAACCCATTCCGGACCCATTTCGGATGATGTTGGCAAAAGCAGGGAAAAAACGGATCAGTTATGAGGAAGCGGATTGTTCCATGCAAAATATCAGGAAGCAGGGAAAAGTCTCCCGCCTTCATGGGCCTACGTTACATGCACTTCTGACACTGATTCAGATTCGAAAAGGAAATGACTCTGGTGCTGCCGGTATACAAAGGGGCAGGGATACCATAAATTATTTCTGCATGGAATACCCTGGAAACCAGGGAAGGTATGTAATGACCTATAATTCGAAAAACGGACGTTTCAGTGGGATTTTAAAGACAGAAGAAAAAAACGAGAAGCTTCCGGGAATCCGGGAAGGCAAAAATACAGGGGAGCAGTATCTGGCTCTTTTGGCGTATGCAAATCTGGTCCCGGATAATCCTTTGTATAACGAAGAGTTCCAAAGAAATTTCCGAATACTCGAAGAACAGGAAAAAAATGAATGGGAAGACAAGGAAGCTGCACTGCGGGCAGCATTTATCTGCTGCGATGCCATATACTGTGAAGTCATAGCAAATCCGGAGCGGGCGATCCCGTTGGAAAAGAGCCAGTTCCGTACAGAAGAACTGGAGGATGTGCTTCCGGAATATAAAATTGCGGCCGGGGTATATGCACCAAATGATGAAATCTATGGAAAGTTTCATGTGCTTTTGCCTGCAAATGAAAAGACTAAAAGAACACTTTTTGAATTAAAACAGATCTACTTTGGCAGATGGGATGTAAATGAAAGGGCAAAAGAAAGGATCCCTTCGCTTCCGGAAGACTATCTGGTAAGTAAGGAAGCCGAAGAAATCCTGCAGATGGTAGATAAGACACCGGCAAGGCTGTTTATGATGACAGGAGATGCCGGTACTGGAAAGACAACGGATGCCAGAATGATCGCTCAGATCTTAGGGCTTCCATATTATGTGTTCACCTGTGGACCTGGAACGGATGAACTGGAACTTTTAGCGACCACCGTACCAAATATGGGAGGAACAGCGCACCTGGAAATGGAATTGCCATGTCTGGAAGACATTGAAATGGATCCCGCTTCAGCTCTTGCAACGGTAAATGGCATTTATGAAGAGGGGATCAGCCGGGAAAAAGCTTTTCAGGAGATCTTAAGAGCAGTCTATAAAAAAGGCTATGAAAAGTCGAAAAATGAAAAAGACTTCTTATTAAAAGAGTCAGAAATCGTAAAGGCATGCAGGGAACCATCTGTGATTGAAATTCAGGAGCCGGCCATGATTGAAAAACCTGGGACACTTACGAGATTAAACTCCCTGTTTGACGATGGAGCTGTAACCGATCTGGTAAATGGAGAACAGATACGGAGAAATCCGGATACCATTGTGATCATGACTACCAATCTGGATTATGTTGGCTGCCAGAACTTCAACCAGTCGGTTCTTTCCCGAATGAACCTGATCCAGCCAAAGGCATCCCTGACAGAAGAGGAAATGGCAAAAAGGGCAATGAAAAGAACCGGGTTTAAAAACAAAGAACTTCTGTCCTTTATGGCTGCTACGGTCTGCAAGATTCATGAGTATTTGATCGAACAGGACATTACGGATGGCGTATGTGGATACCGGGAATTGGAAAACTGGGTGTTAAGTTACATGGTTTCCAATGATCTCAGGAGGTCAGCATGGACAGCACTGCTCAGCAAAGCATCCATGGACAGGGAAGAACAGGAAACTATGGAACGGGTCTTTCTTCTTCCTCATTGTGATGTGAATTAAAAAGGAAAGGAGGAAACGAATGAAAAAGGCTTTATACCGGAAACGGATATGTGCAGAGAAAGAAAAACTGACACCGGAAAAAGTATTTCATACGCCGCAGTATCGTGATCTTTTGACCTCGATCGGACGTGAGATCACAGGTGGAGAGTTGACTACATTACGGTTATACGACGATGAAAATTCAGGGATCGCAGGATGGAACCGGGGAAAAACAGTTGCCGTAAATCTTGGGAACCAGATTACGTCAAGTTTTCTGACACTGGAATTAAAAAGTGACAGCCTGATCGGGATTCTGGGACATGAGTGCGGACATTACAGGTATACGGATTCAGCACTTAGAAAAAGGTATGCTGAGCATATGTTAAATGGCAGCTGGTATCCAAAGGAGCCAGTACCGGAAAATGCACAGGAAAAAGAGGCATTGGATGCAATGAATGTCTACTTTGAAAGAAAAGATAAAGCAATTCTTTCTATCTTTCTGCAGACAGCATCCTATCTCAGCAATCTTTTGAATGATATGTACATAGAAGAGAAGATGTGCGCTCTTTTTCCGGGAAGCATCCGCAGGGGAATCCTTATGAATCGTGACCGAAATGTGGAATGGCTTCCAACGCTTAGGGAAATGCTGGAAACGGAGAAAGATAAGATATCTATTCTTATGAACCTGTGTGCACAGTATGCCCTGTCTTCAAGGGTGAATGCCTGGGATGGTGCGGATTATGAGCTTATTGATACATTAAAACTGCTTATGCCGGTCATTGATGAAGCGGGAAAGGCAGCAGATGACATGGAGAGATATCTTGCTACCAACCATATCCTTCTGATGATCTGGAAATACTTTGCGGAAATCATAGAAGAAATAGAGAAGAACAGTACAGAAAATGAAGAGCAACAGCCAGAACAGGAAGAGCGTGAAGGGCAAAAGGAAAACCCGGAGGAATCCGAAAAAGAAGAATCGGAGGAAGAAAAGCAGGGTAACACCGGGGCGCAGACTGAGCAAAATGAAAATAAAACAGGAAAAGATGATACGGAACAGGGCACAGAAACAGAAGACAAAATGGAAGCAAATGGAAAGGAGCAGGAAGCGGAAGACCGTGAAAACGGGCGCGCTGCAGAGCTTCAGAAGTTTCTACAGCAGCTGTGTGAAAATCTTCCGAAATGTGTCAGGGAGTCTGGTGGCTTCGAAGACAAACAGAATGAATGTGGCATCCCTGCCTCAGAAACGGAAGCATCCAGTGATAATGCCTTGCAAAAAATCCTTTATGAAATGGCGAAAGAGACGCTTGATGAGAAGATACAGAAAGAAATTTTCGAACATCTTCAAAAGGAATTGATGGAGATACCGTTTGAAGAAGGCCATGACCTAGTACTGAAAAAACTTTGCCGTAAGACCGAGATATCAGATTTTTTAAAATTACAGACAGAAAAGTATGAGGAACAACTTAAACAGGTAAAAAAGAGACTTCGCCTGAAACTGCTTCCTATATTGAAAAATCAGAAAGAACGCACGGAACATAAGCTTTTTCTTGGACGTCGGGTAGATCTTCGAAACATAGCTGCACCGTCTGGGGCAGTATTTAAGAAACAACAGCCAGGAAAAAAGCTGGATATCTGTGTGGCTGTGCTGGTCGATAATTCTTTTTCCATGTGTGGGGAACGGATGGATTATGCCATTCTTGCAGCACTTTGCCTGTATGATTTTTGTATGGAATCAGAAATACCGGTTTTGGTGTGCGGACATCATACAGATGGATACCGGCATGAGAACCTGAAAGACGAAACAGTGTATCTGCATTGCTGCGCAGATTTTGAAACGGATGAAAAGGATCGGTTCCGGATCGCTGGTATGCAGCCTTATGGAAGCAACCGGGATGGAACTGCATTGTGGTATGCTGGCAGCCGTCTTTTGGAACGACCGGAAAAGCAGAAACTGCTGTTTGTGATCAGTGATGGTGCACCTAATGCAAACCAGTATGGAGGCACAGGGGCAAAAAGGGACCTTCAGAAGATTCGGAAAAAACTGCTGCAGCAGGGAGTATTCTTTCAGGCGGCTGCAATCGGAAGCGACAAGGAAGCAATTCAGGAAATTTATGAGGAATCTTTTCTGGATATTACGGATCTTGAACAGCTTCCGGCTCTTCTGACAAAGAAACTGCTGCGTTTTATCAGGAGGTAAGGATGAACAGGAAAAACAGGAAAGAAAAAGAACAGAATGCGGATGTATCAAAACAGATCTGTGTTCATAAGACACAGAACACGTTACTGGAATTTAATAGCTTTTTGCGGATGGCAGAACCAAAGGAGTTCTGGCATCTTCACGAAGACTTTGCCAGCGATTATTCCCGGATCCGGGCGGTCATGGTTGACTACAGCAAAGAAGACAGCATCAGCGTTTATGCAAATCTGAGTCCGGAAATCATAAAATACGTGTATTCCCGTATATGGAATAATGTGCAGGAATTTAAATTCTTCCAGCAAAAGATCTTTTGCGAGGATAAAAATTCCAACATGGGAAGGGTTACAGTATTTTCCATACAGAGGAAGGTTCGCAACAACAAAGGAGAAGTTTTAAATTATCCGTGGGTTGTCAGGATACAGAATGGCACCGGTGTAGCGATGCATAATGCCAATGGCGGGCAGTATTGTAAAAAAGACAGCTACCGGAAAGAAAAAGAGGTTACCATACAGCTGAAAGATGAGGAAATCTTCACACTGTTTGCAAGAACTTCTGCTGTGATCCAGGCATTTGAACAGGATTGCATGACACGCCGCAGACAAGCTGGAAATTTCCGGAACTTGTACAGAATGATAGAAAAACTCATTGTGGGAACTGAGGAGGAAAAAGATAATGCTGCGTAAAAGAATAAAGAAGAATACATTGAAATGGAAAAAAATCTATGCGGAACAGCTTCTTGATATGATGGACGAGGAAGAAAATGCTTTACAGAAGATTTATCTGACAGGGTATGTACTTGAACTGAAAAAGAACCGGTATTTTGCCGGATGGTACAAAGACCGGATCGTTTGCCGTTCCCTGGAGTATGCACGTTATTTTCCAAGTGCCGAGGCAGCGGAAGAGTATGTACATAAGTATCTGGGATTTGCAGGCATGACCTGTTATATCTGCCACGTAAACTGGACGCTGGCTTCCTGCGAGAGTGAAAATATGGAAGATAACGAAGAGAACTTGTTAGAGGAAAATGGTAAGATCCTTTCGTTTGCAAATTATGCAGATGTAAAGCAATACCAGAAACAGCGAGGCATGGAACATTCTACAATGGCAACCACTTATGCAAGCCGGAAAAAGAAGATTATCCTGGCAGCATAAGAACAATTTTGGGGGACTGGCGAACAGTCCCCTTTTTATATGGGAAAACAGGAGGAAATTGGATGGAATGGAAGATTTATGAAGAATGGCTTGATATTACCCTGTACCGGCAGATGACGAACCTGATCTATAAGCTGTCATCTAATGAGGAAAAATATAAAATTTATATGCAATTAAAAGAAAATGACATGTTTCTGGAAAAGCCGAAAGTAGACATGGAAACCGCTTATGGACTGCACTATCCGGGAGAAGTCCTGGAGCGCATTGGAGAACATCTGACCTTGACAAAGCAGACATACCGTGCCCTCGGACTTGCCCTGGCAAGGATGATGCCTTTACAGGAGACCTGTATGTTCAATGGGGCACAAAAGGATCTGTTTTGGAAAAAGATGAAACAGATTCTTGGAGAGAAAGACCTGTTTTTAATCAGTATCAATTATATCTGTGAGGAAAAGGAAAAGAATCGGTGGAAACAGGCCATGCATGCGTATCCATTTGAGCGAGCAGAAGAAATGCTGTTTGCCATGTCCATCCTCCCAGATGATGAAACACTGTGGGAAGGTATAAAACAGAAACTTGCTGACAGCTTTTCAAAGAACCGGAAGATATCCGTATTTACTGAATGGAATCTTTTCGTGTGGATGGTAGGCAAAGTAATGAAAAAGCTTAAAGGGTATCGCAAAAAGGATCTGGATATCCTGAAACTGCTGGTAAAGTTAACAGGCATAAATGCTAAAAATGCGGATGCCGTTTTGGAAAAACGTATGTGTATGTTTGGATATTCCGACAAAGAGACCGCTTTTTTAAATTTTGTACTGATGTATTTTGTAGAGAGACCCGATCGGATAAGCCTTTCCGGGTTGACAGCAGAAAAAATTGGGCTGAATGTATTAGAGGCATTTTTGCCCGGAAAAGAGACATATCCAGAAGAAGCTTATGTACTTTGTTCACGGATTTTAAGAACATATGGGAAACTTTCTGTCCGTATCGACGGTAAAGAACGGCTGGAAAAATGCATGAATGAAACGTTCAGGGTGGAAAATGTAAAAACGTTTCTTACGTTGTTTCCATTTAGAAGTAATGAACCGGAAGAGTGGCACTACATTGATCTGACAGAAGAAAAATGGGATACTCTGGTAAAAGAACTCTCTTCGGAAGAATTTGAAGCGTGTGTTACAGATACTCTGAAAGGCAAAACATACAGTACGAAAAGTTTGCTGAAGTATCTGGAACGTTATGAAAACCTTACAGGAAAAAGATACCAGGATGTTTTCTGGAAAAAGAGTGAGCCGGAACTACATGTGGTTTTCAACCGGCTGATCCTGCATGGGATTTTGAATGGAAAAAAGTATCTGGAAGAGTTTGTAAAGGATTACAAAAATGAAGAGCCAGATTTGGAAAAGAAATGGGAATTTATGGCAGGATATTTAAAAAGTGAAATAAAGGGTCTTTGTAATGAGCATTCTTATCCTATGCTGAAATTTCTGATCAATGAGATTGGAATGGATGGATGCGAATTCTTAAGCCCCTGGAGGATTTTAAAGGAAACTTTCTCCTTGGGATACTATGCTATCCAACATAGAGAGTGCGAATTTTTTTCGCCAGTTCTGGGAAAAGAGGAACACCGGGAACTGTTTTCAATGGTAGAAAAGAAGTTTTTTTATGAATATCCGGATATTTATCCAGAATACCTGACGGCCTTACTTTTAAAGGAAAGTACAGCACTTTGGATGGAACAGTCAGAAGCATATGAGCTTTCCAAATTGCTTCTTCCATTTATAAGTGATTCTTATCGAAGAGAAACCCTGTATCAGAAATATATGACAGAAGAGGATCGGAAAAGATATCAGGAACGGAAAGAATGGCTAAAGGAACAGAAAAAACGGATAGATCACTGGAAAACTGAAAAAAACATCAAACAGCAGTTTAATCAGATATTACGGGAAAACAGAAAAACGGATAAGGAGATTCAGTCTATTTATGAGTTTTACAAGAATGGTCGTTATTCATATGGCCATAAAAAGCTCTACTGTAAGATCGTTTCCTCGTATTTAAAAGATAATTTTGCAGGAACAGTGAAAAAGCTTATGGCAAAAAAGGAAGCTCTATATCTTCTTAAACTGGCAGAAAATATGTACCAGGACGAATGCATGGGGTTACCGGAGATTACTGAATTAATAGAAAGGGCAGAGGTAGCGTGATGATCGAAAGAATCTTAAAGCACATGAATATTTACAGGGAAATGAAAAATGCAGCAATTCCCCTGAAACTGATAGGAAAGAAAGGGGAAGATTCCTGTATGAATGCGGCCAGACTGGTAAATCAGCAGGAACTTTCCAGTCTGATGGAGGGGTTAAATGAGGAGACGATTTCTTCTTTGATGGACGATCCGGAAATACTCATCTCTTTAGGAAAAATGAACAAAAAGGATTTTTCTATTTTAGAACCAGACCGCATCAGAATGATCGTAGAATGTGCGGGAAATGAAAAGCTGTCCGAATTCCCCTATAAAAAGATTGAGAAAGTACTGGCAGATAAAGAAATCCCGGACCGGATCGTATATGTTTATCTGAAATATTATGCTTTTCTGGAACCGAAAGAAGAGTTAAAGAAACAGCTTGTAGCAAGTCTTGAGACCTGCATTGGTGAGTTTGATGTTGCCCGTGCGGGAATAAAGATACGCATGCTTTTGATAAATCCGGCTTTTTCAACGGAGCTTCTTTATGAGCTGCTCAAGGATGAGGAATCATTGGCATCACTTTTGAAGCAGGATCTGATGGAACTTGTAAATTATTTATCCGAGTTTTGTGAAGAAACGGAAAGCTTAAATAAGAAACAGCTGGAAGAACTGAGCCGGCATCCAAAAGAAATTCGGAATGGACTGGAAGTGATTCTCACTCAGATTCCAAAAGAATGGCAGGCCTCTTTTCTTCACTTGTGGCTTTGGAACGAATCATTATATGCAGACATTCCAAAGCTGATAAGATTTTTGACAGGTCCGGATGCAGATTTTAAAAAGATTTCAAATGGAAAGGCAGCCTATGTGAACACTCTGTATGGAAATCCGCTTCCAGATATGGATCTTTATGAGCTGACTTTGGAAAAGACAGAGCTTATCCTGTATGCCATTACGAAACGGAAGAAACATTTCCTGGAACTTTTGCGAAAGAATGGAGACTGGCTCATAAACCTTGACAGGAATTCGTTGATTCTGGATGAAGAGGTTTATAAAAGATGCCTGAATCTTAATACTTTAAATGAGCAGAATTTAAGGGATTGTGAATATATGGTAGTTCCCTGGAGAAAGAGTGAAGAATCACTGTTTTCGAAGCCTCGTGTATTTGAAGAATTGAAAATCCTGTACAATGTAAAAGCAGTATATATAGACCTGTATGATCGTTTAGCATACTCCAAAAGTGATGATCGTCTTCGGGTGATCCGTGAGTTGATAAAAAGAGACTGCCTGACAGATGCATTAGAGGAAAATCAGGTTGAGCGATTGGCAGAAGCTTTGTCAAAAAAGCCGCTTTCCAGATGGATGCAGGAGGATTTTAAAAACATTCGAGATCTTCGGCATGAAACAGCCATATGGATTCTGATATTTTTAATGGATTTTACTGAACTTTTAAAAGAGCTTACAAGGGATAATCAGGTTTACTTCCTTTTACATAATCAGAATCTTTTAAATGGCTGTTCCGGATTACCTGCATTGATGGACAAACTGCTGGCCCAGGATCCTTCCTGGAAGAATTTAAAGACAGAATTGAATATTTCGGATGCTTTTGTCGTGGAAAATAAATCCAATATCCAGAAGTTCATTTATGAAGGTGGCGCTGAGATCATGACTTCCTTTCTGAACAGGCAGCCGAAAAAGAAGGAAGAGATCCGAAGAATCGTAAATGCTGAGTTATTAGGAAAATTCATGGAGCTGAAATACCATGGAGGAGATCTGGAACGGGAAATTGCTTTTCCAATAAAAAGAGATACAGAAGAAATCTGGAAAGAAAAGCTGTTGCGCGTGGATTGTGGATGGGAAATCTGGGAAGAGGACAGCCTGCTTCCGGTCATGCAGATAGGAGAAGTACCGCTGCGCAGCTGCATTTCCTATCGGAATGGTCCAAATTGTGATTGTCTGTTATCCTGTTTTGATGCAAATAAAAAAATTATATTTATCAAACACAATGGTAAAATTGTATTTCGTGCAATCCTCCGTCTGACAAAGGGATCTTTTGTAGCTGCGGATGAAAGGAAGACGATTGAGTTTGTTGATGTGACTGTCAAAAGCGAACCACATGAAAATAAAGCAGAAGAACTGGTTTTGTTTTTGGAACGTTATTATCAAAGCGGACTTAGCGAACAGGAAATACGAAAAGCAGTAAATTTAACTGCTATGCTGGTAAAAGAAAAAGCAGAAAAACTTGGAGCAAGGCTTGTGCTTAGCAGCAGTTATAAGAATGTTCTGGAAAATAAAAACTATGTTTTGACAAACTTTTATATGTATATTTCCGCATCTAAAAATGGAAGCCAGTATCTGGACAGCCTTGGAGGGGTCGCTGGTGTCAGTGCTTCCGGAAGCTATACCTGCAATACATTTTTGCTGGAAGCAGAAGAGAGGAGAGAAGAGAGCTTATGAATATACGAAGAGCAGGAAGAAAAGTAGTAAAAAACCTACATAAAGAGTATGGCATATATCGGATCGGTTTTGTAAATATTTATGGTGAAGAAGATGAAACAGAATTGGACGCCATGAACATCAATGATCTGGAAAGATTATGGCTGTCTCTTTGTCCGGAATTTGAGTGCAAGGGAAACAGTGTATGCTATGTGGAACGGGTAGGTTAAAAAACACCCGATGCAACTCGGGGAAAAAGTGTCTTGTAAAGGTCATTCATTGATGCTAAGATAAAATAAACAAAAGCTTTTTCGAAAATTTCTTCATAACATAAAAAGAATAAAGTGGGAGGTGACAGCGAACGTGGCAGATGAAAAAATTGTGCCAGAGAACGGATTGGAAGTACGTTACGAAAGATATAAAGGTATTATTAAGAATTTTACACTCATGAGTGACATATTTATGAGAAATGTTTTCAAACAGAGAGAATGCCTGGAATATGTTCTGCAGGTCATTATGGAAAAACAGGATCTGAAAGTAATTGAGCAGATCATCCAGAAGGATTATAAGAATCTGCAGGGACGATCCGCAATCATGGACTGTGTTGCCAGAGATTCCGAAGGCAAACAGTTTGATGTGGAGATCCAGCAGGATAATGAAGGTGCATCACCTAAGAGGGCACGTTACCATAGTGGTTTGATGGACATGAACACTCTAAATCCAGGTCAGGATTTTGATGAATTACCGGAAAGCTATGTGATTTTTATTACCAGGGACGACATCCTTGGGTATGGTTTTCCTATTTACCATATTGACAGGCATATCAAAGAAGCCGATGATAGCTTTCAGGACGAAGCACATATTATATATGTGAATTCCAGAAAACAGGAAGACACAGAACTTGGGAGACTTATGCATGATCTGCATTGTAAGAATGCGGATGAAATGCACAGTCCAGTTCTTGCAAAGAGGGTACATGAATTAAAAGACACGCAGAAAGGGGTTGAGCTTATGTGCCATGAAATGGAAAAAATTTATAGCGAAGGAATGGAAAGCGGCGAAAAGCGCGGTGAATTAAAGGCTAAAAAGGAAACAGCCCTTTCACTTGCTGAAATGGGATTACCTGTTGAAAAAATCGCAAAAGCTGTAAACCATAATGTGAAAGACGTCCAGAAGTGGATTGACGAAACTTTGTGTGTAACAAAATAATTGAAAAATCATTATAAAAGGGCAGGTCTGATTAGACTTGCCTTTTTGCAATACAGTATATTTAGTTTTTTCAAAAAAGATGAAGGAGCAAATATGGGAAAAAGATTTGTTCGAATAAATACTTTCTTTGTCTATAATTTGTGATTTTTGTTGTTTTATTTCGTATTATTTTTAAGAGTTAAAATTGCGTATTTAAAATTCAAACTCTAATTGTAACAAAATAGTTCTAGCCCAAAATTAGAAGGAGAACATATGCATATGATCATCAAAAAAAGAAAAATGTCTATCTTTATTGCAAAGTCCTTACATTGCCCCATATTCAATCAAAAGTATAGATAATGAAGCGTTACATGAAGAAGAATTGGAAAAAATAGTTGTTTCAGCCAATGAACTCACAGTCCATTCCGTTGAAAAAAATTGCAACAATATCGTATTCGTTGCCATAAGAATGGTAATATAGCTGCTTTTACAATGAAAAATTTTACAAAAGATCAATTATTTTTAACTGAATACCTGCAAAATAAACTGCATTCATTTAATGAATTGATATATTTCCCTAAAAATCAAGGTTTTTATAGGATTTTGAAACAAAAACAGGTAGTATTTGACACTACCTTTCAAAAATGGGAGGGGAACAATGGAAATAAACGGAGTTACCATACAGATGCTCCCTGCTGCTTCAGGAGACTGTATATATTTGGAATTTCCAGATTCCGATTTTAGAATGTTGATTGATGGAGGTTATGCCAAAACCTATCAAAAGTACTTGAAAAAATTTTTGCTCAAACTGGCTGCCGAAGGAAAACGATTAAATTTAATCGTAGTCACTCATATAGATGATGATCATATCAGTGGAATTAGGGCATTATTGAAAGAGAACGGGGATTCGAGAAACCCTAAAATCATAGAGATTGATGAAATCTGGTTTAACAGTTTGAATCAATGTATTACGTCTCGAAACGCAGAACAAGGGATGTCCTTTGCAGTCAAAATCATTTTAAAAAGTATGTGTTCAACAGACATTGATTTTGAATGTGAATATAAAAAGCAAAATATAAGTTATACCAACGGAAAAAATCTCGCAGAGCTCATTCAAGCCGGAGGATACCGTTGGAATGCATCAGTTGTAAATAATTTAGTGAGTAAGGGACAAATTGTCCAATTTGGAGATCTAAAAATCACAATATTAAATCCAGGTATCGAAACATTAACTAAGATGGGTAAAAAATGGCTTTATCATTTAAAACAAATAAACTCAAATAATATAGAAATCACTAGAGACCCATTGTTTGATGCTGCCTTTGAGGGGTTTTTATTAAATAATGAAAAAAATATAGAGTTTAAACAGGAAAATATTTCGTAAGCGTCCAATAAGAGGGTGTATCGAAATTTCTGGCTGTTGCATGTAAACTATTGATTAGAGTTTTGGGAGTTGACTCTAAAAACTCTAAATCTAATCTAAGGAGCAGGCTTATGAATCTTTCTTCTTTGACTCCAGACAAACAGGTGAAACTTCAATACTGGCTGGATGTAATACGGCAATGCAGGGCCTCAGGACTGACAAATCAGATCTGGTGTGAACAACACGATATCTCTTTGAAAAGTTATTATTACTGGCTTTCCAAAATTCGAAAGCTTGCCCTGGAAGAAGTGCCCCGTAAGAAAAACGGCATCCACATGTGTACAGACCAACAGTCAACTGCTTTAACGGAATCCCCGGCTGAGTTTGCGGAGCTTTCACTTCCGGACAGAAACATTTCCCGTTCCACTCCTGCAGCCATACTTCATATCGGATCCATAACAGTGGAACTTTATGAAGGCACATCTGCCCAGATGCTGGAAAACATTCTGAAAGCCGTGCAGTCATGTTAGGAGATCTTTCCCATGTGGAGAAAATCTATATCCGATGCGGCTACACCGATATGAGGAAGCAGCTCAATGGCTTGCTGGATATCATCCAGTACAACTTCAAACTGGATCCTTACAGCAATTCCTTATTCCTGTTCTGTGGAAAGAGGGCTGACCGGATCAAAGCAGTCCATTACGAGGAAGACGGTTTCTGCCTTTTATACAAACGGTACGAAAACGGACGTCTCCAATGGCCGCGGACCGGCGAAGAAGCAAAACAGATTTCTGATCAGCAGCTGCGCTGGCTTCTGGAAGGTTTGAACCCGGAGCAGCCAAAGGCGGTTCAGAAATGGCTCCCGCATAAGTCTGAAAATACTGAAAATCCTTAGAAATGCTGGGAAATCTGACGATTCTATGTTATAATAATCCTATCGAAACGAAAGGGTTTTCAGGTTATGTCAGCTACGGAACAGGAGTATAAAAATCATATCAAAGAACTGGAACAGCAGGTCCGGCTCCTGAAAGAGCAGGTTGATTTCCTGACCCGTAAACTTTATGGAACAAAATCCGAGAAGACATCTACTCTCGAAATCGAGGGGCAGATGTCTCTTTTTAATGAAATCGAAACCTGTGCGGATCCTGATGCACACGAACTGGAGCTTGTTGAGATAGAGAAGCACCTACGTAAAAGGAAGTACACCGGTCAGCGGGAAGAACTGGTAAAAAATCTCCCTCACAGCAAAGTACTCCATACCATAGATGAAAGGGAACAGATATGCGATAACTGCGGGAGTACGATGGTGAAAGTAGGGGAAGAATTCGTCCGCACAGAAGTACAGTTTATCCCTGCAAAACTCAAGGTGATTGACCATTACCGGGAAACGTATGAATGCAGGTCATGCCGGAAAAACGGAACTCTTTATATGGAGAAGGCTCCGGTGCCATATCCTCCCGTCCTGCATTCTCTGGCATCTGCATCTACCATCACCTGGCTCATCCACCAGAAGTTTGAATTAAGCATCCCGCTGTACAGACAGGAAAAAGAATGGGAGGCTTTGGGATTACGTTTAAGCAGAGCGACTATGTCAAACTGGCTTCTGGTTGTCTATCGGGACTGGCTTATACACATCGTCCACCGTCTGAAGCTGGAACTTCTGAAACAGAGATACCTTCATATCGATGAAACACATGTACAGGTGCTGAAAGAACCGGGACGGAAAAATACGTCCGATTCCTATATGTGGGTTTACTGCAGCATCAGAGATGCCGTAAATCCCATCCGCTACTTCGAGTACCAGCCGGGACGAAGCGGGAAATATCCGGAAGCGTTTCTGAGGGAATATGAAGGTTATATCCATACAGACGCTTACTCCGGATACAATGCAGTTTCAGGAGTAAAAAGATGTCTTTGCTATACGCATCTGCGCCGGGCTTTCGTGGATGCGCTCCCAAAAGACATCCATAATTCGGAAGCATCAAAAGCAGCGGAAGCAATCCTCCGTCTGAATCAACTCTTTAACATAGAGTCAGAGTTGGAGGCGCTCCCTCCTGATCAGAAGAAAAAAGAACGTCTTATCCGCGAGAAACCGCTTCTCGAGGCTTTTTGGTCATGGGCAGAAAAAAGTGCCATCGGAGAGCTGCCGAAATCCAAACTTTCAAAAGCTTTTCATTACGCCTTAAATAACCGCGAAGGTTTTTGGAATTATCTGGAAGACGGGAATTGTTCCATCAGTAATTCGCTTGCGGAAAACTGTATCCGTCCCTTTGTGATCGGCAGAAAGAACTGGCTGTTCTCCGGCAGTCCGAAAGGGGCGGAAGCCAGTGCAGGAATCTATACACTGGTAGAGACAGCGAAAGCGAATGGGCTTGCCCCGATGAAATATATAAAATATATCCTGTCCGACATGCCGGGGAGTGCTTTTCTTGAACATCCTGAATATCTGGATGATTATTTGCCTTGGAATCCTCTTGTAAAAGAATTCTGTCGATAACCGTTGACCTTTTAGTATAAAAGGCTGACGGTTATTTTTCTATACACTGTTTTATTTGACGCTTACAATATTTCGTATTCCAGCGAGGATTTGGATTGGTTGGATAAATATGCGGAATATAAAGACATAGAAATGGATTCTAAAATAACAAACTGTTCCTCCATTGCAATTTTGATTGACTATAAAGATATAAAAATGCTTTTTCCGGGAGATAGTCCAATTCAGCTTTTTGAAAATGAATTGCCTAAGATACTTGATGTCATAAAACTTCCCCATCATGGTTCAGCTAAGAACATTTCCCTGGAATTTATAAAAAATACAAAGGTAAAATATTATTTGCTGTCAACTGATGGAAAGCGATATATTGATCATCCCGGAAAAGCAGTAATCGCAAATATAATAAAAAATACAGGCAATAATACAGAACTTATTAAAAACTACGAAATTAAATTTCTTAAAGGATTGGGAAAATTAGATGCAGAAGATTGATAGAGATAGATTAGATGAAAATACAGGTCAAATAGAATGTGGAGAAGAAATTGGAACCGTGTTCTTAATAGATAAAGAAACCGCAATAACAGTAAAACATTGTCTATTAATTGAAAAACCTGAAACTTATGCAAAAAATGCTGTTTTACACTTCTCTGTAAAAGATGAGGAAAAAACAGTCAAAGCAACCGTAATTTCTGAGGACAATGACAGCTCAGAGGATTTGGTTGTATTACGATGCGAAGAGAGTATTGATGTTCAGCCTCTTTATTTGTTTAGTGCAGAACCAGATGTTTTTGACGAATTACAAATGGTTGGATATGGTAAAAGTTTTGGCTTTGAAAAAAGGTGGATACAATTAAAAAATACTAATCTTTTAAAAAAAACTAATAAAAATATGATCTTAGATACAATAGATTCTGCTGCCATGGATTATGAAGGTTTTTCTGGAAGTCTCATAGCTGATTATAATAATTGTATTGTGGGAATTGCAAACATGCAAAATACGGAAAAAGGAAAAGCTAATTCTTTACTGAGAATTAGCGTAAAAAATCGAAAAAAGTTTTTTGAAAATAATAATATTCCAGTATATGATCGGGCAGCATTATTAAATGCACATTGTAAGGCTACAAAAGCAAAAGCTTTTCAAAATGGTATTGATCAAAATGTATATTTAAAAAATAAACAACTAGAAAACGATACTAATTCAAGAAACATTGAAGAGAATACAAATCCTTTACTAAATATGAGTAATGTATATTCTGAAGATTATAATTGGAATATTAAATATACAAGGATAGAAGGGTTATTGGGAAATACTAATAAACGTAGAAAAGAAAGAAAAGAGTTAACCAAGCAATGGGCCAAAGAATTTGAGCAGTATCCCGGATGGCTTATAGTTCCAGCAGATTTCAGGCAACAGGTAAAAAGTTATACCAATGGAAAAGAACTTTTACAATGTAGCGAAAAAGAATTAGAATCTAATTTTGACTACTGTAATGAATTACTGGATTTTGCTTATGAATATACAAGGAGATATAAAAAATCTTGTTTGCCTTTAGATAAAAATATTGAGAATAACTTATATAAAATATGGGATACTTTAAATTCTCACTCGGATTGGAAAGAGAAAAACAAGAATAAATGGTTTACAGTAGGGTTATATTTACTTGAAAACTATAGACAAAATATGGATGAAGAAAAGTGGAACAGCATTTGTGACCAGCTTAAACCTTGCACAAATTTTATAGTTGATGGCAAATATTATTTGAAACTTGAAGAAATTCTTATGAATTTATTCAAAATGGATCTGGAAAAAGTTCAGCTAGAACTGGTATCATGCTCTTTAGAAGAAATGCCTTATGAGGTACGCTTAAGATTCATTGGCGTAATGACTGAATGTGGTCTTAATGAGGAAGCACTGAAAGCAGTAGAAGAACTTACCAACGATATACAAAAGAATAATAATGAAATAGCAGAGAGCAGCCCCCAAAACGTATATTTGAAGTCTCTGCTGGTATGTGCATTGTATTTAAAAGAACATTTACTATTTTGTATGAATCCATATAAGGAAGAAACCAGAAAAAAATGCAATGAAATTAATAATGAGATTTCTAAATATAAAAAGTATTATAACTGGGATAAAGAAAAAATTCTGTTTACAGACGGTGCATTAACCTGGTTAAAAAAGGAATCTCCAGAACCGGAATTTGAGTTAAATCGGGAATCCATTACTTTGGTTAGATCTGAGAACAATTGTTGGGAGGCATATTCTGTTTTTAAAAGCATTGAATATAGTGGATTTCCATTATATCTTCGAAGTAAAAGTTTACTGAATAATCAGCAGGATATTTTAGTAAAAAGCTTGCTATCTTACTATCCTCAATATACATGGCAGCTTTTACTTCGTCTTGGAAAAACAGATGTGGTAAAAAAATGTATTACAAGAGGATATTTACGATCCGAGAATAGAAAAGAAATCGATGAACTTTTTGAATATGTATATAATGCGATAATGAATAATATAGGAAAATTTCAGAAATATGATCCATGGTATGATCAAAATGTTTATACCTCTATTGTAGCATCCGGAATTCCGATATTAGAAAGAATGTGTGCCGTATTGGATTCTGTGCAGCAGGGAAAAATGATAGACTTGATGATCCGATTGATCGAAGAAAATGCGGTGAAAGATCAAAGATTATTAAATAAATTCATTTCCTCTGTTATGAATCAAACCGCAGATTATATTAAAAGAACTAAAATAAATGCATTATTAACCTGCTCAATGAAAGAGAGAGAAAATATACTTGGAGTAGTACAGCTTGATCCTTTTGATGTGTTTACAGAGTATGAATTATCAAATCCATTATATAGAAAAGCTCATCTTGAACCCAAAATTATTAAAGCAATATTTAATATAGGAAAACAACAGAAAATAAATCGAACCTCCGTATTGGCCAGAATGGGGCAGTTATATACATGGGGAAAATTAACCAAAGAACAAGAAGTTGCCTTTGGAGAATTATTATGGAGTAAACTTAATGAAGATACGCAGTTGCCAGATCTAGAGCAATATTATTTTTTTGTATTTATGAAATGGCCACATCCAAAAGAAATAGATCCCTTAGAAAGAATAAAAAAGAGTTTTATCAGTGAAAAAGTATCTTCAAAATGGAAAGAGGATATAAGAGGCAGGAATTTTACTGAAATATCATATTGGGAACAACTGGCGGTTTGGAATAGGTACTATGTAGATGAATGGTCTGCGAAAGAAAAAGAATGGTTTTTGGAACTGTTCATCGGCTGTTGTTCAGATATGGTAAAATATTGGAAAGAAAGCAAATTCGATTTTCAATTTACTTTTTCAAAATGGCATATGAAAATGATGATTCGTGCGATTGCATCTTTTGGCAGAAATGGATGGAAGGGAGTTAATCCGGTTCAGTCAAAAAAACTATGTACTCTGCTAAAAGAATTCTATGACGAAGGAATTTATTCATGGGAAGTGGAAGCAATGTTTCTTGCAGATGAAAAAGTTCCAGCCTTTATGAACGAAATGTTGGAACTAATGTATGAAACTGAATCAGATATGGTATTTTCAGCTACAATGGCAGTTGAAAAGTGTCTGGAAACAATTATGGATCAGCAATTAAAAGAAAATACCCTGCTGGAATTGTTTAATTTAATTAAAGCACGAAAAGAACCCGGATTGGAGTATTTCTTGATGATTATACATAATATTTTTTACCGAACAAATTCGCGTTTTCCATCCAAAATCATGAAAGGAGTTTCACAAGTACTTAGGTTAGTAGAAAAATATACGCGAATCAATTTTCAAATTTCGACGCAAGAAGAGTTTAAAGAAAATATTAAAGTTAGAAAGCAATGTGCTACTCTTGCATTCTTGGTATATCGTTTTGAAAATACATTTTATGAAGGCCAACATTGCCCCGAAGTAGAAGAATGGAAAAATATATGCACTGGTGAGAAAGCAGAAAATGAATTTGCTGAAGTAAAAAATTGTTGGTTACTTCCTGAACTGTAAATATGTAAATGAATTGTCGGGAAAAGGGTACATGAATTGAAAGAGACACAGAAAGGGGCCACCGCTTATGTGCCATGAAATGGAAAAAATTTATAGCGAAGGAATGGAAAGTGGGGAATTAAAGGCCAAAAAAGAAACAGCTCTTTCTCTTGCAGAAATGGGTCTGCCTGTTGAAAAAATTGCAAAAGCTGTAAATCATGATGTGAATGAAGTCCAAAAATGGATTGATGAAAATCTATGTGCAATAAAATAAGGAACGCATTTATAAATGGGCAGGTCTGTTGGGCTTGCCCTGATTTATATAATATCGTGCTTAAGAGTAAATATCCAGTTATAATAGAGCAGTTATTCTGTATCAGAGTTGTAGAGACATCAGCCATAAATATATTGTATTAGATGAATCAACAAATATCTTGATACAGAAGAAAAGAAAACGGAAAAAATCATATAGTTGCCAAGTCATAATAAGAACGAAATAGATATATTATGTGATAAGGTATTTGTGATGGAAAATGGAGTCCTGATAAAAAAAGGAGGGGCGAAGGATTCCCGGTTGTAATGGATACATACTGCCACGAAAGTAATTGATTTTCACTGACAATTATCCTAACACACAGGGGGAATTCTGGCTTTAGAGGCAAACTTGAGATTTGGTGTCGATGTAGAACAAAATAGGATTAATCAGTTTTCTAACAGCTGATTAATCCTATTTCATTTTTATTATTCTTTTTGTATGTGATTGTTTTTACGAAAACTGAGTTCTCGCATAAAAACATTTCTGTTTTCGTATTGATTGATTCAGCAGGTCGCACCGGTGTGGTACTGTTCTGCTGTGGGATAAGCATACGAAAATCGGAGGAAAAAGACATTGAGGGGAAATTAAGCTGGAATTGAGAGAAAAGATATATTGTGCTTACGTTCTTCATGTACTCTTGTTGTGATTTCATTGTTTTTTATCGTATAATATGGATACTGGAGGTGGTTTGGATGAAATACAAGATTTTAGTTGTCGATGATGATAAAGAATTGGTGAAAATGCTTTGTAGTTATTTTAATATGAAACAATATGAAACCATTACGGCTACAGACGGAATGGAAGCATTAAATAAAATAAAAATGAAACCGGATATTATTTTGTTGGATATCAATATGCCACGCATGGATGGGATTGAAGTATGTCGTCTGATACGCAGTAAAGTGTTATGTCCAATTTTATTTCTGACAGCAAGAGTTGATGAAGATGATAAAATTAATGGGTTGCTTTCAGGTGGGGATGATTATATTACGAAACCATTTAGTCTTCGGGAGTTGGAAGCGAGGATTGTCACAAACATAAAGAGAGAAGAAAGGCATCAACAAAAAACAGAATACCGCTTCATGGATGAAATGCTGATTGATTATTCTGAAAAAATAGTAGCTATAGCTGGACACAAGATGGAGTTCACAAAAATTGAATATCAGATTATAGAATTCTTATCCATGCATCCGGGGCAGGTGTTTGATAAAGAACGTATATATGAACAAGTCTGTGGATATGATGCGGAAGGGGACAGTAGAACGATAACGGAGTTAGTACGGCGTATAAGGAAAAAAATAGCGGATTGTTCAGAAAAAGAATACATAGAAACTGTATGGGGGATTGGATACCGATGGAAAAAATAAGAAACTTGTCACTGAAAAAAACAATTCTGTTTTATTTTGTGATCAGCTTGACGGCAGCATTTCTGTTATCTGCATTTACAGTTCATTTTGCAAGAAATATGCAGAATGAAATATGGGAAAAATATATTGATTATGCAGATTATACGGACGTGTTTCAGCAACATGGAAAGAAATACGAGATTGAGATATCAAGACCTAATCAATCGCAGATGAATCGTTTGGACTATCATCTTTCGGAAATGTGTGACTTTATAGAAACATATTCGGTACTGATTTTTTCGATTGTTGGGAGTGTTGCTGCGGTTTTCTTTTTTTATAAAAACAAGTTAAAGACGCCTCTACAGGAATTAAAAGATGCCTCACAAATGATTGCAGATAATGAACTGGATTTTCATGTGTCCTATGAAAATAAAGATGAGATGGGAACGTTGTGTAAAGAATTTGAAATGATGCGAAGTGCTTTAGCAGATAACAACAGAAAGATGTGGCGAATGATTGATGACGAGAAGGTCTTGCGGAATGCAATTGCACATGACATACGTTCTCCACTTTCCATATTGCGAGGGTATCAGGAAATGCTCTTAGAGTTTGTTTCTGCTGAGAGTATAAAAACAGAGGATATTATGGATATCTTGCAAACAGGCATGTATCAGATTGACCGAATAGAACATTTCACGGAAAACATGAGAAAAATGTCCCATTTAGAACAGAGGGAACTGCAATGTTCAGAGATAGTATTATCGGAGCTGGCAAAAAAGATTGAGACAGAAGCTGTCATGCTGTCCAAGAAAGAAAGTAAACTATGTAAGGTAGAAAGCGTACAGGAACAAAACGTTGTGAAAGTGGATGAGGAACTTGTCATGGAAGTGACAGACAACTTACTGGAAAATGCGGTTCGATATGCGCAAAAAAGTATTGCTCTGCAGATAAGGAAAAAAAATGGTTTTCTTATAATTTCTGTTGAAGATGATGGAATAGGTTTTGTGGATACTGAGGAAAAAGTAACAGAGCCGTTTTATCATAAGAATCCACAAGATGATTTAAAGCATTTTGGTCTTGGCATGTATATTTCTCGTATTTTCTGTGAAAAGCATGGAGGAAATTTGAAAATATATAATGTCAGACAGGGCGGTGCTCATGTAGAAGCTCTTTTCAAAGCTGAATAAAAATACGTTAGAAGGCTGAAATCACAAATAAAGTGGTTTTAGTCTTTTTTGTTGTGAATTTATTGAGAATTGATTTGTATGATGTTGTTAAAGAAATAAAGAAAGGAAGAGATACAATGAAAACAATCATAAAAAGAAGTATACTTGATTATTTAAAGAACCCTGTTTTGTGGATTGGCTTGATTATTATAGTCGCCAGTATATATCAATGTCTGTCATCGTATTTGCAAATTCATTATATCAAACCGAATGAACAGGTTACACAAAATGATGTAGCATTGGGAGAGGCCGATGTCATGGATGGCTACATTCCTACATCTGATGATAAGGAAAGAAGAAGGGAGTGGGAAGATACGATCAGAGAGACTCTAATGGACACCTCCAAAAATGGTTTTGGATTTAGCAGGCAAGAAGCGGATGATGTAGTGAAAAAAATTCAGAATATGGATGTAAAGACTGCTTCTGAGTTCCTGGAATCCCAATATGGCTATTATAACGCAATATATGCTTATGAAGACCTTGAAATTCATAAGGGGACAACAGAGGAAATCAATCATTATATCGAACAGAAATTATCCGAACATTCTTTTTCCTGGTACTTTGCAAAAAAATTTACGGATTTTGCAGGATTGCATATGGCCTTTTTTGCAACAGTCTTGCTATCATTTTTATTTATTCAAGATACACGAAAAAGTACCTATGAATTATTACATACAAAGCCTGTTACGGCAATCCAATATATATGTGGGAAAGTAATAAGCGGATTCACTAGTATGCTGGGAGTATTAGTGATTTTGAATGTTATATTCTTTATGCTGTGTTTGAAAACGTCTTTAGAATCGGGCTTTCCAGTAACACTAATTGATTTTTGCGTGAATTCTCTGATCTATATTGTTCCAAATTTTTTGATGATATGTTGTGTCTATACAATTACAGCAGTAATATTTAAAAATCCGCTTCCGGCAGCACCAATCTTGTTTTTACACATTATATATTCAAATATGCTGACCATGAAAAATGATATTTATTATATGAGACCGTTCTCTATTATGGTGCGATTCCCTGGCAGATTTTTTGAAACACACGCAGCCCAAATGTCAAACATAAATCAGATTATTCTTGTAATTTCATCAGTTATATTAGTATGTATTTCTGTTACAATCTGGAAAAGGAGGAGGGTTCATTGAAAACGGAACTAAAAAACTGCCTGCCGTTATATAAGATTTTTTATTCATGTGCATTTATACTGATATTGTGTGCTATTCATCCGATTATATACTATGAAGAAATCGGTTCAGCAATTCAGTCGCCAATAGCATTTTTAACAATTATTTTTTGTAGTGACACATATTTGATGGAAGTAAAAAGTAAGCGTGCCGATGTATTTCATTTGTATGATCAAAAAAAGCAGTTAAAAGTAATATCACAGAGAGTGTGCGTTCAAATATTATATTTATTAATACTTTCCTGTGTTGGATATGTTTTGTTTTTCTGGCAAAAACCGGGCAGTGTAAACGAAGGCGTTTCGGGCACTTTGATATTCCTTTTATTTTTCATTGCAATGTTCGGAACCATCTGGCTTTGGAGTATATGCTCTGTGATTTTGTGTACATTGCTTGGAAATATGTGGGCAGGTATAGGATGTTTATTTGGAATTGTCATTGGTCTTATATCGAAAGCGGGCAGTTCATTTTTCGGGAATCTGGGATTGTTTTCTTTCAGCTCTTGTGAACTTAATCAATTAATGTCCGAGAGTTGGATTTATGGAACGCTTATGTCTTTTATAGTGGGTATGCTTTTATTTGCAGTATTACCAATGGCTTTAAAGAAAAGGGGATAGATTATGAGTATTAGAATAAATGATTTAACAGTTAGATTTAAAAATGGTGTAGTTGCAGTAAATAAGGCATCTCTTGAAATACCTAATGGAATTTACGGACTTTTGGGAGAGAATGGTGCGGGAAAAACCACGCTGATGAGGGTTCTTACAACCGTTTTAAAACAAACGGAAGGAATGGTTTCGCTTGATGGAATTCTGTATAACGAGGGAAATTATGAAAAAATACAGAAAAAGATTGGTTATCTTCCACAGGAAATCGACTTATATCCGAATCTTACGGTGAAAGAATGCCTTGTATATATGGGAGGACTATCAGGAGTATCCACAAATGACCTCAAACAAAGAATTACCTATTATCTGGAAAAGACTTCTCTTACAGAGCATCAGAATAAAAAAATGCGGCAATTATCTGGCGGTATGAAGAGACGTGTCGGACTCATACAGGCACTTCTTAATAATCCGGATTTTTTGATTATTGATGAACCTACCACCGGGTTAGATCCGGAAGAAAGAATCAGGATCCGCAATCTTTTGGTTGATTTTTCAAAGAATAGAACTGTGCTGTTTTCCACTCATGTAGTAGAAGATTTAGCAGCAACCTGTACACAGCTTGCCATTATGAAAAAGGGAAGTTTTTTATATTCTGGAAGCGTGAGTGGGTTGCTGGAAAATGCAAAGGGCTGTGTTTGGAATTGTACGGTACAAAATGCAGAAGAAGCCCGTTTGTTAGAAGCCAATTATTCTATATCATCTAAGCAGTATGTAGAAAATGGAATTCATATGAAAGTATTAAGCAAAGAAAAGCCAAATGAGAATTGTGTCCCGGATAATGATATCACTTTGGAAGATGCATATATTTATTTGACGAATAATCGAGAATAAAAGATATTAGTGTAGGGAAACAGTAACGGAAGTAAACTTTGATGAAAGCTTCTATACGGAAACGGAAATGACAACAAATCTGTATGTGGATGAAGAGACGGATTCGGACTTTTTTGATGAGGAGACAATGTACGATGATGATTCTTCGTATACAGATATAGGAAGTGGACAGTATGTGTATGAATATGACATGGCAGATGGCTCACATTTGTACCTATGTGGTTCTGAACTGTCCGTACCGCAAACAACTATCTATATAGTAGATGCAGATGGAAAGACAACGCAAATTAAATAATTTATGGAGAATATAATGGGCTATCGTGATGATATGCTCCTTTTTCATGCTATAATTTAAAAAAAATATAAATTTTTTGAGACGATCCTCAAAAAAACACGACTTTATAATTGAGAACACTAGAGATGAGCAAAACACATTAATTCAAAAGTAGGACGTGGCAGTTAGTTTCCATAAAGTTTGAGGTTACGATTTTATGGCATAGCAAAGCTAACGTAAGTCCAAAACTTACGAAATCATAAGACTATGAGAAATTTTTAATCAAGCAATTCGTTTTATTGTTTTTAGTTTGCGATAAGACTGACCGGAATGGCTAGTGATTGCGGCAACGGCAACTGCCAGTAAACTGATATGGGCAAGTGTGTTTAAGTTTGTAACAGACGCTTTATTTCTCACCCACATCCGCTCCTGACCAGTATTTTTAAAACGCGAATTATAGCGTTCACATTCTGTGCGGAGTGAATAATTACTTTCAAAATATTTGCTGTCCCTATCAATGGAAAGTCTTAAATCATCAGGAATGGTGAGATATTTCGTACAGCCACGATGCTTTTTACCATTATAGAAATTTTTGTGGTGGCATGGGCAAACGGTATCTTTACTTGATTTTAGAGGACAACAAAACTTTTGACGGGTACGACCACAATCGGAAAACTTACCATCCTTCCACATGGCAAGCCCTGCTTCGCAAATGGGATTCCCTTGAGGAAGAAGTTTCGGATTTTTGGAATTACGTTTGTTTAATGGAATGATACATTCTCCATTGTAAAGATCCTTAACCTGATTGTAGATATTTTTGACATCGTAACCTTTGTCGGCAAGGAATGTGCAGTCCGTTATTGGTTGAAAGGAATGGGTAGCAGCAAGGATATCTAAAGCGACGGTAGCATCATGAACTTCCGCGGTTGTGGTCATTTCATAAATAGGAAGACCTGAAATACAGTCTACAAGGACATGATTTTTATAGCCCCAATAGAATTCATATTTTTTCTCGTTCGTTTGATTGGATGCAGTGTGGACGCCGAGTTTACAATCCGAATCCGCCCTTGGTTGATTTCTGGGTTTAAACTTATTTGAGAGAAAAGATTTCGGATTATTCTGTGAAGTATTTGCAGAGACAGGGGTTGAATCTAAGCCAATAAAAGAAGTGTCTACAATACCTTCTTTAGAAAGGAATAACACCTGAGTTTTCATGATTTCAGAGAGAACTTTGTTATCGAAATTTTTCAGGAAGCGATCAAAAGTCCAATAAGAAGGAAGTGGACGAGAAATATCAAAGCCACAAAAATACGCAATCAGAAGATTATTGTGAAGATAATCGACAAGATCGGAAATCATGGAGAAGCCTTCGCATTTCATGACAATAAAGGAACAAATCATAGCGTGATTTGAAAAGCCTTTCCTTCCTGTCTTGGGGAATTCCGGAACAAAGGATAAATCAAGATTCAAAAAAAGAGAATCATAAAACTTTGCAACTGGTTGTGAAGTGAAAAGACGAATGTCTTTCAAAATTTCTTGACGATAGATAACAATCAGCTCCTTTCGGTGAATTGATTTTGACAACTTAATTATATCATTTGGAGCTGATTGTTGCTATAAATTTGAAGTGATTAATGAGGTTGCCATGCCTCGCAAACCCGCATAAATACTGAATGTGTGGAGTTTTGCTCATGGCTATTGAGAACACTTTTGAGGAGGTGAACATCATAGACGATATAAAAATCATAGAGCTTTATTTTGAAAGAAATGAGCGGGCGATTAAGGAAACAGATATAAAATATGGAAAACTTTGTCATAAAATTGCCTATAATGTCCTGAATAATCGCCAGGATTCGGAAGAGTGTGTAAATACCACTTATTTAGAAGTGTGGAATAGAATCCCACCGACAAGGCCTGCAAAATTTAAAGCCTATATTTCTATAATTGTCAGAGATATTTCCATAGATAAATTAAGACATCTGACAGCTAAAAAGAGGTCGGCTGATATGGTTATGGCATTGGATGAACTTACAGAGGTACTACCGGATGAAAGGCATGCTCCTGGAAGGAACGATGAAGAGATTGGAAAATTGATCCGTATTTTTCTTCGTAAACAAAAAGAAGAGGTTCAGAGGGTGTTTGTTCTAAAGTATTTTTATTTCGAATCTAACAGGGCTATTGCGGAAAAATATGGTTTTACTGAACGCAAAGTAACGAATATGTTGGCCCGTACCAGAAATAAATTAAAAAAATATCTGATTGAGGAGGGAATCTACATATGAATATACCAAGAATTGTAAATGCTATCGGTTATATTGATGATGACCTTATCACGGCAGCACTGGAAGATCCGCCGAGGAAAAGGCATAATCCTATGATCAAATGGATGCCGGTTGCTTCCTGTTTGGTGCTGGTTATGATTGCAAGCATTCTTGTTCCACATTTTTTTAGGAAAGATGCAGTCATTGAAGATAAATATAAATATCATATTGCTGAAACAGAACGAGCCATAGAATGGCCATGGAAATACAAGACTCCTGCTGAAAAGTATCCTGTTGTTAAATTTAATGGAAAACAGTTTACTGCGAAAAGTCAGAATTCTATTCATACAGAGGTAATGGGGGAGGTAATTGGCTCCTGTGTGGCAGAAGGGCTTGATCCTGATACAGGAAAGGCATACACGGAAACATTTGAGGTGCAGAAGATTAAGGGCATATCAGAGGAACTGATGATTGCCGTAGGCAATGAGGATGGATTTTATGTTTATGCAGTTGATGAGAAGTCGGCTCCAGATACGTTAGGTAAGTTACTGGAACTTTATGAGCTTTCGCAAAACATAGAATTAAACTATGTAACAAAATGTGAAGGTTATGAGGAAAAAGGGGAGCTTTTGCTGGATAATGATGAAAAGATCTGGTGGATCCTTTATGGCTGTGGCGATGCAAAGCTTGATGATACAATTGACTTCTTTGAAAGAGAGAATCGAAGATGTCTGGCTTTTACGGCAACTTCTGAAGCATTGGGTGTCTATAACCGGGGGATCTACATTTCTGAGGATGGTTACTTTGCTACCAATATTTTTGATTATGAATATAGTTATTTTATTGGAAAAGAGGCAGCAGGACAGATCATCAGTTATGTACAAAAACATTCCACGGAAACAAAGTCCAGTACCAGTCTGCCAACCATATCCGGAACTGTTACAGAAATTGGAAATGGATATATTATGGTTGATGACACCGTTTTATGTAAGAAATCAAAAGCAGGAAAGAAATATAAGGTATATACAGATGATATAAAAATAAGAAGATGGATTGAAAGCGGAGAACTTAAAGAAGGGGATCTTGTAGTTGTTGAATATGAAGGTGAAATTTCCAGTAACTATGAAGTAAAGGGAGCGTATTCCATATTTACAGGAACTCTTGAAGAAAATGGTATTTTAAACCAGGAATAACAAAAACAGGAAAGAGAAGGTTACAGATGTGAAGATAAAACGAAATTATTTGATAAAGCTTGCACCGGCTGTTTTATTAGTAGTTGGTGCTTACTGGCTCCTCGGTTCTGATTTTTTTACATTTCTGACCTGGTGGGAAATGATATGCCTGCTAGGTCTGGTATTTATGCCGGTAACATCCCGTATATTCAGGGGCTTTGATGATAATGGCTGGATGTTTTCTAAAGTACTGGCAGTCGCTGTATGCGGATATGTGCAGTGGCTGCTGGCCTGTTTAAAAATCACTCCGTTTACGGGAATGACCTGTGTTATCATCACGGTTATTTGTTGTCTGGGCAGTATTTTGTATGGAATAAAATGTAAGAACAGAATCACGAATTCTCTTCCCTGGGAACAGACAACCCTGGTTTGCCGGGAAGAAATTCTGTTTTTTCTGGTGTTTCTTTTCTGGACATATCTGGCGGGATTTCATCCGGCGGCTCATGGAACGGAAAAATATATGGATTTTGGTTTTATGCAGTCCATGATGAGAAGTACAACCTTACCAGCCCAGGATATGTGGTTTGCCGGAAAGTCTTTTAATTATTATTACGGTGGACAGTATCTTGCCGTATTCCTTACGAAGCTGACCGGGACAAGCGTGGAGATCACTTATAATCTGATGAGGACTATGGTCGCCGCTTTTGCCTTTGTTCTTCCCTTTAGTCTGGTACGCCAGATGCTGAAGGACAAATTAAGGACTGGGAGAAAATGGTCTTTAGATCTTGGTGGTATCCTGGCAGGGATGGCGGTGTCTATGAGTGGGAATCTCCACTATATTATTTATGGAATCATCCTTAGACTGCTGAAAATAAAAACAGATTACTGGTTTCCAAGCTCTACCCGTTATATTGGTTTCGATCCGGCTGTAACCGGGGATGAGACGATCCATGAGTTTCCGTCTTATTCGTTTGTACTGGGAGATCTTCATGCTCATGTAATAAATGTCTTTCTGGTCCTGACGGTACTGGGAATCCTATATTCATGGATGAAGACAAATTCAGGAAAAAGCTGGAGACAGAGAGAAATCGGATTTCTCGGACTGTTTCTGGGAATGTTCCTTTTTTCTAATACCTGGGATTTTATGATCTATTACGTTGTGAGTTGCGGAGTATTGCTTTTCGGAAATCTGAAACGTTATTCCTCTGATTCTTTTATAAGTTCAGCATTGAAATGGAGTGTGATACAGTGGGGGGAACTGCTGGCGGTTGCTTTTCTTGCATCACTTCCGTTTCATTTGACTTTTCAAAATGTGATGGTTCAGGGAATCGGAGTAGTAAAAATACATACTGCTTTTTACCAGTTCTGTGTATTATGGGCATTTCCGCTTCTGGTTTGCACGCCATTTGTTATTGTAGTTCTGAAAAAAATACGAACATTCCCAGATAAAAAGATACGAAGTTTTTTTAGCAATGTAAAGTATCCTGATTTGTATGGGCTGGTTCTTGTACTTTGTGCTATGGGACTGATCTTTATTCCTGAAATTGTTTATGTACGGGACATTTATGAAAAAACAGCTCCAAGAGCCAATACCATGTTCAAGCTGACTTATCAGGCATATATCATGTTTGGAATTATGATGGCATATATATTGGTTTCATTTACAGCAACCAGAATAAAAAGATGTAATGGTACTGACAATGCTATAATATGTAAAGGATTACTGAGGTGTCCAAGATGTCAGACCCTGTCAGGGATCATTGCGATCCTGCTTCTGATTTCAACTTGCGGATACCTGGAAAATGCAATTATTCATTGGTTTGGCGGATTCCCGAAAAGAAGTGCATACCAGACACTAAACGCAACGAACTATTTGGAAAATGCTATTCCGGATGATGCCGCTGGAATCCGCTGGCTGAATGCTAATGTTAATGGACAACCTGTTGTTCTTGAAACCAGTGGTGACAGTTATAAGAATTATGATAACCGTGTTTCAGCAATGACAGGACTGCCAACGGTTTTAGGCTGGTATGTGCATGAATGGCTGTGGAGAAATAATCTGGAAGAGGAAAATCAACGAAAAGAAGATGTGCAGACCATATACACTTCAAGCAGCGCTGAGCAAATAAAAGCCTTGATAGAAAAGTATAAGATTTCCTATTTATTCATCGGCAGTTGTGAAGCTGAGAAGTATGGAGAGATCAATAGCGAATTATTAACTTCGCTTGGAAAAGTTGTTTTTCGACAGGGTGAGACGATGATAATTGAGGTTTCCGATGGGGAGAGGGCTGATTGATATAAAAGAGATAAAATTTTATAAAATGTGTTACCTTATGCAAAAAAATACGATTAATTATATAGATGGCAAATTTTGGCAAAGGAGGTTATGCATGATTGTTTATCAGCCATATAGAAAATGAAAGGAGTCTAATCATATGAAACATAAGGTAAAGATTATAATACTCAGTGCTTTAGGAGTTTTGCTTGTGGGATCATCGGTGGTATATGCCTACTCGCAAAAAGGCACTCTGATCTCACAGAAAACGGAGGAGCTGCCTGACGGAAATATTTATGTCGAAGAATTATATGAAATAGACCAGTAAGACAGAAAAAGCGGGGATGGCGTATTGATACGACATCCCCCTTTATGTGGACGGAAGTTGTTAATACTTCTAAAAGTAAGTTAAACAAATGGAAAGTTAACTGAATATGCATTATATAAGCAAAAATGTTTTTTTCGAAGAACGAATAATGTTAAACTCAATTCGCCATTCAGTGTCGTCTGATACTGGTTTGAAGTGTAAAGCGGAACAAGCAACATGGAGATTTGCCTGATTGCTGTCGCCACATAAAATTATGGTTGGCTCGTCTGCACCACCGATAACGCCAATACAAGCAAAATCATTTTGTATTTCAGGAGAAAAGGAATCTGTTGTAGGAGCAATTTCTACAGGTTTATCGCTATCAGCACAATCATGAATCGAAATATCATTGTCCGGTTCAGGAGAAAGTGTATAGCTCATAGTGGTAAAATGTGTGGGATAAAACCAAAGGTCAGAGCCCACGCAGTTTTGAGAAAGTGTCTGCTGTTCCAATTTTTGCACAGTTAATATATATTCTATTTCACTGATCGGATGGGAGAAAGCAAACTGGTCACCGGGAGCGTGTATCTTAAAATGCGGTCCAGGTATACGGAATGGTTGTTGCTCCATTGTAAGCGAAAAAGATTTTATTTCAGGACGGCGTTTACCTGGCCACAGAAATGCCGCCCTAAAAATCATCCATCCATAGGAGATATCCAATTCGTAGTGTTTCACCGCCCATTTTGCTTCCAGTTCATTGTTTGTTTCGTCTGATAAGCAGGGATTAAAGACCACCGAACAGCTGTGAGAGGCCTGCATTGTTTTTCCATTTAATTTTAAACAAGGAATAATATCAAGGCAAAGAGGGTTGTCTAAATCTATTTGCAGTTGTTGTTCTTGCGTAAAATTTAAACAAGAGTCATTTTCGGGGCTTAAATCCCACTTTTTCATAAATTCGCGAATATCTTCTGCCGGAGTACACATACAAAAATCCAAGACAAGACCTTTGTTGCAAGAATACACCGCAGGAATAATCCAATGATGCCCAGCCCATTCGAATTGCTTATTTAATCGAAGTTCTGTTCCGGCATGGCCTTTTCCTGAAGGCTCCCAGAAGTTTCCGTCAAAATAAACCTTCCATTCAGGGATGGGCACTTCTGCATCCGGGTTCATATCAATATCATGTGTATTATCTTCACGGCACTTTGCTCCCACAGAGGAAAGGTCAATTACGCTTTGCAAAAATTTCTGAAATATTCTGTTCATAATGGTCTCCATAATTCTGATTTTCTGAGTTACTTCAATTATGATTAATGATATCATAAAAATGTTTTGCTTTATATTTTTATTTGTTCTCTTCATTTTGTGTTCCGAAAGGAAATTTTCTACTCATACTATATATCGTAAAAAATTCCGGATGGTAACAAAAACTTTAAAATTCTTTTAAAGTCAAAAAAGAAGTCCACTATTCAGACAATGGATTTTTTACGTTGATGATTTGTCAAATATATATTACAGGAGAGATCAGCATATTATAAGGATTTATCGGCATGCTGGACATGAAAATAGAAGAAAAGTAAAGATGGTAAGTGCACTCAAAAAATGATGTAACAACAAGATATGGTGTTTTATTTACTGTATTTTATTGACGAATGCAATATATTGTGTTACCATATAAATGGATTATTTTTTATGTATGGTTTGCCACGCAGCAAAGTTTTTTGTTCCGGATATGCTGTTCCGGGAGCAACATTTAGGCGAAGGCCTTTTATCAATAGGAAGACATCAAAAATCAAAAGAAGATTTTTGGTGTCTTTTTTTGTTGTCCAAAAACGAAATGTGAAGTGTGCAAAAAAACAGGAAGGGAGGAAATGTAAAATAATCCACAAAAGATGAACAGGAAAATCAAAAAAGGAGGCAGAATATGGGACAGGCTATATGTATTCGAAAAGATGAAAAACCATTGGGATATGACTGGGAATGTGGACATGAGGAATTATATGTCAGAGTGAATATGTACTACAACGGATCTTTGTATGTCGGATTATGGCAAAAGCAAGAGGAATGTGAGGAAAAACTGGAATTATTCGGAGATCTTACAATTGGAGTTATGGGATTTCTAAGGCCAGGGCAGGCAATAATCTCGGATTGCGGAGCAAAAGCAAAGGTTGCGTTTATTGAAAAGTATAAACTCGGAAAAGTTATAGGTAAGAGGAAAATCAATTATGGCAGCTATTATGTCGTAGAGTTTAATCTTGCACGACTTGCACAGCTCGATCCAGAAGGTACGGAAAGATATCTGCTCGAAAATGGTCTTGATCAAAAAGAATTTAAAGCAGATTAGGGTAAAGAGGTACATTTGAAAACCAGGCAATAAAGGTGGTGCGGCATGAAAGACGACGAATATAAGGGATATTACTGTCTGCTGATTGCAATCTTGTGCAATTTGAATGCAGCGGAAGCCAGCACAATGTACGAATACGGACCAGATCATCCGCTTTGCCGGAAAATCCTGAAAAAGAAAGTTCGAAAACCGTCCATAAGAAAGCTCAAGGAAACGGAACAGGCAGCGGCTATGAAGGCTCTTCTTGATCAGGGATACAGCCAGGATGCAGTATCGGAAGCATTTCAGTGTTTTCCATCTACGGTCAGGCGCAGAGTAAGAAAATTAACAGAAAGGAAGGAAACGAATGACAGATCAGAAATTGATTGCAGGAATATTTAATGATTTTTTAGGACTTTATACGGGTAAAATACAGACCGGTATCCGTCCTTTGATTGAAAAATATAAAAACCATCCCATGCTGATGGGGCTCCTCTCCAATTTGGATGAAGCGGCAAAGATTCAGACACCGAAAGCCATGAAAGAAATCTATTCTTTCTATAAAGAATATCGTGGCAGGGATCTGGATGATGCTGACTGGAAGGAACTGACGGAAAAAGCCCGTCAGATCAGTGCAGGATGGGAGGAAAATGAATGGGTTCGCCGTATTGTACTGGAAATGATCAGCCTTTTGGATTCTGATGATGCTGAGAGACGCAGGATTGCATTGGAAGTAGAAAAAGAAATGGAAGCGGCTGAACAGAAAATGAATGCGGCATAAAAAGCAGGCAGAGGCAGGAGATTTTTTCTTCTGCCTCATGTTTTTATCAGGAAAGAAGGGACCGATTATGTTAAATGAGATCATAAAAACTGCAGAAGAATTAAATACAGCAGCATTGTATTACCGCCAGAGCGGGAATATGGATGGTGTGCGGGAACTTGCCAAAGCACATGCAGTTTCCAAAAAACAGACAGAGGAATTTATTCAGGGCAGCCGCTACCGGCTGGTTGATATACCGATTGAGGAAAGAAAGTTTGCGAATGCGTCTGAAAAACTGCGTGCAGAAATGTTTGCCTTAAAGGATGCAGGCTTTGCAGACATCATAGGACAGTATCTCGTAAATCTTGCCAAAACGGATTCTGCTTTAGATGCACAGGTGTTAAAAAAACATAAGATGCTTCAGAGATGTTTGGATTACGTGACGCAAAAAGCCTACAACATTGCACTGGAGGGAACGAAAAAAAAGGGAGAGAACGGCATTCGAGCCAATACAGGCCTGGCACTCTCCGGCGACCAGGTTTTTCCTTGGGTACTTGAATATTATGCGAAAGATGATGAAAAAGAAATAGCAGAAAAAGAGCAGGAAGAAAAGAAAAAGATTCAAAAGGAATGGGATTCGGTAAATAAGAGAACGAAAACAATACCGAAAAACCCGGGGACAAAGAAAGATTCCGAGGTGCATCCCAAAGAAGCAGCGAAGCAGGAAGAAAAGTATATCAGCAAGAAAAAATCAAAAGATTCCGGGCAGATGTCCTTGTTTGACATGATGCAGCCGAAAGAGAGTTAAAGGAGAAGGATATGATCGCATATAAAGGATTTCAAAAGGATTTGAAATGTCGGGGCTTTCAGTTTCAGGAGTATGGCATAAATGAAACGGAAAAAGCAAACTGTAGACAAAATGGATTTCATTGTGCAGAAAACCCACTGGATTGTCTCTGCTATTATCCGAATTGGAAAAATTCCGTGTATTACATAGTAGATGCATCAGGGGATTTGGATGAAGATGGAGAAGATTCAAAAATCTCCTGCACAAAGATGCGCCTGTTAAAGAAAATTGAATTGAGAAGCCTGTTATTACATGGAGCTGCCTACATGGCGAAATATCCAAACCGGAAATGGAACTCCCATGTTGCAAAAGAAAACGGGACCAGCTGCAACGGATTTTGCATTGTACGTGGAAAAGACCCCAAAGCCAAAGGACAAAAGGGCGATTTACTGTTACTTTTAAAGGAGCAGCCTGGTAACAGCCAGATACTGGAAATTGGGGTCATCTGTATCGATGGTCAGAAATATCCGGAGAAAGCATGGATTGATGTGACTGGAAAGCTGGTGGAGTTATGAGAAAAAAGAGGTTGATGGAATTAAAACCATTAAAAGTGATGAACAGACATATCGCCGATGCAAAGAAAACTGAAATATCTTTGAGTCCATTGGAGAAAAAAAGGGGTGAACCCGGAAAATATCGGATGTATTGTCGGGCAGCAGTAGAAAAAGGAATTTTAAAAGTGTATCTGTTTGCCGTAACGGATATTGAGGAGAATATAAACTTTCCAAGGTACCGTCTGTTTATCAGCAGAAAAGAGAGACGGTTTATAACCTATGATGAAAAATTAAAAAAATGGAGAAAGGCACTTCTTGAAAGTATCTTATGGGATGTAAGGATTAATCTTGGCAACATCTATGTAAATGACTGTGATACAAAGGTCATCCAAAAATATTTAAAGACAATGCAACCTGCAATCCGGGCACTGGAAGAGTTTCAGGCGAATATCCGTAAAGAACAAAGGATACGTCATGATAAAAAACTTACAGATTCATGGGACCAAGTGATGAAAACTATATCTGGACTGCCTAAGAACTGGATCGGATGGGTTTCAAAATATGGAATTACGGAACACTATATCTTCTACAAGTATCAGAAAAATGGTGCTACAGAAGGATACTGTACATATTGCAAAAAGCATGTTCCAATCCGTTCACCCAAATATAACCAGAAAGGACATTGTAACGTGTGTGGACAACCGATTACTTTTCGTTCCGTGGGAAAGTCTGGAAGATTTTGTACAAAGTGGTACAGAGTCTATCTTATCCAGAGGAGACGCAAGACTTCTGGTTTTGTGCTCCGGATCTTTCATGCCAGAACGTGGTATAAAAAGGGCGGCTATACAGATTGCGAAACTACCTGCCATGAAGAGCAGAGAAGAATCTTCTCTGCAAATGGAAAGGAAATTTCCAATTTCGTTTATGATCTGTTCAAACAACGGGAAATGCGTTGGATTTCGTGTAGAAGTTCTTGGTATTATACTTGCTGTGACAGTCAATATAAAGGAATGGTTTATCCATATACCCTGTCGGATCTGTCCAGGCATGAATTAAAAGAAACAGGTCTGCGTGAGTACGCCCTTGGTCAGAAAAAGATAGATCCTGGAAAATATCTTTACCTGTGGAAAACGTATCCGGTACTGGAACAGATTGTAAAAGCGGGGCTTTTCCAGTTAGTTGATGATGTACTGGACCACAGGGCAGCAGATGCAATAAAAAGAAAAGGCAGAAAACCAACAGAATTCCTGTCCGTAGATAAGAAAGAGTTTCGAAGACTCCGAGATATGAATGGCGGGGTAAAAGAACTTAAATGGCTGCAACTTGAAAAGAGTACAGGAAAAACAATCGGGGATGAAGAAATATGCTGGATGGTAAAAGAAGGATTTGAACCAAACGACCTGAAGTTTGTTCTGGATCAGATGAGCATCTGCCAGATTCGACATTATCTTGTGAAACAATCAGAAAAATCCGGGGATGATATCAGCCATGTGCTGCAGGTGTGGAACGATTATCTTTCTATGGCAAAAAGACTGGGAATGGATATACATGATTCCATTATTTACCGTACCAGAGATCTTCAACTGCGCCATAAAGAGGCGGTTTTGAAGATAGAAGAAATGAAACGCGGAATCCGACGCAGGGAGCTGGAAGAAAAGTATGTCGGATTTCAGAAACATCTCATTGATTTGAAAGAAAAATATGAGTTCAGTGACGGTGAATATCAGGTCATTGCGCCAAAGAATATCGATGACATCCTATATGAAGGTGATACTCTTCATCACTGTGTAAATAAGACGGATACTTATTTTGACCGGATCGTTTCAAAGGAAAGCTATATCCTGTTTTTGCGGGAAAAAGAGAATCCGAAAGTACCGTTTTATACACTGGAAGTTGAACCAGATGGAACCATCCGGCAAAAACGTGCGGAATTTAACCGTCAAAATAAGGACATTGATAAGGTGACTTCTTTTTTAACATTGTGGCAGAAGGAAATTCAGAAGCGATTAACCAAAAAAGATCGTAAGAGCACAGAAGAAAGCAGGAAGCTCAGGCAGCAGAACTATCAGGAGATACGTGATAAGCATGTAGTTGTCCATGGCGGAGCATTTGCTGGGGAACTTCTGGCTGATCTTTTAGAGAAAGACTTAATGGACCTACCAGTGGAATCGGCAGAAAACGAAGAAAGCCCTACTGAAATAGCGGCGTAAATAAAAGGATAAAGTGGATGCGGCAGGGAGTTCCCCTGCTGCATTTGAGCAGAAAAGAGAAAATGACATTATATGCAGCAGAAAATGAAGGAGAGGACGGATATGAATAAAAAAGAATTGCGTAACATGAAATTGCTGGAAGCTACGGATGAACTGATAAAACTTGCAAAAGAAGATGTGCCAGTAAGAGATGAAGGATACTATACGGAGCAGCTGATTTATCAGAGGGGGCTATATTTACGTGCAGAAGTAGAAAACAATATTTTAAAGGTAGCATTTTATCTGGCAGAATATCTTTCCATGGACTGTCGGAAACCTGTATATACATTATATATTGATAAAAAGAACGATGTTTTTAAAGGGTATGATTACCGGACAAAGAAATGGTCAGATAGTATGCTGGATAAGACCATTTTCTCAAAATGGTTATATCAGGAAAATTCTTATATGAAAGAGGCGGATACAGCGTTGATCCAAAAGTATCTTGAAAGTGAATATGACGATGCTTTTTATGCACTGTATGTATATCAACGTGAGCAGAGACACCGGAGGCTGGGAATGAAATATGAAAAAATTCTGACAAGCTGGGATCAGTGTATGGATAGACTTCCAAAAATTCCGAAAGACTGGCTGAGATGGCAGAAAAAAGTTGGAGTTACCCAGAATTTTATCTTTTATCATTACAGCCGCAGGAAAGATCAGACAGGATATTGTAGCTGGTGTGAAAGCGAAGTTCCAATCAGCCATCCTCACCATAATGCAGTGGGGCATTGCCCAAAATGCAGACATCAGATTCAATATAAAGCATTAGGCCGGGCCAAAAATATAGAAACCCCAAAAGAGACTGCATACCTGCTTCAGACCTGTGGAGATAATGTGTTTGTTTTGAGAGAATTCCAGCTTCAGATGCTCATAGTAAGCAGCTCATATAAAAAACCAGTATATTCTTTCTTTGAGCGCCGGAGAATCCTGTATGATGAAAAATTAAATACAAAAGAATATTATTTTGGCCGTCATCATTGGACAAAAGAAAGCCGATGGATCCAGGGTAAATTACAGGTTCCACTGTATCCAGGTTACGGTGGCTATATGACATATGAAAAATATAATATGGGAAATATTTATGGAAAATCACTGTATGGCATTAAAAACAGGACATTCCGTAGGACAGGATTCTACGAATATGCAAAAGCCAAAAAGTATTTAGATCCGGTAAGTTTTTTTGAAATGGTTAAAGAAAGACCTTATCTGGAACGGCTCATTAAAGCAGGACTTTATCATCTCGTAGAAGACATTATGGATAATAAAGCACAGATTTATTGTAAAGATTCCGGAAACCTTGGAAAAGCACTGGGAATTGACAGGTTCCGCTTGAAAAGGTTACGTACAAACAATGGGGGAGAGATTTTTCTTCAATGGCTGTTGCTTGAAAAAACCCAAAACAAGTTGATCTGTGACGATGTGATTTCATGGATGTGCCTGGAAAAACTTAAACCAGCGGCTCTTATGTTCATTATGGATCGTATGGCTCCTTTACAGATTAAAAATTATCTGGAAAAGCAGGCAGCAGAAAGTGGGGAATCCGTGAAAAACCTGATCAAAACATGGAAGGATTATCTCAATATGGCAATTCGGGTCGGAGTGAATGTGCAGGATTCTGTTATCTACCGTGCACGAAAGCTCATGCAGAGACATAATGAAATGATAAAAGAGATAGAAGCAAAAGATTTGATTTTAAGAGCCGGAGAGCTGGAAAAGAAATATCCAGGTCTGAATCGTATATGCAGGGATTTGAAAAAATATGAATATGCGGACAAAGAGTATCGGATCGTTGTGCCGGAAAAAGTGGATGATATTTTGTATGAAGCAAAACTGATGCATCACTGCGTAAATAATACAGAAACCTATTATGAACGAATGAGCCAGCAGGAATCCTATATCCTGTTTTTGAGAACGGCAGAACAACCAACGGAGGCATACTATACGCTTGAAGTGGAACCGGATGGAACCATAAGGCAGACACGCACTTTTTATAACCAGCAGAATGAAGATATCGAGCTTGCAAGGGATTTTCTTGTAAAATGGCAGAAACAATTAAAAAAGAAACTGGCAAAAGAAGATTATAAACTGGCTGTAAAAAGTCAGAGTCTTAGGAAAAAAGAGATTGACGAGCTCCGCAGCAAAGGCGTTCGTGTAAACGGTGTTGGGTATTGCAACAAATTGCTTGCTGAAATTCTGGAGGAAGATTTAATGGAGGCAGGGAATCAGGAACTGGAAGAACAGGCCGCATAATAGCAGATTGATATATCACAAAAGTAACTTTAACAGTAAAAATGAAATTCCTGTGAAAATTCTGGGATATTTACGGAAACCGCTCTGAAATTCTCTTTTATTTAAGTATAAGGGATTTTATGTAATTTCTTAAATATACTCGAAACGGAGGATGAGCTTTGGAGGAAAAATTAAAGTTGCTTTGGCTGGTATTGATCTTTGTTGATTTTGGGCTTATGTTTATTTCATTTCCAATTCTGATGTATGTAATTTTTGTCTGAGCTGAATATAAAAAGCTTATTGTAAATGTCCTGTTTTCCGGTGAAAAGACCGGAGGGGCATTTACATTATGCAACAGCTAATGTATATGTTTCCAGAGATGCGAGTAAAATACTACTCTGTTGAAACTATCTAAAGACGTTCATGAAATTGACATTAAGAATCTGGAATGATACGATAAAATTAAACATTTTGCAAAACAGATTGCACAAAATTTTATTCTGATACGGGGTCAGAATTTTATACTTTATACCGCGTCTGCGGATCAACCGATAAAGACACAAAAAGAGTAAAATGGACTCTTGGAGTGTCTTTTTTTGTTTAGCAAAATGTTTTAACATGTATCAGATCCAATCACGATAAAAGGAGGAAAGAAGTTTTTATGCCACGTAAAATCAGATCAAATTACATGGAGAAATTCAAATTTGTGTACAATGGCAGAACTTTTGAAAGTAAGCATAAATGCTGTAACTTTTATGGAATATGTTACCGTAGTGTAATGGCGTATCAGAATCAATATAAATGTAGAACTGAAGAAGCGATTACACATTTTATTGAATTGAAAAAAAGTAAAGAGATCATATTCCGAAATCGAAAATGGGCCAGCATTAAGACTTGTTGTGAATTTTATGATATAAACGAAGCTTCCGTTAAAACAGATATTTGGAATCGAAAGTGCACACCACAGGAAGCAATTGAACGGGCAATAGAATGGAAAAAGGCACATGAAATCACATATCATGGAGTGAAGTATCCATCACTTCCTCAATGCTGTGAAGAATTGGGAATAAATCCTATATCCGTACGTTTGTATATGGAAAAGAATGGAGTTTCTTCTACACGTGCGATTACACATTACATTAAATCTAAAAAACAAAGAATCTTTGCATTCCGGGGAAAAGAATACAATAGTTTCACGGAATGTTGTCTCGCGTATGGCCTGAACCCCAAAATTGTAAGAAGTGCTGCCTATAGAACCAAAAGCTCCTTGCCAGAGACGTTGGAAAAAAATGTTTCTCATATGGAAGGTTGCGTGCCACAGGAATCCACCGAAAATGATGAGAATTCTGGAAACAAGGTAATATCAAAAAAAAGGCACCGCGCAAAAGAACCATTCTTTTATGAAGGGGAAAAATATGTTTCCCTTGGACAGTGTTGTGAGATATACGGAATTAATGAAACCAGTGTACGGGCCAGAGCATGGCGGATTCATTGCACCTGGGAAGAGGCTGTAAAACATTTTATAGAAAAAAGCAATGCGGATGAACTAAAAAAGATATTTGTATATAAGGGAAAAGAATATCAAAGTGTTGCTGAATGCTGCAGAAAGTATGATGTTCGTGCCGCCAGTGTCCGTAACCGGGCTTCCTCGACTGGATGTAGTATAGAAGAGGCCCTGGATCATTTCATAAAGAAAAAAATAGTGACAAAGAAAAATGAATTTGTATTCCGAAATAAAAGCTATGAAACGTTGGAAGAATGCTGTGAGGTTTATGGTGTGAATGCAAACAGCGTATCTTCAAGAAAGTATAGATTAGGGTGCAGCACAGATGAATCGTTGGAACATTTTATTGCAAACAAAGAGATAATAGAAGAAAGGATACAGAAGTTTACATTTAAGGGGATGGAATACCCCAGCCTCCGAGCATGCTGCAAAAAATATGGCATTGAGGATGCGTGTGTAAGGCAGAGAGCCAGAGATAAAAATTGTTCCATAGAAGAATCATTTGAGCATTTTATGACAAGAAAAAGAAAAAAGATGCTGGATAATCCTGAATTTGATTATCATGGAACCCTTTATCCATCGCTTAAGGAATGCTGCGAAAAATTAAAGATAAGTAAAAATAGTGTAGTAAGCAAAAGTCGTCGGAGCGGATGCAGCTTACAGGAAGCGGTAGAATATTATGTAAAAAAGCAGCACAATAAATAAAACAAAATCACAGGGACTCGCAGGAAGTCCGTTTGTAGAATCCATAGGAGAGGAGGAACAGCCAATATCATCTGCCTGCAGATATTGGCTGTAATTATATATGATACATAAAAAGAAACAACCGGCAGCAGATAACGATAAGATTCTTATATCAGTTAAGGAAGCCTGTGAACTGACAGGGCTTTCTGAGAAAACAATGCGAACACTTATGAACAATAATACCTTCATGGTACGAATTGGGCGAAGAACCCTGATTGATAAGAAAAAATTTCAGAAATGGATAGATCGGCAGTCTTGAAAGGTTTTTGGGGTTGTGTTAAAATTAAGTCCAGTGCCATGCATGATCATCTATTGTTATTAGAAAAAGGATGGTAATGTTATGGGAAAAAATCTAAAAGGAAAAGAAATAGGTAAGGGAATCCGACAAAGAAAAGATGGGCGGTATGAAGCCAGAATCACAATTAAGGGTTCTGGCAAACCGCCTTTTTCTATCTATGGAACAAATCTTCAGCAAGTGAGAAAGCAAAGAAGCATGTATTTAGCGGAGGTTCTCCCAGGTGTTCCAGGCTTTGATTCGAGTATGTCCGTTTCAAAATGGTATGAGAAATGGATGGAACTTTATAAGGTTCGGAATCTTAAAGCAACCACGATAAGAAATTATGAAGATGGTTTTAGAAGAACGGAAGAATACATCGGTTACATGAAACTGGTAGATATCAAACCGGAACATATTCTTGACATGATTAAAAAATTGGAGGATGAAGGATACGCTCCTACATCAATCAAGCAATCATTAAGTGTCGTGCATCAAATGTTTGAGAGGGCAGCAGCCAGTAAAATGATTCCATCGGATCCTACAGCAGAAGTTAAGCTTTCCGTTGAGGCACCGGGAGAAGTGTTGGCAGAACCTACAGAAGAAGCTTTGGATGTAAAAGAGAATTGTCTTAGTACAGACGAAAGCCATCGCTTTTTGGAAACCATTAAAGGAGACCGTTATGAGGAACTTTTCTTGATTTTGATGCATACGGGAATGCGTATAGGCGAAGTGCTTGCCTTACAATGGAGAGATGTCAATTTCGATGAAAAATATCTTCGTGTATACAAAACGCTAAACAGAGTCAAATTGTATTATGACAAGCAGGGAAAGAAACTTGCTGAGCCGTATTATGTTACACAGATTACATCACCGAAAAAAAAGAAAAGTGTCAGAATAATTCCGCTGCCAGATATTGCAATTGAAGCCTTTTTGAGCTGGAAAGAAAAACAGAATCAGGACAAAAAAGTGTTAGGCAAGAAATGGGGAACTGGAAATGATCTTCTAAAAAAATATCCTGGACTGATATTTACAACATCAACAGGAATGAGTTATCTTCCTGGCAATGCTGAAGATGAATGTGAGCGAATCAAAAATATTGTAAATAAGCAAGAAGCATTAGAGGCTGAAAAAGAAGGTCGAGAAGCAGAAATGTTAGATGTAACTCCACATAGCTTTCGTCATACTTTTGTAACAAGATGTGTACAATCTGGAATGAAACCGGCTACGGTAGGTAAAATCAGCGGTCATTCTACTCAGAAAATGACAGAGTATTATACGCATCTTGAACAGGGGTATGTAAAAGATGAATACAAACGGTATGATGAAAAGTATGGAAAAGAAAGCTGATTTTGCTGATGAAATGAGATTTTAGGAAGAGGTTTAAATATTTGGAAAAAACAAGAAACACTGAAGAAGAAAAAAAAATGGGTCAAAAGTGGGTCAAAGAGGAACATAAAGCATCTACAAGCCGCGTAAATACAGGGTTTCCAGTTAACACAGGGAAATTATCACCGATGATGAAAGAATACGTAAAGACCAAAGAAGAGTACAGCGACTGTATCCTTTTTTACCGTCTGGGCGATTTTTATGAAATGTTCTTTGAGGATGCACTGACTGCATCCAGGGAACTGGAAATTACACTTACAGGAAAAGACTGCGGACTGGAAGAGAGAGCGCCCATGTGTGGCGTTCCTTTTCATGCTGCGGAAACTTATATCAACCGGCTGATCGAAAAGGGCTATAAGGTTGCCATCTGCGAACAGGTAGAAGATCCGAAAAAAGCCAAGGGTCTTGTTAAACGAGAGGTTGTCCGCATTGTCACACCGGGAACTACTCTGGATACCATGTCACTTGACGAGTCCAAAAACAATTATCTGATGTCCATTGTCTCCATTGGAGAGAATTTTGGCTGTGCAATTGCAGATATCACAACCGGTGACTGTTTTCTCACAGAACTGGATAAACCACAGAAGCTTCTGGATGAGATCAATAAATTCACACCTGCCGAGATCATCTGCAACGACGCCTTTCTTTTAAGCGGTGTGGATGTAGCGGATCTGAAGGGGCGTCTTGGGATCTGTGTATTTGCTCTGGATCCCTGGTACTTTGACGACCAGCTGTGCCAGAAAACCCTGAAAGAGCATTTTCACGTCGGAAATCTGGAAGGTCTCGGGATCGGAGATTATGACAGCGGGATCATTGCTTCCGGTGCACTGTTCCTGTATCTGAAGGAAACACAGAAAACAGCACTTTCCCATATGGCAAGCATCCGCCCTTACTCTGCTGAAAAATATATGCTCATCGACAGCTCCAGCCGTCGTAACCTGGAGCTTGTGGAAACCATGCGCGAAAAGCAGAAAAGAGGTTCTCTTCTCTGGGTTCTGGATAAAACCAAAACTGCCATGGGTGCAAGAACCCTTCGTTCTTATGTGGAGCAGCCTCTGATCGATGCAGAGGAAATCGAAAAAAGACTTGGTGCCCTGGAAGAACTGAACGCAAAACCTATGGATCGTGATGAGATCCGGGAATACTTAAATCCGATCTACGATCTGGAACGTCTGATAAGCCGTATCAGCTACAAATCTGCCAACCCAAGAGATCTGGTTTCCTTTGCCTCTTCCCTGGAAATGCTGCCTTATATAAAGCAGATCCTTGCAGAATTTAACTCTCCGCTGCTTACGCAGATCAATGAAGACATGGATCCACTGTCAGACATTACCACTCTGATCCGTAATTCCATTGCTGATGATCCGCCCCTTGCCCAGAAGGACGGTGGTATCATTCGGGAAGGTTATAATGAAGATGTGGATAAATTCCGCCGCTCCCGGACAGATGGAAAGAAGTGGTTATCTGAGTTGGAAGCAAGAGAGCGGGAACGCACCGGTATTAAGAGCCTGAAGATCAAATATAACCGTGTATTCGGCTATTCCCTGGAAGTTACCAACACCTTCAAGGATCTCGTGCCGGAGGACTATATCCGCAAACAGACCCTTACCAACGCAGAGCGTTACATCACCCAGGAGCTGAAGGATCTGGAGGATCTGATCCTTGGAGCGGAAGATAAGCTTTATGCATTGGAATTTGAACTGTTTTCAGATATCCGTGATCAGGTTGGAGCTGAGGTTGTCCGTATCCAGCGTACTGCAAAGGCAGTAGCTGCTCTGGATGTTTTTGCTTCCCTTGCACTGGTTGCACAGAGGAATAACTTTGTCCGGCCCAAGATCAATGAGACCGGCCTCATTGATATCCGAAATGGCCGCCACCCGGTTGTGGAACAGATGATCGAAAACGATATGTTTATTCCAAATGATACGTATCTTGACAACCACAAAAAACGTATCTCCATTATCACAGGACCGAATATGGCCGGAAAATCCACATACATGCGCCAGACAGCATTGATCGTACTAATGGCACAGATCGGAAGCTTTGTTCCTGCGGACAGTGCGAATATCGGTGTGGTTGACCGGATCTTCACCCGTGTGGGAGCATCCGATGACCTTGCAAGCGGACAGAGTACCTTTATGGTGGAGATGACAGAGGTTGCCAACATTCTTCGTAATGCCACTTCCCGAAGTCTTCTGATCCTGGATGAGATCGGACGTGGAACCAGTACCTTTGACGGCCTTTCCATTGCCTGGGCAGTGATCGAACACATCAGCAACACCAAACTCTGCGGCGCCAAGACCTTATTTGCGACCCATTATCATGAGCTTACCGAACTGGAAGGCAAGCTTTCCGGTGTCAACAACTACTGTATCGCTGTCAAGGAAAAAGGCGACGATATCGTATTCCTGCGTAAGATCGTAAAAGGCGGAGCAGATAAAAGCTATGGTATCCAGGTAGCCAAGCTTGCCGGTGTTCCGGATTCCGTGATCCAGCGTGCCAAGGAGCTGGTAGAGGAGCTCAGTGATGCAGATATCACTGCAGCTGTAAAAGATCTGACTGCTCCAAAGAAAAAGCAGAAGATCACCTATGATCAGTTAGATATGGCACAGATGTCACTGTTTGACACGGTACAGGACAATGATATCATTGAAGAGATCAAAAACCTGGAGATCGGGAATCTGACACCAATGGAAGCTTTGAATATTCTCTATAACCTGCAGAACAAAATTAAGAACCGGTGGTGATCCCCTTGAAAAAAATTGCAGTTTTAGACCAGAATACCATTGATAAGATTGCAGCAGGAGAGGTCGTAGAGCGCCCCTCCTCTGTTGTAAAAGAGCTTGTGGAAAATGCCATTGACGCAGGTGCTACCGCTATTACTGTAGAGATCACAGACGGCGGAAAAAAGCTGATCCGTATCACGGACAATGGCTCCGGAATGGATGCAGAGCAGGTTCCGCTTGCTTTTCTCCGCCATGCCACAAGTAAAATTGAAAAAGTAGAAGACCTGACCCACATTGCCTCTCTTGGCTTCCGTGGTGAAGCACTTTCCAGTATTGCCGCCGTCTCCCAGGTGGAGCTGATCACAAAGACTCCTTCCGGGATCAGTGGTACCCGTTATGTGATCGAAGGTGGAAAAGAACAGTCTCTGGAGGAAATGGGGGCACCGGAGGGAACAACATTTCTGATCCGAAACCTCTTTTACAATACACCTGCAAGGAGCAAATTCCTAAAATCCGATATGACAGAAGCCGGTTACATCAATACTCTGATGGAGCAGCTGGCGCTTTCCCATCCGGAAATCTCCTTTAAATATATCCAGAACCGTCAGGTAAAGCTTTCCAGTTCCGGAAACTACAGCGTAAAAGATGTGATCTACAGTGTCTACGGCCGGGAGATTGCCAAGGCGCTTCTGGATGTTTCCTACGAAAATGATTTCATGAAGATCGAGGGCTTTGTGGGGAAACCGGAGATTTCCAGAGGAAACCGTACTTTTGAGAATTATTATATCAATGGCCGATATGTAAAAAACAAGATCATTACCAAGGCCATTGAGGACGGATATAAAGGACTTGTCATGCAGCATAAATTTCCGTTTGTCTCACTTCGGATCGAAATGGACGGCAATGACCTGGATGTTAATGTGCATCCCGCAAAGAGAGAAGTGCGTTTTGCCAGAGAAACCGAAGTTTATGCGGCCATTTATGAAACTGTCCGCAAGGTATTGACCCACAGAGAACTGATCCCTCAGGTATCTGTTGGAAAAGACGAACCGACACCCCGCACAGAACAGATAAAGCCAGGAAGTATTCCGGAGCCTTTTGAAGTAAAACGGCGGCAGGAGATGTACGGTCACCCGAATCGGACGGCAAATATAGCTTCCCATGCTGCACCGACAGCTTCTGAAGTACGTAGTACAGCGCCGGTTCCATCGATACCTTATAATAAGCCAACAAATGGTACCGCCTCCTATGGTTCAGCTGAAACAGCTCACAATTCTTCAGCTTCTTCTGCAGATAAATACAAACGTGTGGATTCTCTGCGGGAAAATCCCGTATATGAAGCGCAGCCTTTCACAAAAGAAGAAGAGGAAATGTTTTCCGGAACATTAAAAGACGGAAGAAATGAAAATTCCGCTGCAGAAACAGCAGATTATGAAGTGATTTCTGAAAAGCCTGCTGAATCGGCACCTCCTGAGGTAGACAACGAGCCGATCAAATCGCAGGAACAGGAACCGCCAAAACAGCTGGAACTGTTCGAAGAACGGCTTCTTGCTCCTGAATCCAGAAGCCGCCACAGACTGATCGGACAGCTGTTTGATACCTACTGGCTGGTACAGTTTGAGGATAATTTTTATATCATTGACCAGCATGCTGCCCATGAAAAAGTATATTATGAGCGATTCGTAAAGCAGTTTCAGTCCCAGAACATCCAGTCCCAGTATGTAAGTCCCCCACTGATCGTTTCACTCAGCCTTGAGGAGGAGAATCTGCTGAAGGCAAACAAAAAGTATTTCCGGGATTTCGGCTTTGAGATCGAACCCTTTGGCGGAAGGGAGTACAGTATCAGTGCGGTTCCCTCCAGCCTTCTGGGAATGACAGAAGAAGAGCTGTTTCTGGAAATGCTGGACCATCTCACTGCAGACGGTTCCAAGGATGCCTTTGAAATTTTTGCCTCAAGGCTTGCGACCATGGCCTGTAAGGCTGCTGTAAAAGGCAATCATTCCATGTCACCTCAGGAAGCTGATAAGCTGATCGATGAATTATTGACACTGGAAAATCCTTATAACTGTCCTCATGGAAGACCAACGATCATTGCCATGAGTAAGACAGAAATCGAAAAAAAATTCAAGCGTATCGTATAAGATACTTAACATAAACGGAGGAAATATATGAAAAAACCTCTTATCGTGCTTACCGGGCCTACTGCCGTGGGAAAAACAAAGCTTTCCATTGCCCTTGCAAAAGCAGTAAACGGAGAGATCATTTCCGCGGATTCCATGCAGGTTTACCGCCATATGGATATCGGTTCCGCCAAGATCACGCCGGAAGAAATGGATGGCGTCCCACATCATCTGGTGGATGTACTGGAGCCAACAGAAGATTTCAACATTGTCCTTTTTCAGCAGATGGCAAAAGATGCCATGGACAAAATTTATGACAAAGGCCGGATTCCGATCCTGGTAGGCGGCACAGGATTTTATATTCAGTCTGTGACCAGAGATATTGATTTTACCAGCTCCGACCAGGATGAACATTACCGCAGGGAGCTGGAAGAGCTGGCAGAGCAGAAGGGGCCTGCATTTCTCCATGACATGCTTGCCAAGGTCGATCCCAAGTCAGCCGAAGATATCCATGAGAACAATGTCAAGCGGGTGATACGTGCCCTGGAATTTTATAAACAGAACGGTACCAGGATCTCCGAACATAATGAAGAACAGAAGGAGCATACCAGTCCCTATGCACTGGCTTATTTCGTCCTGAACGCACCACGCCCACTTCTCTATGAACGCATTGACACAAGAGTGGACGAAATGCTGAAAAACGGTCTGACAGAAGAAGTTAAAAAGCTTCGGGAGATGGGCTGCCACAGGGGAATGGTTTCCATGCAGGGGCTTGGCTATAAGGAAATCCTGGACTGGATGGACGGAAACTATTCTTATGAGGAAGCCGTAAGGGTCCTGAAACGTGACACCAGACACTTTGCCAAACGTCAGCTTACCTGGTTCCGCAGAGAAGGCGAAGTAACCTGGGTAGATAAAGATAACTTTGATTACGATGACAGCAGGATCCTTTCCTACATGCTTTCTGTATGCAGGGAAAAGGGAATCCTCCCTGCCAAATAAAATAAAAAAGGAAAAATGATCATGAAAGAATTATATGCACAGCTTGGAATCTCTTCTGAAGTTTACGATTTCGGTAAATCTGTGGAAGATTCCCTGAAAGAACGTTTTGAGAAATTTGATAAGACTGCAGAATACAACCAGATGAAGGTTATCCGCGCCATGCAGAAGAACCGTGTCAGTGAGGCCTGTTTCGGAGCTTCCTCCGGTTATGGCTACAACGACCTTGGCCGCGAAACTCTGGAGCAGGTTTATGCCGATACCTTCCACACAGAAGCCTGCCTGGTACGCCCGCAGATCACCTGTGGAACTCATGCACTTGCCATTGCTCTCTTCGGAAACCTGCGCCCCGGTGACGAGCTTCTTTCCCCTGTAGGAAAGCCTTACGATACCCTGGAAGAAGTGATCGGTATCCGCCCGTCCAATGGTTCCCTTGCGGAATATGGCGTAAAATATCGTCAGGTGGATCTTCTCGAGGATGGTACCTTTGATTATGAAAACATCAGAAAAGCAGTCAATGAAAAAACAAAGCTGGTAACCATCCAGCGTTCCAAAGGCTATCAGACTCGTCCTTCCTTCTCTGTAAAACAGATCGGTGAGCTGATCGCTTTTGTAAAGAAGATCAAACCGGATGTGATCTGCATGGTAGATAACTGCTACGGTGAGTTCGTAGATACCATAGAGCCAAGTGATGTAGGTGCAGATATCATGGTGGGTTCCCTGATCAAAAATCCAGGCGGCGGTCTTGCCCCTATCGGCGGATATATCGCCGGAAGAAAAGACTGTGTGGAAAACGCTTCCTACCGTATGACCTGCCCGGGACTGGGCATGGAAGTGGGGGCAACCCTTGGTGTAAACCGTTCTCTGTACCAGGGATTTTTCCTTGCACCGATGGTTACCAAAGGAGCTTTAAAAGGCGCCGTTTTTGCAGCAAACATTTACGAAAAACTTGGTTTCCCGGTGGTACCGAACAGCACAGAACCACGTCAGGATATCATCCAGGCGGTCACTCTCGGAACACCGGAGGGTCTTGTAGCATTCTGCCAGGGTATCCAGGCTGCTGCACCGGTAGACAGCTTTGTAACACCGGAGCCGTGGGATATGCCGGGATATGACAGCCAGGTGATCATGGCAGCAGGGGCTTTCATCCAGGGTTCTTCCATCGAGCTTTCTGCCGATGGTCCTATGAAACCGCCTTATGCAGTTTATTTCCAGGGTGGTCTCACCTGGGAGCATGCAAAGCTGGGAATCCTGAAATCTCTTCAGTATATGGTTGATAAGGAACTTGTGAGATTATGAAAAAATCCGAAGGACCGGACTTAAAAAAACAGATCTTTGTCATAGGAGCCGGGGCTTCCGGTCTTATGGCAGCTATTCAGGCTGCTGTATACGGAGCTGCAGTTACGGTTCTGGAACAAAATGACCGTCCCGGCAAAAAAATCTGTGCTACGGGAAACGGCCGTTGTAATATGACGAACCTGAATCAGGATGAAAACGCTTACCGGGGATCTCATCCTGAATTTGCCAAAGATGCCCTGGCACAGTTTCCTGTGGAAAAAACTCTGAAATTCTTTCAGGAACTGGGAATCTGTACCACAGACCGCAGCGGATGGATCTATCCCCGAAGCAACCAGGCACAGAGTGTGGTAGATGTTCTTGTCATGAAGGCACGCAGCCTGAAGGTAAAGCTGAAAACCAATCAGACCGTTACCGGCGTGTCTTTTGCAGACGGACAGTGGAAGATCCATACGGACGGATGGACCTACAGTGGTGATGCCGTGATCCTTGCAAATGGTTCCCGTGCGTCTTCCGTTGCAGGTTCCTGCGAAAGCGGATATGAAATTGCAAAAAGTCTCGGACATCATCTGATCGAACCCCTTCCAGCTTTGACAGCTCTGAAATGTAAGGGAAATTCTTTTTCCGGCTGGAGTGGTGTACGGACAGAAGGTAAGATAACACTTTATATAGACGGCACACCGACAGTTTCCCAGCAGGGAGAACTGCAGCTTACCGATTACGGTGTATCCGGGATCCCGGTATTCCAGATTTCCCGCTATGCTATCCGTGCCGTCCATGAAAACAAAAATGTGGAGCTTTCCATAAATTTTTTTCCGGAACTGAACCGGAAAGAGCTGGAAGAATACCTGGAACAGAGAAAAACAGCCTGTCCTTACAAAACAGAAAAAGAACTTCTCATCGGACTTTTTCCTGAAAAACTGATCCGTGTTTTATGTGCACAGAAGGATCTTATCCGCGGGATCACCGATTTTCGTCTCACGGTAAAAAACGGCCTTTCCTTCGAACAGGCACAGGTTTGTTCCGGTGGAGTGGATACGTCTGAAGTTCACAGCAAAACCATGGAGTCCAGACTTCATAAAGGTCTTTATTTTGCCGGAGAGCTCCTTGACATTGACGGTACCTGCGGAGGTTATAACCTGCAGTGGGCATGGTCAAGCGGAGCTGCCGCCGGTATCTGGGCAGCAAAGGAGGAAGAAAAATGATCCGGATCACACAGCTGAAGCTTCCCATCACTCATACAGAAGAGCAGCTTCACCGAAAAATAGCAAAAATGCTTCGTCTTGGAAATCAGCCGTTCACCTATGAGATCCGAAAACAATCTCTGGATGCCCGGCACAAAGAGGATAAAAAATTTGTCTACACTGTAGATATTAAACTGGATAACGAATCCCGTGTTCTCAAAAAGGTTCACGATAAAAATATTATGTTAACCTCAGGGAAGAAATATCATTTCCCCTCCTCTGGTTCTGAAACTCTGTCCCATCGTCCTGTAGTGATCGGAAGCGGACCTGCAGGATTATTCTGTGCCTGGTACCTGGCCAAAGCCGGGTACTGTCCACTGGTACTGGAACGGGGAGAAGAAGCAGACAAACGCCAAGAAACCGTGGAAAATTTCTGGAAAAACGGCATCCTGGATCCGGATTCCAATGTACAGTTCGGAGAGGGCGGTGCAGGGACTTTTTCCGATGGAAAGCTGAATACTCTGGTAAAAGATACTTTTGGAAGAGGAAAGGAAGTTCTTTCCCGATTTGTGGAGGCAGGAGCTCCCTCTGAGATCCTTTACCAGCAAAAGCCTCATCTTGGCACAGATCAGCTTGTAGGTATCGTTCAGTTTATGCGTCATCAGATTGAAGAAATGGGCGGGGAATTCCGTTTTCGTTCCACAGTAACTGATCTGATGATCCGTGACCGGAAGCTTAATGCAGTCATTGTCAATGCAAAAGAGGAAATACCGGCAGAAATCTGCATTCTTGCTCCCGGCCACAGTGCCAGAGATACGTTTGCCATGCTGGAAAAGCACAATATTAACATGGAGCCGAAATCTTTTGCAGTGGGGGTACGTGTGGAACATCCGCAGACCATGATCAACCAGGATCTTTACGGGGAACCGGAAAACGACCGTCTGGGTGCATCCAGCTACAAGGTTACCCATACACTGGAAAACGGACGTGGCGTTTATTCTTTCTGTATGTGTCCCGGCGGATATGTTGTAAATGCATCTTCTGAAGAAGGTATGCTTGCAGTGAATGGTATGAGCTATCAGGCACGTGACAGCCATAATGCCAACAGTGCTATCATCGTTACGGTAAACCCTTCTGATTTTCCTGAAGAGGGAGTTCTCGGCGGAATCGCTCTGCAGCGAAAACTGGAGCGCGCTGCCTGGGAAGCCGGAAAAGGAAAAATTCCGGTACAGCTTTTCAAAGATTACTGTACCCATCAGAAAAGTACTAGGCTTGGAGATGTGATCCCCTGTATCAAAGGAGCTTATACACTTACCGATGTCCGCAGTATTTTCCCGAAAGAGATCGGCGATTCCATTGAAGCAGGAATCCATGCTTTTGGAAAAAAGCTTTCCGGTTTTGACCGACCAGATGCATTGCTGGAAGGAGTAGAAAGCCGTACCTCTTCTCCTGTACGGATCGTTCGGGAACCGAAAAAGCTCACTTCCAATATAGAAGGGATCTACCCCTGCGGAGAGGGCGCCGGTTACGCCGGAGGCATTACATCCGCAGCGATGGACGGGATCAAGGTGGCAGAAGCAGTCGCTTCTGTTTATGCCCTGCCTGTAAACAAAATGTGAAAAAAGTGGAAATTTCCGGGATAGAGTGTACATCCCTGCTTTTTTATGCTAAAATAACTTCTGCAATTTTGCATCCCCTTCTTCGAGAGCGAAAAGGGAAATCATATGAAAGATACTATAATGGAAATGCCAGATTATCAGCGTCCGTATGAAAAATGTCTGCGGGAGGGAGAACAGTCCTTAAGCGATCGAGAGCTTCTTGCCGTGATCCTGCGCTGTGGCGTACAGGGATCCAGTTCCCTGACTCTGGCAGATAAAATCCTGAATTTATCGAAACAGACCGGATACAGTGGTCTGCTTGGACTGTTTCATATTTCCATGCAGGAACTGATAAAGATCCATGGGATCGGTAAGGTAAAAGCCATACAGCTGAAATGTATCGGGGAACTTTCCAAGCGTATGGCAACCGCAGCTGCAAAACCGGAATTGTCTTTTCACCATCCGGTAACCATTGCGAAATATTATATGGAGCGGCTCCGGCATGAAGAGCAGGAATTGCTTTACTGCATGATGCTGGACGGACATAACCATTTGTCGGGGGAACAGCTTTTAAGCCGCGGTACTGTCAATGCCACACTGATCACACCAAGAGAAGTCTTTGTAGAAGCTGTAAAATATCGTGCGGTGAACCTGATCCTGGTCCACAATCATCCGGGTGGTGATCCCTCCCCCAGTCAGGCTGATCTGGATGTTACGGAACGGATCTATCATTGCGGTGAACTCCTCGGCATCCATCTTCTGGATCATGTCATCATCGGTGATCACAGGTATGTCAGTTTCCGCGAAAAAGGGATTTTTGATGAATATACTTAAGTGAAGGGACAGATTTATGCTTTTTAGAAATAATTACGGAGTAGACCTTGGAAGCAGCTCTGTAAAAGTCTATTCATTTTTCAGAAACAAAAGTTACATAGAAAAGAACATGGTAGCCTACAGAGGACGTCGGATCCTTGCCATAGGGAACGAAGCTTATGAAATGTTTGAAAAATCACCTGCAGATATTTCCGTAAATTCTCCTATGGCTTTCGGTATGCTGGCAAATCTGGAATTGCAGGAGATCGTCCTTTACAGCATGATAAAAAAAATCGATCATACATCCGGTCTCGGAGCAGACATGTATTTCTCCGTACCACTTGATATGACTGCTATCGAAAAGAGGGCATACTATCATCTGGTCAATGGTCACTGGCTGCGGAAAAACCGTGTTTTTATGGTGGAGTCCCCTATTGCAGATGCCATTGCCATGGGAATCGACCCTGAAAAGAATCAGGGCAGCATGATCGTAAACATCGGTGCACAGAGTACAGAGTTTTCCATCATAACCGACGGCAAGATCATCATCAGCCGTAAGATCCCCATCGGAGGCAGACAGATGAACGAATCTATCTGCAGCGAGATCCGAAAACATTATAATCTTCAGATTGGAACACGAACTGCAAAACGTCTGAAAGTAGTTATGGGAAGACTGAACGATCAGAAAAAAGAAGCCCGAAAAGTAGTCGGGATCGACAGTATTTCCGGACTTCCACGAGAAGAAGTTATTTCTGCCTACGTTGTTAATGAAGGGATCGCCAACTGTGTGAACCAGATCGCAGCAGAGATGAAATCTTTTCTGGAACGTACCCCGCCACAGATCGCTTATCATATCGCAAAAGAGGGCATTTATCTGACCGGCGGCAGTACACGGCTTCCTTATATAGATAACTATCTGGCTAGCTATACAGGATTTGCTTTTAATCTTTCTGATCTGTATGAAACTTCTGCAGCATACGGCCTGGAAAAGATCATCCGCGACAGAAACCTGCGCAAATGGGCCCAGCCGGTAAAGCAGAAAAAACTGTAAAGGGGCATATATAATGAAAAACATCCGAAAAAAAGTGCGTTTTCATTTTAATTTAAAAAGTAAACATCTTCTGGTAATCATGACACTTTTCTGTGGAAGCTGCATTGTAGCTACAGCAGCCTCCGGAACCTCTTCCGCACCACTTCAGGAGGCAGCCGGTTTTCTTATCGTTCCCTTTGAAAAGGGGATCGCCGGTGTCAGCGATATATTTGGAAATGTAAAAAACAATCTTCGTGATAAACAGGACGTGCTTCAGGAAAACGAAGAGCTGAAAAGTCAGATCAACAGTCTTACGGAACAGAATAACATCCTGATCCAGGACCAGACAGAGCTCACACGCCTGAAGGAACTTTACGATCTTGATCAGGAATATACCGACTATCCCAAGGTTGCCGCAAGGATAATCTCCAAAGATCCCGGAAACTGGTATGATACCTTTATGATCAACAAAGGCAGTAATAACGGGATCCGGGTTGATAACAACGTAATCGCCGGAAAGGGTCTTGTGGGTATCGTTACAGAAGTGGGACCTTCCTGGGCTACTGTCCGTTCCATCATCGATGACAGCAGCAATGTCAGTGCCATGGCAGTCAGTACTTCCGACAACTGCGTTGTCACTGGAGATCTGAAATTGATCGATGAAGGCAAATTAAGCTTTGAGCAGCTTTACGATCAGGATAACAAGGTAACAGTCGGAGAACGTATTGTCACCTCGAACATCAGTGAAAAATATGTGGAAGGACTGTTTATTGGTTATGTCAGTGAGATCCAGCAGGATCCCAATAACCTGACAAAAACAGGTACGATCGTTACACCGGTTGATTTCGGTCATCTGAAAGATGTATTTGTGATCACCACCAATAAACAGGACGCGATAGACAAATCGGAGGATGCGTCCAATGAAAAATAAGATCATATTATTTATCACTATCATTGTCTGTTTTCTCCTTCAGTGCACAGTAATGGACCGTATTTCCATTGGATCCATCACTCCAAATCTGCTTTTGATCCTGTGTGTATCCATGGGACTTATGCGTGGAAGAAAAGTCGGTCTGTGGACTGGATTTTTTTCCGGGCTTTTCGTCGATCTCTTTTATGGATCATTGTTTGGATTTTATGCACTGATCTATATGTATATAGGTTTTATCAGCGGCTATGCATTCCGCAGTTTTTATGATGATGATCTGAAAGTTCCGCTTTTTCTTGTAGCAGGAACAGATCTTCTTTATAATCTGGCTGTGTATGGCCTCCAGTTTCTGCTCAGAGGCCGTCTTGGATTCTGGACCTACATATACAGGATCATTATCCCCGAGATTGTATATACGGTTTTTCTCACCATCATCGTATACCGGGTATTTTACTGGATCAACTACCACTTAATGGATACTGTAAGGAAAGAAAGTGAGTCTATTTGGGAATTAAAATAAAAAAAATCATCAAAAAAATCCGTCTGAAACGTACTACAGTTCTTGTGATCGTATTTATTTTTCTGTCATCTGTCCTGGTCCGGCAGCTTTTCAGTCTGCAGATCATACAGGGAGAGGATTACATCAGTAAATTTCAGACACGTACCACCAAAACACGCGTGATCAAAAGCACCCGTGGTAATATTTATGACCGTAACGGCACAGTTGTCGCCTCCAATGTACTTGCATATTCTGTCACATTCGAAGATAGCGGTACATACAACAGCACCAGAGAAAAGAATCTGACTCTGAACGGTATCGCCTACCAGGTATTACAGATTCTTTCCAAAAACGGGGACAGCTTATCTGATAATTTTCATATTACCGTCAATGATCATGGCGACTATGCTTTTGATGTAGATGAAGGATTTACTCTTAACCGTTTCCGTGCGGATATTTACGGAGAAGCACAGATTGATGATCTCAGTGATGAACAGAAAAACGCAACCGCAGCCCAGATCATGGATCATCTTACCGGAAGCAACGGATTTTCTATCGTTCTTTACGGAAAAGATGCCTACACCCCGGAAGAACTTGCCGCACATTCTCTTCCGGAAGAGCTTACCAAACAGGAAATCCTCGAAATTGCGATCATGCGCTATCAGCTGAACACCAACAGTTTCAAGAAATATATGCCGGTGACCATTGCAACAAATGTCAGTGAAAAATCTGTGGCAGCCATAAAAGAAAATCAGGCCGCTCTCCAGGGTATTGACATTGTAGAAGATTCCACCAGAAAATATGTGGACGATGAGAGTATGGCGCCGATCCTCGGTTACACAGGCCAGGCCTCTTCTGAAGAACTGGAAACCCTTCGTAAGGATAATCCTGATTATTCCAATGATGCGGTTGTTGGAAAAGCCGGGATCGAACAGTATATGGAGCTTGAACTTCAGGGAAAAGATGGAGAAGAAACGGTCACAGTTGATAATCTTGGTAAAGTCCTTGATATCGACAATTCCAAAACTGTTGATCCTGTGGCCGGAAACGATGTTTATCTGACCATTGATTCCGACTGGCAGAAGAGTATTTACCAGATCCTGGAACAGCGTGTTGCCGGTATTGTCCTCTCTAAACTGACACCAAATAAAAGCTTTGATTATGAAGCAGAGAAAGATGCAAGTAAGATCACCATCCCAATCTATGATGTATACAATGCACTGATCGCAAACAGTGTGATCGATATCAATAAATTCAGCGATGCAGATGCTTCCGATACAGAAAAAAATTTATACGCCAAATTTCAGCAAAAACAGCAACAGGTTTTTGATACAATAAGTAACAGGCTGACAGGTGACAATCCTCCCGCCTATAAGGATGAAGATACGCAGATGCAGGAATATCTTACCTATATCTGTGATGATCTTCTTACCAATACCCTGAAGGTACTGAAAAGTGATTCCATTGATACCTCAGATGAAACATACAAAGCCTGGAAAAATGACCAGAGTATCAGTCTGAAAGATTATCTGAACTATGCTGCCAGTCAGAACTGGATCGATATTTCCCAGATCTCAACCTCCGGAGAATATCTGGATTCTGAAGAGATCTATCAGGCTCTTACCGCCTATATCATTGATTACCTGAAGACAGATACAGGCTTTTCAAAGCTTCTGTATAAATATATGCTTCAGGAAGACACCATCAGTGGAGAAGATCTGTGTCTTGTTCTCTATGAACAGGGCGTTCTTTCAAAAGAAGACGAGCTGTATCAGACAATGGCCTCCGGTGGTCTTGATGCCTACACCTTCATGTATCGCAAGATCGCAAATCTTGAGATCACACCGGCCCAGCTTGCGTTGGCTCCGTGCTCTGCATCTGCGGTGATCACAGATACTACAACCGGAAATGTTCTCGCATGTGTTTCCTATCCGGGATATGATAATAATCGTCTGACCAACAATATGGACACCGATTATTATGCAAAGCTTTCCACAGATCTTTCCAGCCCGTTCTTCAACAAGGCAACACAGCAGAAGACGGCTCCAGGATCTACCTTAAAGATCTTATCTACTGTTGCCGGCATGTCCGAGGGCGTAATAGATGATGGCACATATATTGAATGTACAGGAAGCTTTGACCTTGTAACACCTCCGATCAACTGCTGGAATAAACAGGGCCACGGTTCTCTTGATATCCGTGAGGCCATTGAGCAGTCCTGTAACGTATTTTTCACTACGATCGGTTTCGAACTTGGTAAAGATTCCGAAGGTAATTTTTCTGAAGCCAGAAGTCTTGGAATGCTTCAGAAATATGCTTCCCTCATGGGATTGGATCAGAAAACCGGCATTGAAATTTCCGAGGCTTCTCCGCAGGTTTCTGACAAAAACGCGGTTCCTTCCTATATTGGACAGGGTACTAATACGTTTACGACCAGCCAGCTTGCACGCTATGCGTCAACGATCGCCACTTCCGGTACGATCTACAAGCTTTCCCTTCTGGACCGTGTGACGGATTCCAAAGGAAAACTTATAAAGGAATATCCTTCCGAAACAGCTGGACAGTTGGATCTTTCCAGCAATATCTGGGATGCCATCCATGACGGTATGTATCGTGTAGTGCAGACTCATGATCAGTTTAACGGACTTGGAGTTGAAGTAGCAGGAAAAACCGGTACTGCCGAGATTGACTATTTTCATCCGAACAATGCACTTTTTATCGGATATGCGCCTGTTTCTGATCCCAAGTACGCAATATCTGTACGAATCGCAAACGGATATGCATCCGGTAATGCCTGCCTTGCAGCTAATGATATCTTTAAATACATTTTCGGACTTGCAGATGAAAGCACCATTCTCACTGGCTATGCAGCAAGCGATACCAGTAATGTATCGAATGACTAAACAAACTTTATGAGGATACCAGAAGTGTGGAACATTTTATAGGAGGAATCAGAAAACATGAGTGAAGTCATTGTCATTACATCTGGAAAAGGCGGTGTTGGAAAAACCACCACCGTGGCAAATATCGGGACCGGACTGGCTGCCATGGGAAAAAGGGTTGCAGTTGTAGATACCGATATCGGACTCCGAAATCTGGATGTTGTCATGGGACTGGAGAACCGTATTGTTTATAATCTGGTTGATGTGATCAATGGGAGCTGCCGCCTGAAACAGGCACTGATCCGGGATCGTCGGCATTCAGAACTGTATCTTCTTCCGTCTGCCCAGACCAAGGACAAAACTGCCGTATCTCCGGAACAGATGATCAAGCTTACCGATGATCTCCGGGAAGAATTCGATTATGTCCTTCTGGATTGTCCGGCAGGAATTGAACAGGGATTCAAAAATGCAGTAGCCGGAGCGGACCGTGCACTGGTCGTGACCACACCGGAAGTTTCCGCGATCCGGGATGCAGACCGTATCATCGGGTTGCTGGAGTCCGGAGGGCTCCGGGATATCCGGCTGATCATCAACCGGCTTCGACCGGAAATGATCGCCAGAGGTGATATGATGTCCGTAGAAGATGTGTTGGAAATCCTGGCTGTAGATCTGATCGGTGCGATCCTGGATGATGAACAGATCGTGATTTCCACAAATCAGGGAGAACCTTTATCCGGAAAAAATTCCCAGGCAGAAGAAGAGTATCGCAATATCTGCCGGAGGCTTATGGGCGAAGAGGTCCCTTATGTTACTGTGCGTCGAAAAAATGGTGTATTTCACCGTCTTGGCAGCATTTTTCGAAAATAACAGACGCTTTGCTGTCTGACATTTTTCATCACAGGAGGAATGATTATGGGATTTTTCTCCGGGAAAAACCACTCTGCAGGCTATGCACGCGACAGGATGAAGCTTCTTCTTGTATCGGAACGCATAGACTGTTCTCCACAGATGATGAAGCTTTTACGGAACGATCTGATACATGCCGTAAAAAAATACGTTGTAATTGATGAACCAGGGGTGACCATACAGATCACACAGGAACCACCTGTTCTGCATGCAGTCATACCCGTACTTAAGAAAAGAGATGCATAATTTATGATTAAACAGTATAAGCTGCGGTTTTACAATTTTCGACTGGTGATCTTTCTCCTGGCGATCAGCTTTATTGGAATTCAGCTTGTAGGAACAGCTGCCGACTACCTTCGCACACGTCAGCTTCTGGGTGTGATCATCGGTGTAGTCTTTATGCTGATCCTTTCACTGATGGATTATTCCTGGCTGCTGAATTTTCAATGGATCATGTATGGATTTAATATCGTTATGCTTCTGGCTGTCCGGTTCTTCGGATCCAGCGCCAATGGTGCTGCCAGATGGGTGGATTTAGGTTTTATCCGTTTCCAGCCTACCGAGCTTTCAAAGATCATCATTATCCTGTTTTTTGCCAAATTTTTTATGGATCATGAGGAAGATCTGAATACCTTAAAGACTCTGATACAATCAGCTGTCCTTCTGGTCATCCCACTGATGCTGATCTATGTACAGCCGGATATGAAAAACACCATCACCGTAACAGTCCTGTTCTGTATTCTGATCTACATCGCAGGACTTAGTTATAAGATCATCGGAGGTGTAGCCTTGATCGCGATTCCTCTAGCCATCATCTTTCTGTCCATTATCGTGCAGCCGGATCAGAAACTGATACAGGATTACCAGAGAAACCGTATCATGTCATTCCTGTATCCGGAGAACGAAGAATACGCAGATGATATTGAACAGCAGAACAACTCAAAAACAGCCATCGCCTCCGGAGAGCTTGTGGGACGTGCTTTCAGTAATGACACCAGTGTTACATCCGTAAATGATGGAAACTTTGTTTCTGAGAATCAGACCGACTTTATTTTTGCGGTGGCTGGAGAGCAGTACGGATTTATCGGCTGTACTCTGATCGTACTGCTGCTGTTTCTGATCACCTTTGAATGTATCCGTATGAGCCTGCGGGCCAAGGATCTTGCCGGTAAGATCATATGCTGCGGTGTTGGAAGCATTGTTTCCATACAGAGCTTCATCAACATCTGTGTTGCTACCGGCCTTGCACCAAACACAGGTACTCCGCTTCCTTTTGTAAGCTATGGTCTTACTTCTCTGATCAGTCTGTTTATGGGTATGGGACTTGTTCTCAATGTAGGACTGCAGAGCAGTGCATATAATAAAGAATTACAGAAAAAAGGTCAGAAATCGGATACCTACTTTCGGAAAGAGGAATACTTATGACACGTAAAGAACCTGTAAAAAATCATATACGTTCTGGCAATCCTTCCAGAGGTCAGGCTTCCCGGGCTGCACATACAGCTTCCAAGGGGACAAAAACAACTTCCATGCCGTCTGACAGAACTGTTTCTGCCAGACGTAAAGCTCAGAATACCCGGATGAAACGGATGCGTCGTAAAAGGATCCGCAACACCATTTTTCTCCTTCTTCTGCTGATCGTACTATGCACAGCTGGCGGTTTTGGTGTTTACATGCTGAAGGGCGGAGATTTTTCCACTCCTGCAAATTCTTTCAATGCATTCTCCGAGTTTGATAATACTCTGACTTCCAAAGAAGAGCAGCGCGCGGCAGGTTTCGCCCATGATCTCTGTGTTGTTACAAAAGATGTTGCTCTGGATTCTGTCAGTCTGGATGACAGCCAGTCCGGTGTGCTTCTGAATCTCAGTGATAAAAAGGTACTCTATGCAAAAGGTGCCTACAACAAGGTTTATCCTGCCAGCATCACAAAGATCATGACAGCTATGCTTGCACTGAAATATGGAAACATGGACGATACAGTAACGATCTCACAGGAGAATGTTACCCTGGAATCCGGTTCTCAGGTAGCTGGTTTCCAGGCGGGAGATCAGGTTACCATGGATCAGCTTCTTCATTGTCTTCTTGTTTATTCTGCCAATGATGCAGCATCTGCCATTGCGGAACATATAGGTGGATCAACAGATAAATTTGTAGAGATGATGAACAGCTTTGCTGCAGAACTTGGCTGTACAGGAACTCACTTTACCAATCCCCATGGTCTTCAGGACGAAAATCATTATACAACGCCTTATGACATTTATCTGATGCTGAAAGAAGCCTTGAATTATCCGGAGTTTACAGACATCACACAAATGGCATCTTATACAGTTAGCTATAAGCATTCCGATGGCTCCGATGCAAGTGCTACCTTACCCGCTACAGATCATTATCTTACCGGAGAGGCAGCAACTCCTAAGGATGTCACTATTCTTGGAGGAAAAACAGGAACAACCGATAAAGCCGGTAACTGTCTGGCACTTTTAAGCCAGAATGCTTATGGGAAGCCATTTATTTCCATCGTCATGGGTGCGTCCTCAAAGGATGTTCTTTATCAGGAAATGACATCCTTGCTCCAGAACATCAACTGACAGGATTCCATACAAAAAAGCAGATCTGTTTGAAATTTTATTTCGCAGATCTGCTTTTTTATTCTTTTTTTTACATTCAGTTAATTTCTACTGTATCATCGGTGCCATCACTGCCGGTATCTTCGGTCTCACTGCTATCAAGATCCGTATCCGAAGTACCACTGTAATCATTGTCATCGACCACTTCACCGGAGCCACTGTCCGGATCTTCATAATTGCCTGCGTCTTCACCGGTTCCATCTGAAGATGTATCTGAAGTATCTGCTCCATTGGCTTCACTATCCGTATTGCCGTCGTAAGAATTATCACCTGGATCATAAGTCGGCTCTTCCGTATAGGAATCTCCGTCCCCAGTATCGTCATAAGAATACGAACTCTCGGGCTCACTGCTGTAGCTGTCCTCTGTATAGATTGGAAAATCCGCATCAGCGGTTCCCTCTGATGTAGAATCTGTAACAGGCTCCGCCGCATTATTATCCGGAATAGCAGTAAGATGAGAAACCGTTCCATCCTTTGGGACGACGATATAGATTCCCAGCATCACGATACATAATGCCATGGCTAATCCGGCAATCTTCATTTCTTCCATATGTTTCATCGCTGATGATCTCCCTGTCGTTTTTTTGTATTATAGCACAGAATCACTCATATTTGTAAAACAGCCATGTATTTCTTTTGTTTTTCTGTAACAGTTCCCGAAATTTATTTCGCGATCATATAGACACACTTTCTCTGGGTGTTTATAATAAATAATCATATTTATTCATAAGCTTAAAGAAAGGCGTAACATTTTATGGGCGACTGCATTACCACATACACTGGAAAACATTTTGATCCGACACATCCGGACGAAGAGCTGATCTGCATTGAGGACATTGCACACGCACTTTCTCTTCTATGCCGCGGAAATGGTCATGTAAGGACTTTTTTCTCTGTAGGGCAGCATTGCATCCTCTGTGCCAAAGAAGCCGAAGCACGTGGCTATTCCGGCCGTCTTATACTGGCGTCCCTTCTTCACGATGCCAGCGAATGTTATATGTCCGATGTTCCAAGACCATTTAAGAAAAGTCTTCCTGCGTATCGGAAACAGGAGGAAGCTCTTTTAAACATTATCTATCAGAAATATCTGGGATCCGGACTTTCTGACATAGAAGAGCAGAAGCTGAAGGAGATCGACAATGACCTGCTCTGGTATGACCTGAAATATCTTCTGAATGAAACACCGGACACTCCAAAACCGGTTGTCCATGTTCCGATCCAATACCGGCAATACCCTTTTTCACAGGTAGAAGAGGAATATCGGAACCTTTTTGATCAGCTGTCTGCAAAAATCTGTAAATAGATATAACAGACACACTTTATACAATTGAAAGAAGAACCCTATATGGAACGATTGATTTTTCATGTTGATGTAAACAGTGCTTTTCTTTCCTGGGAAGCAGCAAAAAGAGTAAAGATGGGACTTCCGGATCTGAGAGACATCCCTTCCTGTATTGGCGGAGACCCCAGTAAACGTACCGGCATCGTTGTCGCCAAGTCCATTCCTGCAAAAAAATACGGAATCCAGACAGGAGAGCCTATGGCTATGGCTTTTCGCAAATGTCCGAATCTTGTGGCCGTTCCATCTGACTTTGAATTATACGATAAATGTTCCAGAGCCTTCAAAAAAATCTGTGGGTCCTATGCACCGGTAATGGAATCCTTTTCCATTGATGAGGTTTTTCTGGATATGACCGGAACCTCCTATATTTACCCGGATCCGGTGGCAACTGCCCATGAGCTGAAGGATAAGATCCGTACAGAACTCGGCTTTACCGTAAATATCGGCATCTCCACCAATAAACTTCTTGCAAAAATGGCCTCTGATTTCGAAAAGCCAGATAAGGTGCATACTTTATTTCCGGAAGAAATCCCTGTAAAAATGTGGCCTCTTCCAGTGAGAGAGCTTCTTTTTCTTGGCAGATCCTCTGAAAAAAAACTGCAGGACGCAGGGATCAGAACCATCGGAGATCTGGCTCATGAAAAAAAAGCAAAGATACAGGCACTTCTCGGTGAAAAAGCAGGACAGCAGTTATATCAGTATGCCCGTGGCCTTGATGACTCCCCTGTGAAAGCAAAACCTGATGAAGCAAAAGGATTCAGTCTGGAAACTACATTTAACGATGATCTGGTCTCACTGGAGCAGGCACTTCCAATCCTGCTGGAACAATGCGATATTCTGGCCGCCCGCATGCGCCGCAAAAAGAAAAAATGCACCTGCATTTCTGTAACCTTCCGTACCCTGGATTTTCGAAACAAATCTCATCAGACTAAACTGCCAAATGCCACCGATATCACAGAAGAGATTTACAGAAATGCCCAAAACCTCTTTCAGGAGTCCTGGATGAGACAGCCACTCCGGCTCCTGGGAGTATCACTGACCGGTCTTACGGATGATTCCTTTGAACAGCTGTCCTTTTTTGAGGATACTCACAAGAAGGAACGCCAGCAGAAACTGGATGCAGCACTGGATTCCATCCGTCTGAAGTACGGAAACGACAAGGTTACCCGGGCCAGTATCATGAACAGCACTGCCCGGATCGGAAGGAAAGCAAAAGCACAAATGGAAAATGAAAGAGATCAGTAAAGCTTGATTAAAATTACCAGTTTTTTTCAAAAAGCCCTTGCAATTTTATTCACAATGCACTATAATTTGAAGCATATCAATAGCAATTTTATTCAAAATTATTATATGTGTCTAAGGAGGAAAACAGGATGGTTGAACTGATTGTAGGAAAGAAAGGCAAAGGAAAAACAAAAGTACTGTTAGACAAAGTAAACGGAGCTGTTAAGGACGCCAACGGCAGTATTGTTTACTTAGACAAGAGCACCAAGCACATGTATGAGCTGAACAACAAGGTCCGCCTTATCGATGTTTCCGGATTTCCGGTTAAAAATGCGGACGAATTTGTAGGATTTATCTGTGGTATCCTCTCTCAGGATCATGATCTGGAGCAGGTATATCTGGACAGCTTCCTTACAACAGCCAAGCTTGAAGGAAAGGACGCAACCGGAACACTGGATCAGTTAAGTGCCATCGGTGAAACCTTCAAAGTTTCCTTTATTATCAGTATGTCTCTGGATAAAGAAGAAGTTCCGGAAGCATATCAGGATAAAATTATCTGCGCATTATAATAAAATTGAATATGAACGTCCTATTTTGTACATAAAACATAAAAGAACGTAAATTTTTAAAGGGATCTGTCTTCAGGACGGATTCCTTTTTAACTGTAGGAAACTTTGTTTATTCTTCATTTCTGTGGTATACTGAAGAGCAGAATAAACACACAGGAGCGTTTCATATGAATCATTTACTGGAAAAAATCAAACAAAAAAATGCATCCGCATTCACCCACAGCGGGAAATTTCACGCAGACGATGTTTTTTCTGCCGCTCTGCTTTTATATCTGAATCCCGAGATTACCATCACACGTGGAAACCAGGTTCCTGAAAACTATGAAGGTCTTGTTTTTGATATTGGCAGAGGACAGTATGATCATCATCAGAAAAACAGCCGTATCCGCGATAATGGCGTCCCATATGCGGCCTTCGGCCTTCTCTGGGAGAAGCTTGGACCGGAAATCCTAGGTGAGGAACTGGCACTAAAATTCGATGAATCCTTTGTCCAGCCTCTGGATATCAATGATAATACCGGTGAAAAAAATGAACTTGCCACACTGATCGGCAATTTTAATCCGGGATGGGATTCCAAAAGCAGTAATGACGAAGCCTTTTTCCAGGCAGTCAGTGTGGCAGGCATGATCCTGGAAAATAAATTCGAGCGTTACCTTGGAAATGAACGTGCAGACAGACGGGTGGAAGAAGTTCTTACAGAACATGCTGCTTCCCTCGCTTCGGGTGATACCCCGGCAGAAAATACCAATATCCTTATACTTCCGGAATTTATTCCCTGCCAAAAACGCCTTTCGGAAACCAACATTGCTTTTGTGATCTTTCCGTCCAACCGGGGCGGTTACTGTATCCAGCCACAGAAAAAAGAATATTCCATGAATTACAAATGCAGTTTTCCTTCTTCCTGGCTTGGCCTGGAAGGCGAGGAGTTATCTTTGGTAACCGGTCTTAAAAGTGCAGCCTTTTGTCATAAAGGAGGATTTCTCATGACCTGCGGAACCCTTGAGGATTCTGTTCTTGCCTGCAGGAGCAGTCTTGCCGCCTTCCATGAAGAAGCTGTGATCGTAAGCCTTGGCGGAAATAAAGAAACAGACATGCTACTTCAAAAGCTTCCGGATCTTTCTTCTGCCAGGATCATACATTTGCCGGTTCCCCAATTACCGGAGCTGACTCTGAACGGAATCTACGGAGAACTCTCCATGGAAAAGACAGAATGGAAAAGCTTTATAAAAGACAGAATTAAAGAAATCCTCCGCTACAAACCGGAAGCAGTTTTTGCAGATAATGCCATGTTTTCCCTGTATCCCATCGTTCATGCTCTGCGAAAAAAACATATTCCCGTTCTTACAGCAGTAGAAAAAGACGGACAGAAGCTTCTGGTACGGATCCCATCCGGTTCTTAAAGATCTTAAACATGTAATTAATTGTATTTACAGATATATTCACATTGCGTATTTATACAGAAAGAAGGCATGTTTATGCGAGAAGAAAAATTTAAAATGGAAAGACAGGGGCTGATACAGGTGGGAGATAAAGTAAAGATCTCCGAATTTCTCTCTGCCACGAACTACAGCTATATCATTGAGCCTGCAGTAGCCATGTCCGGCTGCTACAGAAATGCAGACCGCATCAGATCCAAAGAGGGCATCATCAAAAGCATTGAGCATACGCCACGCGGCTTTATAGTTACTGCAGAATTTGACGAATAAACATATGTCCATCCGATAAGATCCGGCAATTAGCAATATGCCGGATTTTTCGCTGAAAAACTGGCTGATTTATTCTGGATTATATTATAGGAATCTGGTATTATAGAGAAGATATTTGTGTAATTTCTCTAATTATCAGGAAATTGCAAATTTTTAGAACAGAGGTGTAATATTATGAGCTGGTACAACGAAGCAATCTTCTACCATATTTATCCACTTGGACTTACAGGCGCTCCAAAAGAAAATGATTACGGAACTCCTGTACATCGACTGAACACACTGCTGCCGTGGATCGACCACATCAAAGAGATCGGATGTACTGCCTTATATATAGGGCCGCTTTTTGAAAGTGTCGGACATGGCTATGAGACAACCGATTACAAAAAACTGGATTCCCGTCTTGGAACCAATAAAGATCTCACCAATTTTGTAAAAGCCTGCCATGAAAAAGGCATCCGCGTGATCTTTGATGGTGTATTCAACCATACAGGCCGTGATTTCTTCGCTTTTAAGGATATCCAAAAAAACCGTGAGCATTCCCCTTACGTTAACTGGTACTGTAATGTAAATTTCGGCGGAAATACCGAATATAATGACGGTTTTTCCTATGAAAACTGGGGTGGATACAATCTTCTTGTAAAGCTGAATCAACGCAATCCGGAAGTACAGAACTATATCTGTGATGTGATCCATTTCTGGGTTTCCGAATTTGATATTGATGGAATCCGCCTGGATGCCGCTGATGTTCTGGATTTTGATTTCATGCGTATTCTACGTCATACCGCAGATGAGGTTAAGAAAGACTTCTGGCTTATGGGAGAGGTCATTCACGGAGATTACAGCCGCTGGGTAAACGGACAGACTCTTCACAGTGTAACTAACTATGCCCTTCACAAGGCACTTTACAGCGGACATAATGACCACAACTATTTTGAAATTGCTCATACAGTAAAATATCTTCAGAATATGGGAGATCTGGACCTCTACAATTTCGTGGACAACCATGACGTAGAGCGAATTCATACCAAATTGCAGAACAAAGCACATTTTGCTCCTGTACATGTACTTCTTTATACTTTACCTGGCGTTCCAAGCATTTATTACGGCTCAGAATTTGGTATTGACGGAAAAAAAGAAAAATTTTCCGATGCCAGCTTACGTCCGGCACTTGATCTTAACGATTATGCGGATGCTGCAACAAAGAACCCATGTACTGCACTGATCGCAGCCCTCGGAAAGGTCCGCCAGGGAACTCCTGCATTAAGCTACGGTTCCTACGCAGAACTGGCTCTTACAAACCGTCAGTTTGCCTTTGCAAGAGATCTGGAAGGCATACGAGTGATCGTTACTGTGAATAATGATGACAGTGATTCAGAGATGAACCTTCCAACAGGAAGTGCTCCGGAATACGTAGGTGCCCTCACAGGTCAGAAGGTTTCCGCACAGGGCGGACGGATCCGTGTCCGTGTTGCAGCAAACAGCGGTGAAATCTGGCTCCCTGCAGGAGATATGCCGGAATATAAGCCGGTTCAGACTAATGTTCCGGAAACTGCCGCAGCAAAAGAGAACGAAAACGCTGCATCTGAGGCAGAAGAGGAGCAGGCGGCTGAAAACAACACTGTAACAGAAGCTGCCCCGGAAAAAGAAGCTTCAAACGCTGAAAATACAGATAAAGCTTCTGACAATACAGCAAACGCAGCGGATGTTCCGTCAACTCCTGAAGCAGAATCCTCCAATCCACAGGAAACGGAAACGGTCACTGCGCCAAATCCGCACAAAACACCAGAAGAAATGACAGTAGGCGAACTTCAGGCTGCTATCCTTGCAAAAATGGCAGGAAACGGCCCTGTAGACGACCAGATGAAAAAGACCGTATACGACAACATCTGGCATGATTCTCTTGTAAACTGGCTGAAGAGCTTCCGATAGGAAAAGAATAATAAAGTAAGATTCCACAAAAAACAAGGCAATCCGATCATATCTTATGCGGTGAGCCTTGTTTTTTTGTGAAAACAGATATTTATTTTACATAATATATATTATGTATAGTTATGATCCTGTTTTTCTGTAATTTAGGAGAACAAAAAAACAGCAGAGATTTCCAACTTAAATAGATCAGAAATCCCCACTGCTTTTATCATTCTGTTTATTATCTCTCATCAAAAGGTACAAAATCTGCATGATGCCCCACATACTTATAAGCAGGACGGATGATCTTATTGGCACTGATCAGCTCTTCCAGACGATGTGCACTCCAGCCAGGCATACGTGCGATGGCAAAGATCGGAGTAAAAAGTTCTTCCGGAATACCAAGCATTGAGTAAACGAAGCCACTGTAGAAGTCAACATTTGCGCAAACATTTTTGAACAGCTTTCTGTGTTCCATGACCAGTTTTCCGGCAATACCCTCAACCTTATCATAGAGCTTAAATTCATCCATCATTCCTTTTTCCTCTGCAAGAGCCTGTGCGAAACGTTTCAGGATCACTTCTCGCGGATCGGAGAGTGTATAAACTGCATGTCCCATACCATAGATCAGACCTGCATGATCAAATGCTTCTTTATTCAGTATTTTCTGCAGATATGCTATGATCTCCTCATCACTTTCCCAGTCCTTTACATTGGCCTTCAGATCTGTAAACATGTTCTGGACCTTCAGGTTGGCGCCACCATGACGCGGTCCCTTCAGTGAACCGATGGATGCAGAGGTAGAAGAGTAGCTGTCTGTTCCGGAAGATGTTACTACATGTGTGGTAAAAGTAGAGTTATTACCACCGCCGTGCTCTGCATGAAGTACAAGTGCGATATCAAGGACCTTGGCCTCAAGCTCTGTATAATTGCCGTCCGGACGAAGCATCAGAAGGATATTCTCGGCAAGTGAAAGCCCCTTCTGCGGATTGCGGATAAAAAGTGTCTCGTCTTTACGGAAATGACGGTATGCGTGATAAGAGTAAACCGCGATTTCAGGAAGCTTAGCGATCAGTTCCAGAGACTGGCGGAGTACATTCTCCACAGAAATATCTTCCGGGTTATCATCATATGTATAGAGAGCAAGTACACAGCGCTCCATAGCATTCATAATATTGGCATTGGTTCCCTTCATGACAACGTCACGAACAAAACGTCCTCCCAGATCCTCCATGTCAGAAAGAAGCTCAAGAAATCTGGAAAGCTCTTCCTTGCTGGGAAGCTTACCGAAAATCAGAAGATAGATCGTCTCCTCAAAACCAAAACGTCTGTCCTTCAGTCCGTTTACGATATCCTGCACATCGATTCCCCGGTAATACAATGCACCGTCTGCAGGAATACGTCTGCCATTGACCAGCTTATAGCCGGTAACATCGGAAATTTCAGTAAGACCTGTGAGAACACCTTTACCTGCGGAATCACGAAGTCCTCTTTTTACATCGTATTCCACATAAAGGTTGGGATCGATGTGATGATTCTCTACCAGTTCCTTTTCAAAGAATTTCATTCTGCCTTTCAGCTGTTCGGAGTCCTCCAGACTCATCATTTCATGCTTTTTTTCCATAATTTTTTCCTCGTTTCCCCATTGTATATTAAAAAACACTGATACAGTTAAGATTGGTTACATCTTTGTAATCAGTGTTCGGGTATGGCATACATTTGTGTTTACCTGGTTAATAATTCTACAGTAAAAGTTTCGAAAATGCAAGAGGGTATTTCTTTTTTTCGTGTATAAATATTCATAATATGACCTAATTCACCTATTATTACATTTATTCATCAAAATCCGTCTGGTTTCCACAACGAATCTATGTTATGATTATTCCGTAATTTTTCTTATAATAGTAGTTTGTTTCACATCGGACTGCTGCCGCCTATCTCTTTCTCTTGCTGTCGGAATCGGATTCATCACAGCAAGTGAGAGCGGGATCTGGGATATTTTCCCGTCAATCATACAGTCCGTTTTTGCGCAAAATGTAGTTGCTGTTGTATTTATCATATCCATTGTTTTAAGCTGTATCCTGCCTGAAAACATGGACATTGAAAAGATCAAGGAATAGGGATGTAAAAATGTTTAAAATTCTCATTGCGGAAGATGACCTGGAACTCCGCCAGCTTTTCCGGCATGTCCTCTTAAAAAACGGTTATACAGTAAAAGGGGTCTCTGACGGGCAGGAAGCGCTGGATGCCCTGGAAAAAGATTATTACGATCTGATCATTTCGGACATAATGATGCCCAACATGGATGGCTATGAACTGGTCCGCTCACTCAGAGATGCCGGAGATTCCATTCCTGTACTTATGGTCACTGCCAAAGATGCTTTTGATGATATGCGTATGGGATTTCTGTCCGGTACCGATGATTATATGGTGAAACCGGTCAATATCAATGAACTGGTTTTGCGGGTAGGTGCACTTCTCCGCAGAGCACAGATGATCAATGAGCGGAAACAGCGAATCGGAGATACCATTTTGGAGTGCGATTCCCTGACGGTCTCCACCTCCTCGGAAAGTATGGTACTTCCTCAGAAAGAATTCATGCTCTTATATAAGATGGTTTCTTTTCCGGGAAAAATCTTTACCCGGCAACAGCTTATGGATGATATCTGGGGATATGATTCCGCAAGCGATGCCCACACAGTAGATGTCCACATTGGAAGGCTTCGGGAACGCTTTCGCGATAATCCGGATTTTAAGATCGTGACGATCCGTGGAGTTGGATATAAGGTGGTAAAGGCATGAAAAAGAAACTCTTCATAAATTTAAGCATTCGTTTACGTTTTATCTTTATGATCATGTTGGAGCTTGTCTGTGTATCTCTGATATCCTGGCTTGTTATGGATGTACTGCATATTTCAGCTGTTCCGAACATCGTATGGATCATCCTGGCCAGCGTGACCGCAGGGGGTGTCCTTAACAACTTTCTCAGTATCCGGTATTTCGGTCCTGTACTAAAGCTGAAAAAAGCCATGCAACAGGTTGCTGAAGGCGATTTTTCCGTCCGACTGGAAACGGAAAAGCAAATGAAGGAAATCCGGGATATTTATTCTAATTTCAACCTGATGGTCCAGGAACTGGAAGCAACGGAGATTCTGCAGACAGACTTTGTTTCCAATGTTTCCCACGAATTCAAAACTCCCATCAGTGCTATTGAGGGTTATGCAACTCTGCTGCAGGATGATGACATGCCTATATCAGAAGAGCAGGAGCAGTACATCAGCAAAATCCTTTTTAACACCAGAAGGCTTTCCCACCTGGCAGGAAATATCCTGTTGCTGTCCAAGATCGAACACCAGTCGATCCAGACCCGTCAGAACTGGTACCGTCTGGATGAGCAGATCCGACAATCCATTGTTATGATGGAACCGAAATGGTCAGAAAAAGAAATTGAATTTGATGTGGACATGATGGATGTGGAGTATCTTGGAAACGAAAATCTCATCTGTCATGTATGGGACAATCTGCTTTCCAATGCTATCAAATTCAGTCCCTGTGGTGGTACGATCTATATCCGGATGATGCCGGAAGGAGAAAAGATCCGTTTTTCTATAGAAAACGAAGGTCCCCAAATCAGTGAATACTCCATGAAACATATCTTTGACAAATTTTACCAGGGCGACAGTTCCCATAAACAGGAGGGAAACGGTCTTGGACTTGCCCTTGTAAAACAGATCCTGAACCTGTGTAAGGGAACCGTTTCCGTGGAAAATATTCCCGGAAGCGGCTGTCGTTTTACTGTTATACTGTAAAACAAATATTTTACACATATCCATAAAACCAAAAAACAGCGGACACCTTATTTTTCATAAGGTTCTTCCGTTGTTTTTTATTTATATAGACTTTTTCATAAACTTCAACAATTGTTGAGAAACAGTTGATGTTAAGTTGCAGATCATCTTTTAAAGTATAGGATAGTTATTTATGAAAAAATACAGGAGATATGGACTATGTTATTAAAAAAAGCACCTGCCTACCGGAAAGCAGAAAAGGAAGATTTTTCAATAATCCGGGAATTTATCCGAAGAAATTATAAAGACCGCTGGGAGTTTGAGGAAACACATACCGAAAAACGTCTGACCAGACTTTTCTTTTACACCTATATGATATACAGAGATAGCGTTACCGTGGCAACCTACCGTGATCAGGTAGTTGGGGTGCTCATTACCGGTAAAGAATCTCATGGCCATTTTGCCCCGGTTTTCCGTTTGAAAAAAGGCTATCATTTCCTGCGCCTGAAGTTTACTAAGGAAGGCCGGAAGAATCTGGAGCATTTTAACAAACTTCAGGATATGAAAAAACAATTGACTGTTTCCCCGGAGAAACCGACTCCCGGAAATATTCTCTTTCTTTATGTAAGCAAAGATTACCGCAGAAACGGAATCGGTACCGGGCTTCTCAAACAGATTTCAACAGAGAAGGATACGGATTATTCCATATATATGGACCAGCTGGATCAAAGAACCTTTATGGAAAGTCATGGTTTCGTAAAGAAAAACGAGGTTTCCCAGATGCGGGAGCTGAACAAAAAACGTTTCCGGGAAAGTGTAGCTCTTTATAAAAAAGAACCGCGTTGCGAAACACATTCATAAATTACGCAGGAGATAAATGGAAAATGAAAAAAATTGGAATCATGGCTGACAGCCACAGTGGCATTTTAAAACAAGAAGCAGAGGAACTGGATATTCATGTCCTTCCCATGCCTTTTTATCTGAATGGAGAACTGTTTCATGAAGACCTGGATTTTTCCAGAACAGGATTTTATGAGAAGCTGCGTGAAGGAGCAGATGTTTCAACTTCACAGCCTTCCCCACAGGAAGTTATGGAAATGTGGGACGAAATGCTTTTATCTTATGATCAGATCCTCTACATTCCGTTGAGCAGTAGTTTAAGCGGTTCCTGCATGACTGCTGCCGCCTTGTCTCAGGAACCCAAATACGAAAACAAAGTATTTGTGGTAGATAACGGGCGTGTTTCCACCCCCCTTCACCGTTCCATTCTGGATGCGATAGACCTGGTGGAAGATGGATATACAGCACCGCAGATCAAGGATATTCTGGAAGCTTCCCGTGAAAAAACCGTGATCTATGTCGGATTAAGCACACTGGAATATCTGAAAAAGGGAGGCCGTATCAATACCACTACAGCACTGGCCGCAAATCTTCTCAATATCAAACCGGTTATGAAATTTGGAACCGGTAAATTGGATGTTTTTCAGAAATGCAGAGGCATGAAAAAATCAAGAAAAGCCATGATCGATGCTATGCACAGAGAATTGGAAACAACTTTCAAAAAAGAATATGATGCCGGAAAAGTATATCTTATGGCTGCCTCCAGCAGCACTGCGGAAATTACCGCAGACTGGATCTCACAGATCCGGGAAAGCTTTCCGGGAATGGATGTGATGTGTGATGATCTTTCCCTTGGACTTTCCTGCCATATTGGCCCGGACGGACTGGGAATCGGATGTTCCTGCATGCCTTTATAAAAAACGTCTCAATATTTTCTGCAAATAATCCAGGGTTGTGGTATGATATTGTTATCAATACATAACAGGCAGATTTTATCTGTTATTATAGCACTTCCAACCATTCATGTTCTGCACAGCTGAACTTGATGCAGTAATTTCTGGGAGTGCTATGATCAGAAGGGAGAAATTATCATGGCAAAAACAATTAAAGAATTAACACAGGATCTTCTTCAGGCACCATCTGCATGCAAAGAAGTAAAAGAAGCGGCACAGAATTATCTGGATGCGGCAGGAACTGAGAAAGAAGCAGATGCGGCAACTGCTTACGTAAAAGAACTGGAAGCAGATATCATGCCCATCGACGGACTGATCTCTTTTGCAGGTTCTGACATGGGCGCACAGGTATTTGGCGCAGATGACGCAAAAAAGATCCTGGCTCATGCTGAGGAGATCAAAGCTTCCGGTGCAAAATACTGTGACTGCCCAGCATGTGCAGCCTGCGAAGCACTTCTGAACAAAAAAGCAGAAATTCTAAAGTAATCACATGGCCCAGTTTGAAATTGAGATCAAGCTTCCATTAAAGAATCTTAAGGAAACCCTGAAATTTCTGACAGAGCAGGGATTTCAGGAGACAGCACAGATCCAGGAAGAAGATACCTATTTTAACAGTGTCTATCATGATGTAAAAAAACGTGATGAAGCACTGCGTATCCGAACAAGCACAGACTGCAGATCCGGTATTTCTAAGACTCAGATTAATTTTAAGGGGCCCAAACTGGATAAAATCTCCATGTCCCGAATGGAACTGGAAACAGAAGTATCCGATGCAGAAGTGCTTAAAAATATTCTCATCCATCTGGATTTTTCTCCGGTAGCGTCGGTCATGAAAATGCGAAAGTATATGAAATGTGGCAGATTTACCGCCTGTCTGGATCAGGTAGAGGGGCTTGGAGACTTTCTGGAGCTTGAGGTGATCGCAGAGCAGGAAAGTGAGCGGAAAGAAATTTTATCCAAAATGGAAGATCTGCTTGCCATATTGGGATATCACATGTCGGACACTGTACAGACTTCTTATCTCAGTATGCTTCAGCAAAAATTAAATAAAAATCTTCTTTAAACCAGCAGGAATATTTTCGGGTGAGTATCAAAGGTACAGAATACGGAAATGTTCCTGTTTTTTCTTTTCTTACAATTCTTCGGCGTTCCAAGTTTATCTACCATACTATAAATCCCACATCACAAATCAACAACAAACCACATTCAATGTACATGTCATTACTATTGACCAATTGTGTTTTTTGTTGTTTTGTGTTTATTTTCATGTGGTTTATTGAATGTTTACAAGATTTTTCGTATTTTATATGTGGATTTATTTATATTTTTTCAAAAAAGCCCTTTACAAATCCACACAATCGGGCATATAATGAAGTCACAAACAACAAGAAAGCATATTAAAGCAATCGTAAGCACAACAACAAACCACATTTAAACACGGAGGGAATATATTATGAAAATTCTTGAATCTAAATTCGTACAGGGTTTTATCAAAATGGCAGACGATGGATATCAGCAGGGATGGCACGAGAGAAACGGTGGAAACTTAAGCTATCGTCTGAAAGCAGAAGAAGTAGAGATGATCCGTCCACGACTGAACGCACCTGGAGAATGGACCCCTATCGGTGTTGAGGTTCCGGGACTGGCAGGAGAGTTTTTCCTGGTAACAGGAAGTGGAAAATACTTCCGTAATATCATCGTTGACCCGGAAGTATGTCTTGCGATCATTGAGCTTGACGAGACAGGAACCAATTACCGTATCCGCTGGGGTCTTGTAGAGGGAGGAAGACCGACCAGCGAGCTCCCGACACATCTTATGAACCATGAAGTAAAGAAAAAGCTTACCAACGGAAGACATCGTGTTATTTATCATGCACATACCACCAATACCATTGCACTTACCTTTGTTCTTCCTCTGGATGACAAAGTATTCACCCGTGAACTCTGGGAATCTGCAACAGAGTGTCCGGTAGTATTTCCGGATGGTGTGGGAGTTATCGGATGGATGGTTCCAGGCGGAAGAGATATCGCTGTCAAAACTGCTGAACTGATGAAAAAATATGATGTGGTTATCTGGGCGCATCATGGTATGTTCTGCTCAGGCGAGGATTTTGACCTGACCTTCGGACTTCTTCATACCGTTGAAAAATCTGCAGAGATCCTGGTTAAGATCTTATCCATGGCTCCACAAAAACTGCAGACCATCACACCGAATGACTTCCACGCCCTTGCAAAAGATTTCAAAGTAACTTTGCCGGAAGAATTCCTCTACGAGAAAAAATAAATTCTTCGGCTACACAGTTTTATATTATATAACTGTACTCCTATCTGAAACTTTATCAGAAACAACCAAATATTTGCTGATTTTTGCTGATAAATCTGGTATGATAAAAACATATCTGGTTTATCAGCCAATTAATTTCAGAAAGGATATGGATAAGGTATGGAAGAATTATATAAAGCGATCGAAGAGAAGATCAAGGCAAGCGGATACCCGCGAAAGATTTCCGGAGAGGAAGTTTACGACGACATCTGCGATCAGATTGATGGGAAAGAGAATGGAAGCTATGTGCTGCTTTCCAAATTTGATGATGATGTGATCTTTGAATATCATATCACAATTATGGACAGTGAATTTAATCTGGGTGTTCTTACCATGCGTACTCCGGAGGGTGTATTTGAGACAGATTTTGATAAATAAGTTAAGTACGGATTTTGATTTTGGGTCATGGATATAATACAGATGTCCATAATCACTGCTTAAGGTTTTTTGAACCCTACAGGGAATTTGAGATTTTCTTGATCTGATTAAATATATAGAGGCAGTTGATTTACATAATTTATATTATGTGAACTAACTGTCTCTATATTTATATGCAATGCATGTCAAACGAATCAGTTGCTCCGCAGTCCCATTATTCATCAGTCCTCGCGAAGACGTACCGCCTTGGCCGCCTGACGCCGTCTGGCATCATCCAGAGCCGCATAATGCTTCTTAGTAGTATTGACATCCTTATGACCCAAAACATCCGCTACAAGGTAAATATCACCGGTTTCCTGGTACAGGGCAGTACCATAGGTGCTGCGAAGCTTATGCGGGGTGATCTTTTTTGTAGTTGTGATCTCCCTGGCATATTTTTTAACCAGATTCTCGATAGCCTGAACACCGATCCGGCGGCGTTGGGTAGAATAGAAGAGAGCGTGCTCATGGCCTGCCAGAGGCGTAATATTCTCCCTGACTTCCAGATATTTCTTCAACGCTTTTTCTACTTCAGGACCAAAGTATACAACCATTTCATTTCCGCCTTTTCGGGTAACTTTGATTCCATTGTTTTTGAAGTCTACATCCTCAACATCCAGTCCGACACATTCCGATACTCGGATCCCGGTACCAAGAAGGAGAGTAACAATAGCAAGATCTCTGTCCTTCGTTTTTTCATGGTACATCCGTTTCTGCCCGGTCAGCGTATCTCCGCAATGCTCAATATAATCCAGCAGCATGACAACCTCATCTGTATCCAGACGGATAATATTCTTATCATGGATCTTGGGCACATCGATCAGAACAGACGGGTTGGTGGTGATCATTTCATGTTTATAATAGTAAGCATAAAAACTTCTTAAAGCAGAAATTTTACGTTTGACGCCACGTTCACCATTTGTTTCCGTTTTGGAAGAGTCCGCGGATTTATAAACTTTGAGAAATTCTTCATATTCCTCAAGATCAACAGCCTTGACCTGATCCAGAACATCAACTGTGAAATCCGACATGGTTTTGTCTTTGAACATTGGATTTTGCTCCAGTAAAAACTGGAAAAATATACGAATGTCATATGCATAGGAAATTCTGGTCTTGGTTGTAGTCGTTGCATCAATAGCCCGGAAATAATCCCTGCAAAATGGCGGAAGCGTTTTTAAAACCTCACGGAGTTTTAAAGTATTGTCAATGTCATTTTGTTCGTGGTAAGTAATTTTGTTATCCATAAAAACTCCTTAATATATAAATTTTACATAATTTGCAGGAAATACCTGAAACACCTGTTAAAAGAAGTGGTTTTATACCCATCTATATCTATACGACAAACCCGAGTTTTTCAAATAGATAGGTAGTATAAACAGCTACTTCCTGCAAAATTGCCTGTTTTTGATAAATTTTCAAGTAAATAAAGTGCCTCCTTATGGAAGCACTTTTTATTATTATTTGTCGTTACCCTCTGAGGTTTTCATCAAAAATAACGGTAAACGGTCCGTCATTTTCCAAAGATACTTTCATATCTGCACCAAAAATTCCGTGTTCCACAACCGGAACCTGTTTACTGGCTTCCGAAATAATATATTCATATAATTTATTTGCTTCATCCGGTGCACCGGCTTCTATAAAGCTTGGACGATTTCCCTTACGGCAGTTTGCATATAAGGTAAACTGTGAAACCAAAAGCAATTCCCCGTTTACATCTGCCAGAGACAAATTGGTCTTTCCATTTTCATCCTCAAAAATACGAAGTCCCAAAAGTTTTTTCAGATACCAGTCTGCATCCTCTTTGGTGTCCTCACGGCCAACGCCGATCAGAACAAGAAACCCTTTTCCGATTTTTCCGACAATTTCTCCGTCTACTTTGACTTCTGCATGATTTACACGCTGAATTACAAATTTCATAACCTGTTCTTCCTCCGTCTCCGTCTGTTTTTCTGCTTCAATCGAAAGCCTATATATTTCGCCTGAATAAATTTAACTAAAAATGTAAACATTCGTTTAATTTCATCCCAAGCCCCGGACCAGATTCTGTTTTTTTCCGCTTTTACTGTAACTTCCTGTGCTTTTGATACGGATTTTTTCACCGGCATTGGCAGGACCTTTCCGGAAACGGGGTCTACACAATCAATATCTCTATAAAACTCAGCATCTGCAGACATATCTTTTTCATCAAGACTACGTCCGATCAGCTTCCATACGGCAGCATTCAGCACAGCAAATACCGGAACTCCAACGATCATTCCCGGAACTCCAAATAAACCACCACCGACCATGATTGCAACAATAACCATAAAGCTGGACAGTCCGGTCGACTCACCCAGGATCTTTGGTCCAAGGATATTTCCGTCAAACTGCTGAAGAATCAGAATAAAGAGCAGGAAATACAAACTCTGAATGGGATCTACCAGCAAAATAAGAAGAAAACACGGAACTGCTCCCAGATATGGCCCGAAAAACGGAATAACATTTGTAACACCGACGATCACACTGACCAGAATCGCATATGGGGTTCCGATGATCGATGTTCCAACATAACACAATACACCGATAATTGCGGAATCCAGGATCTTTCCGCTGATAAATCCACCAAAGGTTTTATGCGTAAAACGCATGGAATGAACAAGAAAGGTTGCCCATTTGGTTGGAAGAACTGCATAAACAGCCATTTTTGCCTTGGCAACAAATCCCTCTTTATCCGCCAGTATATAAAGAGATACGATCGCTCCAATAAGGAAATTCTTCAAAAAAACAAGAAGATCCAGAAAGCTTGCGGATATATTTTTCATCATAAACTGCATCTGGGGAAGGATCGTATTTGTCAGATACTCCTGTAATCTGCTGGAATACTGATTGATCTGGCTGATCATATCCGGATTCAGTTTCCATCCCTTTTCCACGACGGAGTTTAACCAGTTTTCCACTACACTTACGTAATGAGGAAAACTGTAAATAATATTCATGATGCTTCGAATCAATTGAGGAAGGATCATCATGACAAGGGCATAAATGACCAGAAACATAAGAAATACAGAAAGGATCACACAGATCCAGCGTACTACTTTTCTCCCCTTTTTCTGAAGTGCTTTATTCCTTTTTTCAAAAATCGGAAAAATGATCTTCCTCTCCAAAAAATTAACAATGGGAGTTAGCAGATATGCTATGGCAGCTCCGTAAATGATCGGCGCCATAATACCGAAAAATGTTTTAATTCCGGTGATCAGAGATTTCATATGGAAAATCCCGTAATAAAATAAAATACTGGCAGCAATAACCAGAAATGCAGTCACACCTAACTGCACATAACGATGGTTCCAACGAATTTTCATAGTAATTTCCTCCACCAGGTGATTATAACATAGCATCTCTGGTTTGTGTCTAAAAAAAACATAAACATTATTTTCCAATAACCTGCAAAGATAAATTCCGACTTCAGGGTATCGCGCTGATACAGAAAACACCCCGCCATAAAATGGCAGGGTGCCTAAAAATCTGATGTTTATTTTTTCAGGCTGTCATAAATGTGAATGGCTTCGATGATTGCCTTCGCAGTTCCATCAATGCCAAGCTTGCTGCTATCCAGACAAAGATTATAGCTGTCCGCAGATCCCCATTTCTTGTTGGTATAATAATTATAGTAGCTGGAACGGCTTTTGTCTGTTTTGTTGATCATGTCCTTGGCCTCTTTGGCATTTTTATTGTATTTCTGAGCAATACGGTTGATACGCCAGTCAAGGTTTGCATGAACAAATACACTGAAACAATTCGGATTATCTGCAAGTGCATAATCCGCACATCTGCCGACCATTACACAGGGACCTTCTGAAGCCAGCTTCTTGATTGCCTCAAACTGTGCAAGAAAAATCTTATGGTTCATAGGCATGTCTGTAAATCCGGCTGAGGAATACCCAAATGAATAAGTATCCATTACAAGAGAATAAAGAAAACTGTTTGTTGGCTTCTCATCATGATGCTCAAACAGCTCCTTGCAGATCCCACTGTCATTGGCTGCGTGCTCCAGCAGCTCTTTATCATAACATTTGATTCCAAAATATTTAGCAACTTCCTGGCCGATCTGTCTTCCGGCGCTGCCATATTTACGACCGATAGTAATAATAGAACTTGTTGTATTGTTACTCATAACAGCCACATCCTTTCTGCTCAGATTCAGCGAATTTGCAAATATTAACTCCGCTTCCTCTTTAATATAGTTATTATACACTACATTCCACAAGTTTTCCAGCTATTTTCGCAATTTTGTCAGCAATTTAACAAAATATTCCGGAAGTGGGGCTGTAAATTCCATATATTCCCTGGTACGTGGATGAACAAATCCAAGGATCATTGCATGAAGTGCCTGTCCCTCCAGATGATAGAGATTTCTGGATGAACCATACACCGTGTCCCCAAGAAGCGGATGTCCGATACTGGCCATGTGCACACGGATCTGGTGGGTACGACCTGTTTCAAGACGACATTCCACATACGTGGCCTCGCCAAAACGTTCCAGCACTTTGTAATGTGTTATTGCATCTTTACCATTTTTATGATTGATGGCCATTTTTTTACGATCTGTCGGATGCCGTCCAATAGGTCCCTCTATGGTTCCCTCATCCTCTTTCAGATTTCCCTGCACAACTGCCCGGTAGCGTCTGCGGATACTGTGACATTTCAGCTGTTCTGCCAGATCCCGGTGAGCAATATCATTTTTGCATACCAACAGTGCCCCGGTGGTATCCTTATCAATTCTGTGGACAATTCCAGGCCGCATCACTCCGTTAATACCGGAAAGGCTGTCACCACAATGTGCCATAACTGCATTGACCAGTGTTCCCTGATAATGCCCGGCTGCAGGATGTACAACCATCCCTTTGGGCTTATTAACGATCAGTACATCTTCATCCTCGTAAAGAATATCCAACGGAATATCCTCCGGAACGATATCCGGCTCACTGGAATCCGGGATCTCCAGATGGATCCTGTCATTTTCACGGACCTTATAATTAGATTTGGCAGCCTTCTCTCCCACGGTAATCTGTCCTTCTTTCAGAAGTTTCTGAAGGAAAGACCTGGAAAGACCGCTGTCTTTCTCAGCAAGATAGCGGTCGATTCGTATACCTGATTCTTCTTTTTCTACTGTATAATCATATATTTCCATTTATATCTCCTACAAGAACAGACAAATGCATTATATCTCTGCCCGGATCATTGTTTGATATTCAGAAACGCAAAATCATCATCTCTGTATTTCGTGCATACAAACAGGATCAGAAAAATTCCACTTACAACCACATAAACATCCGCAAGATTAAATACCGGAAAATCGATCAGGGAGAAATAGATAAAATCGATCACATACCCTCTGAAAAAACGATCAATAAAATTTCCCAGTGCACCAGCTGCAAGTACTGTAGCAATGGTGAGCAACGGCAGATAAAACCGCTCTTTCGGAATACGGATCCATGCATAGAGGATCACTCCCAGAAACAGTACACTCACAATGGCAAAAAAGAGTACACTTCCCTGAAACATTCCAAACGCAATTCCCCTGTTTTCCGGATAGAGATAATGAAGTTCAAGTACGCCAGGAATCAGCGAAACCGATGGTTGTCCTTTCAGATACAGATATGACAGCCATTTTGCTCCCTGATCCGCAGCCACGAGTAAAATCAGCAAAAAAATGTCCCCCAACATACACTTACTAAAAGACATTTTCTGATGATGGTTAACACGACTGATCATAGAGTTATCTCCTGAATACAGGAAAGCAGTTCTTCATCGGTAACTGTTTTGTCGATAAAGCTTTTTCCGATACCATCCATCAGGATAAACCTGATATGTCCCTGTTCCATTTTTTTGTCTTTCTTTGTTGCGGAAAGAACTTCTTCCGGGATAAGACCATCTACATGCACCGGAAGATCGTAATCCGAACATCCCTGGCAGATTTCCTGATATTCTTCTTTGGTCAGAAGTCCTCGTTTCATGGAAAGATATGCCGCAGCTACCAGTCCGACTCCCACACACTGTCCGTGGAGCAGGGTGAAATTCTTAAGTTTTTCTACTGCATGCCCCACAGTATGTCCCAGGTTAAGAAGCGCACGCTCTCCCTGTTCCTTAGGATCACGCTCCACAACGCCTGCTTTGATCTCACAGCATCTGCGTACCATTCTGGCAATCTGTTCCATATCCAGCTTTTTGATCCCTTTCTGCTCACAGCATACATAGCGGAAAAAATCTCCATCACAGATCAATCCTGTTTTTAAAATCTCACCCATTCCGCAGGCAAACTGTTCTGCCGGAAGCGAAGAAAGAGTGCTTAGATTCATATATACAAGACGTGGCTGGTGAAAAGCTCCTACCATGTTTTTGTACTGCTGAAAATCTACGCCGGTTTTTCCGCCAACGCTGCTGTCTACCTGTGCAAGCAGTGTTGTCGGTACCTGAATGAAGTCAATCCCCCTGAGATAAGTTGCCGCGCCAAATCCGGTAAGGTCCCCTACCACACCACCGCCTAATGCAACAAGCAGACTTTTTCGGTCAAGACCATTTTGGATCAGGGCCTGATACAATGCCGAAACGGTATTAAGGTTTTTGTTTTTTTCTCCTGCCTCAAAGGTGAACACAGAAATATCGGAACTTACCTCACTTAAAACCTGTTTTACAGATTCTTCATACAGTGGTCCCACATTAGAATCTGTTACAATGCAGATTTTTCTGTCAACAAGTCCTTCTTCCTTCATAACCTGCGCCAGATTAGAAAAATCTTCTTCAAAACAGATGGGATAATGAAAATCACCTTCTCGTTTTACAAGTAATTTTGATGCTGTCATTGCGTTTTCCTCCTAGCTGTTCAGATATAAAGCAGAATCCGTACCCCTAGACGTCCTTTTTTGTCTGACGGGATACTCCATCATAAATAAAACGTCCCTTTTTCCGAACGGATATGATGTCTCCCTCTTTGGGCTCATAACCATTGGATGTGATCAGTTTTCCATTTACAAAAACAAGCCCCTCTTCAATACAATGCACAATACTGCTTCTGGAAGTCCCAAAAGCCAGTGCGATCAGAGAATCCAGGCGTACGGACGCACAGGTTCCACTAACTGGTTTCAGTTCCGGCCTCGGAAGATCACCCGGATCTTCTATCTTCGACGCCACAACTGTGGTATGTCTTACACGACACAGATTCTCCAGAAAAAAATCTGTCATCTGACGCAGACAGAAAAAGCTCGCAGTATGATCTTCTATAAGAATATCCCCAACAACACTCCTGTCAACCCCAAGATTCAGGATCGCTCCCAAATAATCCCGATGTGTCAGATCTTCTGAAAATTTCACTGCTTTTGGCTCAAGCCGGATGCAATCAATGGGATAATCCCATGTAAAAGCAAGAGCATCAGGGTGAAAGGCTACCATCTGACGCTCTGCATTCTCATATCCGCCAAAACCTTCCGCTGTAACACCCAGCTTATGAAAATTCTGACTGTTTAAAATATTCCGTTCATTTAAATTAAGAAAATCCGTAAATGTGGTAATATCTCTCTGATAGGCCAGATTTGCCAGTTCACGGATTCTCTTAACAAAAAGTTCTTCTTTATCCATGAGGTTAATAACCCACTCTAACAGACGGCACAGAACCGCCAAGAATATTCTGAAGATCACCTGTAATATCTACATTATATGGTCCAAGTACAAAAATATAGCTGGATACCTGCTGAAGGCTTCCTCCAAGTGAATAACATGCACCGGAAGTAAAATCAATGATCCTCTGTGCAAGCTCCACATCGATTCCTTCAAGATTCAGGATCACGGTAGAATTATCGACCAGTGTATCCGCAATTTCTCTTGCTTCCTCCATGGTTGTAGGCTTGATCACACAAACTTCCATATTTGCAGCCTGGGAAGAACGCTTGCTTGTACGCATTGGGGTGATTTTGGAAGAAGGTGCCGGTCTGGAAATACGTTCCTGCCTTGCCGGGGCCTTGGCTGCAGCTGTCTTTGCAGATGACTTGGCAACAGGTGCCTTAACCGTTTCATCTTCCGGCTCATCCTCCAGAAAATCCTCTTCCTCGTCATTTTTTTTCTTGGAAAATTTCTCAAAAAATTTCTTCTTTGGTTTCTCTTCCATATCATCATCTTCATCGAGGAAATCGTCATCATAATCGTCCTCATCCTCAAGAAGGCTATCATCTAACAATTCGTCATCGTCATAATCGTCGTTCAGTTTGATGGCATCTAAAAACTTGTCTAAAACGCCCATTTTAAATCTCCAATCTTATTAGTCTTATAATGCGTAATTTCTTGCACCAAAAATACCAGTGCCTACACGCACCATCGTAGCGCCCTCCTGCACGGCAACCATGTAATCTCCGGTCATTCCCATACTCAGAACACTCATAGTAACATTATTAATGTTTTTAGCAGCAATGTCAACACTTAATTTCTTAAGTTCACGGAAAATTTCGCGATTTTCCTCTGCATTATCAACATAGGGAGCAATTGTCATGAGCCCCTTTATCTGAATGTGTGAAAAATCTGAGATCTGTTCTATAAGCGGTAAAACTTCTTCCGGTTTCAGACCAAATTTACTTTCTTCCTGCGCTACATTTACTTCTATAAGGATCGGAACAATAACCGCTTTTTTCGCTGCTTCTTTTTCAATCGTCTCGGCCAGGCGAAGCGAATCTACAGAATGGATCATTGCAACTTTATCCACAATATATTTTACTTTATTACGCTGAAGATGTCCGATCATATGCCATTTGACATCTGAAGGCATCTGATCATATTTATCCACGATCTCCTGCACTTTGTTCTCTCCAAAGACACGTGCTCCGGCATCATAAGCCTCCTTCAGCATCTCCACCGGTTTGGTTTTGCTTACTGCGATCAGTGTGACTTCATTCGGATCTCTGTTAATTTTATTGCAGGATTCATTAATATTTTTCTGCACCTGTGCCAAATTTTCCGCTACCATGATATAAATCCTCCTTTAATTAGTAAAGTATATCCTGTTCACTTACTTTATCTGCATTTTTCACAATACGGTCATATCGGACAAGCCCATTATAGGTTTCCTTTGATACAACCGCATATTCCTCATTTTCATCCAGGATCTCGATCCGGCGGAATACCGCATATCCCTGATTGACACAGAAAACTCCCTCCAGAACTTCTGTATCTCCGATGATAAACTTCTCTCCACTATCCGGCTCAACAAGAGCATCGCCTTCTTTAAATTTATTCTTGTCTACGTAATAAATATAGCTTGTTTCCTGTGTTTCTTTGTCTGTGATCTCATCACGGCCATAGATACCGGCATTGACAAAGGTTGTCGTACTGTCGCCTTTTTTATTTCTGCCGGAAAGCATAAATCCGGATTGCTGTGTTTCATCATCCGTCGTAAGATATTTGGAAGGTATTGCATAAAACTCCTTCGTTACGATAGAAGATAACGGGATCTTTAAACCTGTCACATTGTTCGTGACAAGTTCTATTTCCAGAAACCGGTCTGACGCATATCGGATCAGTCCCTTATTAAAATCAATCTTACCGTATTTAGCCCCATCGATCTCCATGATTGAAAAGTCTCCTGTCTGCGTCAGATCATCTTTCAGGAACTTGACGCGGATCGATGTACGCTCCTTCAGATTAGCAGCCTGCTTCTCACTTAAAGGAATCAAAAGACTCCAGCGTTCATCTGTAATGATCGTATAAATATCATCTCCGGCCTTTATCTGTCCATCTGTTTTCAGATCCGTTTCCTGATAGGAATTCTGATCAAAATCAGCAGCTGTGACATTATCAACGGTTTTGGTTTCGTAGCCATCTGTAGAATACAGGATGATCCCGTCTGTCTGCGCACGGCGGATATTTGGATCACTGGAAACTATAGTTGTAACTGTGGCTTCCTCTCCATCTTCAGACGTCGTGCTTGCAGAAGAAGCTCCCGAACTGTCTGAAGCATACTGAAGGATGTTTCCATTGAGCTGATATTTAAAACTATAGGCACTGTTGAATTTGCTGGGATCAAATCCTTTGGAAAAGCTTTGCATATTACTGCGTATATCCGCCAGTTCCTCTCTGCTCAGAGAGGTTACATTGTCTGCAGATCTTGAACTGTTCAGGCTGTAGACAGCACCGTTGGCATTGATCTTGGTACCTTCCCTTGCGTAATATGTAACGTAACCGCCCGCATCTGCCTGCACTACGTTCTCTGTCATGATCGCCAGCCCTGTGTATGTCTCATTCATGGATAACGGACCGGAGGGAACCTGATAAGATTCCATATGAGAAGCTGTAAGATAAAGAATCACACTAAAGATCATATAGATAAAAATTGCTCCGAACATTACAGTTCCAATGTTCAGACCAAAAATTTTACGAAGCTTTGCTAAGAATCCCGGAGTTTTTCCGGAATGTACTTTATTATCCGGCAAATGAATGCCTCCTTTACATCGTTCATCTCTTAAAGTTCGTTTTATTGTAACATTTTATTTAAATGAATACAAGCTTTAAAACGTGCGAACATACTTTCCGAATATCCGTTTGCCATTTTTTCAAAAGTATGTTATACTATTCAAAATATAATTTCGTGATGCTGTCATATTATGGTCGACAGCAGATAAAATCAACCCAGGGAGGTAAGTACACATGACATATGGCAGAATCAGTAAAAAGCAGCAGGAAATACTGGATTATATGAAAAATGAGATCCTTAACAGAGGTTTTCCGCCCTCCGTCCGTGAAATCTGTGAAGCAGTAAACCTGAAATCCACATCTTCCGTTCACTCCCATCTGGAAGCTCTGGAAAAAAACGGATATATCCGCAGAGATGCCACCAAGCCCCGTGCGATCGAGATCATTGATGATAATTTCAATCTGGTCCGCCGCGAGGTTGTCAATGTTCCTCTTGTAGGCACTGTTGCTGCCGGACAGCCGATCCTGGCAGTGGAAAATATCGATGCTTACTTTCCGATCCCGGCTGAATATATGCCCAATGAACAAAGTTTCATGCTGACTGTCAAAGGCGACAGTATGATCAATGCAGGTATTTTTGATGGAGATCAGGTTCTTGTAAAGCAGCAGGCGACAGCAGAAAATGGCGACATGGTAGTTGCTCTGATCGATGATTCTGCAACAGTTAAGACTTTCTACAAAGAAAATGGTTATTATCGACTTCAGCCGGAGAACGACAATATGGAACCGATCATCATCACCGGTAATCTGCAGATCCTCGGCAAAGTATTTGGTGTATTTCGTTTCTTTTCATGAAAATATAAACAACAGATCCCACCCAATGTAATGTGATCTAAAAAGAGAGATATCTTTAAGGTAGCTGTACAGCCCCACAAAGATATCTCTCTTTTTTTTCAGCAGAAAACTTCTGCTTTTTGATTTCTTCTTATTTAGTTCACATAATATTTTACAGTAAACCAATATAACAAATTTTACTCATTCTCACCAAGAAATTCTTCCGCATCAAGAATCTTGCCGTCTCTCCAGATCCTCTCAAGATCGTAGAAAAGTCTGTTTTCCTCATCAAAGATATGGATGATCATGTCACCGTAATCCATGAGGACCCAGCTGGAGTTTCTGGTTCCCTCGATCTGTTTTGCTTCATATCCGGCACGGCCAAGCATTTCATCTGCATTGTCAACCATTGCCTGTACCTGATTCTGGTTGGAAGCACTTGCGATCACAAAATAATCTGCGATCACGGAAACCTCATGGATATCAATGATCTTGATATCCTTTGCTTTTTTATCATCCAGTGCCTTGCAGGCGATCCGGACCATCTCTTTTTCGATACTCATAGAATTTTAATCCTCCTGTCTGTTGGCTGCATCCTGCATTTTTCTGTCATGGAGTTCTTTATAATAAACATAAGCATCCCTGGTCGTACTGTCGATTTCCTTGGGATTTTCCTCCAGATATTCCAGTGTATCCTTTAAAATCTCATACATACACTCATCCAGATCTTCAAAAGCAATCTTTCGCACCTTCGCAAGATTCGGAGCTTTGTCACGCATTGGTTCAATATAATCTGAAATATATACGATCTTCTCAAGAAGGCTCATTCCCGGTCTTCCTGTTGTATGATAAGTGATCGCTGTCAGGATCTCTTCGTCTTTAATATCATATTTACTGCTGGCCACATAAGCCCCCAGTTTGGCATGAAGAAGAAACGGATGATCCTTTTCAAAATCTGATACCGGAATATCATGCTGGCTGCACAGCTTCAGTTTCTTTTTATTAGGAATACACTTTGCACTGTCATGAAGAAGTCCTGCAGCCTGTGCATCCTCCAGATCATAATCATAAACCATGGCAAGTGCAGCACAAGTGTACATAACCCCCATTGTATGCTCAAATCTGGCCTCATCCAGATATTTGGAAAGTTTCTTTTTTATCTTGATAAAATCATATTTTCCCATCTGAATCATTTCCTTTATAGATATCGTTTTTCTCAATATAGGAAATCACAGGCTTGGGAACATAATAGCGGAGACTCTGCCCGCTTTCATGCCAGGAACGGAGCAGCTCACTGGAAACATCAATATTCATGGTATCCAGTCGAATAAAATTCCCGTTATACTTCTGTGACAGAAGTTGCATCTGCTGATCAAGTTCCTTCAATGGAGTATGATCTCTGGTTGCCACTACCAGTACTGCTTCCTGACAAATGCGTTCCGGTTCCATCCAGGTATCAAAATTAAAAAGCGAATCTGCACCGATGATAAAATAATACTCTGTGTCCGGATTCGCTTTATTCAGCTGTTCCAGAGTCCGGTAAGTATACGTATAGCCTTCCTCATGCATCTCGATCAGAGACAGCTCAAAGTGAGGATTATCCTCTATGGCAAGACGGACCATTTCCGCACGCTGTTCATCAGTCGCTCTGCCCTTACGGTTCCGTTTATGAGGTGGATTTCCGCAGGGCATGAACAAAACTTTATCAAGCTCAAGCTGTTCATAGGCTTTTTCTCCCAGGATCAAATGACCCATATGAATGGGATCAAAAGTACCACCCATGATTCCTATTTTTTTTGTTGCTTTGCTCATTTATAACCTCCCGAGATTACGGAAGAATGATTTTTTTCTTGTCCTTTTTACCTTCTCTGTAGAGAACGATCTTTTTACCGATCACCTGTACTACCTGAGATCTTGTTCTCTCTGCAAGAACCTGTGCCATTTCACGTGGATCCTCCAGACAGTTCTGAAGAACGCTGATCTTGATCAGCTCTCTTGCTGCAAGAGCTTCCTCAACAGCAGCGGTATTTTCAGGAGTAAGACCACCCTTGCCAAGCTGAAGGATCGGATCCATTGTCATGGCAAGGCCTTTTAAATATGCTCTCTGCTTACTTGTCATTGTCATACCTCTTATTTATAATAATCAAAATCAAAGCCATACATACGAACCGTATCGCCTTCCTGGATACCGGCTTTTTCCAGTTCCTCCAGGATACCGCCCTCTTTCAGGAATTTCTGGAAGAAGGCAAATCCCTTCTCAGAATCCAGATTTGTATAGCCAAGCATTTTTTCAATCTTAGGACCTTCCACAAGGAATACTTCCGGATCTTCCTCGCTGCGCTCCACAGTAAACGGAAGATTTTCATTTACAAGAACATCTTCCGGGAAGAATTCCTGTTCAAACACTACCGGTTTCATCGGGCTCTTATCCAGAAGCTCTTTCACATGGAAAAGGAGTTCTCTGACACCCTGCCCGGTAACGGCTGAGATTGGATAAACCGAAATACCCTGTGGCTCAAATTCTGCTTTCAGTTGATCAATAGGGCTTTCTTCGCCATCATCAAAAATACAGTCAATCTTGTTGGCTGCGATCACCTGCGGTCTTGCTGCAATTTCCGGATTGTAGGCCTCCAGTTCTTTATTGATCTTGTAGATATCCTCCACTGGATCACGACCTTCTACGGAAGCGGCATCTACAATGTGGATAATAACTCGTGTACGCTCAATATGACGGAGGAATTCATGTCCAAGTCCCACACCTTCTGATGCACCCTCGATCAGTCCCGGGATATCCGCGATAACAAAACCGCCGTTATCAGTATCTACAACTCCAAGATTAGGGCTCAATGTTGTAAAATGATAGTTGGCGATCTTCGGCTGTGCATTTGTCACACGGGAAAGGAAAGTAGATTTACCAACATTTGGAAATCCTACCAGACCAACATCTGCGATCACTTTAAGCTCAAGGAGAACCTCAAGTTCCTGAGCCGGCTGTCCAGGCTGGGCATATTTCGGTACCTGCATGGTAGCTGTTGCATAGTGCTGATTGCCTTTTCCACCACGACCGCCTTTTAATACGATCTGTCTGCGATTCTCACCGGACATATCCGCGATGACCTTGCCGGATTCCGCATCCATGATCACCGTACCTTCCGGAACCTTCAGGACCACATCCTTACCATCTGCACCATGGCAGCGTTTTTTACCGCCTTCCTGGCCATCCTCAGCTTTATATTTTCTTCTGTGTCTGTAGTCTCCGAGAGTATTCTGGCCCTCGTCGATCTCAAAAATCACATCACCGCCACGGCCACCATCGCCGCCATCCGGCCCGCCATTGGGTACATACAGCTCACGTCGGAAGCTTACATGTCCGTCGCCGCCTTTACCGGAACGGATAATGATCCTTGCTCTATCTGCAAACATATTACACCTCTATTCCAAAAAAAGGCTCCAAACCGGATCGATTTGAAGCCTTTTACCTATTTCATTACTCTGCGTCTACAGGAACGATAGAAACCTGTTTCTTATCGCGACCTTTTCTTGTGAATCTTACGACTCCGTCTGTAAGTGCAAATAAAGTATAGTCTTTACCGCAGCCTACGTTTTCACCTGGGTGAATCTTGGTTCCGCGCTGTCTGTAAAGAATGTTTCCGGCTTTTACAAACTGTCCGTCTGCTCTTTTCGCACCTAATCTCTTAGACTCGGAATCACGACCGTTCTTTGTAGAACCAACTCCCTTTTTATGTGCGAATAACTGAAGGTTCATCTTCATCATTGTTGTTACACCTCCTTGACTTTTACTGTCAAATATCGATTGTTATAACTACCAGCAATTTCCGTCAGACCGAGAAGTAAGGAATCCATAAGGAGCATCCCCCGTTCAGAAAGATCATTTCTGAAATGAATGGAAACAAATCCATCCTTTTCCTGCACATCAAATTTATCATCTGTGAATTTCTCAAGAGAATTCACCGTGGTAATGATCAGTGCAGATACCGCAGCACAGACAATATCCTGTCCGGCTTCTGCATAACCGGCATGTCCCTTCGAAATAAATTCTTCGTAAGATCCGTTTTTCTTTCTGACTTTAATTGTAATCATGATGACACCAGATTAACCGTTAATCTTTTCGATCTTAACTTTGGTGTACTGCTGTCTATGTCCGTTTTTCTTGTGATATCCAGTTTTGCGTTTGTATTTGTAAACGATGACCTTGCGATTCTTACCGTTTTCAACTACAGAAGCGGTAACACTGGCATCTTTTACATCCTCGCCAACCTTTAATCCGTCATTGCTGACTGCGATCACGTTGTCAAATGTTACGGTTTCACCAGCTTCTACACCGAGCTTTTCAACTTTAATTACGTCACCCTCGGCAACCTTGTACTGTTTACCACCTGTTGCAATAATTGCGTACATCTGTGGCACCTCCTAATTATTTACTCGCCAAATTCGGTGGCTCCTGTTCTGAAACTGAAGCTCTTTAACCTCTTTGTGCGGCATACTCGATTATCATAACAGTAACATACTGTTATGTCAATAGTTTTTTTGATATTTTTATTATTTTTTTGTAAGCTCCCGAATGTCCTCGATCACCGGACGTCTTACTTTCTTTCTGGTCATTTCCAGGATATGCAATGGTGTGATATCAATGGCCCTGCTCTTTATCGGATCTTTTCTGAGGAGCTTCTGTAAAACATGAAAGAGTTCATCTCTGTGATCCGGATTTTCCATGTTGATAAAATCGATCAGGATAATACCTGAAAGATTACGCAGCCGTAACTGCCGACCGATCTCCGCAGCCGCTTCCAGATTGATCTTGCGGAAGGTTTCTTCCATTTTCTTCTTTCCGGTATATTTTCCACTGTTTACATCAATGGATACAAAGGCCTCCGTCTGCTGGATCACCAGAAATCCGCCGCTGTTCAGCCATACTTTTTCTTTCTGGATCGCATCCAGTGCAGTTTCCACGCGATACAGCTTATAAAGCGGAAGAAGTTTGTCCTGATAAAAACGAAGCTTTTCTTTAAGCTCCGGGCTGATCTCTTCCAGATATCCCAGGATCATTTCTCTGATTTCCGGCACATCGGTAATGATCTCATCCAGGTCACGACCATAAGCATCCCTTACAGCAGCCACATAAAATGGTTCTGTCTCCAGTACAAGACTGAAACAGGTACGGTTCCGTCCCTGAACTACGGCTTTATGGTAGCGGCCCTTCAGCCACTCCAGTTCCTTCAGGATCTCTTCTTTGGAAGCGTCTGCGGCATTGGTCCGGACAATGATACCGAATTCCTTATCCGGACGCTCTGCTTCCTCTTTCAGCCATCCGCTGAGGCGATGGCGATCTTCCAGTGCCAGCTTGGAAGACAGACCAAACTTTTTATCTCCTGTAGTGAGAACAAGATATCTTCCCGTAAAATTCAGATTGGATGTCAGTGCCGGAAGTTTTCCCTTCATGGCATCCCTGCTCACCTGTACCAGGAGCTCATCTCCAGGCCGCAATGGTCCGTTTCCTTTTCTTCCTGCGGAAAAAACAGCTCTCTGTGCCTCCGCAAGAGAATAGTAGCATCTCTTTCCCGGTTCGATCTGCACAAAAGCCGCCTGGATATTGGATGCGATATTTTCAACCTGCCCGGTGTATATATTTCCAAGAATGGATTTTTCCTGATCGGATTCCAGTCGGATCTCAACGATCCGTTCCTCCTCCGAAAGAGCCGCTACTGTACAGGGCACACCATGGATCTCCATTCTTGTTATGATCAGTTTACTCAATTTCCTCACCTAATGATTCCAGAGTCACAAAACGTGGGCTTGCATTTTCTCCTTTATCGGCATACATTTCCAGACGTTTCACTGTGAAGGCAAATTCCGGAAGTTCTTCTCCAATCCAGTGGAAAAATGTGTTTGTTACCATCTCCGGCTTCGTATAATTAGAGCTTGCAGATGCCAGCATATAAAAGAACCCATTCTCTCTTACTTCCATTTTATAGATATTCGGACGAAGATCGATCTCCTTTTCGCTGCGCTTGGTCTGCTTGGTCACTTTGATCTCCGGCTGTGCCAGAAATTCTTTCACACGGTTTTTCCAGTCAATAGAAGGCTCTTTGCCCGGACGGAATTCCACAAGATAATCTGCTGCTGCCACCAGTGCCATCGCTTTACCCGCTTTTCCATCCTCTACCTTGCGGACGCTAACGATATGCATCCCCTCTGCCATCTGTTCCTCCAGACGGGCTGCGATCTCTGCAGTAGGCATATCTTCTGCCATTTCCAGGTCAAAATAATCTCCGAGACTCTCCATCCCCACTCCAAGTGGAACCGCAAAAGACATGATCATATGCGGGCTGTATCCACCGGAAAACGCTACCGGAAGTTCTGCACGACGAAGTGCTTTCTGGAAATAACGCATGGTATCCAGATGTCCCACAAACTTCATAGGACCCTCTTTGCTGAATTTAATTCTTACCTTCAAGGCAGACACCTCCTTTAAATTTCATAGCTCCACATGCGGAACATTTCTGACGGCAGTTTTCCGTCACAACACCCTCTTTTGCACGCTGCCATTCACGCTCCAGGAATCTGCGGCTGACACCGGTATCAATGAAATCCCATGGAAGGATCTCATCCAGGCTTCTTTCACGAAGTGTGTAGAATGTCATATCCACTCCGCATTCAGCCATAGCTTCCTTCCAGATATCATAATCAAAATTCTCTGTCCAGGCATCGTAAAGGGCACCTTTTTCATAAGCCCTCAGGATCACATCCGCGCATCGTCTGTCCCCGCGTGCGAGAAATCCTTCCAGAGCTGTTACATCCGGTTCATGCCAGTTATAACGGATACTTCTCTGATTCAGCTGGGCGCGGACCTCATTTTTAACCACCTTGGCTTTTTCCACAAAATCCTGCTCTGTATACATTGGGGCCCACTGAAATGGGGTAAACGGCTTCGGCACAAAGAAAGATGTGCTGACGTTGATCTGTACCTTACCTTTACGCTGTTCTTTCGGAACTACCTCATAATAGGTCTCTGCGATCTTCTGTGCCAGATGAGCAATTCCCTTCATATCGTCTTCTGTTTCTGTGGGAAGACCGAGCATAAAGTAAAGCTTCACCTGATTCCAGCCACCCTTGAATGCTTCGCCCGCACCATGGAGGATCACTTCCTCTGTCAGACCTTTGTTGATAACGTCACGAAGTCGCTGAGAACCGGCCTCAGGAGCAAAAGTCAGGCTGCTTTTCTTTACATCCTGCACTTTACTCATAACATCCAGTGCAAACGCATCGATCCTGAGAGATGGTAAGGAAATATTAACAGCCTTTCCATGAAACTCTTCGATCAGGAAGTTCACCAGTTCTTTCAGCTGGGAATAGTCACTGGAGCTTAAGGAACTAAGGGAAATCTCTTCGTGTCCTGTATTTTTCAGCATGATACGCGCCGATTCCTTCAAAGTCTCCACATCACGTTCACGGGTCGGACGATAGATCATACCTGCCTGGCAGAAACGACAGCCTCGAATGCATCCTCTCTGGATCTCAAGAGTTACACGATCCTGTGTTGCCTTAATGTGAGGAACGACCGGTGCCTCCACAGCACGATATTCCTTTTCCATATCAATGATCAGCTGTTTCTGGACCTTCTCAGGAACACCATCCGCCGTCGGTGCAAAGGATGCGATCGTACCATCTTCTTTATAGGTAACTTCATAGAGAGACGGAACATAAATTCCAGGAATCTTAGCTGCTGCCAGAAGGAAATCTCTCCTGCTGCCGCCAGCCTTTTTATTGGCCTTGTATGCATCAAAAAGTGCATCATAAACCGTTTCCCCTTCTCCGATATAAAACATATCAAAAAAAGGTGCCAGCGGCTCCGGATTATACGCACAGGCACCGCCACCAATCACAATAGGAAAATCCTCACCACGGTCTGCGCTCTTCAACGGGATACCACTGAGATCCAGTACCTGCAGAATATTGGTGTAGCACATTTCGTACCCAATCGTAATTCCAAGAAAATCAAAATCCCGGATCGGTTCCTGGGATTCCAATGCAAACAACGGAATCTTCTTCTCCCTCATCACCTTATCCAGATCCGGCCATGGAGAAAAGAGGCGCTCACACCATACGTCCTCACGCTGGTTGAACATGTTATAGAGAATCATCATGCCCAGGTTTGACATGCCGATCTCGTAGACATCCGGGAAGCACATTGCAAAACGGATATCTACCGCATTTTTATCTTTCATTACGGAGTTGACTTCACCGCCGATATAGCGGGCAGCTTTGTCAACTTTGAGCAAAATTTCATCACTTAATGCTAATTTTCTCATTCTATTCCTTTCTAAAATTAGTAATATTTCACAAAGAATTTAAAGATATAAAATTCAGTGAAACATCAAAAATGTTTATATTTGTAAGCCAATTCTTGTGTAAAAAGTTGCTATAAAATGGTGCCCAAAACCCCGTTTGGTCAAAAATGGACATTTTTTCAACTTGCCAACAACGGTTATCATTACCCTCAAACAGTTAATATCCTGCGGATTTTCGCGAACTTATCGTAAAGAAAAATGGCATTTTGTATATTAAAATACAATGCAATGCCAAATATCACTAATAGCACAAAATTGACATACCTTCTCCCTATTATAATCATCTATGGTTAGGATTTCAAGAAAATTGTGTTCTTAACTGTATATAGCGATTGCATCCTTGTGCAGGGAGAATAATCCGGACCCGGACTCCAGTAAGGTTTCCTGGCATTTCATCAGTATTTAAGAAGAAATTCCACCATCTGCGTATTTGCACATTTACTTTCCTCCATTTCAGGATAAGCTGTGACCAGAAATGACGGTGGCAGGTTTCGGATAATTTCTTTGTTTTCCGGATTTATATATGGATAAAACGAACTCTTTTTCCAGTGTTTCCCGTAAATATAGGAGGGAAGAAAAATCCCTATACTGTCCGGTTTGGTTGTATAATACATTCCACTTGCCAGACCCAGCGCCCGAATTTTCAGATCATTTGGAACAACCTGAAAAGCCTTTGCCAATTCAGGACTTTTTAACATAGCGGCCAGATATACGCACACAGGCTCGCCCCCGCACTGGTTCCTGTCATATAAATATGTTCTCCGTCACCATCATAGGTTTCAAAATATCTCTTTGCATTTCCCATTCCTGTCATCAGATCCTTAAGAATCTGCGGAAACAACGCTTCCGGTGCAAGCGGATATTCAAATGAGAACACCAAAAAACCTCTCTGACTCATTTCTGCACAGAACAAATGGCCCTCTTCTTTTTCCCAAGGAGAAAACCGCCCCCGTGCAGGTTAAACATGACTGGAAGTTTTCCTTCATAATTTCGGGGACGGTAAATATCCATGAAATGACAGGGCTTTCCATCTCCCATATAGTCAATGTTACAAATGAGTTCCACATCTTCCGGAAACGGATATTCCGCTTCATGTTTTTTCAGAAAATTATCAAGAAGTTTTTCTTTTTTTGCGGTTTGCTGTGCAATCATTTTATTAAACATGATTTCCCCTCCAGCTATGAAACAATCTACTATTAATACAAATGAATTTTCTTCTCTACAAGTCTGTCACCTTCATACTGCAATTTTACAGAAAAAAAGCGTTTTTCTCCTGAAAGGAGCAGATCAAGAAATACCTGATCCCCCTCCCATGCCGGAAGATTCGGCACCATGGCTTTGTCAACCCAGCAAAGTTCTCCCTCATCACATTCAATCAGTTCTCCTGTATATTCATCGGCCGTGAACACACACATAAGTTCTGATTCGCATTCACTGTTTATAAATGTCACCAGGCCACGGAACTTATAGGAGGTAAGTGTCAGCCCTGTTTCCTCTTTCACCTCACGAACAAGGCATTCTTCCGGAGTTTCCTGACTTTCCACATGCCCGCCAACGCCGATCCATTTGCCCTCATTCATATCATCCTGTTTTTTTACTCTGTGAAGCATCAGGAATTTATCATCGTTTTCTATATAACATAATGTCGTTGTCGTCATTTGATCCCTTCTTTCAGTTCCATCATCCTGCCACTGCCAGTGTGATATAAACCAGGATTGAGACCACACAATACAGAGAATTTGTTGTGGATGCATAGGCACTGCTCTCTTTCTTTCTCAGAAAAGTCTGCATACTGAATGTAGCAGGCGAGGACATATATGTAATAACCGCCAGGTTCAGAAGCCTGGAACCTCCTACCAAATATTTTACTGCCATGAGAACTCCCGCAATCATCACTGCCTGCAAAAGGACTCTCAGCAATATGGTTTTGAGGCAGGGGCTGATAAGTTCCGGCGCAAGTTCCATACTGTACCCAACTACAATAAGAATAATCGGCGTAATAGCCGTTGTCAGAATATTCTCCACACTGAGATAACAATTGCCAAAAGGACTGTCCAAAAGCCGGGTGATCATTCGTGTCAGTCCCACAATAATTCCAAGAACCGTTCCTATAAAAGCAGGGGTTCGCAATGCACTGTAAAACAGGCTTTTTGCATTGATCGTTTCCCCGTTTTCCGTCTGTCCCAGCATTCCCATATACACACTGAATCCAAAAAGAAGTCCCGCAATATCCAGCACTGCAATCTGTGAAAGATTTTCGCTGCCACAAAGACTTGTATACAACGGGTAAGCCATCATTCCACCTTCATAGATACAGATCAGAAACGGAAGATATTTCTTATATGGCTCGTCCATAAATCTTTTCATCCAGAATCCTGCCCCAAATGAAATCAAGAGCATCACAAACATGATCAGAACCAGAATTCCGATCTTTCCACTGTACTCTGCTGTTGCCAGTGCATGAAAAATTGCCACAGGAAGCATAATATTTGTTACCAGTGTTTTCATGTTATTGACACCACTCTGATCTAAAAGTTTCCATTTTCTGCACAGAATTCCAAGAATGATCATCGCCAGTACAGGCAAAACAATCTCCAAAACTTCCATCTCTCTGTCTTCCTCTCCATTGTCTTTAATCTTTTGTTTTTATCTGTTTCTGTGCATCTGCAAAATCTTCATCACCACTTCATATACCGCCATATTCTCTCTCACCACCAGAGCCAGGCTCTCTTTCGCCTGATTCAAAAGATGAAAAAGTTTTCGTACACTGGAATATTTTTCCGCAGAGCACCTGGATCTTAAATATCCTTTTTCGTCGTAATAATACTGTTCATCCAGCAATACAACGATCTTCTCCGCATCTCTCACTGCCTGGATACCAAGCTGTCCAGAACCCTCTGGCATCCGCTGCTGATATCCCTGTCCCGCAAAATCATTCAGAAAATTTTCCACCTCGCGGTCATTATTGGCATACACCACTGCAATATGCGGATACCATCTGGGGCTTCTTTTTTCCGGCAGGTGCATCATGTTCTGGATAAAAGAGGAAAGTTCCGCATTGGTACGGATCCGGTTTGTCAGATGGAATTTCTGAATCTCCGGTAGATTTCCCAGGCTTTCCACAATGCTACGATCCATCTCTTCCGGTGAGATCACATCCTCGGAATCACTGGAAAAGATCACCGGCCTGTGCTCACTCCATGTAAGCAGAACCGATAATTTTTCCAGGGACAGAAGATGTGCTTCATCTACCAGAATGCTGCTGTAACAGCCAAGATCCGTCGTTCCGTCCAGCTGAGTATCTGCTAGAAAATCTATCCGCCGCAGACGTTCATGAAGAATCTTCCATTCTTTTCCCGCCTCTCCACAGTGAATGATACAGACTCTCTGGCGCACGGACAACTTCATCGCAATATCATAAAGCAACAATGTTTTTCCGGTTCCTGGAAGTCCGCTGAACCAGAAATATCCTCCTCTTTCTCCACGTATTCTCTTCAGAATCTGCCGTTCAATATCTCTCTGCTGGGAAGTAAGGAAATACTCTTTTTTGAGAAAACGCTCCGGTTCTGTCAGCGGAGAGATCAGATAAAGCTCTGCCTGAAACAGATCCTCGATATCTCCCTCATAGTCCGAGCTTTCTTTCTCCAATGCAATACATAGCTGTTTCCAGTCCCCCTCCACAATGTGATCATGATTGGTCAGTCTCACCAGATGATCTTCACTGCTGATATAGGTATACGACAGGATCGGTTTTCCAAAAACAGACAGATAATACCGGTTCTGGATCAGCTGTCTCCGGATAGCCTCGTCCGACACAATGCCGCTTTTCAGTTCAATATTCACGATCTGGTCATCTTTGATCTGAAGAAGATCGAACTCCTTTCCAAGCTTCGGGATCTGAAACGAATAGAAAAAGCGCAGCTTATACACTTCCTCCATATGCAGTTCCAGTTGCTTCACCAGTGCTTTCATACTTTCCAGTTCCCATTCTTTGATCCTGAGAAAAAAATCTCTGCCGGAAAGCTGGCGTTCCAGCTTCTGGACACATTCCATATTCTGATTTCTTGTAAGTGCATAGATCGATATTGCCTTCATATTCCAACCCTTACCTGCTGTTTATTTCTTTATCCGCAGTGTCCTGAGATGATCCTTCTGCTCCTGTGTGATCCGGTAGCTTTCAATGGATTTCTGGATCGTCTTGTTATGAGTCCAAATATCCATTCTCTGCTCTTCCAGGAATGGAAGGATCTTCTCATACTGTTTTGCCAGCGCTGTAGCAAAATACCAGGCTCGCATCATATTTACATAATATTCTTCCGAGCGGATCGTTGCCACTTTCTCCGGATATTCCGGTTTAAATCCTTCGTCCAGATAATGGCGCATCAGCATACTGATCCCGAACCGGATGATATACGGCTTATCCGACTCCATCCAGCGATAAATCTCCCGGATAAATATATCACGGTGTTTTTTCATCATATGGAGCGCCAGCAGATCACAGGTCGCCCAGTTATCAATGTGCGGAAGAAAACGCTCCAGTTCTTTCAGACATTTATCATAATCTCTGATCTGCTCGATCAGCAGGCCATGGAGATTATTTTCCTCATAATACTGATGAGGAAGAACCTTCAGGAACATTTCGGATCTTTCTGTTTTTCCAAATTCTTTTGCAAATTTCCGGAGTATCGGTGTCCGGATACCGATGATCTTTTCTTTCTCCACAGTCGGAACCAGCCTTGCATGAAAATCCCGATATCCTGTATCCTGCATTTCAAACAGTCTTTTCCGGACATCCCGGATCATCTCTTCCTGATTCATTTATCATCCCCGCCTTTTATACCAAAGATCGCGATCAGAGAACTCACAAGCAGAAGCATGGGGTAAAACAGTTTCGGCATGATCTGAAAAGCAGAAAGCTCAAATCCCAGTTCCTTTGCCGCAGAAATGGCAACCAGCATCTGGGCTCCATATGGGATCACCCCCTGGAAAATACAGGAAAATGTATCCAGGATAGAAGCTGTCTTTCTGGAAGTGATCTTATATTCCAGCGCCATTTCTTTTGCAATGGGGTTGGCCATAACAATGGCCACCGTATTATTGGCTGTTGCGATATCCATAGTTCCAACCAGAAGTCCCATACCAAGAAGTCCGCCTTTTTTCCCTTTAAAAACTCTCTGTATTCCAGAAAGCAGTGCTTCAAAGCCTCCATGCTCCCGGATCAGCGCACACATGGCTGCTACAAGGATAGCCACCATACAGGTCTCGAACATTCCGGAAACACCAGATCCTATATTGGTCAGAAGCTCCACCGGTGTGATATGTCCTCCAAGAAGCATGATAAATGCGCCGGAGATAATTCCGATCAGAAGTACCACAAATACATTGATGCCAATGATCCCGCCGATCAGCACCAGAACATATGGAAAGATCTGTATAAGATGATAATCCTGTACCACTCTTCCCTGGATCTCTGTCTGAAAAGACAGGATAAGGATCAGGAGCAGTGTAACAACAGCTGCCGGAAATGCGATCCAGAAATTTTCCCGGAATTTATCTTTCATCTGACAGCCCTGACCGTTGCAGGCTGCGATCGTGGTATCAGAAATAAAAGAAAGGTTGTCACCAAACATGGCTCCTCCCATCACCGATGCCACACAAAATGCCATATCAAAACCGGAAGCTTTGGAAACCGCTACCGCAATAGGGGTAAGAAGCGTGATCGTCCCAACGGAAGTTCCCATAGCCACAGATACGAAGCAGGCAACTACAAACAATACCGCAACAGAAAAACGTGCAGGTATCAGAGAAAGCATACAGTAGGCCACACTTTCTGCACTGCTGCGCCCTACAACACCCACAAAAGAGCCGGCAGTCAGAAAAATCAGAAGCATGGTGATGATATTTTTATCTCCTACTCCTTTTGCCATAAGCTCCAGCTTTCTGTCAAAGCTGATCGTTCTGTTCTGAACACATGCCACCAGGATCGCAGACAGAAAAGCCACAACGATCGGTACATTATAAAATCCCATAGGGATCTTCATCACATACTCAAACAAAATCCCCAGTCCCAGATACAGGACCAGAAAAACACCGATAGGCAGCAGTGCGATCACATTTCCTTTTTTCTTCATTTCCTCCATAAAACAATTCCCTTCATCACTTATTATTTTCCCGGCTTTTTTCTCCGGGTGATCTGTTTTCTATCATATCATATTTCCCCATTCCTGTCCTGCTGCTGACGGAAACTTCTTCATATTTCCGTCACGATCCTGTTATCTCTGATATTTTTTACCTTATTTAACAAGATTTTCACCAATTAAATCGTTCCTTCCGTTGAAATCCAAAGCTTTTTTCAGTATAATTGGCTGTAGACAATTGTGAAAAAGATATCCGAAGGATTTATGTTGATATCTCTGATCACAGTCATTAAAGGAGGAATATGATTATGGCAACATGGAAAAATCTGGACACTCTTGCTTCTTACAGCAAACTTAACAGTCTGAAAGATCACGTGAACATTGCAGAGGCAATGTCCGGCGAGCAGGGTGCAGAACGTGTAAAGAAGTACAGCGTACCGATGGCAGCAGGTCTGGCTTACAATTACGCAGCTAAGGAAGTGGACAAGACCGTTCTTGACGCACTTTCCAAACTGGCTGATGAGGCAGAACTGATCGAAAAATTCCAGGAATTATATAACGGCGCAGTGATCAACACAGGCGAGAAACGTATGGTCCTTCATCATCTTGCACGTACACAGCTTGGCGAGCCTGTTGTTGTTGACGGTGTGGACAAGCGAGAATTCTATGTAGCTCAGCAGAAGAAAGCTGCAGATTTTGCAAACAAAGTACATGCAGGCGAGATCACAAATGAAGCCGGTGAGAAATTCACTACGGTTGTACAGATCGGTATCGGCGGAAGTGACCTGGGACCGCGTGCATTATATATCGCACTTGAGAACTGGGCAAAGGCAAACAACACCTTCAAGATGGAAGCAAAATTCATCAGCAACGTTGACCCGGATGATGCAGCTGCTGTTCTTGCATCTGTAGATCTTGCTCACTCTCTTTTCATCGTTGTATCCAAATCCGGTACAACACTTGAAACTCTGACAAATGAGGCATTCGTAAAAGACGCCCTTACAAAAGCGGGCCTGAACCCGTCCAGACATATGCTTGCTGTAACCAGTGAGACCTCTCCTCTTGCAAAGAGTGATGAGTACCTTACCGCTATTTTCATGGATGACTATATCGGCGGACGTTACTCTTCCGTTTCCGGCGTAGGCGGAGCGATCCTTTCCCTTGCATTCGGACCGGAAGTATTCGCAGACATCCTTGACGGAGCTGCCGAGGAGGATAAGCTTGCAACAAATAAGAACATTCTTGAGAACCCGGATATGCTGGATGCCCTGATCGGCGTTTATGAGAGAAATGTACAGGGATATCCTTCTACTGCAGTTTTACCATACTCACAGGCATTAAGCCGCTTCCCTGCTCATCTTCAGCAGTGTGATATGGAGTCTAACGGTAAATCTGTAAACCGCTTTGGTGAGCCAGTGGATTATGTGACCGGACCGGTGATCTTTGGTGAGCCAGGAACCAACGGACAGCACTCCTTCTACCAGCTTCTGCATCAGGGAACCAATATTGTTCCGCTTCAGTTCATCGGCTTTAAGAAGAGCCAGCTTGGTGTTGATGTTGATATCGAGAACAGCACAAGCCAGCAGAAGCTCTGTGCAAACGTTGCAGCACAGATCGTTGCTTTTGCATGTGGAAAAGAAGATGAGAACCTGAACAAAAACTTCAAGGGCGGACGTCCTTCCAGTATCATTGTTGGTGAGGAACTTACACCGAAGTCTCTGGGTGCGCTTCTTGCACACTTTGAGAACAAGATCATGTTCCAGGGCTTTGTATGGAACCTGAACAGCTTTGACCAGGAGGGTGTACAGCTTGGTAAGGTTCTTGCAAAACGTGTTCTCGCTCATGATACAGACGGAGCACTGAAAGTTTACAGTGATCTTCTTGATATCTGATAAACAGATAGGTACCGTCCCGGAAAATGTTTTTTCGGGACGGTTTTTCTGTATATGTGACCTTAACCGGGAAAGGAAATCTTAAATATGCAGCAGATAAAAATGATCGGTCTTGATCTGGACGGAACTCTTCTGAATACAAAAAAAGAACTCACAGAAAATACCAGGCGCGTTCTCAAGGAAGCTATTGATGCAGGTATCCTTGTTCTGATGGCTACCGGCCGGCCATATACCGGCATTCCCGCGGAACTGAGAAATTTTCCGGGAATTCACTATGCTCTCACCTCCAACGGAGCCAGAGTCCTTGATACAGACCATAATAAACTTCTTATCGAGCAGCTTCTTCCCATGGAAAGTGCAAAAAAAGCTCTCCGTATCTTTGAAAAATATGATACTTTAAGTGAGATCTATTTTGACGGCCAGGGATATGCAGACGCTGCCAAGCTTGATAATGTAGGAAAATACCATCACGACCCTAATATGTGGAATTATGTCCGTACTACCCGTATCGCGGTTCCGAACATCCAGGATGTCATTACAAAAGAAAACAGAAGCATGGATAAAGTCCAGGCGCTTTTTGCAGACATGGAGGAACGTGCCGCCGCCTGGAAGGAATTAAGTGAACTTAAGGAGCTGGAGCTTGTAGGCTCCTTAAGCTACAATATTGAGATCAACGCCGCCGGTGTCAACAAAGGAACCTCTCTTGTTGCTCTTGGCGAAATGCTGGGAATCCCAAGGGAATCCATTATGGCATGCGGAGACGGTGACAACGATGTCCATCTTCTCCGGGAAGTCGGTTTTGGCGTAGCCATGGCCAATGCACAGCCCCAGGTAAAAGAAGCAGCCGATTATATTACTGCTTCCAATGACGAAGACGGTGTAGCACGCGTCATTGAAAAGTTTGCGCTGCACCGATGAGATATTCTATTATGTATGCCAAAAAGGAACCGACAGTTTTTACGCTGTCGGTTCCTTTTTTAGAATGGGATTGAATAGCGGTACATTCACATTCGATCAATATTCATAGTTTCCTGCCGGCTGTTTGATCCTGGTAAGAAGATCATGCCAGGACTGATCCCAGATATACCATTTTCCGGTTTTGGAGTGCTTATATGTACAGATCCATCTGGAACTGTCGCTACCTGCAAAATCAGTAAATGATCTGTAGATCGCAGGAGTGGTCTGGGTCGGTTCAAAATACGGGATATCTTCACTGATGGAATTTCCCTTACCCGGAAGTGTGTCCTGTCTTAACGTAATGGAAATCGGTTTAGACGGAGTATAATTGTTGGCTGGAGTTGCTCCGTTCAGGTAAGAATTACCAAGATATTTATATCCGTTATCCGCTTTCATACGATCTCTCAAAAAGTTTTTGTAATACTGAGTCATCTCTTTATTGTTGAGATAAGAAATCATCTCCTCGCAGTCCGTCGGATTGGTCGGTGTCCAGGTACGATATGCAAGGATCAGAAGAGCCATGGTCTTATAGCGTCCGTCTGCCGTTGTGATATCATACTGTTTCAGCTCCTCTGCATTGGTCGGGATCGTGGTAAAGGTGTAAGTATAGGTATTTATCGTTACATTAATGACTTCCTTCTGTCCTTTATCATTGGTGATCTCTTTTTTTGCAGATTTAGTTCCTTTTGTAAGAACCGGCTCCACCTGTTTCTTTACTGTCTGTGTCACGTGGACAGTACAGCTACCTCGCCAGGTACTCTTATCCCGGACCTGGATCTTTGTTGTTCCCACATTCACTGCCGTTACTTTGCCTTTACTGTCTACAGTTGCAACAGATGTATCATCACTGGTCCATACAAGAATCTCTTTATAATTCTTTACCTGAAGCTGTCTCACATCACCTTTATTCATATTTAAGGTGGTGGCACTTAAAGATGGTTTCGGCACCGGTGTAGGTGTCGGCTTCGGCTTCGGTTTCTGCGCTGCTTTTACTGTAACCTTACAATTGAATTTCTTCGTATTTGCCTTCGCTGTGATCACTGCTGTTCCTTTTCTCACTGCGGTGATCTTTCCTTTGGAATCCACACGTGCGATCTTCGGATTGGAAGAAGAATATTTCACCTTCACAGTTGTTCCTGTCAATTTAATGGCACTGGATTTCTTTTCTGTTAATGTCAGCGATGTCCTGCTGAGCTTCGGTGTTTCTACCTTTACAACACATTTATATGTTTTTTTGCTTACCTTTGCATAGATCGTTGCGGAACCTTTATTTTTGGCAACCACCTGACCTTTGCTGTTTACGGTCGCAACGCTCTTTTTGGAAGATCTCCAGGCAACCTTCCGCCTGGTTCCGGTAACCTTAAGTGTTGTCTTCTCACCTTTTAAAAGAGTTACTTTTGTTCTGTTCAGTTTTGGTGCGGCGCTGACCGTCACACTTCCAAATGCCATCGTAAAAATAAGGCTGATCAGCAGCACAAAACACAACAGATTTTTTTTCTTTTTCATTCTGATTTCCCCCTTTCCGGTAAAACGTATATTTACGTCATATATTGCTTTAATCATATTTTAGAGGAAATCCCTTATAAAAACACTAGCACTTATGATAGTATCCTTGTAAATATAATCGTTTATATTCTTTCATCGCCCATACCGGGGCTTATTGTCAGGAAACAAAAATAAAACAGGACTGATTTTTGATACAGATACTTGAAATCAAAAGTTTCATCTGTTTAAAAATCAGTCCTGTTATATAAAAAATATCATGGTTGATCCGTAATAGCAGGCAGATCAAGGCATTCGCTATCTGCTCATAATGATACAGTCACGTAACATCGCCAGTGCATGCGCTGTAGTCTGCTCGCGGATCCGCATGCGGTTTCCTGTAAAGTGGAACTCTTTGGCAATAGCCTTGTCCTTATAGCAGCAGCCCATAAATACAGTACCAACCGGAGTTTCCTTTGTTCCGCCTCCCGGTCCTGCCAGACCCGTCACGGAAATACTGATGTCTGCTCCGGATGCTTTGCAGGCGCCCTTTGCCATTTCTCTGGCACATTTGGCGGAAACTGCCCCCTGCTCCTTCAGAGTACGCTTCTTCACTCCCAGACATTTATGCTTGGCCTTGTTACTGTAAGTCACAAAGCCATAGCCAAACACCTCAGACGCACCAGATACATTGACAATGCGCTGGGCGATCATACCGCCGGTAAGCGATTCCGCCAGGGAAAGCTTCAGATCTTTCTCTTTCAGAAGATCGATCACCGCTTCCTCCAGTGTCTTGCTCTCATCTGTGGCGAAAACATTCTCTCCAAAACGCTTCTTTAGCTCCTTGACAACCGGTTTGATCAGCTTTCTGCAGGCCTTTTCATTCTCTGCGCTTGCTGTCACACGAAGATGCACTTCACCGGTTTTTGCATAAGGTGCAATGGTAGGATTGGTCTGGCTTTCGATCAGATCCTGGATTTCCTCTGCTACCTGACTCTCACCGATCCCGCTGATCTTTACCATCTGGGACACAATGATCTCCGGTTGGTTTTTCTGCAGATACGGGACAACATACTCCTCGAACATGGGCTTCAGCTCATTGGGAGGACCCGGAAGAAGGATCGCGGTTTTTCCTTTTTTCTCAAGGATCAATCCCGGAGCAGTTCCGTTATGATTGTCAAGAACAATGGCTCCCTCAGGAACCATGGCCTGTTTATAGTTGTTCTTCGTGATACGTCTCTGAGGATTGTTTTTCTCATATTCCTTCAAATATTTATCGATCAGTTTCCTTGAGTGGGAATCTTCCTTAAGAGGCATTCCCATCAGATCCGCAGTTACTTCCTTGGTGATATCATCCTCTGTTGGTCCAAGACCTCCGGTGAGGATCACAACATCGGAACGATCCAGTGCAGTACGGATCACGTCACGCATACGGCCTTCATTATCACCTACTACATCCTGATAGTAAACACTTAACCCAAGCAGGGCGCATTTTTCAGAAAGATAGGCGCTGTTGGTATTTACGATATTTCCTAGAAGGATCTCGGTTCCTACGGATATCAGTTCTGTGATCATGAAAAGAAACTCCTTTCGTATACTCTGATCCCTACTCCTGCATGGAAAGGACCTTTCTGTTCTGCATGATATAAGTCAGCAGGGAAATAATGGTCAGTGCAACGGACAGCCAGATAAATATCTGTGTCAGCACTGCAAAAACACCTCCGAAATCCAGCATCAGAAGTATGATCATGATCATCTGGGAAACGGTTTTGAATTTTCCCCAGTAGTTTGCGGCAATGACAATTCCGTTCTCCGCTGCGATCAGACGGAAACCGCTGATGATAAATTCCCGTCCGATGATAATGATCACAACCCATGCCGGAAGCTTGTCAACCTCGATCATGCAGATCATGGCAGAGCATACCAGAAGCTTGTCTGCCAGCGGATCCATAAATTTTCCAAAATTGGTTATCAGGTTATATTTTCTGGCAAGATGACCGTCAAACCAGTCTGTCACACTTGCTGCGACAAAAATCGCAAGACAGATCCAACGGTTTGCTTCTCCTCCCCAGCCTGTCAGTAAGAAAACTACAAGAAATGGTACAAGTATCATTCTTGCAACTGTAAGTTTATTCGGTGTATTCATCGCTCAGCACTCCTATCAAATCATACTCAAGCGCACCTGTCACACGTACCTTTGCAAAATCACCTGTCATAAGCAGTTCGCCTGTCTGAACGAAAATGTATCCGTCAACCTTCGGTGCATCCCCGTAGGTACGTCCGATATAGGCACTTTCATCTGCAACTTTTCCTTCGATCATAACAAGAAGTTCCTGTCCGATACGGTCCTGGCCTCTGTCATAAGAAATCTCCTGCTGAAGCTCCATCAGCTCGTCTCTGCGTTCTTCCTTCACTTCTTCCGGAACCTGGTCTGCCATCTCTGCTGCCGGGGTATTCTCCTCCGGAGAGTAAGTGAAGACACCGAGACGGTCAAATTCCATCTCATCTACGAACTCCTTCAGTTCTTCATGGTCTTCCTCCGTCTCACCCGGAAATCCGGTGATCAGAGTTGTACGCAGTACGATATCCGGAATCTCCTTACGGAGCTTTCCGACAATATCGATCAGTTCCTGTTTGGAAGTACGGCGGCCCATTCTTTTAAGAATTCGGTCCGATGCGTGCTGGATCGGAATATCCAGATAATGACAGATCTTCTTCTCATCACGAATGGTTTCGATCAGTTCATCGTAAATCTCCTCCGGATAACAGTAAAGGATGCGGATCCAACGGATACCTCTGATCTCACAGAGCTTCTTTAAAAGAATGTGAAGAGATTTTTTGCCGTAAAGATCCTTTCCATAAACGGTGGTCTCCTGTGCTACCAGGATCAGCTCTTTCACTCCCTGTTCAGCCATATCCTCTGCCTGGGCAATGAGGCGCTCCATTGGGACGCTTCGAAATTTACCTCTGAGCTTCGGGATGATGCAGTAGGTACAGTGCTTGTCGCAGCCTTCCGCGATCTTCAGGTAGCCGAAATGTCCACCTGTTGTAAGGACACGTTTGCTTCCTGTATCCGGCAGATAATCAATATCACGGAATTCTTCGAAATGATTTCCGGCTACTGCTTCCTCCAGAGCCTTTACGATGTCGCCGTAGGATGTAGTTCCAAGAACAGCATCGACCTCCGGAACCTCCTCAATGATCTCTTTCTGGTATCGCTGTGCCATACAGCCGGTAACAATCAGTGCATGGCAGCTTCCTGTTTTTTTGTATTCTGCCATTTCAAGAATGGTTTCCACACTCTCTTCCTTGGCATCCTTGATAAAACAGCAGGTATTGATCACGATTGCATCTGCCTGTGTTTCATCGTCTGTGATCTCATGACCTCCGGCTGTAAGAAGTCCCAGCATTTCCTCAGAATCCGCCAGGTTCTTGTCACAGCCAAGAGAGATGAATAATATTTTCATAAAATTACTCCGCTTCTGTCTGAGCTGCTTCTGCAGTCTCAGTGCCTTCTGCGGTCTCGCCCTCTGCTGCCTCAAGAGCCTCCTTCTCAGCTTCAAGAGCCTCCAGCTCTTCCTCTTCCTCCTGTCCGGGAAGGATCTTTACTTTGCCCTTGTAAAGCTCATCAATGGCAACGGAAAGCGGTTTCTTTCCTGCTGCACCAGGTACAAGCGGCTCTGCTCCTGCGATCAGCTGGCGGGCACGTTTGCTTGCTGCAAGTACAAGAGAATAACGGCTGTTCAGCACGAGAGCCTCATCGTCGTCCTCGTTGTTTGTGTTGATAGCCTCAATTAATTCTGAATAAGATGGATGTATCATATCTTTTCTCCCTTCTGTAACGGCAGGGCCGTATTTAACTTGTTAATTGGTATTTATAAAAAAGCTTCCGCTTCTTTCTGGATCCTGGATACAAAATCATGATTCCTGGATGTACGCATGCGCTCACACCGGAGGGTCTCATGAAGTGTATCAACACATTCCTCCAGATCATCATTGATCAGGAGATAATCATATTTATCCATTCCTCTGGATTCTTCAACCGCTCTTCTGAGACGCCCGTTGATCACATCCAGAGTCTCTGTTCCTCGACCTACCAGACGGTTCTTAAGCTCCTCCATAGACGGCGGACATACAAATACCAGCAGTGTATCCGGAAACTTCTCACGGATCTTCATGGCACCCTGGATCTCAATCTCAAGGATCACATCTTTCCCTGCGGAAAGCTGCTCCTCTACATATTTGCGGGGTGTGCCATAATAATTCTCCACATACTGCGCATACTCGATCAGTCCGTCTTCCCGGATCAGCTGTTCAAATTCTTCTTTTGTGCGGAAGAAATAAGCCTCTCCGTCCTTCTCGCCTGGTCTTGGATTTCTGGTAGTAACAGAAACAGATAATGCATAATTGTCATATTTTTCCATCAGCCGTTTCATGACAGTACCTTTTCCGGAACCGGAAAAGCCCGAAACAACAACTAAAATTCCCTTACTCATTTTCTTCCTCCCTCGTTTCCTCTCCATACGCTTCCGAAAATCTCCTGGCAATGGTTTCCGGCTGCAGAGCGGAAAGGACAAGATAATCATCGGAAGTAACGATCACTGCTTTTGTTTTTCTTCCCTGTGTGGCATCGATCAGAGTTCGGGTCCCCTTGACACTCTGTATCATGCGCTTTACAGGAGCGGCATCCGGACTTACCACAGCCACGATCTTGCGTGAATTGACAACATTTCCAAAGCCTACATTAATAAGTTTCGCCATTTACGCTCTCCCTTTCTGTCTGTGTACAGCCTGTTTCCTGCCCGGTTACTCGATATTCTGGATCTGCTCACGGATCTTCTCGATCTCTGTCTTCAGATCGATGGCCGCGTTGGATACAATAAGATCATTGGATTTAGACAGGATAGTGTTCGCCTCACGGTTCATCTCCTGTGCCATGAAATCCATCTTACGTCCCACGCCCTCGTTCTCATCCAGGATCTTTCTCATTCCGTGGATGTGGCTTCGAAGACGTACCGTCTCCTCATCATTGCAGATCTTATCTGAAAAAAGTATCACCTCTGCGGCGATCCTGGAATCATCGATCTGGTTATCTTCAAGTAGCTCGTGCATCTTGGCTTCCAGTTTCTCCCGATAAGCCTTCACTACTTCCGGAGAACGTTTTTCCACTACATCGACCTTTGCTTCCAGTCCGTCCAGCTTCCCAAGAAGATCCTGTTTCAGATTAGCACCCTCACGTTGGCGGGTCTCCACAAATTTCCGGCAGGCCTCATGAAGCGGACCCTCCAGAAAATTCCAGAGCTCTTCCTCATCCGGAGCCTGCTCTTCCATCGTAAACACATCCGGATATCTGGAAAGTGTGGAAACACGGATATCATTCTCGATCCCCAGTTCCTCACTCATCTGGTTCAGATAGCCCAGATATTCCTTTGCCAGCTCTGCATTGTATTTCAGAGCCATTCCGCCCATTGTATAGTCTTCATAGGTGATGAACACATCGACTTTGCCGCGGCGGATATAAGTCTTCATCACATTTCGGATCTCTCCCTCAAAATAGCTGAGTCTTTTCGGCATTTTGATGTTCAGATCCAGATATCTGTGATTGACGGATTTCAGTTCAACAGAAACCTTACGCTCTCTGGAAACTGCTTCTGCCCTGCCAAAGCCGGTCATACTTTTTATCATGTTATCCTCCAATACTGCCTCTTAAGTTTATCAGCTGCTGATAAATACAGTAACTGATTGCATACGGATTTATTATAGTTCATTCCAAAACCCTAGTCAAACTCTTTTTTTACTGTTATAATGATTGATGTTGAAATGGAGGTAAAATCATGGCATTTGACGGAATTACAGTTTCTGCTCTCGTGGCAGAGATCGATGATAATTTAAAAGGCGGCCGTATCAACAAGATCGCCCAGCCGGAAAACGATGAACTTTTGATCACAGGAAAGGGCGCAAATGGACAGAAACGTCTTCTCTTAAGTGCAAGCGCATCCCTTCCTCTGATCTATTTTACAGATAAGAACCGTATCAGTCCTTTAACCGCACCGAACTTCTGCATGCTTCTCAGAAAGCACATCGGAAGCGCCCGTATCCTTGATGTGAAGCAGCCTGGAATGGAGCGCGTGGTGGAATTTGAGCTGGAGCATCTTAATGAGCTGGGGGATCCCTGCAGAAAGCGTCTGATCATGGAACTGATGGGCAAGCACAGCAACATCATCTTCTGTGACGAAAAGGGAATGATCCTGGACAGCATCAAACATGTCTCTTCTCATATGAGCTCTGTCCGTGAGGTTCTTCCCGGAAGAGAATATTTCATTCCCAATACCCGGGATAAAGAAAATCCGCTGACAGTTTCCGAGGAAGAATTTACCGGACATATCTGCAAAAAACCGGTAAACATTTCCAAAGCGCTTTATACTTCCCTCACCGGTATGAGCCCGGTAATGGCTGAGGAGATCTGCTACCGTGCATCTATTGACGGAAGTGATGCGACACAGTCTCTGGATGAGACGGCCTGCACCCATCTTTATCATACCTTTCTCCGCCTGATGGAACAGATCCAAAACCGAGAATTCACTCCGAATATTGTCTACCGCGGAGAAGAACCTGTGGAATACGGTGTCTTTCCTTATCAGCAGTTTGGCAGTGAATACCGCAGCGAAACTTTTGACAGTGTTTCTGCCATGCTGGAGACTTATTATGCTACCAAGAGTCTGCTGACAAGGATCCACCAGAAATCTTCCGATCTTCGTCGCGTAGTACAGACTGCTCTGGAACGTAACCGAAAAAAATATAACATCCAGAAAAAACAGCTGAACGATACTGCCAAGAAAGATAAATTCAAAGTTTACGGCGAACTGATCAATACCTACGGATACGGGCTTGAAGAAGGCTGCAAATCGTTTAAAGCGCTGAATTATTACACCAACGAGGAGATCACTATCCCTCTTGACCCGACACTGACTCCGGCACAGAATTCCAAGAAATATTTTGATAAATACGGAAAGCTAAAGCGTACAGAGGAAGCCGTCACAGAACAGATCACAGATACGGAAAGTGAGATCTCTCATCTGGAATCTATCTCCAATGCTCTGGATATCGCCAGATCTGAAAGTGACCTTTCCCAGATCAAGGAAGAGCTCACTGAGTACGGCTATATCAAACGTCACTACACAAACAAAAAAGGCCAGAAAGCCCAGCCGAAATCCAAACCGCTCCACTACATATCCAGTGACGGTTTTGATATCTATGTAGGAAAAAACAATTTCCAGAATGATGAGCTGACTTTCAAGTTCGCAACCGGAAATGACTGGTGGTTCCATGCAAAGAAAATGGCTGGTTCCCATGTGATCGTCCGCACCAAAGACGGTGAACTTCCGGACCGTACTTTCGAAGAAGCAGGCCGCCTGGCAGCCTGGTACTCCAAAGGACACTCTGCTCCCAAGGTAGAGATCGATTATATCCAGAAAAAGCATGTGAAAAAACCTGCCGGTGCGAAACCCGGTTTCGTTGTTTATTACACCAATTATTCTCTCATGGCTTCTCCGGATATTTCGGATCTGAAAGAGGTTACGGAGTAATAACTATTCAACAAAAAACCTTCCTGTGTTCTCGTATTTCTTCGAGACCGGATACCTGTATCTCTGCAAGTATCTGTCCTGAGAAATTTTTCTGTAAACACAGGAAGTTTTTTTTATTGAACATTCGCACTCCGCTTCGTTACATGCTCACGAACAAAAATCGCAAAACGATTTTGTTCAGATCTCCAGTTTTTTCTTCACTGCCGGTGCAATAGACGTATCTGCTTTATGATATGGGATCAGTGTAGACTGCAGTGCATGGTACAGATCGGATTTTCCGGGCCATACGGTTCCTTTCAGATGATTCTGCTCATCCAGCTGATGAAACCAGGAGCCGTTTTCGTGATCCATGACCACTTCATCCAGGTACTTCATAAACGCAGCATAATCTTTCGCATATTTCTCCTTACCGGTCACATGATAAAGAACTGCAGAGGTATTGATCGCTTCCGCAAGAGTCCAGTGCATACGGTCATGTACCACCGGTTTGCCATTCCAATCTGTCGTGTATACAATTCCCGGTGCACCATCTGCGTTCCAGCCGTCTTTTATTGCTGTTGTGTAAAGATTTTCTGCTGCCTGAAGATGTTTTTCCAGTTTTTCTTTCTCTTCTCCACAGTTTGCAAGCGTCCACTGTGTGATCAGCCTTGCCCATTCGATTCCATGTCCCGGTGTTGCGCCGTATGGCTTGAACGGATCATCCGGACGGTCACGGTTGCAGTCAAGATCTGCCACCCATTCCTTCGTAAAATGTTCCGGGATCCTCCAGGAGTTATCTTCTGCCCACTGGATCACATGATCAATGATCCTGCCTGCACGAATGTGATATTTTTTATCCCCGGTGACATCTCCTGCTGCCAGAAAAGCCTCTACCGTATGCATATTGGCATTTAATCCCCGATAATCATCCAGCACGGTAAATTCCGTATTCCAGGTGTCGCAGGCCAGCCCTTCCTCTTCATTCCAGAAATGTCGGTCATAAACAGCCAATGCCTCTTCAAGGAGCTCTTTCGCCCCGGACCTTCCGGCTGTCAGTGCGGAAGATGCAGCCAGGATCACAAATGCATGGGCATAACACTGTTTATTGGGCACAATACCTCCTTCCGGTGTTACACCTGCATACCAGCCACCGTTTTTTTCATCGTGAAGCTCTCCCTTCAGACCTTTCAATGCCGCATCCGCAAGCTCTCCGCTTCCCTCATGGCCAAGCATCAGACCCAGACTGTATACATGAGCCATACGACAGGTGATCCAGGTTTCCCGGTTTCTGTCCTTCCATGGTGTTCCGTCGTCCCCCAGATAATAGGAACCTCCATTCGGTGAAGGAAACCGATGTCCGAAATTCAAAAGCTCCTCACAGGATGCTTTCAGGAATTCCCGGTTTTCTTTTGTGCTGATCTCATATTTGCTGTTCATTTCAACCACCCCATCTACTTTTTTCTTTAGGATACCATTCTTTTTTGGGGACTTCAATTCCTTTGGATTCTTTTGACAGATTGACGAAAAAAGGAGAATGCCCTATATGCATTCTCCTCATATCAGATTTCTTAATTCCATTACCGTAACGGTCACAGATAGCCCTGTATTAATCTTCAAAACAGGTGATCACATAACGATCACTTTCCATGATCACATCGGAAACATTATCCCTGTCCCAGATCGCATCACTGATGATATCTTTCAGCTTATCATCCATAACGATATTAAAATTCTCCTCGATCACCTGAAACGGGACTCCCTCATTCTCCTGTGCATACTCCATGATAAAATCAAGAATCTTCTCTTCCATACCTTAAAATCTGCCTTTCTGTAAATACTAACGTTTAATATATTACATCAGATTTCCGCAGATGTCCAGATATTTTCCAGCCATGTCCATGCGGTATTCCATAAGATATTATGCCAGTATACACACCCCTTCACATTTCGTTCTATATCAGAATCTGGTATGTCGGTTCACATATTTTGCTTTATATTTGGAGTACACAATGGTCTGATCCTTGTAAAGGCCATAATATCCCGATGCTGCATAGCTGATAGATACTGCGATCAGATAGAAGGATACTCCCTTAAATCCAAACATTTCAAAAGCGATCAGGATCGAAGTGATCGGACAATTGGTCACACCGCAGAAAACTGCTGCCATTCCGCAGGCTGCACAGATCGACGGAGAAATTCCCAGAAGATTACCCATCACACAGCCAAAGGTAGCTCCAATGCAGAAAGAAGGTACGATCTCTCCCCCGCGGAACCCTGCGCGCATAGTCAGTGCTGTAAGAACTATTTTCCAAAAAAAGGCGAAAGTATCCGCCTGTCCGTTTTCCACCGCTTTTTCAATAAGCTCCGCACCAGCGCCCATATATTCATCTGTTCTCAGAATAAAGGTGACAACAATGACCAGGCAGGCGCCCACTGCAACCCTGACATATTTATTCTTAAACCATCTGCCATAAAGTCCTGCTGCACCATTCAGCGCAATACAGAACATAATGCTGACAATTGCACAGCCCAGAGCGATCACTCCCATTTTCAGGCCAGTTTCCACAGTCAGTGCCGGAATATCCGTCACATGAAAACTTTCCGGCGTGATTCCCATTCCGGCTGCAAATCCGGAAGCGATCAATGACGCGATCATACACGGCATCAGTGCTGCATAATACATCACGCCCACACTGACCACTTCCAGCGCAAAAACTGCCGCTGCCATCGGTGTTCCAAACAATGCGGAAAACGCCGCGCTCATGCCGCACATGACAATTACATGACGGTCCTCCTCGTCCAGATGGATCCATCTTCCAAGCTGGTTGGCAATACTTCCTCCAAGCTGGATCGCTGCTCCCTCACGTCCCGCAGAACCACCGGTAAGATGAGTCAGCGCCGTTGTGATAAAGATCAGAGGCGCAGAAAGGATTGGCACATCATCTCTGGAACGCACGGTAGAAAGAACCTGATTGGTCCCTCCATCCTCTTTTCCAAGCTTCTCATACAAAAATACAATGACAAGTCCGGATAATGGCAGCAAAAAGAAAATCCATTCATGAGCCTTCCGGTAATTGGTCACTGCCTTCAACGTAAAAGAAAACAGTGTGCTGGCAGCTCCTACGATACATCCTGTAATGACAGCAAGAACCAGCCACTTGATCAGATTTGAGATATCCCGGCTGATTCTTGCGCTGTAATAATATAAATGTTCCTTTAATCTTTTGTTATGATCGATCCCCATGTTCCTTCCCTTCTTTTCTTTACTGTCTGCATTATACTACATTTTTCTTCACAGTAAAAGCAGGAAGGAGAAAGCCCTTTTATTTTTTCTTCCCGGAAATATATCTATGTATCAGGACCGAGAATACACTGATCATCACAAGAAGCACTGCGGAAAGCCAGAATGCCGGTGATCCGGGATTCTTGATATTTGCTCCAAATATCGTGGCTAGGATAACTCCCGGAAATGTTCCCAGCATCCCGCCCAGCATATATACTTCAAACGGGATCTTCACCGCGCCCAGAAACAGGCTCACTGCATCCCCGGGCAAAAAATTCAGCGTTCTCATAAAAAAAGAGATATACAGCGGATTTCCGTTCTGATAGTCCACCACTGTTTTCAGCTTCGGATATTTGGAAGTAAGATTCTCCACCATGGAAGAGCCGGAAAAACGTCCCATCCAGTAAGGAAGCGCCAATGTGACTGCTCTTCCCAGAAAGTTCACCAGAAGTGCTGTTCCTGTAGAAAACAGATGCCCTACAGCAAGCTGCAGGATCGCAATTGGAAATATAAAAGAGACACTTTTCACTGCATAAAGCCCAAGCATAAGTAATGCAGCCTTAACAGGTTCCTCCGGTGTATAGCTTAAGATCCTTTCCACAGACAGATCCTCTCTATAACGGATACAGAAAAGGAGAAGCACAAGAAGGAGCACCGCCGGCAGATATTTTCTGATGTTATCAATCATTTTTTTCATGGTCTGATCCCTCCGTTTTCAAAAAAAGAGCACCGGCACCTGTTTCCGGTACCGTGCTCTTTCATAAGTTCTGCTTTTTTAAGTTTCAGGATCAGCAGCCTTTCTTCGCTGCCTTTCTCTCCTGGTCTTCCTTCCACATTTCCTCTGCTACCGGCTTCCAGTTTTCAGCATACCGGTCACATTTCGCACAGAGATGCTCTGCACTCTCCGGTGACTGAAGATCTGTGGAATGTGCTCCGGATTTTTCTACCATTTCTCTCAGCTTCTGCGGATTTTCAAGCATCGGGCATGGACGGTACATATTGTCATTAAACGGCTGTCCGTCATGATATGCCATCATCATCGGAGACTGCAGTGCTTCCAGAAGTGTTTTCTCGCGGATATTGGAATCAGAATAATGGATAAACACACATGGATCGATATCGCCGTTTGCATTGATATGCAGATAGCGACGGCCGCCTGCAATACATCCTCCCACAAACTCTGCATCATTCTGGAAATCCATGGCAAACAACGGCTTTGTTGCACGGTATTTACGGATACGCTCATAGGTTTCTCTTCTCTGTGCAGGAGTAGGAAGCAGCTCCGGTGCTGCATCATTTCCAACCGGCATATAATGGAAATACCAGATAAAGTACGCTCCAAGATCGATCAGGCTGTCGTAAAATGCCTCTGATGTGATAGACTCGAAATTTGCACTCGTATAACATGCAGAGATACCAAATACAAGCTTCTTCTCTCTGAGAAGATTGATGGCCTTGATAACCTTCTGGTATACACCATTTCCTCTTCTGCCATCTGTTGCAGTCTCAAATCCTTCCAGTGAAATTGCAGGAACAAAGTTTCCTACCCGAAGCATATCATTTGCAAAATCCTCATCGATCAGTGTTGCATTTGTGAAGGAAAGGAAGATACAGTCATTATGTTTCTCGCAAAGACGGATCAGATCCTTTTTTCTTACAAGTGGCTCTCCGCCTGTGTAAATATACATATAAACGCCAAGCTCCTTACCCTGGCGGATGATGTCATCGATCTCATCGTAGGTGAGGTTCAGCTTGTTTCCATACTCTGCTGCCCAGCATCCTGTACAGTGCAGGTTACATGCACTTGTTGGGTCAAGAAGGATTGCCCACGGGATATTACAGCCATATTTCTCACGGCATTCATCCTGTTTCTTCCAGCCTGCAAGATTTGCATTGATAAAGAAGTTTGCAACCAGAGTTTTCATAACATGCGGATCAATATCAGTTACCAATCTATGAATAAACGGATAATACGGATGTTCCGGATTAGAAATGGCTGCGCGGATCATTGCTCTCTGTGTAGGAAATCCACCACCGGAAAATTTATCTGCCCAGTCCATGATCTTGATAAAATTCTTATCCGGATCTTTATAAACATAATTGAATGCCTGTTCAAGTCCGAATTTCTTAAGTGTGTTCATTGCGCTCATACTATCTCTCCTTATTTCTCTCAATGTAAATATGCAATCTAGCTAAACGGACATCTTCATTCCGTCACACTGCATTTCGAGTACCAAAGCTTTCTTACTATCTTTGCCTGACTCATGGTGTTACTGTACGTTTTTTCCATTTGAATAACAATAGGCAATATAATTGGCATGACCAAAAACTAGGCAAATCTGTTAAAATGCCTAAATATTATTGGCATTTATTCTAAATAACATTCGTTATTTTTGTGCATACTTACCGATTTTACGATGTTTATCCATATAAAAAACACCCTGGCAAAGGCAGAAATATCTTCCGCCCTGCTTCGGGTGTTTTTGATTTATCTTATTACTTTACTACGATATTGATGATCTTCTTCGGTACGTAAATTTCTTTGATGATATTTCCGGAAATCTTATCTGCAACTGCCTTCTTTCCTTCGGCAATCGCATCTTCTTTGGAGATTTCTGCCGGAATACTGATAACAGCCTTGGTCTTGCCGTTGATCTGAACCGGAACCTCGATCTCATCATCCTTCATAAGCTCCTCATCGTGAGCCGGCCACTGTGCATGGAAAATGGAATCCTCATGACCAAGCTTCTCCCAGATCTCCTCTGCAATATGAGGAACAAATGGCGCAAGAAGAATGGTAACTGTCTCGATGGTTTCTTTGTCAACAGCGCCGTCATTCTGCTTTGCGATAGCGATCAGCTTGTTTGTGTATTCCATAAATCCGGACACTACGGTATTCAGGCTGAAGGCCTCAAGTCTGCTGGTGATATCATATACCATCTTATGACGGGTCTTCTCCATCTCTTTGGTAGCCGGGATATCTTTCTCAATGCTGTCAAGAGCCAGATTCCAGAAACGTTTCAGGAATCTGGATACACCATCGATTCCTCTGTCATCCCATTCTGCATCCAGTTCCGGCGGTCCTACGAACAGCTCATACATACGTAAGGAATCACATCCGTAATCATTTACAAGATCATCCGGTGAAATAACATTTCCTTTGGATTTACTCATCTTGATTCCGTTTTTACCTGTGATCATACCCTGATTGAACAGCTTGACAAACGGCTCATCGAAATCAATAGCTCCGATATCATACAGGAACTTGGTGTAGAATCTGGAGTACAGAAGATGAAGAACAGCATGCTCTACACCACCGATATACATATCTACCGGCAGATATTTATCAGCTTTCTCTTTGGAAACCAGTTCTTTATTATTCTTATTATCTACATAACGGAGGAAATACCAGGAAGATCCTGCCCACTGAGGCATGGTGTTTGTCTCACGTTTTGCGGGAGCACCACAGCATGGGCATGTGGTATTTACCCACTCGTCAATAGCTGCAAGCGGTGACTCTCCGGTTCCTGTCGGCTGGTAGCTTTCTACCTCCGGAAGTCTTAACGGAAGCTGATCCTCCGGTACCGGTACCGCACCGCATTTCGGGCAGTGTACGATCGGGATCGGCTCACCCCAGTAACGCTGACGGGAAAATACCCAGTCTCTCAGTTTGTAGTTGACAGTCTTACGTCCGATACCCAGCTTCTCGATGATATGCGGTGCTTCCTTCTTCAGTACGGAAGATTCCATTCCGTTCCACTCACCGGAGTTGATCATGGTTCCGGAAGCCTCTGTGTAAGCTTCTGTCATATTCTGAATTTCTTTACCATCTTTTGCGATAACCTGGATAATCGGAATATCGAATTTCTTTGCGAACTCAAAGTCACGGTCATCATGAGCAGGTACACACATGATAGCACCTGTACCATAATCAGCAAGTACATAGTCAGAAAGCCAGATTGGAAGCTTCTCGCCGTTCAGCGGATTGATCGCATAAGTACCTGTGAACACACCGGTCTTCTCTTTATCCTGAAGACGGTCTACATTGGATTTCATGGAAGCATCAAAGATATATTTCTCTACAGCCTCTCTTGTCTCGTCTGTTGCAAGAGATTTTGCAAGAGCATGCTCCGGTGCAAGTACCATGAATGTTGCTCCATGAAGAGTATCCGGTCTTGTTGTATAGACCGTGATCTTCTCTTCTCTTCCCTCAACCGGGAAATCGACCTCTGCGCCGTAGGATTTGCCGATCCAGTCTGTCTGCATCTTTTTAACCTTCTCCGGCCAGTCCAGTTTATCCAGATCACTTAAAAGTCTGTCTGCATATTTTGTTATGCGGAGCATCCACTGACGGAGGTTCTTTTTGGTAACCGGAGTGCCACAACGCTCGCAGCATCCGTTTACAACCTCTTCATTTGCAAGACCTGTCTTACAGGAAGGGCACCAGTTGATCGGGAACTCCTTCTCATATGCAAGCCCCTCTTTGAACATTTTTACAAAGATCCACTGTGTCCATTTATAGAACTCCGGATCTGTTGTGTTAACCTCCATATCCCAGTCATAGATCGCTGCGATATCGTTGATCTGACGTTTGATATTTTTGATGTTTGCTGCTGTAGATACTGCCGGATGAACACCCATCTTGATGGCATAGTTCTCAGCCGGGAGACCAAAAGCGTCCCATCCCATCGGATGGATCAGGTAATAACCCTGGAGCATTTTATAGCGGCTCCATACATCAGAGATCACATAGCCTCTCCAGTGTCCTACATGAAGACCGTTTCCGGACGGATACGGGAACATATCCAGACAGTAGTATTTCGGTTTCTTGCCATCATTGACATTTACCGGCTTTTTCTCCCAGTTTGTGCGCCATTTCGCTTCGATGGCTCTATGGTTATAAGGTGCAGCCATTTTTTTATTCCTCCTGACAAATTACTCAGTATTAATACTTTAATGCTTTCACACACTGCTATTAATTTTAACTACTTATGATGTATTTGTCAAACAAAAATCCAAAAACAGCCCTTTTCCATCAAAATATACATGAACCTGCAATCCTGGCCTGGTTTAGTTGACGCTTCTTTTTTCACATGATATAATTTCCTGCATGTATTTTCCTATATTATACATACCATACATATTTATCTTAGGAGGGAACACATAAATGAAATCTTTTTATTCCTGGTACCGGAAGCATATTACCGGTGCGATCTTTACAGGACTGATCCTGGGTATCCTCACAGGACTTTTCCTGGCCGGACGGTTTGAACCTGTCCTCACTGTGACCAGTCTGATCGGAAGTATCTACATGAACGCCCTGAACATGATGATCTTTCCCATGGTCTTCTGTTCCATTGTCATTGGAATCTGTTCCATCGGAAACGCACGTACTACCGGCAAGATCACTGCAGCATCCATGATCTATTTTCTCTGCACAACGGCACTTGCCAGCCTGTGCGGACTGATCATCCCGAGACTGATCCATCTCGGAAAGGGAGTCAAATTTGAGATGGCAACAGCCGATATCCAGGCTACAGAAATGAGCAGTATCCTTGACACCCTGAAAAACCTGATCCCTTCCAACCCAATCGCCGCATTTGCTGACGGAAACATGCTCCAGGTTCTGGTGTTTGCCCTGATCATCGGTTTCACACTGATCGCAGTCGGTGAAAAAGGAACTCCATTCCTGAATCTGATTGATTCCATCAATGAAGTATGCCTGAAGATCATCACAACCATCATGTACTTTACACCCATCGGTGTTTTCTGTACCATCGTACCGGTTGTGGAAGCCAACGGAACTGAAACGATCATTTCCCTTGCAACACAGCTTGTCATTCTGTATGTGGCATTCTTTGGCTTCGCTATTGTAGTGTACGGTCTCTCTGTAAAGCTGATCGGCAAACAGAGTCCGCTGAAATTCCTGAAAGCGATCCTGCCAGCAGCACTGAATGCCTTCGGAACCTGCTCAAGCTCCGCAACCATTCCATTAAGCAAGCAGTGTATGGAGGAAGAAATGGGCGTATCCAACCAGATCACCAGCATCGCCATTCCTCTTGGTGCTACCGTTAATATGGATGCTGTATCTATCCTGATGTCCTTTATGATCATGTTCTTTGCAAACGCCTGCGGGATCCATGTAAGTATTCCTCTTATGATCATTATCCTTCTTGCAAACGTACTGCTTTCCGTTGGTACTCCAGGTGTTCCCGGTGGTGCTATCGCATCTTTCGCAGCACTGGCAACTATGGCCGGACTTCCTGCCGGAGTTCTTGGTGTTTATATCAGTATCAATACCCTCTGTGATATGGGCGCCACCTGTGTCAATGTTATCGGTGACATGGCATGCTGCTCTGTACTGAAAAATGTTATCCAGATTGAGGAAGAAGCATAAACAAATCTTTCTGAAGTGTTATTTAAACAGAATGCGAATTACTTTACATAAAATATTTTATGTAAAGCAGCAATAGCAAAAGCCGTAAGATATATGTTTAAGAAACTTTCACATATACTTACGGCTTTTCTGTTTATCAACTGTTCACATCCTGTATTCTTTATACTGTTTAACGTAAATGATGTAACACAGAAATTTATATTTCATTTTGCTGACTTTATTTTTTCAGAACACGGTAATTTTCTTCTCTGTCGTAATCCTTATGGACCCCATCGTCCTCATATAAGGTATACTCCGCACCTTCATATCCGAGAAGCTGCATATTTTTTGTATCCAGAGCTGCCACACATTCCGCTGCTTCTGCAACCGGAATACATTTTCCCTTCCGGATAAACAACGGAATCTCATTCAGTGCCACCTCTACATAATGAACACCCTTTTCAAGGATCTCCTCTGCAATGGTTCCATCCGGAAGGAATTTCACAAACTTCATCTCCTCCGGAAGATATACATAACGGCCTCTTGCGTTCTGTTCATAAACCGGAGCGATCATGATCTCATTTCCAAGAAGCAGCTGGTCTTCCACATGTACAGCAATCTTATCCTCCGGATAAACAAAGCCCAACGGCCGGAAATACATATCATCGTTCAGAGCCGCCTTCATATATTCACTGTAAAGATATGGAATAAGACGATATCTTACACCGATCACATGACGGAAATCTTCCACATTTTCAAACTGGTAGCATTCCTGCTCTCTGGTACCGATCGCTGTATGATCACGCATCAGCGGTGTGAATACTCCAAGTGCCAGGAAACGAAGCAGCAGTTCTCTTGTTGTATCAGCGCCAAATCCACCCAGATCTGCTCCTGCATACAGGAAACCACACATATTCAGAGATGGCATCATCTTCAGGTTCAAAAGGATATGAGCCCACCAGGATTTATTATCGCCGGTCCAGATCCCACCATAACGATGCATACCAATATAGGATGATCTGGAGAACATCAGAAAACGTTTTTCCGGATCGATCCGTTCAAAAGCCTCCCCTGCTGCTCTGGTCATATTGTAGCCAAACAGGTTATGGACTTTGTCATGGCGGATCTTTCTGCCATCCACATTATGGTAAAATCTCCGATAATCTTCCGGATTGTTTGCAACATTGCGAAGTGCACTCTGCATCTTCCAGATATGGATCTTTCCTTCCGTATCTTTTGCAAATTCTCCTGCAAGCTCTTTGACCTCTTTCATTCCCTCTGTGGAATAGAAGATCGCTGGCTCATTCATATCGTTCCAGAAACCGTCGATTCCCTTCTCGATCAGGAAACGGTATTTGTCACCGAACCATTTTCTGGCATCTTTGTTCAATACATCCGGAAAATGAGTATCCCCCGGCCATACAGCAGCTACAAAATCACTGCCGTCCTCTCTCTGGCAGAAGTAGCGGTTTTTGACACCCTCCTCATAAACATCGTATCCCGGCTCTACCTTGACGCCGGCATCGATGATCGGGATCAGACGGATATCCTGATCCTTCAGTTCCTTTACAAATTCCGGAAAATCCTGAAAATTCTCTTCACTTAATGTAAAGTCCTTATAAGACTGCATATAATCAATATCCATATAGATCATATCAATAGGAATATGATTTTCACGATATCCAGCTGCAACCTTCCGGAAATCCTCTTTTGTAGTATAGCCCCATCTGCTCTGGCCAAATCCAAAGGCAAATTTCGGCGGGATATAGCTTCTTCCGATCACATGACGGAACTGCTTTACAATATCATAGGGACTCTCCCCTTCAATCACATAAAGCTTCAGGTCTGCATTTTCGCAGGTTACCTTCATGGTATCCATTCTGGTATAGCCAATGTCAAAGGTGATCGCTGCCGGATAGTCAAAAAACATTCCAAAGGTTTCTTTTCCGGACACAATGATAAGATTATGTGCACCGTACAGGGAATGTTTATCCTCTGTATGCTCCGGATCATCGGTACAGTTACTGGTGTAAATGAATCCTCTCTTGTTGATACCGCGGTTGGATTCTCCCAATCCGTAGACGATATCCTCTTCATCCATGATATAAGTAAAAGAAAATCCATCTTCTGCACAGATTTCTCCATATCCTGGCTTTCCTTCTGCTGTCTCAATGTTTTCTGTCAGTGCCTCAGTCTCAAAGGGCTCTCCATATACATATTTTTTTATCATTTTTCCCTCTCCTGTTACAGATTTCTGTAAAGAACAAATGCCTCATAAGGTTTCAGGACCACTTTCTTTCCAAAATCCTTTCTTCCAAGATTTGTGATCAGACATTCTGCATTTTTCTGAAATTCTTCCGGAATTTCCATTTCTGCCACATGCTCACTGAAATTGCAGACTGTGAGAAGCTTCTCTCCCTCAAGAGTTCTGGTATATGCAAAAATCTGATCATGATCTCTGTAAAGTGCCTCAAAAACACCGTAAACGATCACTGGTTTTTCTTTTCTTAAACGGATCAGCTTCTGATAATAATGGAAAATAGAATTCGGATCTGAAAGCTGCTGCTTCGCATTGATCTCCTTATAATTAGAGTTTACCCTGATCCATGGCGTTCCCTCCGTAAAGCCGGCCTGATGAGAATCCTCCCACTGCATTGGTGTTCTGGCATTGTCACGTCCTCTCAGCATCAGGCACTTCATCATATATTCCGGTGTATAAATACCTGCTTCTGTATATTCATGGAAATACTGAATACTCTCGATATCACGATAATCCTTAAGCTCTGTAAAATAAGCATTGGTCATTCCAAGCTCTTCTCCCTGATAAACATAAGGAGTTCCCTGCATCATATGAAGACAGGTTGCCAGCATCTTGGCTGAAGTTTCCCTGTATGCCGGATTATCATTTCCAAATCTGGAAACACTTCTTGGCTGGTCATGATTTCCAAGAAACAGACTGTTCCATGCTTTTCCCGCAAGCTCTTCCTGCCATTTGATCATAACCTTTTTAAATTCCTGGAAATCGTATTTCTCGGTAGTCCATTTACCATGGTCTGATCCCTGGCCCTCTACATGCTCAAACTGAAACACCATGTTCAGCTCATTTCTGTCCTCACCTGCATATTTCTGTGCCTCTTCGATAGTCACACCGGAGGTTTCTCCAACTGTCATCACATCGTATCGGGATAAAACCTCTCTGTTCATTTCCTGAAGAAACTCATGGATCCTCGGGCCATGGACGCAGTAAGGACCAAAATCACCGTATAATCCTCCATTCATTTCTCCATCCGGATATGACTGATCCTTGGAGATCATGCTGATCACGTCCATTCGGAAACCGTCGATTCCTTTTTCACACCAGAAATTCATCATATCGTAAACTTCCTGACGAACCTTTTCATTTTCCCAGTTCAGATCCGGCTGTTTTCTTGAAAACAGGTGAAGATAATACATCTCTGTCTGAGGATCATACTCCCATGCAGGTCCTCCGAACGCACTTCCCCAGTTATTCGGTTCTTTTCCATTCACCGGCTCTCTCCAGATATAGTAATCCCTGTAAGGATTATCTTTGGATTTCCTGCTTTCAATAAACCAGTTGTGTTCATCGGAAGTATGGTTTACGACCAGATCCATGAGGATCTTAATGCCCCGTTTATGCGCTTCTTCAAGAAGCTTTTCATAATCCTCCATGGTTCCATATTCTTTATAGATCCTGCGGTAATCGGAAATATCATAGCCATTGTCATCCTGCGGAGATTCCAGCATGGGTGAGATCCAGAGAACATTTACTCCCAGTTCTTTCAGATAGTCCAGTTTTTCTATGATCCCGGGAATATCACCAATTCCGTCTCCGTTGCTGTCCTTAAAACTTCTCGGGTAGATCTGATATACCACGCTTTCTTTCCACCAGTTTTTTTTCATGGTAAATTGCCTCCTTTTTCTGTTGATTCTGAAATCAGCATATCCTATCCCACCTTTAAAATCAATAAGTTTCTCGTGAAACTTAAATTACTGCCAAACTTTTCTGTTTTTTTTATGCAGTTTTAACAATAAAGCACTACTGGCCTCTAAAAATAATTTCCAACCGTATTTCGATGATGTGCCAGGAAAAGTCATCACAACATAAAAAAAGAGATCCTGCTACTCTTTTACAGAATCTCTCTTTACAAGCCAGACAGGGCTTTTTACATTTTTTTCGGCAGGTTCCTTTCCCTCTGCCATAAGAAGCAGCTTCCGCAAGGCCAGAACTGCTTTCTGATGAACATCCTGATGAATGGTGGTCAGCTTTGGCCTGACGATCTGCGCATAAAAATTATCATCAAAGCCGGTAATGGAAATCTGATCCGGAATCCGAATTCCCCTGTCTGTAAAAAAATTGATGGCCTCCACAGCTGTGTAATCCGAAGAAAATGCCAGAGCCTTTGTCTCCAGAAAATGAGGCAGCAGCTCTTCATATTTTTTCAGTCTGCGCCGGGGTTCCTGGGGAACCACCACATAGCGGGAGCGGCTGCAGAAGCCGCCATTTTTTTCCATAGCCTGTTTGAATCCAAGCCATCTGGCATAATCACTGTCCTGCTCTGTTTCCGCAACAAAAAGTGCCCGGTGGTATCCACAGGAATGCAGATATTCCCCAATCTGATATCCGCCGGAATAATCATCCACTCCTACATTCTGAAAGCTATATCCACCCTTCGGATAGGCATCGATCAATACCATTTTTTTATTCAGCTTTCTGGAAAGCTGATGATACTGTTCTTCATTATACCCTATAATGATAAGACCCTCTACATTCCAACGGGATGCCATATCTACCACATTATCGATCCGTTCACCGCCAATGAGCATAATATAATAGCCTCTGTTTTCTGCTTCGACCTGCAGCGTTCCGGTGATCTCTCCCACAAAAGAATCCTGCAGAGACTGCATACCATGAATGAAGGAAAAACCAAGAACCACTCCAATGATCCTTGAGCCGTGTCCGGATAGCATCACAGATCCCATGTGGGGAACATAATTCTGCTCCTTCAGAATCGCCGTGATCCGGTCAATGGTGCTCTGTGAAACCCGTTTTGTATTTCCATTGATCACATTGGATACGGTTGTACGACTGACACCTGCCATATCCGCGATATCCTGCAGCCTTATCATTTCATTGAATACTGCATCAGCTCATAATGAAGCTCACAGCCCTCATAGATTTCTGCCGGAAGTAATGCTCTGGCAACTACTTTCAGTTCCTCCTCCGGCTGATCCACACGCTTCAAATGTGCATAATCTCCGTCAATCTGTTCCACGATATAATCACATACTAACATTTTTTGTCCTCTCTCTTTTCTTTTTTGCTCATACTTCAATAACCTGTATGAGCGCAATTCGTTTTTCTGACTGCTTATTCACGAACGCATCTAAAAACAGGCTACAGCAAATGCTGCAGCCTGTCAACTCTTTATTCTGCCCTCAAAAAATATCTCTGTTTATTCGTCAGCACTGTCAACCTTGCTTGCGCGTGCCGCGATCTCTTTCTCCTGGATATCATTAGGAGCCTGCTCATAGCGTGCAAATTCATAGGAGAAATCTCCGCTTCCACCGGTCATGGAACGAAGGACAGTGGAATAACCATAGATTTCAAGAAGCGGAACATCTGCCTCAATGATGGTATTTCCTTCGTGGTCCGGATTCATTCCGAGAACACGACCACGTCTCTTGTTCAGATCTCCCATAACATCACCGGTATATTTATCCGGAACTGTAACCTTCATGGAGATGATCGGCTCAAGAAGTACAGGAGACGCTTCCATAAAGCCCTTCTTGAAGGCAAGGATAGTTGCCATCTTAAATGCCATCTCAGAAGAATCTACCGGATGATAAGATCCATCGTAAAGGGTTGCCTTCACACCAACAACCGGATATGCAGCCAGAGGTCCCTTGAGAACACATTCCTGAAGTCCCTTCTCAACAGCCGGGAAGTAGTTCTTCGGAACTGCACCACCTACAACTACCTGCTCAAATACATAAGGTGTCTCCAGATCGCCAGATGGCTCAAAGCGCATCTTAACGTGGCCATACTGTCCGTGTCCGCCGGACTGTTTCTTATGTTTGCCTTCTACATCTGAATTCTTACGGAGTGTTTCACGGAACGGAACCTTCGGTTTGGAAAGCTCCACATCCACTTTATAGCGCTCCTTCAGCTTGCTGACAACGATATCAAGATGCTGATCACCCATACCGTAGATCAGGCTCTGACGGTTTGCACTGTCATTGACAACCTTCAGTGTTCTGTCCTCTGTCATCATCTTGGCAAGGGACTGTGCGATCTTATCCTCGTCGCCCTTTTTCACTGCCTTAAATCTCTTATATGTATATGGTGTGGAAAGTATAGCCTTTGGATAAAGGATTGGATTCGCCTTGGTTGCAAGGCTGTCACCGGTCTGTACACTGCCAAGCTTGGCAATGGCACCGATATCCCCTGCAAAAAGCTCCGGAACTTCGATCGGTTTGGAACCTTCCATGACATAAAGCTTGTTTACACGCTCCTCTGTTCCTTTCTCTACATTAAGAAGTGTATCATCGGATTTCAGCACACCGGAGCATACCTTGATCAGAGAATATTTACCAAGGAACGGATCCGCGATAGTCTTAAATACATAGGCGGATTTTGCCTTGGCAAAGTCATAATTGGCCTCAAAGATCTCGTTAGTCTTCTGTGCGATACCATTGCAGGAACGTCCGCTTGGGCTTGGGAAGTAACCGCAGATATCATCCAGAAGGTTAGATACACCGCGAAGGTTCACCGGTGATCCCATGCATACCGGAACAATACTTCCATCCTGTACATTGGTTGCAATAGCGGCGGAAACCTCCGCTACGGAGAAGGTATCTCCCTCGAAATAACGGTCCATAAATTCTTCGCTTGTCTCTGCAACAGACTCCATCAGAGTTTCATGATATTTCTCAAGATATTCTGTCAGATAATCCGGAACCGGGCATTCTTCCTTGCCGGCCTTATCAATATATCTTCTTCCTGCCTGCTTCACAACATTGACATAACCTACAAACTTACCATCCTCACGGATCGGGAAATGAAGGGGAGCGATCCTCTTGCCGTACAGCTCTGTCAGCTCTTCCACGACCTCACGATAGCTGACATCATCCACGTCCATATCTGTAACAAAGATCATTCGCGGAAGTTTATATTTCTCGCAGAGATTCCATGCCTTCTGTGTTCCAACCTGAACACCGGCCTTACCGGAAACAACGATGATCGCTGCATCTGCGGCACTGACTGCCTCCTCAACTTCTCCCACAAAATCGAAGTATCCGGGAGTATCCAGTACATTTACCTTCATCTTATCCCATGGTACCGGGATCAGAGAAGTTGTGATGGAAAAATGTCTCTTTATTTCTTCCTTGTCATAATCGCTGACAGTATTGCCATCCTCAACACGTCCGAGTCTGCTTGTCATACCTGCCAGATAAGCCATTGCCTCAGCCAGCGTTGTTTTGCCTGCGCCACCATGACCTAATAGGACTACATTTCTGATTCGGTCTGTTCTGAAAACGTCCATATGTAATACCTCCCTGTTTGTCTTACTTAATATGTTCACATTTTACTAAATTTCCATGCAAATTTCAAGTATTTTATTCAATTTTGACAACTTTTTTTCAGAAAGTTTTTCGTATTACCGTCAATTAATACAGAACAGTCGTCTATCTTTCAGAATTTCCGGTTTACATACTTTTTCACGGCATCCACAGAACGGTTCAGTACCAGCTCTTCCGGAAAATCCAGTTTAGTCAGAAGGTCTCTGGCAAGATCAAATTCCCCGATCAGAAGATCAAAATGGGCATCACTGTCCATAACCACAGGTACCCGATATTTTTTGCAGTATTCCAGCATGATGGTATCATTCTCTACTGCATTCTCACGGTTACAGTCAGGGTCCATGGAGTGATTGTTCAGCTCCAGGACTTTACCGTATTCTCTGGCGCCCTGTACAAGCGCCTCATAGTCAACCTCGTATCTTCCGTCATCCGGATGTCCGATGATATTGACACACGGATTCTTCATAGCATTAAGATAGGCCTCCGTATTCTCCTGTCTGCTGCCTGGTCTGATGCATGGAACATGAAGACTTGCAATGACCACGTCCAGCTTCTCCAGGGTTTTCTGCTCAAGATCTACCGTTCCCGCCGCATCCAGGATATTTACCTCCGAACCCAGAAGCAGCTGGATCCCGTACATTTCACGGGGTACTACCTTTATATTCTGGAAATAAAACTTATGACAGGTTCCGGGCATTTTCGGTGCATGCTCTGTGATTCCCAGGAGTTCAAGACCTTTATCGGAAGCAGCCCTGGCCATCTCGCGAAGTGTGCAGTATGCATGTCCGCTGGCTACGGTATGTGTGTGAAGATCCATAACTGACTGATATTTCATGATAAATTCTCCTCTGTATCTTATATTGTTTTTTTCTTATTATATTATACGTCCGAAATCTCCGATTTCTCAAGCCTTTTTCTATTGTTACTGTTCACTCCGTTCTCAGCAACACGCTTCGCGATGCACAGAATTTATGCTGATCACATAAATTCGCGCGGTATGTCTCGGGTTTTCCGTGACCTTCGCTCACAAAAAACACCTCGCGGAATATTACCAATGAACAGTAACTTTCTATTACTCTTCCCTGTTCGCAAAACATTACCGGTAAACAGCTACAAAAATGGCCTTCCTGTTTCCGCTAACATTTGTTGACATTTTTCACACTTTCTTTTACAATATAGTCGTGATTTACACTATTAAAGAATAAAAGTAAAAAGTAACCTGAAAGGACTCTGAAGTACTATGAAAACCATAGGTTTTATCGGCCTTGGACTGATCGGCGGCTCCATTGCCAGAACCATCCGAAAATTTCACCCGGATTATCGCCTGCTTGCCTTTGACAAAGACAGAAGTGCTCTGGCAGAGGCAGTCAGTTTAAACGTGATCAACGGGATCTGTGATATTGACGATGAGCAGTTATATAACTGTGATTATCTTTTTCTCTGTGCACCTGTAGAATTTAATGTGGAATACATGGAAAAGATCAAAGATTCTCTTGGAAAGAACTGTATCCTCACAGATGTAGGCAGTGTAAAAAGTGTTATCCACGAAAAAGTAACCGAGCTCGGACTTGAAGGACGCTTCATCGGCGGTCATCCTATGGCAGGCTCCGAACGCAGCGGTTTTTCCAATTCCAGTGATCATCTTCTGGAAAATGCTTATTATATCATCACTCCGGGAGGAGAAGTTGCTTTGGAAAAGATTTCTGATTTCACAGAACTGATCTCCTCTCTTGGTGCGATCCCCCTTGTTATCACTGCAGAAGAACATGATTTCATCACGGCAGGAGTCAGCCACCTTCCTCATATCGTAGCCTCCGCTCTTGTAAATCTTGTAAATCTTCTGGATAACGACGCCCAGTATATGAAAATGATCGCAGCCGGCGGTTTCCGTGATATCACACGTATTGCCTCTTCTTCACCGGTTATGTGGGAACAGATCTGTCTGGAAAATCAGAAAAACATTTCCACGGTTCTGGATGAATTTATCCGTATGCTGATCCAGATCCGCTGTTCCATTGACAACAAAGAAGCTGACAACATCTTTGACATGTTTGCAAGCTCCAAGGATTACCGTGACTCCATTGACATTGTAGACAACAGCCTGATCCCCCGCTCCTATGTCCTTTATATCGATGTGGCAGATGAGGCCGGTGCCATTGCAACCATCGCAACCATCCTTGCAACAGAAAAGGTCAGCATCAAAAATATCGGTATTATCCACAACCGAGAATTTGAAGATGGCGTTCTGAAGATCGAATTTTATACAGACGCAGCTCTGGAGCAGGCTAAAGTGCTTCTTACAAAACGTAATTACAAGATCTGCGAACGCTGATATATAAACGGCAGCAGATATCCGATCTGCTGCCATGTATTTCAAAAATAACAATACAGGCAGGTACTAATATGGAAATCAAAAAAGCAAAAAAATTATCCGGCTCTCTTGCCATTCCCGGAGATAAATCCATTTCTCACAGAGCTGTCATGTTCGGCTCTCTTGCAGAAGGCACTACCAAAATCACAAATTTTCTGGAGGGTGCAGACTGTCTCTCCACTATTTCCTGTTTCCGGAAAATGGGTATTAACATTGAAAATACAGAAGGAGAGATCCTGGTCCACGGAAAAGGTCTCCATGGTCTCAGTGCTCCGTCAGAGACTCTTGACGTCGGTAACAGCGGTACCACCACCCGCCTCATCTCCGGGATCCTTGCAGGACAGGACTTTGTATCAGAGCTTACCGGCGATGCTTCCATCCAGAAACGCCCTATGAAACGGATCATGACTCCGCTTTCCCAAATGGGTGCCGATATCATAAGTCTCAACGGAAACGGATGTGCACCGCTTAAGATCTCCGGAAAAAAGCTCCATGCCATCCACTACAATTCTCCGGTAGCATCTGCCCAGGTAAAATCCTGCGTACTTCTTGCCGGAATGTACTCTGACGGCATTACCCGTGTAACAGAACCGGTCCTTTCCAGAAATCACACGGAGATCATGCTGAATTACTTTGGTGCCAATGTAACCGCAGAGGGAACAACAGCATCTATCAAACCGGACCCATCTCTTTACGGACGTGAGATCCTGGTTCCGGGAGATATCTCTTCTGCAGCTTATTTTATCGCAGCAGGTCTTCTTGTTCCCAACAGTGAGATCCTTCTGAAAAATGTGGGGATCAACCCGACCCGTGACGGCATCCTCCGTGTATGCAGGGCCATGGGAGCAGATATCACTCTTCTCAATGAAACCACAGAGGGCGAACCTACTGCCGATCTTCTGATCCGCTCCTCTGCGCTTCACGGGACCACAATAGAAGGCGCGATCATTCCTACTCTGATCGATGAACTTCCGATGATCGCCGTTATGGCAGCTTTTGCAGAAGGAACCACTGTTATCCGGGATGCACAGGAGCTTCGTGTCAAAGAGTCCGACCGCATCCAGGTTATGACGGAAAATCTTCGGAAAATGGGCGCAGAGATCCAGGAAACCGAAGATGGCATGATCATTCATGGTGGAAAAGCCCTTCATGGCGCAGAGATCGATTCTCATCTGGATCACCGTGTAGCCATGTCTTTTGCAGTAGCAGGACTGCTTTGTGAAAGAACACTTTCCATCAAAAATGGAGAATGTGTCAACATCTCCTATCCGGAATTCTATTCTGATCTTTATAGTCTGGCTGAATAATTATCTCATATCCAGACAGAGAGCATTTTCATGTATCACAACATCTGTTCCATCAGATGACAGTGCATAAAATGCTCTCTTTTTTTGTATTTCGTATAATTTTTATTTATTATGGATATCATAATTCCAAAACAAAACCATTTTTTTGATAAATTTTATCGCTTTCCCCACTTTCCAAATTCCTACTATTATGGTATTATTTTTTCGGAAAATAATTATTTCCAGAGAGGAGCAACAATTATGAAAATTTTGTTTTATGACACCAAGAGCTACGATAGAGAATTTTTTGAGAAGCTGCTTCCGTCCTATCCTGGTATTGAAGTTAAATTCATTGAAGCAAATATCCATGAAGAAACCGCAGCTCTTGCCCACGGCTACGATGCCATCTGTGCATTTGTAAATGCAGACCTTGGCGCACCGGTCATTGAAGAGCTTCACCGCCAGGGTGTAAAACTGATCCTGATGCGCTGTGCCGGATACAATAATGTTGATCTGGAAACTACAGCAAAATGCGGGATCCAGGTGGCACGTGTTCCCGGTTATTCTCCGGAAGCAGTTGCCGAACACGCCATGGCACTGGCACTTACCGCCAACCGGCACACCCACAAGGCATATATCAAATGCCGTGAAAATAACTTTGCACTGAACGGTCTCATGGGCGTTAACTTTTATCAGAAAACTGCCGGCATCATCGGCACCGGAAAAATCGGTCAGGCAATGGCAAAAATCTGTCGCGGCTTTGGCATGAAGGTAATTGCTTATGATCTTTTCCCTAATAAAAATCTTGACTTTCTGGAGTATGTTTCACTGGATGAACTTCTTTCCACCAGTGATCTGATCAGTCTGCACTGTCCGATGACTCCGGAAACAGAGCATCTGATCAACTCCGAAACGATTGCAAAAATGAAAGATGGTGTGATCCTTGTAAATACCTCCAGAGGTGGACTGATCAAAACCGATGATTTGATCGCAGGTATCCGTGATCACAAATTCTTCGCCGTTGGTCTGGATGTTTACGAAGAAGAATCCGCATATGTATATGAAGACATGTCAAGCAGCATTCTTCCTACTTCCACGATCCAGCGTCTTCTGTCCTTCCCAAATGTGACCATGACCTCACATCAGGGATTCTTTACGGTAGAAGCACTGACCAATATTGCGGAGACAACCCTGGAAAACGCAAAAACTTTTATGGATGGAGCTGAAATGAAAAATCTGGTCCACTGATCAGTCTCAGACCTGACATGCAAAATCCCCCGGATACTGATCGTTTATCTGTATCCGGGGGTCTTATTTTGTTCTTTTGATTTTAATAGATCTCGTCAAAAGACTGTCCGTCATCGTCTGTGTAATAAATGCGCTTTGCATCCTGAGTGAAGATCAGCTTCTGTTTCCCTGCATCATCAAGGCTGCACTGCTGATAGGTGACGCCATCCTCTACCGGAAGCATACTGTCTGCATTATCATAGTCTGCAGCAGTCAGATTGGAAGGTACATGGCCATACTCATAAATGTACTGGGCCACTTCATCTTTATCTGTATAGGTGCCATTTTCATCCAGTTTCTTTTCGCTCTGTGAGTCTGCTGCATCCGATGAAGCGGACCCATCTGTGTCTCCTGATCCTGCAGCATTTTCAGAATCCTGCAGCTGCTCCAGGTCACTTTCATCAGCTACTGCCATCTCATCGTCACCATTCTGGTCCATGGCCTCCACTTCATCCTCACTCAGAGGTTCCAGGTCATCCTGAAAAGCAGATTCGTCGTATTTTTCCTTATCTTTGCATCCTCCCAGCATCATCGCTGCCACCCCGGCAAGCACCAGGATAAAATATCTGAACTTTTTCATGGATCAATCTCCTTTCATGAAATATCGTTCTCGTAAAAGTGCAATTTCTCTTTTCCATCCTTCATCATCATTTGGTGTCTCCAGAATAAAGGGAATTCCCTCAAGAGCCGGATGGCACACCACATTCACAAGTGCATCCAGGCCGATCTGACCTTCGCCGATCTTTGCATGACGATCCTTATGACTGCCCAGTCCGTTTATACTGTCGTTAAGATGAACAGCCTTCAATCTGGAAAGGCCGATCACCCGGTCAAACTCATCAAGAACACCATCCAGATCATGGACAATATCATAACCGCCATCCCATACATGACAGGTATCCAGGCAGACACCCAGTTTATTATTTTTTTCCACCCTGTCAATGATATCACGAAGCTCCTGAAACGTTGCTCCTACTTCTGAACCCTTGCCAGACATAGTTTCCAGAAGGACGGTCGTACTCTGTTCTTCTGTAAGGACATCATTGAGGATTTCCGCGATTTTGGCAATTCCCGTCTCAGTTCCCTGTCCTACATGACTGCCCGGGTGAAAATTATAATAATTTCCCGGTGTATATTCCATACGTTTCAGATCATCTGCCATAATCTCTCTTGCAAAATCTCGCAGATTTTCTTTTGCGGCACAGGCATTCATAGTATACGGTGCATGGGCCACCAGCTTTCCAAAATGATTTTCCCCGGAAAGCTCCAGAAATCTTTCCACATCTGCGGGATCGATCTCTTTTGCCTTGCCGCCTCTGGGGTTGCGGGTAAAAAAAGCGAACGTATTTCCGCCGTTTTTCAGCATCTGACGCCCCATGGCAGCATAGCCTTTGGACGAACTTGTATGATTTCCGATATATAATACCATATCAGCAACATCTCCCTGTAGTTTATATTTCTGCCTTTTGGCCTAATTATTATATCAAAAACTTCTTTTTCTGAAAAGTCCGCGATTCTTTCTTTACAATACTTACCATTCTTTCTATAATAAAGATATCTTTACATATGAAGGAGAAAAAGAATGGCAAACGACAATCAAAGGCGGCCGCCTCATGGCCATGATCCGGAGCAGGCACGCAGAGAAGCCGCCAGAGCACAGGAAGCACGGCGGAAGCATTCTGGTTCTGCATCCCGTAATTCCCGTTCACATTCCACTGGGACTCGCAGGAATGACATCAGCAAAAAATCCAGATATTACCAGGTACGCCGTCAGAAAATGTTTCTTGCAGCTGGCGGGATCCTGATCATACTTGTTCTTGTGATCATTTTTTCCGCACGTGCATGCATTTCTTCCCGGAAAGCTGCAGAAGCCGCCGCTTTGCAGAAGGCACAGGAAGAGGAGGCCGCAAAAAAGGCAAAAGAAGAAGCTGCTGCTGTGAAAGATCCCGTTTCACTGACGCTCAGCGTAGTCGGGGACTGCACGTTGGGTACCGATGAGACCTTTGATTATGACACAAGTCTGAACGCATGCTACGATAACAACGGCAAAGATTATTTCTTTAAGAATGTAAAAAGCATCTTTGAGGCAGATGACCTGACAATTGCCAATTTTGAAGGAACCCTCACCGATTCCGATGCCAGAGAAGATAAAACCTTTGCATTTAAAGCACCTGCCGAATATGCTCAGATACTCACCAGCGGTTCCGTTGAAGCCGTAAACACTGCAAACAATCACAGCCATGATTACGGAGAGCAGAGCTACACGGATACTCTGACTGCTCTGGATAATGCAGGCATTACACACTTCGGTTATGATGATACTGCAGTTATGGACATCAAGGGAATCAAAGTTGGTCTTGTCGGAATTTATGAACTGAAGGATCATCTTGAACGCGAACAGCAGCTGAAAGATAATATCGCAAAGGTCAAAGCAGATGGAGCAGAGCTTATAGTTGTGATCTTCCACTGGGGCAATGAGACTGAAACAGTTCCTGATACCAATCAGATGACCCTTGGCCGTCTTGCTATCGATGAAGGTGCAGATCTGGTATGTGGCCATCATCCGCATGTACTCCAGGGAATCGAAACCTATAAAGGAAAAAACATCGTCTACAGTCTTGGCAATTTCTGTTTTGGAGGAAACAGTTCTCCAAGTGATATGGACACCATGATCTTCCAGCAGACCTTCACTGTCACCTCAGAAGGCGTACAGGCTGATAACGTGACCAATGTCATTCCCTGCTCTATTTCTTCCGCAGATGGCTACAACAACTACCAGCCAACTCCTGCATCCGGAGATGAAGCTTCCAGGATCAAATCCAAGATAGAGGAACGCAGTGCTGCGATTCCTGCTGCGGATTCTTCATCCGCTACATCGGAAAGCTCTGACAGTGAAGAATAAATAGCATAACAAAAATAATATCCCAACAGATCCTGCACTGCATGTTTCTATGCTGCGATCCGTTGGGATATTATAATATAAAGAGTAATTTTGTATCTTATTCGATCATCATGGCATCGCCAAAGCTGAAGAAACGATATCTCTCCCGTACTGCTTCCTCATAAGCAGCCATAATATGTTCTTTTCCGGCAAGGGCTGAAACTAACATCAGAAGCGTAGACTCCGGCAGATGGAAATTGGTGATCAGTCCATCGATAGCTTTGAATTTATATCCAGGATAGATAAAGATCTCTGTCCATCCGCTTCCGGCCTTCACGATTCCATCCTCTCCAGCTGCGGACTCCAGGGTACGGCAGCTGGTAGTTCCCACAGAAATCACTCTTCCGCCGTTTTTCTTTGTATCATTGATCAGTTTTGCCTGATCTTCTTCCACAATATAAAACTCCGAGTGCATGTGGTGCTTTTCTACATCATCTACCTTTACCGGGCGGAAGGTTCCGAGACCTACATGTAAAGTTACATGTGCAATATTCACACCCTTCTCCTTTACTTTCTCAAGAAGCTCCGGCGTGAAGTGAAGTCCTGCGGTAGGTGCGGCAGCAGATCCCTCATTCTTTGCATATACAGTCTGATAACGGTTCTTATCCTTCAGCTTGTGGGTAATATACGGCGGCAGCGGCATTTCTCCCAGCTGATCCAGGATCTCTTCGAAAATCCCCTCATAATGGAACTGAATCAGACGGTTTCCCTCATCTACAATATCAATGATCTCACCCTTCAGGATACCGTCACCAAAAGTGATCTTTGCACCGGGACGTGCTTTTTTTCCCGGCTTTACAAGACACTCCCAGATATCATTTTCGCGGCGTTTTAGAAGCAGGATCTCGATCAGCGCTCCAGTTTCTTCCTTGTGACCATAAAGACGTGCCGGGATAACCTTGGTATCATTGATCACAAGACAGTCTCCCTTATGCAGGTAATCCAGTATATCGGTAAAATGACGATGTTCGATACTTCCATCTTTCAGGGACAGATGCATCAGTCTGGAAGAACTTCTGTCCTCCAGCGGATCCTGAGCGATCAGTTCCTGCGGCAGATCATAATAAAAATCTGATGTTTTCATAATTATTTTTCCACTTCCTCTTTCCACTGTTTGCGAAGCCTGCGGACCTCGTTCCACTCTTTGTTGGTCAGATCAGCTTTTGGTAAAAGATCCGGCCTCCATTTGGCTGTACGGATGATAGACTGCTCTCTTCTCCATTTATCCACATTGGCATGGTGTCCGGAAAGCAGCACCTCCGGAACCTTTTTGCCATGCCATTCCTCCGGGCGGCTGTACTGGGGATACTCCAGAAGATTCCCGGAAAAGGATTCCGTCTCACCGGATTCCTGATTATTCAGAACACCTGGTACCATTCTGGAAATAGAATCCATCATGACCATAGCCGGAAGTTCTCCTCCGGTAAGTACATAATCACCAATGGAAACATAGTCTGTTACGATTTCTTCCAGAACACGCTCATCAATTCCCTCATAATGACCACAGAGGAAAACCAGGTCTTCTTCCAGGGCAAACTCTTTTGCCATATCCTGATTGAAGGTTTTTCCCTGAGGAGTCAGAAAGATCACGCGGGGTTTCCTTCCAATACGTTCTGCAATGGATTCATAAGACAGATATACCGGCTCCGCCTGCATCAGCATTCCGGCTCCGCCGCCATAAGGATAATCATCTACCTTCTGGTGCTTATTGAATGCAAAATCCCGTATATTGATCGCTTCCAGTGATAACAGTCCCTTTGTAATGGCACGGCCTGTAATACTTGTGTTCATTCCGTTCTCAATCATTTCCGGAAATAATGTAAGTACATGATAATTCATTTAAACAAGCCCTTTCATCAAATGTACAGTCATGGTATTTTTTTCAACATCCACATCAAGAACACAGTCATGGATCGCAGGAAGCAGGATTTCCTCGCCATCCACACGATCTACAATATAAACATCATTGGCGCCGGTCTCCATCACATCACGGAGCACTCCGAATTTCTCCCCATTCTCCAGAAGTACCTCCATTCCGATGAGATCCGCCACATAATATTCGTCCTCGCCAAGCTCCTGTGCCTCTTCACGTGGGATCCAAAGCTCACGGCCCTTATACATTTCAATATCATTGATGTTGTCAATGCCTTCAAACTTCAGGATCGCAAGATTTTTAAAAAACTTTACATTCTGAATATTCAGTCTGCGAAGCTCTTTTCCTGTATCCAGAAGCACATATTCAATATCAAGAAAACGCTCTGCGTCATCCGTTGTCGGAAAAACTTTTACTTCACCACGGACGCCATGGGTCGTTGTGATAACTCCTACCTTTAATAAATCTTCCATTTTTGCTCCCTTTCAGAGTAAAAACAGGAGCCATGGAATCCACAGCTCCTGTCTCTTTTTCATTGCAGAATATCTACAATCACTTTTTTGCTGCTTTTTGAAGAAGCCGCTTTCACAACAGTACGGATTGCCTTGGCAATTCTGCCCTGTCTTCCGATAACCTTACCCATATCGGCCGGTCCGACCTTCAGTTCAACAACAATCGCGTCGTCTTTTTCAGTCTCAGTAACGACTACTTCATCCGGATTTTCAACAAGAGATTTTGCAATTACTTCTACAAGTTGTTTCATTACATACCTCCTTGCTCCTGCCTCATTAAGGCCACAGATCCAAATCTGTCAGGTATTATTTCTCGATTCCGGCAAGTTTAAGAAGCTTAGCAACTACCTCTGTAGGCTGAGCACCAGCTGCAAGCCATTTTTTTGCTGCCTCTTCATCGATTTTGTATACGCTTGGGTCAAGGTTCGGATCATATGTTCCGATCTCTGCGATGCATCTTCCGTCACGTTTGCAGCGAGAATCTGCTACTACGATTCTATAGAAAGGTGCTTTCTTCTGTCCCATTCTTCTTAATCTGATCTTAACTGCCATTTTTGTTTTCCTCCAATTATCTTTCTGAAAATTTATTGTTATTTATTAAAAGGGAAGCTTAAAGCCGCCTCTTTTTCCCATATTCATCTTGCCGCCTGTTAATCCCGGCATCTGTTTCATCATCTTCTTGCTCTGCTCAAACTGCTTCACAAGACGATTTACTTCTGTAATATCCACTCCGGCGCCTCTGGCGATACGGTTCTTGCGTGAGATGTTCAAAATGTTGGGGTTACTTCTCTCCTGAGGTGTCATGGAAAGAATGATGGACTTGGTACGGTCCATAGCCTTCTCATCGATCATACCCTCGATATCCTTCATCTTACCGCCCATTCCAGGAAGCATGTTCAGGATACTGGAAATACCACCCATCTTGTTCATCTGCTCCATGCTGGTAAGATAATCATTGAAGTCGAAGTCCATTTTCTTCAGCTTCTTTTGCATCTCCTGAGCCTGTTCCTGATCCACAGATGCTTCCACCTTCTCGATCAGACTCATTACATCGCCCATTCCAAGGATCCTGGAAGCCATACGTTCCGGATAAAACTGTTCCAGATCTGAAAGCTTCTCTCCCATACCAACATAGAAGATCGGTTTGCCGGTCACGGCTTTAATGGAAAGCGCAGCGCCGCCTCGTGTATCACCATCCATCTTAGTCAGGATCACACCATCAATGCCGACTTTATCAGAAAAGTTCTGCGCCACATTTACCGCATCCTGTCCTGTCATGGCATCAACTACAAGCACTGTAGCATCTACATTCACATTCGCTTTGATATCCTCAAGCTCCTGCATCATATCCTCATCAATGTGAAGACGTCCTGCTGTATCGATGAGCACAACATTCTGCTGATTGGATTTCGCATGCTCGATAGCTGCTTTTGCAATATCCACGGGATTCTGCTTATCTCCCATGGAAAAGACCTCGACGCCCTGTTTCTCACCGTTTACCTGCAGCTGTGTGATCGCTGCCGGACGGTAAACATCACAGGCCACAAGCAGTGGTCTCTTTCCCTTGGATTTCAGTTTGCCTGCCAGCTTGGCAACCGTCGTTGTCTTACCTGCACCCTGAAGACCGACCATCATAAGAACGGTAAGATCCATTCCCGGTTTGATCGGAAGCTCTGTTGTCTCACTTCCCATCAGGTTGACCAGCTCATCATTTACGATCTTGATCACCATCTGTCCCGGATTCAGACCATTCATAACATCCTGTCCGATAGCCTTTTCCTGAACGGATTTCGTAAACTGCTTAACGACCTTAAAGTTAACATCCGCTTCCAGAAGCGCCATCTTAACTTCCTTCAGTGCTACCTTGACATCAGCCTCTGTGAGACGGCCCTTGCCCTTCAGCTTCTTAAATACATTCTGCAGTTTATCTGTTAAACTCTCAAATGCCATTGATCATAACTCCTCTAATATCACATTGGAAATCGCCGCAATATCTTCGGCGTGGTACTTGTCAGCCAGTTCATGGATCTTTATGACCTGACTGCGGATGTTCAGGAATTTCTCGACCAGATGAAGCTTCTCTTCATATTCTTCCAACGTCCGATTGCACCGTCTGATCATATCATGCACACCCTGTCTGCTGATGCCAAGTTCCTCAGCAACCTCACTTAAGGAATAATCCTCAAATACCACACTGGTGTACACCTGCCGCTGCCTCTCTGTCAGAAGCTCTCCATAAAAATCAAATAAAAATGTCTGCTCTACAAATTTCTCCATCTGTAATCACCTTGGCTATCATACACGATTCCATCATACCTGTCAAGGGTTTTTGCTTTACAAATTTATTTTTTCCTGAATTTCACAAAAAAAGGCCGGAAAAGCACTTTTCTGCTGGGTTTTGCAGGCTTTTCCGACCTTTGTTATTCTATTTACTTCTTATTAATAAATGTGATATCTTTTCCATATTCTTTGATCAGCTTCGGAAGATCATTAACAGACATACAGCCCTGCCCTTTTTTCCGCACTTGTTTTGCCACACCCCAATATAAAAGGCTTGTTTCTGCACTTGTTTTCTCCTTATGATTCTATTATACTGTAAATCAAAAGAATCACACTTCCACATAACATGGCTATTATTCCTATTTTTTCCTACAAAATATAGGAAGGAGGATTTTCCTTGAAACTCAGTGCAAAACTCATCTGCTATCATTTACAGAAATCTTTTCCCCTGCATACATCCAGGCTGGATACAATTCCTTCCCTTTCCTGCCCTTCCTGCTTTGAAAAGAACACCTCTCTTCAGGATGGGCGTGTTTACCTTATCACAGATCCGGATTTTCAGCTCACTTTTCATCATCCCAAAAATATTCTGTTCCTGATGATTGGAAAAATCTATCAGAACTACGAATTAACTCAGCCAAACATGTGTATCATCCCTGAAGATATTCCGGTCAATATTGTCTTTAACAGGATTCAGGATATTTTTATCCTCTATGATCAGTGGAATCAGTCCCTGATGGATTCCCGTCTCCGGAACGCATCTATCCAGGAGCTTCTAGATCTTACAGCTTCCGTTATCCCTAATCCAATAATGCTGATCGGTATGGATTTTACTATCATTGCCTCCAGAGACTGGAATCTAAGTGATCTTTCCAATTCTGTTTTGGGTTCCACTGAAAATTCCTGGGCTATTGTGGACAGCCTGAAGCAGGATCCTCATTACGAAGAGGCTTTTTATAAAACCGGATATTTTTATTATCCGGGAAATGGCCTTACTGCTCCTTCTCTTTGCGTAAATATCTCCAATAGTGATAAAGCAGTATACAGGCTGATGTTTTCCGAAGGTGAGGTTCCCCTGGATGATACGTTTGGTTTTGTTCTGGAGTACCTTTCCCAGATGGTATCCCATGCACTTTCCACAGGTATCATGCACAGTCGGGATAAAGCTTTTCCTCTTCATCAGATTTTTATGTCCATTCTGACAGATCCCGGAGCTGATTATGTAAAAATCAGTCAGCAACTGACAAATGTGGGATGGCTTTCTTCCCATATGTATCAATGCATCCTGATCCAGACCGGACTGATCGACCAGAAAAATCTGACACTTAATGCCATCTGTAACTATCTGGAAAATACAATTCCTGCCACCTGTGCCACGGAACATAAAGGCAATGCTGTGCTTTTTATCAATCTGGATCTCTGCACTCTGACTATCCATGAGATTTCCGATAAGATCGAGGGCTTTATCAAAAGCAGCATGTTAAGCGCCGGATACAGCCGGAAGATGCTTGGACATTTTAATTTCCACCGGCAATACACGCAGGCTTCTGTTACCCTGCAGGTTGGAAAACGCAAAAATCCCGCAGAAAGTATCCACTATTTTGACTCCATCGCTCTGCCCTATATTCTGGAACAGGCAACCAAAAAGCTTCCTGCTTACATGATCTGTCACGAAAAGCTTCTGTCAATGAAATATAAGGATGAGGCAAAGCAATCTCATCTCTATGAAACACTGCGTTGTTTTCTGGAGCACAACCAGAACATTTCTCATACTGCCAGCGCTTTATTTATCCACAGAAGTACTCTTCTTTATCGTCTGGATAAGATCAAAGCTTTTCTGGATTCAGATCTTACAGACAGAAACGAGATCCTGTATCTGTTGCTTTCTTTTCATCTGATGGATATGGAAGAAGAAAACCGGAATGCAAGATCATAAAAAACGGAAACTCTCTTAAATATTTAGCGTTTTCCCAGCTGCCAAAATGCAACTGCACTGGCTGCCGCCACATTCAGTGAATCCACACCGTGTGCCATTGGAATACATACCGTATAATCACAGTCCGCAATGGTCTCCGAAGCAAGGCCATCCCCCTCTGTTCCAAGAACTACTGCCAGTTTTTCTTCTGCCATCAAATGAGGATCATCAATATCAAAGGAATCCTCCCTAAGAGCCATGGCTGCCGTCTTAAATCCCATCGCTTTCAGAGACCGGATTCCTTCCGTTTTCCACTCTGTTTTTTCATCAAAAAATGTCCATGGTATCTGGAATACGGTTCCCATGCTGACACGGATCGCACGGCGGTACAATGGATTGCTGCACCCCGGTGTCAGCAGCACCGCATCCATCCCAAGAGCCGCCGCAGAACGAAAGATCGCGCCTATATTAGTAGGATTTACCACATTTTCCAGAACTGCGATCCTGCGGGCATTTTTGCATACATCGACTATATCAGGAAGCGCCGGCCGGCGCATTGCACAGAGCATTCCTCTTGTCAGCTTGAATCCAGTCAGCTGCGTCAACACATCAAATTCTGCCGTATAAACCGGGATGTCTTCACAACGACGGATCAGTTCTTTTGCCTCACCCTCAACATGTTTATGTTCCACCAGAAAAGAAATCGGCTGGCACCCGGAATCTAAAGCTCTCTCAATAACCTTCGGGCTCTCCGCAATAAAGATCCCCTTCTCCGGTTCTGCCCGGTTCAAAAGCTGTATCTCCGAGATCCTGGCATATACATCCAGCTCCGAAGCGTTGAAATCTGTGATTTCTATGATATTTGACATGGTTATTTTTCTCCTGTTCTGTCTTCTTGTTTTCATCCTGCTATTGTAACAGAATCTCTTTGCAAAAGAAAGCCAGGTGTTATATGTTTCCACCTGGCTTTGCTGCTACTTGTAAAACAATTTGTTTATATTCAGATTCTCACTTCCATCCACCGGATCATATCCCCGATCACTTCATCTTTACAATACTCATTCAGGATCTCATGAAAAAGTCCGCCGTAGATCTTCATCTGCTTGTCTTTTGATCCTGCTTCTTTAAAGAAATCATAGGTATCCTGTACACTTACCAGACCGTCTTTCTCGCCGTGTGTCATAAGGACCGGATAATGGAACTCTGCTTTTTTCTCTTTGAACCAGTCAAGTCCGTCGCAGATCGCATAGCATAACCCCGCTGTAAAGGACTGTTTATTGTATGGATCTTTTCCGTACCAGTCTACCACTTCCTGTACAGAGCATACACCTGAACCCAGCTGATTGGCAAGGCGCGTATGTACATCCATTTCTCCCGGCACACCACGTATCAGATTGCCGTTATCTGCGGTCAGCGCACCACTGGTAATGATCCCCCGGAGCTTTTTGTCCGGATATTTGGCTCCGTACAGAGAAACTGTAAAGCCTCCCATGCTGTGTCCAAGAAGAAATACCGGGATATCCGGATTTTCTTCAATTGCCATATCCACAACTACGTTGGTGTCGTCCAGAAGCTCGTTGAAATCTGAATAAAAAGTCTCTTCACCCTCAGACCGTCCATGTCCTCTGTGATCAAAACGATAGGTTCCGATTCCCGCCTCATGAAGTTTTTCCGCAAAATAATCGTACCTGCCTTGGTGCTCACAAAGTCCGTGGACAATCACGATCACAGCTTTATTGTCTGCTGCTGTTTCTTTTTTCAGATACAGTTTCGTTCCGTCAAACGATGTGATCATACTTTCACCCATAATAAAACCCTCCCTTTTCTTTCTGCGAGATACATATCCCCATTATATGTCTCACGCTATCTGATAGATTTATCATATCATGAAATCTGTATTTTGATAACCCCTATTACTAATTATCAGCAATTATATGATTTTTACAAAAAGTAATGAAAAATAGAGGAGTGACATATTTTGTTCTCTGAACTATAATCACCTCAGTACAAAGGGGCTGTCGCACTAAAAAATTAGTGCGACAGCCCCTTCTTTTTTCATTGTTAGGGCAAATCCCTAACAAAAACGGCAGCGGAATATCTACATTTCCGCTGCCTGAATTTCTTATTCTACTTCTTCCGGCTCCATGCTGAGCATATGGCCTTCCTGATTTCCAATATCATATTTCTGTCCGTATTCCTTGAAATACTGGTAGTAGTCCGCACTGTTTGTGGGATAGATCTTGGAATCGTGAATATGAAGATCAGATCCTGTCTCTCCGCTCTTCATAAGTGCCACCATAGCACTTGCACAGTGAGTTGCGATACGACAGAAACTGTTAAGGATATCACTAAATACCGTTCCCTCTTCCAGTCCGCATTTGCCCTGGCTCAGTCGCTCTGCATGACGCATCTTCAGTACATCACAAAGTCCTGTGATCACAGCTCCGAGAGGTGCTACTCTCTGTGCCATTTCTTTATCGTCTTTCATGAAAGCATTGCAGGTTATATTGATATCCTCACGAACTGCCTCCATAACAACATTCAGCTCATCCCAGGCTTCCTGTGAAAAATTCGTATGGTTATCATGCATTTCATTGGACATATGAGCAATGTAAGAAGCATGATCACCGATACGCTCAAAGTCATTGATCGTATGCAGATACAGTGAAGTCTGTCTTGTCTGTGCAGAATTCATCTCTCTCTTTGTCAGCTGGATCAGATACTCTCCTAGACGACTTTCATACTTGTCGATCAGATCCTCTTTTCGCTGAACCTTATCATACTTATCCTGCTGATAATCATTCAGAAGATTCATGGCTCTGTTGACATTCTTACGGAGCTTCTTGGACATTCCGTTCATTACACGGTGACACTGTGCGATAGCAAGGGCCGGGTAATTCAGAAGACGCTCTTCCAGAAGATCAAAGTCTGCCTCATCTTCCAGATCTTCTTTGTCATCCTTCACAAGCCAGCATACCAGCTTCTCGATCTTTGAAATAAACGGGAACAGCACGATAACCGTTGCCAGACGGAACACCGTATTCAAAAGCGCGATCGCTACCGGTGTCATGGTCATATCCATAAATGTAAAATGTACAAACGCATTCACGGTATAAAAGATCACAGACCAGAGGATCAGCCCAAACAGGTCATTGATCAGATATACAAGAGCAGTTCTTTTACCGTTCTTATTTGCTCCGATGGCTGAGATCAGAACTGGACATGCAGCACCAACACCGATACCAAGAACGATCGGAAATGCACTTGCAAATGTCAGGATACCGGTTACGGAAAGAGCCTGGAGCACACCGACTGTTGCAGACGCACTCTGGAGTACCGCAGTAAAAGCGATACCTACGAGAATACCCGCGATCGGATTGGAAAACATAGTCAGCATCTTGATGAACATCGGACTCTCACGCAATGGAGATACCGCACCACTCATCATCTGCATACCTGTCATCAGGATTGCAAAACCAAGCATGATATTTCCCACGTTCTTATGTAAGGTACGCTTACAGAACATACGGAAAATAATACCAACTACAGCCACAACAGCAGAAATAGTTGCTGTGGAAAGAACACTAGCGATTCCATTTGATCCTTCAATATAAGAAAGACATAAGATCCAGCCAGTAATACTGGTTCCGATATTGGCTCCCATGATGATACCGATCGCCTGTTTCAGTTTCATCATACCGGAGTTTACAAAACCGATCACCATAACTGTCGTCGCAGAAGACGACTGGATCACACTGGTAACACCAGTACCAAGTGCGACACCCTTCAGCGGAGTATTGGTCATCTTATAAAGAAATGCTTCCAGCTTATTACCAGCTGCCAGCTTCAGACCATCGCCCATTAGGGACATACCAAACAAAAATAATGATACTCCACACAACAAAGATAAGATCATTGAAAAAATTGCCATAATTTTCTCCTTTGTCATACTCGCTTCCTGTCATAATCTGTCAGGAGCCATGTTATCCTGAAAATGCAACTTTACATTTCCTTAATCTGGATTTTTCTTATTTTTAACATTTTCCCATTTATTATGCCACATCAATTTCCATATTACAACAACAGATTTATTTCGAAAATAAAAAAATCGAAGGCAGCGGATCATCTTCCAAAACTCTGCCTTCGAAATGAGTATTTTTGAGTTATTTTTCACAAAATTTTTTATTTTTCCAGGCGCATCAGCATATCATCCAAAATATTTTCCAGGTACTCTCCCGTTGTTCTTTCCCCTTCTTTTTTTATCTGGAGCATCGCTTTCATATCTTCATCAGACAGACAGATGATCAGTTTCCCGCTTTCCCGTAGACTTCCCCGTGCAGCCATTTTCGCATGTTTATCCGCTCCTTTTCTGGAAATAATGATCGCAACTTTACGGAGAGCTTTTTCGTACAGATATTTTTCTGTAGTGTAAATTTCCCTCTGAGTAATAGGCTTTTCATAGTTTTTAAACTCGAACACGATATACTTCGTAGAAAAATACTTACAGATCGTGTCAAAAAAATCCTGTGTCACCCCGTTTTTGATCTTACAGCACATGTCAAAACGATACAGATCTTCCTCTGTTGTCTTCTGCTGCTCCCACAAAGTCAGATATTCTCCAAGGATATATTTCAGAATAGAAACACAAAGTTCCTCATATTTCTTGAAAGCTGCACTACCGGTCTCCAACACTTTTAACTGCGCTATATAGCTGTCAGCAACCGATTCCGGATCCGTATTCTCCATCTGGCTGCTTTCCTCAAAGATAAAAGGCTCCGGTCTCTCCGGTTCTATGTTTTCCACCGAATAATTCAGAATCGAGATCAGTTCGTTCTTCAGTTCCGGATAGTCCTCAAAGAGCCACAGCACATTTCGGATGTCCCAGACATATCCAAGCTTCGCCTCTTCGTACTTTCTCTTAGTCTCATCAGAGACCAGATTCGCCACTACACAGATATTTTGTAATGGCAGATCCTTTTTCTGATCTGACACTGCTTTTCCAACCAGACGGCTATAACTCTGCAACCGTTTAAGTGTAGCGATTTCTTTGGAATCACTGTACATTCTGGTCATAAAGACCCATTCATCGCTTTGGAAAGAAACCCCTTTATATGTAAGGTATTTTTCAAAAAGCTGCTTAAAGCGGGCCATATTTTCCCAGTTTTTCATCTGCACATCACCCTCTGAATTTATATAGGGTTCTACGCAGAGATTGCGAACGACCTGTTCTGTCACTTTTATGTTCGGCGCATATATCAGGCTTCTGTACATCCGGCTTTTGTTTGGCACAGAACGTGGAAAATCTTCCGGAAATCCCTTTAATCTGGCTATTTCTTTGTGTGTGATCTTATGATAGACGCCATGGATACGGATCAGCGGCATTTTTATCAGATTCAGACGAACCTGCCCGGATTCCCGATAACCGCCTTTTTCCCAACACAAAACGCTGTCACCGGCATGCGAAGCATCAATCTTCTCTTTCGCAAAATCAATTCTGTAATACCAGGAATCCTGTGGATTCATTTCCACCCAGCCATCCAACAGGATACTACTCTTATGGACCTGCACCGGCATGATCATATCCGAAGCATTCACTCTTTTTGAAACAATATATGCAAATTCTTCCCGCAGCGGAAATGCAGTAACCTCCGAACTCTGGATATTTTTATGCGTGATATGGTATCCATATTCTTGCAGCTGAAAAATGTGCTCCTTTATGAACCCTTTCCATAATTGCTTTTTCATAACAAAAAGAATGGCCGGCGGTCGTCTTCTTTGCACCAGGGTCAAACTATAAAACACCTCTTCTGCTTTCGACTGCGTCAGATCAAAAGCCCAGACATCACTGTCCGGAACTGTGGCAGGATCTATGGAAGAAAGGCTGCATGCAGTTACATTTTGACTTATATTTTCCTGATAGATCTCTATCACTTTTCTGTCCGGCTCATATGCTTTCAAAATCTCATAACCGGCATTTTGAAAACCAAGAGTCAGCGCACCGATACCGGCATTAAAGATCACCACTGTATTCTTCATATATTTTTTCCTATCTTATTATTTGTACTGTGACAGCAGCTCCAAAAGCTTACCACTGTTGATTGGTTTGTTATAATTGATCCCCACAAGCCAGGATATTCCCTGTACATTTCTGTAAAGACTCCGGATAATTTTTCTCCTTTATCTGCTCTATGGCTGTCCGGGCACTCTGGTTTCAGTTCAATCTCCTCTCTGGCACTACCGGCATAAGCATGTACCCGTCACCCCTTCTTAATATCCCCTGAAAAGCAAAATAATTTCACAGCATCATATGTCTATATGATACCATGAAACTATTTTTGCGTAAAGATTTTATAAAAAAGCCTCAGAGTATTTTCGCATATACATACTCTGAGGCTTTCTCTATAGTCCATATATATTTTTTACTCCACTGTCACGCTCTTCGCCAGATTTCGTGGTTTATCCACATCCAGTCCTTTGGCTACGCTTACGTAGTAGCCCAGAAGCTGAAGCGGGATCACTGCCAGGGATGTTGCAAAGTGCGGGTCTGTTTTCGGGATGTAGACGGTGAAGTCTGCGGTATCCTCGATATTGTAATTACCAAATGTGGTCAGGCCCATAAGGTAGGCGCCGCGGCTCTTACACTCAACCATATTGCTGACTGTTTTTTCGTAGAGATCCGGCTGGGTCAGCACACCGATCACAAGAGTCCCGTCTTCGATCAGGGAGATCGTTCCGTGTTTCAGCTCTCCGGCAGCATAGGCTTCAGAGTGAATGTAACTGATCTCTTTCATCTTCAGACTGCCCTCCAGGCTGATAGCGTAATCAATTCCTCTTCCTACAAAGAAAGCATCTTTTACATTTGCCTGTTTTGAGGCAAACCACTGGATACGTTCCTTATCTTCCAGGATCTTACAGATCTTATCCGGAAGTATCTGCAGTTCACTGATATAATTGCTGTAGGCTTCTTCTGTGATCGTTCCTCTTACCATTGCAAACTGGATCGCAAGTGTATAAGCTGCGATCAGCTGTGTGCTGTACGCCTTGGTAGTAGCTACAGAAATCTCCGGTCCGGCCAGAGTATAAAATACATTATCAGCCTCACGTGCAATGGAAGATCCCACTACATTAACGATTCCCAGTGTACGAATACCATTTTCCTTGCATTTACGAAGTGCTGCAAGACTGTCTGCTGTTTCACCGGACTGGCTGATGATCACTGCAAGGCTGTTGGTGTTAAGGGCCATTTTTCGGTAACGGAATTCGGAAGCGAGCTCTACCCTTACCGGGATCTGTGCAAGATCCTCGATCACATACTGTGCTGCCATTCCTACGTGATAAGCGGAGCCGCAGGCTATGATATAGATCTGCTGGATGTTCCGGATGCTTTCTTCTTCCAGGCCAACTTCACTGAGGTCGATCTTTCCATCCTTGAGCACGGAATTCAACGTATCCAGTACTGCCTTTGGCTGTTCATGGATCTCTTTCATCATGAAATGCTCATATCCGGCTTTTTCCGCTGCTTCTGCATCCCATTCAATGGTTTTCAGCTCTTTCTCGATCTCATCTCCATCAAGATTGTAGAAGGTGACTTCGCCTTTTTTCACACGCGCCATCTCCAGATTGCCGATATAATATACATTGCGGGTGTATTTCAGGATCGCCGGTACGTCAGAAGCGATAAAGGATTCATCTTCTGCCACTCCAAGGATCATGGGGCTGTCTTTTCTGGCTACATATATTTCACCCGGATAATCCTTGAACATGATCGCAAGGGCATAGGAACCACGGATACGTACCATGGAATGTGTGATGGCATCCACCGGTGTTCCCTCATATTTCTTGTAATAATAATCGATCAGCTTGACTGCTACCTCGGTATCGGTCTCAGAATAGAAAGTATAGCCTTTACGGGTGAGCTTATTTTTCAGTTCCTGATAGTTCTCAATGATGCCGTTGTGGACTGCTACGATATTACCGTCGTCTGTCATATGCGGATGTGCATTGTTCTCAGAAGGTTCACCATGAGTTGCCCATCTGGTATGACCGATACCACAGGTTCCCGGTACAGTCTCTCCGCCGTTTGTCTTTTCTGACAGAACTTTCAGTCTTCCCTTGGCTTTGATCACTTCCGTCTCGTCCTCGCCGTCACGTACGGCGATTCCAGCGGAATCATATCCTCTGTATTCCAGCTTGGAGAGTCCATCTAAAAGGATCGGAGCTGCCTGGTGTCTACCTGTAAATCCTACAATTCCACACATATTTATCTGTCCTTTCTGTCTATGCAGGTATTTTCGCAAAAGACCGGGCTGTTACATCATATGCAACAGTCCGGTCAGAAGTTTCAGTTATTGCAATATAACACGTCCTACAGTATAGCACGTACCACTCTCGGTTTGCAACCCGCTTTTTCCAGAGCTGCAACGATCTGATTCTTATGATCTGTTCCGAATGCTTCCATAGTGATCCGAAGTTCTACGGCTGCATTTCGGTTGGTACTTACAAACTGGTTATGATCCAGTTTGATAACATTACCCTGATTTTCAGCGATCACACTTGCAACACGTACCAGTTCACCTGGCTTATCCGGAATAAGTACGGATACGGTAAAGATACGGTCACGCTGGATCAGTCCGTGCTGTACAACCGATGACATAGTGATCACATCCATATTTCCACCGCTTAAGATGGAAACGATCTTCTTATTCTTTACATCCAGATGACGGAGAGCTGCTACAGTAAGAAGTCCGGAGTTCTCTACGATCATCTTGTGGTTTTCTACCATATCCAGAAAAGCCACGATCAGCTCATCATCATCGATGGTAATGATATCGTCCAGATTTTCCTGGATATATGGGAAGATATTTTTTCCCGGAGTCTGTACTGCAGTACCATCTGCGATAGTATTTACGTGAGGAAGCGTTACGACCTCCCCTTTCTCCAGAGATGCCTTCATACATGCTGCGCCTGCCGGCTCAACACCGATGACTTTGATGTGTGGGTTCAGAAGCTTCGCAAGTGTAGAGACACCTGTAGCAAGTCCGCCCCCTCCGATCGGTACCAGAATGTAATCTACAAGCGGAAGTTCCTGTACGATCTCCATGGCGATAGTTCCCTGACCGGTTGCTACTGCCGGATCGTCAAATGGATGGATAAAGGTATATCCTTTTTCTTCTGCAAGGGCAAGTGCGTGTGCGCAGGCTTCGTCATATACGTCGCCGTGAAGGATAACCTCCGCACCGTAACTCTTGGTGCGCTCTACCTTGATCAGTGGTGTGGTAGTTGGCATGACAATGACTGCTTTTACTCCATATTTATGTGCAGCATAAGCAACACCCTGGGCATGATTTCCTGCAGATGCAGTGATCAGACCTTTGTTCCTCTCTTCGTCAGAAAGTGTGCTGATCTTGTAATATGCGCCACGCACCTTATATGCACCGGTACGCTGCATATTCTCTGGCTTCAGATAAACCTTATTTCCCGTCATATCTGAGAAATAACTGCTGTATATCAGCTTTGTTTCCTGTGTCACTTCTTTTACTTTTGCTGCCGCTTCCTCAAAGCTCTCTAATGTAAGCATTTGTATTTAGCTCCTTTCTTCTACGTCAAAGAGGGCGTTTACAAATGCGTCTGCATCAAATTTCTGCAGGTCATCGATACTTTCGCCTACTCCGATGTATTTTACTGGTATGTCAAGCTCAGACTGGATCGCTACTGCGATTCCGCCCTTGGCTGTACCATCAAGTTTGGTAAGAATGATTCCGGTAACGTTTGCGACCTCGGCAAACTGTCTTGCCTGGGAAAGCGCATTCTGGCCCGTGGTTCCGTCAAGAACTACCAGTGTTTCCAAATATGCTTCCGGATACTCACGTTCCAGAATACGGTAAATCTTGCGAAGCTCTTCCATAAGGTTTTTCTTATTATGAAGTCTTCCTGCGGTATCGCAGATCAGAATATCTGCATTTCTGGCTTTGGCTGCTGCCACTGCATCATAGACAACAGATGCCGGATCTGCTCCGTCCTGGCCGCCGATGATCTCAACGCCTGCACGGTTGGCCCACTGTGTCAGCTGCTCCCCGGCTGCCGCACGGAAGGTATCTGCTGCTCCGAGGATGACCTTTTTTCCCTGATCCTTTAATTTACCGGCCAGTTTGCCTACAGAGGTAGTCTTACCTACTCCGTTGACACCGATCACAAGGATCACGGATTTCCGGTTCTCAAACTCATATTCTGTGCTTTCTACCTGCATCTGTTTTTTGATGCTGTCGATCAGAAGCTGTTTGCACTGGGACGGCTCCTTGATATGCTGCTCAGCAACCTGCTCCTTTAAATGCTCCAGAATGGAGGTGGTTGCGTTAATGCCGATATCTCCCATGATCAGGATCTCTTCCAGTTCTTCATAAAAATCATCATCAATACTGGAAAAACCGCTGAAAATGGAATCAAAGCCGGCAACGATATTGTCTCGCGTTTTGGTAAGTCCGCTTACCAGACGTTTAAAAAATCCTTTTTTTTCTTCTGCCATACTGATTCATCCCCTCTGCTACTGGGTAAGCTGGTTCTCTACTAAATCTACGGATACCAGCGTGGATACCCCTTTTTCCTGCATGGTAATTCCATAAAGCCTGTCTGCTGCATTCATGGTACCACGTCTATGTGTTATTATAATAAATTGTGTGTTCTTCGTCAACTTCTGAAGATATCCCGCAAAACGTCCTACATTGGAATCATCCAGTGCAGCCTCGATCTCATCCAGAAGACAGAATGGTGAAGGCTTCAGATTCTGGATAGCAAAAAGAAGTGCAATGGCTGTCAGTGCTTTTTCTCCACCGGAAAGCTGCATCATGTTCTGAAGTTTTTTTCCGGGCGGCTGGGAAATGATCCGGATCCCTGCCTCAAGGATATCCTCGTCTTCCGCAAGTTCCAGAGTTCCCCGGCCTCCGCCGAACAGTTCTTTGAAGGCTTTGTCAAATTCTTTCTGGATCTCTCCGAATTTTTCGCTAAACTGCTTCCGCATACCCTCATCCAACTCCTGGATGATCTGTTCCAGCGTTTTTTCCGCTTCCAAAAGATCGTTGTACTGACCGCTTAAGAACGTATGCCGTTCCAGAAGTTCTTTGTAATCCTCAATGGCATTGACGTTGACAGAGCCAAGAGCTCGGATCTCGTCCTTTAATTTATGGATCTGCTGCTTCATCACATGCCTGTCATTCATTTCTTCTTTCCTGTACTGCAAGGCATTATTCGGAGTGATCTCGTATTCTTCCCACATATAGGAAATCCTTGCTTCCCGGTTCTCTTCGATCTTTTCTGCCTGAGTCTTCAGTCGGAAGCATTCTTTGTCCAGAAGACTGATCTGGCCAGACAGCTCATCACGCTTTTCAAAAAACTCCTTATGGCTTTTTGTGCGCTCTTCCTTTTCCTGCTGCCATTTTTCCAGCTGTTTTGCAGCCACCTCTTCTTTTGCGGCAAAGCCTTCGATCTCCTTACGGACCTTGTCGATCGTCTTTCTCTTTTCTGCAGTTTCCTGGCTGCCTTTTTCCAGAGAATCCAGAATTTCTTCCCTCTCTTTCGAAAGAACTTCGATTTCCTCTTTCAGGCGCCGCAGATTTTCCTTTATGAAGCTTTCCTTCTGCTGGGATGCAGATGCGTCAAGACGGATCCTTTCCAGCTTCTCTGAAGTCTCCGCTTCGTCCTTTTTCCAGTCCTCCAGCTCCTTCTGCCGGGTCTCGATAAACGTTTCCAGCTCTTCCTCATCCCTTTTGGATGCTTCAAGTTCCTGCGTGATCTTTATGTTATCTGCCTGCATGTCTCTTGCCTGAAGACGGATCTCCTCCTGCTCCCTCTCGATCCTGGTATAACCGCCGCGGATCTCCTCCGCTTTTTTCTCCAGCTGTTCAATGTTCAACCTAGCTGTATTCTGCTGAATGGATTGTTCCTGAAATTTCTGCTGCAGCGCCGCCACAGTATCACGCATCTCATTTCTTCTGCTGCGGTTATCTTCCATGGACTGTCGGATCTCATTATACCCGGCTGCCAGCTCTTTTACCTTCTTTTCCAGTTCCTCGATCTCACGACGACGCCCAAGAAGATTGCTGTTGTTCTTAAAAGCTCCACCGGTCATGGAACCGCCTGGACTTAAGGATTCTCCCTCCAACGTTACCATACGGATACTGTGTCGGTATTTTCTGGCAATGGCAATAGCATGATCGATATGATCCACCACCAGCACTCTGCCAAGAAGATATCCGATCAGACCGTCATATTCCTTCTCTGCAGTTACCAGGCCACTGGCAAGACCAATAGCTCCCGGTTCGTTCAAAGCACCTCTCTGATTAAACTCGCCTCTTGAAGAAATGCTGTTTAACGGGAGAAAAGTCGCACGACCATACCGGTTTTTCTTCAGGAATTCGATCATCTGCTTAGCAGTCTGCTCGTTATCCGTAACGATATTCTGAATACTTCCGCCAAGAGCTGTCTCAATAGCGATCTCATAATTTTTTTCAACGTGAATGATATCCGCCACTACGCCACGGATCCCAGGAACATGATTCTTCTGTTCCATGACACGGCGGATACTGTTTCCATATCCATCATAACGTTCTGTGATATTGCGGAGGGATTCCAGTCTGGATGCCTCTCTATGATAGGACGTCTGTTTCTTTTCCAGCTGTGTATTCTGCTGTTTAAGGGTTTCCTGTATGGCATGTATCTCTTTTGTAAGACGGCTGCCTTCTTCTCTGGTTTCCTGAATGGCCTTCGTGATAGTGTCGTATTCCTTCTGTGCCTGATCGATCGCTGACTGCTGCTCCTCTTCCTGGGTTTTCAGGGAAAGGATCCTCTGACTGATTCCTGCTTTCCGGATATCCAGCTGCTCCTTCATGGCATCAAAACGCTGTGCCTTACCTTTGGTGTTTGCACGGGAATTAAGGATCTCAATGATCTCATTCTTACCATCTTCCACTGCCTGGGTGCATTCTTCGATGCTGCTCTGGATATTGTCCATTTTTTTCTGCTCGTCAGCAAGTTTTCTGTCGATCTCCCGTAAATTTGCCTGAAGATCTGCTTTTTGCTCTTCCAGAGCCTCCTGGTCTGTAGATTTTTTCTCCGTATCTTCCTGAACTGCTAAAAGACGGCTGCGATAATGACTGTCATTCTGCTCTCCTGCCAGGATCTGTTCATGAAGAACATTGATCTCACCGGACAGCTGTTGTTTACGGATAGCACGATCCCGGCTTTCTTCCCTCAACGCCTCCATCCGCTCATTCAGCTCTTCCAGTATTTTTTCCAGACGTTCATATTCATCCTTGGTACGACTATGAGCATCCTGGGCTTCTTTTAACTGATTTTCTGCGATCCTGGTTTTTTCTTCCAGCTCGCGGATCAGATTTCCGGTGTGTTCATATTCCAGGAGGAACATATTTATATCCAGCTCTTTCAGATTTTCTCTTTTTGCCAGATATATTTTTGCAGTCTCAGACTGACGTTCCAGCGGTTCCAGCTGCTTGGTCAGCTCACTTAAGATGTCCGTGACACGGACCAGATTCTGTTGTTCTTCCTCAAGCTTCTTCAGTGTGGTATTTTTTCGTCTTTTAAATTTGACGATCCCGGCTGCCTCGTCAAAAAGCTCTCGGCGTTCTTCGGGTTTTCCACTTAAGATCTTATCGATCTGACCCTGTCCGATGATGGAATATCCTTCTTTTCCGATACCGGTATCATAGAACATCTCATTGATGTCCTTTAAACGACAGGAGCTGCCGTTGATGCGGTATTCGCTCTCACCGGAACGATACAGTCTTCTGGTAACGGTTACTTCTTCAAAATCCACCGGGAGCTTGTGATCGCTGTTATCAAGTGTAATAGCCACGGACGCAAAGCTCAGAGGCTTGCGAAGCTCCGTTCCTGAAAAGATAACATCCTGCATATTCCCGCCTCGAAGCTGCTTGGCGCTCTGTTCTCCCAGAACCCAGCGGACTGCATCACCAACATTACTTTTTCCGCTGCCGTTAGGTCCTACGATGCCGGTGATCCCGTTATGAAATTCAAAATTTATTTTCTGTGCAAAGGATTTAAATCCCTGCACCTCTATATTTTTCAGATACATTGGCCACCTGCTGTTATTTTATACTGCGTATTGCCTCTAGGGCTGCAGCCTGTTCTGCTGCCTTTTTTGTATGGCCGGTTCCGGTTCCCATACTTTTTCCATTGATCAGCGCCTCCACAGTAAAGCTCTTGCTGTGGTCCGGTCCCTCTTCTTTCAGAAGACGATATTCCACCGGATGATTTCCGCCTTCCTGTACCATTTCCTGAAGCACTGTCTTGCTGTCATAAAAAATCCTCTTATCCTCCAGATCGTTCAGGATAAATTTCATAACAAAAGCCTGTGCCGGTTCAAATCCACCGTCCAGATACATAGCCCCGATCAGAGATTCCAGGGCATCAGAAACGATGGAATCTCTTTTACGACCGCCCATCATTTCCTCACCTCTTCCAAGGAGGATAAACTCCGGAAGCCCGAATTCTCTTGCACAGTAGGCAAGACTCTTTTCACATACCATGCTGGCACGTTTCTTGGTCAACTCACCTTCCTGATTATTCCGGAATTTTTTGTACAGGAAATCACTGCTGATCAGCTCCAGCACCGCATCTCCAAGAAACTCCAGACGCTCATTGCATCCAAGCTTTCCAAGGTGTTTTTCGTTGGCATAGGAGCTGTGTGTCATTGCCTGCTCCAGTAAAGATTTTGCGGTAAACTGGTATCCGATAGTCTGCTCCAGCTTTTTTAAATTATTTTCCATTTCTTCTTCCCTTCGTTACTCGGCGAAGAGTCTCCACTGCATCGCCGACAGTAACGATCTCCTCGGCTTCCTCCGGGGCGATACGAACATCAAAAGTTTCCTCCAGATCAATAAGAATCTGAAAAAAATCCAGAGAATCCACTCCCAGATCATCCACAAAGGTAGTTTTTTCTGTAATGGCATCCATATTTCTTCCCAGAGTTTTTTCGATGATGGTCTTCAGCATTTCCAGTTCCACGACTGTTCGCCTCCTGTTCTGTCTGTAATATTTCCGGCAATCCCGGTTTTATTTTTTTTCGCTTTTTTCTTCTGCCTGTGCTTTCTGCTCGGCTGCTATAAACTCCTCGATCTTTTCATTGATCTTCTCTTCCTTAAACTGCTCGCACTGAAAGATCGCATGACGGATTTCTACGCTTTTGGCACTTCCGTGGCTTTTGACCACAAGACCTTTCAGACCAAGAAGCGGTGCTCCGCCATATTCACTGGCATCAAATGATTTTAAGGTTTCCTTAAGAGCAGGTTTTACCATCAGAGCTCCCATTTTACTGCGAATGTTTGTCATCATACCTTTTTTGATCATAGATATCAGAGTAGCTCCAACACCTTCATAAAGCTTGAGGATCACATTTCCTACAAAAGCTTCACAGACTACTACATCTGCATAACCTGACGGGATATCTCTCGCCTCAATACTTCCGATGAAATTGATATCCTTACATGCTTTTAACAGAGGGAAGGTAGCCTTTACCAGCGCATTGCCCTTTTCTTCCTCAGCACCGTTATTAACGATAGCAACTCTCGGTTTCTTAATACCCACTACATTTTCCATATAGATGGAACCCATCTGCGCAAACTGTACCAGATGATCTGGTCTCGCATCTACATTGGCACCACAGTCGATCAGAAGGGAAACGCCCTTTGCCGTAGGGATCAGCGGAGCAAGAGGTGGTCTCCGGATCCCTTGGATCCTGCCTACGATCACCTGGCCTCCTACCAGTACCGCACCGGTGCTTCCGGAGGAAACAAAGGCATCGGCCTCCTGTTTTTTTACAAGATTTAATCCCACTACAATAGAGGAATCTTTCTTTTTCTGGATAGCCATGACCGGAGGTTCCGCAGTCTCGATCACCTGAGACGCATGCACCACACGAATCCTGTCCTTAGGATAATCCGGGTATTTCCGAAGCTCTGCTTCGATCACATCCTGTACTCCTGTAAGGATAACCTGGATGTTCTCTTTTTCTTTCACAGCTTCCACTGCGGCTTTTACCGGTTCCTCGGGAGCATTGTCACCACCCATTGCATCTACAACGACTTTTACCATTTCTGACATATTTTGTCCTTTCTCTGTCCGAAATCTTTTCGGAATGCATATGGTACACTGTAGTGAAAATCCTCATACACATCCGTATAAGGATTTTCATTGCAGAGTACCAAAAGTTAAGCGGATATTCGAAATCCGCATTCGCTACCTACTCATAACCGAATAACTGCTTTGCAGTTTATCCGGTTAACGTACCGTTATTTATGATACTAGAGTTTTGCCTGAGAAGTCAATATCTTTTACTCTTTCTGATTTTCAATCTGTTCTGCAAGATCATTTAAATATACCCAGCGATCCATTTTTTCGTCCAGCTTCTGCTGGATTTCCTGCTGCTCGTCGGAAAGCTCCCGGAGTTTTCCCGCATTTGTGGCATTGGCAGCCATCTCTTTGTCAATCTGCTCCAGACGTTCTTCCAATGCTGCGATGTCATCGTCAATAGTGTCAAATTCTTTCTGTTCTTTATAGGTGAATTTCAGTTTCTGTTTCCGGTTCTGTTTCCAGGTATCTGCAGCGGATTTCTTTTTCTCAGGCTCAGCTGTTTCTCCCTGTACTGTACCGCCATTCATATCTGAACGCGTTTCCAGAGACTGTCCCTTTCTTTCCTTTGCTTCCAGATAATCCGTATAACCGCCCTCATACTGGACAAGCCGGCCATCTCCCTCAAATGCCATAATACGGTTCACCACATTATCCAGGAAATAGCGGTCATGGGACACCGTGATCACGATGCCGGAAAAAGAATCCAGATAGTCCTCAAGAATGGTCATGGTGGGAATATCAAGATCATTTCCGGGCTCATCAAGAAGAAGAACATTTGGCGCCTCCATCAGAACCTTCAAAAGATACAGTCTTCGCTTCTCACCTCCGGAAAGCTTCTCCACCGGAGTGTACTGCATGGCCGGATCAAAAAGAAATCTCTCAAGCATCTGGGAAGCTGTGATCCTTCCTTCTTTTGTCGGAACATATTCCGCCACCTCACGGATATAATCGATCACCCGCTGTCTTCCATCCATATCCGGAACGTTTTGGGCAAGATACCCGATACGGATCGTTTCTCCGATCTGAATCTCTCCGGAATCCGGCAAGATCAGTCCATCTGCCATTTTAAGAAGTGTGGACTTACCGCAGCCATTTGGTCCGATGATCCCGAGACGCTGATCACGAAGAACAATATGATCAAAATCATTGATCAAAAGACGACCTTCGATGGTTTTACTTACATGATGAAACTCTATGGTTTTCTTTCCCATACGGGTCTCAATGGAATCCATTTCCACATTCTGCTCTTTCAGCGGGGTTTTTCCCGCCTTCAGTGCTTCCAAACGGTCAAGCCTTGCTCTCTGTTTTGTACTTCTGGCACGACAGCCTCTTGCTGCCCATTCCAGTTCCATCCGAAGTACACTGCGGCGCTTCCGGTCACTGGCAAGCTCCATTTCCTCTCTCTGCGCTTTCAGCTCCAGAAATCTGGAATAATCTCCTGCATAGGAATATAATTTTCCGTGGCTGATCTCCAGGATCCGGTTTGCCACACGATCCAGGAAATAACGGTCATGAGTGACCATGATCACCGTCCCACGAAAATTCCGGAGAAAATCTTCCAGCCATATGACCATTTCTCCGTCCAGATGGTTGGTAGGCTCATCCAGGATCAGAATGTCAGCCGGATTTAAAAGCATCCTTGCCAGTGCCACTCTTTTCTTTTCACCACCGGAAAGATTATCCATATTAATATTCTGATCGGTAATACCAAGTGTATTCAGCATGCGTCTGGCCTCACTTTCGGTACTCCAATCCTTCTGCCATTTGCCTTCTGCCACATAGTCCAGAATGGTCATATGCTGCGGAAATTCCGGAGTCTGGGGAAGCCAGCTGATCCGGATCCCGTTCTGGGTGATCACCTGCCCTTCGTCCGGTTCTTCCTCTCCAGCAATCACGCGGAGCAAAGTAGTCTTACCGGTTCCGTTTACACCGATGATACCTATTTTTTCTCCCTGATCGATGCCGCAGGAGATATCATCAAATATCACCTTATCTCCAAAAATTTTGTGGATATGTTCTATATTAAGAATGTTCATGCGCATTTTCTCCGTTTTCTTCCAAAGTATATAAAAATCATTTCCATGATAGCGAATTTCCACGATTCCGTCAAGAATCACTGTTATGACAGGGGAAAGGGCTGTACCTCAAATCTGGAAGTACAGCCCTCTTGGAGGATTGTTTTTTATCTGGATCTTGGTCAACAGTTTCTGGTGTCGCCAGCTGCTGCCCTTATTTTTCGTATATCCACCGCCTTTCGTATCTTTTGACGCTATTGTAAAAAAAATATCAGGAAATGACAACAGACCTGTGACAAAATGACAGTTTCCATGAAATATGACATTTTTTGTGTTAAATATCTGCTAAAAGCACGTTCATTCCTGATAATTTTCTACACAATACGTCATTTCAGGCAAAAATCCGATATTGGATATACACAAAAGTTATGATATACTATTTTTACTACTCTTTTATAAACCGGAGGTTATATTATTTTGAATATTGCAATTATTGATGACATCTCAACGGATGCAGAAGCCCTGAAGAATATCGCTGTTTCCTATTTTGAGAAAAAACAGATCCGGGCAGAAATCTGTCATTTTTTCAGCGCAGAAGAATTTTTTGAAGATTATCAGCCCGGAAAATTTCAGATCCTGTTCCTGGATATTTATATGGACGGAATGACAGGTATGGAAGCTGCGCGCAGGATCCGAAGACAGTCCGATAACTGCATCCTTGTTTTTGTCACTACCAGCAGTGATTTCGCTGTGGAAAGCTATGATGTAGGAGCCTCCTATTATCTTCTGAAACCATTTCAGCCAGAAAAACTCTGTTCCATTCTGGATTCCTTTCAATCCAAGCATTTACTGGCATCCCGTTACATTGAAGTCGTTTCTGACCGGGTTCCCATCCGGGTCCCTCTGCGCAGTATTTTATATGCAGATACATTCCGAAATGCAGTGTGCCTTCATACCGACGCCGGTTCGGTCCGTTCTTATCTTACCTTTCACAAATTTGAGGAGCAGATCCGGGACTGTCCCAATTTTCTCTCCTGTTACCGTGGCTGTGTCGTCAATATGGACCGTATACAGGAAGCTTCTGAAGAAGGCTTTCTTCTGGACAACGGGGAGGTCGTCCAGATCCGGAAACGTGGCTCTTCTGCTATCCGTAAAGCCTATCTTCAGTATCTCTTTGCGTCAGATGAAGAAATATCTCAGCTTTAAAAATGCCATTTTCAGACTGAAAATCCGCAAACCCTCCATAACGTGCCGCAATTTCCATGATCGACGCAGTTCCGATCCCCTGTCCGGAATGCTTACCTGAAAAAAATCCTGTTTTATTTCTGCGTAAGGGATCTGTACAGCTGTTCTCTTCTTTTATAAGAAGTTTATTATTTCTGGTACGTATCTGTACACGGACAAATCTGGAACTGCCTTTCGGACAAAGCTGTGCCGCTTCTATGGCATTTTCCAGAAGATTTCCAAAGAGACGACAAAAATCTGTATCCTGGATCCCTGTTTTTTCCGGTGCTTCTACCTGACACTGAAAAACGATCCCGTTTTTTCTGCATAGTTCTTCATAATAATGTAAGATCGCATCGGCAACCTGATTTTTACAGTAAGAATGATAGGGCAAACGTTCCTGAAATTCACGGGTATACCGGCAAAGGTATTTCTGCATTTCTCCATACTGCTCACGTTCCAGTAATGCAGACAGAACACGAAGGTGCTGACGCATATCATGACGGACACGGCTGGTTTCTTCCATCTGTTCTTTTAATCGGTCGTAATGATTTTTCTGGGCAAGGAGACGAAGTTCAGTCTGATGACTGTATACCTCATAAGTCAGACGGATCTTATATGCTTCTGACAGGTCTCTCCACAGAACACAGCCAAACGCAGCTGTCAGTATCAGCCCACCTGTCTCCGGGAAACCTCCTCCCAAAATCGGCTCATAAAGATACCCTATCCGATCTGCCACAAGGGAACAGGCGTAAATCGTTGTTCCCACCAAAACGATCTTTCCATATCTGCAATCTGTTTCTCCAAAAGTATTGAGCAGCATATAGATCGCTGCCACCCATTTGACTGCCTCACTGATCCAGACAACATCATAAAGAAGCCTGGCTGAAGGAAGTATATCCGCAAAAATCTCCAGAAAGAAAGCTACTACGATCCAGAGATCGATCAAAAGAAACAGATATATGCCCCTTTTTTTTCCTATAATACAATCCTCAAGCCGGATCATGCAGGAAAGGATCAGATAATAGATCATAGTTTCCAGGGCATACCAGGGCCTCGTGGGAAGAAGAAAAAAATTATGTACCAGGGAGCATAACGAATATCCTGCCACACAGAGACAAACCAGATTAAAAATAGCAAATTCTTTTGTCCTGGTTCTGACATGTACCATAAGAGTCCCAAACATGATACAGATACAGAACGCAATGGCACAGCCGCTTCCGAGTACCCGCAGTCCTCTCTGTATGCTTACACGGACCGGAGATCCCAAAACCGGAATAGCCTGAATTCCGGATCTGATATGGCTTTTGTCTGCTACTGCTATGACAATCTCCACAACCCCGGATCCCTGAAACGCAAAAACACGGTTCATGACCCGGTCCATATAGGTTTTTTCGTCAGGATCCCCCACTTCCCCGGCCAGTTCTCCATTGATATAGATTCGGTATGCGGAAAAAACCTCCGCCATAGATATAGCCCAGATTTTTTCCTCTTCGGGCAGGATCAGAAACATCCGGTATGTCCCACATCCATACGTAGAAGCCTCTTTATTCCCCAGTTCCATTTCATTACGTTCTCCGATCGAAATATAACAACTGTAATATCCTGGATCCTTTTTCAGCATCTCAGGTGTAAGCAGCTTTCCCGGAAAATATTGCCATTCCCTGGCAAGATAATGTAGCTTTGCCGCCGCATCTTTATCATCCAGACAAAGGATTCCCTGAATGGGCTGCTCGCCTTTCGCTGTATATTCATTATTTATGAGATACATCATAAAAAAAGCAGTCATAGATAACACCACAGTAAGTCCAAAGATCAGGGTCCATTGCCTACTTTTCTCCTTTATGACTGTCACCTCGCTTTCCGGATCTGCTTCGGATTCCTACGATCAGCACTGTTATCATTGTTGCTGTCGTCAGGACTGCCACTGCAAAAGGATTCTCTTCTATATCATCTATTTTCCGACCTCTTACGCAGAAGATTCCTGTCTCGTCCGTGTCAACGATCAGAAGATCCTGCTTTTTATCTAGGAATGTCTTTAGTTTTCTTCCTCGGGAATCCGTAATTTCCATAGTTTCCGGATCTCCGTTGGGAAATATCTCTTTTACCGGTATCATGATCCGGCTCCCCGGAATATCCGTGATCTTCTGAGTGCCTTTATAGATCTTTATTTCATATGAATGATTGGAAACCTTTTGTACCAGTGCCTGTATTGTACCATTCTCTGCTACCTTCCAACTTTGTGCCACAGAAGCAGGGATACGAAGACTGATTCCTTCTTTTTCAAAATTTATATCTCCCATATATTTCAGGATAAGATCCAGACGTTTTCCACTGATCACAGTCCATTTTTCAGTAACAACTTCTGTTACCTTTCTGGCCGGCTGTTGCACTTCAGGTTCAGCCCGTACAGTTCTCGCGTTATAAATCATACCGACACACAGCGCAATAACTTCAAATATCAAACAAAAACCATATCGTATTGTTTTTTGCAGATTATGCATATCTGGTCATCCCCATTACATATGTTTCATCTATCTGCATCCAGAATACCTCTTTTTCAGCTTTCAGGCAATCAAATCTATACGTAATAAATCGACATCTTTCGAACAAAACAAAGGTGCTGATCACTGCTATTGCACAGAATCAGCACCTTTTCATATATCGTTATTTCTTTTTCTGCATACCTGGAAATCGCCGAAAATAATAGATGACAAACAGTACCGCAGTAATTATCCAGGACACCGGATAACTGAGCATGATACTGTCGATCCCCGGATGAGATCTTACAAAAGCAAACAACCAGATGATACGTAAAAGACAGACTCCTCCACAGGTCAGGATCATCGGAACCAGTACTCTTCCGGCACCACGCAGCGCTCCGGAAATAATTCCGATCACAACATAAATAGCATAGGACGGAATCAGGAAACGGATCATATGCACCCCAATGTCTACAACCACCTGATCTGTTGTAAACAAATGGTAGATCGGATTTGCGAACAGAATAAGTGCTCCGCTTACAATAAACGCCGAAATGTATGCCATCACCATACAGACGCGGACACTTTTTCGCATGCGGTGGTATTTTCCGGCACCATAATTCTGTCCCACAAAGGTGGTAATTGAGATGGCAAAAGCATTGCATACCATCCAGAACACCGCATCAATCTTTCCCATAGTTCCCCAGGCTGCCACTGTGTCAGTCCCCAGTTCATTGACAAAAATCTGAATGGTGAGATTGGCAATATTATACATCACCGATTCCAGTCCTGCCGGAAGTCCAATCCTGAGAACTGCCCCCAAAGACCGGAGATCAAAACGAATCTCATGAAATTCCAGACGATAAATATCCTCTGCGCGCATCAGGAACCAGGTTACAAGGATGGCACTGACTGCCTGGCAGCTGACTGTTGCAAGTGCAACACCGAGGACTCCCATATGGAAGATCACTACAAATACAACATCCAGCAAAATATTCAACAAACAGGTAATGATCAGCACATAGAGCGGTCTTTTGGAATCCCCCACTGCTCTTAAGATACTGGATACCATGTTGTAGACCAGATTAAAAAATGTTCCCGCAAAATAGATATGCAGGTACAACACAGAATCCGGTATTACTTCTGCCGGTGTTTTCATCAGGTGAAGGATCGGCTCAGCCAGGATAAAACCTGCTGTTCCCACAATAATACTGGCAGCCAGGCAGAAGATCATGGATGTGTGAAGTGCTTTTTTAAGGTTTTTGTGGTCTTTCGCTCCGTAAAACTGAGAAATCACTACAGACGCACCGGAACATAAACCTACAAAAAAACCTACGATGAGATTCACGATCATACTGGATGAACCTCCTACTGCTGCCAATGCTTCTTTTCCCACAAAGCGGCCTACTACAACTGTATCGGCAGTATTGTAGATCTGCTGGAACAGAGTTCCAAACAAGATCGGAAAAAAGAATATCAGAAGCTGCTTCCAGATCACACCCTCTGTGATCTGGTTCACGGCGGTATTTTTCTGATTCTTGTTCTGTTTCATATTTTTTTATTTCCCCCCAGAGTATAAAAAAAGCCGGTATACTTATCTCAGCATACCAGACTCTTTTCGCATCATATATTGACTGTCTAATTAAAATTAGTCCTCAACTTTGATGATTTCCTTCTTATTGTAGCTTCCGCAAGCTTTGCAAACTCTGTGTGGCATCATAAGTGCTCCACATTTGCTACATTTAACAAGGTTCATAGCGCTCATTTTCCAGTTCGCTCTTCTCTTGTCACGTCTAGCTTTGGAAGATTTGTTCTTAGGACAAATGGACATAGGTTACACCTCCTTAAATTTACTGAATATATCACTGATAGCTGCCATGCGGGGATCCTTAGGCTCCTCCTTGCATCCGCAGGGACCTTCGTTTAGGTTCTTCCCGCAGCGGCTGCAGATACCTTTACAGTCTTCTTTACATAAGACCTTTAAAGGCCAGCATATCAATACCTCAAGATAGACCAACCGGTCCACATCCAGGTTCATACCTGTGAGATAGCTGCTTTCATCCAGATCATTGACACGCTCTTCATCAGAAAGCTTCATATCAAGCTTCTTCTTAAATTCCAGCGGTATCTCGACGGCTACTGTCTCAAGACAGCGGTCACAGGGAATGCCCACTGTAATCTTACCGGTTCCTGTAAGCTCAAGAACCTTATCACCGGTATTGGTGATCGTAAGCTCTACCGGTTCCTTCGCAAGTACCGGAAAACTTCCCATCTGAAAATCAATCTTCTCCAGTTCAGGAATAACTGATTCCTGGATCGTCTTGCCATCACAGGAAGAAATGTCTAATAAATGAATCTGCATAAGTCTCTCCTATCCACACTCAATCCATTATACATATGGTCTTGTGATTTGTCAACGTTATTTTCGGGAAAATATTACATTTTTTTAATTTTTTGTTACTGTTGGCTTAATCAGAAATTCGGGGTAAATTACGGGGGTGGACCTTTAATTGTCCGCCCCCCGAATGTATACTGCTGATCCACAGTAATATATAATTCTGCCTGATTACCGATCATGCCCGAACGGTTCTGTACCGGTACTGAAACAGCTGATTATACCAGTGCTACAGTCTCACGGCAGATTGCAAGCTCCTCGTTTGTCGGGATAACTGCAACCTTAACCTTAGAGTCCGGTGTGGAGATCACGATTTCCTCGCCACGATGTCCGTTAGCATCTTTGTCAAGTGTTACGCCAAGGTATCCGAGATAGCTGACAACCTTCTCACGTACCGGGATCGCATTCTCACCGATACCTGCTGTGAAGACGATCGCGTCAACACCATTCATTGCTGCAACATATCCGCCTACGAATTTAGCGATGCTATAGCAGAGAACGTCGATGGCATTAGCTGCATCCTCGTTTCCGCCTTCAGCTGCCTCGTTGAGGTCACGGAAGTCGCTGGAAAGTCCGCCGGAAAGTCCGAGAAGACCAGATTTCTTGTTGAGTACATTCATAACGCCCTCAATGTCCAGGTTCTCTTTCTTAGCAATGAACTCCATGATAGCCGGATCGATGTTACCGGAACGAGTTCCCATAACAACACCTTCAAGTGGTGTAAGACCCATTGTTGTATCTACACATTTGCCATTTACAACTGCGCTGATGGAAGATCCGTTTCCAAGGTGGCAGACGATAACTTTGGAGTTGTCTTTGTCAAGGCCAAGGAAATCAACAGCTCTCTTGGATACGAAGCTGTGGGATGTTCCGTGGAAACCGTATCTTCTTACTTTATATTTCTTGTAGAAGTCAAGCGGAAGTCCATAGAGATATGCTTTAGCAGGCATTGTCTGATGGAAAGCGGTATCAAATACGCCTACCTGTGGTACGCCTGGCATAAGCTCTGCACATACACGGATACCAATGAGGTTAGCCGGGTTGTGAAGCGGTGCAAGGTCATTGCACTCTTCTACTGCTTTGATCATCTCGTCTGTGATCACTGCAGAAGAAGCAAATTTCTCGCCTCCGTGTACGACACGATGTCCAATCGCATTAACCTCTTTAAGGCTTCCGATTGCACCTGTTTTATCGTTTGTAAGAGCATCCAGTACCATCTGGATTGCTTCTTTATGTGTTGGCATAGCTGCCTCTGTGATCTCTTTGTCACATCCGGCTTTCTGATATACCAGTCTTCCGTCAATACCGATTCTCTCGCAGAGACCCTTTGCAAGTACATTCTCTGTCTCAGAATCGATTAACTGATATTTTAATGAAGAACTTCCACAGTTGATAACTAATACGTTCATGATTTAACTCTCCTGATCTTTTAATAATTATTTATCCTCTGCCTGGCACTGTACTGCTGTGATCGCTACAACACCTACGATATCATCTGCAGAGCATCCGCGAGACAGGTCGTTTACAGGTTTTGCGATACCCTGTGTAACAGGTCCGTATGCTTCTGCTTTACCAAGACGCTGAGCAAGCTTGTATCCGATGTTACCTGCATCAAGGTCAGGGAATACCAGTACGTTAGCTTTACCTGCTACTTCGCTTCCCGGTGCTTTGGATGCGCCTACGCTTGGAACGATAGCTGCATCAAGCTGGAACTCTCCGTCAAGTTTAAGCTCCGGATGCTCCTCTTTGGCAATTCTTGTAGCCTCTACGACTTTATCTACGTCAGGATGCTTTGCACTTCCCTTAGTGGAGTGGGAAAGCATAGCTACGATCGGCTCCTCCTGAACAAGAAGCTTAAAGGACTCAGCAGAAGATGCTGCGATCGCAGAAAGCTCATCCGGAGTCGGGTTCTGGTTCAGACCGGAATCAGCAAATACGAATGCACCGTTTGCACCATACTCGCAATCCGGAACAACGATCAGGAAGAATGCGGATACAAGCTTGGTTCCCGGTTTTGTCTTCAGGATCTGAAGGCATGGACGAAGTGTATCTGCTGTAGAATGGCATGCACCGGATACCATACCGTCTGCATCCCCCATCTTAACCATCATTACGCCATAGTATGGGTACTGAGTATGAAGGATCTCTTTCGCTTTCTCAGGTGTCATTCCCTTCTTTGCTCTCAGCTCTACAAATTTATCAATATATGCCTGAGTTCTGTCAGATTTCTCCGGATCTACGATCTGTGCACCGGAAATATCAAAGCCGCCCTCTGCAGCTTTCTTGTTGATCTCTTCCTCATTACCGATGAGGATGATCTTTGCAACTCCCTCTTTCAGAATCTTGTCAGTTGCCTCAAGAGTTCTCATATCCTCTGTCTCTGGCAGTACAATTGTTTTTACGCTTTCTTTTGCTCTTTTTTTAAGCAGTTCAACAAATCCCATGATTAAATGGCTCCTTTCTTGATGTAACAAAAACGCTAGTGTCTGTTCGGGCACTACACTATGTTTATTATACCCCCTTACCCTTTTCTTTTCAAGCGTTTCATTGTCAGAAAATGGCTATACTGCGTATTTTTTGAAGTGCAATTGTTACTGTTTACCGACAATGTTCTGCGATGTGTTTTTTGTGGATAAAGATCACAGATGGCCCGAGGATTTCGGCGCATGATCATAAATTTGCGTGATTTCTGTATCTCCCAAAGGGTGTTGCCGGGCCCAGAGCGGACAGCAGCATTCGGTTTTATGGCAGCAAAACAGATTTCGAATGCCGCTTAACTTTTTACATTGCTTATGTTAAAATAGCACCATTATAATTTTCAGAAATGGCAGGTACTTTTTTATATGAAAGTTGTTGGAATCATTGCAGAATATAACCCATTTCACAAAGGTCACGAATACCAGATCCGCTATGCCCGGGAGATCCTTGGTGCTGATTATATTGTGATCGCCATGAGCGGGGATTTTGTCCAAAGAGGGGCTCCTGCCCTTATGGAAAAACATCTCCGGGCTGAGATGGCTCTTCTCGGAGGCGCCGATCTGATCCTGGAAATGCCGGTACAGACAGCAACGGCCAGTGCGGAAGGATTTGCCGCAGGTGGCGTAAGCCTTCTTGACGGGCTTGGTGTTGTAGATGAGCTATGTTTCGGAAGTGAATGCGGAGATACAGAGACTCTTATGAATATTGCACAGATTCTTGTAAAGGAACCGTTTGAATACCGCAAACTCCTTCAGCAGAATCTTCGTACCGGAATGAGTTTTCCTGCTGCAAGAAGCAGTGCTTTGATCCGTTACATGCGAGAAAAAGCCACTTCCGTGCATAACACATTCGGCGTTTCATCAGAACATATTGAACTCATTCTTTCTTCTCCCAATAACATCCTGGGAATCGAATACTGCAAAGCGCTTCTCCGTCTTAACAGCCGTATCCTTCCTTACGCACTTTTAAGAAAGGGAAGTGGTTATCATGATACGGATTTTTCTCTTCTTTCCGACGAAGAATTTCCCTCTGCTTCCGGCATCCGGAGCCTTATGAAAAAATCCGAAGGAACTGTGCAGTCTGCTGATCTTTCCCGGTTGATCCCTTCTGCTTCCCTTCCCGGATTCCTGGATTCTCTCAAAAAAGGAGCATGGCTTTCTGACTCAGCACTGGATCTTCCTCTGCATTACAAACTGCTTCTGGAATCCGAAGAAACTTTAAAAATGTATCCGGAGCTTTCGGATGCACTGATCCGGCGTATCCTGAAATCCCGAAATCGATATGAAGGTTTTTCCCAGTTTGCGGATCTTTTGAAAACACGGGATATTACCCGTTCTGCTATCTGCCGCAGCCTTGTCCGGATCTTTCTTGACCAAAAAACAAAAGCACCCGGACACATTCCCTATGCCCGGGTACTTGGCTTTCAAAAAAGCAGCGCTCCGCTTCTCAGCCAGATCAAGAAAAACTCCTCGATCCCGCTGATCACCAAAGCCGCCGATGCATCTGCGATCCTCGATGAAACTGCGCTTCGACTTTTTAATGAAACCTGTGCGGCTTCCAATCTTTACGAAATGCTTCTCTGCCACAAAACAGGTCAGCCTTTCATCCACGAGATGAAAAAGCCGCTGCGGATCATTTAAGATCCACAGCGGCTTAAACGCTGATAAGTAATCTTTTCATGGCTTGAGATCGGATTTTGAACAACTTTCAGTTATTCAGTTTAATCCGCTTTTTCGGATCGCTTCCACTGCTTCCCGGATCTTCTCCGGCGGAAGTACCAGGGCGAAACGTACGTAGCCCTCTCCGTGGGGACCAAAGCTTGCTCCCGGAGTCACGATGACGCCGGCCTTTTCCATCAGTTCCATGCAGAATGCCATGCTGTCGGTGCGGCCACCCGGGATCTTCGCCCAGACAAACATGGTGCCTTTTCCATTTGGAAGTTCCCATCCGATATCACGAAGTCCCTGGCAGAGAGCATCTCTTCTCTCCTGGTACTTCTGACACTGTTCTTTTACGCTGTCCAGCGGTCCCTGAAGTGCTGCAATAGCTGCTTTCTGAAGCGGCAGGAACATGCCGAAGTCGATCTGGCTTCTCAATTTGCGAAGCGCTGCGATCACATCCGGCCGGCCTACCAGAAAGCTAAGTCTTGCGCCTGTAACATTGAAGGATTTGGAAAGACTGAAAAATTCCACGCCAATATCTTTCGCTCCCGGAGTGGTCAAAAAACTTCCTCCAAATGCCCCGTCAAAAATAATATCGCTGTACGCATTATCATGAATGATCAGAATATCATATTTTTTCGCAAATTCCACGATTTCTTCGTAAAGTCCCGGAGTGGCAATGCTTCCTACCGGGTTGGACGGCAGGGATACTACCATATATTTAGCCTTATTCGCTATTTCTTCCGGAATTCCCTTTACATAGGGAAGAAAATCATGCTCTGCAACCAGCGGATAATAGTAAGGAACTGCTCCTGCCATCAGACTTCCTGCTGCAAATACGGGATAGCACGGATCCGGAAGAAGTACTGTATCTCCCTCATCACAAAGCGCCATGCCAAGATGCCCCATTCCTTCCTGGCTTCCATAAACAGTCATTACCATGTCCGGTGTCAGTTCCACATCAAAACGTTTCTTATAATAAGTACAGACTGCGTCCAGAAGCTCCGGCAGATCGCGGAGACTGTATTTCCAGTTGTTATCATCCATAGCTGCTTCCGCTACAGCTTTCTTGATATATTCCGGAGTCTTGAAATCCGGAGTTCCCACACTCATGTTATAGATCTTCATGCCCTGTGCTTCCAGCTCCATACGTCGGTTGTTCAGAGCAGCAAAAATTTCATCTCCAAATCGGTCCAATCTTTTTGAAAACTGCATATCATTCGTCCCTCTTCCATAATAAAATCAAACGGATATTCGCAATCCGCTTCGCTACTTGCTCATAAATGAAATCACAAAGTGATTTCATTTATTTTACCACGGTAACGTGACATACTCAAGAATTTTCATAAAAAAAGAACCATCACCTGTGTAAAGCGGCTATTCATTTTCCACTTTACACATGATCGGTAACGGTTCTTCATTATTTATTCCGTTTATTCAGACAAAAGAATACGGTCATTATCCAAAGCCTTGCCCACTCCCGTTTTAAATTTCTCAAGAAGGCCATCCACGGTCATATCCTTCTTCTCTTCCCCTCCGATATCCAGCACGATATTGCCGGAGTCCATCATCAGGATACGGTTACCAAGATCAATTGCTGACTGCATATTGTGTGTGATCATCAGACAGGTCAGCTGATTTTCTTCCACGATCCGTCTGGTGAGATTAAGGACTTTCTCAGCAGTTCCCGGATCAAGGGCTGCAGTATGCTCGTCCAGAAGAAGTAATTTCGGCGGATTCATGGTTGCCATCAAAAGCGTCAGCGCCTGTCTCTGTCCACCAGAAAGAAGACCTACCGGATGGCTCATCCGCTCTTCCAGCCCAATGTCCAGCTTCTTTAATTCCTCACGAAAACGCTCTTTTTCCTGCCGGGTCGTGCGGGAAAGCCACCCACCCTTGCCGGCTGCAAGTGCAAGATTCTCTTCGATCGTCATTCCCGGTGCAGTACCACGCATCGGATCCTGATAAAGACGTCCGATCTCTTTTGCGCGTGCATGCTGCGGCATAAATGTGATATCCCTGCCATCCAGCTCGATTGAACCGGCATCTGTAAGAAAATCACCGCAGATCGCATTAAAAAGTGTTGATTTTCCTGCACCATTAGAACCGATGATCGTAGCAAAGTCGCCTTTTTTCAGTTCCAGGGAAAGATCTGTGATCGCCTTTTTTTCGTTTACGGTTCCCGGATTAAATGTTTTTGAAATATGGCTGATTTTTAACATAGATCATCTTCCCCCTTTTGCATGAGTCATTCTTCTTCGGATCTGCGGCCACTGTTTCTTAAGATATGGACCGGAAATTGCAAGAACAACGATCACAGAAGATACCAGTTTCAGCATAAATGCCGGCATGTTGAAACGAAGTGCAATGGTATATACAAGACGGAAAATAAAGGAACCAAGCACCATTCCTGCTGCTCTTACAAAAATTCCACCACGACCAAGGAGTGTGCCTCCGATCAGCAGAGAGGCCAGTGCGATGGTGACCATACCCTGACCGATGTTGATATCTACGGATTTCTGTGACTGAGACAGAAGACATCCGGAAAGTGCGGTAAATGCATTTGCCACGCAAAGGCCGATCACCGTTGTAAAGACCGGATTGATGGAGGAAGATTTTACCATATCAGAATTATTTCCGGTTGCCCGGATCGCAAGGCCAAGTCTTGTTTTCAGAAAGAACACCAGAAATACGATCACGAGGATCACTGCGATGGCTGCAATGAGGATATCTTCCCTGCCTTTTAACGGTGTACCTGCAAGCGCATCCTTCATCATGGTAAATACTGTGGTCGTCCGATTCATATTGATCAGGGATGAGCCTCCCATAACTGCGATATTTACGGAATATAACGCCGTATTTACAATGATACCTGCAAGCAGGCTGTCTACTCCCAGCTTCGTCTGCAGGATAGCCGTTACAAATCCTGATGTAACACCTGCTGCCATGGCTGCCGCAATGGACAGAAACGGATGTCCGCTTACAGCAACTACGGCTCCTACAGCGGCCCCGAAGGTAAAGCAGCCATCTGTAGAAAGGTCGCAGACATTCAGCATGGAATAACTAAGGAACAAAGCAAGAACTGTCAGAGAACAGATCAGTCCAAGCTTCAGGGCAGTCTCCCCGAGGGAGAGCATAGTTGCAATCGTCACAGTGATTTCCTCCAATTGGATTTATTTCATAACTGCTCACAAAAGTGAGCGGTTAATTTATTTTGATTCTACTTCATCAAAGCTTTCTGCAGTTGTGATCTCATTTACCTGTGTGCAGAGAGGCTCAAATGCCTTCTTTACGGTATCGAAATCAAGTCCAAGTGCCTTGCAGGTTTCTGTATTAACTGTTGCAGTACCATTGTCAAAGGTTTCAACAGCTGTCTTAGACGGATCCGCATTATCTATCAGGATGTCAGCGATCATATCGGCTGTTTTCTGTCCCAGATTTGCATAATCAACACCATATCCTACAAAGGCACCATTTAATGCAAAGGAGTCGGCACCTGTGTAGTGCGGGATTCCTGCGTCGATGAATTTTTCATAAATAGAAAGCTCTGCTGTCATGATGGTGTTGTCCGTAGGTGTAAATACGGCATCCACACCGTCAGCGATCAGTGCATCTGCTGCGAGCTGGACTTCATCGGTAGTGGTTCCGGTACGCTCTACATATTCGATTCCCTCTTTATCCAGATAATCTTTTGCTTCCTGGATCGCTGTTGTGGAGGAATCCTGTCCGACATCATAGAGAAGACCGATCTTCTTTACATCCGGATTCTGTGCCTGGATCAGCTTCATGATAGAAGAAGTATCCAGGTAATCGCTGGTTCCTGTGATATTTGCACCAGGAGCATCCAGAGAATCTACAAGACCGGAGCCAACCGGATCAGATACTGCGGAGAAAACAACCGGTGTATCGCTTCCCTCTGTAGCGGACTGCATACGCATTGCCACCGGTGTAGCCACACCAACCATCAGGTCAACCTTATCCGCCTGAAAATCTGAAATGATCTGTTCCATAACACTGGCATCTGCATTACAGTTATCATAAGACACATCAAATGTGACACCCTTTTCTTTGCCAAGCTCCTCCAGACGGGACTGGACATTGTCTACGATCTGGTTCAGGGAAGCATCATCTACATAATTGCAGATGCCCACTTTAAAATCCTCCGCCATAACCGGGCTTGTCATCATCATAGTTGTTGCTGCTACTGCTGCTGCGATCACTAACATTCTTTTTTTCATGGTTTTGTTCTCCCTTCTTATTTCCGCTTATGATTACCTTTTGTACACCTTGCGGTCTGCTTTTCCGGAACAACTTTCATGCGACAGAATCGCTTTTCCTGTAACACAAAAACCGTCCCAAGCTTATATCATGCTTGAGACGGTAATAAAAGTTCTTTATTATCGCGGTACCACTCAAATTGACGAATCGTCCACTTTCCGGTGTACTAACATACACTCCTCATTGGTAACGGGTTCGGTTCCCGTCGGCGCCTACTGTACAGACAAATAGTTCGGGCCGCCCTCGAAAGTCCATTCAACATCTGGTCCCCTGCGGATTTCCACCATCACCGCTCTCTGTGAAGCTTCCTGAAATGTTTACTTCTCTTTCTCACTGGTTTGTTTTTTAAGTTGTGTTTACTTTAGCACATCAACGTGAGTCTGTCAAGCCCAAAAATAAAATTAATTCTTAAAGCTGTGGATCGGTGCCGGGATCCTTCCACCTCTCTGTACAAATGCATCACAGGAGAAGGAATTTACAGGCATGATCGGAGCATAGCCAAGAAGACCTCCGAACTCAACCGTTTCGCCCACACCCTTACCGATAACCGGGATGAGACGTACTGCAGTTGTCTTCTGATTTACCATACCGATGGCAGACTCATCTGCAATGATACCTGCCAGTGTAGTCGCCTTGGTATCTCCCGGAACTGCGATCATGTCCAGACCAACAGAGCATACACAGGTCATGGCTTCCAGCTTCTCCAGAGTAAGCGCTCCCTCGTTTACCGCATCGATCATTCCCTGATCCTCGCTGACAGGAATAAAAGCACCACTTAATCCGCCCACAGCAGCTGCTGCCATAACGCCGCCTTTCTTCACCTGGTCGTTGAGAAGTGCAAGCGCTGCAGTTGTTCCAGGTGCACCGGCTCTCTCAAGGCCGATCTCTTCCAGGATCTCAGCTACGGAATCACCGATAGCCGGTGTCGGTGCAAGAGAAAGATCCACAATACCAAACGGCACGTCAAGACGCTTGGATGCCTCACGTGCAACCAGCTGTCCAACTCGTGTAACCTTGAATGCGGTACGTTTGATCATCTCGCAAAGAGTTCCGAAGTCCTCGCCACGAACCTGCTCCAGAGCTTTCTTTACAACGCCAGGGCCACTGACACCTACGTTGATGATGCAGTCCGCCTCTGTGACACCGTGGAACGCGCCTGCCATAAACGGGTTATCATCCGGTGCGTTACAGAATACTACCAGCTTGGCACATCCAAGAGAATCCTGGTCCTTAGTAGCCTCTGCTGTTGCGAGGATGATCTCGCCCATCAGCTTTACGGCATCCATGTTGATACCGGTCTTGGTGGAACCAACGTTTACAGAACTGCAGACGCGCTCTGTTTCTGCCATTGCCTGAGGAATGGAGCGGATAAGAAGTTCCTCTGCCGGAGTCATTCCTTTGCTTACCAGTGCAGAATATCCGCCGATAAAGTTAACGCCAACTTCCTTGGCACATTTATCCAGCGTTCTTGCGATGGTCACAAAATCCTCCGGTTTCTTACATGCAGCCCCGCCAACCAGAGCAATGGGTGTTACGGAAATTCGTTTATTTACAACCGGGATACCGTACTCGGTTGCGATCTCATCACCGGTAGCTACCAGATTTCTGGCCTTTGTGGTGATCTTTTCGTATATTTTCTGATTCAGTGCATCCAGGTCAGGATCGATACAGTCCAGAAGGCTGATCCCCATGGTGATGGTACGCACATCCAGATTCTCCTGCTCGATCATTTTATTTGTCTCGTTTACCTCAAAAATATTGATCATTTTATTTTCTCCCTGATGATTGATGTAAAGTAGATATCATATGCATTGGCAATCCGCATTCGCTGCTTGATCATACTCGATGCATCATGTTAAAAATATCTTCATGCTGGCAGTGGATCACAACACCGATCTCCTTGCCCAGATTCTCAAGCTCTTTTGCAAGTTCACCGCCATCCTTTTCACATTTTGCTGTGTCTGCGATCATCATCATGTTGAAGTAACCCTGAACGATGGTCTGAGAAATATCCAGAATATTAACCTGATTCTCTGCAAGATATGTACAAACCTTTGCAATAATTCCTACTGTGTCATTTCCTACTACTGTGATAATTGTCTTCTTCATCGTTTTTTCCTTTCTACACTGTGATTATTTCTGATATGTGATCCCTCTTCGCTACCTGGATCTTAAAATCCCTGGAACGGTACGGGTTGTCACCAAGTGTCACCTCCGAGCACACAGTCTCGTAGGCAAGTTCTTCATAGTTGTTTTCTCTGCTTAAATGGCCAAGAAAAACCGCCTTCAAATTATCATGGAGGATCCGACAGAGCAGACGTCCTGCATTCTCATTGGAGAGATGCCCACGGTCTCCCAGAATCCTCTGTTTGAGATAATAAGGGTATTTTCCAACCTGAAGCATGCGGATGTCATGATTTGCTTCCAAAAGCACCGCATCCAGATTCTCCAGATTTTTTACAATGTAATCATTATATTTTCCAAGGTCTGTGGCAATGCCCACAGAATGCTCTCCACATTCCAGGCGGTAACCCACCGGCTGTGCAGCATCATGGGGAATGGTAAAAGGATTAACCGTCAGGTCCTTGATCCCAAAAGGCTCATCCTCCCGGATCTCGTGGATCAGTCCCTCCGGCATTTTTCCAAGGGATTTCATACGAAGCATGGCATCTGCTGTTCCACCTGTGGTATAGATGGGAATTCCGTATTTTCTGGAGATCACTCCCAGTCCCTTGATATGGTCGGAATGTTCATGTGTGATCAGGATGCCGTCCACATCTTTCCCTGTAAGATCCAGGGAATTCAGGCCTTTTTCGATACTCTTCCCGCTGATTCCCACATCTACCAGAACATGTGCCTCCTCAGATCCCACATAAATACAGTTGCCGCTGCTTCCGCTGGCAATACTACAAAGTCTCATTTCTCTCTATCCCTTCTCTGATCTGTCTCCGGGTACCCTTCAGATCTCCATTATTCTCGATCACATAATCCGTATGTTCTCTGAAAACCTGGTCAGATACCTGGTTTCGGATAATGCCAAGAGATTTCTCTCTGGAATAGCCGCGGCTTTCCATCAGACGACGGATCCGGATTTCCTCCTCTGTATACACATACCAGACTTCATCACAGAATTCCTGATAATTCTCTTCCAGAAAAAGAGCAGCTTCCACAACACAGATTTCTCTTCCGGCTTCCTTCTGTTCTCCAAGAAGATCCAGGATTCTCTGCTTTACAGCCGGATGGATGATCCCGTTTAATTTCAAAAGCATATCCTTATCTGTGAATACTACATCAGAAATCCGTCTCCGGTCAATAGTTTTATCTTTTTTTATGATTTCTTTTCCAAACAATGCGATCACCGCATCGTAACATTCTTCCCCCGGTTCCATCAGAATGTGACCAAGCTGGTCTGCCTGGATCACATATGCCTGGAAATCTTCTTCCAGGATTCCAAGTACTGTACTTTTTCCGGCCCCTACTCCGCCGGTTACTCCGATCACTCTCATTTATTTCGCCTCATACCAGCTGTCACCCTGGTGCATATCTACGTCAAGTTCCACTGCAAGGTCTGCCGCTCCCTTCATCTCTTCTTCCAGAATACGGGAAACTTCCTCGATCTCTTCTTTCTTTGTCTCGATCAGAAGCTCATCGTGAACCTGCAGCACCAGTCTTGAACGCAGTCCCTCTTTTTTCATTCGTTCATAAACATGATTCATGGCTATTTTGATGATATCTGCTGCAGTACCCTGGATTGGAGAGTTCATGGCTACACGTTCTCCGAAGGAGCGCTGCATGAAATTACTGGATCTCAGCTCCGGCACGGGCCTTCGTCTGCCGAACATAGTTGTTACATAACCGTGTTCCTTGCCATCCTTTACCAGACCGTCCAGAAAGCCCTTGATCTTCGGATAGGTCTCGAAATATTTCTCAATATAGGCAGCTGCCTCTTTTCTGGTAATACTTAGATCCTGGCTCAGTCCAAAGGAACTGATCCCATAAACGATTCCGAAATTTACCGCCTTGGCATTTCTTCGCTGAAGAGATGTCACTTCATCCAGCGGCACATGAAACACCTGGGATGCGGTGAGCCGGTGGATATCCTCCGCCTCACGATAAGCCTGGATCAGTTTTTCATCACCGGACATATGTGCCAGCACACGAAGCTCGATCTGGGAATAATCGGCATCCAGAAATACAAATCCCTCCTCCGGCACAAAAACCTTACGGATCAGCCTGCCCAGCTCCATGCGGACCGGTATGTTCTGAAGATTCGGATCTGTACTGCTGATACGACCGGTTGCTGTGATCGTCTGATTGAAAGTAGAGTGGATCCTTCCATCTTCTCCGATCACATTTCCGAGACCATCTGCATAAGTGGATTTCAGCTTGGTCAGCTGGCGGTACTCCAGGATATCTTTTACGATGGCATGATCCGGCGCCAGCTTATCCAGGATATCCGCCGCTGTGGAATAGCCAGTCTTGGTCTTCTTTCCACCTGGAAGTCCCAGCTTTTCAAAAAGGATCACACCCAGCTGTTTCGGGGAATTGATATTAAACTCCTCCCCTGCTTCCTGCCAGATGGTTTTTTCCAGCTCCTGGATACGGACTTTAAGTTTTTCACCATAGCTCTTAAGCTCTTCACCCTTAACGGAAATCCCCCATTTTTCCATGGAATCCAGGGTAAAGACAAGAGGAAGCTCGATCTCATCATAAACCTTACGCATGCCTGTTTCATCCAGTTTTTCAAGAAGAACCTTTCGGGCCATGCAGGGCACAAACGCCTGATAGCAGGCATAATTTCCAAGGCATTCCTGTTCCTCTTCCCAGGCCTTTTTCAGAGAAGTCTTTCCAAGAAGGTCTTCCTTTGAGGGGAGCATCATACCATCCAGATATTCTCTGGCGATGTCATCATAGGAATAGGAAGATTTCAGCGGGTTCAGAAGATATGCAGCAACCCCCGCATCAAAAACCTTCTTCGGATCATCAAGGGAAACATGTTTGAGAACTGATTTAATATCCATAGCACAGAGCACCGTACTGTCCGCCAGAGTTTTCAGTTTTCCGCAAAGGTAATCCCCTGTGAGAAGTCCTCCTACCGGAATCTGATAGATTTCTTTTTCATCCAGGACCAATCCCACGGTATACACCTGATCCGGATCTGCAAGAACAGAAATACCCACCTGATCTTTCTGCGCTGCTTTTTCAAACAGTGCCTCTACACCGGAAAGATCATTACAGGTAAAAAATTCCAGTTCCATGGAGGAATCTGCTGTCGTAGCCGGATCAAAACGGTTCAGCATGTTCTTAAATTCCAGGCGTTTACACAATTCATATGCCTCCGGAGTATAGGGATTTTCCACTTTCGCTTTTTCGTAGGAAAATTCCAGCGGACTATCTGTGTTGATGGTTGCAAGCTCTTTGGAAAGCTGTGCCAGATCATAATGCTCGCGGAGAGATTCTTTCGCCTTATTAGGCTTTACCTCTTCCAGATGCTCATAAGCATTCTCAATGGAACCGAACTGCACGACCATCTTGGTCGCGGTTTTCTCTCCAACGCCCGGGATTCCCGGAATATTATCAGAGCTGTCGCCCATCAGCGCTTTCAGCTCTATGATCTGCGGCGGCGTTACCTGATATTTCTCAAGAACTTCCGCTGTATGGTAGTTTTCAATGGTTGTCTTTCCCCGGACAGTCTTCGGAAGCCGGATCAGCACCTTATCTGTGGCAAGCTGAAGAAGATCACGGTCTCCGGAAAGAATGGTAACATCCATACCCTTTGCTTCACTTCTTCTGGCGACCGTACCAAGAAGATCATCTGCTTCATAGCCTTCCAGGGACATGATGTTGATTCCCATGCCAGAAAGCATCTCCTTGATCAGCGGAACCTGTTCCCGAAGCTCCTCCGGCATGGGTTTTCGGGTGCCTTTATAGGCTTCATATCTCTTATGCCGGAACGTAGGTGCACTCAGATCAAATGCAACGGTAAGATACTCCGGCTTCTCTTCCTCCATGATCCTGAACATAATATTCAGAAATCCATATACCGCTCCTGTATGACGTCCTTCTGCATTGGTAAGATCCGGCAGACCATAAAACGCACGGTTCAGGATGCTGTGACCATCGATCAGTAATATTTTTTCACTCAAAATCAAATTCCCTCCTTCAGTTCCAGGATCACAAAAACAAGAAAGACCACCAGTGCCGCGATCAGAACGCAGACTGCCACTGCAGCGATCGCTCTGTGAAATTTCTTTTTTCGGATATACCTTCTGGATTTTCGGATATCCTCTTCCAGAAGCTCCTTAAAATCCAGAACAGTATCTTCCTGTTTCTCATCCAGCTGCTGCATGGCCTTATGTACAATGAAATATGTGGCAAGCTCATCGTAGCAGGAGGAACACTTCTCAATATGCTCCAGAAAATCCTCCAGATCATTCAACGGCAACGTATGATCGATATATTTATTAACCATTCCCTCTGCAATACGACAGTTCATATTTTCCCTCTCTTTCAAAGCAGCGGATCCTCCCATATGATAAGCCTCTTCTGAGATCCCGCTTCACAATTTGCCCCAGACTGGGGAAATATTTCCCAGAATGTTATATCATTATAGCGAATTAAACGTTGAATGACAAGGGCGGTTTCCTGTGGTATACTTGAGATGTCCCGGTCAGAAAACAGAAAAACTGACCAAATATGAAAATCCAGGCAAGGAGGATCACCATTATGAAATCTATAGCAATCGTTACAGACAGTAACTGCGGCATGTCTCCCGCTCAGGTAAAAGACCTTGGCATCTACATGCTTCCAATGCCGTTTTTTATAGATGATAAGGAATATCTGGAAGACATTGACATGAACCAATCAGAGTTCTTTCAGCATCTTGAACAAAATCCAGGCTGCAGAGTTTCCACATCCCAGCCCACACCGGAATCCGTCACTACCCTCTGGGACAAGCTGCTCAAAGACTACGACGAGATCGTACATATCCCCATGTCCAGCGGTCTCTCCAGTTCCATGCAGACTGCCCGCATGCTTGCAGAAGACTATGATGGCCGTGTACGTGTCGTAAACAACCAGAGGATCTCCGGAACCTTACGTTACTCTGCCATCGAGGCTATCCAGCAGGCTAAAAACGGTCTCTCTGCCGATGAGATTGGAACTTGGCTGGAAGAAACCCGCTTCGACTCCAGCATCTATATCACTGTAGCTACTCTGAAGTACCTGAAACAGGGCGGCCGCATCACGCCTGCAGCTGCAGCCATCGGAACCATGCTCCGTCTGAAACCGGTTCTGCAGATCCAGGGCGAAAAGCTGGACGCCTTCTCCAAGGCCCGCACCATGACCCAGGCAAAAAACACTATGACTAAAGCCATCAAAGATGACATTGCAGACCGCTTTGGAGAAAAGATCAACCTGGATGTCATCCACTCCCACAACCTGGAAGCAGCCGAAGAATTCCGAAAAGAAGTCCTCACCACCTTCCCGAATATCGGTGAAGTCAACATCTTCCCTCTCTCCCTGAGCGTTTCCTGCCACATCGGCCCCGGAAGTCTGGCACTCACCTGTTCCAAGGTACACCCGGAAATATGGTAAAGACTAGTCAGAAGCAATCCACATGGCCAGAGCACAGCCGGAGGGAATACTTCTGTATGGCTCTGTCTCTGGAGGAGGGCTGCTAGTCCTTAGATTCTGGAAATCTGCGTTATTAAAAAAAGTTCGGCTGTCTGAGCGGCAACAAGCCGCGAGTTCCGAACTTTTTTTAATGGTTTTAGCAGATTTTCAGGGCCTTAGAACTAACGCCCAACGGAAGCCGAAGACCATACAGAAGTATTCCCTTCGGCGTCCCTCCCGCCAACATATTTAATTTTCCTGTGTATTCTCAATCTCCACCGGCGCTTCATTCAAGATCTTCATAAACTCCTCACCGGTGATCGTCTCATGCTCATACAGATACTTGGCAATCTCATGGAGCTTTCCGATATTATCTGTAAGGATCTTCGTAGCCTTTTCATGCTCCCGTCTTACAAGCTCCACAACCTTCTTGTCCAAAAGTGTCTGCGTCTCAAAGGAACAGGTTAGACTTGCATCTCCGCCAAGATACTGATTACTTACATTTTCCATGGCAACCATGTCAAAATCATCACTCATACCATACCTGCTGATCATCGCTCTGGCAATCTTGGTCGCCTGCTCAATATCATTGGAGGCACCGGTAGTAATGGAATGGAAGATCAGCTCTTCCGCTGCACGGCCACCTGTAAATGTAGCGATCTTATTCTCCAGTTCTTCCTTAGTCATCAGGAAATGTTCCTGCTCATCTACCTGCATGGTATATCCCAGTGCACCGGAGGTACGTGGAATGATCGTGATCTTATGGACCGGTGCAGAATCTGTCTGCTTGGCAGCAACCAGTGCATGACCAACCTCATGATAGGAAACGATCAGCTTTTCCTTATTGGAAAGTACACGGTTCTTTTTCTGATATCCGGCAATAACAACTTCGATGCTTTCTTCAAAATCCGCCTGTGTGGCAAATTTCCGTCCGTCGCGGACTGCACGGAGAGCTGCCTCGTTGACAATATTGGCAAGCTCCGCACCGGAGGCACCGACTGCCGCCTTGGCAATTTCATCAAACCGGACTGTATCCGCAATTTTGATCTTCTTGGCATGAACCTTCAGGATTTCCTCACGCCCCTGAAGATCCGGAAGCTCAACCGGGATCCTTCTGTCAAAACGTCCCGGGCGAAGAAGTGCAGGGTCAAGGGAATCCGGTCGGTTGGTAGCTGCCAGGATCACAACACCCTTGGAACCGTCAAAACCGTCCATCTCTGTCAAAAGCTGGTTCAGTGTCTGCTCACGCTCATCGTTTCCGCCGCCCATTCCGGAGCCGTCACGTTTCTTGCCGATCGTATCGATCTCATCAATAAATACGATACATGGTGCCTTCTCATTGGCCTGTTTAAAAAGATCACGGACCTTGGCAGCACCCATACCCACAAACATCTCCACAAATTCCGAACCGGAAATTGAGAAAAACGGAACCTCCGCCTCACCGGCAACTGCCTTGGCAAGAAGAGTTTTACCGGTTCCGGGAGGGCCTACAAGAAGGGCACCCTTCGGCATGGAAGCACCGATTTCTCTGTATTTCTCCGGATTATGAAGGAAATCTACAATTTCCGTCAAAAGCTCCTTGGCTTCATCCTCACCGGCAACATCTGAAAATTTGATTCCCGTAGAGGATTTCACATAAACCTTGGCATTGCTTTTGCCAAAGGACATCATTCCTCCCGGTCCTCCGTTTCCCATGGAACTCATCATCTTCTTGCTGAGCCAGCGTCCCAGGAGAATAAAAATTGCGATCGGGAGTACATATCCCAGGATCAGAGATAAAAGCAGGGACTGTCTCTGCGGTGCAGTACCCTCTATACTTACGCCCGCATCGTAAAGATGGGATACAAGATCCTGATCCTCTACAGATACCGTCTTACAATAGACATCATTTCCATCTACCTTCATCGTATAATAGATATAATCAGAATTAATAGTTGCTTCATATACTTTTCCTCTGTCTACAGCTTTCAGGAAGGTGGTGTAATCGGTCTCTTTTACACTTCTCTCAGAAAGAGCAGGAAGAGCAAAAACATTCAGCAGAACAATAATTACGACCGCAATAATGTAATATACATACAGCGGCCGCTTCTCTGGTTTTTTTGAATTCAGATTCATGCAGTCTCCTCCGTTATCTTATAGTATATTGCTATATCCACAGTGCTATATCAGGTGGTACAGCCTTGTAGTACACTCTACCACTTTTTTCAGTCAATTTCAAGGATGCCTCATCCGATTTCATAAACTTTTTAGAATTAAAAATATTTCCAAATAATACCTTTATTCTGAAAAAATCCTTGCAAGCCACCTGATACTGTGCTATTATAATAAATGGTTATGCCGCTGTGGCGGAATTGGCAGACGCACTTGACTCAAAATCAAGCGGAGCGATCCGTGCCGGTTCGAGTCCGGCCAGCGGCATTCGCATAAAAGACCTGACGGAGAAATCTGTCAGGTCTTTATTATATACTATCAAAAAACACGAAAGGAATAAAAAAATGGAAAAAGACAAAAGCTTTTTAGGAACCGAGTCTGTCGGAAAGCTTCTTCTGCAGCTTGCACTTCCTACCGTTGCCGCACAGCTCATCAATATGCTCTACAATATCGTCGATCGTATCTATATTGGTCATATTCCCGGAGAGGGTGCTCTTGCCCTTACCGGTGTAGGTGTCTGTATGCCGCTTATTATGGTCGTATCTGCCTTTGCTGCTCTTGTCGGAAACGGAGGTGCTCCCAGAGCCAGCATCTTTATGGGTAAAAATGACACTACAAAAGCCGAACAGACTCTCGGAAACTGCTTCACCATGCAGATCATCATCTCCCTGATCCTGACTGTTATCCTGTTTTTCGGAAACCGCAGCCTTCTCCTTGCATTCGGCGCCAGTGCAAACACCATCGACTATGCGGTTGGTTACATGAATATCTATGCAGTAGGAACTATCTTTGTACAGCTGACTCTTGGCATGAATAATTTCATCACAGCCCAGGGATTCGCAAAAACCGGAATGCTCTCCGTACTGATCGGTGCGATCTCCAACATTATTCTGGATCCGGTTTTTATTTTCGGATTCCACATGGGGGTCCGGGGCGCTGCTCTGGCAACAGTGATCTCCCAGGCATTTTCCTGCATCTGGGTCCTCTCCTTCCTCTTTGGAAAAAAGACCTTCCTGAAGCTTCGGAAAAGCACCATGAAACTGAAAGCCGATATCATTCTGCCCTGTATGGCTCTTGGCTCTTCTCTCTTTGTCATGCAGCTCAGTGAAAGCGTTATCTCTGTCTGCTACAACTCCTCACTCTTAAAATACGGCGGGGATGTTGCAGTAGGAGCCATGACTATCCTTACCAGCGTCATGCAGTTTGCCATGCTTCCTCTTCAGGGACTTGGTCAGGGTGCACAGCCTATCATCAGCTACAACTATGGTGCACGTAACGAAAAACGTGTACGTTCTACATTTAAGCTTCTTATAAAAACAAGTGTTTCTTATTCCGTGATCCTGTGGCTGATCATTATGATCTTCCCGCAGATCTTTGCCGGAATGTTTACTTCGGACAGTACATTACTTGCTTTCACAAAAACAGCGCTCCGGATCTATATGGCAGTTGTGTTTATCTTTGGTATCCAGATTGCCTGCCAGATGACCTTTATCTCCCTTGGCAGAGCCAAAGATTCCATCATTGTGGCTATTGTCCGGAAATTTATTCTGGTCATCCCGCTGATCTATATCCTGCCCAATATTTTCCGTGCTGACCGGACAAATGCAGTTTATATGGCCGAGCCGGTTGCAGATATCCTGGCCGTTACATTTACTGCCATCCTGTTTTTCTTTGAGTTTAGAAAAGCCCTGGCAGAAATCTCCGGCAGCCGGAAGCAGTAGCCCTGCATTTGACCACCTTCCGCCCTGCTCGCGATCTTATACCTACCAGATACTTAAACATAAAACAGCCCTCTATGCATCATTACCAAGATGCATAGAGGGCTGTTTTTATATATTTCCGCTATTTTATTTCAGTTCGTCTTCATCCTGAAGAAGTTTCTCAAAAACAGGGAAGCAGTCAAAGGTTGCAAAATAATCTCTCGGTGTCTCGGCACGACGGATCATCTCAAAGCTGCCGTCCTCATGAAGAAGGATCTCTGCAGATTTCAGTTTACCATTGTAGTTATAACCCATTGCAAAACCATGAGCACCTGTATCATGGATCACAAGAAGATCTCCCTTGTCGATTTTCGGAAGCATACGGTCAATGGCAAATTTATCATTATTCTCACAGAGGGAACCTGTCACATCATATTTATGATCGCACGGCTCGTTCTCCTTACCCATAACCGTAATGTGATGATAAGCACCATACATAGCCGGACGCATCAGATTTACTGCACAGGCATCTACGCCGATATACTCTTTATGTGTATGCTTCTCATGGATTGCTTTTGTGACAAGGCAGCCATACGGTCCCATCATGAAACGGCCAAGCTCTGTATAGATCGCAACATCACCCATTCCTTCCGGAACAAGTACTTCTTCATAAACCTTGCGGACACCCTCACCGATCACACGGATATCATTTGGCTCCTGATCCGGTTTATAAGGAATTCCGATACCACCGGAAAGGTTGATGAATTTAATGTGTGCACCTGTCTCCTTCTGAAGCTTCACGGCAAGCTCAAACATAACCTTTGCAAGCATTGGATAATAATCATTGGTCACTGTGTTGCTTGCAAGGAATGCATGGATTCCGAACTCTTTGGCACCTTTGGATTTCAGGATACGGAATGCGTCAAAAATCTGCTCGGTAGTCATTCCGTATTTTGCATCTCCGGGATTATCCATGATACCGTTACTGATCTTAAATACTCCACCTGGATTGTAACGGCAGCTGATCACTTCCGGGATTTTTCCGAGAGCTTTCTCTACGCTCTCAATATGTGTGATGTCATCAAGGTTGATGATTCCACCGATCTCATCTGCATATCTGAACTCTTTCTCCGGTGTGTCATTGGAAGAAAACATGATATCGCCCTTTTTGCAGCCTACTGCCTTGGCCATCATAAGCTCTGTTTCTGAGGAGCAGTCGCAGCCACAGCCATACTCCTGCAGAATATTGATCAGATATGGATTCGGTGTTGCCTTTACCGCAAAAAATTCCTTGAATCCTTTGTTCCATGCAAAGGCCTCTTTCAGGGCTTTTGCATTCTCACGGATCCCCTTCTCATCATAGAGATGGAAGGGTGTCGGAAACTTTTCAGTAATTTCGTTAAGTTTCTCAAGTGTCACAAATGGTTCTTTTTTCATAATAACTGCATCTCCTGTTTTTCCGACTGCTGTTCCCGAAGAAAACTCAGTCTTATTCTGCCTCGATCACGTGCATCATATTTGTCACTGCACCACGACCGTTTGTCATGTTGGTCGCAGGGTCTCCTGCTGTAAATACAACAAGGTCTCCTTTATGTATCAGATGACGGCTGCGGACAACATTCATAGCCTGAGACATGATATGGTCCGTGGTATCTCTCTGATATCCTTTCAGAGGTGTTACACCCCAGATCAGCTGAAGTTTATGCTGGATGGTTGAGTTTGGTGTGATCGCATAGATTGGAACCTTCGGGCGGAAATTGGAGATCAGTCTGGCTGTATTTCCACTCATTGTCGGTGTTACGATAGCGTTCGCCTTCAGGTTCTTTGCAGTACGCACCGTTGCAAGTGCCACTGCACTGGAGATCTTCTCTCTTCCATCCATGGAACGATGTTCAATAAACACTTTATAATCCAGATGCGGCTCTGTCATCTCTGCGATATCTGCCATCATCTTAAGAGCATCAACCGGATATTTACCAGCTGCTGTCTCTCCGGAAAGCATGATCGCATCGGTTCCGTCGTAGATCGCATTGGCAACATCAGCTACCTCTGCACGTGTAGGACGCGGATTACGGATCATGGAATCAAGCATCTGTGTTGCTGTGATAACCGGTGTATAATGTTCGTTACACTTACGGATGATCGCCTTCTGGATGTGAGGTACCTGACTTGCAGGAATTTCCACACCGAGATCTCCTCTGGCAACCATGATACCGTCAGATGCTTCAATGATGGAATCAATATTCTCAACACCCTCTGCATTCTCGATCTTCGCGATAATACCGATATCCTTTCCACCATTATCATTCAGAAGCTTACGGATCTCACGGATCACCTCTGCGGAACGAACAAAAGATGCCGCGATGAAATCAAATTTCTGCTCGATACCAAAGATAATATCCTTCTTATCCTGCTCTGTGATTCCCGGAAGATTTACTTTTACATAGGGAACATTTACCCCCTTCTTCTCTCCCAGCTCACCACCGTTTAAGATATCACAGACAATATCGGTTCCCTTGATCGCCTTAACCTCCAACTCGATCAGACCATCATCAATGAGGATCCTGTTTCCCGGTTTTACATCCTTGTAAAGTGTCTCATATGTGATAGCAACCTTTGTGCTGTCGCCTTCAAAATCGCCAATTCCAAGTACAAACTGTTTTCCCGCTTCCAGCTTAACCTTCTGTCCGTCCTTTAAAAGTCTGGTACGGATCTCCGGGCCCTTTGTGTCAAGAAGCATGGCAATAGGCATATCAAGCTCCTCACGAAGCTCCTTGATCATATCCACACGGCCCTTCTGCTCCTCGTGGTCTCCGTGAGAAAAGTTGAATCTGGCAATATCCATTCCATTCTCCATAAGAGCCTTCAGAGTTTCCCTGTTATTGCTGGCAGGTCCAAGTGTACAGATAATCTTAGTTTTTTTCATAATAATGTTCTCCTTCGTTTGTACGTTTTACTGTACGTGTTTATGTGTAAATAAATGATCCTGACAATATTCATAATTTCCGTTGCACTTTGAGCAGAAACGAAACTCCAGGTTTGGGTCATCCTTTTCGGTACGTCCGCAGATCGCACATTTATGCTTGGCGATCCCATTCGGACCGGACCCTGTTCTGGAAGGAGCCACAGCCTTCTTAAACTGCTGCCTCCTGTGGATCTCCTTCGGATTGTATCGGTTCATATCACGGGTACTGAAATAAAAGATCACAAAGTTTAAAAGTGATGCTACGATCGGTACTACACCTACCCAAAGCCCGACTCGAAGATAAGATACGATATCCCACGCAATGAACAGTCCGTATACAAAGGCCATCCATTTCATCCTGATCGGGATCACAAACATAAGAAGCAGCTGAAGATCCGGATATGTGACTGCATAGGCAAGGAAAATAGAAAGACTGATATAATATGTGGTAAAAATATTTCCGCCAAGAGAATAGGCGATCCCGTTCATAACCACATAACCACCTGTAAATACATGTAAAAGCACTGCTGCGATCACAGTAAACAAAACACCTGAAAAAATATACAATGTGTACCGGAAAGTTCCCCAGGTACGTTCCAGTGAAGTACCGATCGGATAATAGAAAAAAAAGATTGCGAGAAGGAACATCACAAGATTGCCAGTTCCTCCCACACTGGACGGCGGATAGATCACCCATGTCACCAGTCTCCAGATCTGTCCCTTCATGACCATGGACATATCAAGACTCAGCATGTTCAAAACTCCCGGAGCAAACATAGCCAGAAAATACCCCAGCACATAACATCCGATGATGTAAACAGTCAGATTCGGAACCCCGAATCTTCCGAATTTACGTTCCAGTTTGTCGATAAATTTCATTAAAATCTCCTTTCAGAAAACTTTTGAAAATCAGAAAAATCGCTTCTTGGAAAGAATGATCGCTGCCACAACACTGATCGCCACAGAAATCAGGATAATGATCAGAAATCCCAATGGACTCCTTGATAAGGGCATACCGGAACCAGCCACATTCATTCCGTAAGCACTGAACACAATAGTCGGAATACTCATGACAATAGTAATGATCGCCAGTACCTTCATAACGATATTCATATTATTGGAGATGATCGATGCAAAAGCATCCATAGTTCCGTTCAGGATACCGCTGTACACATTGGCCATTTCGATCGCCTGCTTATTCTCAGTGATGACATCCTCCAGAAGATCGGTGTCCTCCGGATATTTCTTGATGCTGTCTATCTTCAGAAGCTTCTCCAGCACAACCTCATTGGACCGGAGTGATGTGATAAAATAAGTCAGGGATTTCTGCAGCTCCAGAAGCTCGATCAGCTCTTCATTTCTTGTGGAAAGATGCAGTTTTTCTTCCACCTGCTCACTTTTTTTGTCAATGATACGCAGATAACGCAGGTACATGCTCGCATTTCTGTAAAGGATCTGAAAGATAAAACGGGTCTTCATATAGGTAAAAAAGCTCCGGACTCTTCCCTCCATAAATCTGGTAAGAACCGGTGTGTCCTCCAGACAGATGGTAAAGATCATAGACCCCGTCACAATGATGCCAAGCGGTATTGTCCCATACCAGTCCTTGTCATTACGTTCCTCGATCATAGGAACATCAACCAGGATCAGTGTATAATTATCCTCAACTTCGATACGTGACCGTTCTTCCTCATCCAAAGGGGATCGTAAATCGTCAACCTCTATATCAAACTTCTCGGAAAATTCAAAAATCTCTGTTGCCGTCGGATTCGTCAGCGCAATCCAGCAGCCTTCCTCCGGTTCCTGTATCTGGTGGATGGCTCCGTCTATTGTCTTGTAAATCCTTACCACGATTCCCACTTCCCTTCTCTTGCTTTTCTTTTGCCAGGGCAAAATTCTTTTTTATTATAAATAGTCAAAATAGCTTTGTCAATTCATACCTTTTCTTTTTAAAAGAGCTTTTAAATAATTTCACATGATCTTTACATAAAAATTCATTCTGCCTTCCACGTTCTTTACATTTTTTCCGGCTTCCTATATAATGATTCCAGAATTCCAACGAAAGGAAGTTATACAAATGAGTCAGTCATCATTCGGAAAAAAATTCGTGGTTACCACCTGGGGAGAATCTCACGGCAAGGCTATCGGTGCCGTTCTCGACGGCTGTCCCGCAGGTCTTTCTCTCTGCGAAGAAGATATCCAGGTTTTTCTTGACCGGAGGAAGCCCGGTCAGAGCCGTTATACAACTGCCCGTAAGGAAGGAGATCTGGTGGAGATCCTTTCCGGAGTTTTTGAAGGAAAGACTACCGGTACTCCAATTTCTCTTCTGATCCGCAATACAGATCAGCGTTCCAGAGATTACGGAAATATCGCATACTCCTATCGTCCCGGTCACGCAGACTTTACCTTTGACCAGAAATACGGATTCCGTGATTACCGTGGAGGTGGACGCTCCTCCGGAAGAGAAACCGCCGGACGTGTGGCAGCTGGTGCCATTGCCATCAAGCTGTTAAACGAACTTGGCATTACATTTACTACCTACGCAAGATCCATCGGTCCTGTAGAGATCCGGTCCTTCTCAGAAGAAGAGATCCGAAATAATGCACTCTGCATGCCAGATGCCGACGCAGCTGCAAAGGCATCTGCCTATCTCGAACAATGTCTGAACAGTCAGGACAGTGCCGGCGGTGTGATTGAATGCCGCATCAAAAACGTTCCTGCCGGTCTGGGCGATACGGTTTTTGACAAGCTGGATGCTACCCTCGCTCATGCGATCATGTCCATCGGTGCTGTAAAAGCTGTTGAGATCGGTGACGGCATCAACGTGACACGTCTTACAGGTTCCGAAGACAACGACGGTTTTGTACAGAAAGACGGCATTATTTCCAAAACTTCCAACCACGCAGGTGGTATTATGGGTGGTATGAGTGACGGCAGTGATATCATACTCCGTGCACATATCAAACCTACTCCTTCCATCAGTCAGTCTCAGTCTACTGTGACCAACACCGGAGAAAACCTGGAGCTTGAGATCAAGGGCCGGCATGATCCGGTGATCGTACCGCGTGCAGTAGTCGTTGTGGAAGCTATGGCAGCACTTACCATTACAGATGCACTTTTTAACAATATGAGTGCACGGATGGATCGTATCCACGAATTTTATCAGCGGTAATTTCACATTTTGACCTGTCAGATAAAAAATTATAAATGCGCAAAAAAACAGACTCAGGGAAAGTTCCTACTCGTCCCTGAGTCTGTTTTTGTCTGCCTGTGCAAGACTTACTTTGATCAATCCTGTTCTTAATCCAACTGCTCCCATGTATCCGGTACCGGCCAGATATGGATACAGTTCGGTGTCTCGATCTTTCTTGGTTTTTCGTTCATCATGATGATATTCTTTTCATAATCCACAGTGAAAACGGTAATACTGTTGCTGGCATGATTGGCAACAGCAATATGCTTGTTATCCGGGAAGATCATAAGATCCTTCGGGTAATCACCACTGATCGGAAGTGTAAATTTCTTGGTCAGAAGGCCTGTTTCCTGGTCTACTGCATACATAGTCACAGTATTTTCCCCTGCTGTTGTACAGAAAAGATATTTACCGTCCGCAGAAAGAGACATACCGGAAGCTGCGTTATGAAGCGCATCATTGGAATCCTCTTTTCCAAGAGTGGTAATACTCTGAAGCAGCTGAAACTCCGGATTCTTACCGCTTCCGTCATAGCTGTATACCTTCACCTCATTGCTGAGCTCAAAAAGAAGATATGCAAATCTTCCGTCATCACTGAAACGGATGATACGAGGGCCGCTCTCTCTCGGGCAGCGAAGAATGTCAACCAGCTCCAGTTTGTCTTTCTTCTTATTGATACGATAGATCTTAACCTGATCGATACCATTATCTACCGCACAGAGATACTTATTATCCGGTGTCGGACGTACACAATTAACATGCGGACGGAAGTTACGCTCTGCCACGCTTCCAAGTCCCTTGTGGAAAACGCCGTCCATAACACTTCCCAGACGGCCGTCTTTATGTGTATGTACAACCGTTACCTTACCATCATGGTACCCCGCCACATAAAGATATCTTCCGTCCACATCTGTTGCAAGATAGCAGCCTCGCATTCCGTTGATATCCACACTGTTGAGGCGGGTAAGATCACCGTTCTTGTCTCTTTCAAATACAGCTACACCCTCATCCTCAATGGAATACAGATATTTACCGTTTTTTGATACTGCCAGATGAGAAGCATTGCTAACTTCCACTTCGCTTCGTTCTGTGAGTGTTCCTTTTTCTACATCTACATCGTATACCTGAATTCCCTTACTGGTTCCATGGGTATATGTTCCCACGTAAGCCACGTACTTCTTTTTTCCCATAAGTTCTGGCCTCCTGCTTTTTACATTGGTTACGTATTTTTGTGTTTATTTTATCACAAAGCTTCTGCAAGAACAAGTTACCATCCTGTTATCTTTTGTGCAATTTTTTATGCAAAGCTGCCGTTCACTATGGCGTTCACACATGATCCACGCAAATGGATCGGCTCCTGCGCATCCATTACGCCTCTTTACAGATCTCCCAAAGCGCCTCTCATTGCTTCCAGAGTTTCATCAATTACTTCATCTGTATGCGCTGTGGAAAGGAACATCGCCTCAAACTGGGAAGGTGCAAGATGAATGCCTCGTTTCAGCATTCCCTTGAAATATTTTGCAAAAAGCTCCAGGTTGGATGTTTTTGCAGAAACATAGTCTTTTACCTCCTGGTCTGTAAAGAAAATACTTGCCAGAGAAGAATCATAGTTTACCTGATATGGAAGACCTTTTTCCTCCACGATCTTCTTCAAGCCGCCGTAAAGCTTCTCACCTTTGGCAGCCAGATCTTTGTATATCTCCTGATGCTCATAGAGATATTTCAGCTGTGTGAAACCTGCAGCCATGGCAACCGGGTTTCCGCTTAAGGTACCTGCCTGGTATACAGGACCACACGGTGAGATCAGATCCATGATCTCCTTACGTCCGCCATAAGCGCCTACCGGCATTCCTGCGCCGATTATTTTCCCGTAGGTGACAAGATCCGGACGGATACCAAAATACTCTGCTGCTCCGCCAAAGGCAAGTCGGAAGCCTGTGATCACTTCATCAAAGATCAGCAGACAATTATGCTCATCGCAAAGCTCACGAAGCCGCTTTAAGAAACCTGGTTTCGGAGGAACCACACCCATGTTTGCTCCTACTGCCTCCACAATCACGGCTGCCACATTTCCCTCTTCCTGTTTGAGAAGTGCTTCCACACTGGCGGCATCATTGTAGGTAGCCGTCATGGTATCCTGTGTACAGCCCTTCGGAACACCGGCGCTGTCCGGAATACCACTTGCCATGACACCGGAGCCGGCACTTACCAGAAGGCAGTCACTGTGTCCGTGATAGCAACCTGCAAATTTGATGATCTTGTCTTTTCCGGTAAAACCTCTTGCTGCACGGATGGCACTCATAACAGCTTCTGTTCCTGAGTTTACCATACGGATCATATCTACATGTGGAATATGTTCACAGATAAATTCTGCGATCTCTACTTCGATTCCTGTAGCACAGCCAAAGCTCAGGCCATTTTCGCAGGCCTTGATCACACTCTCGCGGATCTCCGGGAAATTATGTCCCAGGATCATCGGGCCCCAGGAATCAATGTAATCCACATAACGGTTTCCATCTACATCATAGATGTAGCATTTATCTGCTTTTTCAATAAAACGAGGTGCCTCACCGATGGCTCCGTAAGATCTTACCGGGCTGTTTACGCCTCCCGGGATTCTTTTTACCGCACGCTCAAATAACTGTTCTGATCTTGTCATCAGCCGATCCTCCCTTCATCCATAAGTCTTGCCAGAAGCTCCGCATAATAGGTAAGATAGATCTGCGCACCGGAACGGAATGCTCCTGTAGCCATCTCACCCACGATCCTTTCTTCGTCGATCCAGCCGTTTGCAGCTGCTGCTTTTACCATTGCATACTCACCACTGACACTGTATGCGGCAACCGGAACGTTTGTGATCTCCTTTACCTGCCAGATCATGTCCTGGTATGCAAGAGCCGGTTTTACCATGATGATATCTGCACCCTCTTCCACATCTGCAAGTGCCTCTTTCAGCCCTTCTCTACTGTTGTGAGGATCCATCTGGTAGCTTTTTCTGTCCCCAAAAGACGGAGCAGAATCTGCTGCCTCACGGAACGGGCCATAAAATGCAGAAGCATATTTTACTGCATAGGACATGATCGGTGTTGTATAATGCCCTGCCTTGTCCAGACACTGACGGATCGCTGCAACACGACCATCCATCATATCAGACGGAGCAACCATATCTGCACCTGCCTCCACGTGGGAAAGTGCTGTTTTTGCAAGAAGCTCCAGCGTCTTGTCATTGTCCACATCATGACCGCAGAGAACGCCGCAATGACCATGGGAAGTGTACTCACACATGCATACATCTGTTACATAATAAAGCTCCGGAAATTTCTCTTTTGCAATGCGAAGAGCTCTCTGAACGATTCCCTCCGGATCATAGGCACCGCTGCCCACTTCATCCTTATGGTCAGGAATACCAAAAAACATCACACTTCCTACACCGGCTTTGGAAAGCTGCTCCAGTTTATACGGAAGACGGTCCAGACTGTAACGGTACTGCCCGGTCATGGACGGAATTTCTTCTTCCTTATTTTCTCCTTCCATTACGAACATAGGATACATAAGAGAAGATTTATCCATTCTTGTCTCACGTACCATCTTACGAAGGTTTTCGCTACCTCTTAATCTTCTTGGTCTTTTTGTCAGTTCCATGATCATTCGCTCCTTTTCATATCCTCCACCAGCTTGACAAGACTGTCAATGGTGGCTTTTTCTGACATATATGCTTTCATTCCAAAGCTCTCAGCAGCCGCCTTCGTCTGTCTGCCGATGCAGGCCGCCTTAACCTTTGAATAATCCAGTCCTTTTGTTCCCTCTACAAATCCCTTCACAGTGGAGGCACTTGTAAACACCGCACAGCTGATCTGTCCTGTTTCAAATTCCTTCTTCTCATCGATGAGCTGGCTCTTTTCGTAAAGAGTCTGATAGGTCGGAACATCCTCAATCACAGCACCTGCCTGTGCAAGAAATGCCGTGAGCTTTTCATTGCCCTTTTCTGCCCGCGGGATAAGTATCTTTTCTCCACCGGAAAGAAGCTCTGAAAGTTCCTTTCCAAGAGTATCCCCGTCATATACCGACGGCACAAAATCTGCCAGCAATCCTCTTTCCTGCAGGGCCTTTTTTGTTCCCTCCCCGATCACGGCCAGACGGGTATTTCCCATGGCACGAATATCTTTTCCATGACGAATCAGTTCTTCAAAAAATACCCTTACACCTGTAGGGCTGGTAAATACAAGCCACTGATATTCCTCCAGGTGATCCAGCGCTTTATAGAGACGGCTCTGGTCTTCCATGGGGACAGTACGGATCGCCGGAAGCTCCAGAACCTCCGCGCCTTTTTCACGAAGCATGTCCGCAGTTCTGGAAACAAGCTCCTTCGGTCTTGTGACAAGGACCTTCCATCCTGAAAGCGGCAGTTCTTCATACCAGCCAAACTTCTCTGCCAGTGTACACACCTTACCCACCACAATGATCGCCGGTGTCTCGATCCCCTGGCGTTTCACCTCTTCTTCCAGGGTAGAAACTGTTGCTACGATCCGTTTCTGACCTGCTGTAGTTCCCTTCTGCAGGATCGCCGCAGGCATGTCCTTTTCCATTCCTGCACCTATCAGACCCTCGCAGATATCCGGAAGTGCGGACACGCCCATCAGAAATACAAGCGTTCCCCTTGTATCAACAAGTGCCTGGAAGTCTATATCATATTCTTCTCCGGCTTTCTTGTGTCCTGTAATGATGTGGACTGAAGAACAGAAATCCCTGTGTGTTACCGGAACCCCGTTATATGCCGGTACTGCAATGGAGGAAGTAACACCCGGAACAACCTCATAAGGGATCCCATTCTCCCGAAGAAGCTCCAGCTCCTCTCCTCCTCTTCCAAAGAGGAATGGATCTCCGCCTTTCAGGCGCACCACACGAAGACCCCGCTGTGCCTCCTCAAGAAGTACCTGATTGATATTTTCCTGACGCATGATATGGTGACTGGCACGTTTGCCTACATTGATCAGCCTAGCATTTTCCGGGATTCTTGACAGAACTCCCTGACCTACCAGACTGTCATAGACGACCACATCTGCCTGTTCCAGCACTTTGAGGCCTTTTAATGTAAAAAGGCCGATATCGCCAGGACCCGCTCCTACCAGCCATACTTTTCCTGTTTTCATCTGTTTTCTCCTTTTTTCCGAAGAGTTTCTGCCAGTTCCCTGCCTAAGCTTTCCGCATCTGCCTTATTGCCACGCAGTGTTCCTGTTACATAGGAACCGTCTTTTTCATTATAATAAAGCCCTCTGAGATAGATCTCATCCCCGAGAATTTCCGCATGGGCAGCCACCGGAGAAGAGCACCCTCCATCCAGGAGCTTTACAAAAGCACGCTCCGCACTTCCCGCGGTCCAGGCATCCTTATCACAGTAGCCCTCCAGGAAATCATAAGCTTCCCCTTTTCTTCCCTGTACAGCAAGGATTCCCTGACCAGCAGCCGGAATGATCTCATCTGCTGTAAAATACCGGTTGATCCTGGATTCCAGTCCAAGTCTCTTAAGGCCGGCAGCAGCCAGGATCAATGCACTGTACTGTCCTTCATCCAGCTTCCGGAGTCTTGTCTGAAGGTTTCCGCGGATACTTCTGACATCCATATCCGGATACAGTTTTTTAAGCTGTAAGGTTCTCCTTAAGCTGGAGCATCCAAGGGGCTTGCTTTTATCAAGTTCAGAAGCTCCCTCAGGAAGAACCAGTACGTCTCTCGGATCTTCTCTTTTGGAAAAAGCCAGAAGCGGCAGCTCCTCCGGAACCTCCATAGGCATATCTTTCAGGCTGTGTACAGAAAGAATACTTCTTCCATCTATCAGTGCTTTATCCAGCTCCTTTACAAAAAGCCCTTTTCCGCCAACCTTATCCAGTGTACGGTCCAGAATGATATCCCCGGTAGTTTTCATAGTGAGGATTTCCACTTCCAGATCCGGATTTTTTTCTTTTATGTAGTCACGGACCATTTCGCTCTGCAGCACTGCAAGCTTACTCTCTCTGCTGCCGATCACGATCTTATCTCTCTTCATCTTCATCCTGCTCTCCCAATACTTTTTCCAGCGCATTCTGGATCTCTTCCCTTACACGCTTTGCTTTTTTGTGATCCAGTCCGCTGGCTGTAACTCCAACTACCATTTCATCCCGCATATATACGCCTGGGAAATAAAAATCACAGGCTTCCCGGTCGGAGGCTACATTAACATAAATGCCCTCCTCCTTACAGACACGGTGGATCTCATCATTCAGCTTCCAGTCATTGGTGGCTGCGATCACCATATATGCATTGGCAAAATCAGAACGTTTCACGGGACGGATATGCAGAGTCACGGTTCCTGCTTTCCCGAGATCCATAAGCTCCTGGGTCACTTTTGTAGCCACTACCGTGATATTTCTTGTAAATTTCAGAAGAGTTTTTATTCTTCTGGTAGCAATATTACCACCACCTGCCACAACGATATTTTTATCGGACAGGTCTATAAACATGGGGAAATAAGGTTTATTCTTCATAAAGTTTCTCCAGTCCTTCCACACATTCCAGAAAAGCATCCTGGTTCAGACTGTCCCGAAGCCCGAAGATCAGCTTGTTCACAACCTTTCCGGCTGCAGTATCCACTGCTTTTTTCAGGTTTTCTCTGTCTGAATCCTCCATAGGAGTTTTCCGGAAGATTTTTTCGATCCTCAGGTTCAGATCTTCCACAGCATCCGCTTTGATCTCCTGGATGCGCGGGATGATATCACGACCTTCCAGCCACTGGAAAAATTCGTTCATCTGGGCCTTCACAATGGATCCTGCTGCTTCTAGGTTATCTGCAAGTTCCTTCGGTGTCTCGCCGGTTCGGAAGCTGTCCATATCATAAAGTGTGATGTTATCTTTTTTTCGGATCTCCGGATCAATATCTCTTGGAACTGCCAGATCGATAAGGATCATAGGTCGTTCCACACGTACATCCTCAAACAATTCTTCCGTCAGTGTATAATTGGGGCTTGCTGTTGCGCTGACCACCAGGTCACACTCCGGCAGATAATCCATTCTCTCGCCATAATTGATCCTGCTGCATCCAACAGGAATGCTCACAACACCACTTCTGTACTGACGGATCGTAACCGTCACATCCGCTCCTGCTTCACGCAGTGTCTGGGCAGCCATCTTCCCCATCTCACCGTTTCCGATCACCATACAGACTTTATTGCGAACATGATAACCGCCCTCTTCCAGAAAACGGATGGCCTGATGGATCACAGAAGGATTTCCATGGGAAAACGGCACTTCCGTTTTGATCTTCTTGCCTGCAGTTACCGCCATACGGAAAAGCACCTCCAGAACACTGTCTGTGGTAAACTCATCCCTTGACATACTCAACGCATCTTTTACCTGGGTCAGGATCTGATCTTCCCCCAGGATCTGGGATTTCAGTCCGCTGGTAAGATAAAACAGGTGTTCCACCGCCTCTTCGTTTTCTCTGCTGGTAAAATACTTCTGGTATTGTTCTCCCTGCACACCTTTCAACGAGCAGAGCCACTGATACAGGTCCGGCTTCTCCTCATCTGCAGTACTTACCCACAGTTCCAGCCGGTTACAGGTCGACAGAATAATACACCCGCAGATCCCAGCTTCTTCTTTCAGCCTGCGCAGCGCCTCTCCGGTATTTTTACGGGTAAAAGCAAACTGCGCTCTGACATCTACAGGTGCCATATTATGATCGATTCCAATCATGAATATACTCATGTCCTACGTTTCTCCTTTGTTTCCACAATCTTTTATAATGATAAACATTTCCGTAAGGAAAGTCAACTACGATTGACAATGTCAGCCCTCCCTTTTATAATATCTTATGGTAGAAATTGCGGATCATCTTTATATTCCAGCGGAGAAATATAAAGAATTTATCATAATCACCATAATTATCAGGATGGAGGAAATCCCCGTATGAACTCAGCTTCAAAAAAAGCGATCCTAGTAGTAAGTTTCGGCACAAGCTATGAAAACACCCGTAAGCTTACCATCGAGGCCATCGAGCACGATATTGCCGATGCATTCCCGGCCTGTCCCACCTACCGTGCATGGACAAGCAAAATGATCATTGCCAAACTAAAAAAGCGGGACGGTCTTACGATCCACACGGTAAAGGAAGCTCTGGAACAGATGCTTCTGGATGGTATCACCGATGTGATCGTACAGCCGACTCATGTGATCAACGGTATCGAAAATGATCAGATGAAAGCCGATGCGCTTTCTTTTCGTGACCGTTTTTCCAGTATTGTTTTCGGAAATCCTCTTCTCACAACAGAAGAAGATAACCAGGCGATCGTCCGGGTAGTTGCAGATGAATTCCGGGACATGGATCCGGACACTGCACTTGTACTGATGGGACATGGAACAGAACACTACGCAAACACGGTTTACGCTGCTTTGGATTACCGTTTTAAAGATACCGGACATAAAAATATTTTTCTTGGAACTGTAGAAGCCTATCCGGCCCTGGACTCCCTTCTCCGGGCTGCCGACAGCTTTCATCCGAAAAAGATCGTGCTGGCGCCTTTCATGATCGTAGCCGGCGACCATGCACAGAACGATCTGGCCGGTGCAGATCCGTACTCCTGGATGAACCGTCTTTCTTCCGAAGGATATGAAGTCACCCCTGTACTGAAGGGACTTGGCGAATATCCCCAGGTCCGGCAGATCCTTGTGGAACATGTACAGCAGGCCATGAACGCTTCGATCTGACAGAGATCAGATGATCCATATATATCCCTCATAAAAAAACTGCACCGTGATCCATCCCTGGATCTTCCGGTGCAGTTTTTTATTTTTTATGAAATTACTTGAAATTCTGAAATTCCTGTTATTTATGCCATCAGTTCATCCAGTTTTGTCTTTACAGCAAGGATAAACTCTTTGCTGTTCAATACCTGTACCTCTTTCAGGGAAGTGATCAGTGCAAGATCCTTGGTCATCTTTCCGCTTTCAATGGTATCCAGTGTTGCTTTTTCCAGTTTTCCTGCAAAATCAGCAAGTGCTTCATTTCCGTCCAGCTCGCCTCTCTTGCGGAGAGCTCCTGTCCATGCAAAGATCGTTGCAACGGAGTTTGTGGATGTTTCTTTTCCCTCAAGATGACGATAATAGTGTCTCTGAACTGTTCCGTGGGCAGCCTCATACTCAAAATATCCCTTCGGGGATACCAGTACAGAGGTCATCATGGCAAGAGAGCCAAATGCGGAAGATACCATGTCGCTCATAACATCTCCGTCATAGTTCTTGCATGCCCAGATAAAACCGCCATCTGCCTTCATAACACGGGCTACGATATCATCAATCAGACTGTAAAAATAGGTCAGGCCGGCTTCCTCAAATTTATCCTTAAACTCTGCATCAAAGATCTGCTGGAAAATCTCTTTAAATCTTCCATCGTATGTTTTGGAAATGGTATCCTTGCTTCCGAACCATACATCCTGCTTTGTGTCCAGTGCATAATTAAAGCAGCTTCTCGCAAAGCTCTTTACGGAATCATCAAGATTATGCATGCCACGGAGAACACCTGCTCCATCAAAATGCTGGATCAGCTCCTTACGCTCTTCTCCGTCTTCGCCCTCAAATACAAGATATGCATCTCCCGGCTTGTCAATATAAAATTCTGTATTCTTATAGATATCTCCATATGCATGACGTGCAAGTGTGATCGGTTTCACCCAATTCTTTACACATGGCTCGATTCCCTTTACAACGATCGGCGCACGGAATACAGTTCCATCAAGAATAGCACGGATCGTTCCGTTTGGACTCTTGTACATTTTTTTCAGGTCATACTCTTCCATTCTGGCTGCGTTTGGCGTGATCGTGGCACATTTTACGGCTACTCCGTATTTCTTGGTTGCTTCTGCTGCATCAATGGTAACCTGATCATCTGTCTCATTTCTGTGCTCAAGACCAAGATCATAATATTCTGTATTCAGTTCCAGATACGGTGTGAGAAGTTCATCCTTGATGATCTGCCACAGGATACGTGTCATCTCGTCTCCGTCCATCTCAACTAAAGGTGTCTGCATTTTGATTTTTTCCATATTATTTTCTCCTTTTGAGGTTTATTCTCCTGTTCGGATTCCAGGTGCTCTTTCCTTTAGAATCTTTCTTCAGCACTTTTACTGTACATTGTACTCATATTTTCCGGTTCCGTCAACGCTTTTGTGCTTTACCACACTATGTTTATAAGAATTGTATAATAATTCAGCCTGCCAACAGTTTTTCACAGTTAAATTTTCCCCATCCCTGCTGATTTCTGGGAAGTCCCATATCTTCTGCATTTTCTCTTAACAACATCTTTACCTCTACATTAGAAAGCCGGGGATCTTTTTCCAGAAGGCAGGCGATCCCTCCTGACACCAGAGGCGTCGACATGGAGGTTCCGCTTTTGAGCCCATATGAGTACGGCAGTCCCGGTGCACAGGCAATGACCTGGCTTCCCGGCGCTACCAGATCCGGTTTGCACACACAGTCAAAAGTAGGGCCTCTTCCGGAAACTGCCTTTCTGCCATTCAGCATATCACTGGAGCCTACGGTAATGATCTTCCGGCTGCTTCCCGGTGCTGTTACCGTGCCGGCCCCCGGTCCCTGATTTCCTGCTGCAGCTACCACCACAAATCCCAGATCCCAAAGTTTTTCCACTCCTTCAAGAAGATCTGTCTGTTCCTTATGATCCCGGGATGTTGTTCCCACTGAAATATTAACGATACGGATATGATAAATGCTTCCAAACTCCATGATCCACCGAAATGCCCGCATCACATCCTCCCTGCTTCCGTTCCCGAAACGATCCAGAACCTTCAGAGCAGCGATACTGCAGCCAGGTGCAGCCCCTTTATATTTTCCACCTGATGCAGTTCCGTCCCCTGCAAGGATCCCGCTGACATGAGTCCCATGTCCGTTATCATCATATGGGCTGCGTCTGACTCCTGTAAAATCACGAAACACGGAAATACGGCTGCCAAAATCTATATGAGGAAAAATACCGGTGTCCAGAACCGCCACGCCTATCCCTTTTCCTGTATACATCCTTTTATACCTTTCCAAAGCTCTCCCGTCGGACAGCTGACCTTTCTTTAGCTTATTCTGCGGACATCTTTCCCGCTACTCGTTTTATATAAAAAGACCCCGGGATCTTACATCTGAATCCCCGGGATCTTTGCTGTATATTTTATTTAGTTTCCTCTTCCTGTACGGAAATTAACTGTTTTCTGGATCTGATTATCCATTCCGTAGCTGTAGCTTCCATAAACACCGGTATGCCAGCCCTTAGCCTGTCCTTCCGGGTCATAATGAAGTCCGTTTATGATCACCCAGCTATGTCTTGTAAAGCCATCCCCGGCTCCATCTCTGGTTCCCGGAACACGACCGCATACCACATATGGATCATATCCGATCTCTCTTGCCAGTGCGGCAAATGCACAGGCATAGCCATAACAGTTTCCCTTTCCTGTAGCAAGCGTTCTCCACGCAGTCATTCTCCACCAGTCATTCTGATTTAAATTCGGATAATAGGCCGATGAATAATAGGTATTATTTATCACATAACTCCAGCACGCCTGTAGCTTCTGGCTTTTGGACATTCCACTTCTTGTAATATTTTGGACCACGCCTATACAATGCAGCTTCAGACTGCGCATATCATTTTTTACAGCCTGCCCCTTTCCGTTAAACCGGATTCCCTCCAGAGTACGGTTTTTGTAAAAACGTCCCCAGGAATCCGCATAGTAAAGATTTCTATCCGGAAGGCACAGCCAACCCTTTGAAGGATTTCCATATTTATTTACGTAATAGGAATATTTTCCTACATTTACGATACGTGACGTCTTTCCGTTCAAAAGGCGTCCTGCAGTATCAAACACATAGATCCTGGAACCGATCTTGTTATGGTAAGTTAACGCATAATATTTAGGCCCGAAATAATACCGTTTTCCCTTTACGGTCTTCCATTGGTTTCTGATCTTTCTGCCCTTGGTGTAGTAGTAATATTTTCCTTTTTCTCTGTAGAGACCGGTTTTCTTCTTTACAGTTGCCGTAGTAGTTGCTGCCTGCGTCTCACAGGTTACGGAAACCGTGCAGATCTGCACCGCAAAAAGCATGACCATCGCCATAAAAAACAATTTTAATCTTTTCATACGTATCTTTCCTTATCGTTCATTCTAATCAATACTCTTCGTATCTCACACTTCCGTCAGAATAGGTGATCTCATAGTAGCCATGACCACTTCCGTCACAGTCATCATAGGCCTGACGGCTAACTTCGGTAGGTTCTGATGCTGCTGCCTCTGCTGCTGCCTGTGCCTCTGATGCTGCCTGTGCCTCTGCCGCTGCCTGTGCGTCTGCCGCTGCTTGTGCGTCTGCCGCTGCCTGTGCGTCCGCTGCTGCCTGCGCGTCTGCCGCTGCCTGCGCGTCTGCTGCTGCCTGTGCCTCTGATGCCGCTTTTGCCTCTGCCACTTTTTTCTCTTCAGCTGCTTTCTGCTCTGCTACCAGCTTGTCGATCTCATCTTTATTGGAAGTGAAGTATGTATGTGCCGCATATCCCTTAACACCATCTCCTTCAACCTTCAGCCATCCAGGGCATACACCGGTTACCTTGAACTCGGTTCCAAGAGATGTTACTTTCAGGGATTTTGATTTTGTATCCGCTTTTTCACGGATATTTACATTGGATTTTGCATAGGTAGTGGCAGCTTCTTCCAGCTCAGTCTCCTTCGCATCTTCCAGCGCTTCCTGAGATTTTCCTTTTTCATCCGTGTAGGAAATATAAAGGATCTCATACTCATTATAAAAAACAGGTTCTTTCCAGTCATCCGGTGTCACATTCCGGAAGGTATGCTCTGTACCATCTTTCATGGTGATCACTAGATCCTGACCTGCCGCATCCTTGGAGTCTTTCTTTTTGCTGTCATCCTCTTTTGCATCCTGAAGCTCTGCGGATTTCACCTCAAGTCCGCTCTGATTTTTTACTGTAAGCTCTCCGATCTGAAAATCCTCTGCGGTCTCTTTTTCTTCTGCGGAATCTTTATCGCCAGTTTTCTCTGCGGTTTCCTCCTTTGTCGTTGTCTCGTCTGCAAAAGCAGCTGTCGGTGCCCCCAGACACATCGCTGCGATCAATGCTGCCCCTAAAAGCACCTGTACTGTTTTTTTTCTCATTTCTTATATCCTCCTTTATAGTGTCAGTCCGCCTATTATACGGGCTGAATCTTTGTTGCCTGTAAGAATTTCGATCTGATTTCCGTCTGCTGCAAGAAGTGAACGGTCCAGATATAAGCAAAAACCGCTGCTGTCCGTTTTTCCATCTTCTGTGGAAACATCCATCGGAAATGCTTCATAAATCTTATCATGGTTCAATCTTATATAAATCCTGCTGTCTGTATCCAGATATTTTTCTTCAATACAACCTGTGATCTTTTCCAGATTTCCCTGGATCTCGCACTGAACTGCTCCGGCACCGGCAGGAACCGTATCTTCTTCCGTAACATTCACCTGACACTCCGGTCCTTCCATGATCGGCGGTGACTGTGCCATTTCCGGGAGAAAACGCTCTGCCCGTTCCACGATCACAGTATCTGCATTCTTCTCATCCACTTCACTCATCTGGTAAGGTACTCCTCTGGAAAAATACGCACTGGAATAAGCATCTGCCATAAACGGAAGCAGTGCATTACCAAAAGAATCACGGAACATGACCAGACTTCCTTCCTTCACAGGATTTACCGTTGTGATCTTCGGATCAAAATTACTTCCCACTTCTCCCACATAGGCAAATGTTGTCTGTCTGTCATAATAAACTTCCTCTTCCGGTGTCGTTGCAAGAGGATACAGCATCTCATCCAGATCTCCTGTGAAATCTGTTTTTATAGTATAGGGTTCCTTCTTATAGGAAACATGCTCCTTTTTCAGAGAAGACAGCAATGTTTCCGCCGCAACTGCAGCACCCTTGTTGTTCCAGTGTGAATCTCTTTTGTGATAAAGAACTTCTTTCTCTTCTGAAAGAGTCTCATACAGATCTCCGTAAGAAACCTGTTCCTGTCTGAGATATTTCTGAAGATTAACAAGGTTTTTGTCCGATGATACCTTCAGGCTGTCATAGTACGGCATGTTCTCTCCATAGAGTGAGTTTTTATTAGGTGCCACAGTAAAAAGAAACTGCACGCCTTTTTCATTCAATGTCTCCTGCATCATGGCCAGTGTATGTGCAATATTAAAAAGGCTTCTCTCGGAAAGAAGCTCCTCTCCAAGATAATCCTCCAGCGAATCCTTATAATAAAGCCAGTTATCGGTTCCCTGGATCACACCATCTGCAGTAGATACTCCGAAAATCTTCCCGTTCAGAAGAGCATTTGCCGTTACCAGCTCATTTCGAAACGCAAAATGTTCCTGAAAATATTCGCCTGCTTCCGGCAGCCAACGGGTATTGATCTCGTTTTCTTTTTTCAGTTCAGGAAACTCAGCCAGTCTTCGGTTTTCAGACGATGCTTCCTGCTTTGTCACCGCCATCCCCAGAGATGGCACAAGACAAGCTGCAAAAAATGCAGTAATATAAAGCACCTGCAATTTTTTCATGTTTTCTGCCTCCTCTTAAAATCGAAAATAGATGAACGGATTATAGGTTCCGCCGGCAAGGCTCAATACACAAAGCGCAAAACCAGCCAGACTTAATACATAGGTAAAGCCTTCATACCATTTATACTTTTTCAGCATGCTGTTTACCGGAACTGCTGCGACCAGTGCCGCTGCCAGCGTTACAAGATATACCGGTGTCAGCTGCTGCAGTGTAAGGCTCATTGCGGAAGCCTTCCATCCAAAATCCGTAAACATTTCTCTGATCCAGAAGCATCCCTGCTTCATAGTGTCCGCACGGAAAAACACAAAGCCAACACAAACTACCAGAAGTGCATAGACATGCTGAAAAAAGCTCTTGAGTTTTCCGTCCTTTTTCCCGATAAATGGGATATACTCTTCCAGCATCAGGAAAAAGCCATGATAAATTCCCCAGAACAGAAAATTAAAGGAGGCACCATGCCAGATACCTGTACACACAAAAACGATCATTTTATTGACCACTGTACGGAATTTCCCTCTGCGGTTTCCCCCTAACGGAATATACAGATATTCCTTAAACCATCCTGAAAGAGACATATGCCATCTTCTCCAGAATTCACGGATACTGGCAGAAATATAAGGATAATCAAAATTCTCATGGAAATGAAATCCAAACATCATTCCGAGTCCCAGCGCCATATCACTGTAGCCGCTGAAATCAAAATAGATCTGCAGCATATAGGAAACTGCGCCCAGCCAAGCACCCGGACCGGTGATTCCGGTTGCTGCCGCACCAAAGAGATTATCCGCCACAAGTCCCATTGTATTGGCGATAAGAACCTTTTTGCTCAAACCTGCAATGAAACGCCGGATTCCTTTTCCGATTTCCTCTGGCGTCTGCTTACGATTATTGATCTCCGCCTCCACATCATGATACTTGACGATAGGTCCCGCGATCAGCTGTGGGAAAAATGAGATATACAGAAGCACCTTTCCGAAATTCTTCTGAACCGAAGCATCTCCCCGATAAACATCGATCACGTAGGAAAGTGCCTGAAAAGTAAAAAACGATATTCCGATCGGCATCCGGACCTGCGGAACCGGAATTCCGGCACCGGTAACAGAATTAAATGTCTCCACCAGAAATCCGGAATATTTAAAGATCACAAGAAGACCGAGATTTATCACCACAGCCAATGTCATTGTGAGCTTACGGATCTTCGGACATTCCCCTGTCAGGCGCGCTAAAATATAGTTGCCCGCCGATGAAGCAACCAGTAATATTACATAAATCGGTTCTCCGTATGCATAAAAGACCAGACTTGCCACTACAAGCAAAAAATTTTTGGCCCGCATCCCAGGTAAAAGGAGATGCAGACAAAAAGCAGCCGGAAGAAATACACACAGAAATACCATTGAACTGAAAACCATAATTATATTTATTTATCGGTCTGGCGAATCTTATTTGCTGATCACGTCCAGTACGATTTCCTTCCCTTTTTTGTCTTTGTATGTATTGACCCAGAATCTTGTGTATTCCAACAGATATTCCTGTCCGTCACCATAACAGCCATCTGTCTTTCTGGTACGAAGAGGTCTGCCAAGGGCTTTCCGCAGTGCTGCAGAACTCTTTTCTCTTACAAATGCTTTCCTTAATCTTGAAGATGTTCTGGCATCGTATACACCGGTTTTTGTATTAAAAGCATAAAATCCGGCTCTGGACTGTCCATATGCGGAATAATAAACTCCTTTTACCATCTGTGCATACCGGTTAAATCCATAGTATTTCCCGCCGATCTTTTTTACAAGGAGATAGTTCTCCCCGAAGAATGTTCCACCTTTATATGCCTTTCCGGTGTTGGAAAAATAGTATCTGTATGTCATTTTTTTGCCGGTAGTCTTATTAGCGACAGTCACGGTTTTCCATGTATTCTTTACTTTTTTTCCCTTCACATAATAGTAGTATTGTCCGCCCTCTTTTTTGAGACCGTTTTTTACCTTGGCTGCCTTGGCTGTAGATGCTGCCTGTACAGTCTGAACCTCAATAAGCGGTTCAGCTGCCGGCATCTGGAGCATCATCAGACAAAGTACTGCTGCCAGGATCTTCTTTGTCCACTTTTTCATGATCTGCTCCTGTTCTTTAGAGAACGATATCTTCTCTTCCTTCAGTTTTATAGTATTTTTTCATGGATGAAGATTTCTGCATATAATATTTAACATCTTTTCTGGATTTGTTTCCTGCTGCATTTGCATCAAATGTATACCAGGTATTTCCAATCTTGATCTCTGTCCATCCATGTGGCTGCCATTTATTTTTATTAAATACATTACTTTTTCCCCAGCATACACGGACCGGAAGTCCTGTTGCACGTTTAGCCTGTACTGCAAAGGCTGATGCAACACCGTAGCAGTTTCCTTTTTCCATTCCCATGGTCAGATATGCAAACATCTGGCTTTTACCTTTTGTAAACTGCAAAGGTTTTCCGTCAAAGCCCTTCATTCTCATATATCCGTATTTTTTGGAACAGTTAAACAATTTCTGAAGAGCCGTTTTTTTCTGCGCAGTTGTAGTCAGACTTGCAGAAATCTTCTGGCTGCGAAGCACTGAATCTGTCATCTTGATCAGTTCTGCATTTGCTTTTTTGGATTTCCCAGTGTATTTTCCGTTGGAAGCAAACTGCATGGTTTTGTAGGTATTTCCGGATTTTACTGTATACCATCCGGTCTTTCTTGCACCATTCGAGCCTAAATAATATATCGCACCATTGATCTTTTTTAATTTGTTGGTAACTTTTTTACCTTTGATGTAGTAATAATACTGACCGCCCTCTTTTTTCCAGCCATTTTTAACAGCTGCTTTTGCGGTTGTTGTGGTTGCTGTTGTTGCCGCCTGCGCACACACTGTGCCAAATGTCAGGCAAAACAGCATTGTGATCATAAGAACAAGCTGTGCGAATCTTCTCTTTTTCATGGTTTCTTTTCCTCCTGTTTTAAAAATCTTCATACCCGGTGATAATTATAGCATTGCTCTGATTTTCTTGCAATATAATGTATAAAATACATTATCTCCTCCAATACTTAACATATCTGAAAAATAAAGGAGGTTTTTCTATGCTTCTCTTTTTTCTTGTATTCTTCGGACTCCAGATCTTTGTTCTTTTCTGCTGTGCCGCTGCAGGAAATGACGCCGCTTCCCAGGAACTATCTGACCAGGAACAGCTTCAGTTTATCGCAGAATGGAAAAAACAACATCAAAAAAAGGACGTCTGCTGAAGAACGTCCTTTTTGCTTTGCAATTCTATTCTCCATTCATATGATGATACACACCAGTCCGCCTTTGCTGTCATTTACGATCTTCTTCATAGTATCCTGAAGCTTCACCTGACTTTCTTCGCTGATCATGGCCAGCTTGTTCCGGATTCCGTCTTCCACCAGCTGCTGGATGGATTTTCCGAAAATATTGGTCTCCCAGATACTTTCCCCTCGCTCCGGGCTTTCTCTGATATACTTTATCAGGTCCTCCGCCTGCTGTTCTGTACCAACGATCGGAGCGATCTCCGTTTCGATTCCCGCCCGGATCATATGAATGGACGGACTTTTTGACCGGATCTTTACTCCGAATTTATTTCCCTGACGGATCACCTCTGGTTCCTCAATAGTGATCTCGGAAAGCTCAGGCACCACAACCCCATACCCTGTTCCTTTTACCGCTTCCAGGGCAGCCTGGACTTTTACAAATTGTTCCTTCATACCGGCAAGCTCTTTTATGGTCTGGATCAGTTCATATTCGCTTTCCATGGATATCCCGCTCATTTCACTGAGCATCTGATAATAATAAATGTCTTTTACTGCGATCCGGATACGGACTTTTCCATCGGAAAGACTGACCTGCTCAAGCAATGTATCTTCCACATATGGACTTTCCAGATATACTGATTCTCTGCTTACATCACGCACATGAGTAAGTCTGGTCATCTTTTCCCGAATCTCATTTAACAGAGCCGCCTTTACCTCATGTTCCGGAGAAAGCATCTCCACCCATCTGGGAACAAAAAGCTCTATCTCACTGACCGGGAATTCATAAAGGATCTTCTCCAGGATTCTGGTCACATCCTCTTTTCGAAGCTGTTCACAGTTGACTGCCAGAACGGATACTCCAAATTTCTCTTCCAGATGTTTTACAGTTTTTCCGGTTTCCTCACTGTAGGGAGTCTGGGAGTTTACTAGGATCAGAAAGGGTTTTCCCTGGACTTTCAGCTCTTTTATGGTCTGTTCCTCTGCCGGGATAAAATTTTCTCTGGGAATCTCCCCGAAACTTCCGTCTGTTGTGACTACAATCCCGATGGTGGAATGCTGGCTGATCACTTTTTCCGTCCCAATCCGGGCCGCATCATGAAACGGGATCGCTTTTTCCTGCCATGGTGTTTTGACCATCCGCTCCCTGCCTTCTTCCACATTTCCGGATGCATCTTTTACCAGAAAGCCTACACAGTCAATGAGTTTTACCCGGATTTTCTGGTTTTCCCCTATGGATACTTCCACTGCTTCTTTTGGAATAAATTTGGGTTCTACGGTGGTGATCATTTTTCCGGCACCGCTTAATGGCAGTTCATCCTGAAGTTCTGCTCTTTTTCCCTCGCTGATCGATGGCAGTGCTATCAGCTCCATAAATCTCCGGATGAATGTGGATTTTCCTGTACGGACCGGTCCCACAACCCCTATGTAGATATCCCCGCCCGTCCGCGCCTGGATATCACGGTAAACCTGAAAGTTTTCCATATAAAAAAGCCTCCCTGCATATACTGGCCTGTAAGTTCCGGGAAACGTCTTAAAAAAGACAGTTCCCGCATACCACAGTATATGCCCGGAAGGCTTCTTATATGCTACTGTTCACCGGGAACAGCAGCTCTTTGTATTCCTCATATCAGTCTTTGATATAGAACTCATTGTGAAGCAGATGATGCTCTTTGCCTTTGAGGAGTCCCTCATAAAGCTCCAGAACCAGTGGGTTCTCATCGGATTTCTTGATGATCATGGTATTGTCTGCATTGTACAAACCTCTTGCTCTGGCTGCCTTGGTTCTGTCACCGGATCTGGTCGGCTGACCTCCACCCATGATACATCCACGGCGGCATGCCATAACCTCGATCAGATGATAGTTTGCCTCGCCGTTCTTTACACGTTCCATAACGGTTCTTGCATTTGCAAGGCCACTGGCTACGCATATATTGATATCCATTCCCTTGTACGGTACGGTAAATTCCTTGATTCCCTCTTCACCACGAACACCGCACTCTGCAATCTCATGCATGGCTTCCTTGCTGTGATCCGGGCTCAGTCTTCGAAGAACTGCCTCGGTAACACCACCGGTAACACCGAAGATAACGCCACCGCCGGAACCAAATCCAAACGGCATATCGCATGCTTCCGGATCCAGTGTTGCAAAATCAAGACCAAAGTTATCGATCATGCGGAGAAGCTCTGTGGTTGTGATAACGATATCGGTATCCTGCTCGCCATCGGTAAAGCTGTTGGGGCGGATTGCCTCTGCCTTCTTGGCTGTACATGGCATAATGGAAACCATAACGGTCTTCTTGCCTGCTGCATGCTCCGGATCACGGAAGTATTCCTTGATAACCGCAGACATCATTCCCTGTGGGGAACGGCAGGTAGAAATGTTCGGAACATATTCCTTATACTGATCTGTGATGAACTTCACCCATGCAGGACAGCAGGAAGTCAGAAGCGGAAGATTCTCACCCTTCTCCACTCTGTTTAGGAACTCCTTGGTCTCTTCCATAATAGTAAGATCGGCGCTGAATGTGGTATCGTATACTTCATCAAAGCCCATTCTGTGGAGTGCGTTGACGATCTTGCCCATAACGCTCCTGCCCTTTGTGAGGCCGTAGTGATCACCAACTGCTACACGGACTGCCGGCGCAATCTGGGCAACCACACGGGTATCCTTGTCCGCAAGTGCATCCCAAACCTCATCCATATGTGTACGAATGGAGATGGCTCCTGTCGGACAGTAAACACGGCACTGACCACAGTTTACACACTGTGTCTCAGCAATCTTTTTATTGAATGCAGGCATGACCATAGCCTCTGTTCCACGGAATGCGAATCCAAGAGCTCCGATTCCCTGAAGTTCCTCGCAGGCACGTACACAGTTGCCGCAGAGGATACATTTGTTCGGATCACGGATGATGGACGGTGAACTGTCATCGATCTCGTGCTGTTCTCTTGTATTTTCAAAACGGATATCCCGCACGCCAAGGCGATGTGCCAGCTCCTGCAGGATACATTCACCGCTCTTTACACAGGTTGTACAGTCACGGCAATGTGCTGCAAGAAGCAGCTCCACGATCAGTTTACGATATTTCTTAATACGACCGGAGTTGGTATAGATAACCATTCCGTCTCTCGGCTGCTCGGAACAGGAGGCAAATGTTTTGCCTCTGTCATCCTCAACTGTACAGAGACGACAGGCACCAAAGGTGGAAACCTCTGAATGATAGCACAGTGTGGGGATATTGATACCGGCATTCCTGATAACTGTCAGGACATTTTTTTCGTCAGTAAATTCTACTTTTCTTCCGTCAATTGTCATTGTACCCATAAGATATCCTCCCTTCTATGCTTCCACATAAATCGCATCAAAGTTACAGTTATCCTTACAGGATCCGCATTTGATACATACGTCGTTGTTGATTACATGTGGATGCTTGATCTTTCCTGAAATCGCACCAGCCGGACAGTTCTTCGCACACTTGCCGCAGCCGATACAGAACTCAGGATTGATATGGAATTGACGGAGCGCCGTGCAGACCTTCGCACGACATTTCTTATCTACGATATGCTCTACATATTCGTCACGGAAACGCTTCAGAGTACTGATGACCGGAAGCGGTGCACTCTTACCGAGTCCGCACAGAGCCATACTCTGAACCATGTTTGCAAGTTCTTCCAGCTCATCCAGATCGGAAAGCTCACCCTTACCTGCAACGATTCTCTCCAGGATCTCAAGCATACGTTTGGTACCCTCACGGCAGGGAACACATTTACCACAGCTCTCACGCTGTGTAAAGCTCATGAAGAAACGCGCAACCTCTACCATACAGGTATTCTCATCCATAACAACAAGTCCACCGGAACCCATGATGGCATCCAGCTTCTTAACAGAATCAAAATCAAGCGGATGATCGATCTGATCGTCGATCAGACATCCACCGGAAGGACCACCGATCTGTACACCCTTAAATGCAGCACCACTCTTAAGACCACCACCGATGTCATAAATGATATGACGGAGGCTTGTTCCCATTGGAACCTCGATAAGACCGGTGTTCTCAATGGAACCGGTAAGTGAGAAAGTCTTGGTTCCAGGGCTTCCCTCTGTACCGATGGTGTGGAACCAGTCTGCTCCCTGAAGGATAATCTTCGGTACGTTGGCATAAGTCTCTACGTTATTCAGAACCGTAGGTTTACCCCACAGGCCCTGCTCAACCGTTCTCGGAGGTTTTACTCGAGGCATACCTCTGTTGCCTTCGATAGAAGCAGTCAGGGCAGAACCTTCACCACATACGAACGCTCCGGCACCGCGATTGATATGTAAGTGGAAATTAATACCGGAACCAAGGATATTATCACCAAGAAGGCCATAGGACTCTGCCTGCTCAATAGCCATTCGAAGTCTCTGTACAGAAAGAGGATACTCGGCACGCACATAAATATAACCATCTTCTGCACCTACTGCATAGGCAGCGATCACCATACCCTCGATCATCTTGTAAGGATCACCTTCCATTACGGAACCATCCATAAATGCTCCCGGGTCACCCTCATCACCGTTACATACTACATAACGGACTTTTTCCGGCTGGCGTGCAACCTGTGACCATTTCTTGCCTGCAGGGAAGCCTGCACCGCCACGGCCGCGGAGACCAGACTTCGAGATCTCGTCGATAACACCCTGTGGGGTCATCTCAAAGAAAGCCTTCGCCATAGCGGAAAATCCGCCTACGGAAATATATTCATCAATGGACTCTGCATCGATCTTGCCACAGTTCTCAAGAACGATCCTTGTCTGCTGGTTCAGGAACGGAATGTCACTGGGATGTGGACAGGCCTCATCATTATGACGATAAAACAGACGCTCAACAGGCAGTCCGCAGATCACGGTCTTCTCTACGATCTCGCGACAGTCGTCTACCTGAACATGTACATACTGATAATCATAGGGCTCAATTCTCATAAGAGGACCAAGTTCACATAAGCCCTGGCATCCGGTCTTAACGATTCCTACATGAGGAACATCCTTCTGCATCTCAACCGCAACACCCTCGATTCCCTCACAGAGTCTTGACATTTCTTCATAAATCTTCTGAGCACCGGAAGCAATACATCCGGTACCGGAACAGACGAGAACACGGCAGGTATAGCCATCAAGATTCTTCTTAACCTCAGCCTGTTTGTTTTTCAGATCTTCCATACTGGTTATACTCATACGCTCTCACCTCTCAATTCATTTAAAAGCTCAACAGCCTTCTCAGGAGTCATCTTCGGGTGAACTTCATCATTTACAGTCAGTGTCGGTGCAAGTCCGCAGGCACCAAGACAGGAAACTGTCTCAACGGTAAACATCATATCATCTGTAGTATGCTTCTTATGACTCAGTCCAAGTTCCTTCAGCATTGCTTCCTTTACAGGCATGGACTTACGTACATGACAGGCAGTACCGTCACATACCTTGATGATGTACTTGCCCTTCGGCTCAAAGGAAAAGTTTTCATAGAAAGTAGCTACACTGTACGCCTTCGCTTCTTTTACACCAATCTGTTCCGCAACATAAGTAAGAAGCTCTCCCGGAAGATAACGGTACTCAGCCTGAATATCCTGCATGATCGGAATCAGTGATGCAGCTTTCCGGCCGTAGTGCTCGATGATCTCATCCGTTTTCTTGTAATACGTCTGGTCTAACATTCGGTTCCCTCCTTGTTTCTCATAGATTTTCCACTCGATCAACCTGTTCCACTACAGGTTAATGCTTTAACACTCTGTCAGTGCCGCGCATTTATGCAAATCATTATTTTGCACTATTTCATGCCTTTAATTATAACTTATATGGTCATTTTTCACAAGCGGTTTTTTTGCTTTTTTCAGAATATATTGAAATGTTTACAGTGGCTTACTGATTTTGTATCTATTTTCCATAAAATATGTTCAATTTTTAACAGCCTTGATAATAAAGATACAAATCTGCTCTTTGTTTCTGCCCCAAAACATTAAAGCCGGTTATTGATTTTATTTCTCAATTACTTTAAGATAGATAAAAAGTGCGTGGAAAACATTTAATTAATTTATTTTGTAAAGGAGAACATCTATGCGAAATCTTGACACACCAGTAAAACAGATCCGGCGAAAGATTTTTACCGAAATTGCTAAGATCGGATTTGAATCCACGGACGAATCAATGATCCATGATATCGAATCCATTCCCTACAATATTGTAGAGGAACGCGCGAAATACCGCGAAAGCATCTATCGTGAAAGAGCTGTTGCAAGCGAACGTGTCCGTCTGGCCATGGGACTTTCCCTCCGCCCGGAAAATCGTTCCGTCCACCTTACCGATGGCGTGAAGGCCAGCAACATTGACGAGAAATATTATGAACCACCTCTTATGCAGGTGATCCCTTCCGCATGTTCCGCATGCGAATCCAACAAATACGAAGTCAGCAACATGTGCCGCGGCTGTGTCGCACATCCCTGTTTACTCACCTGCCCCAAAGGCGCCATTTCCATGGTAAACGGAAAATCCTTCATCGACCAGGACAAATGTATCCATTGCGGAAGATGCAAAGCTGTCTGTCCTTACGATGCCATCGCCCATAAAGAACGCCCCTGCGAACGTGCCTGCGGTGTAAAAGCCATCGAGAGCGATGAACAGGGACGCGCCTCCATCAACCAGGATAAATGCGTATCCTGCGGCATGTGCATGGTCAGCTGTCCATTCGGAGCTATCTCCGACAAATCCCAGATCTTCCAGCTGTCCCACGCCCTTCGAGAAGGAACTGAGATCATTGCAGAAATCGCCCCCGCCTACATCAATCAGTTCGGCGAAGACATCACCCCGGGCCAATTCCGCTCCGCTCTCAAACAGCTGGGCTTCTCAAACATTTATGAGGTAGCACTGGGCGCAGACATCGGCTGCATCTCTGAAGCACACCACTACGCCAAAGAAGTAGCAACCGGCCACCTCCCGTTCCTCCTCACCTCCTGCTGCCCATCCTGGTCCGTCATGGCAAAAAAATACTTCCCGGCTATGATCGACAACATCTCCCAGGAGCTGACCCCGATGGTGGCAACTGCCCGGATCGTAAAAAAAGAGCACCCCCATGCGAAAGTAGTCTTCATCGGACCATGCGCCTCCAAAAAACTGGAAGCCATGCGACATTCCGTAAGAAGTGATGTAGACTTCGTGATCACCTTCGAGGAACTCTGGGGCCTGTTCGACGCCAAAAGCATCACCCCATCCACCTGCGAAGAGCTCCCGGAAGAAACCCAGGCCGCAACCGCAGCAGGACGAGGCTACGCCATTGCAGGCGGCGTAGCCGGAGCCATCGAAAACTGTCTGAAGGAATACTATCCCGATGTACCAGTCCACATCGAACACGCAGAAAGCCTTGCCGAATGCAAAAAAGTCCTCACTCTGGCAAAAGCCGGCAAGATCAAAAACTGCATGATCGAAGGAATGGCCTGCCCCGGAGGCTGCATCGGAGGCGCCGGAACCAACGCCGGCTTCGCAAAAACCTCCAAGGCCCTCAAAAAATACGTAGACAGCTCAGAACCAAAACTCCCCTCACAGGAACTGGAAAACCTGGAGTTGAACTAACTACCTCAAAATATTCCACTATATAATTCCCCCAATATTTCAATTTGATTGAATAAAAAACGGAGATGCAACCTAGATCTTTAATCTTCAAGGTTGCATCTCCATTATTTTATCAACCAGGACAGGGCAAAGCCCGCCTCCATCCCTCATCCACATCCTATCGTTTAGCCAGACAACTTACCCCAACCAACGCACAGGCCCGGAAGGGAGTGCGGTACTGTCTGCGGACGACTCTGCAGGAGGTGTGCTGGATCTAAGGCGGCGGGACTTCTGCGTTATTTTTCAAAAGCCAGCTGTCTGAGCGGCAAAAAGCCGCGAGTTCTGGCTTTTGGAAAATGGTTTTAGCAGAATCCCGGCGCCTTAGATCCAGCCGCCGACGAAGCCCGGCCGCGGACAGAACCGCACTCCCTTCCGGGCCGTCCCGTTCGCCACCACCACTACTTCTCCACCGTCTCCGTACTCTCCGGCCAAGTATACTCCTCCCCCTTCAACTCCGCCAGAAGACTCCTAAGCTTATATCCATAACTTCTCCCGGCGGCCCATCCGCCACCATAAGGATTCTCCTGGATCCCAAGCCACTCCACATAAGGCGCACTCTCACGGGAAACATACTGGAACCGATTATCCACACAAGCCTGGTTCAACTCCTCCGAAGAAGCATAAGCCTTCAGATGCTGCACCTGCGCCCGGATCCCCGTCCTTACATCAGGAAAAGAATTACCGGCAACACCACCACCGGTAGTTCCCAGCCCCGAAAAATTAAACTGCCCCGCACTGGCATCCCCACCAAACTGAAGCCATCCGGTCTCAAGCATGGCCTGCTCAAAAACAACCTCTCCACGGACGCCCTCCGCATCCGCTTCCTCTATCACAATCGTGCAAAACGTATCAATATCCGGTGCACCACCCTCCGTCAGGATGCCGGAAGGATACTCCACATTCTGCGCCTCATACTGCACTACCATATCCTCCGCATCCACTGTGGTACACCCCATGATCGTATAATATCCATAAGTATTATCTGTGGAATCATCCACAAAACCCTCTGTATCACTCTCTCCAGATGACTGAGGCTTCGAAATCTGACCCTCCATAGAATGATCCGCTTCCTCTGCCAAAACACCTGCAGGCGTTCCGAACACCAGAACGCCTGCAAGTACCATCATCCGTAAACAAAAACTAATTCGGAATCTGTACATATATAAATGATCAATCCTTTATTACTGTTATTACTGCGCTTTTCTCATTGCAGCTTCAACCACATGACCTACAAGAACAGAAGTTGTAACACTTCCTACTCCGCCAGGAACCGGTGTGATCGCATCAACGATTGGCTCAACTGCCGCATAATCAACATCACCACAAAGCTTGCCCTCTGCATTGACATTGATACCAACATCGATAATAGTCTGTCCCTCTCTGACATAATCAGCGCCGACAACACCAGCACGACCAGCTGCAACGATGACAATATCCGCTTCTTTTGCAACAGACGGCATATCAACGGTTCTTGTATGGCAGATCGTTACTGTCGCATTTTTCTTAACAAGCATCATGGCAGCCGGTTTACCAACTACAAGACTTCTTCCGATAACAACCGCTTTTTTGCCTGTGCAGTCGATTCCATAGTGATCAAGGATCTCCATGCATGCCTGCGGTGTACATGGCGGGAATCCGATCTTCTTGCCTGTAAATACACCAGACATGGAAAGATCTGTCATACAGTCAACATCCTTCTCTGCTGCAAGTGCATTCTCGATCACTGCCTGATCCAGATGTTTTGGCAGCGGACGGAACAGAAGAACTCCATGGATCTTATCATCTTTGTTTACTTTATCGATGGTTGCAAGAAGCTCATCCTGGGAAACATCCTCCGGAAGAAGGATTTTCTCACATGCAACACCAAGAGTCTCACAGCGCTTTGTAGCACCTCTCTCATAGGAAATATCGCTTGGATTCTCACCAACACGGATAATGCAAAGTGTAGGATCTACACCTTTTGCCTGAAGCTCTGCAACGTTCGCTTTGATCTTTTCATTGAGAGCCGCTGTTACTTCTTTACCTAATAACTGCTTTGCCATTTGTCTGGTTCCTCCTATTTCAGTCTTCCGAGAACACTGTCAAATGTCTCGTCTGCGATCTTTGTATATTTCTCAAGCATAGCGTCTGCTTTTTTGTTTAATTCCTCTGCATACGCACGGTCAGCCATAGATTTTGTGTTAATGTACACATTCAGGCTTGCTCCCTTAAGAGCTGCTTTGCAGAATGCAGCACCTACACCAGCATCACTGATTGCAAGCTTAGAACCTTTTGCTCCGAACTCAACGATAAGTTCAATAGCCTCGCAGCATTTCTCCATGATCTCCATAGGAACAGAGCATGCTTCCTTGAGGGCAGCTTCCATTACTCGAGCCTTCTCAGCCTTCTCTTCTTCTGTCTCTCTCGGCATTCCGTAAGCCTTGGAAAGAGGCTCAAAAACTTCCGCATCTCTCTCGATCAGATGAAGGAAATCTTTCTGAAGCTGATCACATTTCTTTTTCAGCTCCCACATTTCATCTTCTACATCTGCATATTTTTTCTTACCGACAGTAAGGCTTCCAACCATGTTTCCAAGAGCTGTACCAACAGCAGCTACAAGGGCAGATGCACCGCCGCCGCCTGGAACCGGTGCCTTGGAGCTTAATACCTCGACAAATTCAGTACATGTACTGGTAGAAAATCCCATAGGACTCTCCTCCTTATATTCTTATTTTAGCACTCTTTAGAGCCCATTGGGGGCTTTATAAAAAGCCCCCTCCGGTTGTTTTTGATCTTATGTTCCGATTAGAAGAGACCTGTGATCTTACCTGTCTCATCTACATCGATCTTGGTTGCTGCCGGAACTTTCGGGAGACCTGGCATAGTCATGATCTCACCTGTCAGAGCAACGATGAATCCTGCACCTGCGGAAATCTTCAGGTTACGTACTGTTACCTCAAAGTCTGTCGGTGCACCAAGTTTTGTCTGATCATCAGTCAGACTGTACTGTGTCTTAGCAACACAGATCGGGCAGTTGCCAAATCCAAGTGCTTCCAGCTGTTTTGCCTGTTTCTGAGCATTTGCTGTAAGAACAACTTTCTTACCACCGTAAACTTTCTGTACGATGTTATTCAGTTTATCCTCGATGGATCCCTCAAGCTCATAAGCATATGTGAAGTCATTCGGCTCCTCAACAAGACGGATTACTTCCTCAGCAAGCTTCATGCCGCCTTCGCCGCCTTTTGCCCATACCTCGGAAAGTGCAACGTTAACGCCAAGCTCTTTACATTTTGCCTCAACCAGGTCAAGCTCTGCCTTGGTATCGGTCGGGAATGCATTGATAGCAACTACACATGGAAGTTTGTATACATTCTTGATATTGCTTACATGTTTCAGAAGGTTTGGAAGACCTTTCTCAAGAGCCTCAAGGTTCTCGTTGTTCAGATCTGCCTTCGGAACACCACCGTTGTATTTCAGTGCACGAACAGTAGCTACGATAACAACTGCGCTTGGATGAAGGCCTGCCATACGACACTTGATGTCAAGGAATTTCTCTGCACCAAGGTCAGCACCGAATCCAGCCTCTGTGATAGCATAATCTGCAAGTTTCATAGCCATCTTTGTAGCTGTTACGGAGTTACATCCATGAGCGATGTTTGCGAATGGTCCGCCGTGTACGATTGCAGGAACATGCTCCAGTGTCTGTACAAGGTTTGGTTTCAGGGCATCTTTCAGAAGTGCTGTCATAGCACCCTCTGCATGAAGATCACCAGCTGTTACCGGTTTCTGCTCGGAAACTTTACCATAGGTATATCCGATGATGATTCTGGAAAGTCTCTCTTTCAGGTCTTTGATGTCACTTGCGAGGCAAAGAACTGCCATGATCTCAGATGCAACTGTAATGTCGTATCCGTCTTCACGAGGCATACCGTTTGTTCTTCCGCCAAGACCATCTACTACATTACGAAGCTGACGGTCGTTCATGTCCACGCAACGTCTCCATGTGATCTTTCTCGGGTCAATGTTCAGGTCATTACCCTGGAAGATATGGTTGTCGATCATTGCTGCAAGAAGGTTGTTTGCCGCACCGATCGCATGGAAGTCACCGGTAAAGTGAAGGTTGATATCCTCCATCGGAACTACCTGTGCATAACCGCCGCCTGCTGCACCACCTTTTACACCGAATACCGGTCCGAGGGATGGCTCACGAAGAGCTACCATTACTTTTTTGCCCATTTTCTGCATTGCATCTGCAAGACCAACGGTTGTTGTTGTTTTTCCCTCTCCTGCAGGTGTCGGGTTGATAGCTGTTACGAGGATCAGCTTACCATCTTTCTTGTCACTCTCTTTTAACAGATTGTAATCAATTTTTGCTTTGTACTTACCGTACTGCTCCAGATATTTGTCGTCAATACCTGCCTTCTCTGCAATCTGTGTAATTGGAAGCATTTCGCACTCCTGTGCAATTTCGATGTCACTTTTAAATCCCATAATGTTACCTCCCTTTAGGTATTTTTACAGTTTTTAATCCCTTAAAACTGCATCTCTATAAAAACAGGTCCCATCCTGTTCTTAACTATTTTTCATTTTTAAAGACATTTCAGAAATGCCTTTAAAGACCCAATGATAACGTCTCCCATAACGGCCATATCCTCAGCCGCAAAGGAAACCGGAAAATTATCAGAAAACAAGATCTGTGAGGACGGCGGAAATTCATCATCCCCCTCCCAGAGGATCATCTGAACTACATATCCTGGAAAGATCTCCACCTGGTATGCAATATCTCCATGATCCACGGGAACCGCATGGATGTGTTCCATGATCTCCTTGAAATCCTTAAGTCTGTTTCCGTATGTGAAAGCCAGGCGTTTGATGCACCTGCCATCAAACTGACGGAGATAAACCTCTCCCCAGGGCATTTCCCTGTATGTTTTAAACCTTCCGCTTCCCTGAGATACATTCCCGTTCAGCAGAAAACGGATAGCAAGGATCTTTGCATAATGCATTTCCTCAAGAGGATAAAATCCCGCATCATCTTCCTTATGAGTTACCTGAAAATCCGGCCAGGAAATATAATAAACGCTTCCCAGGAATTTCAGAGTCAATTCTTTCTTCTCTTCGTCATAAGGAAGTGAAAGACGTCCGGCAATTTCTGCCGGGTCTGCCTTAGCGAACTCCTCTGTATAATGCTCCCAGGGCATTCTTTCTTTGCTGTCTTTTTCATAATTCAAGTCATTTATACTAAAAGCCATGTTTTACCTCTGCTGTTTTAGTCTGCTTTATCTCTTCTGCTGTTCTTCCATAACAGACGGAAACAGATTTGTGTCCGTATGCGGAATAAAGCATGCACCTACAAACTCATCCATATAGGTAGGAACTGTAGAAAGCTCCAGGTAAGTCATATTTGAAGCCAGTTCATAGGTTTTCTTCTCTGCTGATGTGGAATGAAGCATCAGATAAGCACCCGTCAGAGAAGAGTTACCAATGTAATGGAACTTCTCAAGAGGGATATCCGGGAACATTCCGATATGTACTGCATTAGCCATATTGATCCCGCTTCCGATTCCACCGGCAACATATACGTCATCGATCATGGAAACATCGAAATCAAGAGAATTCAGCATAGTACGGATTGCAGAGAAAATAGCACCTTTGGCACGGATAAAATTATCAATATCTACTTCTGTGATCTCAACATCCTTGGCAGAACCGGCTTCCTCTTCAAACGCGATCACATAACTTCCCATGCCATAATGATCGTGACGGATTCTTTTGCCCTCACGGACAAATTTTCCCTTCGGATTGATGATTCCTGTCATAAAAAGTTCACTGATCACATCAATGATACCGGAACCGCAAAGTCCTACCGGTTTGGTTCCAGGTTCACCTACAACCTTATATGTCGGCTCCATAGTTTCTTTATCAATGGTACATGCCTCAATAGCACCGTCTGTAGCACGCATACCGCAGCTGATATCTCCACCCTCAAAGGCAGGACCTGCGGAACATGCACAGCTCATCATAAAATCGGAATTACCGAATACAAGCTCTCCGTTAGTACCAAGGTCGATAAACAGAGAAAATTCCGGTCTGTTCCAGATCATACTTACCAGTGTACCGGCAGTGATATCTCCACCTACATAGCTTCCGATATTCGGAGCCATGATAATATGTGCATCCGGATTGATCTCAATTCCCACATCCGATGCAAACAAGGAATTTGTTTTGAAAAACGTAGGAATATACGGTTCCATACGAAGCGGATCCGCATTGATCCCTGCAAACAGATGATTCATGGTTGTATTAGAAGCAACACACATCCGATAGATCTGTTTCTCCGGGAAATGAATACTTCTACACATCTCATGGATCATCGGGTTAATGGTCTCTTTGATCACCGCATCCTGAAGTTTCTTCTTTCCGCCAGGTTTCTGAGATTCGATGATACGGTTGATAACATCCGCACCAAAACGGATTTGTCCGTTTCCGGAAGAACTCTTGGCCAGGATCTCTCCTGTTTCCATATTGATCAGGACTGCCGAAACGGTTGTGGTACCGATATCTACAGCAAGACCACCGATCACAACATCTTTCTTACTGTCAAAAATATCATAAACATACATGTCATTTGGTGCTGTACGAACCACGCACTTCACAGAGAATTTACTCTCACGAAGTACATCTGGAAGCTTCTTAAGCACCGCATACGGAATTCTGACACGCTTCAGGTTCATAAACTTCTGAAGTGCACGGGTCAGTCTTTCATTATCCGGCATGGTATCATCCAGTGATGGAATATCCATCTGAAGTTCCACAACATCAAGACTGTTTGTAAGTTCTATGCCAGCCATCTCAACTTCATGCTTGGCATTTTCAAAAATAGCGATTTCTTCTTTTGAGCTCAAATCAGCCACTTTCATTCGGCTCTTATATGCGGATGCAATATCCGGAACAAGAACCTCCACATCTGCACTGATCTTGCTCATACAGGCCAGACGCCAGCCTGCGCCATATTCTTCATCCGAAATATGAAGAGTTTTCTTTGAGTCCAGTTCTCCGCTTTTTAACTGTACCCGACATTTTCCACAGGCTCCGTTTCCGGAACATGGTGCATCGATAGCCACATTGGCACTACGAGCAACCTCCAGTAAATTATCCCCCGCATTGGCAAATGCTTCTACCGTACTGCCATTTTCAAAAGCAAAAGTCACCTTAAACATTCGGCAACCACCTTTCTCGCCTCGTAAAAGTTATTCGTCTTCCACCTGTGGCGTTGGGAGTTAGACTAAACTATATTAGTAAAAAAGAGGCTGAAGGCCGAAGCCCCCAGCCTCTGAAACAGCGCTCCTGTTTTGTTCACACGCCAAATTAGATCTCAAGGTAAGAATCTGCGTAAAGTGTGTTACCCTTGAATACGTCACAGGATTTGATTGTCTCCATAAGACGAAGGTCGTTAGGGTTAACGATTGCAGATGTAAGACCATTCATCATAGCCATAGCTACAAGAGCAGAGTCCATGATCGGACGGATATGTTTTGGCATACCGTTACTGTTGTTGGAAAGACCGCCAGTGGAGTTCAGACCCATCTCGGAGAACATCTTGATTGCCTCAAGAACTTCCATCTGTTTGTCCTGCATTCCTTTTACAACCAGGAAAAGCGGATCAAACCAGAGATCCTCTGCTTCCATACCAAGGCCAAGGCCTCTCTCAAGCATGTTCTGGCAGTGCATCATACGCTCGTCATTGTCTGATGCAACCATACCGGAAGAGCAAAGTGCGATACAGATCGCATCGTTAGCTGCTGCAAGGTCGATATTGGAAATTCTGTCTCCAGCATCTGCAGAGTTTACGATCGGTTTACCTTTGCTTCTGTTGTATACGGAAATACCAGCCTCAATAGCTTTCTGATTTGTAGTATCCAGAGCAAGCGGAACATTGTCAAACTCAGACTGAAGGAGCTGTACTGCCCATTTCATAAGGTCCTCTCCATCGTTCTCAGCCGGTCCGATGTTTACATCAAGATATGTAGCGCCCGCATCAAGCTGCTGTTTTGCTCTTTTGATGATCGGCTCAGGATCTCTCTCAGTAAATGCTTTATTTACTGCCGGTGCTGTTGTTGAAAGTCTCTCCCCAATTGTTACAAATTTTGCCATACTCGTGTTCTCCTTTACATATTAGTAGGATATGGCTGTGCAGCAAACCTGCACAGCCGTTTATAACTGCCGGCGATATTGCCGGACAGCTGATTTCTTAAACCTTAAGTTTATGCATCAAGGTCTTTTAAGAATTTCACAAGCTGTACTGCTTCTCTTGGTCCTACGATGATCTCCCATCCAGGAAGCTTAGCCTCAAGATCGCCCTTAAGAACTGCTACTTTACCAGGAATAACCAGTCTTCTGCATTTAACCTTCGGCTCAACATTCTCTTTGATATACTCGGAGATGCTGTTTCCGGAGAATTTACCTGCTGCCCAGGATGTAAGTACGGAAAGTCCGCCTGCATCATTGATCACCAGGTTAAGCGGAACACCGGAACGCTCCAGCTCGCCAGATACTACGAAATATGTAAGAGCAAAGTCTACTGTTGTTACAACGAGAGAATTCTCGTCTGCTCCGTTCAGAGGATAAATGCCCGGTTCTACCTTCATTGGCTTCTGCGGGTCTGTAAATACGTTCTGACGAAGACCGAACAGCGGAAGTGCCTCTGCATATGTCATCTGCTCCATAACGATGATAGAACCATATTTCATAGTAAACATGGAAGCAAGTGCTGCCTGTAAATGTTTGTCACCCTTCGCAAGTTTAACAAGGTTAACGATAGAAGGATAACCAAATGTTCTGTCCTGATTCTTAAGAGCTGCACGACGAACCTGTACAGTATTTGCAAAGGTCTCTTTGATGTCAGCTCCTGTTGTATCAAGTACGAGATTCTTGTTGCCAAGTTTCTCAATAGCTGCTGTAGTATCATATAATTCATTGATGTCCTTACCGGATACACCGAGAACTACGCCTGCATCTGTAGCAACCTTGCTCATTGCCTCGTAGTTGGAAGCGTTTGCTCCGTTAAGAACCGGTTTGCCGTCCTTACATACTTCAAGGGCAGCTTTTGCGATCTCAGGATCTGTACAGCCAAGGATCAGTGTTCTTCCAAGACCTTTAGCCTTCTCTACAAGTGCTGTAAATTTTGCAGCATCTGCATTCTCATCGCAGTTTACATACACAAGCTCTACATGCATTCTCTCACCGATACGATCATAGTCAACGTGTGGGATCTCTGCAAGTTTTGCTTCTACTTCTTCATCACTCATGCATGTGCAAAGTGATACGGCATATCTTGTTTTGCTTACAAATGTCTTCTCATGTCTGAAAAGAACAGTCTCTCCACCAAGTGTAAACTCTCCATCGCCTGTTCCGATCTTGATAGTTTTCATTGGCGGTGCAGTTGCCTCAGAAAGAGATGCTAATGCATCCTCGGACATATGAGGACACTGCTCAATTTTCATAGCGCCCTGTGCAACTTTCATAGAGAAAGCCATACATGTAGGGCATCCACATTCCTTACAGTTTTTCTTTGGTGTTAATTTAAAGATCTGAATACCATTCAGTGCCATAGCTCTTTATCCTCCTATTTATTACGCAAGTGCTTTGATCAGCTTGGAAATTGTCTTAACAGATTCCGGATGTCTTAAGATAACTGCATCAGAACCAGCTGCAAGATCAGCTGCTGCTGTCTCAACTTCCATGTCGATTCCACGCTCGTCCTGTGGTCCCCATGCCGGCATGTCTGCTTCAGAAGCCATTGCCTCTTTAACATTCCATGTCTCAGCGGATACAGGTGTAATAATAGGCATCTGCAGCATGTTATCATTCTGCCCTAAAGCGGCACCTTTGATACGGTCCATAGTAGATACTACGTACTCATATCCATAACCAACTGCTGCACTACCGATATTCATAACGATCTTCTTAGCATCTACACCAAGCTGTGTAGTAACAACGTTAAGCTGTTTAGCAAGGTTGATATCAACGGCAGACTCAGCGCCTACGATCTGATTGTAAGCAAGACCTGCTGCTGCACCGATTGCTTTGTAGTTCTCCTCTTTCTCGGAAAGGATCAGTGCATTTCTGCCCTGAAGAGCCTCTGCAACCTTCGGAAGGAGCTCTGCATCCTTCTCAACATTCTTGCAGCCCTCTACAACCAGTGGACAGTCAACTGCATCTGCAACTTCTTTAACAACTGCGATCAGCTCATCGATAGATTTGTTAACACCGTTCGGGTCGCCGCCCTCAAGAATAAGTGCAACAAAGTCAGCACCCTCCATAGCTGCAGCTTTCTTAGCAATGTCAGCCATTGTAGTAGCGCCTTCATAGTAAGCTTTGATACCTTCAGATACGCCCTCAAGACCCATATCAGAGATCTCTACACCGATCTTCGGGCAGTTCTCTGACTCTGCGTCAAAGGAATAAAATGGGAATGTACAATCCCCACCAATTGTCACAGTCTTATCTCCGCTTCCGATTGTGACAGCATTAATCTTTGCATTGAACTTTTGTGGTTTCTGATTAAACGGCATTTTTCGTTAGCCTCCTTAAAAATAATAATTAAAAAACTACAGAGCTTCTTATATTATACTACATAGCACCAGTTATTGGCAAGATGCAGCACTATATTTCTGTTAAAAAATCAACAAACTTTTTAACAGTTTACAGGAGAAAGGATGTCCGCACATCCTTTCTCCCTGATAAATTACATCATCGGATCAAGTCCGAGAGCCGGATGTCCTTTTTCTGTAAGGAATGCAACCAGTGTCTCCGGATCTTCTGCGATCGTCTCATCACCGATCATGTCTGTAAAGTTATCGATTCCGTAAAGCTCTTTTGCAGTCTTATTAAGTCTGTCAGCTACGAATTCTTTCAGTTCTTTCGGCATCCATACGATACGCTCGATACCGCCCTCAGCCTTCATGAACTTCTTGGAGGAAATGAAATGTTTACCATGTCCCATGAATCCAGGTGTCTGAACTCCACCACCTGTCATGGATGCCATCTCAGGGAATGTCATTCCAAGTGGTGTCATGCCTGCATACTCACGGTTAGCAATAACAACACCGTTGGAGAATGGCTCGATACCACAGATACACTCGAAGCATCCGCAGGAAGTCATCGGATCCTGCATGATGGAGTACAGTGTAACGTGCTCCAGAGCACCCTGGGAGAATTTCTGAACTGCCTCATCAACGTCCTCATAAGAACCAAGATTCTCATCGATCGGACGCTCTTTTGTGATGATCTGGCAAGGACCAGCTGGGTCAAGCTGATGTGTAGCTTTTGCATCCAGCCATGAAACCGCACCGCAAAGACCAAGTCTCTCAGGTGTTACTACACATACGTGGCTTGGTGCGAATGCCTGGCAAAGGATACAGCTGTAATATACGTCAACAGACTCATCTGTCAGAGTATCAAGACGCTCATCACGTTTGTCAAAGATCGGAATTGCAACCTCATGACGGATTCTTGTACACTCAGCAGGATCTGTATAGATAACAACCTCACATTTATCAACAACCGCATCGAACTCATTCTTAACAGATGCATAAAGAACCTCACCGATATGTTTGATTCTGAAGCCTGCATTAAATGCCTCAATGCTGATACGGATACGCTGCATATCACGCTGTCCTGTATGGTATACACCCTCGATACAGTTGATGTAGTTGTGGAATTTACGCTCGATAACCGGCTCAAAGTCAGACTGCATATTCTTACCTGCAACTTTAACAACATATGCAATGCTGTTCTTGCTGCCGAATTCCATCTCATCTACTTCAGGTCCGATTACTGTGATCTTGTGATCCTCGATCTCAGAAGCATCGCAGGTCTGTACAAGCTCTGCACAGTCTACACGGGAACCATCGAACTCAACCTGCATATCTTTACGACGGATGATCTCACCCTCGAATGCAGATGCGAAAGCAACCGGAATATCGATATTTGTAATTTTGATCTTAATGTCACGTGCCTCAAGGGAAGTAGCGTTGAATTTGCTTACGTCCTCCTGAACGATAAGGCTCTTCGGTACACGGAAGATATTCTCTGTCTCATTTGTAACAACCGGGAATCCAAGTGCGATAGCGCCTGCACCGCATGCTACGATCACATCATCCAGAGGTTTGAATGCGTTAACAAATGCCGGTACACGATCCATTGTGTATTTCATAAGTGTTCCTGCATCTCCAGGTGTTACGTTACCGAAGATCAGAGCTGCACGGATCGCAACGGAAACTACATGAACAACAGATGTAACATCTTTTCCAAGAGGAATAACACGAACGTTGGCACCTGTCTTCATTCCGGCTTCTGCAACCTGATCAATGATTCCGCCAACAAGTGTTACCAGGATACCCTGTGCCTGATAGCTCTTTACAAGAGCAACACCCTCTTCTGTAGTAGGAGCAGCACCAAGGATAACAGCAACGCCTGGGATATCGCCTGTTACAAGCGGTACACCGAGCTCACGGATAACAGCATCACCAAGATGTCCATAGCATGGCTCTTCGTAAGGAGTTGCTCCGTCGATATATTTCAGAACCTCGATGAACTCTGCGCAGAGTGCTGTAGCAACACCGGACATGAATGCATCGTTCAGTCTTTTCTCTCTTGTCATAAGTGTTTTTACAACGCCAAGAGCTTCTTTTAATTCTTTTAATGTTGTAACTTTTGTTCCTGTTACAGCATAGTAGCAAGGAAGGCTGTAAGCGGTATTCGGGAAGCTGACAGCTTTGTCTTCGCCATACTGAGCGATCGCGCCGTCAATAGCACCCTCTGTTAAACCATATACAGCATCGTTTCCGCCGAATACTCTATCAAATAAAGTCACTGTAATACCTCCTATTTTTACAGAATTGAATTCTGATCAATTTTGTCTTTGATTTTTCTGATTTCAGCTGTTACAGTTTCACTGAAATCGTAGGGAGATTTTCCCTGACGATCAGCATCTATAACTTCTGTATTGTAGTGGATCATTCCAAGCAGATCCTCTGCCGGAATCTTACTCCGGATAAATTCCTCATCCTCCGGATTTCTTACCTTATTGGCCACGACCTTAACCTGAGAAACTCCCAGATCCTTTGCAAGACGTTTAACATTCTTATATGTCTGTACACTTCTTGCCCCTGGTTCGATCACTACAATAAATTCATCCATGCTCTCCGTGGTGCCCCGGCCCAGATGTTCCAGGCCGGCCTCCATATCCATGATCACCACATCATCTCTGTGGATCACAAGGTTATTGATCACTCTTTTAAGCATCACATGTTCAGGACAGACGCATCCGCCTCCACCTGTTTCCACAGTTCCAAGGACAAGCAGCTTTACGCCATTACAGGTTTTTCCATAAGTATCCGGAATATCGTCTACCTTTGGGTTCAGTTTATAAAACTGATTCTGGCTGTTGGCTCCGGTGCGTTCTTCTATGAGCTTACGCATTTTTGAGATTGGAACAATAGAATCCAAGGTTTCCTCGTCAAATCCAAGGGCAAGACCCAGGTTCGCATCCGGATCCACATCCGCCGCAAGGACTTTTTTTCCCTCATCTGCGTATAGTCTTGCAAGTGTTGCTGCGAAAGTTGTCTTTCCTACTCCGCCTTTACCGGTTACTGCTATTTTCATTTTACGTCTTCCACCTTTTATAACATTTTAAAGATCGCAACGGATTAGATTCCTAATGCTGTTCTCTTCTCTTCAATTCTCTCGATCATAAGATCAACTAATTTCTCGATGTCTGTCTCTACTGTGTAAGCAGCACCTGTCCATTTTCTTGTTCCCTCTGTAAGAAGTTCGCACATTTCTGAAGAACCGGAAACATATGGATCAACGCCAAGGAATGTATCAATACCAGTACCAACTACGTAGTTACCGATGGATACAGCTTTTTCAGACATCCACTCAGGAGCACATCCTACTACCGGAAGCTGATTGATCTGAAGTCCTGCATCTTTTGCAAGTTCAGCAGCCAGGATCATCATACGGGAGATATCTACGCAGGATCCCATATGAAGTACTGGTGGGATATCAGCCAGCTCACAGACACGTTTCAGACCTGCACCGCAGAGATCTCTTGCGGATTTGTCCATCAGACCAGCTTTAGCAGCTGCCTGTGCGGAACATCCGGAAGCGATGATAATAATATCATTTGCGATACACTTCTTCATCAGTTCGATATGTGCATAGTCAGGACGGATCTTAGGATTGTTACATCCAACCATAGCGACAGCACCACGGATAACACCGGAAGTGATGCACTCAAGTAATGGTTTGGTTGTTCCTGTTACATCAACCTGAGAGTTTGTAACACCATCAAGAACTTTAACGATCGCTTCTACTGAATAACCAACAGTAGCTTTCTGTTTCAGCTGTGGGATATGTACAAGCTCAGGTTTTCTGTTCTTGAAGTTATCGATAGCCATCTTAACGATTGCTTTTGCATTTTCTCCTGCTGTCTCAGCGTTGAATCTGATAAATTCAGAATCCGGCATCTGAGCGATCGGAGAAGTTGTAACAAATTTAGTATGGAAGCATTTGCTCAGAGGTCCTAATGCAGGGAAGATACACTGAACATCAACTACGATTGCCTCGCAGGCACCTGTCAGTACTACGTTCTCCTGCTGCAGGAAGTTACCAGCCATCGGAACACCACGACGCATAGCTACCTCGTTAGAAGTACAGCACACACCGGAAACGGTGATTCCTTTTGCTCCTACAGATTTTGCATAATCGATCATTTCTTTGCTGTCTGCATACTCACAGATCATCTCAGAAAGACTCGGATCATGTCCGTGTACAACAATGTTTACGTTCTCTTCAACCATTACTCCAAGGTTAGCCTCTGTATCAAGTGGCTTCGGAGTTCCGAATAATACATCAGAGAACTCTGTTCCCATCATGGAACCGCCCCATCCATCAGCCAGACCGCAGCGAATAGACTGTTTTACAAGTGCTTCCGGAAGAGATGAACATCCCATATGAGACATATGCAGGGAGCTTGCAACCTCACGGTCGATAGCACGTGGTGCGATTTCGTTCTCGATCAGTTTTTCTTTCTGTCCTGCAGGCATTCTGTCAAGGAATCTCTGATATCCGAACGGTTTACCATATTCCATAAGACCGATCTCAGCCATCTCATGAGCCAGATCATAGATATCCTTGCCTTCTGTTTCCACGCCCCACTCTTTAGCGATGCGAAGCAGTTTCTCAGGATCTTTTACCTGATAATTTCCGCCCTCTTTTGCACAGTACAGTGTATGGCAGATCTCACGACCATGATCGGAGTGAGTAGCTGCACCACCGGCTGTAAATTTAAGGAAGTTTCTTCCTACGATACCATGAGCATCACATCCGCAGATTCCTCTTGGAGCCTTCGGTGTAATACGACACGGTCCCATTGCACAGATACGGCAGCAGATACCCTGCTCACCGAATTTACAGTGCGGAGTCTGGTTCTTTGCACGGATCTGCCATGCATCTGCTCCTACCTTTGCACCTGTCTCGAGAAGACGGGCTGTAGCGGCTTCAAATTCCTCCACTGTAGTTAATTTGAATTCACTCATTATAGACCTCCTTTAATAGCACATCTATTTTTATTTTTCTTTTTATAATAAGCCCAGGGCAGGAACCCATCCCCACCCATGGGTTATTTTCTTTTTTAAAAAAAGGTTTATATTTCGTTATAAACCTAATTTATCAAAAATTTCAAAAGCTGCTTTTCTCATCGGATTATCCTCAGGAAGAGTAACGGTTGGTTTACCATCGCAGTCAAATTCATAAACTGCCTCATCCTGTGGTACCACACCGATCAGATTGAGTCCCTGATTCCGGATTTCCTCAAGGATTCCTGAATTCAGTTCTGCTTTTGGCGCGCGATTGATAATAAGACCTACTCTGGAAGGCTTCATATCGCATTCCTTAATAAGCTCTGCGATCCTGCCAACTGCCTGAACGCCTCTTCTGGAGCAGTCACTTACAAGAATTGCTGTCTCCATGCTCGGAAGGATTCCTCTGCTGATATGTTCCATTCCAGCTTCGTTATCCACAACAATATACGGATAATTTTTCTGGTATTTGGCAAGCTGTGCCTGAAGCAGACCATTTACAAAGCAATAGCAGCCTTTTCCCTGGGTTCTTCCCATTACAAGAAGATCATAATCATCTTCCTCTGCAAGAGCATCCTCAAAACGTACCTCCGCATAATCTGCCTTGGACATTCCTTTGGGGATTGGGCTTTTCTCTGTCATCTCAGCATGTGCGATCTCCTCGCGGACATCGCCAAGAGTTGTATCTACTTCTACACCAAGAACCTCGTTCAGATTTGAATTGGCATCTGCATCTACCGCCAGTACAGGTCCTTTTTTCTTTTCGCAGAGATACTGGATCAGCATTCCGCATAATGTAGTTTTTCCAACGCCGCCTTTTCCTGCGACTGCAATAACATGTGCCATAAAACGGGCACCTCCTGATTTTATATCTGTTATGCCGGCGCATAAGGGAGGTGCCTGATACTGTTCTGACACCTCCGCATCGTGCCGGAATTCTTATTTATTTCGTTGATGATTAGATAAGTGTACGAAGTCCGGATCTGTCAATGATCTCGGATACATCTTTCCATTTGTTTAATGCATAAAGATGGATACCGTCAACACCAAGAGCGCGATACTCATCGATCTGTCTGATGGTGTATTCGATTCCTTCTTCTTTGAATCGTTTAACCTTGTCCTCATAGAACATGTCAAATGGTTTACCATCAGCATCTTTAGCGTTAAACGGATTCGGGAACAGCCAGTTTCTGGAGATCAGCCTGCAAAGCTCACTGTCCATTACACAGCCATTACGTGAAAGAGCCATATTAATGGTAGCTGCCTGATCCAGGATTGGCATTACACCAACATCTACAGGCATTGTCACTCCAGCCTCGCGGATAGCGTCCAACCAGTATTTAAACTGTTCCATATCCCAGCAGAGCTGGGTCATGATATAATCAGCACCATTGTCCTGTTTCTGTCTCAAAACAGCAATATCAGCATCCAAGCTTCTGCATGCGATATGGCCTTCCGGTGAACCGGCTACTGCGATCTCGAACTTATCGCCAAATTCATCACGGACAAATTTAACAAGGTCTGTCGCATAATTGAAGTCTCCACAGGTTGTTGTCTCACCAAGTGGAATATCTCCGCGAAGTGCCAGCATATGGTCAACGCCATCTGCCAGATACTGTTCCAACTGCTGTCTGATTCCTTCTTTTGTGTTCTTGATCACTGTGAAGTGTGTTACAGGAACAGTTCCTGCATTCCTGATCATCTGGCATACTTCCCTGTTGGCACCGACATTTCCGCCGCCGGCACCGTATGTACAGGAAATATACTCCGGTCTATACTTCATGAGATGTTCAATGGTTCCCGGCAGGTTTGCCATACCTTTTTCTGTCTTTGGCGGAAAAAGTTCAAAGGAAAGCAGCATTTTTTCTCTCATTGCTTCAGATAATTTCATTGATCGTCCTCCACGTATTTGTATCAGTTACACTGCAGTTTCACGATGCTGTTTGCAAGATCCACCATAAGGATACTGCCTTCTACCACGCGCTCATCTCCCATGATATCTCGAAGGATCAATTTATTTCCATCCACATCGATCCGGCTTACATTCTTAAAGATCACAGAATTATCTTCTTCCTTATATACTGTTGCAAGACACATAATCATTCCTCCAAATAAGTGGCATCATTTAACCACTATGCTGTCAAAACTATTCTGTCGGTTTTTATTTCAACTCTTCCTTAACAAGTGTAAGGGCAAGTCCAAGTCTCATATTGCCTTTCTGAAAATCTGCAACTGCCTCTTTGATCGTCTTCGCAGCTGCATCCATGTTAAGCTTCTTAAGATTGTCAGCCATCTGATCAAGTTCTGCGGCATGATGCTCGTTATGCTGCAGCATGTAGGTAAGAAGTGCTACAGTCTCATTCTTGCAGTCACCGCTCTCGCAGGAACCGCAGTGTCCATCACCATGTGTATGACAATGGTTATCTCCTTCCGCATGGCTGTGAGTCACACCGTCCTCATGGGTGTGCTCATGTGTATGTTCATGGCTGTCTGCATGTCCATGCTGAACAAGATTGCCATTCTCATCTTTGATTAAATGCATAAATACCCCTTTCCTGTATCCGCCGGGCGGACACTCTCATGACAAGAATTTATCAATTAAATTTATTATACATCTTTTCACTGTTATTATCAAGAAAATAATTATAAAATATAGCCAAAATTATATGCTGTTTTTCCTATTTTTCCAAAAACTTTGACAGTAAATTAACTCGATTGTTTCATTTTTAACGAAGTTAGTCTCTCCAAACCGCAACTTATTACCCGGTCTGCGCGTCTGTCCAACTCTAAGCTTTATCACTTTTGTAATATAATTGATGTGATTCTTTCATATTTTTGTGCTATAATAGCAAAAGCATGGAAAGCAGAACATACAAGGAGGAATTATTTTGAAAGAAACTGTTTTTCTGAACAACGACAGAGAAATGCCTCTTCTGGGGCTTGGCGTATACAAGTTGCCCGATGACGTACAGGCCGAAGCAGCAGTCACTTCTGCTATTTCCGCCGGCTACCGCATGATCGATACCGCTTCTGTTTATAAAAATGAAGAAAGCGTTGGACGTGCCATTGCCAAATGCGGAGTTCCCAGAAAGGATCTTTTCATCACCAGCAAAATCTGGAACAATGCGCAGCGTCTCGGCGATGTCCAGGGAGCTTTTTCCCGTAGTCTCGACCGTCTGAAAGTCAGTTATGTAGATCTCTATCTGATACACTGGCCGGTTCCCGGCTGCTATTTGAGCACCTGGAAAGAGCTGGAATCCATTCTGGAATCTGGACGTGCTTTAAGTATCGGCGTCAGTAATTTTGATATCCGGCATCTGGAAGAGCTTCGTAAGATATCCGGGGTTATTCCTGCTGTAAACCAGATTGAGTGCCATCCTTTGTGTTACCCTGCTGAACTGATCGAATACTGCAAGGCTTTCGGTATTCAGGTACAGGCTTATGCTCCTCTGGCAAGAGGTGCATATTTTGATAATGATGTAATGTGTGTTCTGGGGACCAAATATGCCAGGACTCCTGCACAGATCGGGCTTCGCTGGGCAATACAGAAGGGAATTTCTGTCATTCCGAAATCCATCAACCCGGAACGAATCCGCAGCAATGGAAACATCTTTGACTTCAATATCGAGGATGAAGATATGGCGATCATCGATACACTGAACGAAGATCTGCATACTTCTCATGTTCCAGAAGATCTCCGTGATATTCAGTTTTAATTTCCATAATAATGCAAAAAAGATATCTGTCAGAGTATAAGTGATCTTCTGGCAGATATCTTTTTATTTTTTCTTTTCAGTTGATACGGCGATCCTGTTATTCCCAGCTTAGCATTTCACATATCTGAAACCCGGAAATATTTAACTGATCCGCTCACGCATTTTCCCACGGGAGCATGGGCGTTTCCACTTTTTTATCACGCAGCATCAGGTCCATTACTGCTTCCGCTGCTGATTTTCCTTCAAACAGTACGCGGTTCACTTCCGTTATGATAGGCATCTCCACCTCATATTTCTCCGCAAGCTCTCTTGCAGCTCTTGCAGAATAAACACCTTCCACAACCATCTGCACTTCTTTCATAGCTTCTTCCATCGTATATCCCTGGCCGATCAGATATCCGGCCTTTCGATTACGGCTATGCTTACTTGCACAAGTCACGATCAGGTCGCCGATCCCGGACAGGCCGTAAAAGGTTTCCATCTGCGCCCCCATTTTTTTACCAAGTCTTCCTATTTCCGTGATTCCCCTGGTGATCAGTGCCGCCTTGGTATTATCTCCATATCCAAGGCCGTCGGCAGTACCTGCTGCCAGTGCGATCACATTTTTCAGTGCTCCGCCAAGTTCCACCCCAAGGATATCCGGTGTTGTATACACGCGGAACACAGGGCTCATAAAAATGCTCTGAAGGTATTCCGCAGTTTCCTGTGTATGTGCGCTGATCACGCAGGTTGTAGGAAGTCCGCGTCCTACTTCTTCCGCATGGCTTGGACCGGAAAGTACAGCTACATTACCCTGCGGGATTTCTTCTTCAATCACCTCGCTGAGTGTTTTCAGTGTCTTTTCCTCAATACCTTTTGCAACATTGACGATCTTCTGGTCCCTGCACACAAACGATGCCATCTTGTGTGCAGTACTCCGGATATACGGGGAAGCTACTGCCAGAACTGTTACATCCACATCCTTAAGCGCACGCTCCAGATCTGTCAGGACATCGATTTCATCCGGAAGCCGTACCCCCGGAAGCCTGTCAGGATTTTCTCTTTTTTCCCGGAGTTTTCGGGCATTCTCCGGTCTTGCTGACCAAAGAAGGACTTCATGGCCATTATTATGCAACAGGAGTGCCAGGGCTAATCCCCAGCTCCCCGAACCCAGTACGCTGATTTTTGCCATAAATCTTACCTCTTATTTTTTATTCTTACTGCTTAAAAACACCTTATTCTCTGTTCCATGAAACAGTCTTACAATGTTTGCCCTGTGTCTGTAGAACGCCATTGCTGTAAGAACTGCCATCACGATATAAAGCTCAACAGTATGCGCCTGATCCATCCCATATTTTCCCATATGTCCAAAAACCAGGACCAGGATAAAAGCCACCGCATATGCACTGAGAGAGCAAAGCGATACATAATGAGTTGTAAAGAACAGTGCAAAAAAGACAACTGCACATACAATAAATATCCGCCAGTCAAAAGCAATGATCATACCCACAGAAGCAGCAATTCCCTTTCCACCGCGAAATTCCATAGAAATCGGAAAATTGTGGCCGAGGATACATCCCAATGCTGCATAAAGGGTAAGAAGCGGAAGGATACCATTCATGGAATTTCCATAAACCATTCTCACGATCACAATAGCCAGTACACACTTCAGGCAGTCTCCCAGCAGGGTGATCGCTCCCGCTTTCTTTCCAAAGGTCCGGAAGGCATTCGTAGTACCCGCATTTCCGCTGCCATGCTCTCTGATATCTGTCTTGTGGACTTTTCCAACAATATAGCCTGTCTGAAAAAGCCCGCATACATAACCGATAACAAGACAAATAATACGTTCCATACTTTTATTCCTTTTCCCCGCGCTCGCGGATGATAAATTTCAGGGAAGTTCCGGAAAATCCAAATGCATCCCTGATCTTGTTCTCCAGATATCTTACATAGGAAAAATGCATCAGTTCCTTGTCATTGACAAAGATAACAAATGTCGGCGGTTTTACCGCAACCTGTGTCATATAGAAGATCTTCAGTCTTCTTCCTCTGTCAGACGGCGGCTGCTGAAGAGCGACTGCCTCAGAAAGGATCTCATTAAGAACACCTGTCTGGATACGAAGTGTCTGATTTTCGATAACTGTATCGATATTTTCGAAAAGCTTTGGAAGTCTCTGACCTGTTTTTGCAGAGATAAAGATGATCTGTGCATATGGCATAAAGGAAAGGATCTGACGGATCTTTTCCGTATGCTTGTAGATGGTCTTGTCATTTTTCTCAATGGCATCCCATTTATTTACCGCTACAATGATACCCTTTCCTCTGTCATGAGCGATTCCCGCGATCTTAGCATCCTGCTCGGTAACGCCCTCGGAGGCATCGATCACAACTACAACCACATCTGCACGCTCTACAGCTGTCACAGTACGGATAACACTGTAGCGCTCAATCTCTTCTTTTACCTTACCCTTGCGTCGAAGTCCTGCAGTATCGATAAAAATATAATCTTTTTTGTTCCAGGTAACCTTTGTGTCAATAGCATCACGTGTGGTTCCTGCAATATTGGATACGATCACACGTTCCTCTCCAAGAAGCTTGTTGATCAGAGAAGATTTTCCCACGTTCGGCTTTCCTACAATGGCGATCTTCGGAATATCATCCTGATCTTCCTCTTCACTCTTATCCGGGAACTCTTTGATCACCTCATCCAGCATGTCTCCAAGACCTTGTCTGTTAGCTGCGGAAATCGGGATCGGTTCTCCGATTCCAAGATTGTAAAACTCATATACGTCCATCATATATTTCTGGTGGCTGTCTACCTTGTTAACTACAAGACGTACCGGCTTGCCGCTGCGGCGGAGCATATCTGCCACCTTGGCATCGGAATCCACAAGACCCTGGCGGACATCTGTGATAAAAATGATCACGTCTGCCGTATCAATGGCGATCTGTGCCTGCTCTCTCATTCTTGAGAGGATGATATCGCTGCTGTCCGGCTCGATTCCGCCTGTATCGATCAGGGTAAATGTCCTGTCAAGCCATGTGACATCTGCATAAATCCTGTCACGGGTTACTCCTGGTGTATCCTTTACTATGGAAATATTGTCACCTGCCAGAGCGTTAAACAGAGTGGATTTGCCTACATTAGGCCTTCCCACTATCGCTACTACTGGTTTGCTCATAAATCTGTCTCCTTCTTGTTTGTTTATGTTCCGGAGGGTTGATCACAGCTTTCACCAGATCACGTCCTCCTGTGTCTACGATTACAATTTCTGTGTTCAGCGCTTCCGAAAGCTCTTCCAGTGTCATGTCATCCAGAAAAATCTCCTCATCACCTTTCAGCATGCTGCACGGGATCAGAATCTTCTCTCCAAGGTCAAGACCGGAAAGCTGCTCTTTCAGATCCTGCCCGGTGATCAGGCCGGACACTGTGATCTTTTCACCGAAAAAACGATTCTCGATGGTTGTGACCGGAATCTGCACATTGGGATATTTCTTCTGGATCTCTTTAATATAGCGTGCGATAAAAGGCGCTGCCAGTTTTCCTGTGGCGATCCTGCCTGTCACCTTACGGTCGTCACCGGAAAGCCCCTCCAGCGTTTCTTTTACTTCCGTTTCCAGAAGTCTGAGCATTCCCACGCCATTCTCAAGCTGCAGATATCCATCATATTCATCCTCACAGGGAAGCTCCCTGTCTGCCAGAATATACCATTCGTCTGAAGCATGGATAAAATGGATCCCGTATTTCTCCATCATGATCTTCTGCCAGCGTTCGATCTGCCCCAGGACTTTTTCAGCATCTTCCTTATTAAAAGGCTCCAGAGGATAGAGACCTTCTCTGTATTTGGTAAGTCCTACCGGTACAACAGAAACGCTCTGAAGGACCGGCGCATAAGCGGAAAGCTTTTCAAGGCTGTATTCCAGCTCGTCTCCGTCATTGACACCCTTACACAGTACGATCTGTCCATTCATGGTGATTCCTGCATTGTACAGCATATCCACCTTATCCAGGGCCTTTCCTGCAAAACGGTTATGCAGCATTTTACACCGGAGTTCCGGATTCATTGCCTGGAACGAAATGTTGATCGGTTCCAAATGATAGCGGATCACACGCTCAATATCCTTCTCACTCATATTGGTAAGCGTAACATAATTTCCCTGAAGAAAGGAAAGCCTGGAATCATCATCCTTAAAATACAGCGTCTCACGCATACCTGGCGGCATCTGGTCAATAAAACAGAACATACACTTATTTGAACAGGAGCGATAGTCATCCATCAGTCCTCCGTTCTCAAATTCTATTCCAAGGTCTTCCTCATATTCCTTCTCTACCTCCAACTCCCACTCTTCGCCATCAGGCTTCTCTACCAGAAGCACCACGAGCTCTTCATTCATGAGATACCGGTAATCGAAGACATCTTCCACAGGCTGTCCGTTTACAGACACAAGTCTGTCTCCCGGCTCCAGCCCCAGCTCCTCGGCAATACTGTCGGGCAGCACCCTGGAAATCATATGTTTTCTTAATTTCATCATTATCTCCCTTTTCTATCCCGTATATAATAACAACTTTGCTCTTAAAAATCAACACTTTGAGAAAACACCTTGACTGACACGTGGGTCTGATGTTATAAATAGACTGAGAATTTTTAATGACATACACTTAGGAGGAATATTATGCCAAACATAGAATTGCTGGAAAAGTCTATGCCTGTTGCCCCGATCCGAATCGCCGCACTTGCCGGATGCCGCGAACTGGCCGAGGAGGTTGACAAAAAGCTGGTTAAATTCCGTAAAGAACTTGTAGCCGCCAAGAAATCCACCATCATCCCACAGGGATATGCAGAAAAATCTTTCCTTGTAGACTGCGAATGCCCACGTTTCGGAACCGGTGAGGGTAAGGGTTACATCAAGGAATCTGTCCGCGGAACAGACCTTTATATCATGGTAGATGTGACCAATTACAGCCTTACTTACAGCGTATGCGGTCATGAGAACCACATGTCTCCGGATGACCATTACCAGGATCTGAAGAGAATCATCTCCGCAGCCACCGGTAAAGCACACCGTATCAACGTTATCATGCCATTCCTTTACGAGGGACGTCAGCACAGACGTACCAAGAGAGAATCTCTTGACTGTGCACTTGCACTTCGCGAGTTAAGTGCCATGGGTGTTTCCAACATCATTACTTTTGATGCTCATGACCCACGTGTACAGAACTCTATTCCGCTGAAGGGCTTTGATAACTTTTTCCCCACATACCAGTTCCTGAAAGCACTGGTCAAAAATGTCCCTGATTTCAAGCTTGACAATGATCATCTCATGATCATCAGCCCGGATGAAGGTGCCATGTCCCGTGCTGTATACTTCTCCAATATCCTTGGAGTCGATATGGGTATGTTCTACAAACGCCGTGATTACTCCACCGTTGTCAACGGAAAGAATCCGATCGTTGCTCACGAATTCCTCGGAGATTCCGTAGAGGGCAAAGATGTTGTCATCATCGACGATATGATCTCTTCCGGAGAAAGCATGCTGGATGTTGCTCGTCAGCTCAAAGAGCGTAAAGCCGGACGTGTATTCGTCTGCACAACCTACGGTCTGTTTACAGATGGCGTAGCCAAATTTGATGAATATTACGAAAAAGGCTGGCTGGACAGAGTCATCACAACCAACCTTAACTATCGTATTCCTGAGCTTCTTGACCGCCCATACTATATCGAAGCAAACATGAGCAAATATCTTGCAAGTATCATCGATATCATCAATCATGATGTATCTGTCGAGAAGGTTCGTTCCAGCAACGAAAAGATCATGAATCTCATGAAAAAAGTCAACGAACAGTAATAAATGCTCCCAGGTTTCCACGTTTCCCGTGAGAAGCCCTGTGTGAATAAAGAAAGAGCGGATTACAGCAGGTGCAGATGCCCGGCATTGAGATCCGCTCTTCTTTTATGCCTGCATCCAGAAAGATCCTTCGGTTCGCCTCCCACAGATTCAGCTGGTATTTCCCATCTGGTTTTCTGTAAAAAAGCACATCCCAGTATTTTTCTTCAAACGCCTCTCTAAACTGATCGATCACATCTTCACTGACTTCATAGCAATCCTGACAGATAGAAGGACCAATGGCTGCATAAAGCTCTGAAGGATCTGTCTGAAATTCCTCAGTCATCTTCTTCACCGTCACTTTTCCGATCTTTCCTACAGTACCTCTCCAGCCGGAATGAGATAATCCCACAGCTCTATGTACCGGATCTATAAAGAAAAGTGGTACACAGTCCGCATAAAACGTTGCCAGCACCAGTCCCGGCACATTGGTGATCATTCCATCCACATCTGTATAAGGTCTTGGTTTTGTGATCCCATTTCCTCTGTCTTCTTCCGTGACCACACGTACATTGGTGGTGTGTGTCTGATCAGAGGTTACGATATCTTCCATGGAAAATCCCATAGCAGCAGAAAGTCTGCGGTAATTTTCCCGCACCGCAGACTCTTCATCCCCTCTTGTGAAGCTTAAGTTCATAGATTCATAAATCCCCTGGCTTACTCCTCCCAGGCGGGTACTGAAGCCATGTACGATCCCGGGAAATTTCTCAAAAGCAGGATATGTAAGCCAGGTAACCTTGTTCTTCTGATTTATATTCATTAGCTGTTTATCTTTATACCATTTTATTTTCATCTTATGTGACCAGTCCTTTCAACTGCAAAAATCAAAAGCATTTTTTATCCAGTGGATGTTCTCTCCATCAATTCCTACTACGTCAAAACGGCAGGGAGGCAGCTCCCGGTATCCATGTGCAATCAGATAAAACATTGCCACTTTGCTAATGATCCTCTGTTTTTCTCTCCCTACCGCTGAAAAAGGACTTCCACTCTTTCCGTTCTTTCTGTATTTCACTTCAACAAACACCAGATATCTTCCATCCTGCGCAACAAGATCGATCTCACCACTTCGGCAGCGAAAATTTCTTTCCTTGATCTGCAGCCCCTTTTCTTCCAGGAACGCTGCAGCAATTCCTTCATAATAGCTGCCCTTCTGTCTTCTATTTTCCTTCAGATAAACAAAACCTTTCTGTTTTTGATGTCGGTATCTTAAGTATTTTTATACAAAATGTGTGATAAACGTTTTTCTATGTATCGGACTTGGTCCATATTTCTTCAGTGCTTCAATATGCGCTGCAGAACCATATCCTTTATTGGAGGCAAATCCGTATTCCGGAAGAACCTTATCATATTCTTCCATCATCCGGTCTCTGGTCACTTTGGCAACAATACTTGCTGCCGCAATGGATACACTTTTTGCATCACCTTTGATGATGGGTACCTGCGGAATCTGGATTTCCGGTATGGTAACCGCATCGTTCAAAAGCAGCTGTGGCTGTGCAGAAAGCCTGCTCACTGCCTGGCGCATTGCCTCATAGGTTGCCTGCAGGATATTGATCTCATCAATCCTCTCCGGACTTGCCATTCCAATTCCAACAGAAACTGCTCCCTCCAGGATCACATCGTACAATTCTTCTCTCTTCTTAGCTGTAAGCTTTTTAGAATCATTCAGCCATAAAATATCGCAGTCTTTCGGAAGGATCACCGCACAGGCGACTACCGGTCCGGCAAGAGGGCCTCTTCCCACCTCATCGATCCCGCAAAGATATCCAAGATGCTCATATTCATGTTCATATTTCTTCATGCTCTCTGTACGTACACGCTCATCCTCCAGAGCCTGAAGCTTTTTGTGATACTGCTGGATCAGTTTCTGTACACCGCTTCTCTCATCATTTTCATAATGACGAAAAAGGGCGTTATATTCGCCCTCCTTCGCTGACGCAAAACGCGCCTTGATATCTTTCATTGTTTCCATTACGCTTCCTCCGGTCCTTTTGGAAACTCCAGAGTCACTTTTCCCAGTTTTCCGGAACGAAATTCTTCCAGCAAAAGGCGGGATGCTTTCTCATAATCAAGCTCTTCGCCCTTTTTCAGACATCCTCTTGCTTTCGCAACTGCAGTAAGGATATCCAGCGATTTCAGCTCTTCTTCTACATTGTATCTCTCTCTGATCGCTGCCGGATAAAACTCCTGCAGATATCCGATCAGACCCAGGGCAAGTTCTTCGATGTTCAGAATATCGTCCTTGATCGAACCGATATAGGCAAGACGCATTCCAACTTCCTGATCTTCAAATTTCGGCCAGAGAATTCCAGGGGTATCCAGAAGCTCCACACTTTTATTCAGACGTATCCACTGTTTTCCTTTTGTAACTCCTGGTTTATTACCGGTCTTGGCACAGGCTTTTCCTGCAAAGGTATTGATAAATGTTGATTTTCCAACATTAGGGATTCCTGCAACCATCGCACGTACCGGACGGTTTTTGATTCCTCGTCTCCGGTCTCTCTCTGTCTTTTCCTTACATGCCTCTGTGATTGCCGCAGAAACGGCCTTCATAGATCCCTTATTGCGGGAATCAATACTTACCGCATAGATTCCTTTTTCTTTGAAATATTCCATCCAGGCACGGTTCTGTCTCTCATCGGCAAGATCTGCTTTGTTGAGAAGGATCATACGCGCCTTGTTTTTTCCCAGCTCATCAATATCCGGATTTCGGCTGGAAAGAGGAACTCTTGCATCTACAAGCTCAATGATCAGATCGATCAACTTGATATCTTCCTGCATCTGACGCTTCGCCTTCGTCATATGGCCTGGATACCACTGTACGTTCATAATTCACCTCATTTATCTATACTTTAATCTGTTTACTTTGATCTATTTTATAAAACCTATTTTATTTTTCGGAGAAACTGTAAACCAAACTTTCCCGACAATGTACTTCTTACTGATATTTCCGATATCGCTGAAGCGGCTGTCCTCACTGTTATTGCGATTATCACCAAGGACAAAATATTCCCCGCTTTCCAGAGTTATAGCACTATTTGCAAGTCCTCCATCTGTCATATCCTGATAAGCTCCGTTTTCTTCATAAACCTTGCCGTTGATATAGATCTTCCCGTCTTTAACCTGAACAGTCTCCCCGGGAAGGCCGATCACACGTCGGATATGCAGGGCTGCCGAGTCACTGGCGCTTGTTTTAAAAACGATCACATCTCCACGTTTTGGTGAACTGACCTTATATAAAGCCCTGTTTACAAAAAACTTTTCACTTACAGAATACGTGGGTTCCATGGCACTTTCCTGCAATGTCACAGTCTGAAATGCAGAGATTGCAACCAGCACAGCAAAAACCAGGGTCACAATAATTTCAAACACCCATTTCACGATTCCTCTTGTCCTGTCATCACGAAGCTTCTCCCTTGCTTCGGAAACAGCTCTGTTTTCCTTCAGATTTTCGATATTAATCTTCTTATTTAATCCCATATTCTATCCCCTGTATGTGTCTTTACACGCATACGCACTGATGTAAAAAGAGGGACAATAGCAAATGTTATTGTCCCTGCCTCTTTACTTATGAAATTATTTTACAAGCTCTTTAACCTTAGCTGCTTTACCTACACGATCTCTCAGGTAGTTCAGTTTCGCACGGCGTACTTTACCATGACGGATAACCTCAACCTTAACTACATGTGGGGAATGAAGCGGCCATGTTTTCTCAACACCAACACCGTTGGAGCTCTTTCTTACTGTGAAAGTCTCTCTTGTGCTTCCACCCTGTCTCTTAAGTACTGTACCCTCGAAGATCTGAACACGCTCACGTGTTCCCTCTTTGATCAGTGCGTGTACTCTTACTGTGTCTCCTACGCGGAACTGCGGTACTTCAGCTTTCAGCTGAGCGGACTCAATGTTCTTAATAATTTCGTTCATTTCTTTCTCTCCTTAATTATACTGGATGTTCTTAATACACATATGGTAACAGAGGACCATCTTTTTTCACAACATATGTGATTATACACTAGATAACTTCTCATTGCAAGGACTTTTTTTCCGGATTTTCGATGGCTTTTACCAGCAAAGGACCTCATGTCCTGTTTCTGTGACAAGGACCATGATCTCCCACTGTGCCGATGGCAGACCATCCTCTGTCCTCACTGTCCAGTCATCGATCTCATCTGTATAGATTTCATCAGATCCCATATTGACCATTGGTTCAATAGTAAAGATCATTCCGGGTACCATGAGTACACCTGAATCTTCCTTAGATGTGTAGCTTACCCATGGATCTTCATGAAACTCAAGACCTACGCCATGTCCGCCAATTTCTCTCACAACTGTATAGCCGTTTTCCACTGCATGTTTGTGCACAGCACTTCCCATATTTCCAATCGGCGTCCATGGTTTTACCTGCTCAAGACCAAGCTCTACGCATTCCTTTGTCACACGGACAAGCTTCTCCTTCTCCGGACTTACCTTTCCAATACAGAACATACGGGAGGAATCAGAAAAATATCCCTGATAAATGGTGGATACATCTACATTGACAATATCACCTTCTTTTAAAACAGTCTCTTCATCCGGGATGCCGTGGCATACTACCTCATTAATAGATGTACATACGCTTTTTGGAAAACCTTCATAATTAAGTGGTGCCGGAATTCCGCCATGGCGTACTGTTTCTTCATGTACCCAGTCATCGATCTGCTGTGTCGTCACACCTGGTCCGATATGCTCTGCAACATAATCAAGAACTGCAACATTGATCTTGCAGCTCTCTTTGATCTTCTCGATCTGTGCAGGTGTCTTGATCAGATCATGGTCAAGAACTGCATACCCCTTCTTTTTCATGAGTTCCATTTTTTCATCAAATGCTTCATGGCATTTTTTATATTTTTTTCCGCTTCCACACCAGCAGGGATCATTTCGTTCGATTTTTTTAGACATTTTTTTCTCCTTTTCGCAACTGTATGGCTGCTTTTTCTTTTGTATTTTATATGTTCAGATATGTAGTATCTGTCTGTAATATTTTAACCGGATCAAAGAAGTCTCCTGCAGGATTGCGAGAAACAATGGACAATAGGTGGGGACTTGCTTTTATCCGTTTGAACAGAAAATTATTCCGCCTGATTATCATAGCACAACTTTCTTTAGGTGAAAAGTATTCTTTGTGTTTTTGGTTTGTTTTATATAACTTTTTTATGATTTCTCAATAAAAAAAGATCGTAGTATCTTGAACGATCTCTTTTTATTTATGTGTCTGTATTAATTATTTTTCGGCAATTGCAGACTGTCGGTTTCCACCAGTTGCCATAACTCGCATTCGCCCAAGTGCACTGGATACTGCCGGAATAGAAATTACTACGATCGTCAGTACACCTTCCAGAAGAATATAGCTGTAATTGTAAATGATCGGATACAAAGCTGTCAGAGACTTCGGGAAATTATCCGGCATATAATCCATCCAGTAAAGATATCCACCAAGTGCATGGAATGCACCTCTTGCCAGAATTGCTACTATGTATGCTTTAAGAAGACCATGTTTTCTGGATTTTGTAAATAATCCGGAAAGTCCCATTGCTCCAAATGCCAGAATGTAATCACAGCATACCTGAAAAAATGAAAGGACATATGGCTCCTGGAGGAACTGAAAAATTCCATATACAAGACCGGTAAGAATTCCTACCTTAATGCCATACCAGTAACCGATCAAAACAATAAACAGCATGCTGAACAAGGTCACAGATCCGCCAAATGGCAGTTTAAATATCTTAATGTAGGAAGTTACATATGCAAGTGCCAATGCTACTGCACAGGTAACCAGCTGCTGTGTAGTAAGTTTTAATGCAGATGTGTTTTTCTGAAGTAATACTGCTACCAGAATTATCAAAATCAGAACTGCAATAACAGATACAACATATCCTGTCGTTGTGAGACCGCCTTCGGCAGTCACAAGAAAATCAAACATACTCTTTTCTTTCCTCCTTACGTTGGGATTACCCAATTCAAGTTCAAAAGTCGAAGCTTACGCCTCCTCTCAGCCTGGTCAGGCTCCCTTGGTCTTACCTATTGTAACATATGGAAAAGGGGATGTAAATGGTGGGAGATGTATGATCATATATAACAAAAACAGGAGAAAAATCCATGTACTGATTTTTCTCCTGTTTTCCTCTTTCCCTTTGTAGCTTGAAAACTACATACATGTTTGTGTTGATGATCGTTAATCGTTTGTTGAATCAATTTTAACCTGCGTACCGATCAGCCTTTTTTCACGGGCTCGCAGCTAAAGCTGCATCGCCTGTTTTGTAGGCTACTCCAGCGGGGGTCATCTCACGACTCCGTCGTTCGATGTCATTTGCTTCGCAAATGTCCAGTCTGTACCATAAATGGTCCTCCACAAGCAAGCTTGTTCCGCCCCATTTCTGTTACATCCTGCCCGCTTCCTCGGCTTTTTGGTCAAGCCCTCACCCGATTAGTAACAGTCAGCTCCATGTGTTACCACACTTCCACCTCTGCCCTATCTACCTCGTCGTCTTCAAGGGGGTTTACTTCTTAAAGAATGGGATATCTCATCTTGAGGGGGGCTTCACGCTTAGATGCCTTCAGCGTTTATCCCTTCCGGACTTGGCTACCCGGCCATGGCTTTGGCAAGCCAACCGGTCCACCAGCGGTCCGTCCATCCCGGTCCTCTCGTACTAAGGACAGCTCCTCTCAGATATCCTACGCCCACGCCGGATAGGGACCGAACTGTCTCACGACGTTCTGAACCCAGCTCGCGTACCGCTTTAATGGGCGAACAGCCCAACCCTTGGGACCTACTACAGCCCCAGGATGCGATGAGCCGACATCGAGGTGCCAAACCACTCCGTCGATGTGAACTCTTGGGAGTGATAAGCCTGTTATCCCCAGGGTAGCTTTTATCCGTTGAGCGATGGCATTCCCACTTAATACCACCGGATCACTAAGCCCTACTTTCGTACCTGCTCCACCCGTCGGTGTCGCAGTCAAGCTCCCTTCTGCCTTTGCACTCTTCGAATGGTTTCCGTCCATTCTGAGGGAACCTTTGGGCGCCTCCGATACCCTTTCGGAGGCGACCGCCCCAGTCAAACTCCCCGCCTGGCATTGTCCCACCGCCGGATTACGGCGGCTGGTTAGAAGCCCAATATCACAAGGGTGGTATCCCAACAGCGGCTCCGCGGCAACTGACGTTACCGTTTCTCAGCCTCCCACCTATCCTGTACATGCAACACCGGACCCCAGTGCCAAACTGGAGTAAAGCTCCATGGGGTCTTTCCGTCCTGGCGCGGGTAGCCAGCATCTTCACTGGCACTTCAATTTCACCGGATGTATTGCCGAGACAGCGCTCAAATCATTACGCCTTTCGTGCGGGTCGGAACTTACCCGACAAGGAATTTCGCTACCTTAGGACCGTTATAGTTACGGCCGCCGTTTACTGGGGCTTAAATTCAAAGCTTCGCGTTACCGCTAACCTCTCCTCTTAACCTTCCAGCACCGGGCAGGCGTCAGCCCATATACCTCACCTTTCGGTTTCGCATAGACCTGTGTTTTTGCTAAACAGTTGCTTGAGCCTATTCTCTGCGGCCTGCTCTCGCAGGCACCCCTTCTCCCTAAGTTACGGGGCCATTTTGCCGAGTTCCTTGGCAATACTTCTTCCGCCGGCCTTAGGATTCTCTCCTCATCCACCTGTGTCGGTTTACGGTACGGGTACAATATGAACGATAGCGGCTTTTCTTGACGCATGGCTCACGGGCTTCGCTACTAATCTTCNTTACTAAAATTCACTCCACATCACGTCTTCCCATTGCATGGCGGATTTTCCTACCATACTGGTACCTCGCTTGTACCGGGCTTTCCATTCCCGGCTCCCGCTCTCCTTACGTGTCCCCACAGTTCTGTCATACTGCAGTACAGGAATATCAACCTGTTGTCCATCGGCTACGGCTCTCGCCCTCACCTTAGGTCCCGACTCACCCAGGGCAGATCAGCTTTACCCTGGAAACCTTGGATA